>JBKQID010000025.1:0-259256 GCA_052148475.1 Candidatus Sulfotelmatobacter sp. | reverse complement strand
AAGCAGGGCGCGGAGTAGAGGATAGATCGTAGCGCCGCCGGCGCTACAAGAAGGCTAACGCCAGCCCAGTTCTCGGCGGTCGCGATTGACGTCACGATACTCGTGGCGCAGTTCGCGGCGCTCGTGGCGCGCGGCGGCGTAATTTCCGTAGTACAAGTCGCGGCGCAACTCGCGGCGGTCGTGTGCGATTCTGACCTCGTCGTGCCGAATGTCGCGGCGTAAGCCGCGGTCACCGTCCCAGGCCAACGCCGGGGCCACACTCATCGCTACCAGCAAGAGAACTCCAGCAATCGCGCGTTTCATAATCTTTTTTCCTCCGACCGCAATCCGCGGCTACTGAATGCAAACCCGCCGGGCAAGAAGGAGTTTCGGTGAGGAAAGATCGCGAAGGGTTTAATAGGCAGGCAACCTTCCGTACTGGGTACACATCGGGGCGTCTCTTCTTCTAATTCGGCCCCTTCATTTTTTCTTTTACGCTGCGGGCGAGTTTCTCGATCTCCTCGGCCTTCTTGATCACGTCGAGGGAGAGAACGTTTTCGTCGGACCTGTCCACGGACTGCTTCAGTTCGACCGATAGCTTCAGCAACTTATCCGTGTCGCTCTTGAGGGCGGCGGCGCGTTCCTTGGCGGCCTTCTTGGCCATATCGGCGGCGAGGCGGTCCCGGGCTTCATCTGCGTCGGTGATTGGGGGCGCTCCGTTGACGGGTGGCGGAGAGGGTGGGATCGATTGCCTTTGTGCACTCGCGTACGGCGCGAAGCCGGTGAAAATACACAGGCAACAAACGTACATGCTGGCAGCGAATCGGGGTCGCACGGGTACCTCGCGGAGAGTCGGCGAGCACTGCTCGGGGAAATTATACTTCGCGGGAAAAAGAATTCACCACAGAGTGCACTGGGGAACAAGGAAGGATTACGTAGGGGCGGACGCAGCCTGCCCTGAGCG
Source organism: Candidatus Sulfotelmatobacter sp. (assembly GCA_052148475.1). Taxonomy (GTDB): domain Bacteria; phylum Acidobacteriota; class Terriglobia; order Terriglobales; family Acidobacteriaceae; genus Sulfotelmatobacter. Next base: position 258,313 of record JBKQID010000025.1, on the reverse strand, counting down.
AAGTCGAAGGGTCCGCCCTGCGAAGCGAAGCGAGCGCCCCCGGACGAATGCGTCCGGGGCTACGTGTTTACAGCGAGCTCATATTGGCCAGGAACTCGGCGTTTGCCTTAGTCTTGTTCAGGCGTTCGACCAGCAGTTCCATGGCTTCCACGGGCGACAGCGGATTCAGGACTTTGCGCAGGACCCAGATGCGCTGCAGGTCTTCTTTCGGGATGAGCAGCTCTTCTTTTCGCGTGCCCGAGCGTTGAATATCGATGGCCGGGAAGACGCGCTTGTCGACCAGCTTGCGCTCGAGGATGATTTCCGAATTGCCCGTGCCTTTGAATTCTTCAAAGATCACGTCATCCATGCGGGAACCGGTGTCGATCAGCGCAGTGGCGATGATGGTGAGCGAGCCGCCTTCTTCGATGTTGCGGGCCGAGCCGAAGAAACGCTTCGGACGCTGTAAGGCGTTTGAGTCCACGCCGCCAGAGAGCACTTTGCCGGAGGGCGGAACAATCGTGTTATAAGCGCGGGCGAGACGGGTAATCGAATCGAGCAGGATCACAACGTCACGTTTGTGCTCGACTAATCGCTTTGCCTTTTCGATCACCATTTCGGCGACCTGCACGTGGCGGGCGGCGGGCTCGTCAAAGGTTGAAGATATTACTTCGCCTTTGACCGAGCGCTGCATGTCAGTAACTTCTTCCGGGCGCTCGTCGATGAGAAGCACCATCAGAACGACTTCGGGATGGTTCGCCGTAATCGAGTTGGCCACATTCTGCAGCAGCATGGTCTTGCCGGCGCGTGGCGGAGAAACGATCAGTCCGCGCTGGCCTTTGCCGAGGGGCGTGAGCAAGTCCATGACGCGGGCGCTGGCGTTCTCGCGTGTGGTCTCGAGTTTGAGGCGCTCCTGCGGATACAGCGGCGTCAGGTTGTCGAACAGGATCTTGTTGCGCGCTTCATCGGGCGATTCGAAGTTGACGGCTTCAATCTTGACCAGCGCGAAATACTTTTCGCCCTCATGCGGAGGCCTCACCTGGCCGCTGATGGTGTCGCCGGTCTTCAGATCGAATTTGCGGATTTGCGAAGGCGAGACGTAGATGTCGTCGGGGCCGGGAAGGTAGTTGTAGTCGGGAGAGCGGAGAAAACCGTAGCCGTCGGGCAGAATTTCCAGCACGCCTTCGGCAAAGATGTGGCCTTCTTTTTCGCTCTGCGCCTGCAGAATCTTGAAGATCAAGTCCTGCTTGCGCATACCGCTGGCACCGGGCAGATCCAAGGTCCTTGCGATCTTGGTCAACTCAGTGATGTTCTTTTCTTTCAACTCAGCAATGGTCATGATTCACCTGAACCCGTGCACTAAGGTTTGTTCGCTAGTGGCAACGGGAGATTTTCAAAAGGAGGGGACTCAGGAAAGACGCAAGTACTACCAGGCAGGAAGGCGGGGCTGGTTAAGCAGCCCGCCGTTGTGCCTCAGCAAAATTCTCTGGTTCCGACAAAATATCTTGCCGCTCCGCGCCCGCGATCCGATCCAACACACCGTTCATCGTTTCCTGGATTCTGGTGCTGGGCCGGTGGAACTTCCGCGTGGCCTTGGAGGCAAGCTGACAAAGCATATACCGGTTCCGCAGAGTCTGTAAAGCATCAAACACACGATCAGAGCGCATGTGCTTTCTTTCTCCTTACTTTTATGATGGTGGCCTTGCGCTTCATCCTTCCCACCAGGGAGGGTGACCCGAACCCCACAGCTCGATCTAAGTCACTGATTCCTAACAGGTTGTAAAGGAGTTAGCGTAAAACTCACATTGAATAGATGCGCGACAGGCCTCCGAAGATGCTCAATTTTCTGGGCTTGGCTCCTTGGGCGCAGGCGACGCAAAAACGGCCCAGAAGCTTCCGGAAGTACCTGGAACTGTCTAATTTAGCTGCAACAGAAGAGGAGGTCAAGTAATTAATTGTCAAACTGGCAGGTCGGTGCAATGCCACGCCCAGAGTGGCACCGATCGCGGTGGGCGTCGGCAGCCCTGCATTTTGGAATCAACAGCTTAGCCGGACTTCGCGGAGGAGAGAACGCGCTGAAATCTCTGGGTAGCGCTCGCCAAGGATCGAAATTGTCCGATTTCGGGCAGGTCGGTCCGTGAAGGGACGGCAACGCATGCAGCCGCGAAGGGTCTCTGGTTTTTCGTCAATGTGAAGAGTTCTTTCTGGCGCAACAAAGCTCACCACACTCGCGTGTGATGGAAGTCACAGACCGCTAAGGCCGGGGCCACTACCGTTGTAGAGGATTATTCATTCATCGGGAGAACCTGTCCATGTCGACCGCGACCTCAAGCACTACGCGCGTTTTGAACCCCAGTTTAGAGAAGAAGATCATGAGCGCCGAAGAAGCGGCGGCTCTGATTCGTTCTGGCGACCAGATTGGCATGAGCGGATTTACCGGGTCGGGTTATCCGAAGGCGGTGCCGATTGAACTGGCGCATCGCATTGCCGACGCCCATTTCCACGGGCAGAAGTTTCAGGTCAGCGTGTTCACCGGGGCTTCGACCGGGCCGGAACTTGATGGGGCGCTGGCCATGGCTGGCGGCATTCACCTGCGGCTTCCCTACCAGTCCGATCCGGAGACGCGCAAGCGCATCAATGCCGGCGAAATGGATTACATGGACATTCACCTCAGCCATGTCGCCCAGTTCGTCGAGTACGGCTTTCTGGGCAAGATGGATGTGGCGCTGATCGAAGTCACCGCGATCCTGGAAGACGGGCGGGTGGTACCGAGTTCCTCGATCGGCAACAACAAGACTTGGGTCGACTGCGCCGACCGGATCATCCTCGAAGTGAACTCCTGGCAGCCGATGGCGCTCGAGGGGATGCACGACATTTACTACGGTCTGGAGCCGCCTCCGAATCGCAGGCCAATTCCGCTGGTGCGGCCGGGCGACCGCATCGGCACGCCCTATCTCAAGGTACCAGCCGAGAAGATTGCCGGCATCGTATTGACCGATTCTCCGGACCGCAATAGCGCATTCAAGGCGCCGGACGAGGCTTCGAAGAAGATCGCCGGACACATTCTGGAGTTCCTGAGCTGGGAAGTGAAAAAAGGCCGGATGCCGGAAAACCTCCTGCCCCTGCAATCGGGCGTGGGAAACATCGCGAACGCAGTTCTGTTTGGACTGGAGGAAGGTCCGTTTGAAGGACTGACTTCGTATACGGAGGTGATTCAGGATGGAATGATCCGCCTGCTGAAGTCGGGCAAGCTAACCTCGGCGTCGGCAACTGCCTTCTCGCTCAGTCCAGCCATGCTCGACGAAGTGAATGCCGATATGGCCAGCTACCGGGAACGGATTGTGCTGCGGCCGCAGGAGATTTCGAACAATCCGGGGATCATTCGACGGCTGGGCGTGATTGCAATGAACGGAATGATCGAGGCCGACATTTATGGCAACGTGAACTCGACGCACGTGATGGGATCGCGCATTCAGAACGGCATTGGCGGCTCGGGCGACTTCGCGCGCAATGGATATTTGTCGATCTTTATGGCGCCGTCGTCGGCCAAGAAAGGGACGATTTCGACCATCGTGCCCATGGTCTCGCACGTGGATCACACCGAGCATGACGTGCAGGTGCTGGTCACGGAAAATGGGCTGGCTGATTTGCGCGGACTTTCACCGAAAGAGCGGGCGAAGCTGGTCATCGAGAAGTGCGCCGGCCCAGACTATAAACCACTGCTAAAGGATTACCTCTCGCGAGCCGAGCAACTGTCGTATGGCAAACATACGCCCCACCTGCTGACCGAATCGCTGAGCTGGCATAACCGCTATCTGCGAACCGGGAATATGCTGCCCCGAGAAGAGAACTAGCGTGCTCATGTAGCCCCGGACGCATTCATCCGGGGTTGGTTCGCACGCTGAGAATAAACGGGGTTCCCGCCCACGACGACACTGCACGCTCGCTACGCTTCGCGGAACGGACCAATGCGTCCGTCCTTACGTATATTGGCGTGGCAGAGGCGTCTTAGCGCGGCCAGAGCCAGCCGAACGTGCCCGCAGTCAGTAAGGCGTAGACGAGCCCATCGATTACTTCCTTGATGGTCGAACTCCAGGTTTGTCCCTTCCAGATCCCGTCGCTGATATGCCCCAGACCGTAGCCCAGGAATGCGGCCGTCCCCACGACGCGAAAGACGCGCAGATAATGCGCGCCCGGCACAACCGTATGCGCCGCCAGGTAGGCGACGAAGAAGCCAATGATGAGGCAATAGCCCAGCCACAGGCCCAGGAATTTCGGCATGACGGGCGGGCCGCTGGGAAAGATGGTCATCATCCCGACCGGCCCCTGGTTATATTTTTCGATTACCGCCGGCGACTTCATATCCTTGTGCGTGGTGAAAGGGAAGATGTAGAGTCCACGCTTCAGGCCTGCGGCGCGAAGGGCGGGGAGAACTTTGTCTTCGTCGGGCAACTTCTGGTAATCACTTTTGTGATAAGGCAACACCATGTGCATGACGGAACTGGCAACGAATACGATGACCGCCGACAGCACGATGGGAAGCCATAGAGCGGAGAGCGGAACCATGCGAAGCCTCCTGGTGAGGTTAACGGCAGGGCGTCCTCGGGAGGCTATCCCTGAGGCGGGAGAGGTCAAGGGTAAATCGAGGCGCGGGTAAATCCGGGCGCGGGGCGTGCCGGTGTCGAGAGCGCAGGCGGGACGCCCCCGCGACAGCCGCCGCGGACGGCGGCGCTACACGGTGCGGGGACGCGCGTTGTAGCATCTAAGGAAGGACGATGACAGCCGAAGGAAATCCAGCGCGCGTACAGGTGATTCATTCCGAAACCCGGCCGCACCACTCTGACCAGCTCAATTCATGGCTGGAGCAGCTGGTTGCGCGGAAGGGCAGCGACCTGCTGCTGGTGCCGCGGGCACCAGCGTCCATTCGCGTGGAGGGAACTCTGGTCGTCATCGGTAACAGTCCTCTGACCGGCGAGGAAATCGAGGCAGCCGTGCTGCCGGTGCTGGCGCCCCATGCGCGCCAGGATTATGCCGGGCATCACATCGCTGATTCGTCCTATCGTGTGGAAGGGCTGGGACGGTTCCGCATCAATCTGCATCACGAGCGCGGACTCGCCGCCGCGACGGTGCGCGCCCTGCCCTCGAAAATACCGGCGATCGACGAACTTCGCCTGCCGCCGGGAATCGCTGCGCTGGCCAAGTTGCGGCGCGGCCTGGTGATTATCGGCGGAGCCACGGGCTCGGGCAAGACCACAACTCTGGCCGCGTTGGTCAACGAAATCAACCAGCGGGAAGCGCGCCACATTGTCACGATTGAAGATCCCATCGAATACGAACATGCCCATAACCTGAGCGTGATTGAGCAGGTGGAAATCGGGATTGATGCTCCCGACTTCCCTACCGCGCTGCGAGCGGCGCTGCGGCAGGCGCCGGACGTGATCGTCGTGGGCGAGATGCGCGATCCGGAGACGGCAAGAATCGCGCTATCGGCCGCCGAGACGGGACATCTCGTGTTCACGACGCTGCATACCACTGACGCGGCCTCGACGGTCTCGCGCATCGCCGATTCGTTCCCGCAGGAGCGGCAGCACTCCATTCGTGCCGAGATGGCCATGGCGCTGGCCGCCATGCTGACCCAGACTCTCATCCCGCGGCGTAACGGTGGCCGTGTGCCCGCCGCGGAACTGCTGATGGTCGGCTACGGCGCGCGCCAGCACATCCGCAAAAACGCCCTGCAGCATCTGCAGCAGGAAATCACCATCACCCGCAAGCAAGGTTCATTCACGCTGGAGGAGTCGCTAGCCCAGTTGGTCTTTCAGAATGATCTCAGCCGCGAAGATGCCATGGTGCGCGCGCTGCATCCGCAGGATCTCGACGTTCTGCTGAAAGCCAAGGGATTCTAGAACTGGCTTCGGCAGGCGAGAGACCCACTTCTCGCAAAGAACGCGAGAAATGGGGCACCCGGCCTCTCCCGGTCCTCCACTGCCCTACGCCCAGTACGTGCGGTCCAAACTGCGATACTGAATGGCCTCGGCAATGTGTTTGGGTTCCAGGTTCGCGGAGTCTTCCAGGTCCGCGACGGTGCGGGCCACTTTCAGGATGCGGTCGTGGGCGCGGGCACTCAGGCCCTGCTGAGTCATGGCACGTTCGAGTAGGCGCTCGCAGTCGGCCGACAGTTCGCAGAATGTCCGGATGTGGCGGGAGTGCATCTGGGCGTTGCAGTAGAGTTTTTCGCGAGACGAGGCGAAGCGTGCGATCTGCTTCTGGCGGGCGCGGATGACGCGCTCGCGAATCGTGGCCGAGCTTTCCGGTTCGTGGGTCGACCGCATCTCTTTGTAATTCACCGCCGGAACATCGATGTGAATGTCAATGCGGTCCATCAGCGGGCCGGAAATTTTCGAGACGTAGCGCTGGATCATGGGCGTGGTGCACTGGCAGTCGCGTGTGCGGTCGTTGTGGAAACCGCAGGGGCATGGGTTCATGGCAGCGGCCAGCATGAAGCGCGCGGGGAACGTCAACGACATGGAGGCGCGGGCGATCGACACCGTACCGTCTTCGAGCGGCTGGCGCAGGACTTCCAGCACATTGCGAGGGAATTCTGGCAGTTCGTCGAGAAACAGCAGCCCGTTGTGGGCGAGTGAAACTTCGCCAGGGCGCGGGATTGCGCCCCCTCCGATCAGCCCGGCGTCCGAAATCGTGTGATGCGGTGAACGGTAAGGGCGGGTTCCGACCAGGCCCGTACCTTGGTCAAGCACCCCCGCTACGCTATGAATCTTGGTCGTCTCCAGCGCTTCTTCGAACGTAAAGGGTGGCAGGATGGTGGGCATGCGCTTGGCCAGCATGGTCTTGCCAGAGCCGGGCGGGCCGATCATGAGGATGTTGTGGCCTCCGGCGCAGGCAATCTCGATGGCGCGTTTGGCGGTCTGCTGCCCGCGGACATCTTTGAAATCGACGAAGAACCGCTGCGACTCGCGCAGCAACGAGTCGCCGTCGGCTTTGATGGGGACGATGCCATTACCGGAGTTCACGAAGTGGATCACGTCGAGCAGCGAGCGCACAGGATACACGTCCAGGCCCGAGACCATCGCGGCCTCTTTGGCATTAGCCTCAGGCACAACCATTCTGGCGATCTTCTTGCTGCGAGCTTCAATGGCTATGGGCAGGGCTCCCCGTACGCCGCGAACGCCCCCGTCGAGCGAGAGCTCGCCGACAAACAGACAATCCGTCATGTCTTTCTTGGTGAGGCCACCATAGGCTCCGACAATGCCGAGGGCCATGGGCAGGTCGAAGCCGGAACCTTCTTTCTTGATATCGGCCGGGGCCAGATTGATGGTGATATGCGTAGGCGGGATGTCGTAGCCACAGTTCTTCAGCGCGGCGCGGACGCGGTCGCGGCTTTCGCGCACGGCGGCGTCCGGCAGGCCAACCGTGTGGAAGTGGTCCTGATCGCACTTGATGCCGGAGCAATCAACTTCCACCTGAATAATGTTGGCATCGATGCCGTAGACCGCGGCGCTGAGAGTCTTATAGAGCATGTCTTATCCAGCATGAAGAGAGCGGCGGCAAATCCCCACTTTCTCGCAAAAGACGCGAAAAATGGGGCACCCGACTTTGGACACACGAAGTCCTGATGTGCTAACTACCAACCTTACGCACGGAGGTGCAGGGTTGGCTGTGATGGATGTCACCAGAGGTCTGTGGAAAACAGGCGGTCTTTCACCACTTCTCGCAGCTCCGCACGCAAAACGCTCTACGGATCTGACCAGATTTTCTCGGGGTAGTTGAACCTTGGTCATCAAGAGCCGCCCTGCCCCGGATCCACCGGCGCGTATAGAATAGAAACGGCTTCATCGATCGGCAGTTTCGCCCATGACGACAGACCCCTTGAACCCTCTGCCCGCCCCGCGCCCTCCCGGAAATCTGGACCAGGAAGAATCGCAATTATGGCGATGGGTTTTGCTGTTTCTGGTCTTCCTGTCGGTCGCGCTGGCCGCGCTGCTGTGGGAGCGGCTGGAAAACATCCCCTATTCGCTTCGTGTAATTCCGGTTGGGGTGCTGGCTCTTTCGATCCTGTTCGCGGTCTACGCCTACGGACGGCGTCGCGAAGTCAGCGAACTCAAGGGCCTGCTGCGCGGATTGCAGCACGTGGGAGCCGCGCCTTCGGAAGAGCAACTTGACCAGCTCAGCCAGGTCATTCTGCGCTCGCAGCGCAACTTCAAAGAGTTGATCGATTCCTTCGACGACCCCGCGTGCGCGGTCTCGCTTGACGGCACCCTGCGCACGGTCAACCGGCGCATCACCGAGTTGACCGGTGCGACTTACTCCGAACTGGTAGGTCGCAAGATCTACGAACTGGTCGAGGAGCCGACGCAAGCGGATGTGGAACGCGGCCTGGGGCGCTTTCTGGAAAAAAGGCGATGGTCCGGGACGGTGCGAATCCGGCTGAAGAACAGTTCGCGGCCGCTTTATTTTGAATGCGTGCTGAACGGCATTATCAAAGGCGACGAGGTGGTCGGCGCCAGCCTGCTGGGGCGCGACGTGACCGAGCAGCGCGAGAAAGAAATGCGCTTCACCGAGTTGTTCGAGACCTTGCAGGAGGGCGTCTACTTCAGCACTCCGGAAGGACATTTACTGGACGCCAATCCGGCTCTGGTGAACATGCTGGGCTATCCGGAGAAGCGGGAACTTCTGGCGGCGGAGCCGGCGGCGTTGAACTTCGATTCCGGCCAGCCTGTGCTGGGGCGGGCGGTTGACGACCGCGGAGGGATTCGCACCCGCGAAATCAAACTGCGGCGCAGGGATGGAACGGCCGCGGTCTTTCTGGACTCCTCGCGCGCGGTATGGGATACATCCGGCAACATTATCCGCTATCAGGGAACGCTGGTTGACATCACGGAAAAGCGGAAGATGGAACAGGAACTGGCGCAGCAGGAGGAGTTTCGCCGGCGTCTGCTGGAAAGTTTCCCAGACCTGATTCTGGTGGTCGACTTAGAGGAACGCTACACGTTCGTAAGTGCGCGGGCTCGCGATCTTCTGGGTTACCAGCCGCAAGAAATGTTAGGCAAAAAAATTTCTGAACTGGCCGATCATTCACCCGAGTTGGCCGCTCTCTACCATGAAGTCGTTTCCGGCAAAGAGGCTTTCGCATCGGCGGAGTACGGGGCGCGGCATCACGATGGAGACTGGCGGACGATGCGCGCGGCCGGCAGCCAACTGGTCGATGCCGAGGGAAAGACCAGTGGAGTCATTATTTCGGTCCGCGATATTACGGTTGAACGGAAACTGGAACAGCAGGTGGTGCAGAGCGAGCGCCTGGCGGCCATGGGCGCAATGATTGGGGGCGTCGCCCACGAACTCAATAATCCTTTGACCAGCATCATGGGCGTGAGCGAACTACTGCAAGACACCGAGACCAACGAAGTGTCGCGCAAGCAGCTAGCCATGCTGCAGCAGCAGGCGCGACGCGCAGCCGAGATCGTGCAGAACCTCACGTATTTCTCGCGCCCTCCCGCGCCCGGCAAGAGCCGCATCAACCTGGTGGAAGTGGTGGAGCGCACCCTGAACCTGCATGCCTATTCGCTGCGCAAGAACAACATTACGGTCGACTTTCTGAAAGAGGCGGGAGTGCCGTATGCGCTCGGCGATCCGCACCAGTTGATGCAAGTGTTTCTGAACCTGATCGTCAATGCCGAGCAGGCGATCCGCGAGACACGGGATAAAGGCACGCTGCGAATTCGATTGGGCAAAGGCGACAATTCCGTCTGGGTGAGTTTTCACGACGACGGCCCTGGAATCCCGAAGGAAAGCCTGTCAAGCATCTTCGATCCTTTTTATACGACGAAGCGGCCGGGGCGCGGCACAGGATTGGGCCTAAGCATCTGCAAGTCGGTGATGAAAGAGCACAACGGCAGCGTGGAAGCGGCCAACTCTCCCGAAGGCGGATCGGTATTCACGGTGACGCTCCCGATTTCGGCGGTGGGGTAAACACACCCGAGCATCGGCGTCCTAGCGTTCGACGGCCATGGCCACGGCATTCCCTCCGCCGAGGCACAACGCAGCAATTCCCCGCTTCACATCACGGCGGATCATTTCATAAATCAGCGTAACCAGCACGCGCGCGCCGCTGGCTCCGATGGGATGGCCGATCGCCACGGCGCCGCCGTTCACGTTGACTTTGTCGGGATTCAGTCCCAACTCGCGCATCACTCCCAGCGCCTGCACCGAAAAAGCTTCGTTGAGTTCGTAGAGGTCGACGTCTTCGTTCTTCCAGCCAGTCTTTTCCCAGATCGTGCGGACGGCGCCCACGGGAGCCATCATCACCCACTTGGGCTCGACTCCGCTGGTCGCCTGGGCCACGATGCGGACCATGGGCTTCGCGCCGAGCTCCGCCGCGCGCTTGGCGCTGGTAACGACCAGGGCCGCAGCGCCGTCGTTAACACCAGGCGCATTCCCGGCGGTGACGGTGCCGTCCTTCTTGAAGGCGGGCTTCAGGGCACGCAACACTTCGATGGTCGTGTCTTCGCGGGGGCTCTCGTCTTTATCGAAGATGGTTGGCGGCGCGCCCTTCTTCTTCGCCGGAATCTCGACCGGAACGATTTGCGACTTGAAGCGGCATTCCTTGATCGCCGACAGCGCCTTGCGGTGCGAGTTCAACGCAAACTCATCCTGCTCTTCGCGCGTGATGCCGTATTTCTCGGCGACGTTCTCGCCCGTGATGCCCATGTGGTAGTCGTTGTAAATGTCCCAGAGGCCATCGTGGACCATGGAATCGACAATCTGCGCATTGCCGAGACGATATCCTTTGCGCGCCTGCGGCAGAAGATAGGGAGCGTTGGTCATCGATTCCATGCCGCCCGCAACGACAACGGAACTGTTTCCCGTCTGCGCCGCTTGCGCCGCAAGCGCGACGGATTTCAGTCCTGAGCCGCAAACCTTGTTGATTGTCATGGCACCTGTCGCAGGTGACAGTCCACCGAAGATGGCGGCCTGCCGCGCCGGATTCTGGCCGAGTCCGGCGGACACGACGTTGCCCATGATGCACTCGTCGATCTGAGCAATTTCGACACTCGCCCGTCTGACGGCCTCGCGGACAGCAATGGCGCCGAGTTGCGTAGCGCTGAAATCGGAAAGGCTGCCCTGAAACTTTCCGACCGCAGTGCGGCAGCCGGAGATGATGACAACATCGTCAAAAGAGGCCATGAATCAAGCTCCCGCGAAGATTTCGCGTTTCTCATTATAGATGCTGGCGCGCGGAAATGCGCCGCTCGCAGTAGTGATCGCCTTTGCCTTGAAGCCGGTTGAGGGTTGCATTGCTGCCGACTTCAACTCCCTTTTCGCGACGTGTTCGCGGAAGAAATTTCGCGCGACTCACTGTCGTCTGGAAAGAATTTAGTTGACTTCCGCTTCGAAAACTCTTCCGGTGTGACTTCGGTATCGCGACCTTGCACGGTTCGATCATCATTTTTTTCTTGACTTCATTTTTCATTAACTCTATACATCAACTAGTTGCAGTATGAAGACCGCTGCGACATTTTCCATGAAAAATGGAAGGGAGAATAGGAACAATGGCAACCAAGAAAAAGGCAAAGAAGAAAAAGAAACACTAAGTAAGGTTCAGTACCAAGGCAATAGGGGACGCTCAAGAGCGTCCCCTAAGTTTTTTGGGCTAGGAATCGTCGGGCGCAAACCTGCTAGTTCGACTGACCGGCACAGCTCTCCACACGACGCGGAATCCGCTTCTCCTTCTCCGGACACAAACTCCGAAACGCGCAGAAATTGCAGTGCATCCCCGTCTTCGCTTTGAAAACGCCCGCGGTAATGCCCTGAGCAGCGGCGTCCACACGGTCGCGGGCCGCCAGCAATTGGCCCTCGCTGCGAGTCGTAATGACGGGAACGTTCTCCTCCAGGTTGTGAAAAATAAGTGCGCCGACGGTGTATCCCCATTTTTCCCGGGCTGCGATGGCGTACAAGGAGAGCTGCAGACTCTCGTCTGCGTCTTCCTGATCACGGGCCTTGCCGGTCTTGTAGTCGACAATGGCCACGCTGCCGTCGGGGCGCTGGTCGATGCGATCGATACGGCCGACCACCACGGTCTGGCCCACATGAATCTCGAAGGATTGTTCGGTATGCAGAACCTGCGGAGTCGTAGCGCTGGCCGTTGCCAAGAAGTCACGCAGTTGCGCAATGCCCTGCTTCTCGTAGAGTTCGTGCTGGTAGGGTTCCAGAATCTTGGCTTCGGCCAGATCGAGGCGGAACAGTTCGATGAGTTCATCTTCGGTCTTGGGCCGGCCGAGGGTTACAGAATCGAAGTAAGTTTTGAGCACGCGATGAATCGCCGCCCCATACTGCATGGCGGCGGCAGGCTTGGCCGACAGGCGCCAGTCGCGTTCGAGCCTGAACTGCAATCCGCAGCGTTCGTAGGTGTCGACGGCAGACGCGCTGAGCCGCGATTCCAACCCCTCCAGCACCGGAAGCTCGAACCATAGGTTGGTCTGCGATTCGGCGGGATAGGCCACCGAGGCTTCGGCGAAAATGTCGAGGCTGGTTTGCGAACCACGCGCCGGTGTCGCGGTCAGCCAGCGCGCAAGGTTCTTGTTCTCGATCAACTCGCGCATGTAGCCGTCGGGATTCTTGTTGGCCTTGCCTTTGCCCTGCCTTGAGTAAATGTGTAGCGAGTCGCGGGCGCGGGTCATGGCCACGTAGAACAAACGGCGCTCCTCCTGACCGTGCAGCGTCTTGTCATCGGCCTCGGTGATGGAATCGGCATCGCGCAGTTCCCTGGGAAGTGCGACCAGCGTCTCCTTATGCGAGCAAGGGAACGAATTGGCATTGGCGCGAAGAATGAAGACGTGGGGAAACTCGAGTCCCTTGGCGCCGTGCACGGTCATGAGGCGCACGGCATTTTCGCCTTCATTCGATTCCATGGGAATCACGCCGCCAGCCTCGCGGAAATATGCGAGATAGTCGACCAGTTCTTCCAATTCTGTCGTCTTGTTTATTTTTTTCTTTTCCCACTCCGTTGCGAAGCGCAAGGCCGCCTGAAGAATTGGCGACGCCGCATCGAGCCCAAACTGTTTCACGATGATGTCGAGCGCGGCGCGAGCCTTCGCTTCCTTGCGGCGAATCTCTTCCCGGGCGCGCCGCACTGCCGCCAGAACCTCGCCGCCCCCGTCCACCCGGTCCAGCGCAGATTGAAGCGGGACGACCTGGCGCTCGCGATTGTCCCGGGCAATGGCCCGCATCACCTGGCGAAGCTGCTGCGGATTCACATGAAACGCCGGCAAGGCCGCGACGCGAAACCAGCTGACGTCGTCGCCTGCGGAAACGATCGCGCTCAGGCAGGCGAACAGGTCGCGAACTTCGGGAGTATCGGAAATGTCCATGCTCTCGATGACGAAGGGGATTCCGGCTTTGGCGAGTTCGTGTACGATATCATCGCGATGCAGGTGCGAGCGGTAGAGGATGCCGAAATCGGACCACTTGCACTTCAACTTTTTCTGCGCATCGCGGATGAAGGCGACCACGTCGGGGCCCTCCGCATCTCGGTTGGTGAGCACGACTGCCGAAACCAACGGGCTCGGAAGCTGCATTCCAGCTTTCGCGGCTTGCTCTTCGCGGGCGGACTGCAGCGGCTGGCGGTGGTACGCCAGAGCACCGTCGGCATTCTGGGCGGCATTCTTGGCAAAGACCGGCGGATTCTGGTCGATCAAAGCAAACGCGCTGCGCAAGATCGGCGTAGTCGAACGACGATTCTTCTCCAGCGCCACTCGTTTTGCGCCGGGAAAATGCCGGTGGAACAAGTCGAAAGCTGCGCTCGATGCGCCGCGAAAACGGTAGATCGACTGGTCGGGATCACCGACGGCGAAAAGATTGCCGGCGGAACCGGCGAGTCGAGTGAGAATGCGGATCTGCGCCAGGTTGGCGTCCTGAAATTCGTCGGCGAGAATGAAACGAGCGCGGGCGCGAACCTCGGCCAGAACGGTCTCGTCGCTCTGCAACAAGGCATGGGCGCGCGTGATCATGTGGCCGAAGGTGCCGAGATTCTCTTCGAGCAGCCAGCGCTCCATGGTTTCGAACACGCGCGCAATCTCGCGGCAGCGCCCCAGGACCTCGGCATGATCTAGAGCATTCTTGGACTTGGCGACGCGCGGCATGGGGACCTCGCCCCGCTCCAGGCGCTCGACGTAGTGCGCGTATTTTTCCGGCGTGATCAGTTCGTCGTGGCAGCGGCTGACGAACTCCAGCAGGTCGTTCAGAAACTGCCCGAGATTCGCGGCGCGAATAAAGTGCTCGAGACGAAGTTCGCGCATGCGGCGGCGCAGGTAGATCCAGAGATCTTTCTCGTCGAGAACGCCGAAATCCCGGTGGACACGCTTGAGCAGGTCGAGGCAATAGTCGTGAAAGGTCGCTGCATTCACGGTTTTGCCGCCCAGCAACTTGCCCACCCGCTCGCGCATTTCTCGAGCCGCATTGACGGTGTAGGTCAGGGCGAGAATCTCGTCGGGTTGAGCGTGCCCGTTGCGGACCAGGCGCTCGATGCGATGCGTGAGCACGGAAGTCTTCCCCGTACCCGCACCCGCAACCACCAGCATGGGCCCGTGGACGTGCTCGATAGCCTCGCGCTGACGATCGTCTGGAACAAACGGAGCCGGGCGAAAACTGCTCTTCGAAGACGGCATTGAGGTCAGGATATCACTGTAGGCATGAGAGGACTGAGCTCGGTACGCTTTGGGAGAACAGGGAGACAGCAATTCCGCATCTTGCGGGTCGCGCCTCAACCCAGTTCGGAGAATACGATCGCAGTGGCAGCGATGGCCGCGGTCTCGGCTCGCAAAATCGTGTGGCCCAGCGAAGCCGAGATCCATCCGGCTGTCTGGAAGAATTGTAATTCGTCTTCCGCCCAGCCTCCTGCTGGACCGATCGCCAGCGCGATCTCTTCTCCGGAGCCGGAAGCCAGCACATCGCGCAGCAGGATCTGCTGCGCAGACTCTGCCAGCGGTTCTGCCAGTACGATGCGCAACGCGGACCTGTTCGCGTTCGCCGCGTCTGGCAGTTTGATGGGCGCAGCAATCTCGGGCGGAATCGCGCGGCGGGACTGCTCGGCGGCCTGCAACGCGAGCCTGCGCCAACGGTCGGAGCGTTTTACCGCGGCCGCAGCCAGGTGCGCGTCGGTTCGGCGAGCGATTACCGGGACAATTCGGGAGACTCCCAGCTCAGTACATTTTTCAATCACCCACTCCATGCGGTCGAATTTGAAAACAGCGAGCAGGAGAGCGACGTTGGGTACCGTCACCGCAGAAACTTCTTCCCCCAACTCGAACTCGACGCGTCCGTCTTGGACGCCCGCGATGCGTCCGCGCCTCACCCTTCCACCGGCCGAGATGTCGAATTCTTGTCCCACGCGAGCGCGCAGAACGCGTACGAGATGATCGGCGTGCGCGCCCGTGAGGGCAGCCCAGTTGCCTGAGAATTCCTCGGCGATCCATCGGCGTCGGGTCATGAGGGATGGTTGCGGCGCAGGGGCGCATCTACCGTCATCCGAACATGTCTTTCATCTTGCCCAGCAGCGAGCGCAGCAGCGGCTGGTTGTCGACTTTCGAGAGGGCGTCGAGTT
Source organism: Candidatus Sulfotelmatobacter sp. (assembly GCA_052148475.1). Classification (GTDB taxonomy): domain Bacteria; phylum Acidobacteriota; class Terriglobia; order Terriglobales; family Acidobacteriaceae; genus Sulfotelmatobacter. The sequence goes on along the minus strand of JBKQID010000025.1, from coordinate 242,721 downwards.
CCTGCAACAACTCTTTCTGGCGCTTGTTGATCTTGGTCGGGACTTGCACGCGAACCTCAACGTACAAATCGCCCTTGCTGTGCCCGTTCAACACCGGTACACCTTTGTGGCGGATGCGAAACACGGCGCCGGGCTGAGTGCCGTCCGGAATCTTGAGCGTATGCTCGCCTTCCATGGTGGGCACCCGAATCTCCGCGCCCATTGCGGCCTGGGCCACCGATATCGGGACGACGCAGTGCAAATCGTTGCCTTCACGCGCGAAGAAGGCATGCTCCTTCACGTGCAGCACCACGTACAAATCTCCGGCCGGACCGCCGAATGCGCCAACCTCGCCTCCACCGGAAAAGCGAATGCGCGTTCCATCCTCAACGCCCGCGGGAACTTTAGCGTCGACGGTGCGCTGCCGCAGAACGCGGCCTTCGCCTTTGCACTTCGGGCAGGGATCAGTAATAACGCTGCCCGTCCCCTGGCACGCAGGACAGGTGCGCGCGATGCTGAAGAATCCCTGCTGGTAGCGTACCTGGCCGCGGCCACCGCAGGAGCGGCAAGTCGTTGCTCCCTTGCCGGGCGCCGAACCGGAACCACGGCAGTCTTCGCAAGCCTCATGACGGCGAACCGTGACGTGCGACTCGGTGCCAAAGAACGCCTCTTCGAACTCGAGGGTCAGATCTTCGCGCAGGTCGGCGCCACGCTGCACCCGGCTGCGGCGTCCTCCTCCGCCTCCACCGAACATGTCGCCAAAACCGAAGAACTCTCCGAAAATGTCGCTGAAGTCCTGAAAGACCGTGGGATCGAAGCCCGAGCCCGGCCCAGAACCGCCGCCCAGTCCGGCATGGCCGTAGCGGTCATAAGCGGCACGTTTGTCGGTGTCGGCCAGCACGGCATAGGCTTCACTGACTTCCTTGAACTTTTCTTCCGCACTGGGATTGTTGGGATTGCGGTCGGGATGGAACTGCAGCGCGAGCTTGCGATAGGCGCTCTTGAGCTCCACCTCCGTGACGGTGCGGCTGACCCCCAACACTTCGTAATAATCGCGCTTCGCGTTCGTCGTCAGAATAATCCTCTCTTCAATAAAAAAGTCCGGGCAAGCTGGGGCCGGGTGATGGAATTTCGCGCGCGATCGAATTCTCAGGGATTCTTTGCGACCTTGACCATGGCCGGGCGCAGCAGGCGATCTTTGAACTTGTAGCCCCGCTGCAACTCCTCCAGCACCTCGTGGTCGGCCGCGTCGGAGGTCTCCACCATTTCGATGGCCTCATGCACATGAGGATCGAACGGCTCGCCCTTGGCGGGAATGGCACGCACACCGATCTTCGCCAGCGCATCCTGCAACTGCTTGTAGATGAGTTCCACGCCGCTGCGGAAGTCGCCCGGCTCCGATTTGACCTGCAGGGCGCGCTCGAAGCTGTCGAGGACCGGCAGCAGCGGCTTGATCGCGTCGGCCGCCGCGTACTCGCGGAAGTCCTGCTGCTCTTTGCCGGCGCGGCGACGGGCATTTTCGAATTCGGCCTGCGCTCGCGCCAGGCGGTCGAGCAAGGAATCGCGCTCAGCTTTCAGCTTTTGCAATTCTGCTACGGGACCCGCGATTTCGGCTGCAACCGCGCTGGCGCCCGATTCCGAGGGGCGATCGTCGCCGTCCGCGGGAGGAAGCTCGTGTTCCAGATCCAGTCCCGCCATTTCCGTTTCCGATTTTCCGTTTGCTTTCTTCATAACCTTTATTTAACAACAACGCGCCGCATTATTCCGATTCATTTAAGATCTTGTCAAATAACCGCGCGATGTACGAGACCGCCGTGATGGTGTGCTGATAGTCCATGCGCGTAGGCCCAATCACCGCCAGCGAACCCATGACCTCGTTGCCGGCATGGGCCGGAGCTCCGATCAAAACAAAGTTTTGCATCGACGGCAGGGCCTGGTCGAGTCCGATAACCACGCGTACCGCCTCCTGCTTCACATCCAGATATGCACCCAGCAGCTGCACGACTTTTTCTTTTTCCTCCAGCGTCTTAAGCATCTCCTGCAGCCGCTGCCGGTCCTGCTCGCCGGTAACCAGGTTGGCTGCGCCTTCGACGAAGACAAACTGAGATCCTTGCTCAGCCGCCAGCGCGCCTTGTTTATAAAGTTGCTCAATCGAATTCATCAGGCGGTCGTATTCGCCGCGCTCCTGCTCCAGGCGGCGACAGAGTTCCGCCCGCATCGATTCCATGGTCCAACCGCGGAAATTGTCGTTGATGTAGCGCGCGGCCAGGTCCAGCTCCGACTGCGATAAATCGAGGCGCAGCACACGATCTCGCACCAGCCCGGAACGGGTAACCAGCACGGCCAGAACTTTCTGCTCCCCCAGTCGCGAGAAATAAACATGCTCCAGCGCGTTCTTCGGTCCGCTCGTTGCTACGGTCACGCCCACGTTGCGCGAAATCAGCGACAGCACATGCGAGGTGCGCTCCATGAACTCCTGCACGTCCGTAATGCCCGCCAGCGAATCGGAGATCATGGTCTCTTCCTGCGGCGCCAACCGAGCTGTGCCGGAAATCTGCTCCACGTAATAGCGATAAGCCTCCGTCGTCGGGATGCGCCCGGCAGAGGCATGTGGCTGTTCGAGGAAGCCTGCGTCCGACAGGTCGGCCATCACGTTGCGAATGGATGCCGGGCTCAGCCCCTCGCGGTTCGACCGCGCGAGCGTCCGCGAACCCACCGGCTCGCCCGTGGAGATGAACGTCTCCACCAGCGCGGTCAGAATTTCGCGTTCGCGATTCCCGATATTCGGGTCAGCTGGCATACGCAGTTATGTCAGTTGTCTCAGGCCAAACGGCATTAGCCAGGGGAAGAAACTGCATCCAATCTATTTTACCTAACTATTTTAGATGCAGAAGGTTGCCTTTTGGACCCAAGATGCCATCCCCGTCCCAACTCCAGGAATGCGACGGAGCGGCCAAGTTCACGACCCTGTGCCCTTCGCCACCAGATACTGGTCCATCCATTCCAACACCAGCTTGCGCATCTCAGGTAGCTCCACGTGAGCACAGTCGTACAGTTCAATGCGGCAGTCTCGCTCTCTCCCCTGCTGCCGGTAAAGCGGCATGAGGTAATCACGAATCTTTTCCACGCCCGCGGGCGGAGTCAAAGGATCCCGGCGTCCGTTCACGCTCAAATGAGGCCGGGGCACGATCAGCTCATTAATCTCCGCGGTTTGAAAATGCTTCAGCAGGGACGGCACGTAATAAAAGATGCCGTGTTCCTTGAGAGCGTGGGTTTTGATGAGCTCGTCGAAATCGGTGAGGCAGCAGACATCCATGCAAACCGCGACCCGGGGATCAAGCGCCGCCAGCCACCATGCCTTGGTTGAGCCCATGGACATGCCGAATGCTCCCATGCGTCCCGGGTCCACCTCGGCGCGGCTGGCCAGATAGTCGATTGCGCGAAACTCATCGAACATCATCCTGCCGAACAGCACCTGGCCCCTCCAGAGCATCAGCTTGAATGCATCCTGTTCGCCGGTTTGACCATTCGCTTCGCGCTGACGCTCGCCAAAGCACCAGCTATCGATTGCCAGCGTGACCAGCCCCTTCTCCGCGCACACGGGAGCGTAAGCAGGTTGCGCCTCTACGCCCTTCAGCAGTTGCTCTTTGCCCAGCTCATACATCCCAGCGTGCCAGTGAATATAGAGCAAGCCCGGAGCCGGAGTCTGCCGCTTGTCCGGGATCAGCAGCAGCGCCGGAACTGGCTCCTCGCCGTTCAGATCAAGTAACAGGCGCTCCAAGGTGTATCCGTCATGCTTTTCGGTCTTGATCAACTTCGCCGGACCGGGGCGATGCTGCCACGGAAGGTCCCCCAGCAATCCCCACAACTCTTTGCGGCGCAGCTCCTGCTTGGCGGCAAATCCCTGGCTCGGCTGCGGGCTGGGCTGCCGGCATGGTCCGGCACCCACAAACGGTCCGGTATTCGCAAGTGCGCTCGAGGCCATCACGGCCGCAGACGTTCGCAGGAATTCCCGTCGGTTCGCGACTATCGTTGGTGGTGTCATCATGGCCTCCACAGCAAGGATCCGCTTATTGGCCAGATTATGTTCGCCATACTATGTTCGCCATACTATGTTGGCCAGACTATGACCTTCCTACGGCGGAGGCGAGCTGATGTCAAGGAGCAATCTTCTCTTTCAAGGGCGCTTTTCGTATTCTCAATGGGCTCGTCGGATTCATCGGAGCCAGAGTCAATGAAATCCACACCGCACATCGCCGTCATCGGCGCCGGAGCCTTCGGCGGATGGACTGCCCTCCATCTTCTGGAGCGCGGGGCACGGGTAACGCTGCTTGACGCCTGGGGGCCCGGCAATTCGCGGGCGTCTTCAGGCGGGGAAACCCGCGTCATGCGCGGCACCTACGGCCCCGATCAACCTTACACCGAGATGGCCGCCCGCGCCCTCAAGCTCTGGGCGAAGTACGAGCGCCGATGGAAGCGGCAATTCCTGCACCGCTCCGGCGTGCTATGGATGGCGACGGCATCGGGGCGCGATAATGACGACGCGTTCGAGCGCGGATCGGTCGAAATGTTGCGCGCGGCGAAGATCAAGTTTCAGGAGCTTTCTGCGCCCCAGATGAAGAAACGCTGGCCGCAGATCAACTTTGCCGGAATCGAGTGGGGAATCTTCGAGCCCGAGTGCGGATATCTCGACGCCCGCGCCAGCTGCCAAGCAGTGGTCGAAGCTTTCGTCACGGCGGGAGGCAAGTACCGACAGGCAGCCATGCTGCACAGCGGCCTGGAAAACGGGCTTCTCTCTGGAAGAGCGCCGCTTCTTTGTGAAAGAGCGCCCCTTAATGGTGGAAGAGCGGCCCCTCAGGACCGCGTAAACCGCGTGAAATCCGAGCGGGCTTTAGCCCCTGCGGTTGCTCCTTCGGGAGACTACTCTTCTTCACAATCTCTCAAAGCGGATATCTACGTCTTCGCCTGCGGCCCCTGGCTGGGCAAGCTGTTCCCTGAAACCATTGGCGACCTGGTGCAACCGACCAAGCAGGATATTTTTTTCTTTGGCACGCCCGCCGGGGATGACCGGTTCAGCGACAAACATCTTCCCGTGTGGGGCGATCACCGCGGCCGCTTTCGCTACGGCATTCCCGGCGCCGTCTCAGGCGACGCCCGGCGCGGGTTCAAGATCGCCGACGATACTCGCGGACCGGCGTTCGATCCCACCGACGGCGAGCGCGTGGTCAGTCCGGAAACGCTAACAGACATTCGCGCATATGTCGGCTTCCGATTCCCTGCCCTGAGAAATGCGCCGCTGGTCGAGACTCGCGTATGCCAGTACGAGCAGACGCCGGACAGCCACTTCATCCTCGACCGCCATCCGCAAAACGAAAACGTGTGGATCGTAGGCGGCGGCTCGGGGCACGGTTTCAAACACGGCCCAGCGATCGGCGAGATGATGGCGGACTTGATACTGAGAAACCGTCAGCCGGCTGCGATTTTTCAGCTCGCGCGTTTCAGGCGCTAACAACTCAGAAGCATTGTCATCCTGAGTGGCGGTCTTGCCGCGAAGGACCTATGGACTCCCCGGCAAGTTGCACAGGTCCTTCGGGGCATAGAGCGCCCCTCAGGATGACGATACATTTGGGAACGGTGATAGGTTACTGAATCTGGATCACGCTAGCCGGGGCATTCGCCCGAATCTCCGTCACCCGCGTCACGACTCTCTGCGCGAACTCGTAAATCGACTTGGCATGCGGAGAATTCTCGCCCTCCAGCACCACGGGCGTTCCACCGTCGCCGGACTTGCGCACTTCCGGATCGAGAGCGATGTTCCCTAGGAACGCGACCCCAAACTGCGCCGCCATTTTCTCCGCGCCGCCGCGCGAAAAAATATCCACCTCATGCTGGCAGTGCGGGCAAGTGAAATAGCTCATGTTCTCGACCACGCCCACCACATCCACCTTCATCTGGCGGAACATTTCAATCGCCTTGCGCGCGTCCTGCAGCGAAACATCCGATGGAGTCGACACCACCACCGCGCCCGTCAGCGGCACCGTCTGCACCAGCGACAGCGCGATGTCGCCCGTGCCCGGCGGCAGATCGACGATGAGATAGTCGAGTTGTCCCCACTCCACCAGCCCCAGAAACTGCCGCACGATCTGGTGCAGCATGGGCCCGCGCCAGATGATGGGCTTATCGCCGGGATTAAGAAATCCCACAGAAATCACTTTCAACCCAAACGCCTGAATCGGCTCAATGCGGTTCTCGCCAACCATCCGCGGCTGGGCGTTGACGCCTAGCATCAGCGGCACATTCGGACCGTACACGTCCGCATCGAGCAAGCCGACTTTGTGTCCCATCTTGACCAGCGCGACGGCCAGGTTCACTGCCAGCGTGGTCTTGCCCACGCCGCCCTTTCCCGACCCCACGGCGATGATGGCGTCCACCCCCGGCAGCGGCTGCGGCCCCTGCGGCGCCGGCCCTTGTCCATGCTGATGCGGCATATGTGCGTTCAAAGAATCACACTCCAGAGAAGAATTGCGAAAGTGAAGAAGAGGCAGAAACCCCAAGCTCGATTATACAGGCGAGATGCTGTACATTTGGTTCGGTTGCTGCTCTCCAAGCGAGGATGCGTGATATGCGTTTAGCCGGAGTCATCGTTCTTGTCATGATTCTGGTTTGCGGTGGCATCGCGGCCGGCGCTTTTCACGCTCGCTGGCAAGCGAAGTCGTTACTCGAGGATGTCGAGCGTCTCGACGCGAGCCCGGATCCGGCCGCATCTTTCAGGGGGCTTCGGGAAAAACACCGACATCAGCTTACGGTAGAGGAGTGCAAGAACGACACATGCGGGTCCGAGTTTCTTGTCAGCAACTGGATTCTTTCAAGTCTTCATCTGGCGCCCAGAACAGAGTTGCGAGCGAGGATTTTCTTGGACCACGGAGTATTGGATGCGGCGGCCCTCGAATTCACATCCGCAGTCTTCAAGCAAGACAATCCCGTTGTCCATGTTCAAGAAGATTTCTGTGCGGGAAGGACCGACATTCGATGCGATCATTTCGGGCTGAACCCGCATGGACGCAATGTCTCTCCCGCATGGAACGGAGACGTCGAGTTCGGGCAGTTGGCCACAAGTGAACAAAAGCAAGCGGCGTGGGGAATAAACCTCGACTGCCTCGTCGCCTTTCACGGCTGCAAAGACATCAGCGTCCTTTCGCGACAAATCTGGAGGACGACGGGACCTAGGCTGGTAAGCAGTTGTATGCGGAGCAGCGCTGATTCTGAGGCGGAAGCGTCTCAACCGCTTTCCGCTGCGTGCTCGGTGCGATGAAACGATTCTTTCGGCGCGGCTGGAAGCCGCGCCCTTTCAAATCAATGCGAACCGGTGCTTTACCGAGTTTCACTCCTGCGATGATTCCCTCAGTACCCTTCCCCCTCCGCCCGCACTTTCCCCTTGAACATGCGGAACAGCAGGGTAAAGTAGCCGAGCGCGAGGATCATTCCAAGAATCCACCAGGTGAGGCCGACGGTCAGGCCGTGCAGGCCGGCGGCGGTGTTGTAGATGGTCAGATTGAGCGCCGGATCGCTGCTCGACGGCAGCACCACGGGATAGAGCGCGAACGCCGCGCCTACCAGCATGCCCACGATGTACAGGGCCGAGGCGACGAAGGCGATTTTGTCCGCACCTTTCAGCATGGCATGCATCATGACGGCCAGCGCGCCGAACACCAGCACCGGGATTAGGAATCCGATGACGTGTTGTTTGTAGTTGTCGAGCACGCCCGGACGGATGAAGACCGTCGCTACCAATCCGACGACGGTCAGAAGAAGTTGCAGCGGCCAGGCCCATTGAGCCACTGTCCGGGCGCGGCGGTTCAAATCGCCTTCCGTTTTCACGGCGACATACAACGAGCCGTGCGCGGTGAGGATGACTAACGCCATCACCCCGGTGAGAACTGTATACCAGTCGAGGATGCCGGGATTCGGGCCGACGCGGAAGTTGGTCCACAAAGCTTCGAAAAAGTAGTGATCGGCTCCGAGCGGAACGCCGCGGACGACATTTCCCAACGCAGCGCCGAAAAAGATCGTCAACAGCACGCTGGCGACGCAGAAGACCACGTCAAAGAATCCCAGCCAAACCGGGTTCCGCATGTGGGCGCGCAGCTCGATGCCAATGCCGCGCAGCATCAGCAGCCACAGCACGATCATGAGCGGCAGATAGAAGCCGCTGAAGCTGGAGGCGTAGAGTAACGGAAACGCGAAATAGAGCGTGCCTCCGGCGGCGAGCAGCCAGACTTCGTTGCCGTCCCAGACGGGGCCGATGGCGCGCATGATGCTGCGGCGCTCCTCGGGCGTCTTTGCAGCGCCGAGATAGATCACACCGGCGCCCAGGTCGAAACCGTCGAGCACCACGTATGCTGCCACCATGACTGCGACAATCATGAACCAAAGCGTTGCCATCGTAATCCTCATCCCTAAGGGGCTAAAGCCCCACTTGCTTGCCAACCCTCACGCGGCCCTGAAGGGCCGCTCTTCCACGGCGTCGCACAAACCCCATCCACTGCGCTGCGCCACTCTCCCACCGCGCTGCTTGCGCTCTTCCACGTAGCGCCGGCATCTCGCCGGCTGTGGCGAAGGCCTGCCCTGAGCTTGCCGAAGGGGCATCTCCGTCCTCACATCGCGGCAAGAACATTGCAGCAGCTTCGCCCAGTTGCCGCCGAGACGGCGCCGCTACTCTAGTGAGCCGATCCTGTCTCGGCTTCGGGCCCTTGTTCAATTTCGCGACGCACCAGAAACAGGAACAAGATTCCGAGTACCGTGTACATGCCCATGAAACCCAGCAGGGTAAACATTCCGTTCCCGGCTGAGACCGTCTTCGAATAGCCGTCGGCGGTGCGCATGAGCGAATAGACCAGCCAGGGCTGCCGTCCCAGTTCTGCCGTCATCCAACCGGCAGTGTTCGCGATGTAGGGGAACGGCAACGCCAGCAAGAGAATCCACAGCATCCAGTGGCTGGAGAACAACTTGCCACGCCACAGCAGGAACGCCGCTACCACCGCGATGGCGATGAAGAGCGTCCCCAGCCCGACCATGATGTGATAGCTGAAATAAAGCAACTCGATGCTGGTCGGCCACTGATCTTCGGGGAAAGCGCTCAAGCCCTGCACTTGCGCCTTCCACGCTCGATAGGTCAGAAAACTCAGCGCGTTCGGAACCACCAGCGGATTGTCGATCTTGCGTTCATCCACGTTGGGCTGGCCGATCAGCACCAGCGGTGCTCCCGGCTGGCTGGCAAATAACGCTTCCATGGCGGCCAGAGTCACCGGCTGGTTCTCAGCGATCAGGCGGCCCTGGCCATCGCCAGTGGGAAACAACTGCACCACGCTGAAGATGAGTCCAGCCACAACTCCGACGCGCACGAAGATGCGGCCATGCGCTTGAAACTTGCCCCACAGCAGATAAAACGCGCCCACCGACGCCATCACGAATGCTCCCGTGATCACGGCGCCGGACATGTTGTGAGCGTATTGCCACCAGGCCCACGGGTTCAGAACCAGAGCCCAAAAGCTGGTGAGCTGCACCGACCCATCGGCGGCCTTGGCGTAGCCCACGGGATGCTGCATCCAGGCGTCAGTAGCGACGATGAAAAATCCCGAGAGCCACGATCCCAGAAACACGGCGACCGCCGACCACCAGTGCGCACGCGGGCTGAGCCGTTTCTCGCCGTACAAGAACAAGCCCAGGAATGCTGACTCTAGGAAGAACGCGAACATGCCTTCCATGCCCAGGGTCTGGCCGATGACGCCTCCGGCAAAACGCGAGAAGAGCGACCAGTTCGTCCCGAACTGAAATTCCATGGGGATGCCGGTCACCACGCCGAGCACGAAGTTGATGCCGAAAATCCGCGCCCAGAAGCGTGCTGCCTGATGGTAAGTCTCATCGTTGCGGCGCAGGGCCATCGTCTTGAGGACCACGATCAGCGGTGCTAGACCCATGGTCAGTTGCGGGAACAGGTAGTGGAAGGTAACCGTAAATGCGAAGTGGAGGCGATGAACTAAAAGGGCACTATCCATGAAAAACCTCGGATCGCGACTAGCCTAAGACTTTCCCGGAACACAAATATGTGATGCAAATCACAACAGTTCTTGACAATCAGCGCAACTTGCGCCGTCGTTCCGACTCGGAGCGCCGGATCTCGCGGCGCCTTCCGGCGTCATCGTAGCGGCGCTGTTGCTCTTCGGTCTCGGGAATCACAGGTGCAATTTTCAGGCGCTTGCCAGCGCCATCGATGGCCACAAACGTCAGGTGGGCAGAGGCCACGTGCTGGGCTGTGTCGGCAATGTAGTTCTCGACGAAGACCTTCACACCCACTTCCATCGAGGTCTGGAATACGCGGTTGACCGACGAGCGCAGAATGACGAGATCTCCCACCCGCACCGGCACGAGAAAGTCGATGTGATCGACGGAGGCGGTCACGACGTAGCTGCGCGAATGACGGTGGGCGGCCATGGCGCCGGCCAGATCGATCCAGTGCATGAGACGTCCGCCGAGCAGGGCTGCCAGCGGATTGGCGTCATTCGGCAGTACAATTTCGGCCATCTCCGATTGCGAATCGCGAACTGGGCGGGGCACGAGCGTTTCGTCGGTCATGATTGCTTTCCTTTCGTGGCGAGGCCGCTATTGCTCAGGACCATGCTGCTCACGCTTTCTTTTTCAGATACGACTCCAGAAAACATTCCGCCATCTTCTGGATGCGCGCATCGTCGTGGCACCGCAGCCAGGTCGACTGCGCCAGGTCAAATTCCAAATCGCCATCTTCGACGGGCCGGTGATCTCGTTCGCAAACATAGCGGAGAACCAGAACGCGGGCCGGCAGAGCAGCAACGTTTTTGGCGTCGGGGCGCACGGCAGAGTCGCGCGGTGCGGAGACGGAAAATCGCACTGCATCCCAAACCCGCTCCGGCGGCGACCAAGTGCAACTGCTGGCATACCCGAGGTTGCAGAATGCTTCGAGAACGTCCTGCGGCGGAAGCTCGCCTTCGTGGCCATGGGCTGTGCAATGCCCGCACCATCCGCCGCCCAGCGGAAGCCTGGCGGGATGCGGCCAGGAGCCGTGTTCGAATCGCGCAACGGGCATAAAGTACGGACAGGCCAATTCTCGCCTCTCGAACTGAGAATTTGTTGGGACTGGCCATTGTAATCAGTTTGCAGAAACTCTGGCGAGTGTTCCTGCAGGTCTGTTCGCGCGCGTCCGCCGCCCCTTGGCGCGCCGGTTGTAGTAATCTCGTGAATGGGAACCGCTCGACTCTTTTTCGACACTTCCCCGATACTATGGACCGCATCGCCGCGCTCAACGAAATTCTGACCGAAAATCCCAAGGACGCTTTTGCGCGTTACGGGCTGGCCATGGAGTACTCCAAGCACGGCGACTTTGACCGCGCGCTGGCGGAATTTTCCATTCTGCTGGAGAACCATCCCGAGTACACGGCAGGATATTTCATGGCCGCGCAGACGCTAGTGCGGGCTGAGCGAGTCGACGACGCGAAGAAGATGCTCGGCGACGGCATCGCCTCGGCACGGCGCACCGGCAACCTGCACGCGCAATCGGAAATGGAAACCATGCTGAGCGAACTGGGATAGATTGAGAACGGCGATTGCAGATTTCAGATTTCGATCCTTCGTCGACCGATTTCTGAGTGATCGCTGGAACCGTCCCTGCCATGGACCGTGTTTGAAATCCGCAATCTGAAATCTGAGATCTTAGATCGGTTTTCATCTTGCCATCCTGCCCATCGCCCACTCCACCACGGCCGGAAACAGCTGATAGATCTTCACGGGCAGGTGCATCGTCCACGGAACAATGACTTCCCGCTTCTGCTTCAAATATCCTTGCAGCGTAGCGCGGGCCACGCGCTCGGCGCTGATGCCGCGCACCGAGCCCGGACGCACCCGCTTCAGTTCATTTCCCCGCACCGCATTTTCGCTGAATCCCGTCCGCACATAGCCTGGACAAACGGTGAGCACATGAATGCCGTCTTTCTTCAGTTCAACGCCTGCAGCCTTGCCGATCGCATTGAGCGCGAACTTGGTGGCGCTGTAGGAAGCGTGAAACGGGATGGGAATGTGCCCGGCGACGCTGGAGATGTTGATAATCGTTCCGCTGCCTTGCTGCCGCATGACCGGAATGACCGCCTGCATGGCTGACATCGCACCGAAGAAGTTGGTTTCGAACATTTCGTGGCAAGCTTGCATTTCCGTTTGCGCGACGGAATCCAACAGACCGTGTCCGGCGTTATTGATCCAGACATCGACGCGCTTGAAGTGATGCAGGGTCAGCGCGAGCACGCGGTCAATGTCTTCGGAGTGGCGGACATCAAGGGACAAAGCCGCGGTGCGATCGAGACAGCCGACCCGCACCCGGGCCGCCTCGGCCCGAGCTGCGTCGCGCGACAGCAGCACCACGCTCGCTCCCGCCTCGGCAAACACCTTGGCAAGCGCCTCGCCAATGCCCATCGAAGCGCCCGTGACCACGACTACTTGTCCTTCGAGTTCCATGTTCGCGTTCTATCCTCCGCCGCGCTGCAAGTCAAGTTGGAAGCTGCACGCGTTGTTAGCCGCCATGTCGTACAATCGGGAAGCCCGCTCTGACCTGCTCGCCCCGACTGTGGAGACTTCGTGGCCCTTCTTCCCTTGTTTCCGCTCGATCTCGTCCTGCTCCCCGGCACGCCCCTGCCTCTGCACATTTTCGAGCCGCGCTACAAGGAGATGATTGGCGAGTGTCTCGCAAACCATGCACCCTTCGGAGTGGTGCGCGCCTTGGAAGAGGGCTTTGCGGACGTGGGGTGTACCGCCGAGATCATCACTGTCACGAAGGAGTATCCCGACGGGCGCATGGATCTGGTGGCCGAAGGCCGCAAGCGTTTTGAGGTGCTCGAATTAAACCGTGAGCGGTCATTCCTGCAGGCGGACGTCTTGCTCGTGCCCGATGAAGCTGGCGCCGCGTCCGCGGACGACAAGGCGCGGGCGATCCAGGCACACTTGGAAATCCTGTCGCTGGCGGGAGCGGTGCAGGACCTCTCCGCCGCCGACCCTGACACTCTCTCTTTTTATCTCGCGGGCTCTCTGCCCCTCGATCTCGACTTCAAACAGAAACTGCTGGCGATGCGGTCGGAGAGCCAGCGCATTGAGGCGGTCGCGGTTTATCTGGAAAGCGTCATTCCGAACCTTCGTCGCGCAGCACGGGCGCGCGAGAAGGCCGGCGGCAATGGGCACGCCCGGTGATCGTGCTAGCCTTGGCTGGTGAGTCTTCAGCGGCCAGAGCGTGGGAAACACCTTGGGGCTGCGGCGCGTATAATCTGGGAAAGTTTGTTTGTGGGGGATCCTTTCATGAGTAGTCTTCCGCGCACGCTGGGTGAACTGCGCCGCAGTATTTTTTCCGAAGAGCGTTTGCGCGCGCGCCACGTTAAGGACGAACTGCGCGACAACCTGACCCGCCGCCTGCGCGACAATGGCGACGCGCCTGTATTCCCGGGCATTGTGGGCTACGACGACACGGTCGTGCCGCAGATCATCAACGCCATTCTTTCGCGTCATAATTTCATTTTGCTGGGACTGCGCGGTCAGGCCAAAAGCCGCATCCTGCGCGCCTTGACCACGCTGCTCGATCCGCACATGCCATATCTTGCGGGATGCGAAGTTCACGATAATCCCTACGCTCCGATCTGCCGGCGTTGCCGCGAAGAAGTTGCGCGGCTGGGGGATGAGTCGCCTATCGCTTATCTTTCCCCGGATCATCGTTACGTGGAGAAGTTGGCTACGCCCGACGTCACGATTGCCGATTTGATCGGCGACATCGATCCCATCAAAGCCGCACGTGGCGGCCACGAATTGTCGAGCGAACTCACAGTTCATTACGGCTTGCTACCCCGCGCCAATCGCGGCATCTTTGCCATCAACGAACTGCCCGACCTCGCCGGAAAAATCCAGGTGGGACTGTTCAACATCATGCAGGAAGGCGATGTGCAGATTAAGGGCTATCCCATCCGCCTGCCGCTCGATGTCGCGCTGGTGTTCAGCGCCAATCCGGAAGACTACACGGCGCGCGGCAAGATCATTACGCCGCTGAAGGACCGCATCGGCTCGGAGATTCGCACCCACTATCCGGCCACGGTCGAGGAGGGAATCGCGATCACCGCACAGGAAGCCTGGACCAAGCGCAACGGCCATAACCAGCCTTCGTTCAGCCTGCATCTGCCGAACTATGTGCAGGAAGTGATTGAGCGCGTGGCCTTCGCCGCTCGCGAAGATAAGAAAATCGACAAGCGCTCGGGCGTGAGCCAGCGGCTGCCGATTTCGGCGATGGAGAACGTAGTTTCGAATGCGGAGCGCCGCGCCATTCGCAACGCCGAGAAAGTCGTTGTGCCCCGCATCAGCGACGTGTACGCGGCGCTGCCGGCGATTACCGGCAAGCTTGAACTGGAATATGAAGGCGAGATGAAGGGCGCCGACCACGTAGGCCGCGAACTGATCCGCTCGGCGATTGCCAAGACCTACGACGAGTACTACACCGGCGCCAACGTTCAGCAGATAGTGCAGTGGTTCGATCTCGGCGGTGAGATTCAGTTGTCGGACTCAGTGCCGGCTGTGGAAGCGCTGGAGAAGTTGAAAGGAATTCAAGGCCTGGTCGACAAGCTCGGCCCGCTCAGCGTTTCGCAGAAAGACAGTCCCGAACAGCAAGTGTCGGCGGCGGAATTCATCCTCGAAGGCCTGCACGCGCATAAGCGCATCGGCCGCAGCGAGGAACGCGTGTTCAAGGCCGGCGAGAAGAAGCCGGAGCCAGTGCGCGAGAAATCCGTCGAGTCGGATGAGCGGCCCTACCGGCAGAGAAGACAATTCAACTAGTTCTCAGTTCTCGGTTCTCGGTTCTCAGTGAACATCAGGATCCACAACTCGCACAACCGCCGTCGATCTGCAATCGGGCTTGCCTCGTTTCTGTCTTCGCGATCAGTTCAGCAACTGAGAACTGAGAACCGAGAACTGAGAACTGCGCTATGAAACGCATTCGTTACTCCAAATACGTACCCGACCCCGCGGGCGAGATGAGCATGGAGGACTTGCTCGGCGCGCTCTCGGACTACCTGCTGCAGAGCGGGTTTCAGGATTCCATGTGGTACGAACTGCCCGAAGGCGAGCAGACGCTCGATGAACTCAGGCGCGCCATCGAGCAGGCTCTGATGAACGGTGAAATGTTCGACGAGAACCTGCGCGAGCAGATCGAGCAAATGCAGGCCGACGGCCAACTCGACGAACTGATCGAAAAGTTAATCGAGCGCATGCAGCAAGAAGACTACATCTCGATCGACGGACCGCACGACCCGGCGCGCCAGTCGAGCGTCGGAGGACAGACCGGAGAAGCGCAGCAGGCCAAGTTTGAAATTACCGACAAAAGCCTCGACTTCCTCGGCTTCAAGTCGCTGCGCAATCTGCTGGGGTCGCTGGGCAAGGCGAGTTTTGGACGCCACGACACGCGCGATCTCGCTACCGGCATCGAGACCAGCGGGTCGGCGAAGACCTACGAGTTCGGCGACACTCTCAATCTCGACATTACGGCGACGCTGTCGAGCGCGATCCAGCGCGAAGGCCTCACGCTCCCGCTGAACATCGAATACTCGGATTTGCAGGTGCACCAGTGTGAGTACCAGTCGTCGTGCGCGACGGTGCTGATGCTCGACTGTTCGCATTCGATGATTCTCTACGGCGAAGACCGCTTCACTCCGGCGAAAAAAGTGGCGATGGCGTTGTCGCACTTGATCCGCACGCAATATCCTGGCGACTCGCTTTCGCTGGTGCTGTTTCACGATTCGGCGGAGGAAATCCCGTTATCGCAACTCGCGCGAGTCAAGGTCGGCCCCTACTACACCAACACGCGCGAGGGACTGCGGCTGGCCCAGAGAATCCTGCAGCGGCAACGAAAAGACATGAAGCAGATCGTGATGATCACCGACGGCAAGCCCTCGGCGCTGACGCTCGAAGACGGTCGCATCTACAAGAACGCCTTCGGCCTCGATCCGCTGGTGGTGAGCCAGACGCTGGAAGAAGTTTCGAAGTGCAAGCGCGCCGGCGTGCTCATCAACACGTTTATGCTGGCGTCGGATTACGGTTTGGTGCAGTTTGTACAGAAAGTCACCGAGATGTGCCGCGGCAAGGCTTATTTCACGACGCCCTACACGCTGGGGCAGTATCTTCTGATGGACTACATGTCGCGCAAGACCAAAACTATTCATTGATCCAGGATCACGTAGCCCCGGACGCATTCGTCCGGGGCCGCTCGCTCCGCATCGCCGGCGGACCCTTCGACTTCGCTCAGGGCAGGCTGCGTCTCGCGCTAAGTGTTCCGGTGCGCTGCACAACGTCGTCAACTGCTGATACTCTTTTGTAAGACATGGCGAATTGCATTCGATGCGGCCGGCAGATGCCGGCATTCTCCTTCAGGAAGATCTGCCCGTGGTGTGTGCAGCACGAGGCGGCGCAGCGCGGCGAAATCGACGAGAACGCGAAGCAGCCCGTCATCACCGCCCCCTGGGTGCAGCGCGAATCCAGCGTCACGCTCACGCAGTTGCTCGTCGGCGCCAACGTGATGGTCTTTATCGCGATGGTAATCGCCAGCGGTCCTTCGCTGGACTTCACGAACAAAGTGATGGACGTGTTCGGCGCCAACTTTGGCCCCTACACACTCTCAGGCCAGTGGTGGCGGCTGCTGACTTATATGTTTCTTCACGGCGGCCTCATGCACATCGCCTTCAACATGTGGTGCCTGTGGGATCTGGGCAGGCTGTGCGAATCGCTATATGGACGCTGGACCTTCGCTGCCATCTATCTGATCACGGGGATTTCCGGCGGTTTGGCGAGTGTGGCTTGGAATCCCGAAGTACTGAGTGTGGGCGCGTCGGGAGCGATTTTTGGATTAGCGGGCGCGCTGCTGGCGTCGTTCTATCTCGGCGAATTCTCAGTTCCCAAGGTCGCGATCCAAGGCACACTCCGGAGCCTTCTCTTCTTCGTCGGCTTTAACGTCCTTTTCGGAGCGATGGTTTCCGGCATCGACAACGCCTGCCACGTTGGCGGACTGGTGAGCGGACTGATTCTCGGGGCCCTGATTGCTCGCCTCGCGCCGGGTCATGATGTGGCGCGCCGCGTCGGCGTTCTGGGCGTAGTCGCGCTCGCCGTAGTGGTTTCCGCCTTTGGAGTGCAACGCTGGCGCGCCCCGGAATTGCACTTTCGTTCCGCGATGGACGCTCAGAAGAATGTCGACCGGATGATCGCCGAGCTCCAAAAGAAGGTCAAGCAGAGCCCGCAGGATGCGTCGGCCCATTACGCGCTCGCGAACGAGTACTTCGTCGAACGGAGGTTTTCCGAAGGCGAGACCGAGTTGAAGCGGGTCCTGGATCTGCAGCCACAGAATGCGAGAGCCCGCATGGACCTCGGCACTCTCTACCTCACTCAGAATCAGCCCAAAGAAGCGCAAGAGGAATTCACCAAGGTGGTAGCTCAAGAACCGAACAGCGCCGCGGCCCATGCCAGCTTGGGAGCGGCGCTCGCCGATCAGCAGAATCATGAAGCCGCGATCCTCGAATACAAGACAGCGTTGCGGCTTGAACCGCAGGCTGGCGGCGTCTACTACAGCATGGGCATCTCCCAGGCTCAACTAAAGCAGTTCGACGAGGCCATCGCTTCGTACTTGAAAGAGAAAGAAGCGGGCGGCGACGATGCTGAACTCGAAACTGCGTTGGCAGATGCATACCAAGCCAAAGGCATGACGCAGTTGGCTCAAGCGGCGAGGGACAAAGCGGCACAGCTGAAAAGCGGACAGCGAGATTAGTCCTCGTCGACTCTCTCGGAACCACAGTAGAGAAACCGCTAGCTCTTCGAGATCTCCCCTACCGCCCGCCACGCCTGGTTGATAGCCTCGTCGGTGTAGGCTAAGGCGCCGGCATCGGAGTTGGCGATGGCGATGCGCCCATACGGCTTGCGCGCCTTCTCGCACGGCGTCTCTCCGCCTTCCAGCACGAACTTATCCCACAGGCTGCTGTATTCGTAGGCATAGCCGTGGGGCCAGCGGTTGGCGGTAATGGCCACGATGTCGCGAGCGGGATCGAATCCGCCCGGCCCCAGCGTTCGCGCCAGCTGATCACGAATCTTGCGCTCGATGGTTTCAAAAGTCGTAGTGTAGAGTTCCATGCGGCCGGCGATGTGTTGATCGCGGGCCGGCAGACCCGCGTGGCACGGCGACTTGCTCATGTGCACTACGAGGGGATCCTCGGGCGCGCGCGGGCAACGGTACTCCCCGATGCTGACCGGCAAGTCCATGTCGACGTAAGAGTGGTAACCACCCGGGGCGTAAATCGAATTCGCTCCCAGCTTCTGAAATGCGGTCGAGTTCCTCAATAGCACGTTGCTGTACAGCAGCGGAACTTTCTGCTCCGAGGCCAGCGCTTGCCTCTGCGCTTCCGGCAATTCTTCGCAGATATACGGAATCACAATGTTCCAGCAAGCCAGAATGCAGTGCCCGGCTTTGACCGTATAGACGTTGCCGCCGCGAGCGTAGGCAATTTCAACCTCAGCCGCTGCTGCCGCCGTGCCCACATGCTTCACCCGCACCGCCGTGCTGTTCAATCGAATGCGCACGGGCGACTGACTCTCATCCAGCTTCGCGTAGTTGGCTTTCGCGGTGACCACATCCGTCGCGGAGTTGCCGGGCATGGCTTCCGGAATCAGTTTGCGAACCAGCAGGCGCGCGATGCTGGCATTGCCGTCGGGAAAGTGGAAGAAATAGTTTCGTTCGTTGGCCAGGCCCGTCGCCTCAAGACCCATCCCGCTGAAACCCGGATAGCCTGTTTCCGAGGCATCCAGTGCGGCGATGGCTTCAATGCCTACACCAAACAGGGTTTGCGAAATGGTCTGGTAGAGGCGAATCACGTCGCCGTGCACGCCCACCAGTTCCGTCAGGAAGCGGGCATAGCTGATGCGTGCCAGGCGATCTTTTTTCTGTTCGGCATTGAGCCCGGGAAGATAGTCTTTCTTCTCGCGGCACAAGCGAGCGACGTCGTGGCGCGCCTGCTCCGCAATCGGCGCCTCCGCCAGGAAGTGCGTCCAGGCGTCGGGTCCGGCAACCGCGAGATCGAAGGTCTCACCGCCGGGAAACGGGTAAGGATCATCCACCAGTTTGTCGCTGCCAAAAGTTTCCTTGTCGAAGAAAATCTTCGGACCGCGCCCCATGGAACCGTAGAGATTTCTGTCCAGACATTTGGGGAAGCTCTTGACCTCGATTCCCAATTCCTCGATCACTCCCTTCGCGACTTCGCTGTAGGGCTCCGGACTTTCGATCGAGTAGGTCCCGCCGTAGCCGATTAACGTTCGGTTGCCTACGCGGAATTCGTTGCGCTTGGCGTGTCCACCAAAGTCGTCATGATTTTCGAGGATGAGGATGCGGGCCTTCCCGCCGGTGGCCTTGCGGTAAAAATGAGCGGCAGCCAGGCCGCTGATGCCGCCGCCCACAATGACCAGGTCGTAGGTTTCGCCAGTAGCTTCCGGCTTGCCCTCCGAATCCCAGAATGTGCCGTCGCGCAAGCTGTGCGCGGCGTCGAACGATCCGGGATGGCTGCCGCGCAGGCCGGTGAGAGCGGGTGGGTAGTAGTTGGGAGAACTTTCAGGACCGACGGCAGCTTGACCTGCTCCTGCCCCGGCGGAAAGATCCCACGGCATCAGGGCCGCGCCCGCCGTCATCGCAACGCCGTTCAGAAAATCACGGCGCGTAATCCTGCGATGCATTCCCAGTTCGCGATCTTGTGAATCGTGGTCGCGTGAATCGTGCACGATCTCCTCCGCCGCGCGACTACGAGCCGCCTTCGGCTTTCTTCACGGCTAACTCCGCGCCCTGGAATCCGATTTTGCTGTGCGTTCCATCGCAGAAGGGCTTGTTGACCGATCCTCCGCAGCGGCAGAGAGAGAATGCCGTCTTCCCGGTCAGATCAAACGGAGTGCCGTTGACGTCGACCAATTCGATTGTGCCTTCTGGAGCTTCGACCCGAAACGGGCCGTTGGGCCTTACCGTGATTTTGACCTGAGCCATGAATCCTCCAACCTTACTGGTTTCTAGTAAGCATAAGAAGATACCACCAACCGTGTGTTCCTGTCTTTCCGGCCGACACGACTTGGAGTAGGATGATCGAAACAAGAGTCTCGGGGTCTCACCCGCTTGGAGGCAGTGAAACTGAGCCATGGGAGGATCCACATGAAACGCTGGTCGCTGCACGTCGCCTCTTTCGCCCTGCTGTTGGCCGGTATCGGCTGCGCTGGAGGCTCTGCCCCGAAGACGGTAACTGTTCCATCTTGCACTCCCTCATCCACCCCGGAACTTGCTTACGTGTTGAGTTATCCCGAAAACACAGTTTCGATGTACACCGTCAACTCCTGCACCGGAGACCTGACCCCTACGACGCCGGCCACTGTCGCCACCGGAGGCAACCAGTTCGGGGCAGAAGGCTTGGCCGTGGATCCTTCGGGCAGGTTCGCCTATGTAGCGAATCTTATGTCCAATGCGAGTGACCTCGCCACCGTCGCAATGTTTACGATCGATTCCAGCACCGGGGTCTTGAGCCCGACAACGCCGCCGACGGTCCCAACTGGATATTTTCCGCAGGGCATCGCGATTGATCCCCTGGGCCGATTTGTCTACACGGCGAATAGCGACGACAACACAATTTCCATGTTCACCATCAACGCCAGCACGGGAGTTTTGACGCCGACCACGCCCGCTGCGGTGGGAGCAGGATGGAGCCCCGGATTTGTGACCGTGGACCCGTCAGGCAAATTTGCCTATGCGTCGAACCAGGATGATGACACGGTTTCGATGTACACCATCAACTCTAGTACTGGAATTCTGACGCCGACGACGCCTGCCACGGTCCAAGCAGGATCGTCTCCTTTTGGAGTGACCGTAGATCCCTCCGGTAAATTCGCCTACGTGCCCGACGCATACAGCCAGCCTAATAACTTTGTATGGCAATTCACTATCGATCCCGTCACTGGACTCCTGACGCCCAATACGCCACCGGTCATCTCTGCTGGAAACTCACCCACCTCGGTGGCCGTGGATCCCACCAGCAAATTCGCCTACGTGGTGAATCGACTCGACAATACGGTTTCGATGTTCACCATCGACGCCCGCACTGGGAACCTGACGCCCAATACGCCCGCCACCATTGCGACGGGAGCGCAGCCCTTCCTCATTGCCGTCGATCCTTCTGGCAAATTCGCCTACGTGACGAATCAGAATAGCGCGTCGGTTTCGATATACACCCTCAACGGGAATGGCACCTTGACCGCCGCCGGCACGGCTGCAACAGGAAGCGGCCCAATCTGGATCGCTATTACCGGGCCCAAACAGTAACTGCGGGTGGGCTCAGGCGGCCAGGGACTTGCCCGACACCAGACTGCGGTAAAGCTGCAGGCAGTCGTCGATCATGCGCTTGGTGGTGAAGCGCTCGCGGGCGCGAGTGTAGGCCATCTCGGCATAGGCCCGGCGCATGGGACGGTCCGCGTTGAGCAGGCGAATCTTGTCGGCGAGGCTGGCTCCATCGTTGGTGCGGAAATAGAGGGCCGCGTCACCCCAGATCTCACGGAAGCTCGGGATATCGTTGGCCACAATGGCGCAGCGGGAGAACGCGGCTTCGAGCGCGGCCATGCCGAGAGGTTCGTAGCGCGCCGTGGCGGCATAAATCGCCGCGCGGCTGTAGAGCGCGCGCAGTTGCGCTTCGGTCTGTGGACCGCGGATCGCCACTGACGTCTGGTCAGTATCCACTTTCACGTCCGCACGAATGGGAATGCGCGGCACCGGCACTGTGTGCTCCGCGCCCACAATGCAGACCGGCACGGAATACGGCTGCTGGGTGAGAAGAAAAACCTGTTTGCTGGCGTCCACCAGTCGCCCGACGGCCAGCACGCAATCGTCTTTACTGACGTAGGGATTGAAAAAAATCGGATTGCGTCCCGGATAGATCACTTCTGCGCGCCGCGGGCGCCCGTAAGAAACGGAAATTCGCTCAAGCATCCAGGCCGAAGGCGCTACCACCGCATCTGCTGCGGCCAAGCCGTCGGCGACCGTGTTGCGATACCAGGTCAGTGAGGGATCAGGACGGCGCGCCTGAGCGGACTTCACCCGATCGTTCATCACACGATCTTTCATCACACGATCGTTGATCACACGATCGTTGATCACACGATCGTTGATCGCGTGACCATGGACCGCGTTCTTCCACGTGATCAAATCGCCGTGCGCCATCACCACCCGCGGCACATCGACCGCGAGGTTTCCGTAGCAAAACTGGTTCAGATGCAAAATGTCGGGCCGCAGTTCGCGAACCAGCATGGCGAGGAATGCCGACGATTCGGCCAAATCCTCTTCCGCTTCTTGCATCCATTCCAGGCGAAAAGCCGTTGGACGATAGTCGAGGCCATGCAGATGATCCATCCACGAGGTCTGCTCGGGCATCGGAATCTCGCCAAAGCTGACCAGCGTGACTCGCACGCCGCGCGTGACCAGCCCGGTCACAAGTTCGCGGGCATACGTCCATGATCCCGAGAGCGAGTCGGCGGTAACGAGGACGTGCACAGAGCCTCCCTGAATTGCGGAATGCCGCGACGGGCGGCGCTTCCCGCACGCAACGGGTACATTCTAGTGCGAAATCGGCAAAGCCGGGCAAGAAATCGTCGAACAAATTCGACCCCGGTTGCTCTTTGCGCCTCTATAATGCGCCTTGCTTTCCCTTTGTTTGGGCGCGGGGCGACCGCACTTTGAGCAAGAACTCTTTTCTCCTCACGAAGTGGTACCTGGACTGCGTCGCCGAGAATGGCGATGCGGCCATTTTGTACGTCGCTGACCTCCGCTGGAACGCTCTTTCCCTTCACTATGGAAGTCTGATCACTGTCATCGACGGCAAGGTCGGCTCTGGCTCTTCCCTGCGCGGCAGCACGGGGCCCAAATTCGATAAAAAGATCATAGTGGTCAACCAGCCCGGCTTAGATGTGGCGGGAACGTGGGAGGGGTTGCGGGCACCCGTTCGCAGAACCGTGTTTCAGAATGAGCAGGGGTCAGTCGACTGGCACTGTTTGCAACCCATGTCTCAGGCCGACTTGCTCGTGCGCGGGAAAAAGATCGGCGGACTCGGGTACGCGGAGTGCCTTACGCTTTCTCTTCCGCCGTGGCAATTGCCTTTAATCAGCCTCCATTGGGGCCGCTATCTTTCGCTCGAGGATGCTGTTGTATGGATTGATTGGCAGGGACCCGTACAACATCAGACTGTTATCCATAATGGCGAAGAGCATCATGCCAGTTCCATCACAGAATCAGAGATCGTGCTCGACGACGCTATTGCCCGGCTGGAACTGGACTGTGGATTGGTCCTGCGCCAAGGGTACCTTGGCGACACCGTGTTTCCTGGACTCTCCCGTTTGGCGGGGTTGCTTCCGCGAAGCATGCTTTTGGTCAATGAGTGCAAGTGGCTGAGCAGCGGAGTATTCCACACCGCTCCTCGCGAAAGTTCCGGATGGGCCATCCACGAGGTCGTAAAGTGGAGCGAATGAGAAAGCTGGCCGCAGCGAAAGAGCTTTACGGTCTGCTTTTCGTCGCGGTTCTGCCAATACTTCTGATCATTTGGGCGGACAGAACGAGGGATCTTGTCCCCTTGCGGGCGATTCACTCTCTGACGTGGGGACTGATGGCGGCCGGAGCTGGAGCTCTGCTGATGGCCTTCGGAATGGCATCCCTTTGGCGTTTGGGCGGTGGCCTACCCATGAATGCATTCCCTCCTCCGCGGTACGTCTCGGGCGGGGTCTACCGTGTGTTTTGTCATCCGATTTATGTGGGGTTCGCCTCATTGTGCGTGGGAATTGCCATTGCTTCCGGATCGGCCAGCGGTTTATGGCTGGTGTCGCCGGCCGTGATCCTAGCGAGTGCAGCTCTGGTTCTGGGATATGAACTCCCCGACATGCAGGCGCGTTTCGGCGAAGCATTTCCCAAACAACGTCTGCTCCCGGCGGACTCTGAAACGCGGCCAACCACCCTCGAGCGCGGCCGGTGCTATTTGACGGTCCTGCTGCCGTGGCTCTTGCTTTATGAGGCTATCGTCACGCTCGGAATACCGATCGATGCAAAGACCGCCTATCTCCCCTTTGAGTCGCGATGGCCGGTCTTGCCATGGACTGAGATTCTTTACGGCAGTGTCTACATAGTGCTGGTTCTCGTCCCAATGATCGTGAGAACCAGCCATGAGCTTCGCTGGTTTTCGAGCCGGGCTCTGCTCGCCATGGTCATCGTATTCCCTATTTATCTCGCAGTGCCGCTGATCGCGCCGCCGCGTCCATTCGTCTCGCACACAACTTTGGGCATGCTGTTGAACTTCGAACGGTCGCTCGATAGCCCGGCGGCGGCATTTCCTTCCTACCACGTGATATGGGCATTCTTAGCCGCCGAGGTAATCGGCAGGAACCGACGTCAACGGTGGCTGGCGCGGGTCTGGGCGCTTCTGGTTTCTGCAAGCTGCTTAACTACTGGAATGCACGCAATGGTGGATGTGCTGGCCGGTTTCTGTGTCGCCTGGATTGTCGGGCGGATGGACGACGTCTGGTCTTTCCTGCGCAAGCTCTCGGAAGACATCGCGAACTCTTGGCGTGAGTGGCGCATTGGTCCCGTGCGGATCATCAATCACGGCGCTTACGCGGCAGCCGGGGTATTCGTTGGAATTCTAATCCTTGAAACGCTTCTCGGTCGCGGCAAGAGCGCGATCGCTATCTCGATCTTCGCCGGTGGAGTGGTAGGATCTGCCCTGTGGGCGCAGTGGATTGAGGGTTCTCCGGCCCTGTTGCGGCCGCTTGGTTTCTACGGCGGAATGATCGGGACTGCGCTTTGTGGGATTCTTGCCGCACGCATGTTAGACGTAAAGATTTGGGTGATGCTGAGCGCGTTAGTTGTGGCTGCTCCCTGGATTCAAGGAATCGGACGGCTGCGATGCCTGGTACAGGGTTGCTGTCATGGACGGCCTGTGGAAGACTGGGTGGGGATCCGTTATGTACATCCGCGGTCGCGGGTCTGCCGTATCGCTTCGCTGCAAGGCGTCCCGATTCACCCAACTCCGTTGTACTCGCTATTGTGGAACGTTGTTATCGCAGTGATCGTGACCATGCTCTACTTACTGCACACGAGCACGGCAATGGTTGGGGGAGTTTACCTGATGCTCTCCGGGCTTGGAAGATTCGTGGAGGAGGCTTACCGAGGGGAGCCTCAAACCAGCGTCGTTGCAGGGCTGCGTCTTTACCAGTGGATCGCGATCGTCAGTGTGATCGTCGGAGCATTTCTCACAACCATCACGACCGCGCCCCTAACCATAAGTCCCTTGCCGCATGGTTCTTCGATCTTCGTGGCCTCCGCCTGTGGTTTCCTCGCCTGGTTTGTGACGGGGGTTGACTTCCCAGACTCGAATCGAAGATTTGCCCGCTTGACTTGAGGAACTCAAGCCAGCCAGCGCTAGTTCACTTCCAGCCGCAGCCTGAGTTCTCGTGCGAGGTTGTCGATGGTACGAATCTTTTCCACCGCGGGGTGGGGCATGTCCGGCACCGACATCGCCAGTTCGCAGGAAAGGAGCATGGCGGTCAGGGTGTCGCGCATCTCGTTGTGCATCTGTTCGGCGACCGCGCGGCGGGCGGCGCCCTCTTCGCGCTTGCGGCGATGCAGAGCCACGCGCACTTCCCGCACCAGACGGTCCATTCCGGTGACGGCGAAGTTCACGTAGACCGGGAACGCGCTGCCCAGATGTTCGATCATCTGATCGCTCTCGTCGGGTTCGGTCTCCAGCAGGAACTGGTCGATGACCGCGGCGGAATAGGTTTGTTCGCGCAGGCGGGTGGCACCCTCCTGCAAGGTCGTGGCCCAGTGCGTTTCCTGGCCGGTGGCGGCACGCAAAGATTCGGCACACTGAGGGCCGCTAGCTGACGGCGTTATGAGTAGAATCATGCTCTTTAAGCTGCACGTCTGCCGCCATAGTGCTGCATGGTGAAAACACGGCGCTTAATAGTGCAGGCAACTTGCAGGCGACCAAACGACGTCCCGTTGCGGCACTCCCGTCCAGGAACAAGTTCAAAACTGGAGTGCTTCTGCAGGACCTTTCAAGATTGATATCCCTGGGCGGCATAGTCCTTAAGCTTGCGGTAGAGGGTGGTTTTTCCAATGCCCAACAACCGCGCCGCCTGCAGCTTGTCGCCGTGGAGTTCTGTGATCGCGTTCAAGATCGTGTTCTTCTCCAGTTCCGCCATGGGAATGATCTTCCGCGGCCCGGCGCCATTTCCCATCACGTCCGAGTTCTGCGGCAGCGGCAGATTGGCCACTTCGCGGGGCAGATCGGTGCTGTGAATCAGCGGACCGCTGGTGAAGGCGTAGGTTCGCTCGAGACAATTCTCCAGCTCGCGGACGTTGCCCGGCCAGTCATAGGCGAGCATCGCTTTGAGGGCTTCGTCGCTGAGCATTTTTTCCAGGCCGGAGGTTCGCACCATGCGTTCCAGGAAATAAGCGATCAACAGAGGAATGTCCTGCCGCCGCTCGCGCAGCGCGGGAATGCGCAGGCTGAGCACATTGAGACGGAAGTACAAGTCCCGGCGAAACTCGCCCTGCATGACGGCTTTCTCCAGATCCCGGTTGGTGGCAGCCAGAATGCGCACATTGATCGGCACCCGGCGCGTGCTGCCCACGGGACGAATTTCCTTTTCCTGGATCGCCCGCAACATTTTGGCCTGCAGATCGACCGGGAGTTCTCCCACTTCGTCGAGGAAGATGGTGCCGCCTTCGGCCATGGAAAGGAGCCCGTCCTTAGTCTGGTTGGCACCGGTGAACGCGCCCTTCACGTAGCCGAACAGTTCACTCTCAATCAACGTGGGCACCAGCGATCCGCAGTCGACCGGGATGAACGGCTTGTCGCGGAAGGGTCCGGAATAATGAATGGACCGCGCCACCATCTCTTTGCCGGTTCCGCTCTCGCCCAGAATCAGCACCGGGTGCACGCTGTTGGCCGCCTTGGCGATAATGCGGTAGAGCTTTTCCATTTCCGGGGCGCGGCCCACGATGCCGCCGAATCCCTGCTTGGACTTCACTTTCTCGCGCAGCAGGCGGTTTTCCGACTTCAGCTTCAAATGGCTGGCCACGCGCTCCAGCAGCAGCTTCAGTTCATCCACACTGAACGGTTTGGTCACATAGTCATAGGCGCCATGCTTCATGGCCTGCACCGCCGACTGCAC
The DNA here is from genome assembly GCA_052148475.1 of Candidatus Sulfotelmatobacter sp. Taxonomy (GTDB): domain Bacteria; phylum Acidobacteriota; class Terriglobia; order Terriglobales; family Acidobacteriaceae; genus Sulfotelmatobacter. The sequence goes on along the minus strand of JBKQID010000025.1, from coordinate 215,424 downwards.
GGTGCCATAGCCGGTCACAACGATGACTACAGCCTCAGGTCGGCGTTCCTTGATGCGCCGGAGCGCGTCCAGTCCGCCCGCGCCGGGCAGGCGCAGATCGAGCAGGACGGCATCAAAGGCCTGGGTATCGAGCAGCCGGTAGGCATGCTCGGCGGAATCGGCTGCATAGGCCGTATATCCCAGCGATTGCGCCACTTCGCGGCAGGCCTCGCGGATTGATCGTTCATCGTCCACGATCAGAAGGTTGAGAAAATTGGCGGGTTCAATTTGCGGCATGGCAGTGATCGGACTCAAAGCGGCAGACGTCATGGCGTTCATTCTTCTCCCTCAAATTCTTTGGGAATACCTACTCCCGGATTGCTTTGCAGCTGAAAATCTCGTGCGGTCTCCTGCAAGTGCAGCACGGATGGCGGAACCAGCGGCAGAAGCAAGGAAACGCGGGTGCCGCGGGCCGGCGCGCTGTCCACATGGATCAGGCCGCCACTCCTGGTCACAATGTCGTAGACCGTGGCTAATCCCAACCCCGTGCCCTTGGCGGCCTTGGTGGTGAAAAACGCTTCAAACACACGATCGCGGGTGGCCGCATCCATGCCGCTGCCGTTGTCGGCCACTACGAAGAGCGCGCACGGCAGTAAGGCTTGGCGGCCCGCCCCGGAATGCTCGGCCAAGACCTGCTCGGTGAGAATCTGCTCGGCGAGAACCTGCACCTTGCAATTGCAGGTTTCCACCGTAATCTGGCCGCCCCCGGACGTCGCGCCGGATATCGTTTGGGAGATGGCGTCGCGCGCGTTGAGCACCAGGTTGAGCAGAATCTGCTGGCATTGGGTGGAATCCATTCGGATCAAGCCCAGGTTGGGATCGAGTTGAAACTTCAATTCAATGTTTTCCCCGATCAGACGAACCAGCAGGTTCCGCATGCTTTCGGCGATGTCGTTGAGAAGAAGCAGCCGGGGCTCGCGAGTCGTAGGCCGGGCCACCGCGAGCAACTGCCGCACCAGCCCCGTCGCTTGCAGGCTGGCATTGCGGATTTCCTCGGCATACTTGCGCACCCGATGGCAGGGCTCCAGATGGGCCATCAGCAAGTCGCAATACAGCAGTACTCCGGTCAGAAGATTGTTGAAGTCGTGGGCCACGCCTCCGGCCAAACGCCCCACCGCTTCCAGGCTCTCAGCCTGGCGGAGTCGTTGCTCGGCCTGCTGGCTCCTGGAATCGTCTTCCGCCAGCAGCAGCGCATAATCGGGATTGTCGTTCGCGCCCGTCACCCGCCAGACCGTCCAGCGCACTGGCCCGACATTCTCGCCCCTGCCCTGGGAGTCGATCTGAAAGCTGTCTCGTTGACGCTCGAACAGTTCCGCGAGCAGTCGTCCGGCTTGGGCGCGGTCTTGCGGATCGATCAGATCCGCAAAGTTGAGGCCTCGCCCAATTCGCGACCTGCCTCCGAGCATCCCTTCCAATACCGGATTGAGCGCAGTGATGTTGCCCGCACGCTGGCATTCCGCCAGACCGAGGGGCACGTTCTCCAAAAGGGGATGCAGTTCCGCAATCGAATCGTGCGGCGTCCACGGGATTTCAGCAGCTGCGCTCATAGACCTACTTTGCGCGGGATCGTTCCCGGATGAAACCAGATATCCGGCCACCCCACACCTTCGTTTTCCTGAAATGGGAAATTCAGGGTTGGCTTTCGTCCAGTCAATTCCCATTGCCGAGCCCACTATAGAGAGTTGGGTCTGTGGCACATAAGGGCAGATGTCACTAAAACGGGAATTCTTTCTGTGGAAAACTCGGAAGAACGGTTCGAGGACGGTTCGAGGACGGTTTAGTGGTCGACGCGGGTCCGTTGACTGGCGGCAACGTAGGCCGATTCAGTCAGGCGGAAGGTGAGCCGACGGCCTTTTTCGAGGCGAATCACGACCGGGGAGCCTTCCTTCGGGGTTTCGCCAGGCGCGACTTCGCCTGGAGCAACCGGGGCATCGCCAGCGTTTCCGCGCACGAACAGGCTGGAGGTTTGAATGGACAGGCTTACGGCTCCCATATGAATCGAATCGAGAGCGAGGCGGACATAGCCGTGGTCGCGCTTGAGGTTGGAAACGCGGGCGGACTCTACTCGGCCGGCAACGGTGGCTCCCCGTGGGACCAACCTGTTCCCCTCGATCACCACCGGTTCGTCCACCACCGCTTCAAACGTTCCGTTGGCGCCGGGATTCTCGGCGGCTACGGGCGTCTTCAGCCGAACCGTGAGCAGCGTGCCGGCTGGCAGATTCTGCGACTCGTGGAACGGAAGACCATTGTCCGCGTTCCTGCCAATCTCTTGAGTTGCCGGAGAATCTCCCTGCGGGGCGGTTGCGCCCGGTTCATGAAAGGGAACCGGATGCTGGTCGGCGTGAAGGGCAGCATCGTCACTTTGCGGACCGGTGGGACGAGCGCACGCCGTCCAGAGCAGGGCCAGCAACATGATCAGCAACGGCGGCCAAATCGTCAGACACCAAATCGTCAAACCTTGACCATGGGGTCTGCGGAACAGGCTCATGAGAATCATTTTCGCCCGCGTTTCTTCGACCAGGCAGTGGCAACCCGAATACCAGACACAGTCTCATCAAATCAACCACTTGGCGATGGCACTTTCGGGTAGGTCCGGGTAGATTCTTCCTCCCATGGCGTTTGTTTCCGTTTTTCCTTCGGCCCCCCCAGAAGCTCTCACTCACCTAAGGAGGTGGGTTAGAAGTTGACCCTCCCGGGCGCTCTGTGGGCGGTAACTTCCGAGTAGCCGACTAGCCGGCCTGGAACGTCGTTCGCTCACTTCCCCGAAGCCCGTTTCCGGCCAGCCTCGCGACGACGCTTATTCAAGCGAAAAGGAATCTCAATGCTGGAACCAGCGCCAGCGTAGCAATCCGATTCGCAGGCACTTCATGAGCGCGTTCGGTGTCAAATGAAACGGGGGCTGATCTGGGTGTTAAGTAGAATCCTGGCATGAGAAAAGGGCTGACAGCCGGCCGGCTGCTGTTTGCGATCTCGGCGGTCGCTGTGGCGGCAACCTCGACGCCAGCGCAATCCCAACAAAGTGCAAGGGCCCCAATCCGCTTAACCAAGCAAGAAATGTCCATCAGTGGAAGAGTGCAGACAAAGAATGGCACCCCACTCGCAGAAGCGCGCGTAGAGCTTATTCCTGTGGGCCAACTAGGTGATCCGAAAGGGACGCACACTTCGGTGACGACTGCGCCGGATGGTACGTTTCATGCCAGTGTTCGCTGGCCAGGCGACTACATCTACGGGGTCTCTCTGGGAATTCTGTTGTGCCAGGGACGCGTGCAGCCGCCTTACTGGCAGCGGGGAAGGACCCTTTCCTTCGCGCGAGGGGAGCAGAAGATTGGCGCAGTATTTGAAGTGGAAGGCGGGGGAGTCCTGCAAGGCGTGTTGCAGAACCAAAGCGGCGGAGGCGTGGCGAAAGGAGACGTTACCCTAACCCAGCGCGTTCGCGTAGGAGCGAAGACCTACCGCTGGTTCGCTGTGGGCTCGATCCAGGCTGATGAGAACGGTCACTACGGTTTTTGCAATGTGCCGGAGGGCGAGTACTTTGTTAATTCCCAGGGAACGATGCGGACGTTCGGCGACAAGACAAATACCGAACCCCTGCCGAAGGATTACGTCCGAACGTTTTATCCGAATGTGCTTGACGAGGACGCATCTCAACCGGTGCACATCACTGCCGGTGGAGTGAAAAAACTGAACCTCGTACTGCGCGAAGCGCCGACACACCGCGTGCAGGGGCACGTTGTCTTCCCGTCAGGCAGAAGTCTGCTGCAGCCGTTTGTGGTCTTAAGCCATCTGGACGCCGGGAATTCCACCTACATCGGCTATCACGCGCCGGTCAATCGTTCGGGGAGCTTCGATCTCGCTGGGATTCCGCCAGGCAAGTACAGACTCACGGTGGTTGCCGACTCCGGAGAGCGTGAGCTCAGGAAGACTCCAACTGAACTCGAAATCAAGAAGGAATGGCGCGCTACATCGCAAATAGAAATCAAAGACAGCGATGTGATCAAAGAGGATTTAACTCTCACACCGAACGGGAGAGTGAGCGGGCAGTTCCGGGATAATCGTGGCGAAATATTCAGACCAGGCAATCTGGTTCTGACGTTGGTGAGTGATGATGGGCGCATTTTGACACGCACCGTGGAAGATGGCCGGGAGCTGCCGCTCGACCCCTTGGAAATTGAGCCCGACGGACACTTCGTCCTCCACGAATTGCCGCCGGGAAAATACCGTATCGGCTGGTTAGGACAAATGTCAATTATGAGACTTGCGACGGGCGTGGCCGCGATCTATCTCGCGGGAGGAGAGATAGCGGGCCACGATGTTCTGCGAGACGGTTTTGAAGTGAAAGCAGGGCAGGAAATCAGCGATGCGTCGATTGTGATCGCAACTGGCCCGGGAGGAATCAAAGCGAAGGTACGAGATGAGACGGGGAAACCGCGCTCGCGGGCGGTCGTTCTTGTGGTTCCGGCGGAAGAAATGAAAATGCAGTGGCACCGCTACCAGTCGGGGTGCAGCTATCCGACCGGAGATGCTTACGTCAACGACATCCCCCCCGGCGATTACCGGGTTTTTGCGATGGAGTCCCCGCCGGTGACCCATTACATCGAGCCGTGGAGCTGTGGGTCCCAGGAAAAGCCGAGATGGGAAGACCTGAAAATCTACGAGAAGGATTCGGCGCTGATCCACATCGTACCGGGAAAGACGAATGAGCTTGATTTACGCTTGATTCGCGCGCGGTAGAGCGCTGCAAGAGTCCACTTGGCTGGCCAATCAGGGGGCACCACAAAAAACGGAGGGCGGCTAGCCGCCCTCCGTCAGTTTTCGTTAGAGTTCTTCCAGCCCGCCTTACGGTTTCTTCACCGGTTTCTTGGCCGCAGGCTTGGCAGGGGCTTTCTTGGGTGCTTCCCGGCCACCGATTAGAGTCAGAGCATCGGTTGAGTTGAACGGGAACACGCGCGTCGACGATTGACCCGTCGTGCTCAAGGTGACGTCCACCCGGCGATTGCTCGCCATCCGGACGACATCGATGTTCTTGACAATCCGGGCCCGCTCTTCCGTGCTCAGGTCGGGGTTATTCGCCACTGAATCTTTCACTTGATCAGTGGTCAGGTTGTTTTCCGAGCCAAACGCTTTGGTATCGATACTTGCCTCAGGAACACCCTGCGCAACCAGGAAGCTCTTGACGCTGTTGACGCGACGCTCGGTGAGCCGCTGATTGTATTCCGCGGAACCACGATGATCCGCGTGGCCTCCGAGAATCAAGTGCGCGTCCGGCTTGCTCTCAAGATATTTCTTGAAGTCGGCAGCCAGTGCGATCAACGTCCTTTGTTGACTGAGCAGCAAACCGCCCTTGAGATTCTCGGGGCGAGGCTGGTCAACCACAAAGTAAACGCTGTGGAGAGAGAGCCGGGCTTCCAGTTTTACGACCTCGGGATTGACCGGCGGTGGTGGTGGAGTCTCCAGCGTAACCTGCGTGGAGGCTTGTCCCGTCAGACCGCGCGAGTCGGTGCAGGTCGCGGACACCGTCACTGGACCAGCTGGCGCTCCGGCGGTGTTCAGGGTTGCCGAGCTGCCATTGCCGGAGACTGTGCCGGCGGTGGAAGTCCAGTTGGCAACCGAAACGGGGACGCTGTCGGGACTGGTGCAAGAAGCCGACAGGTTCACGCTGCCGCCCGTGACCAGATCCGTCGGACTCGCCGACAACGACATGGTCGGAGGATTCTTCGGAGGCAAAGGATTTATCTTATAGTTCGCCGTGCAAGTCGCTACCCCGTTCTTGCTCGACTTCGGGTCGGTCACCGTCGCCGTGATCGTATAGCTGCCCGGAGTGGCGTTCGCAGTGTCGATGCTGGCTGCAGTATCTTTTCCGGTGATCTGACCGCCGCCATTCCCAGTCCAACTGTAAGTCACGGTGTGCTTGGGATTGAAATTGCTGGCCGTAACCGTCGCCGCGATCGGTTCGCCCACCATTACTTCTGTAGGCTGCACCGAGCAGGCCGCCGCTGGAACTGCAGCCGGCGCTCCGCCCAGGTTGAACACTATGCCCGTGCGCAGTCTTTCGCCCTGAAATTCGGGCCGGCGCAGGGAGGGAAATTCCGGAGCAGCCTCGCCGGAAAAGTTGTGAGGCGACCAGACGTAGTCCACTTGAAACAGCCGCCAGGAAATATTCTTCGTGAGCGTGAGATCCATGCCGCCGCCCAGAAGCAGGCCAATCCCATTGTGCGAAGCCAGTCCGCTGTCGTAAGTCACGCGATTCAAACCTGCCAGCGCGTGGATGAAAAACCTCGCCCCTTCGTCGTGGACCACAAATCTCGGGCCGCCGCTCGCAGTCCATTCCGAATTTTGCGCGCCGGTGTCCCGGTTGTACCCGAAGTCGCCCTCCAGTCCCCAATGCGGATCGAAATTGTAGGTCGCGGCGGTGCCGGCGCCCTTCGACATGGCGGGAAGCGGGTACGGCGTCGGATTGTTGGGATCGCCGCCGGGGGCCGGAACCGTGCCGCCGGGATTCAGGTACTGATACCCTACAAATATGTCCCAGTTCGGGGTGGAGCTATCCTGAGCGAATGCGGAACCGGAAATCACAAACACTGCGATCACCGCTAACCAGACGGCTACCGGCCGCAAGCGTGCGCGTGTAGTGCTGCTAGCTTTCATGGAATCCTCCAAAATGTTATGGTTCCCGAGTTGCCTTGCAACCCAGCTGCTTATAGGGAAAAAGCGTAACTAGAACGATGGAGACCAGACCCGGGGAACGCAGAATTCTATCGCACCGCTGCTTAAAGCGAAAGCGTAGACTCGAATTAGTCCCCACGAGCTAAGCAGGCAGTTTCGTCTCAAATTGAAATCCTGGTGGGATTGCGGCCCCGGAAAGGCCCATCCGGAGCTTGCCGGGCAGGAAGCGAGCCGCGTATCGTGAGGATTCGATCCGAGGAGCAGATGCGCGACTGAGCCGCGCGGATTGAACCTTCCCCAGATTGAACCGCCCGACCGAACTAGGGACGACGACAGCGAGGGAATCAGGTACGAACAAACCGATGAGCCACGAAAAGATACTGATTGTCGAAGATGAGGAGAATGAACGATCTGGGCTGGCCGAACTGGTCGGTTCCTGGGGGTATCGTGTGGAGACAGCCCGCGACGGCGCTGAAGGGCTAGAGAAAGCAACCCAATGGTCCCCGTCGATCGTGGTCACCGACCTCAAAATGCCGCGCATGGGCGGAATCGAACTGCTCGGACATCTTGCCCAACAGGATCAGTCTACGACCATCGCGGTCATCCTGGTCACCGCTCAGGGCACCATCGACAGCGCCGTGCAGGCCATGCGCATGGGCGCCTACGATTACATCACCAAGCCCATCGACACCAATCGCTTGCGAACGATCCTCGGGAACGCTTCCGCCCTGCTGGGCACGCGCGCGGAACTAGAAGCCACCCGGCGCAGGCTGCGGGACGCGGGCTCGCTCGGACGTCTCAACGGCGCCTCACGCAAGATGCAGGAGATTTTCAGGCTGATCGAGATGGTCGCCCCGAGTACAGCGTCCGTGCTGATCACGGGCGCCAGCGGCACCGGAAAAGAACTGGTGGCTCGCACCATCCATGATCTCAGCCCGCGCAAAGACCGGCCTTTCGTCGCCATCAACTGCGCCGCGATTCCCGAAACGCTGATGGAAAGCGAAATCTTCGGCCACGAAAAAGGCGCATTCACGGGTGCGATGGAACGCCGTACCGGCTGCTTTGAACTCGCCGAAGGTGGAACCCTGCTGCTGGATGAAATCGGCGAAATGCCGGTCGGAACCCAGGCCAAATTGTTGCGCGTTCTGGAAGACCACAAACTGCGGCGCCTGGGCAGCAAAGTCGAAACATCTGTGGACGTGCGCGTGCTCGCCGCCACCAATAAAACTCCCGACGAGGCCGTTTCCCGGGGCGAGTTGCGCAGCGATCTCTATTACCGCCTCAACGTCTTCAACATCCACATGCCTCCGCTGCGCGAGCACAAAGAGGACATCCCCAGCCTGGTGCAGCTATTGCTGGCCGAGATGAGCAGCAAGCACTCCCGCAAAGTGGCGGCCGTGAGTGAAGCGGTGCTGAACCAGTTCAACGCGTATTCGTGGCCGGGCAACGTGCGCGAACTGCGCAACACGCTGGAGCGGGCGGTCATCGTCTGCGAAGCCGGCGTGGTCGAGACCAAACACTTGCCGCCGGGATTCGGACAAGCTCCGCTGCGCACTGCGGCGAACGATCCCGACGCGGTTCGCCTGGGTGTAGGCACCACGGTCGAAGAAGCCGAGAAAATGCTGATTCTGAAAACCCTGGAGGCGACCAGCAACAACAAGACGCGAGCCGCGGAAATCCTCGGCATCAGCCTGAAAACGCTCCACAACAAGCTGAAGGAATACGGCAGCGTCGCCGCCGACGCAGTCCCCGGCAAGGAGGAAGTACCGAGTAGCTAACCCGCTCGCGCGGTCATTCAGCGAGTCGATTTCTTCTTCTCTCTTTTCTTTGATCCCCATGCTGCGACGAAAGACCATCATCGTGCTGGTCATCACTCTTATGGTGACGGCGATGGTTGCCGCGTTTTCCTACCTGTACATCTCGCAAATCCTTCGACTGCGCATCACCAGCGCCAACGAGACCGCAACCAGCCTGACTCACCAATTGGCCTACGCCGCTTACAATGCGGTTCCCGACTTCAGCAGCACGTCCGTCGATACCACCAACTCTGCTGCCGTGCGGCGCGCGTTAGCTGACTATCTGCAGACCGACGTGGCCCTGAACAACCTGCTTCAGTCCTATACCGGCGACTGGAGATTCGTCCAGGACGTGACCATCGTGGATGTCAGCGGCAAGGCCTTGCTGCATACCAACGCCGGCATGGTGGGCAAGGTGATTGCTCCGCGCCCCGACTTCCAAAAGATTGTGGGCGCCCGCTTCCTCGATCAGCTCAAACTGGTTTTCAGTCCGGCCGCGGTTTATGACGTTACCTACCCGTTGGTACTGAATGATGAACCCTTTGGTACGATCCGCATCGGCGTGCAAACCGTTTTCCTGAGGAGCGAGGTCCAAGCCCGGCTCATGCGCGCAGGTTATATTTCAATCGCGTTGATCTTTGGCTCCTTGTTTCTGGCCGCGGGAATTTCCAACCTGGCCTTGGGACCGCTGAAGAGAATCAGCCTCAACCTCGACAGTGTCAGCGCCGGCGACGCCGATGCGCTTTCTAACGACGAGTCCCGGCACGACGAATACGGCCTCGTCACCCTAAAAATCGCCAACCTGGGTCGCCAGATTCGCGACAGCCGCGAGATTTTCTCGGCCCTCAAAGACAACGTGGATCAACTCATGGCCAAGCTGCAGGACGGCCTGATGCTGTTTGCCCGCGACTCGCGCGTGGTATTGGTGAGCGCGCCCGTGGAAGGTTTTCTAGGACGCCCTCGCGCCGAACTCCTCGGACACACGGTTCACGAAGTATTCGACCGCGATTCCCTGCTGGGCGCGGCTCTGCTCGATGCCTTCGAGCGCCGCCGGCCCTTGTCGCAGCGCGAGTTTGACGCCGCCGGAGGCAAGCGCGTCCAGGTTTCGCTCGACTTCGTGCAGGAAAAGAATTCGCAGATCGGCGCTCTCCTGATCATGCGCGACCCCGAATCGGTGCGCCGCATTGGCGACGAGATCGAGATGTCGCGCCGCCTCTCGGCCAGCGGACGCCTTACTCGGGGCGTGGCCCACGAGGTGAAGAATCCCATTAACGCCATCGTGCTCCACCTGCAACTGCTGCGCAACAAACTGGCGGAGCAGGAGCCTGACACTCGACGTCACATGGATATTATCGACAGCGAAATCCGCCGCCTGGATCGCGTGGTGCAAACCCTAGTCGATTTCACCCGCCCCCGCGATCTTCACCTGGAAGAAGTCGACCTGCGCCGCCTGATGGAAGAGGTAGCTCAACTCGCCTCCCCGGACGCCGAGCAGCACGGCGTGACCATCGAACGTCACATGCCGGACGAGCGGCTGTCCATCAAGGTCGACGTTGATCTGATGAAGCAGGCCATCCTCAACGTCGTGCTCAATGGAGTGCAGGCCATGCCCCAGGGAGGGCTGCTCACGATCTCCGCCCGGCGCGAAGACAACGCCGTAGTTGCCGAGGTGCGCGATCAGGGTGGCGGGATTCCGCAAGATCTGCACGACAAAATCTTCGAACTTTATTTCACTACCAAAAAAGACGGCAGCGGTATCGGCCTGGCCCAAACCTACCAGGTTCTGCAGTGGCACTACGGCTCAGTCGACTTTGAATCCATCGACGGAACCGGAACCGTTTTCCGCTTTCATATCCCAGTTGCGTGACCGGCGGGCATGTCGAGCGCAACAGATTTCCTCCGTGAAACCCTGTGTCCTCTTTGCTTAGAGGTTTGTGAATGGATGGCTGGCCCGCGCTCCAAAGGCGTAAGATGAAGAGGCCTTGGGACTTCATCTGGGATCTGGTATGACTCTGGCCGTAATCCTCGTGTTCAGTGTGGTTTGCGCGTCTCCCGCTCTGCCGTCGAGCGGTCAAACCGCCCCGCCGGCGCAGAACCCGCCAACCTCGTCCCAGCCGTCGCCACCGGCCATTCCGGCGCCGAAGTCCTCTGGCCAAGTTCCGACGAAGACTGCCCCGCGATACCATCACAGAAAGCGAGTGCTGCCGCCGAACTGCAACCCTGCCCCTGCTCCGACGAGTACAAGCCAGGCCGGTTCCACCCCGGCGCCGTCAGATCCCCCGGCCACAGCCAGCGCTCCAACGCCCTGCCCTCCGCCGAAGAAGATCATTGTGCAGCAGGGAGGAGCCTCAGACCCCAACATTCAACTCGCTGGAGGCACACCCGGCGACCAGGCGTCTCACCAGCGCGACACGGCCAAACAAATGCTGGGATCGACGGAAGCCAACCTGAAGAAAATCGCGGGACGCCAGCTCACCCCGAACCAGCAGGATATGGTCAATCAGATCCACCAGTTCATGGACCAGTCGAAGACAGCCGTCGATGCCGGCGATCTCGACCGCGCCCGCACCCTCGCCTGGAAGGCTCAACTACTCTCCGAAGAACTGGTCAAGCCGGAAAAATAAACGAACCTTCACCACAGAGGACACAGGGGACACAGAGGGATCGCCAACGACCTCCGAAGTTCCTCCGTGTCCTCTGTGTCCTCTGTGGTGGAGATCTTTCTTCTAGGAACCTACTGCCCCTTGGCCCGCGCGCTGTTCACCTTGGTCAGCAGATCCTGCGTCATCGGCTGCAGAGGTCCGGGAATCTTCACCGCCTCGGTCAGCACTTCGCGCGCCTCGGTCAGCTTGTTCAACTTGGCGTAAATGAATCCCAGACCGTACAGTGCCCGGGCATATTGCTGGTCATCCTGCCCTTTAAGCAGGGCTGCGGCCGTTTTTAGCTCAGTAGTGGCCGGCGTGGTTTTCTCCTGCTTCAGGTAGGCCCACCCGATCGTGTTATGGGCAGCCCCCGCTTCAATCTTCCGCGATTTGTCTGCGTCCGGAGCATCCGCCTTCGCCAGATCGATGACTTTTTGCGAATAGGTAATTGCTTTGGCGGCACTTCCCGGCTTGGTATCGTCTCCGTAGAAATTCGCCAGCAGCAGCAACGCCGGCAGCGAGTTCGGATTGGCCGCCAGAATCTTCTCCCCGTACGAAACCAGCCGCGCCTTGTCGTTCAGTTGACCCGGTCCCAGCGTGTACATGACGTATTCGGAAACCTTATCCTGAAATTTCGAGTTCGGAAAAGCCGCCGTGAATCTCTCGATGTCCGCCATCCGGCTCTTCGGATCATTTTCCGTAGTGATCACGTTGAAGCCTGAGGTCTCCAGGAAATCGCAGTTGTTCTCGACCGCCGCTTGATCCTGGCTCACCTTCTGCGCAAAGTCGGCGTCGCTCATGCCTTCGGGCTTGGGCTGCTTGGCAATCGACAGGCAAACCTCGCCGCCCTTGGCCGCGTAGTCGATCAACTTGGCATTGTCCTTGGCCTGCTCGGCCACGTTGGCCTGCGACACCAGAATATCGAGGTTGTGCGGAGACCCGGCCAGCGCCTTGTCGCCATAGTCGAGCGCTTTCTGCAGATCGCCCGTCGTCTGGTAGGCCTGCGAAATCTGCCAGTTCCCGTAGGCTACGGCCGCAGGATTCGACGAAAACTTCTGAACGAATTCTTCATACATGGCAAGCTTCTTCTGCGCGTCCTGCTCATTGGAAATGGCTTGCAGCGCGTGATCCTCATCGGTGCCGGCCGCAATCGTGATGCGATCGACCTGCGCGCTCGCTTGAGGGATGAAAACCGCAAAAGAGAGGGAAACAACAACCAGCACGATCCAACCGCTGCAGCGTCTCATAGCCCGCCTCCGGTGTACGCGAGAGTGCCCGCGAGAATTACGACTTCAAATTTTGAGCAGCAGGCGAATCGTAGCGCCGAACGTAGCCGTGCGCAAGGGCTGGGATCACCGGCGTTCAAGAACACAAAGGCCTCAACCACGAAGGGCACGAAGGTTCACGAAGGAAACCAAGCAGCGTTTCTTCGTCATCCTTCGTGAACCTTCGTGTCCTTCGTGGTTGATGGTTTTTCCGCATCAACGTCGGCTACAGTAGAAAGATGCGTGCCATCCTCGGCCAGCGTCCGTTGCGTTTCGTTTTCGCCGCCAATCTGATCTCCATGTTGGGCAGCGGGATGAACTCGGCCGCCGTAGCCTGGTACATCCTGCAGGCCACGCACTCCGAAATGGCGCTCGGCACTTTCGCCGTCCTCCAAACCGTCCCGGCCATGCTCATGCTTCCCTTCACCGGCGTCATCATCGACCGCGAGGATCGCCGGCGGCTGGTCATGTGGCTCGACGCAGTGCGCGGCGTCGTCATCGCGGTCGTCGCCGTTCTTGCCTTCCAGCATCGCGCCCAGGTCTGGCAACTCTACCTGATGAATACCCTGGTCTCCGCCGGCTTCTGGATGTTCTGGCCGACCGTTACCGCGCTCATCCAGGAACTCACGCCCGAGGGCCAGTTCGTGCAGTCCAACACTTTCCTTCTGGCGGGCGTGCAGGGCGGATGGCTCATCGCCGGAGCCCTTGTTGGCTTCATGTACGATCACATCGGCCTGGGCGGCGTACTGACGATCGACGTTTCCACGTACGTGGTCTCGTTCTGCTGCTACTTCGCCGTGCGCAAGGGACGTCATGTCGTCCTCCGGCCCGAGGAACTGAAGGCCGACCTTCTCGCCGCCGAAAATCAGCTGGAGCGTTTCTGGCGCGACATGCGCGAGGGCCTGCACTTTCTCCGCGATCATCGCGCGGTCATCTTTCTCGGCGTGAGCTGGGCCCTGTTTCTGGGCGCCATGGTCACCGGGGTCGTGGTCACGCCTTCGCTGAGCGACCGCATCTTCCACGCCGGAGCCAAGGGCTACGGCTGGCTCAATATGGGCTGGGGTGGAGGAGCATTCCTCAGCGCGTTGTACGCTCCGCAGGCCATCGCCCGGCTGGGCGGCCGCCGCGCCATTGCGTTTTCCATGGCGTTGCTCGCGGTCTGCGTGGTCTGCGCTCCGGTGATGCCGTTTCTCGCGCTCGCCATCTTTTTCTATTTCGTCATGGGATCGGCGCGCGGCGTCGGCGGAGTCGCCATGAATACCAGTTTGATGGAGATGGTGCCCACGCACCTGATGGGCCGGGTGCAGAATACGTTTTACTTTGCCGGGACCTTTCTGCAACTCGTCCTCGCGCTTAGTGTGGGAGCGGTTGCGCACAAAGTCAGCCTGGTAGCCGCGTTCGCGATTCTGGCCAGCGTCTATGGCCTGTCATTCGTGGCCGCAAGCTGGCCGGTGAATGCGCCCGTCGCAGAAGAAGTCGGCGCAGAGTGAGCTTTGTCAAATGTCGCGACCTATTCTTTGCGGCGGGTGCCCCATCCTTCTTTTTCGCGTTTTTTGCGAAAGGAGGGTGGGGAGTTTGACTTGCGACAAGTCAACCGAGAACGAACCAGAAAACGCACTCCGTGGTCAACCACCGCCTCCGGCTGTTATTCTGTCCCATTCCAAGGAGTAACAATGTCCGCTGACCTACAAGGCCGTAACGGCGTCGTCTTCGGAGTCGCTAACAAGCGCTCGATTGCGTGGTCCATCGCCCAGGGACTGCACGCCGCCGGCATGAAGCTGGCCATCACTTACCAGAACGAGCGCCTGGAGCAGGAAGCCAAGGATCTCATCCTCTCCCTGCCCGGCGCCGAAGCTTACATGTGCGACGTCTCCAAAAATGAAGAAATCGACCGTCTCTTCGCCATCCTCAAAGAACGCCACGGCAAACTGCACACGCTGGTGCACTCCGTCGCCTATGCGCCCGCGGACGAATTGAAGGGCGACTTCATCAACACCACGCGCGAAGGCTTTCGCGTCGCATTGGATGTGAGCGTGTATTCGCTGATCGCCGTTGCCCGCGCCGCCGTCCCGCTCATGACCGACGGCGGATCGATCATCACCATGACCTATTACGCTTCAGAAAAAGTCGTCCCCCGCTACAACGTGATGGCCGTGGCCAAGGCCGGACTCGAATGCTCGGTGCGTTATCTCGCCTTCGAGCTGGGCAAAGAACGAATTCGGGTGAACGCCATTTCTGCCGGCCCGATCAAAACTCTGGCCGCCCGCGGCATCGCCGGCTTCGGCGACATGCTCAAAGGCCACGAAGAACGCGCCCCGCTCGGCCGCCGCGTGGAAGTCGAAGAAGTGGGAAACACCGGCGTCTTCCTCGCCTCCGACGCGAGTTCCGGCATTACCGGCGAGGTGATCTACGTCGACTGCGGATTTAACATCATGGGATTTTGAAACTGCTTCCCACGTGCTCGAAGCCGCTCATCGGGCGAGACGCACAGGTTTCTTATTTACTGACATTGAACTCCCCCTTTGGGCTAATGGCGCCTATCCCGTGCCCTTTGGGCCTCCTGCCTTCTAGTATGTCCCTGACATGCTGCAGGGCAACGTCGATCGGAACATTCGAATTTTGGGCGTCCTTGTAGAACTCATCAACTCCATTTCTCAGATCCCGTTGTTCAAATCCGAAGTCGAACGAGCCTCCGAGTACGCAAAGGTTCCAACTTTGCATGACTTCGCCCGTTGGAACGGCGGCTCCTGCTCGCGGGTCGGACATGATCATAGATTGGAACTTCTTCATCTTGTCTGCGCACTCGGTAAAATAATCTGTTGCTGACGCGGCTCATGGCAGCGGTGTACCCGTCCAGGAATGTGTTCTTCGTATCACCAGAAAGACCCGTCCACCAGCGTACATCTCTTGGTTCGGCGGCTTTGACCGACTCCTGTCCGTTTGATCCTTGGGCACCCTGAGCCTGAGCCAGACCCAGACCCGCGCCTAACGCCATGGCAAACAACAAGGTGAAAACACACCGACTGTTCAAGAGCACCTCCTGCCCTACCAAACAGGGTACTCCGGGTAGGGCCAAGCCGACCGATTCATTCCTGCTGCAAAATCCCTATTGCATTGATTTGGTCGGCGGTTTCACCAACCGTCCCAAGCAGCATAAGGAGCGATCCTAGTCATTAATCATGATCCG
The DNA here is from genome assembly GCA_052148475.1 of Candidatus Sulfotelmatobacter sp. Lineage (GTDB taxonomy): Bacteria > Acidobacteriota > Terriglobia > Terriglobales > Acidobacteriaceae > Sulfotelmatobacter. Next base: position 199,832 of record JBKQID010000025.1, on the reverse strand, counting down.
CCGCACGTTCTCTCCCTCGCGCTCCAAAGTAATCTCCACGTCCCGCTCCCGCACCAGCCGCGGAAATTTCTCTCCCCACTCGATCAGCAGGATGCTGTTGTCGGAGCGCAGATCGTCCAGACCCAGGGTTTCCAACTCGCGCGGAGTGTCGATGCGGTACAGATCAATGTGATACAGATTGGCTCGCGGCCCGCGATACTCGTGCACCAGCGTGAAGGTAGGGCTGGTGACGTCTTCCTCGGCAGCCGCCTCGAACGCCGCCGCGATTCCCTTAACCAGCGTGGTCTTGCCCGCGCCCAGATCGCCACGCAGCAGTACCAGTTTCGGCGGAGTGAGCAACTCAGCCAGCGTACGCCCAAAGGCGATCGTCTCCTCAGAAGAGTGCGTGGTGATTTTCCGTAGGATATTTTTCGTCTCGGCGGCCACGCGGAACAGTATAAGCGGAACGGTATAAGTGGAAGAGCGGCCCTTCAGGGCCGCGTCAGGATGCAGGAGACACTGGGGCTTTAGCCCCTGAGGGACGCGCGCCGAGGCACCCGCCTCAATACGTGGAGAAACCGCTCGCCTTCATGCCGAGCAGGTTCCGGTCCACGACGTGATCGAGCGAGGTGCGCAGGCGGCGATGGTCATCATCCTCCAGCGCGACGAAGCGGAATGGTTGCAGCACGCCGTCCGCCCTCTTGCGCATGGGGCTGAGAACTTCGGCCATGCCGTGCACCGGCCCGGCCTGCGTCTGAAAGGCAACTTCGACGAAGTCGCCCTGCGCCAGACACTGCGCCAGTTGCAGCAGCCCGCCAGTCACGGAAATGGTTTGGAGTTTAGCTTTAGTGCGCCGGCCGTCTTCGAGACGGATCGCAGCTAGGACCGAATCGCCTAGCTGGACCCGGGCCGCGCGCCGCGAAGGGTGCGGTTGGGGGAAGTGGGTCATAAGCTAGGTGTACTGTCGCACCATCCCCGATTGAGTAATAGATTACTGAAGCCCCTCGTCCGGATTCCCGCGCGGAGTGCGGCAAGTGGACGCATCAGGCCCCTGCCCTATGAAAGCACTTAGGATGTATTAACTACTTGATTAATGTCCCGGAGGACGGACCTCCGTGCGCCGCTGTCGATTTTCGATTCCGCGGAGGACGACTCGATTTACCATCTCTCATTACCAGGCCTGACTGACTACCATGTCTGGCTGGATTCGGAGGAATCGTCATGACCCGCTTCGTGCCTTTCGCCCTGCTCTCGACGCTGCTTGCCGTCACATTGGCTTCCGCTCAGACCTTGCCAGCGAAACCCCCACTGCGTGTCGGCATCGTCGGGCTTGTTCACGGGCATGTGCACGGATTCCTCCCCCAGTCGCTGCACAGCCCTGAGATTGAAATCGTTGGCATCGCCGAACCCGACCCGCGTCTGCTCGCGCAGGCCGCCACTCGCTACGGCTTTGGCCCGGCTCTTCTATTCACCGATCTGGAAGAAATGCTGCAGAAGGCCCACCCGCAGGCCGTTTTGGTTTACACCAACACTTACGACCATCGCCGTGTCGTCGAAATCTGCGCCCGCCACGGCGTCCACGTCATGATGGAAAAGCCGCTTGCTGTCAGTCTCGAAGACGCGCAGGCCATCGAAAAAGCCGCACGCTCCGGCAAGATTCAGGTGCTGGTCAACTACGAAACGTCCTGGTACCGCAGCAACCACGCCGCCTATGACCTGGTGCATGAAGGGGCGCTGGGCGACGTTCGCAAGGTTGTGATTCACGACGGCCACAACGGCCCAAAAGAAATTGGTGTCGAACCGGAATTCCTCGCCTGGCTCACCGATCCCAAACTGAACGGCGGAGGCGCCCTGTTCGATTTCGGCTGCTACGGTGCCGACCTGATGACCTGGCTGATGGACGGCCAACGCCCGCAAACCGTCACCGCTGTCACCCAGCAACTGAAGCCGGAAATTTATACGAGAGTCGATGACGAAGCCACGATCATCCTCACCTATCCCAAGGCGCAGGCTATCGTGCAAGCCTCGTGGAATTGGCCCTTCGGCCGCAAAGATATGGAAGTGTACGGCCAGACGGGATACGCTATCACAGTGCAAGGCAATGACATTCGCGTGCGCCGTGGCGGAGACGACACCCACGAAGTACAACTCGCCGCCAAGCCCGTGCCCGCCCCGTATGACAATGAACTCTCGTATCTGCGGGCGGTGATCCTCGACGGCGCAAAGCCGGACGCGATGTCCTCGCTCGACACAAATGTGACGGTGACCGAAATCCTCGACGCAGCGCGCCGTTCCGCCGCAGAGGGAAAAACCGTAGCGCTGCCCGCCCGGAGGTGAGCTTCAACTCGACCTATGACCGCGGCGTTTCGTGAGAATCGAAGCGGAAAGGCTTGACGAATAGAAACCGCTCTGCACCATCCCAGCAGGTCAGATTCTCTTTGCTTGCAGTCCTGGTTTGCCGAAAGGCCTCCGGCAAGCCCGCCAGAAGATCGGTTGCAACCAGCGAATGTTCGCCCACCGCATCGCGCATCACGTCGCCCGCCAGCCCGTGCAGATAGACTGCGGCCGCGGTCGCCAGCCGTGCCTTTTGTGGATGCTGTGCGATCATCCCTGCCACCATCCCGGTCAGAATGTCGCCCGTCCCGCCCGTCGCCATGCCGGGATTCCCAGTCGTATTCACCCACGCCTCGCCATCCTGCTGCACCACCAGCGTTCGATGCCCCTTGAGCACCACGATCAATTCATGCTCGCGGGCGAATTTGCGCGCCACTCCCAGGCGATCCTTTTGCACTTCGGCGATGGAACATCCCACCAGCCGCGCCATCTCTCCCGGATGCGGCGTGATCACCAGCATCCGGCCCTTGCCGTTCAGTTCGCTCGTGTGCGCCTCGAACGCATTGAGTCCATCCGCATCCACAACCATGGGAAGCGTGTGATTGGCCACCAGCGATCGCACCAGCGTCGCGGTGCGTGAATCGCGCGAGATTCCCGGCCCGATCGCGGCCACCGTGATGCTCTTCAGCAATTCCTCGATCCGCACCCCGGCGCCAGTCGCAATCGTGCCCGCTTCGGTTTCCGCCAGCGGCTCCGTCATCAACTCAGGGTGGAATCCCGCCACGGCCGGTAGAGCCGATTTCGTGGTGGCGACGGTGGAGAGACCGGCGCCAGCCCGCAAAGCAGAAAATCCTGCCATCGCGGCAGCACCAGCCTTCCCCAAAGATCCGCCAATGACCAGCACGTGCCCGTAGTTTCCCTTGTTCGCGTCCTCGCGACGCGGCGCAACCATCTCTGCGAAGTCTTGCCCGGTGATGACGTTGAGCTGCAGGGAAGAAACAATCGCCTCTTCCGGCGAACCGATTGGCGCCACGCACGTCGGACCTCGTGTGAGCATGCTGAACAGATGGGCGGGGCGCGGAGCGGTAAAGGTCACAATCGCATTCGCACGCGCGACTAGCCCGGTCTGCGCGCCCAACGCATCGGCATCCGCCCCGGAAGGAATATCCACCGCGACGACGAGGGAATTGCTGGCATTGATCCTGGTGATCGCCTCGGCGTACAAGCCACTCACCGGCGGGCGGAAGCCGGTGCCTAAAATTGCGTCCACGCAGACTGGCGCGGCCAGCGCGGCTCGCACCGGCTCACCGCTAAGCTCCTCGCTGGATCGAACCACAACTGGCGCCGCAGGAAGTTTTTTGAACATGACCGCGGCATCCCCCTGTAGTTCGGCGGGATCGGCCAGCAAGATCACCTGCACTTTCTTGCCGTGCTCATGCAACTTCCGCGCTATCACAAATCCGTCACCGCCGTTGTTCCCTTTTCCACAGAACACCGCGAAGTGCTCGACGCCGCCGCATCGGGCAAGAATGTAGTCGGCCACCACCGTGCCAGCGTTTTCCATCAGCGACAGCGATGGCACGCCGAAGCGCTCGCTGGTGGCGCGGTCAATGCCGCGCATTTCCGCCGCAGTCACGATTTTCATGATGCAGTCACGATTTTCATAACGAGGACGAAGAGGCGGTCTGTTCGAGTCGACGCAGCTGTGCTGGTTCGCCCATCGCGATCAGGCAGTCGTCCACCTCGATCCGCTCGTCGGGCGCGGGATTGAAGCGCATGCCTTCGCGCCGCTTGATGGCCAGCACAATCACTCCACGCTCCTGCCGGATGCGCGAACTTTCGAGGGTCTTGCCCGCGAACATTGACGACGGCGTGATGTGGATCTCTCCGATTTCCAAATCTATGCCGAGATGCGTGGTCGCGGTATCAAGAAACGTGACGACGTGCGGCCGCAAAAGAGACTGCGCAATCCGCTGCCCGGCGAATGAATACGGCGAAACCACGGCATCGGCGCCAGCCGTGAGCAAGTGTTTCTCTGCGGCGTCTTCGCTGGCCCGCGCAATAATCTTCAGCTGCGGATTCAGTCCGCGCGCGGTCAGCACAATATAAAGATTGGTCGCGTCGGTAGTCGTGGCGGCAATCAGCCCGCGCGCCCGCTCGATCTGCGCCTGGCGCAGAGTCTGCTCTTGCGTGGCATCTCCGGCAATCACCAGCCAGTTTTCGGTCGCGAAGCGCTGGCGCTTACTCTCGTTGTTCTCCAGCATGACGAACGGCACTGGCTTGCGCGCCAGTTCCCGCGCCACGCTGCGTCCCACCCGCCCCATGCCGCAGATGATGTAGTGCCCGTCGAGTCGGCCGATTTCGCGCTCCATGCGCCGCCTTCCGAAGAAGCTTTGCAGCTCGAATTCTAGCAAAGCCTGGCTCAGCGCTCCCACGCCCAACGCCAGCAAGGACACGCCCGACAGAATCACGAACACATTGAAGACGCGACCTGCGTGCGACAGCGGATGCACTTCCTGATAGCCGATGGTGGTCAGCGTTGTCACCACCATGTAGAAGCCATCGAACCACGGCCAGCCTTCAATGTAGTGATATCCGGCGGTTCCGACCGCCATGACGAGCAGCAGAAGCACGCCGATGGTACGGAGATTGCGGAAGGCTTTCATGGGCAGTTCGTTGGTCGCGAGTCGTTGATCGTTCGCAAATCCCTCAGGTCTGTCATCCTGAGGAGGGCGGTTTTCTGCCCGACGAAGGACCTATGCATTTTCTCGCGGCTGGCAAGATCCATAGGTCCTTCGCTTCGCTCAGGATGACGATCGCAAAAGTCGTCAGCGACCAGCGACGAACGACCCCCGACTATAAAACAAAAAAGCCCTCCGCGCAGTGCGGAGGGCCTGAGAATCGCATTCCAATCATGCCTCCGGCGTCTTTCCCGCCGCCAGAGCCTGCACCCGGCTGTGCTTCACGCTGTAAGTGAAGTACACCACGAGCCCAATGGCGAGCCAGACCACCAGCCGGATCCAATTCCACATTCCCAGTTTCGCCATCATGTATCCGTTCGAGACCACACCCAGGATTGGAACCAACGGCACCCACGGCGTCCGGAACGGCCTTGGCTGGCTGGGATTGGTATAGCGCAACACCATCACCGAAAGGGATACGATCACAAACGCCAGCAGCGTACCGATGTTCACCATGCGTCCAATTTGATCGATCGGAGTCACGCTGCCGACGATCGCTGCCAGCAAGCCCACCAGAATCGTATTCTTCCACGGTGTGCGGAATTTAGGATGCACAGCCGCGAAGAATTTCTTGGGCAGCAGCCCGTCGTTGGCCATCGAGTAGAGCACTCGCGTCTGGCCGAGCAGCATCACCAGCATCACGCTGGTCAATCCCGCTAGCGCTCCGAGCGTAATGATATGAGATGCCGTGGTGAGACCCCGATCCAGAAATGCGCGCGCCACCGGCGCCTCAATGTTGATCTGCTGCCAGTGCACCATCCCCGTCAGCACGCCGGCCACGGCAATATATAAGACCGTACAAATCGCCAGCGACGCGATCATGCCGATGGGCAAGTCACGTTGCGGATTCTTGGCTTCCTGCGCCGTCGTCGAAACCGCATCGAAACCGATGTAGGCAAAAAATATGTAGGCCGCCCCTGCGCCGATTCCTGCGAAGCCATGAGGCGCATACGAGTGCCAGTCCGTGCCCCAGTTGGCGCGGTTGATGTAGTGAGCGCCTAGGCCGATCACGAACAGTACCACCCCGACTTTGATGGTCACGATCGTAGCGTTGAACCGCGCACTCTCTTTGATTCCGACCACCAGAACCGCCGTGATCACCAGGGCAATGATGAAGGCTGGAAGATTGAATCCGATCTCCATCCCAAACAGGTGTGGCGCGCCCAGCAACTCGTGCGCCCGCTGCAACAACTCGGGAGATTGCGCGCCGGTAATGGCGCTCAACTTATCCAGGAATGCCTGCGTGCCCGGCACCAGCGTAGGATCCCCCGCCAACGTCATCTGCCTGCCGATAATGTTCTCCGCCGTCTTCAGCGCGGTCCAGTGATCGTAAGCCAGCCACAGCGGCATTTTGATATGAAAAATATTCAGCAGTTCGATGAAGTGGTTCGACCATCCCGAAGAAACCGTGCTGGCGCCCATGGCGTATTCCAGCGTCAAATCCCAGCCGATGATCCACGCCAGCAGTTCGCCCAGCGTGGCATAGGCGTAGGTATAAGCGCTGCCAGCCAGGGGAATCATGGCTGCAAACTCGGCGTAACAGAGGCCGGCAAAGGCGCATCCCAGCCCGGACAGAACGAATGACAAAGTTAGCCCAGGTCCGGCATACTGCGCTCCCAACCCCACCATCACAAAAATACCGGCGCCGATGATCGCGCCCACGCCCAACGCCGTGAGCTGAAAAACTCCGAGCGTGCGCTTAAGGCTGTGCTCGCCGGTTTCGCGGGCCTCTTCCATCAGCAGGTTCAGCGGCTTGGTTGCCAGCAGATTTGCCATCCGTTTGGTTTCTCCTTAGCGGCTACGCGGCTGGGCGCTTTGCGCCTGCACTCCTCGACCACGCAAAATACACCGGAATTCCCGCCAGCACCACAATCAGTCCCGGCCACGTGTATTGCGGTTTGTAGCGCAATAGTACGACATCGATAAATAAAGCCATCCCAATATAAATGATCGGCAGGATCGGATAACCCACTGCCTTGTAGGGCCGCACCGCGTCCGGACGGGTCCGCCGCAGCACGAACAATCCCACAATCGTCAGAATATAAAACACCAGCACTGCGAAAATGATGTAATCCAGCAGCTGTCCGTAGCTGCCCGAAACGCACAGCAGGCATGCCCACACCATCTGCACCATCAGCGAAACCGCGGGCGTCTTGTATTTAGGATGCAGCTTGGCCACGTTGCGGAAGAACAGCCCGTCTTTGGCCATCGCGTAGTAAACCCGCGCCCCGGAAAGAATCAGCCCGTTGGCGCAGCCAAAGCCTGAAATCATGATCGCCGCCGCCATGAGCAGTCCGCCAAACGCGCCGAACATTTGCGTCATCACCGCGGTGCCCACTCGCTCCTCGGAAGCGTACTTGATTCCACGCTCCAGAATGCTGGCCGACCCTGGCGTCCCATTCAGGGGCAGCGCGCTCAGGTAAATAAAATTGCAGGCGATGTAGAGGGCAATCACCACGCCGGTACCCAGAGCCAGCGAAAGCGGCAGGTTGCGGCTGGGATTCTTCACTTCCCCGGCAGTAAAGGTCACGTTATTCCAAGCGTCTGCCGAGAACAGCGACCCGACCTGAGCCACAGCCAGAATCGTCAGTGTCCCCACCATGACGATGGGCCCGCCCACGCCGACCTGCACCGCGTGCTGCGCGCCCAATCCCGCGTTATGCCAGAAGTTGGCACCGAAGTTCGCCGACACAGCCACGGCGTTGCGTCCTAGCGCGAACCCGAATAAGGCCAGCCCCAGCAGGGCGGAAACTTTGGCTGCCGTGAACACGTTCTGAATCGCCGCGCCCGTCTTCACTCCGAAAATGTTTACCACCGAAAGGAAAATCACCAGCAGCATCGCCACCAGGTTCTGGGTATTGATGCCGACATCCATGTTCCCGAGAACCATAGGCCCGATCGGGATGGGAGGAACTTTCCACAGATGAAGGATCCAGTGGGTTGAAGAAATCGACGGAACGAAGACACCCAGGAACTTGCCAAACGCTACGCCTACGGCGGCGATGGTCCCAGTCTGAATGACCAAGAACAAAGTCCAGCCGTAGAGAAATCCCCAGAGCGGCCCCAGTGCCTCCCGCAGATAAACATATTGCCCGCCCGCCCGCGGCATCATGGCCGCCAACTCGCCATAGCTGAGTGCAGCCACAATCGTCATGAACCCAGCCACGGCCCAGGCTGCAATCAGCAACGCCGGCGAATCGACTTCGCGCCCAATCTCGGCTGACACAATAAAGATGCCCGAGCCGATCATCGACCCCATCACCAGCATAGTGGCGCTGGTCAGGCCCAGCCCCTGTACCAGTTCCTTGTCCTGATGACTGTGAATTTCCCAGTCGCTGCCCGCGGACGGCTGCGTTGTCGGTGTGCTCAGTGGCTCGCTCCTTATCGTCAGTCGTTGGCCGTCAGTCGCTGGCCAGTTGGCCTTCGGTTGTCAGCTACTCGCTTTGTCATCCTGAGGTGGGCGCCCTTTGCCCGACGAAGGACCTATGCACTTTGCCGGCAACACACACGCCCGGCAGGGCGCATGGTGCCTTCGCTTCGCTCAGGATGACAATCGAAACGAGATTATGCGCGATGCCTCAGAACTTTACCTCAGAATGCGGAAAAATTCCTCTGCTGATTTGCGCGGCTCCCGTAACAGATCGGATATCACCGCCACGGAATCGGCCCCGGCCTCAATGACGGAGGCAGCGTTCGCCCGCGTAATGCCTCCGATTGCGACCAGCGGCTTGCGAGTTAACTCGCGCGCCCGGCGGACGCCTTCGAGGCCCACCACGGGATCAGGCCTCTCTTTGCTGGAGGTGGCAAACACCGGTCCGATCGCAAGATAGTCTGCGGAAGTAAGGTCAGCCTCGCGAAGCTGTTCGGGATTATGCGTCGAGACACCCAGCCAGCGCTCTGGGCCCATAATCTTCCGCACGGATTCCGGCGACAAATCCTCCTGCCCCACATGCACTCCGTCAAACTCGGCAGCGAAGCATAAATCCGCCCGGTCATTCATGATCAGCCGAATGAAATGATGGGTGGCCCATTCTAACGCCGCGTTCTCTGCGGCGTTAGAGTGGGAGCCGAGATGTGTGCGCAACTCCCGCGCCTGCTCCAGCATTACCCGTGCATTGCCGGACTTGTTGCGGTATTGCATCAGCGTGCACCCGCCGGCTGCCAGTTCTCTAGCGAAATCGAGGAGTTCGGCAGTTGTAGGAAGGAACGCCGAATCGGCAATGCAATAAAGACGGGGGAGTTGGGTCATGGTCTGAAGGACGATTCTCCGTGGGCGAGCCTCCGGGTATCTATAAAACCAGCCGCTTCTTCGCCTCTTCAACGATAGGGTTGTAATTGGGCATGAACGGTTCCACTAGTGTGCTCTCAAGGAGGCCAAGCAGATTCCATATCGCCTGACGCTCGGCCGCATCTCGGATGGGCACAGCCGATTCCTGTTTAACGTCGGCGAGCATCTCAAAAAGAACTACAGCCACCTCTTTGCGCAGGACCAGGCTGACATCGTTCGAGAATATCGCGTCGAGAGTACTGATGCTGCCCCTCACTTTTTTGGCGCTACCCACCGTTCTTCTTCAAAAACCGCTCAATGAATCCCGTATCAATCTTCCCTGCCCGGAAATCTTCATCCGCCAGAATCTTCCGGTGCAGCGGAATCGTGGTGTACACGCCCTCGACAATAAACATTTCCAGAGCCCGCGCCATGCGCGAAACGGCTTCATTGCGGTCTTTTCCGCGCACGATCAGCTTGGCAATCAGCGAATCGTAATACGGCGGAATCACGCCCTCCGCGTAAGCGGCCGTGTCGACGCGCACTCCTGTTCCCCCCGGAGGATGAAACGCGGTAATCTTCCCCGCCGACGGCGTGAATTTCTCCGGATGCTCGGCGTTGATGCGGCATTCAATGGAATGTCCGCGGTGCACCACCGGTCCCAGAAGCACCTCGCGCATGTTGGCCCCAGCCGCGATCATGATCTGGCTCTTGACCAGGTCAACGTCAGTAACCATCTCCGTGACCGGATGCTCCACCTGAATCCGCGTGTTCATCTCGATGAAATGCAGCTGCTGGTCCTGGTCCATCAGGAACTCAATCGTGCCCGCGTTGGTATAGCCGATCGCCGCCAGCGACTTGCACAGTACCGCGCCAATCTCATCGCGCAACTGTGGCGTAACCTGCGTCGAGGGCGACTCCTCGAGCAGTTTTTGATGCCGGCGCTGGATCGAACACTCGCGCTCGCCCAGACTCACGACGTTGCCGTGCTCATCGGCCAACACCTGGAATTCGATGTGCCGGGGATGCTCGACGTACTTCTCCATATAGAGATCGCCGTTGCCGAACGCGCCCGCCGCTTCCGCCTGCGCCGCCTTGAACAGCCCCGGCAGATCTTCCTCGTTGCGGACGATGCGCATGCCGCGTCCTCCGCCGCCCGCCGAAGCTTTGACGATCACCGGAAAGCCCACCGTTCGCGCCCACTCCAAGGCTTCGCCATCGGACGCGATGATGCCATCGGATCCGGGCAGAATCGGCACTCCGGCCTGCTTCATAGCGGCCCGCGCTTTTTCCTTCTCCCCCATCAGGCGCGTGACCTCCGGCCGCGGCCCAATGAACTTGATCCCGCTGGTCTCGCACACTTCGGCAAAGTTGGCGTTCTCCGCCAGCAGCCCGTAGCCCGGATGCACCGCCTCGACGTTGGCAATCTCCGCGGCGCTGATGACCGCGGGAATGTTCAGATAGCTGAGCGCGAGCTGCGGCGGCCCAATGCAGATCGCCTCATCGGCAAAACGCACGGGCAGCGAGTTGCGGTCGGCCTCGCTGTAAATGGCGACCGTGCGGATGCCCAGCTCCTTGCATGCGCAAATCACGCGCAATGCAATTTCCCCGCGATTGGCAATGAGTATCTTCTTAAACATGAAAGCTTTCAGTTGTCAAAAAAATTGTTGATTGATGATTGTTAATTGATGATTGAAAAATCCCGCGCCGATGCAGGTTTTCAATCAACAATCAAAAATCAACAATCAACAATGGGTTACTGCCCTCACTTCTTCGGCCGGATGACGAACAATTCCTGCCCGTATTCGATGGGCTGCCCATTGACCGCCAGTTTTTTGACGATCTCCCCGGCCACGTCCGATTCAATCTCGTTGAGCAGCTTCATGGCCTCGACGATGCACAGGACTTGCCCCACTTCCACCGAGTCTCCCGGCTTCACGAACGGAGGAGCGCCCGGTGACGGCGCCTCGTAGAACGTCCCCACGATCGGCGACTTCACGGTCTGAAGCCCTTCCTCGGGAGCCGGAGGTGTTTCCGGCGCAGTGGGCGTCCCGGTGACGGGCAGGGAACCGATTTCGGGCGCGGGCCCGGGCGCCGCCGGCACCGCATAAAATCGCGGCTCGCCGCCGGTGTGCACAATCGTAGGCTCGCCAGCCCGCTTGATCCGGACCTTGACATCACCGCGCTCCAACTCAAACTCGGCAATGTTCTTTTCTTCTAAGAACTCAATGAGTTCCTTCAGCTCTTTTAGATTCATTCGTTTACGGTGGGACCCTTCGCCGCTGACTGCGCGCTGCACCCGCGAACCGGATGATGAAACTACGGAACGCGCCAAGAAGCCGGGCGCAGATTCGTTGCCCGGCGGATCAGTAAAGCTAAACCAGACTAAACTGCCAGAAAATCTTTGCTCGTCGGCGTCAGCACTTCACAACCGCCCGACTTAACCGCCACCATGTCCTCGATCCTCACGCCCCATTTGCCGGGGAAGTATACTCCCGGCTCGATCGTGATGACCATCCCAGGCTGCAGAACCTCCCGCTGCCCCTTCGCCACTCGCGGGGCTTCGTGAATCTCCAGCCCCACTCCATGCCCAGTCGAGTGCGTAAAATAGCGCCCTAACCCAGCTTTACGCAATACTTTACGGGCCGCTGCATCAACTTCTCCGACTTCCACTCCGGGCCGCACGGCGTCGATGGCCGCCTGCTGCGCCGCCCGTACTGCTTCGTAAGCTTGGCGGGCTTCCTCTGGAACTAACCCCAAGCCGACGCCCACCCATACGGTGCGCGTCTGGTCGGAACAATAACCTGAGAGTATAACACCGAAGTCGCAGACCACGAACCCACCCGGTGCGATCACCTGATCGGAAGCTCGCCAGTGCGGCAGCGCCGACCTCGGTCCCGAAGCAATGATGGTCGGAAACGACATCGCCTCTGCCCCGCCCCGGCGAGCCGCATGCTCCATCTCCCCAGCGACGTCGGTTTCTTTCACTCCTGGCCGCAGCACCTCAAGCGCCCGGTCAAATAGCTTCGCCCCCAAACCGACCGCTGCACGGATTCGACCCAGTTCGTCGCCGTCCTTCACCATCCGAACCCGCTCGACAATGGAAGCCGCTTCCTTCACCCGCAACCCGGACGGCAGCACCTGAGTCAGACGTCTCTTCTCGGCCAGCGTAAAGTGCTCAGCCTCGAGGCCGATCGACCATCCCCGAACCCGCTTGCGCCGCGCCTCCAGCCATTCGCCCAACGACGGCAACACCGCCTTGCGCGCGATCATCACCTTCGCGCCTTTCACCTCATCGTGGGCTTGCGTGTCATAGCGAACGTCGGTAAAGAACACGCTCCCAGCCTCTTCAACCAGCAGCCACCCGGCGCTCCCGGTGAACCCGCAGAGATATCGGATGTTGGGAAGATGGCTGATCAGCAGCGCATCGAACCGGGTCGTGGCAAGATGCTCCCGAAGTTTCTCCTGGCGGGCTTTGAAGTTCATTGCAGTGAGTTTAACCCGGGATCATTCCAATCGTCCCCAGCCAAGTCTCGACTAACTGAGGCCATCCCGTTATCGGGAGCTTGGAGCGTCGCAGTCCGAAGGCATGACCGCCGTGTGCGTACAAATGCATCTCCACCGGAACCCCTGCCTTCTTCAGCGCAATGTAATAAACCAGCGAGTTCTTCACGGGATCGATCGGGTCATCTTCCGCCTGCGCGATAAAGGTAGGCGGCGTCTGGCTCATAACCGGCAGATATGGATTCAACTCAAAATTGTGCGAGGTATTCTCCAGCATGTGTCCCGGATAGAGAGCCACGACAAAATCCGGGCGGCAGCTTTCTTTGTCTGCCGCATCGACGGCCGGATACAACCGCTTCTCAAAATGCGTACTGATCGCTGCCACGAGATGCCCGCCGGCCGAAAACCCAAGCACTCCAATTTTGTGCGGGTCGATATGCCACTCCGCCGCGTGAAAGCGCACCAGCCCCACGGTCCTCTGCGCATCTTCCAACGCCATGGGTGATTTCGGGTACGCCCCCGATCTCGGAGAAAGGTGCTCGCCCGGCACGCGATATTTCAACAGCACGCACGTGATCCCCTTGGACGTCAGCCAGTCACAGACCTCGGTTCCTTCAAGATCGATGGCCAGGATCCGATAGCCTCCGCCAGGAAATACCACCACTGCGGCACCCGTATTCTGTCCCGTTGGCGAATAGACCGTCATCGTAGGCCGCGACACTTTGCCGACAGAAGCCCACGGCCGGCCATCAACCAGCCGGTCCTTCACTATCGCTGTATCCTCCGGCCCCGCGACAGGCTGCGCATCAGGCACCGGCCCAGGCCATATCGGCAGTTGCGTATGCCCCGGCGACGGCTGCCAGACGGTCTGCGCGCTCAGATCGCCAGACGCCATCACAACCCAGAGGCCAAGGATGCCAAGGATAAGGATCAACGGAACGAAGACAGGCTTCATGGCTTAATATAACCACTCACTGCGGGAAACGGCGGATCGGGAACTGTGAGTGAACCGAAGAAGTACAGGGCTGCTCGTCGTCGTCCGTCAGCCAAACGCGAAACCGCCGTCCTGACAGGTTCTTCAGGACGGCGGCTCCAATCTTCGAACTCGCTGCTAGACGCTTACTATGTCTGAATGATTCGCGGCGTGATGAAGAAAATCAGCTCCTGGTTAGAGGTCGTAACGTTGGTGTGCTTGAACAGGTTGCCCAGGAACGGGAGGTTGCCCAGCAACGGCACTTGCGAGATGTTGATCGAGTTCTGCGTCTGAATGACGCCGCCGATCACCACCGTGCCGCCGTCGGTCACCAGTACCTGCGTGGTCGCCTGCTGCGTGATCAGTTCCGGGTTGCCCTGCACTTCCTGACCGAAGTTGGGCGTGGTATTTTCCACGTCCACGTTCAGGAAGATGGTGTTTTCCGACGTGATCTGCGGAGTCACCGTCAACCGCAGGAACGCGTCGACGTAGGTTACGGTCGGAGGACCACCCAACTGCGCCTGGGTCACGATGGGCACGCGCACGCCCTGCTTGACCAGCGCTTGAATGTTGTTCTGCGTGACCACCCGCGGACGGGAGAGCACTTTCAGCAAGCCGCGCGATTCCGCCATCGACAACACCATATCGATGCGCACATTGTTGCTGGCGTTCACGAAGCTCAAACCGCTCGAAGGCGAAGTCGATCCCAGGTTCGAGAACAGGGGAATCGTGGACCCGGTCGAACTGCCGGATCCCGCCGTCGTAATGTAACCGGGAGTGAGGCCGCCGACCGTAGTCGGCGAGGAACCGGCTGCTTGGTTGCCGCCGACGCCGGTGTGGCCGTTGCCCCATGCGAAGCCGAACTGAGTGCCGATGTCGCGGGCAAACTGCCGCGTCGCCGCCACCACCCGTGCTTCAATTTCAACTTCCTGCGTCTTGCGATCGAGCTGCGTCAACAGCCGGTCGATGATCGGAATCACCTTCGGAATATCGTTGATGATGACGGCGTTGGTGCGATCGTCCGCCACCACATCGCCGCGCTGCGAGAGGAATTTCTTTACCGTGACCACGACCGCCTTGGCCTGCGCGTAGCTCAGGAACCGCGTGACCGAGACCTTTTCTACGGCCAGCGCTTCGGATTCAATCTGCGCCCGCCGGGCATCCGCTTCGTGCTTCAGCGTCTCGACCGTGGCGATGCGTAGTACGTTGCCTTCCAGTTCGCGCGCCAGGTCGTTGTTCTTGAGCACGATGTCCAGCGCCTGATCCCACGGCACATCATCGAGAACCACGGTGAGGGTGCCATGAACGTTGGGATCCAAAACCACGTTGAGTCCGCTGATTTCGTGAATCAGGCGGAAGAAATCTTTCAGGTCGACGTCTTTCAGGTTGACCGAGATCGGCTCGCCCGTATACTTCGGACCCACCGAAGCCGGTTGCTGACCGGCCTGAGCTTTTTGCTCAGCCGCCAGATTGACTGCCGGAGTAATGGTCGGAGCCTGGCTCTGCCCCTCGGCAGCGTGCATGCTCACGGGAAGCAGTTCCGCGGCAGTCTTGTCCGCGAACCGCGCCGCTGCTTCTTGAGCGCGAACCGTCGGATCGTCCGCCGTGTCGTCCTTCTTGGTGTCGTTTTTGGCTTCGTTCTTGGCCTGATACGAAGGCTCGACAAACACATAGTCAGAGGGCGAAGCCGAAGCTGTGGGCTTGGTCGCCGGCGTCGTCTCCGCCTTTGGCGTGGACTGCGCGTCCATCACTCGCGGCGAGAACGGCGACATGGGCTTGGCGGCCGCCTCAGAGGCAGCCTTGGCCACCGCGTTGGCGTGCAGCGTCAGCACCAGTTTGCCCGCCGTGCCCGGCGTCAACTCGTAGGCGCAAGCCTGGTCGAGGTCGACGACGATGCGGGTGGTCGGGTGCGATTGGCCGTCCATGCCAATGCGTACGCCCTTGACTCCGTCCGCGCCCACCGCGATGCGGGTCTGCCGGGTCGCCATGACCGTCTCCGGCAAATCCACCACCACGCGGGCGGGCGAGTCCAGAGTGCTGAGCTTCGGCGACATGGTGCCGTTGGCGCTCATCTCGACCCGGATGTCGTCCGTGCCCCGGACTACGTTGACTCGATCGAGCTGGCTCGGGGTCTGCGCCACCGCAGCCACCCCACACAGCAGCAACGATACGAACATTGACATTGTCACTGTCACTTGTTGCTTTCGCATTTCGCCTCTCCCCACCCGCGGGCCTGGCCCGCGTGTTCCTTCGTCAAACTCGATTTCGGCGACCCGCTTCCGGTCCCGCCGTCCTACTTAAACTGCCGGCGTGAAGATCCTCTTCACTACTTCCCGGGTGAACGACTTGCCCAGTTTGTCCTGCACCGTCTCCTGGAATACCACCGAGTCTCCGGTGATCTTCACTACGTAGCCGTTAAACACGGGATCGTTCTCCCGCAGAAAGTACGCCTTGTTCAGATTGTTGGTCACCACTGCGATGAAGCCGCTGTCCGACTTCACCACGCCCCGCAGATTGATCGTCCCAATCTCCAGGCACTTCTTTCCGGTCGAGCATCCCGAGCCGTTCTGCTGCACGACCGGGCTGAAGAACGGATCTCGTTTCCCGCTCATCGCCCACTTCTTGTCTTCCGCCTTGGGTTCCTTGGGAGCAAGCGCCATGTCAGACTTCACGTCGGATGCTGGCGCACTCTCGGACCCGGCCGCGGGCTTGGTCTCTTTGGCGGCTGGCTTGGCCGGCGCCTTCATGGGATCAGCCTTGGCCACCACCACGGCAGCCTTCACGACTTCCGGTTTGGCCGCAGGCGGTGCCGATTTCGCCACCACCGTTTTCGGCTGGGCCGACTCGGTCTTGGCTGGAGCTGCCGGGGCTGGAGCTGGAATCGCCTTCGCCGCAGCGACCGGAGCCGTCTTTGCCGGAACGATCTTCGCCGGCGCAATCTTCGCGGCTGCTGGCGCAGCGGGCGCCGTGGCCGTTGTTCCCTGCGTGTGCAGGGTAAGGATCAGCTGGCCGGCGTCGCCTGGCGTCACGTCATAAGTCATGGCCTTCTCCAGGTCGATGACCACGCTGGTCGTCGGAGGAGTCTTGCCGTCCATGCCGATGCGTACGCCCTTCACTCCGCCGCTGCCCACCGGAATCTTGTTCTGCGCGCCGGCCACCACCGTCTCCGGCAGTTCCACCACCACGCGATCCGGCGACTTCAGCTTGCTCACCCGGGGCGTCACGGACTGGCTGGAACTGATTTCGATATCGACGCCGTCCGGTCCGGGAAGCACATTCACCTTCTGCAGCTGGTTATGCGCCGCGGCCGACGCTGCGGGTTTCGCCGCTGGCGCCGCCTTGGACCCCGGAATCGTCGCGGGCTTCACCGCGGGAGCCGGAGCGCCGGGCGCCGGTTTGGCGGGAGCCGGGTTGGCCTGCTGTTGCTGCAGCGATTTTGCCGTGCTGCGCGCGTTGTCGATAGCGTCCGGACTCTGTGCCTGCGCGGCCACAGACCCGCCCACTATCATTGACATTGCCATTGCCAGAAGGCCTGTCGTTAATTTGAACGTCAACTTGATCGTCAGCTTCATAAGTGATCCCTACTTACCCGCCGGCGTTCCCGGTTTCGTCGCGCCTGCCGCGGAAGGTGTCAAGTCGTGACTGAAGTATGTGGTCGCGGTGAAAACCGCGATTACGCTTTCGTTGGGCGCGTACTGATAGGTGTGCTTGACCTTCGCCGCGCTGGGAGTCCTCGTCGTCGACACCAGCAGCCCGCCGATGTTCACGATCCGCTCCAGCTTGCTCACCCGGTCAAAAAAATTCAGCACCGAGTAATACGGCCCGTCCAGTTCCAGGTCAAAGGGCACTTCGGTGTAGTACTGCTGCGACTTCGTGTCCTTGGCCGCATAGCGCCGCAGCTCCACGCCCGCCTTCTGGCTTTCGGCGTCCATCATTTCGATGAAGCCATCCACCTGCTTTTCGTCGGGAACGATGCGCTGCTCGATCTCCAGCTGCTGTTTGAGTTCGGCCAGCTGCTGTTCCATCTGCTTCAGCTTGGGCCGGTAGGACTCAAGTTCGTTGTTTTCCCGAATCTTGTCTTCCAGGGCATGCTGCGCGGCCGTGTTGTGGTCGTTCTGGCTCTTGAACAGGGTGAAGTACAGCGCCGCCGTCACCACGGCTCCGCCGACAATCACCGTTGCCCACTGCTTGATGCCCGACAATTCGCTAAAGTTCGCCATAGGTCAGCCTCTTACGACTTTCCCTTCCCGCTGTTCTTATCGCAGCTCAAGATGAATTGGAACGCCTGCATGTCCTTGATCTGGTCGTCCTGCCACGTCTCTTTAATCTCGACGTTCCTGAAATAGCCGGTCTTTTGCAGATTCGCGATCAGGTTGGCCACCGCGTCCGTCGACAGCGCCGTGCCTTCCAGGTTCACGCTCGTCCCCGAATCGTCCATCTTGCTCAGCCACACCGCTTCGGTGTTGTTCACCGTCTCGCCCATCATGGCCATCAGGTTGACCGGACCAGTCTGGTTCGAGCGCAGCCCGTCGATCACATCCACGCGCCGCTTGTAGGCGTCGGCCTGGTTCTTGCGCTCCATAAACCGCGCTTTCACGTCGGCCAGCTGGCGGTTGTTCGATTCCGCCACCTTCATGCGCGCCGCGATCGCCTTCGACTGATGATCCAGCCGGTACCAGTAGCCCAGGTTGAACAACCCCGCGATTACCAGCACCGCCAGAACCTTCAGCTTGGGCGAGCCCATGTCGCCCATTTCCATGCTGGGCATCGACGGACCGCCGCCACTCCTTTTGCCTTTCGAGGTTTCGAGCAGGTTGATTTTGATCATAGGGATTCAAAGCTCCTCAGGGCCAAACCCACCGCTACTGCCATCTGGCCAGGATTATTCTCCACCAGCTCCGCGCCTTGACCTTCCGTGGGCGGCACCACCCGCTGGAACGGATTCAACAGTTCCACCGGCATCGAAAACTCCTGCCGCAACGCCTCCACCAGGCCCGGCACCTTCGACGAACCGCCCGCCAGGTAGATCTTCTCGATGTGCTCGCCCGCCGCGCTGGCCCGGAAGAAGTCGAACGTCTTCTGAATTTCCAGCACGATGATTTCGGTCACTTGCTGCAGGATGGGCTGCTTTGCGTCCTCGCTGACCGTGCCCACCTTGTTGCCCAGTTTCAGCGACTCGGCGTCTTCAAAGCTCAGGTCCAGTTCCTTCTGCAAGGAGTCGGTGTACTGGTGCCCGCCTACGCTGACGTCGCGCGGGAACAGCGGCGTCGTGCCTTTCACGATGTTGATGTTCATCACGCTGGCGCCCAGGTTCAGCAGCGCCACCACCTGGCCCGGCGCCGGCTGGTAGTTGTACTCGTAGCAATTCTGCAGAGCCAGCGCGTCAATGTCGACGATAGCCGGGGTGCGCCCTGACATCGAGAGTACGTTGGTGTAGTTCAAAATCTTGTCCTTCTTCACCGCGACCAGCAGAACGTCCATCTGCGGGCTGCCCACTTCGTCCGACAGAATCTGGTAGTCCAGACTCACATCGGCCAGATCGAAGGGAATGTGCTGGGCCGCTTCCTTCTCGATGGTCTCGGCCAGTTCCTGGTCGCTCATCGAAGGCAGCGAGATCTTCTTCACGATCACCGAGTGTCCGCTCACCGCGGTGGCCACGGCCTTGGTCTTGATCGCGTTGTCGAGAAAGAGTTTCGAAATCGCGCTCGAAACCGTGCCCGAGTCCACAATCATCGAATCGACCACGATGTCGCTGGACAGCGGCTCCAGGCCGAGGTGGGCCACTTCAATCTGCCCGCCCTTTTTCTTGAGCTCGACTGCCTTGATGCTTGAAGAGCCTACATCCAGGCCAACAATGGACTTCGATCCCATTCCAAACATGTGCCCACCTTTGTAGCGCCGGCGTCCCGCCGGCTCTCAAGTTTTTGCTACTGTGCCCCGGCAGCTTTCGACGCCGCCTTCGGTTTCCGTTTCGCCTGCGGTTCCAACTCGCTCGACTTCTCTTCCATCCACTGGTCCAGCCGCGATTTCTTGAAGCGCCAGCGGTTGCCCAGCTTGAACGCGGGAATCTTCTGCTCGCCGACGTACTTGTAAAGCGTATCGGGACTCACTCCCAGATATTGCGACGCTTGTCGAATGTTCATTACTTCTCGCGAGTCGGCCATAGTTGCCTTTTGCCTTTTCCACCCACGTCCAGTTCCCGCTCCGGTTCCCCCGGCCCGCGGGATTGCTTCGGGAGACTGCCTTGCCCTCAACTGCCTGTCCGAGGGCTTTCGGTGTTCCGAGCATATCTCAACCCTGAAAAACCCCGGCTCGGAGCGATTCTCCGCGTCTTTTAGGGTTTTTGGCCCATTTCTTGGAAATTGGAGAGGAGTGCTTCCGAGGACAAAACTACATGTTGCGGTTGATTCAGATGCAGATACTATTAGTTGTATTTCTTGTGCAGCATGCCGCCAGTCACCCCGATACCGGTAACTGAAGTACTAGGCACGGTACGGAGGTACTATGTCGCTGGGCCAAACTCCTGACCGGCCTGCCCTTAGCCGCTTCCTCAGACCAGGGTCATTCCAGTGCATTCAGCAACTCGAGTCGGCGTCAGAACTTCTGCGCTTGATAGTTCGAGAAGTCCGCCGGCGGAGCCACGTTCACATCCGTGCTGCACGCCCGATCGGAAGTCACCGGCCATTGCGTCAAGTAGAGTACGGTTTGCCCGGTGCTGTCGATCGCCTGTCGCAACGATGAGGCCTCCGCTGCGTCGTTGTAGTACGCCTCACCAATGACCCAGGGCACTCCCTGATAGCCCTGAGCGTTCAGTCCGCTAAACGCGGTATTGAAGCTTGCGCCGGTCTCGTCGTAGATGTGCACATCGAAGCGCTGCGGCGTACCACTATTGCCATAGGCGCTCGGTCCATAGACGGTGCTGACCTGGCTCACGTGCGCCTCGTCGGCGATGATCGAAAAGCCGATCGTGTCACTGCTCCCGAACATAGAAACGTAGTCGCTCCACAGCTCCTGACTGTACTGCAGAAATGCTGCGTAGCCGGGGGGAGGAATGCCTTCGTTCGACAAGTCAATGTGATAGGGAATTCCGGCGCCGGCAATAATCGAGTGCAGGTTCTGGATCAAACTCCAATTCTCCTGATAGTAGTCGGCACTGAAGGTGCTCCATTTCGTCGGATCGTTTCCACCCTGGGGATTGAAGCTGACCTCCAGCTCGACAAAACCCGCGGCTTTGATCGCCGCCAACAGATTCGTAAGGTTGGTGCGGAATTGCGGCGCCAGATTGCCGCCCGTCGAATCCATCACGGTCCCGGAGTCGATGCCCCGGCCATGGTAGATGGGGATGCGAAGCCGCCGCTGGCCGTTATCGTACATCTGCTGCAATTGCTGGTTGATGGTCGCGGTCGCCGTGTCGTAGTTGTAGACGACGCCGTAGGGCTCGCGGTTGCAGGGAGGCGCCAGATAGTACCAGCCATAGTCGGAGCCGCCGAGACCCGCGGGCGAGAGTGTCGTGGTAACTGTCGATCCGCCGCCGGAACAATGGCTCAATCCGAGGCTCAGAGCAAGCAGAGCGGCACACTCCAGTAGAAATGCGCTTTTGCACCGTGCCATCGGACGCCGTTTCCACCGTCGCATCATGCGCAGTGACATGAAGCCCCGCTAAAACGCGTTCTTATTGCACGTCGGAAACTTGACCGTTGAGAAATGTCACCTTCACGTCCTTGTAGACGTAAATCTGTTTCGCGCCCACGTTGAAAATTTTGTCGGGCTTGCCCAGCACCGACTGCACTTGATCGGTGCTCATTCCCACCTGAACGGTGGCTGGCTCTGGTTGCTGCTGTTGCGCAGGCTGCGCCTCTTGCGGGGATTGCGGGGATGCTTGCTGGTCGGCGGCTGGTTGGTCTCCGCCCCCAGCCTGCTGATCATCATTCGTGGTGATGGCGAACACCTGCCCGATCATGTCTTCCACTTCGCCGGCGCTGGCCTTCTCCAAGTATCCTTTCGCGAACTCGAACACCACTTCGGCCTTGAAGGGAAAGGGTTGATCGGAGTGATTGCAGACCTTACAACCGACCACTTGAAACGATATCTTTTCTTTCCCCACGTTGACGTCGAGCTTTAAAGGGTAGACTTTCGCGCCTTTTCTGAAATACCCGGAAACGTTCTGCATCATGCCCGCGCAGAAACCGGTGGAGAGATGCAACACGTTGTCCTGAAATTTTGCCGGACACAGCGCGACCGCCCTCCAGGGCACGGCGATGAGTCCGCCTTTCTGCACCGCCAGCAACGTGCCGGGGTCGCCCGCAACTTCCCCGTCCGGCCCTATCTTGACGGTTTTGTATTGCGCACTGAGTTGCTCCTGCAACGTCACCGGCGCTTGCGCCCCGGCAATGCAAGGCAAAAGCATGGCTGCGGCCACGAAAAGAAAGTACCAGGCCTGACGCATGGAATCCCCCTGCCTACGGCTGCGTAGAGTCCTTACTGGACGTCTGGAACTATCTATTGCACATCCACCACTTTGCCATCCTTGAAAATCACTTTCATGTCTTTGTAGTAGTAAGTCTGTTTGGTCGGGAGGGTGACTTTCTTATCCGGCTTGCCCAGTGCCGCTTCCACCTGCGCCGGAGTCATGCCCACCTCCACGCTCGCCGGTTCCTGTTGGGCAGGCTGTTGTGCGCCCTGCTGTCCGCCGCCCTGCTGATCCCCTTGCCCCCCCTGCTGCTGATCCTGGCCTCCCTGCTGGCCCCCGCCCTGATCCTGTGAGCTGTCGCTGATCGACAGCAACTGCCCGATCGTGTCTTCAACGTCCCCCGCACTAGCCTTCGCCAGAGATCCCTTGGGGAACTGGAAGACCACGTTCGCTTTGTTGTAGGTCGGCGGATCGGTCTTGTTGCAGGTATCGCAGGCCACGATTCCCAGTGTCACAATGTCTTTCTCAACATTGACTTCGACCTTCGTGGGATAGACTTTATCCCCCTTGGCGAACAATTTCGTGGTCTGCCCCTGCGACTGAGTCTGCGAGAAATGCCCGAAGATCGCCTTCTTACCCGACACCAGCAAGCCGCTGGGGGGATGGACGGTGCCCCCTTCATACTTATTCGTCAGAGTGGTTTTGTCGGAATAAGGCACGCCCAGCATGCCGCCCTTCTGGATCGCCAGCAGCGTACCCTCCTCAACCACGGAATATCCGCTCGTGTCCGATCCCATCTTCACCGCCTTGTACTGGGCAACCAGCTGTTCCTGCAAAGAAACGGCCTGTGCGCCGGCGCGCGGCAACAGCACCAGGAAGACCGTAGCGCACATTACAACAACAATCAGCGGAATCATCCTCTCGAACTTCTGCCCCATGGCTGCAATTCTCCTCTCAAAGTCTGCCCTCTGCCCCCGGGGTCCCATCGGGCATGACAAATCTGAACAACAGGGTTTTATGGAACAAACAGGTTGAACGCGCGCGTTGAATTGGTACGTTGAACAAAAACAAATTTGTACGTTGAATGATTTGTATGTTGAGTAATGAAGTGGAGCGCCACCCTCAGGTGACGCCCCACATGGCAATTGGCAGCCGGCCTGTCGTGTATCAGCCGCGACTTACTGTGAGCCGCCCGAGGCCGTTTCCTGCTTGACCTCCGATTCGGTCTGGTCGGCCGCTTTGTCCTGATCCTCCAGAGCCTTGCCCGCAGTCTTGTCCGGCGCAGGAGGCGGAACGTCCGACGCGGTCGTGCCCGTATCCGGAGCCTTCGGCAACCCTCCGGTTCCCTGCTTCGCGGCCAGTTCCTTCATCCCAGCATCCAGCTGTTCCTGGAAGTGGTTGTGCATCTCCTGCAGGTCGTCTACCGCAACCAGCACGCTCTTGCCGGCGGCGCAGTCGCCCTTCTTGCTGCTGCTAACGCTCACATTCACTTTTTGGTCCCCATCGGGAGTGTCGGTGAGCCGGGTGATCACATCGCCCTGGGTGAGCGCGCATTCCTGACCGTCGGCCACCACATCGAGTTCGTCGACCACTACGAAGATACGCCGCGCCGGATTGAGAGCCGGAGGTGCCTGGTCGCTGGCCGCCGCTGCCGGCTGTGCCCCGCCGCCCGACGATGAACCCGCTTTGGCTGACTCGGCCTGCGCATCAGCGATTTGCGCTTTCACTTCGTCGGCAATCGCCTGCTTGACTTCCGGCGAGAGCGCGACCGGCTGGCTCGGAGCCGATGACTGCCCACCGTTGCTGGCCACCTGGTCATTCGACGCCTCAGCATTCAAGGCCCCTTCGGCCGCGGCCGCGTTGGCTTCCGCCTGCGCTGCATAGGCCGCCTGCAAGTTCGCCGAGATCAGATAGTCCGTAAGCCAGAACGCTGCTGACGGATACACCGGGTAAGGATTCCAATACGCGCCGTAGTACCCATACCACGGTGATCCTCCCCATCCCCAGCCCCACGCCACCGGCGCCGCCCACGGGTTATACGCCCATCCGTAGAATCCGGGATGGTACCAGTACGGGTGATAGTAGCCGTAGTAGTTGTAACCGCCCCAGCGGTAGCCCACATAAACCCCGCTTCTGAAACCGCCGTGGTAATAGTAGGTCCGCGAATAATACGACCGGCCGCCACGCGTGACATACGCACGCTGCACGTATCCGCCATGCCGCCCGTTCGACACGATGCGCGCGCCGTTGTGGTTGGTCACAATGGTGCGCCCGCCATGCATGCCGTGATTAATCTGCATGCCGTTCCGGTTGATGGACCGAATCTGTCCGTTCGGACGAACGCTGGCCGTCCCGCCGTGCGCCAGGGAAACCGTGCGCCCCGGCGCGGTGTGACTGGCTGTTGTGGTGTGCGACGCCGTCGTCGTGTGAGTCGTCGTCGTTCCGTGACCCGTGTTGGAGTGGGTCGTGGTCGTAGTGTGACTGGTTGTCGTGGTGTGGCTGGTGGTTGCTGCGTGGTTCGCCGTCGTGGTGTGGCTCGTCGTCGCCGCATGATTCGCCGTCGTGGTATGACTCGGCGTCGTGGCGTGGCCCGCCGTCGTGGTGTGGCTCGCCGTGTTGGTATGAGTAGTCGTCGCCGAGCGATTCGGTGTCGTGGTGTGACTGGTCGTCGCGGTGTGACTCGCCGTCGTAGTGTGACTTGCTGTGTTGGCGTGGCTCGGCGTCGACGCATGACTCGGTGCGGACGCATGGGCCGCCGGAGCAGCATGCGGCGCTGGCGCGCTCGCTTTGTGCTGGGAGCCAGCGAACGCCGGAACCACCATCATGAGCGCAACCCCAACCGACTTCCGCAGGGCACTTCCATTCGTCTTGAAATTCATCGCAACACTCCTGAATTCAGCATTTCATCCGACTGCCAATCAGAGCTTCAAACACCGGACCGCGGAGATTGTTCCGGTGGTTTTCTGGTCCCGCGCCAGAAGGCCTTCAGGAGGCTCAATAGGGCACACCTGAAGTAATCAGATCGGCATCCCCGGGGGCGGAGCAACGTTATCAAAACTCCGGCTGCGGGTGCAATCGTTTTCTGGGACACATAGTGGATCAGTTTGAGCAGATTTCATTCTGTCATTCCGAATCGGGCTGAAAGCCCGATGAGGAACCTGCTGTTCGCCGGGAAAACAGCAGGTTCCTCGCGCGATAAGACCGCGCTTCGGAATGACAACTTTCAAACTGACCCACGACTCTGGAACAACTCTCCTTCCTGGCGGCGCCTCGCTGCTGTAATCTATTCCTCTTAACTTTTCTCTTTAACTTCCCTGGAGGAACACTGTGCGCTACCTCGATCGTTTGCAGCCGCTTGCCCTGCTGGTGATGCGTCTGGCGCTGGGTGCCATCATGGTCACCCACGGCTATCACAAGGTGTTTGGGGGCTTACACCACCATGCCCAGATGGTCGCTGGAATGGGTCTGCCTGCCTGGTTGGGCTATGTTTCCTCCTTCACCGAGTTTCTTGGCGGTCTGCTCCTCCTGGTGGGTTTTTTCACTCGCCCGGCCGCCTTCGCCGTCTGCCTGGACCTGATTGTGGCCATCTGGAAAGTGCACCTGCACAATGGGCTGATCGGATCGCCCGACCGGCCGGGATCTGAACTGGCTCTGGCCGCTGCCGCTCTGGCTTTCGCCCTGATTTTCTTTGGCGGAGGTCCCATCGCCATCGATCACGTCCTGCGCGGCGGAGGCTCCGGGGCAGCGAAGCACTGATCTGCTCCTCCCACCCTGGAGGGCAGAGCGTCAGCGCAACTTATTCGCGCGCGCCGGGTTCAGTTTTGCGGATATTCCCTTTTCGGATACGAGTGCGTGCTCGCGATGCTGCTGCCCGCCCTGCTGTTGGCAATGCGAATGACCGTCGGCAGGCCCGCAATTGCATCCCGAGCCCGTTGAAATTATGATGGGTAGGTTACCCATGCACTTGCATCCAAATGGTTTGGCGGTCGCATCTTACCGCCATCGACAATCATTACCAGGAGGTTTCTCTTGAGAAAGCTTGCCTTCCTTGCGACCGTCTTTGCATTGCTTGTCCTGCCCAGCTTGGTTCTGCCCAACCTGGCTTCCGCCCAGCAAGGCGACTTTGCCATCGGCTTCGGTACGCTGGTGTCGCCCGGGGCCGCAGCCTGCAACGGACTAACTTGCCCAGAAAAAGGGGGCTTCTATCCAAGCGTCGGTGGCGACGCCATCTTCCATAATCGTGTCGGCGTCGGCCTTGACATCCTTTGGCGAGGCGGCCAGGGAAACCTTGTCCTGGGTGGCATCCCCCAGACCTACCGTCCCATCATTTTTGACTTTAACGGGGTCTACCAACCCAGGCTCGGCAAGAAGGTCGGCCTTGACCTAGTGGGTGGCATCGGCTGGCAGGACACTCGCCTCTATCTGCCCTACTGCACCAATAGCATCACTTGCGACAATTTCACTAGCACCAAGCACTTCCTGGTCGACGTAGGCGCCGGGGTCCGCTATTACGTTTGGGGACACGTCTTTGTTCGCCCCGAGGCTCGCTATTACCATGTCCTGAATAACGGCGACCTCTTCACCTCCGATGGCTTCCTTCGCGTCGGCGCCTCCATCGGATACACGATTGGTCCAGACTAGATTTTGATTTCCAGCAGCGGTCGGGAGTCTGCGGTCCAGATTCAGGTTGATGTCCAGGGGCCGATCCCGACCGCCCGCCAATCCGCTCGCTGCTGCTCTACCCGGTGCCGCCCTCCGGCGTGTACCATCAATCACTGGACGAAACAAAGGGGGCTGTATTTGAGAAAGTTCGCGCGATGGATGTCTGTGTGTGCGCTTCTTCCGTTTGCGTTTGCCACGTTCGCCCATTCCCAGCAGTTTGACTTCGCGGTTGGTGGCGGCACTCTTTTCTCCACCAAAAACATCACCGCTTCCCAGGCCTACCTGCCTCCGGCTGAGAAGGGCGGAGTCTATCCCAGCGTCAGCATCGAACGCATATTTAAGAATCATTACGGCTACAGCGCGGAATTTGCCTTTCGCTACCACGAGGGCCACTATGACGCCGACCAAAAGTTCCGGCCCGTGATCTACGACGTCAATGCCGTCTACGAGTCCCGCCTGGCCAAGAAATTCAACGGCGAGTTCCAGGCTGGCCTAGGCGGCCAGAGCACATTCTTCTATGGCAGCTGCGCCTCCGGTTGCCCCACTCATCTGGACAGCAATCGTTTCCTGCTGCACGCCGGCTTCGGCCTGCGCTATTCCCTGTTCCATCGCCTGTTCGTTCGCCCCGAGGCCAACTACTACCGCATCCTCGACAACGCCGTCGACTTCCATTCCGACAACGTTCTTCGTCTCGGCGCGTCGATCGGCTACACCTTCCCGAGAGATTAGATCCGGGGCCGTCGACAAGGAAATCCCGCGAAAATAAATGCAAATAAAAAAGGCAGCGCTTGGGCGCTGCCTTTCAGTTTTTCAAGGACTTGTCCTGACTTTCAAGTCTACGGCTCTTCTTCGCAAATCTCGGCTTCGTGGATGGCCTGATTCAAATGCTCAATCGCCTTCACGCGATGGCCGTGGAAATCATGCTCTGCGGTTTCCAGCTCATGCTTGGCGCCGCGCATCGCTTCGAGGGCTTCGTGAATGTGAGGATGAGGCGCCGGCAATGCCGCCGCTGACGGGGCTGCCGCCGGAGCCGCGGCCACTGCGGCTGCAGGTGCCGCTGCTTTCGGTCCGGCTGCCGCCGCCGTGAACGCCAGCGCGAACAGAAGTGTTGCCATGATGAGCACAGTTAACAACCCGATTTTCTTCATGCATTCCTCCTCGTCCGATTTTCGGCTCGGACGCAACCGGTTTCCTTCCTGTCACGGACATTGCCCGCTACTTCCCCATTACCCCTACATCAAAGAGGCCCGCGACACCCGCACAGTATAGTCGCACCTGCAAGCCCGCCCCTGTGCAAAAGGTCACTCGGAAGGTGCTCCGCTCCGTCAATTCCCCCGCCGCTTGCGCCACCACAACCACGCCGCCACCAGCACCACCAAAATCGCAACCCCAACTTCGAACCGTTGCACAGCCCGCTCCAGCCGCCCCCAATGTTGGCCGAATAGATAGCCCGCGCCCGAAATCACCGTTACCCATGCCGTCGCGCCCAGAAAATTCCAGACCAGGAATTTCCGCCATGGCATCCGCAGCACTCCCGCCAGGGGCCCGGCAATCAAGCGCAGCCCAAACACAAAGCGGGCAAAAAAGATGGTGACCGAGCCGTACTTCTCGAACAGCCCTTCGCCCCGCGCCACCGTGGTTTGCCGAATCCTGAATACCCGCTGATAACGCTCCAACAAAGGACGGCCGCCGTATTGCCCGAGCGCGTAGCCCAGGCTGCCACCCACGGTGGTGACCGCCGAGGCCACTGCGATGATCCAGGGCAGCCGCAGATCGTGCTCGGAATACGCCAGGAAACTCGCCATCAGAAGAATCGTTTCTCCCGGCAAGGGCAGTCCAGCATTCTCCAGCAACAGCGCCCCACCCACGGCCCAGTATCCGTAGTGCACCACCGCATTCCGCAGGAAGTCGAGAATGGAGTGGGTCATGATTTTCTGTGTGAGAGCTCAGAGAGTGGGTGCCCCATTTCTCGCGTTCTTTGCGAGAAGTGGGGAAGTTTGCTCATGCGAGGTCAGGAATTCAATCAGCGCCTGGTTAAACTCCTCCGGACATTCCTCATACGGCAGGTGCCCAATCCCCGGAAACACCACCTTCTGCACCTGTGTAAAATGGCGGGCCAGCGGCTCTATCGACGAAGCGTAGACCGCCGGATCCTTGCCCCCCCACATCAGCAGCGTCGGGACCGGCGCCAGCGTCGGCAGCAGCGCATGCAGTTCCCGCAGATCGGCCGTCCAAGTGCGGACAATACTCAGCGCATGGTCGAACAATCCCGGAATCGCCAGCGGCGCCTTATAGCCTTCCAGACTTCCCGGCAGAATCCTGTTGCGGTCGCCATACAGGCGCGCGTGCCAGTAGGGCCACAAAAAGGGCATGCGGTCCGTCACCCAACGAAATCCCGCCGCGCCGAAGCGCGTCCCAAAAAACGGCGCCAGCCAACTGCCATGCGGCGAGTAGGGATTGACCGGGCACACCAGCACCAACCGCTGCAGCCGCGGCTTTGAGCTATCCTTCACGCACTCCGCTGCCAGGGCCATGGCTACCGCCCCGCCCCGCGATGTGCCCAGTAGGTCAAACGACGTCAGCCCCAAATTTTCGATAAATCGCAGCACTCGCAGCGCCGTCCCATGCATGGAGTGGTCAATCCCGCGCGGCCGGTCCGAGAATCCCGCTCCCAGCAGGTCGGGCGCATACACGGTCGCGTAGGGCGCTAGCGCCGGCAACGTGAATCTCCACGAGAATGAATAGCCCAGCAGTCCGTGCAACAGGATTAAGGCCGGCCCCGCACCCGCGCGCAGGTAGCGCATACGAGCGCCATCGAAATCCATCCAGCACTCTTCCACGCCCGCGCTCAAGCCCGGAGCAGCGCCGGCCGCGGTCTCTCGAATCTCACTCGCCTGAACTTCCGCCGTCACTTCACGCACCACCAAAAATCTTCTGCCCCGAGGACAACTCTTTCCTCGCCCCGCGATTCTATCTAAGTGAAACAACGCCTCTGACGCTTCACTTGGGGAGCTTCGGCTCCCCGTTTTTATAGTCAGCAATGGGTTCGTGGGTGCCCCATCCTAACGTCGCGCCTTTTGCGACGTTAGGGTGGGGATTTTGACTTTGTCTCCCGCATCCGAAGCACATCCAGCGCGTAAATCTTCACAGACGGGTGCAGTTTGCCGGCCAAGCACGCCGTATGACAAAAAATAGTCTGGGCCACCTGCATGGGCCCGGGCCGGTCGGAACAGGTTGTATAAAGAAGCGACGCCACATCGGGAGGCTCGGCCTCGATGCTCTCCCCACAAAAACAGCACTGAAATCGCTCTACCATAAAGGCTAATGTTTTGGGGCCTGAGGCCCGGAGTCCGCTTTTTAAGCCGCCGCTTTCTTCCTCTTCCCCAGCAGTTTCTTCAGCACCCGAATCCCCTTGTCGATGTGCTTCTCTTCCATCAAAAACGGCGGCAGGAACCGCACCACCGTATCCTGCGTGCTGTTGAACAGCACACCCTCGGCCAGCGCCGCATCCACGATCGGACGCGCCGGAATCTCCAGTTGAATTCCCTGGATGAATCCGCGCCCGCGCACTCCAGTAGCCGCCGGACATTTTTCTACTAAGCCCAAGAGCTCCTCGTGCAAATACGCTCCGACTTTATTCACGTTCTCCAGCAGCTTTTCTTCCTCAACAATTGCCAGGAATTCCAACGCCACGCGGCAAGCCAGCGGACCTCCTCCAAACGTCGTCCCATGCTGCCCCGGAGAAATCGCCGTCGCGAATTCTTCTTTGGCAATGAAGGCCCCCAGCGGCAGCCCGGCCGCAATCGGCTTGGCAATCGCCACAATGTCCGGCGTCACTCCAAAACTCTGAAACGCAAAAATCGTTCCGGTGCGCCCCAGCCCGCATTGAATCTCGTCGAAGATCAGTGCCACCTTGTGGCGATCGGCCAGCGCCCGGCACTCGCGCAGAAATTCCACTGAGCACTCATAGATTCCGCCTTCGCCGAAAATCGGCTCCAGCACAATCGCGCAAGTATTGTCGTTCACCGCCGCGCGCAGCCCGTCCAGATCGTTCTGCTTCACAAACGTCACGTCTTCCAGTAGGGGTTCAAATCCCTTGCGATGCTTGTCTTGCCCAGTGAGCGACAAAGCACCAAAAGTCCGCCCGTGATAGGACCCCTCCAGCGCCACCAGCCGGCACTTCGCTTCGCCACCCGCGCGATGTCCCGCCAGCCGCGCCAGCTTGATCGACCCCTCGATCGCCTCGGTGCCCGAGTTCGAAAAAAATGCCTTATTCAGTCCGGAAAGCCCGCACAGCTTCTCCGCCAGCGGCCCTTGATACTCGTGGTAATAGAGATTCGACACGTGAATGATCTTCGCCGCCTGCTCCCGAATCGCTTTCACAATCCGCGGATGCGCATGCCCCAGCGCATTCACGCCCAGCCCGGAAACAAAATCCAGATATTTCTTGTCGTCGATGTCCCAGAGAAACACGCCCTTGCCCCGCGTGAGCACGACTGGATATCGGTTATAAGTCTGCAGCAAATACTGCCGCTCCCGTTCAGCGATTTGTTCAAAGGTATTCATAGGAAGCTTCAATTTTACCGGAAGGCGGGGCTCGCACCAGACCACCACTGTGGATTCTTTGTCACGCAGCGAGCCCGGCTCCTGGCGGAGCGCGATTCTGCAATAGATTGGCAGACTTTACGGAGAATTGAGCTGGACCACTGCGCCCTCAGTTTGGCGCAGCGCTTCCCGAGACAGGCCGGTTCACTTCCGCCGGGGTAGCCGCGCGAATCGAAAATGACGTGTCCAGCTTGAGCTCATGGTTCACCGTGAGCCGAATGGAATAACGGCCCGGCAGGATCGGAGGGGCAATGTTGAACCATACCGGGATTTGCATTCGCTTGTCTTGCGACACTGCGAGCCGAAGCTGAGGGGTCTGAAAGATCCCGACGCCGTCCGGCCGCGTGATGACGACGGAACATTCGTAGCCAAGGTTTGCTTCGGCTACGGGCGGGCAACCGGCCAGCATGGTTAAGCCCATCGGGCGGTTCACGTCTGGGACTGTAATATCGACGTTGGGTGCCAAGCCGTAGAACCCGAGCAAAATAGACTTGCCGCCCAGCTCGGGACGGACGATGTCGCAGATGATGCAGAAATCGAAGGTCGGAAATGGCATGATAGGAACCGGGAAAACGCCGCGAGTATAGCACAGCGGGAACGCCGGAACGGCGGGGGGTCACATCGTGGGCCGATTGTAAAAGTCGGCGCCCTTCTGGAGCGCCGCCGTCGCAGTGGGCACAGATTCGGCAACGGTCGGCATCGGCTCTCCCAAGGATTGGTTCTCGCTAAGGAAACGTTGCTCGTTCTCCGCGATGCCAAATCTGTAGGCTTCGCGGACACTCTGCAATTCCCATCCACCATCGAACAGAGTTTCCATTGCCAGGTAGGCGCGCTGATCTCGGCACTTCGCGCACTCGAAGAATTCCAGTTTGCATCGCCGTTCACTCTTCTCTTCGGAAGTGTGAATCCAGAGAAGTTTCACCGCTTCTTCCCACATTCCGGCCTTTAGGGCGGCCATGCAATCCCGCTCGCAGAATCCACCTCGCTCGGCGAGCCACGTGGGTCGGATCCAGACGCTCACGGAGCGCATTCTGCGGCGGCAACTGCGGCAGCTGAAAAATGGCGGGGGGACCGCGAATTCAAAGATCGCCAAGGGAACAACGATAAGAAGCCCAAACAGAATGGCTAGAACTGCGATGATGGCTACGACTGCAAGGCCAATTCCTCCAACAAAGACCGTCCATGCCCAAGGCAGTAGGGACTTCCCTAGACTGGGAATCCCGCGCCCAATTGCACCCACGCGACCTTTCTTTGTCGATGCGGCAGGAACGAACACAGGTCCCTTGAGCGTTTCCCTAAAGCCGAGCTTTACGGACGTGTAGGTTTGGGGGGCCTGTGATGTTGCCTGAGCAGCTTTACTGTCGGCCTCCTTTGTCGCGAGGCCTTGAGCGAACACACCGGCATTGGTTTGCAAAGCTTCGAGCACGCCACGAAGATCGGCGGCGAATTCGCGCGCCGAGGCATATCTTTTTTCGCGGTCTTTCGCCAGAGCCTTGTCCATCAATCGATTGAGCTCGTCAGCGAATGGTCCGGCAAAAGGGAGTTTCGGCGTCGGAGAGTTCAGGATGTTGCCGCGCAGCTCAGGCCAGGTGCGGCCCTGAAACGGCATTCGGGTGGTTAGCAGTTGAAACAGCGTAACCCCGGCGGACCACACATCGGTGCGCCCATCAACCGCTCCGCCCATGATTTGTTCCGGCGACATGTAGGATGGCGTGCCGTCCAGAGTTCCGAGGGCCGGAGCTTGTTCCGTTGGTTGGGCGATGCCGAAATCGAGCACCTTCACGGTTCCCTTTTCCGTGACGAACACATTGAGGGGCTTTATGTCCCGGTGAACGATGCCATGACTGTGGGCGCAATCCAGCGCATCACAAATTTGCGCGACCATGCGGAGAGCTTCGGGAGCGCTGATGGGATGTGTTCTCGCATACTGATCCAGCGGTTTACCTTCCAACAACTCCATCACTATGTACAAAACTCCCTTGCTCTGTCCAATGTCGTAGATCTCAACGATATTCGGATGGCGAAGCCCCGCTGCAAGCCGGGCCTCACGAACGAGGCCAATGCGGGAGTCCTCACTCGCTTTTGCCTGTCTTAACGCTGTGCCTTTCCGCTGAGACCCGCCAATCATTTTGATTGCCACCGTATGCCCTTGACGATCGACTCCCTTGAAAACCGTGGCCATGCCGCCACTCCCCAAAGTAGAGGCCAGCTGATACTTCCCGATCACGAGCGTTTTCGATTTCTCCGGCGGAGCGGCGAGCGGGCCGGTCGGTACTATTCCCGTGACGAAATCGCGGTTTAGCGAATCATTCCCTCTGCCTCGGAGAAAGCTAATCAAGAACGGCACAGAACCAAAGATCAGCAGCAACAGACCGAAACCCGCCGCCACCGGCAGGTAAAAAGAAATTTCCCGCTTCAAGGAATCGAACCATGTGGCCGGCCCCCACAAGGCCAGGATCGTCACCGAGAGGTGAAGGAACTGCATGCGCTCCCCCAATCCCGGCAGTATATGGCCACTCTCCAGATTTTGGGAAGGGAGTCCGGCCTGAGCAGTATTGATCAGACTCTAGCGCTGCAACAGTAGACAGTGAGGCGAGCGGGATTCCGCCGATCTGAGTCCCGCGCTAAAGGAGAACTACGTGCACCGTGGATACCGATATCTGAGCACACTTTTTCTGACTGCCGCGCTGGCCGCGCCGGTCGCGCTGATGGCCACTGCCAGCCCACAGGACGACAAGAACCACGAGGAAAGGCACGGCGAGAACAACAAGCGCTACTACGACAAGGGCCACAAGGACTATCACACCTGGGACAGCAATGAAGACCGCGCGTACCTGCGCTACCAGACCGATCGCCACCAGAAGCGCACTTTCATCCAGTTGAACTCCGGACAGCAGACCGCCTACTGGAACTGGCGCCACAACAATCCAGACGCCAAATAAAGAACCGCCAAAAAGGCCGGGTGCCCCATTTCTCGCGCGTTCTTTGCGCGAGAAGTGGGGAAGTTGATTCTCCACTAACACAGCTAATACAGCCCCTTCTCCCCCTCCGGCCGCGTCTTCCAGCGCCGGTGCACCCACAGCCACTGCTCGGGATATTTCCGCACGTAGTCCTCAATGACTTTGGTAAACATCTGCGTGTTGGCGGCGATGTCGGCCTCCTGATCGCCGCTGCGGATCAACTCCAGCGCCGGGTCGAAGCGCAGCCGGTACTTGCCCAGCGACTCATCCCAAATCGTGAACGTCGGCACCACGGCCGCGTCCGTGCGCAACGCAATCCGCGCCATGCCACTCGCCGTACACGCCGGAATGCCAAAGAAATCTACAAAGATTCCCTGCGGCGGAGTCATGTTGGTGTCGATCAGCATCCCCACAACTTCGCCCGCCTTCATCGCCGACAGCAACCCACGCACAAATTCATCTTTGTCCACAGCCTTGTTGCCATGCATTGTCCGGTAGTAGAGAACCAGGCGGTTCAGATACTCGTTGTCCATGCCACGCATGATGACGTGCATCCAGTGCCCATGCATGGAGAGCACGAACGACGAGAGCTCCCACCCGCCAAAATGTCCGGCAAACAGAAGCACGCCCCTGCCACGCGCCTTGGCCCGCTCGTAATTCTCGAACCCGTCGAAGACCACGACCTCGCCGACGTTATCGACTGTGTATGCGGGAAAGTGGCACACTTCCGCCAGTTGCCGGCCTAGCGAACTGAACTCCCCACGCAGAATCCGCGCCCGCTCTGCCTTGCTCTTCTCGGGAAACGCCATCTCCAGATTGCGCATGCCCACGCGCCGCAGCCGACCGTGCAGCAGATAAACCATCTGTGCGAGCCCCACGCCGAACGCGCGCGCCAGCGGACGCGGCATCAGCCCCAGAATTTTTATGAACGGCCAGGCGGCCGCGTATTCAAGTTTTCGCCGCATCAAGGAATGGTCATGCCATCACCGCGAGCATGCCGGGTGCCCCATTTCTCGCGCGTCCTGTGCGCGAGAAGTGGGGAGTTAGAGGAAATCGAAATCTCCTACTTCGCCGCTTCCTGCGCCCACTTCGCCAGCGTCGTCAGGAAGGCATTCGCAGCCGGCGTCGGCTCGACCTCGCCGGTCAATGCCGCCTTCGAAGTCATCATGTGCCCGTAAAATTCGCGCGTGCTGT
This sequence comes from Candidatus Sulfotelmatobacter sp., assembly GCA_052148475.1. Classification (GTDB taxonomy): domain Bacteria; phylum Acidobacteriota; class Terriglobia; order Terriglobales; family Acidobacteriaceae; genus Sulfotelmatobacter. Next base: position 164,203 of record JBKQID010000025.1, on the reverse strand, counting down.
CCTTGTCCTGCTTCAACACCGCTCCGTTCAGGCTCACGCCGGCAAACACGCCGCGGGCGCGCGAATAGGTAAGCACCTGGGCCCGCATCGTCCAGTCCGTATTGCCTTCGGCGTGCCGCCCCACGGGCCCGGCAGCCACCGAAGCATCGGCTCCAATCTCAAACTTATCCGCCAGCAGATGCCGCATGCCATCGTTGTTCATGATCAGCATCACCAGGTCGACTGCCTGCCCGCCAATCTGAAAGCCGAAACTTCCGCCCTCCACCATGAAAAACGCGGGCGTGCTCCAGCCCTTCGGCGTGCGGCAACTGGCCAGCCCGCGCCCGTACTTCGCGCCCACAATGAATCCGCCCTTCAACATCGACGGCACCACGGCCACGCATTCCGCCTTGCCGAGAATTTCCTGGGGAATGCCGGAGTCCGGCGCCGACTGGATTTCATTCAGCACATCCGCCGCCGCCTGCACCCGGTCGGAGGCCTTCGATTCTCTCGGCTGATCATTCCCCTGATCAGCCGCCGCCGCAAAGGCCCACAGCGACACAAGTGTCAGCAAAACAAGGGTCCGCACAACAAGGGTCCGCACAACAAGCTTTTTCATGGTTCCTCGCCACAAAGATTTCACTGGGATCTGTACTTGGATTGTAAATGAAGCCGTGGCGGAAAAGCGCCCTGTTAGGCGTAAAGAGAAGTGTGGAAGAGCGGCCCTTCAGGGCCGCGTAAAGGTGCTTAGAAGTTTCGGGGCTTTAGCCGCAAGACAAAAAAATGCGGGGCTGAAAGCAGTGACCCTAATCGCCACTCTCAACCCCGTCTCCCAGGTTCTGTGGTAGGTGAGCCGAGTATGCGATACAGACGCAAGGCTCACAAGATTACGAAGGTAAGTGGCCGCCGGTAATCCCGGCTGGCCAGCCCCACCGGGTCACCACTCAGTTCTTAGACAGTAGCCGGCGGCTCGAAGCTAGCAGCCGCCCTACTTCGTCGCCACCAGCGAATGCGTAATGGCATGCACCGACAAGGCAATGCGGTTCTGCACGCCCACCTTGCGCATCAGTTTCGCCACGTGTGCCTTCACCGTGCGCTCCTCGATCCCGAGCTGGCCGCCAATCTCTTTGTTGGAACGGCCGGCCACCAGCATCTCCAGCACTTCTTTTTCACGGTCGGTAAAGGTTACCCGGCCTGCCGGGAAAATCCGCCCCGGCGATGAGGACACGCGCTCGATGAACATCGACAACACGCGCCGCGGAGCCCACACCGACCCTTGGTTCACAATGCGAATGGCCTGCGCAAACTCCGCCGGTGTGGCCGCTTCGTCGACATAGCCCTTGGCGCCGGACGCAATCGCCTTCAGAATCGTTTCTTCGTCGATTCCAGAACCGGTCACGATGATCCGCAAGTCCGGCCGCGTGGCCTTTAAACTGGCCATCACGTCAAAAAGGTTTTGTCCGTTACGGTTGCCGAGCAGGATGAGATCGATGGCTTGCAGCGTGCTGATCTCGGGCAGCGCCGCCGAAATGAGTTCGAACTCGGGCTCGGAGTCGAACAGCGCGCGGAACCCAACGAAGCGCAATGGATCGCTTTCCACCACCGCGATTCGGATGACTGGTTTTCTGGCTACTGCTGCTTTCATAGTTTTCCCTGTAGGGTGTAATTTCTTGTATCCAGCATAGTGATAATTCATCACGAAGCAAAGAGAAGGTGACCGAAGTGAAATTACGGGAGTAACATGGAAAAATCAGCCCGAACGCAGCATTGGCAGTCGAAGTTTCAAAGCCAGCGCTTCGGTATTTCCAGAACGCGCGTTATCGCAGGTACCCAAATGACAGGGAGAAGCAAAGCCGCTCACATCACCAATCCCATGAATCTCATTCAACGACCCGTGCGACTCCTGACCATCCTCACTCTGCTCTTACTGGCAGTGGGCGCGTTGCCGGCTCAGGACGCATCGCCCGCGCCATCCCCCGCGCCGCAAGCTCCGGCCTACACGCCCAAATACCACGGCGACCCGGCTCGCTCTGATTCCGAGTCCAACGCACTCGGCTACATGCGCGTGGTCATGCGAGCGCAAATGCTTTTTAACAAGCAATACGGCCACTACGCCACCTCGCTCACTCAGTTGGTTCACACTGGCACCTTTACTCAGCGCATGGTCAACCCCGAGCGCGGCGACTACACGGTGGGATTCAAAGGTAAGAAAGACGGTTTCGTCCTGGCCCTGACGCCGAAAAATCTAGACCCCCAGCACCGCTCTTTTTATGCAGAGGATGACGGCAAGATCCACGCCGACGAAACGAACGCCGCCGACAGCAATTCGCAAGTGGTAGAGACTCACCACTGGTAAGAGAGCCAGACTGGACAAGTAGCAACAAGCGGGGTGCCCCATCCTTGTCGCGTCCTTTGCGACAGAGCTTGCCCTGAGCGAAGTCGAAGGGGTGGGGATTCTGACTCTGACTTGCTAGCGGACGCTCGCTACTGTTGTTCCTCTGCTTCTGGGATCACTTGCACCTGCATGGTCTTTCGATCCCCTTCGCTCACTCGCAGCGCCGTCCCCTGCGGTTCGTAGGTTTTAAGAAATTCAGGATTGTAATACGCCTCGCCGTCCACGCTCTCCCAGGCAAACAGCGTGTAATCGCCGGGCAGAATTCCGTGCAGCGCGAACCGTCCACTCTGATCGCTCTCCGTTGTGCGATAGCGCTCGATGCGCATGCGCAGCCGAGGCTCCGGCACGGCGACGACCACGGCGTTGGCGACCGGCTCCCCTTTCTGGTCTGTGACCATGCCCTCAGCCACTGCGCCGCTCGCGCTCGCCACCAGGTCGAGCACCACGGAGCCGCCATTCACGCTGATTCCCGCATCGTCCACATCGTGATTCCCGGCCAGCGTAGATTTGAGAAACAAATCGAAATTCGTCCCGCCTTCCCCGACCAGTTCCACATAGTAGTTCCCCGGCGGGACGCTCTTCCACTCAAAGCTCCCGTCCGCCGCCACATGCGCCAGGCTCGAAAATCCGTCGCCCATGCTGAACTCGCCCAGCGCCTCGTCATCGCCGTCGGCCGAACGCAACTTCAGAAAAATCTGGCTCGCATCCACCTTATTGGCGCCGCCTTTGCTTTCCAGACGCAGCCGCCCGTGAACCCATCCTCCGGGTTGCGGCTGCAGTCGCAGGTCTTCGACGCTGTTCGATACCAGCTGCAACGCTTGCCGCGCCATCATCGGCACCGGCGCATTCTCGATCGTGGCCAGAATCGTGTACGCTCCCGGCGCCACATCGCGAATCACAAAGCTGCCGTCGGGATGCATCTCCGCGCCATTCAGCACCAGGTTGAAGTCGCGCGACTGCAGCATGATTACCGCCGACGAGCGCGGCGGCACATTTACCACCGACCCGCGAATGCTCAGGCTCGGACTTGGCGTCAGCGAAAAGTCCGCCGCAAAATCGTCCCCCGCGTGCAACGGAACGGGCGCAGCCTGGCTGCGATCCGACGTTCCCGGATAGTACGTTGTCTGATACGACGTGGGGGTAGTTTTGTCCGGCCCACTTTTTTCGCGCGACTGCGCCGCCGCGCCCGCAGCTTCGATCAGGCTCTTGAAATCCGGCGGCGGGCTCACCGACATGTAGTAACTTCCCGCCGGCAGTCCCGCAACCCGGTATTCGCCCAAATCATTGGTGCGCTCCGCACCCGCCTGCTCCCAGCGGCTGCGCCCGGAAATAAACGTCTGCCGCAACACCGCGACCTGCGCGTTGGGCAAAGGATCTCCATCTTCGTCGGTCACACGTCCGCGCACCACCGCCGCAGCCTGTACCTGGATCCGCAGGTCCTTCACTTCCTGCCCCGCGGTCAGCGTCAGCACCCGTCCATCGCTGCGCGCCCGGTGTTTGTCGACCTCCAGCAACCCCGTGCGCTCGGCAAACATGTGGTAGCGTCCCGGCACAATGCCTTCGATATGGAAACTGCCGTCGGCGCCGCTGACCGCCGTATAGTCGCCCCCTTCCGCCTGGTTCTCGGCAATCAGTTCGATCAGCACCTTCTTCACCGGCTCGCTGCCCGGCTCCTTGATGACCATGCCCTCAATCATGGCGCGGCCCGCCGGTTTCGCCGCCGGACTCCCCGCGACCTGTCCCACGGCGCTTGCGCCCAGCAGAGTTCCCAGCAGAACGCTCGACAGCCATGAGAAACGCCGCGTCGCGAAACGTAGTTTCATGCGCCGTAATTTGATGGATCCTGACTTCATAGAACCTGGCTTCATGGATTCCAACTGGAAAAACCTGGGGGACAGGCTGCCCGGCCAAGCCGTGAGGATCGGCCCGCCGTTCCGACCATTTTACCCCGAGAACGCGCCATCCCCAAGACCTGTCTTAACGGCCTTCCCCAACAACCTTGACGAGCGCCTCGCAGTCGCCTTATAGCTGGTTCCCGTGATTCACTCGCTAATGTCCTAGATACAACTGGAGCGCTGGGGTATACAGGGAGAAAAGAGAACTTCTCCCTGTAAGAAACTTCTACCTCCGGCGACTACCTTACTGTGAGCACAATTCACACGATTCCGGCCGCGGGGTCTACGCAGGACGAGCTTTACCAGGACGCCGCCAGAACGTACGGCGCAGCTCTGGAACGGCTGGCTCGCGCCTACGAAGCCGACCCGGACATTCGCCGCGATCTTTTGCAGGATATTCACGTGGCCCTTTGGCGCAGCTTTGCAGGATTTGACGGCCGCTGCTCCACCCGCACATGGATGTATCGCGTCGCTCACAATGTTGGCGCTTCGCACGTCCTGCTGCAGCGCCGCACGCGATCGCAAGCGCTGGTCGGACTCGAGGAATTGGAGAACCTGCCCGACGCCGCCAGCGGCCAACCCGCCGCCGACCGCAGCCAGGCTCTGGACCGCCTGCTCAATCTGATCCAGCATCTCAAACCGCTGGACCGGCACGTGATTCTCTCCTACCTCGAAGGCCTCGATGCGGCCGAGATCGGAGAGATTACTGGCCTATCACCCGCAAACGTGGCGACCAAGATTCATCGCATCAAGGCCGTGCTGGCACGCCAGTTTCAGCAAGGGGGCAACCACGATGACTGATCAAAAACAGCCTGATTCCAACCAGACTGATCCCAGCCAGGCCCAACAACTCTGGCAGTTCCAACCCGTGGAGGGTATCAAAATGTCGGCCGATGTAATTCGCCAGCGTGCAGGAAAATTCGAGCGCAGGATTCACTGGAGAAATGTCCGCGAGTATGTGTCATCCCTGGTCGCGGCTGTCTTGTTCGCATATTTCTTTGCCACCAACCACGTCGTGCTGTTCCGCGTGGCCTATGCTCTCTTCATCGCCGGCCTAGGCTGGGTAGTCTTCCAGCTTCATCGCCAGGGCTCGGCCAAAAGCATGCCGGCCGCGATGGGCACATCGACTTGCCTGCAGTTCTTCCGCGCCGAACTGGAGCGGCAGCGCGATGTCGTCGGCAATGTCTGGTCGTGGTATTTGGCCCCGCTGGTTCCAGGGTTCGTGGTGCTTACGGCCGGCTCTGTGATTGCACGACCGCACCCAGCCGGCCTGGCCGCGGCGGCTTTGCTCGACGCCGTGGTAGCGGTCGTATTCCTGTTGGTCTGGAAGATGAACCAGCGAGCCGCGCGCTGTCTGCAACGCATGATCGACGAACTGTCCGCCGCTGAAAACTCGCGCTAAACGTTGAACCGTTCAACGTTGACCTTTGAACAATGAGCACCAGCGCACATGAAGGATCTGATTTCTAACTCTTTACCCCTGCAATTCAAACTCGCCTAAGGAGGGGCGAACCGCATGAAACGCATTTTGATTCTCGCAATCTTTGTTGCCGCCGCAACCTTGGCTCGCGCTCAGGACATCACCGGCGACTGGCAAGGCACTCTCAGCGCCGGCGGCGCCGAACTGCGCCTCGTCCTGCACATCTCCAAGGCCGGCGACGGCAGCCTGACAGCCACGCTCGACAGTATCGACCAGCCCGGAGCCAACGGCATCCCCGTAAGCTCCATTGCGCTTAAGGATTCCAAGTTGAGTCTGGGCGTCGAGAAAGTCCACGGCACCTACGAAGGCAAAGTCGCGCCCGATGGCAAAACAATTTCGGGCACGTGGACGCAAGCCCAGGCCCTTCCGCTCGAGTTTAAACGTGCGACCGTGCCCCTCAAGACCGAGCACAAGCCCGCCAAGCCTTCCGACATCGACGGCGCCTGGCTGGGCACGCTCGATCTGGGCTCGCAGAGCCTTCGCGTCGTGTTCCACATCGTCAACACCGAAGACGGCCTGACCGCGACCATGGACAGTCCGGACCAGGGCGCTAACGGTCTGCCTACGAATTCCGTTACCCGCGACGGATCCTCGCTGAAAATTGAAATCAAATCCATTGGCGGAGCCTTCGAGGGTAAGATCGCTGCCGATCTATCTTCGATCGAGGGCACCTTCACCCAACTCGGAAACAACCATCCACTGGCGCTGAAGCGCGTAAAGGATTAAGCGAAACTCGAACCCGAACGCTCGCGGCTGATCACGTAGGGACGGACGCATTCGTCCGTTCCCCGCGCGCAGCGCGGCGTTTCGCAGGAGGCGTCTCCGCAGAGGGAACACAGGGGCCGCTAGCCGTCCTTGCGATAAAGCAAGTTCCGCATGGCCTCGCGCCGCGCCGCGTTCGCTCCCTTGTCCGTCTTCAGAACGTCCGCGAGCTTTGACTTCGGATCGGACTCCTCTTCGCTGCACCCAGGACAGCGGTTGGCAAACCCGGGCTTGCCCGGCTTCAACTCGAACTCCTCGCCACAAACGACGCAGGTTTTGATCGGATAGGATGGCATTGCTGCCTCTATTCTAGTGCGAACACTTCCATTTTCCCAGAATGGAAACGCGGATTGCCAGAATTTCAACTTAGAAACGATAGTTCCGGGTCGCCGAGGGATATGCTCTTGGGCGTGGGCCTGTGGTGTAACGGCAGCACGGTACCCCATCAAGGTAACAGGTGAGGGTTCGAATCCCTTCAGGTCCACCTCTCCTCTGGAGAGTGTCGTCTCTCAGGACGAGTGGGGGGTTGCCGATGGGGTGCGACTCTCCTTAAAGTAACTTGATTTGCGGCGGGCGTGGACCGATAATATTGGTGTTACCTTGATGGGGTGCCGATTTATCGGTTCTCGCAAACGGCCTCGGGCTTCCGGGGCCGTTTGCATTTTCATGATTTATCGAAAAGCTGCAGTTTGGCGTTCAGTTTACTCTTGCCTGCTGAAACTCTTCCATCAATGCCTTCAATGGCGATAAGTCGATGTTCTCTAATATGTAGACATTACCTAGGAAGTTAATCATTAGCAAAGTACAGTCGGCCAGCACTTTGTAGGCGACCTGCGGAGGGTGTTCGATGACGTCTAGGGATGTAGACAGAACTCCGCCATGTGCGAATTCATTTACATATTCTTCGGTCTGCTTAACGAGCTCAGCAAATTGGCCTGACATGAATTTCTTGCGTTTGCATAACGCCGCGTCAAGTTTCGCAGCACGCTTGTGGACTGATCCGGTTTCCTTGCCCTTGATTGTCATCGCAACAAGACGGTCAAATTCGGTATCGTCCGCCGCATAGCCTAAGTAAAGTCCATTGATTACCGCATCAACGACGCTCTTCTGGAGCGCGAAAGCCGCAGAAAGTTGCTCGTTTTCGACGAGCAAAACTACGCCGGACACCAACCCAGCGCAACGAACAAAATAGAAATACGTCAGCTGATGACGCTTCGTTTGTATAGCCTTGGCATGGCTATGGCCAAGATCCGCTAATGACTGCACGAGCCTACGATATCGCTGGATTTTCTCTTGATTGACGGCTTCAACCATCTCAATTCAGGAAGTACTGCCGGTACAATGTATCTCTCTGCGCGGGACGGAATCCGGCATCGCGAATAATCCGGCGCAACTCTTCTTCAGTGGTGCAGTTGGTCACGCCCGCGGCGCGGACCACGTTTTCTTCGAGCATCACCGAGCCTACGTCGTTTCCTCCGAAGCGCAGGCCCATCTGGCAGACTTTCAGGCCCTGCGTCACCCAGCTCGACTGCACGTTGAGGAAGTTCGAAAGATACAACCGCGAAATCGCCAGTACTTTCAGGTAATCGACCGCGGTAGCTTCGTCCCAGTGGCGGCCGCCTAGCGCGGTGTTCTGTGGCTGAAAGCTCCACGGGATGAACGCCGTGAATCCGCCGGTCTCTTCCTGCAAGTCGTAGAGGCGCTGGAAGTGGTTGACCAGGTTTTCGTAGTTCTCGCCCACGCCAAACATCATGGTCGCGGTGGTACGCATGCCGATCTGATGTGCGGTGCGATGCACGTTGAGCCAGTCGTCGGTCAGGCACTTCAGGCGCGCGATCTTGTAGCGGACTTCGTCGTCGAGCACTTCGGCGCCGCCGCCGGGAATCGAATCGAGCCCGGCATCGCGCAGCCGCAGAATCGTGTCGCGAATCGAGAGCGCGCTGTACTCGGCAATCGCGATGATCTCCGATGCCGAGTAGCAGTGCAGATGAATCTTCGGGAAGCGCTCTTTGATGCCGCGCAGCATCTTCTCATGCCAGTCGATTTTGAGGTCAGGATGCAGTCCCCCCTGCATCAGCACGCCGGTGCCGCCGAGTTCGACGGTCTCGCGAATCTTCTCGTAAATGGTGTCGAAGTCGAGAATGTAGCCTTCCTTCGCGGCGGGGCCTTTCAGCGGGCGGTAGAACGCGCAGAATGTACAGTACTCGGTGCAGAAGTTCGTGTAGTTGATGTTGCGGTCGATGATGTAGGTGACCACCCCTTCAGGATGCAGCTTGCGGCGCACTGCGTCGGCTTCCATGCCAATGCCGATCAGGTCATCGGAGTTGAACATCTCCAGCGCTTGTGCGTTGGTCAGGGACATAGGGGCTCCACAGAACAGTTGATTTTATCAGGGACCGATGGCCAGCAGTGCTGGAGCCTGGCTACGCGCATGCGGGGGGATCGATCCACGTTTTTTTTTGCTGGCGCGCGGAAGACGTTGATTCGATTGCCGTTGGGCCGCGAGGATGGCGCGACTCGTCGGCAAAATATTGAAACGGAAGAGGTTGCAGGAAAAATATTCCAGGACAAGGACTTAGCCGAAGTCGCGACGCGGTGGGGTTGCGTCGCACACTTTTCGCTCGATTGTGGCCGAGATGTTGCGCGCACAGTTTCAGTTTGCGCCTTCTGTATGCCGGGTCAAGGTTGTTCGTCACAAGATGGAGAAATCTTCGTGTGCGGGGCTGTGGAAAAGCGGCGGGGGAAACCGCGAACGGGAACGTCCCGTCCGTACGCGACGTTCCCCTCCTTTTGATGCGATCTATTAGGGAAGAACCGAGAGGGTTGAGGTCTGCGCTGCCCACCCTTCGCACAAAACGCGAAGGATGGGGCACCCTCTGTATTGGTAGGTCGGGCGAAATCAAAAGCCTGGGGCACCCGGCACCCTACCTACCTTTGAGCAGCCGCGTTTGGAGAGCGAGACTGACCAGGTACGCCGCAATAATGAGAAAGGTCAGGTTTTGGTTGCCTATGACCATGCTGAGGTACTCACAGAATCCGCCGATCATGGCTCCGATCAGGTTTGCACCGAAGAACGAGGATGGGTTCGACGCTTGGCGGAAGGTCGTGGAGAAGATCAGTCCGGCAAAAAAGATGGGCAGGGGAACTACGAGAAGTGACCACAGAAATCGTTCGTCGAAACTTAGCGCCAGAACAGAGTCGCGCTTCACTAAATAGAGCAGCAGCAGAGTGGCGATTAGCGGCGCGTACAGCCAGGTTCGGAAATGGCTCATGCGCATGGCCACCAGGTTTGCAGCCAACACCATCAGAAGAACGCCCGCCACAACCACCATGGTCACAAACCAAGTGGTGCCAAAGTAGAGGGAACAGTCGGAAATGCTCTTCGTCTCCAGGAGCAGAAAACCCAGCCCCAGAAACAGAAAATGGCCGTCGTTCATGCCGAAGCCTCGGCCCCGCAGCATGAACACCGCCGGTATGGTTATGGCCAGCAGAATTCCAATTACGATCAGGTAGTCGGCGGGGATGGTTTTGCGAGAAAGGTAAAGAAAAGGCCAGTCGTCGGTGGGAGCGACGGCATCGGACAAGTTGTCGCCTGCGGGGAAGGTTGTACGTACGAACCGTCCGTACTGCGGCGGCGGGTCCGGGTGCTGGCCGCGGAAGGCGCAAATCACCACTTGTCCTTGACTTTCATAGATAACAGGCATTTGGCCGGTTGCCAGTGCAACCATCCGCACCAACTTGCGGGCGAGCCACTCGTGCCCAGCCATGAAGGACAGGGACAATACTCCATTGTCGTTCAGCAAGCGGAAGGCCGACTGCATGCTCTGCACGGTGTAGATGTAACCGTCCAAGCGGATATTCGACATCGAGCTAAACAGTGTTTGTGAATCCAGAAAGCCGAAGACGACCATGTCGTATCCGCCGCTCGATCGTCGCAGAAAAGCTCGCGCATCGTCGACGTGGACGTGTACCTTTGGGTTCTCATAGATTCCCGATGCATTGAATCGGTCCGATAGCTTCACTAGCATCGGGTCGATTTCGACCGCATCTACTTGCTCCGCCCCGTTCAGCACCGCGATCTCTGTATCGGTGCCTCCTCCCGCGCCTAACATGAGTACGCGGTGGTGGATGGGAGCCAGCGCATACGGCAGGTCGTATTGCGTACGCTCGCTGAGAATCTCAGCTCTTTTCTGCGGGGAATACCGGCTCGGGTCGAAGGTGCCGTGATACTGAAGGAAATAGTGATTCACTCTCACCGCGTAGATGGGTGGATCTTGCATCGTACGCAGCCCTGGCAGTGGCTCTCTCACAGGAGCATTCCCGTGCGTATCTCCGCTCAAGGCCACGATGATGCAATAGTATGGTGACCAGATTGCGGCCGAAGTGACCGAAAAATACACACCGGCCAGCGACAGAGCCAGCATTGGGATCGCGCGCAACCACTGTCCTCGCGGAAGCAGTAGAACAATCGCGAGGGCCACGAAACCCATTCCCAGCATCGGTGAAAAGTATTTCAGCGAGAAAAGCCCGAAACACAGCGCCCCTGCAAGGCTGCCGCCCAGGTCCCAGGAGTAAGCCGATAACGGCGGCAGAGCTTCAAACAGCGATCCGATCCGCTGCCCCAGCGGCACGAACACAGTTGCGTTGCTGACGAAAATACCTACCAGGATTACGTAACGCACCAGTTGAGGAGAAGGTGTATAGAACCTGCTCTCCGAAGCAGTGGTCGGGAGCGTGACGAAATGGGCGATCAACAGCCACGCTACGTTGATGAGCAGCAGAGCTGGCATCCATCCGAAGAACGATTTTCTTTTCTTGCCGAGAATTGCTCCGACACCCAGACCGAGGAACGAACTGATCAACATCAGATTGGCGTAGTAGGCGATCAGTCTTACGACCGCGGGGGCCCAGCGGATGACCATCAATTCGAGGAACAGAGCGAGGAATGAGAGACAGAACAACTCCAGCCCGCGCCGCTTTCTAACGGACAGATCCGTCGCGGGCTGGCCCACGTTCGAGAGACTTTCCGTTTGCACCATTTCATTTGAGGGTGCCCCATCCTTGCGTTCTTTGCAAGGGTGGGTGAGGCGATGTAGCGGGAAGATCGGAGGGGTCGGAGGTCCGCGGTTCCCACCCTTCGAAAACCGCGAAGGGTGGGGCAGCCTCTGTGTAGGTAGCGCCAAGCGAAATCAAGAGCCTGCCCCTTGCGCCGCTACTTCAGCTCCCTGACCCAGATGTTGCGGAAGCTGAGGGGCGGGCTGGGATCGCCGTGGGCTTGCAGCTTGATGGGGGCGGCGTCGTACTTTTTGTAGAAGGGTTGGCCGATATAGAGCGTCTCGCCTTTCAGCTCGAAATGATTCTGGACCAGGACGCCATTGAATAGGACCGTGACGTAGGCGGGAGTTTTCAGGGACGCGTCTGGGTTGAAGGTGGGAGCGGTCCAGACGACATCGTAGGTTTGCCATTCTCCGGGCTGGCGCATGGGATTGGCGAGTGGGATGGCTTGCTTGTAGATGCTGCCGGCCATGCCGTTGACGTAGGTGGCGTTTTGGTAGGAGTCGAGGATCTGGAGTTCGTATCCGGCGTCGTCGGGGCCGGTGGAGGCGAGAAATAATCCACTGTTGCCGCGGGCCTGGCCGGAGCCGGTGACGTTCGGGGGAACTCTCCACTCCAGGTGAAGCTGATAGTTCTTGAAGGCGCGGCGGGTTTCAATGTTGCCGGCGCGCTTGTTCACGGTGACGATGCCGTTGGAGACGATCCACTGGGCGGGGGAGTGGTCCTGGGCCGAGACCCATTGGTCGAGGTTTTTGCCGTCGAAGAGAATGATGGCGTCGGACGGAGGCGCGGCGCTGGTCGCACCCGGGGTGACGACCGGGGGGACGGGCTGCCAGATCTCGGTGTCTTCGGGCTTGGGCGCGGGGGCGGTGGATTCTTGCTTAGCGCTGGGTTGAGCCGGCGATTGTTGGGCGGCGAGGAGGCTGGTCATCAGAACGAGAACGAGAGCGAGAACGGGAGCCAGAATCGGGGTCGCGAAGGAGACGAACGTCGGAAATGGAATTCGCATGATGTTCATGAGAATACACCTGGGGCGGGGTTGGGCACCTGCTCGACGCCAAACGTAATCCGAGACTCGGCCACGCAGCGCTGCCTGCCGCATCCCTGCCCACCCTTTCGCAAAAAGCGCGAAAGGATGGGGCACCCACTGGGTTGGTGGCGGTGAACGAAAGCCGTAAATGATTGAAACTGCGGTATATTGAACGTGTTCAACTTTTCTCTTGACTGACTGGAAGTCCGGGGCTATATTGATTTTGAACACGTTCAACATTCCAAGGAAGGAGAAAACAACATGACAACCGCCAACAACATCATCGTCACCACCTACCTGGTCTATGTGCTGATCAGCGTGTCTTTGACCATCTGGGTGGCGCGCACGCTGTACAAACGGGGCGGCATTTTTCTGGTCGACGCGTTTCATGGCAACGCGGAACTGGCCGACTCGGTCAACCACCTGCTGGTGGTGGGCTTCTATCTGATCAATATCGGGTTCGTCTCGCTGGCGCTGAAGACGGCCGATGTGATCAGTACGTCGCGGGCCGCAATCGAGTTGCTGAGCGACAAGATGGGGATGGTGCTGATGATCCTGGGCGGGATGCACTTCTTCAACCTGTACGTTTTCTCGCGCATTCGGAGAAGTGCGCGGGGGACGCGTCCGCCGATCGCGCCGAATCCTCCGGTCGCGCCCGATGCGGTGCTGAAGGTGGCCATCCCCCGGTGAGCGGTGGCAGGGGCTGAAGCCCGAATCGGTTTGGCGCGGTTTATGGCATGCCTGAAGGCATGCCCTGATACGAGGCTTTCACAAGGCCGCCTGATGGGAAGTACGAACTACGAATCTTTCTCAAAGCTGCCTGACGAGAGAAAAGAGGTACGCATATGGAAAAACTCTACGTGCTCTACGATCCGGAGTGTGAGATCTGCCGGCGATTGAAGGACTGGATCCTGGTGCAGCGTTCGTGGATTGGGATTGCCGTGCTGGAGGCGGGCTCGGAGAAGGCGAAGCGGCTGTTTCCGGAACTGGAGCAGATTGCGACGCAGGACGACCTGGCCGTCGTCCTCGTTCGGAACGGCGACGAAGGCGCGGTGTACCTGAACGATCATGCGTGGATCATGGTGCTCTATGCGATGGTGGAGTATCGCGAGTGGGCGGCGCGGCTGACGCATCCGCTGCTGATGCCGCTGGCGCGGCAGGCGTTTGCGGCGCTGTCGAAGAACCGGCACTATCTCTCCAGTTGGTTGAGCACGGAGACGATTGCCGAGGAACTGCGCAAGGTGGAGGTCGAGCCTTGCGCACTGCCGGCGGGCAACGCTCCAACGTCGACTGTGCGGGAGTTCTTACAATGACGTCCGCAATGAAACCCACAATGACAACTACAATGACAACGAACACGATAACCTTGAAACCTCGCGTCACGGCGCGGGCGGAAGATACCCGGCGCAAAATCTATGAGGCCGCCATGGAATTGTTCCGGGAAAAAGGATTTGAGCCGACCACCATGCGCGACATTGCCGCCAAAGCGGGGGTGGCGCTGGGCGGGGCGTATTATTATTTCTCGGCCAAAGACGCCATCGTGCTGGCGTTTTACAGCGAGATGCAGGAGCAGAGCAACGGGCCGGTGCTGGAGGCGCTCGCGGGCCACAAGAAGCTGAAGGAGCGAATTCAGTGCATCCTCGAAAAGCGGCTGGAGTTGCTGGAACCGAATCGGAAATTCTGCGCGGCGCTGTTCCGGCACGCGCCCGATAGCGGCGACCCGCTTTCGCCGTTCAGCGACGACACGCGGCCCATCCGCGAGGGTGCGATCGAGCACATGCGGATCGCGGTGGAAGGCAGCGACGCGAAAGTGCCATCGGACTTGAAACCGCGTTTGCCCTACCTTCTGTGGCTCTACCAGATGGCGTTGATCATGTTCTGGCTCTACGATCGGTCGCCCAACCAGGAGCGGACTCGGCGCCTGATGGAGAAAAGCCTGGGGCTGCTGGTGAACCTGCTGCGCATCTCGGCATTGCCGCTGATGAAACCCTTGCGGAAGACTGTGCTGGAATTGGCGGAATAAACGACGCGCCCGTGGGCCAGCAAAACGAGCTTGCCCGTGTGGGAACCGGCTTCATATACTGCTGTTGTCGGCCGCTCAGAGACCTCAACGATTCATCGGACACGCCAGACTGCCGCTGCCAGCGGAGCGGGATTCGATTCGGGAAGTTCTGATTAAGGTCCAACAGAAAGGCCTGAACCGCAGAAGACACCGAGGTGCACAGAGGAACCCGGAGCCTTAATCAGAGATTCGTTAGTGCTCCAAAGGGGAAATTCCGATGCTGTCCAAGTTCCTACTGTCGTTGTCCTTCGTCTGTCTCGTGCTGGTTGGCGCGCTGACCATCAGCTGTGGCAGTTCCGGGGCCAAGCCCTGCACCGGCGGCCCTTACAACGTAGTGGGAGACTGGCAGATCACGGCCTCCTCGACCGCAGGCGCGGTGACCGGGTATGGTGCGATTGACTCGGCTGGCCTCGCCCTGTTCTTCGACAATGTCCTGCCCAATACTTCAGGCGATACCTTGCAACTGCCCACTCTGACCGGTACGTGCGCTTTTTCGGGGAACGTCACCAGTTATGGCGAACTGGGCGGCCCCAACAGCGGTATCGAGGTCGAGGATACGATGACGGGCAACGTGAATTCTGCGACGTCGATTACCGGCAGTTTCAACGGGACGGGAGGCTCCGGCACCATCTCCGCCGCGCCTTTTACGCCGTTAAGCGGTGCGGTTGCCACCGTGTCGGGCGGCAAGACTGGAGTGATCATCCAGGGCCCGCTCAGCGGCCAGCCGGTTCTGCTGCCGCTCACTTTTGCGGCAGGTGGATCCGCCAACTTCATGATCATGAACTTCACTACCACGAATCTGGCCGGCTGCGAAGCGAGCGGAACTTTCACCGAGGTCGGAAGCAGCGACGAACTCGAAACCCTCAACGTCTTCGATGTCTCGATCACGCTTATGCCGACTTGCCCCATCATCGGGACTTTTACCGGAATCGGGTTTGAGAGCAGCACGGATTATTTCGGCCTAAACCCCGGGGGGAATCCAGACACCTATTTGTACGCGGACATTCTGGACGGGACCAACACCTTTGTGATCGAGTTTTACTGACCATCGCGCGGCCCCGCCGGTCACGAAAAGACGTCCGCTGCCGCCCTGTTCAGCAGAGGGCCGCGCTGATTCGGACCGAAGGATGGACCTCCGTGCTCTTTACTGGAGGCTGGCCCATCCTTAACCTTTTCACTGGCAGAAATCAAACCCGGCCTTCGCCATCCGCAGTGCGTGGTAAGGTCGGTGACGCGAACCATCCGCGAACCATCGAGGTCAGTTCACGACCAGACACAACGTTGTGTGATTGGACTCCTTTGCCGAGGCTGCGCGGTTGTGAGAATCTTACCTGACTTAGCTTGCCTGACCTAGCTTGGAAGACCTAAGAAACGGGGAACTCATGAAACGTCTTCTTGTTCTGACTTCGCTGTCCTTGACTCTCGGCATGATCCTTGCAGGTTTGAGCGGCTGCGGCGGTGGGTCGTCGAGCACGCCGCCTCCGCCTCCCTCCATTAGCAGCTTCACCGCGAATTCGGCAACCATTACGACAGGCACCAGCACGGCGCTGACCGGCGTCTTCGCGAACGGCACTGGCGTTATCAACCCCGGCAATCTTCCGGCCACCAGCGGCGAACCTGTAAACGTGAGCCCCACGGCCACCACAACCTATATTCTGACCGTCACTCCTGCGAGCGGTACCGCGGTGACCGCGGTCGCCACGGTAACGGTAGCCTCGGCCACCATCTCCAACGTGTCGGTGGACCTGTCGAGCAGCGGTCCCGCCGTGACCGACAAGCTGCTGGGAATGAACATGGCGGTGTGGTACGACCTGGTCGGCAACCAGACCGGAATTGTGAATGGCCTGCAGTCTGCCGGCATCACCCAAGTGCGATGGCCGGGCGGATCGGATTCCGACCAATACCACTGGGCAGACAATAGTCAGTGCAATGGCGGCTATTCCGATCCGAACGACACGTTTGAAAATTTCGTCAGCGACATGGCCAAGCCGGCTAACCTCGATGTGGCGTTGACGGCGAATTACGGTTCGAACCCAGCCTCCGGCTCGAACGCAGCCTGCACTGAGGGCGGCGAACCTAGCGAAGCTGCCGCCTGGGCCGCAGCCGCGGTGGCCGCAGGCATCATCCCGAGCCATATGACCGTGGGCAACGAGGAGTATGGGAGCTGGGAGTACGACCTGCACGCCATTCCGCACGACCCCACTACTTACGCCGCAGCTGTGGTGGGAACCAGCGGCTACTACCAATTGATTAAAGCAGCCAGCCCGAGCACGCTGGTCGGCATTGTTGTAGACGCGGGTAACCCGAACACCGTATGGGACAACACCGTGATGTTCAATGCCAAGGGGTCCTACGACTTCGTGGAATACCACTATTATCCGGAAGCGCCGGGCTCGGAAAACGATTCCTTCCTGGTGCAGCAGGCGGCGCAGGAGTTGACCACCAACATCAACACCCTCAAGACCGAGCTGAACAACTGGGGGACTCCGGGCACGCCCATTTACGTGGGCGAGATCGGAGGGCCTTACAGCAACCCGGGGAAACAGAGCTGGTCGATTACGCAGGGTTTGTATGCCGGGCAGGTGCTGGGCGAGATGATGAACGCCGGAGTCTCGCGCCTGACCTGGTGGATTGGCTTCGGCAATTGCAACGGCACCGCAGGAAACGATACTACGTCGGTGTATGGCTGGCAGGATTTCGGAGCCTACAATGTGTTCTCCGATGGATCGGACGATCCCACCTGTCCGGGCGCGGGCAACCTCGGGAACATGTCTCCCACGGCGCGCGCGTTTCAGCTTTTCAGCCAGATGGCGGTCAACGGTCAGACCGTGCTGACGACCAGCGTTCTAGGTGATCCTACCGACGTGCGCGCCTATGCGGCCACCAACCCCAACGGCACGGTCGTGTTCCTGTTCAACGATAACGAAAGCCTCGCCCAGCCGGTCACAATCACGCTTTCGGGCAAGACTTCGTCCTCCAACGTGACCGTCACGACCTACGACAAGGCCATCTACGATTTGTCGGGTTCGCCGACCGGCAATCCGCCGGACCCGGTCGGAACGAGCAGCTGGGCTCCGCCAAATTCTAAAAGCACGGGCGCGCAGAACTTGCCTCTGACCCTGACTCTCACTCCCTGGAGCATGAACTTGGTCCTTATTCAATAACCGAGCCCGAATAAACCGAGCTCGCTGAAAGCGAGGAGATCCGTTTGACACTGGATAGCGCCTTACCTAGACTGCCTGTGTAGCGCTTCGCAAAGGCGTCCGGAGTCTAGCGTTCAAGATTCGAGCGTCCAGGAGAGGACCACGCATGGGCTGGTTGCAGAACAAGTTCGAAAAGAATTTCATGATCAGCACGGTTGATTACGTCTTCAACTGGGCGCGCAAGTCGGCGGTCTGGCCGATGACGTTTGGGCTGGCGTGCTGCGCGATTGAGATGATCGCGTCGTCGACCTCGCGCTTCGACATCGCGCGCTTCGGGTCGGAGGTGTTTCGTCCCAGCCCGCGCCAGAGCGACCTGATGATCGTTGCCGGTACTGTCACGCTGAAGATGGCGCCGGTGGTGAAGCGGATTTATGACCAGATGCCCGACCCGAAGTGGGTGATCTCGATGGGCGCGTGCTCGTCGGTGGGTGGGCCGTTCAATACTTATGCGGTGCTGCAGGGCGTGGACAAAATCGTTCCGGTGGATGTGTACGTGACCGGATGCCCGCCGCGTCCTGAAAATCTTTTCTACGCGCTGCTCAAGCTGCAGGACAAGATCGACACCATGACGCTGGCCAAGAAGCCGACCGAAGTGCGGCTCGATCAGAATATGGTGGAGAATTTCAAGCGCCAGGTGATGATCGCGCAAACGCTGCAACCGAAATAGCTGGCGGCTGTCGGCTCTCAGCCTTCCGCAAGAGGCTAGACGCTTGCGAGAATCCACTTTGGTAACTTCCACTCGTTCAGCGCAAGTTCTAAGCTTGTCTGGTATTCACTAAACCAGTATTCACTGAACCGACTCCATGGCCTTCGTCAAAATCATTCCTCAGGCACATTTGCCCTACACCAACGAAGCGCGCGACTTTTCCTGCAACGGAAAAACGATTTGCATTGCCAATATATGGGGGAAGATCAGCGCGATGGATAACCAGTGCCTGCACCAGGGCGGCTCACTCGGGCAGGGCACGATCGAAGATGGCAAGGTGGTCTGCCCCTGGCACGGCTGGCGATGGGATCCGAACACGGGCGCGGCCGCGGATCATCCAGATCAGAAGCTAAAGACCTATCCCATCAAAGTTGTGGACGGCGAAGTATTTGTCGACCTGGACTAGCCTCCTAGCCCAGCACCTTCAAGAATTTTCCGGGCTGATTGTCGTAGCCGGGAAAAACGTTCGCCAAATTCTTATTTCCCATGTGGCGAGCGACCGCTTCTCCAATCACCTGGCGGAAGTCGGTAGTCAGCGCGAGATCGCGGCCTTCGTAGAGTTGCGACTGATCGAGCCCCGGCCAGCGGCCGTACACTTTCCCGCCTTTCACCGGGCCGCCCAAAACGAACATCACGTTGGCATGGCCGTGGTCGGTGCCACGGTTGCCGTTTTCGCGAGCGGTGCGGCCAAATTCTGACATGGTGACGACGACCGTGTCTTCGCCGAGATCGCCAAGATCGGTCCAGAAGGCGGCCAGCGATTGTGAAAATTCGCCGAGCACGTTCGCCAGTTGGCCCTCGGCCGCACCTTCGTTGACGTGGTGGTCCCAGCCGCCGATGTCGGCAAACGCCACTTGCACGCCCAGGTTCGCTTTGATCAGCTGCGCGAGTTGGCGCAGGCTGTCGCCGAATCGTCCCTTGGGATAGTTGGCGCCTGCGGCGGGCGTGTATTTTCCGGGGTCGGCGGTTTTCAGCATCTTTACCGCATCGAACGTTTCCTCGCCCGTACCGTGCAGCAGGCTGTCGGAGGAGTGATCGTACATGGCCTCGAACGCGGTGGCAGCGGGCGAGGCTTTCGGATTCTTTCCGCCCACCGAAAAGTCGTTGATGTTATTCATGGCGACGGTGGGCTCTGTTCCGCTTAAGATGCGCGGCACCGACGGCCCCAGCGCAATCGCGCGGAAGGGAGAAGTCTGCGGGGTTGACGACAAGTTGTGGAGCGAGCGGTTGAGCCATCCGTCTTCAGTGGCCTTCACGCCGGGGGTTCCGGTCTCCATAAAATCCTGGGCATCGAAGTGCGAGCGCGTGGTGTCGGGCGATCCGGCGGCATGAACGATGGCGAGATGTCCCTGCTGCCAGAGCGGCTGAAACGCGGCGAGCGAGGGATGCAGGCCGAAGTGGCCGTCGAGATCGAGCACCGCTTTGCGCGGAATGTTGATGGTGGGGCGCATGGCGTAGTACTGAGTTTCGGCGTGCGGGACAACGATGTTCAGGCCATCGGCCGCGCCGCGTTGAAAAATTACGACGAGACGCTGGGTGCGTCCGCCGGCTTCGACTGCGCCGAAGGCTGCGCGAGTGAGAAAACTTGGCACCGCCGCCGTACCCACGACGGCGAGCGTGCTATTGCGAAGGAAAATGCGACGCGTGATGGACATAAACAAACACTCCGTAGAGACGTGCTTGCTACGTCTCTCTTGCTGGCGCCCGAGACGTAGCAAGCTACATCTCTACGACACCAGCTATCTTCTATCGCTTCTGAAACTCCGGCGAACCCAGCAGCAGGCCGGCGATCGTGCTCGCGTCCGGGGGACGGGGCACGTCGGCGGGCTTGCGCTTCTTCTGTTTCGGTTGCGAGTCTTTGTCTGGCTGAACAGATGTTGGTGCAACCGGCGCAGTTTTTCCCGAAGCTCCAATCTGCGCCGTACTGGTCTGCGCCACATTAATCTGCGCCATGATCGAATCGTGGGTCTGCTTGGAAACGTCTCCCGCCAGCAACTTGACTTCAAGCGCGGAGAGCGCCACGGTCGCATCCGCGGGCGCAGGCGGGCCTCCCGCCAACTGGACCGCATCCACTTTCACGCCGCGAACCTTGCCGCCAGTCAGGCCCAGCGCGAAATTCATGCGGTTCAGCAGCGCCGACGAACTCACCCAGGTTTCCGCCTTCATGGAGTAGCCGGTTGGCGGCTGGGCGGAGTAGAGGGGCATGCCCATGTTGCCGATCTGGCGGGCGAGGGGCATGGCGTCATCGACGCTGGCGCCGGTAGCGCGCACGGTCGAAGCTACGTATTCAAGCGGCGTTTTGACTTTGGCGCGGTAGGCGCCGTCGGCCCAGAATTCCGGCGACTGGAACAGCGTCGACAGAACTTCGCGGATGTCGCCCTTTTTCTTCTGGAAAGTTTTCGCCATGCGATCGACCAGGGCGGGCGGCGGATCGTCCGCCACAAAACGCTCGGCCAGTTTCAGCGAAATGAAATGCGCGGTCTGCGGGCTGGTGGCCAGCATGTGCAGGACTTCCCTGCCCTCGGCTTCGCCCTTGGGCTTGATCCGATGTCCGAGAACAAATTTCGGCCCGGGCTCGTGCATGCGCGGATCGTATTTAAAGCCCAGGCCTTCGTAGGGCTTTTCGATGGTCCATCCGGTAAAGACTTTTGCAACTTCGGTGACGTCGCGTTGCGAATAGCCGCCGTTCACACTGAGGGTGTGCAGTTCCAGCAGTTCGCGTCCATAGTTCTCATTCAGGCCGTTGTTTTGTTTGCGCTTCACGTACGGACTTCCCGGCGGATAGTGCGGAGTATAGTGCGACGGATGCGCGGAAATTCCGAGTGCCTGCAGGGAGTTCGGGCCCTCGCTCATCCAATTGTCGAGATAAAACAACATGGCCGGACTCTTCGCGGTCGCGACCAATAGATCCTCAAACTTGCCGAGAGCGTGCGGACGGATCACATCCTGCTCGTAGTTGGTGAGGAATATTTTCTCGGGGCCTTTGCCAACGAAAACGTTAAAGTGGTTGAACCAGAAGTCGGTCATGACTTCTTCGAGCTGGCGCTCGCTGTAGATGGCGCGCAGCAGCTTGGCCTGCACCAGTTCGTCCTGCACCACGGCCTGCGGATTGTTCATGGCCAGCAGCGTTTCTTTCTGCTTGGGTCCGAGGCCGGCGAGAAGATCCTGAACTTTGCCGCCGCGAACCGAGTCGGCGAACGCGACTTTCTCGTCGGTCGACATCGCGATGACTTTCTTGTAGCGGTCGGCGGGAGCGAGATCGATGAGCGCTTGAATTCTCAAATCGGCGTAGAGACGATCTTCGCGGCGGCGGGCTTCGGCATCGTCGACGGGCGCGGGCTTGGAGTCGGGCGGAGGAGCCATCGGCATTTCATTGGCCGACGCGGCGTTCCTCGCGTTCACGCTCGCGGAATTCATCGAATTGCCGTCTGCCGCCATGCTGGGAGTGGCGTCGGGACTAGCCGCGGCCGCAGCGGCGAGTTCTGCCTCCGTCTTCGCGGAATCGCTGACTGCTGGTCCTACCGGAGACGCAATCGGAGCGCCGGTTTCCTGTTTCTGCTGCTCCTTTTTTTCGTGTTTTTCCTGCATGCGCGCGATCTGCACCTGAAACACGGCGCGCCGGGCGGGATCGGAAGGCATGGGCTTTTTGCCTTCCATCACCTGCTTGATGATCGGGTTGTCAGGGAACTCCTCGACAATTTCCTTCGAACTCATGCGCAGCGTGCGAAAGGCTGCCAGGCGGGATTCCACGGCGCTGTCGGGAATTTTTTCTGGATGAAGTTGCAGATCGATCCAGCGATCGACGCCCATGACCATGACCTGCTCAATATCGCCGGGACGCGGGCCAAAGGTGAGGCGATTGAGAGCCTGTACAGCGCGCTTCTGGTCGTTCGGGGCAGACTCGGCCTTGTCCTTTTTCTTGGCGAGTAACTCCGGGACTGCGGTGACCAAGAGGAGCGAGGTCAGGGTCAAGCACAGCAGAAACAGCGAGAGCTTCGCAAGGCTAGATGTCTTAACGTCGGATCGGACAAAACTGGATATCATGAAGACTCCCCGGCCGGAGCAGGTCCTCTGATTATGAACCCTGGCGGAGGAAAAAGTTGCTGTCAGGCATGGTTCCGGGAAGGCTTGAAAGTGGTTGCAGGCTAAGGCTTTCGGGCGGGAGCAGGGATTGGAAGCCGGAGCGGATGGGCTACTGGCCGAGTTCTTTGGTCAGATACGCCCTGCCACGCGAGACTTTGTGCTGCAAAGTGGCGGCCAGTTGATCGATGTCGGCCGCCGCGATGTTGACCTGCATGGGATCGAGCAAGGGAGTCCGGTTGCTGCCCACGGCATCGCGGCGCACCTGAATCAGCAGGCCCTGCACCACGTTGGGATCAAATTTGTCGGGAGCCATGCGCACCAGGTCGCTGAGGGCGCTGCCCACCGACAGCGGAGCGCGATAGGGGCGCGCGCTAGTCATGGCGTCGAATGAATCGGCGAGGCCGACGATGCGCACCTGCATGGGCAAGTCGTCCAGACCGAGTTTGTCGGGATAGCCGGAACCGTCGCTGCGCTCGTGGTGCCAGCGCACCGTCTCGGGAATCTTCGGCCAGGGAAACTCCACGCTGCTGACGATCTGGTGGCCGACGGTAGTGTGGTCGGCCATCTCGCGAAACTCCTCGGGATTGAGCGCTCCGGCTTTGCCAAACAGGCGGCGATCGACGGCAACTTTTCCAATATCGTGCAAGTAGCCCGCGCTACGCAGGGCGGCAATTTCGCCGGGCTCCATGCCCATGGCTTCGCCGATGGCGGCGGAGTAGCGGCCTACACGCAGCGAGTGTCCGTGAATGTTAACGTGCTTCACATCGATGGCAGTGGCGAAAGCTTCGAGCGCGTTGTCATAGAAGCCGTGCAGCGAAGCCATGAGCCGTAGATTTTCGGAAACGCGCTGCGCGATATTTTGCGTGAGCGCATGATTCTGCACCGCAAGCGCGATGTAGCTGCACAGGAGTTCGAGCGCGTCGAGTTCGCTGTCTTCGTAAATCGCATCGCCGGGACGGCGGCCGAGAGCAACCACTCCCGCCAGGCGACCTCCCGCCTTCAGAGGCGCGAGGCATTTGAAAAGTTCGGGGGCAACGTTGCCGTTGGAACTCAGGAACACCGAGTAGGTCGACGAATTGAGCACCACTGGACCACGCGCCGCGGAGAGCGCATGCACATGCTTGGGCAGGAGAGGAATGAAGGCGGGATCCGGCATCAGGGCAAAGCCCTGAGCCGCAGCGGAAGTCAGCATGGCGGGCTTGTCGTTGAACAGCAGGAGCGCGCCTTCGCGAGCGCCGGCCGCTTCCATGATGGCAGACAGCATCAGTCGCGACGTTTCCGAGAAGTCTCGCTCCGCCGTGAGCGCGGGGCCGAGTTCAGAAAGCGC
The DNA here is from genome assembly GCA_052148475.1 of Candidatus Sulfotelmatobacter sp. Classification (GTDB taxonomy): domain Bacteria; phylum Acidobacteriota; class Terriglobia; order Terriglobales; family Acidobacteriaceae; genus Sulfotelmatobacter. The sequence continues at coordinate 140,226 of JBKQID010000025.1, read as the reverse complement.
CTCAACCGTTTGCAACAGCCGCCGTAAATTGTGGGTCTGAATCGCCACAGACGAAGTGGGAGCCAGATCGCAGAGCAAGATGAGGGTAGCACGTTGGAAATCCTCCGCGCGAGTGGGGCGTGTTGGTTAGTTTGATGCGGCAGTGACGAAGGGGAAACCGTGGTAACGACCGTGATTCCGCCACCAGCGGGCTATTGCGGGGATGCTTTTACAGAGTAAAGGCTTCAACCACAGAGGACACGGAGGACACAGAGGTGTTCCACTTCTTCGTATTCCTCCGTGTCCTACGTGTTTCTCTGTGATTGAGATTTTAGAAATGCTCGCGAAGTTCGGCGAAGCGGCCGATGATGAGGAGCTTCTGACCGGCGGGGGCTGGGTTGATCTCTTCGTGTTCGAGGATCCAGGTATCGCCGTGAGGCACGAAAACGGCGTGCAGGCCGGCGGCCATCGCGGGGTTGATATCGGATTTCGGGCTGTTGCCGACCATCCAGGTGGCAGCGGGAGCGAGATTGTGCTTTTCAACAACGCAAGCGTAAGCAGCTGGATTTTTCTCGGCAACGATTTCGACAGCATGAAAATAATCGCGGATGCCTGACCGTTCAACCTTTCCTGACTGCTCGGCGAGCGCGCCTTTCGTGACCAGAATCAGGCGATGACGGTCGCGCAGATAGCCGAGGGTCTGAGGCACTTCCGGCAAAAACTCGATGGCGTGATTTTCGATCGCCGCGGCGAAGCTTCGGACCTGTGCGTGAAGTTCGGGAGTCACGGGAACTGGGCTGAGGCGTTCGAAAGTTTGTCCTAAAGCGTGCGCGAAGCTGTGCAGGCCGTAGCCGTGCGTGATAATGCATTCGCGCTCGACGTCGTTGAGCACCGCGCGCACCTGGTCGGGAGAAAATTCGTGATGATTCAGGAACGAGATGAAGCGGGCGATGGCACGCTCGAAGTAGATGTTGTTCTCCCACAGCGTGTCGTCGGCGTCGATGAGGAGGGTTTGGGACAAGCTTCTAGCTCCTAGCTCCTAGCTGCTAGCTTCTAGCAAAACCGATTTGAACGGGACTCAAGTTCGCTACTTCGAGGTTGGATGGGTGCGCCGCACCAAGTAGAAGTAAAGCGCACCAGAACACAAGAAAATTGCTCCTGCCCAAATCTCCGCCGGTACGTCCTCCTTCGGATAAGAGAATACGTGCAGCAGGAAGGACGTTCCGTACACGGCGGCCACGATCAATGCCAATAACCGCAAAGCTCGTTTCATCCACGTCGCTCTTTCTGGCTAGAAGCTAGGAGCTAGTAGCTAGGAGCTATCTTCACACCCAATCCACCTTCGCTTCGGGGCCTATGATGCCGGCCTTGTGGCCCATGTCGAGCAGGCGGCGGACGGCTTCGCGGCCGTCTTCGCCGTAGTCGAGGGTACGCTCGTTCACGTACATGCCGATGAATTTGTCGGCCGACGAAGTGTCGAGATCGCGGGCGAACTGCATGGCATAGGACAGGGCTTCTTCGCGGTGGTCGAGTGCGTACTGGATGCTCTCGCGCAGGGTGGCGGAAACCAGCGGCATCAGTTCCGGACCAAGAGCGCGGCGGATCGCGTTGCCGCCTAGCGGCAAAGGCAGGCCCGTCACTTTCTGCCACCAGCGGCCGAGATCGACAACGCGCTGCAGTCCCGACTTGCCGTAGGTCAACTGTCCTTCGTGAATGATGAGTCCAGCTTCGAACCTCCCTTCGAGCACCTGGGGAATGATCTGGTCGAAGGGCACGACTTCCGTCTCGACTCCGGGAGCAAACAGTTGCAAAGCCAGAAAAGCTGTGGTGAGCGTGCCGGGGACGGCGATGCGCTTGGTCTTGACTTCACTCGGCGTGAATGGGCGCGGGGAAACGATCATGGGTCCGTAACCCTCGCCCACGCTGCCTCCGCAGGCCAGCAGCGCGTATTTGTCCTGAACGTAAGGATAGGCGTGAAAGGAAATTGCGCTGACGTCGTAGACGCCCTCGCGCGCCTTCTGGTTCAGCGTCTCGATGTCGCAGAGCGTGTGAGTGAAGCGCAGGCCCGGAGTGCGGACTTTGCTCGTGGCCAGGCCGTAAAACATGAAGGCGTCATCGGAATCCGGGCTGTGCGCCACGGTAATCTCGCGCACCTGACCGGAAGAACCGCTGCCCGGCGCTTTGGTTTCGGATACTACTGTCATCTTGTGAACTCCAGGAAATCTACGGCTGAACTGCCTTCCTTGTAGCGCTGCGCCGTCGCCCCCCAGCGGCTAAAGCCGCATCTTCGCCGGGTCCTAACGGCACGGCTGAAGCCGTGCCCTTTCAAAACAATGCTATCGGCCTGGGTGCTTGACTCGCCAGCGACTGGCAATGGCGGCGCTTAACATCACCTTGATGACCTCAGCGGTCAGGAACCAGTACAGGCCGAGATAGGCTGCTTTGGCGAGCGAATGGGTGAAGATGTAGAGCCAGGTCAGGCCACTGGCGAACAGCAAAATTTCCGCCAGCAGTCCGGCCACTGCGGCGCGCAGGAAACTCTTCTTGCCGCGCTCAAAAATATAGCCCGCGAGGAAAGCAACGAAGGGATAGACCAAGAGAAATCCTCCGGTGATGCCGAACAACTGCGCGGCTCCGCCGGGGCCTGTGGGATTGAAGAACGGAAGTCCGGCCATGCCTTCGACAAGGTAAAGCATCAGCGCCGCGAAACCGCGCCGGCTGCCCAGCATCAGCCCCACCAGCAGCACGCCCAGATTCTGCATGGTCAGCGGAACCGGGGTGAGCGGCATCAACGGAATGGTGATGCGGGCGCACAACGCCACGACCAAGCTCGCGCCCACCACGATGGCAACCTGGCGCGAGGCTTCCAGGGCGTGGCCTTGCGGAGTAGCCAGAGTTTGCATTACTGACCTTGCCATAGCTCGATCTCCAAAACCAAATTTCAGCGTTTCATGCTGTCCGTCTGACGTTCGTGTTCCGCTTCACTGACCGGTCCGTCGGGCGACGCGTGCGCCTTCTGCAGATGCCGCCGCAAGTGCACGTACAGGGCGATGGCCACGCACACTACGACCAGCGTGCTAACGCCCAGGATCAGGAACCACCAGATCATCCGCACAGCCGACTAGGATAACAGATGCGGTCGCGCCGGAAGTGATTCCACGCACTGGAAACGGATCTTCCCCAGGAGGACGTTGTTCGATGCACTGGATCCTGGGGCGAGGCGAAGGCCCTATGCACTTGGTCGATTACTGCACGGGTCGGTCATCCTAGCTAGCCTTCTTCTCCGCCCGCTTCTGGCGGAGCGTCTCGACACGCTTGACCATGAACTGCAGGCGGTTTCTTCCCCATTTCGTGCGTGTAACCGCCTTCTCGAGGTTGAGGAACGCCTCGGGGTCGTTCAGTCTCTCGCGCAATTCCTTCACGAAGGGATGGATTTTTGCGTAGATCAGAAACAGCTCGCCGCTGAAACCGGGTTGCAGGAACAGTTCTTCGTTCAACACGCCCTGCAGGACGAATGAGGTCACGATACCCCAGTAGCCGCCCACCTGCCGCAACCAGGCGTTCTCCTGTGTGCCCATAGCCCACGCGACTTGCAGGAAATCGTCTGCGTTCTGCGGAAAAAATTCGCCAGCCCACCAGTTGCGGGCTTTGCGCATTTCGGCCTCGCGGCGCAGATCGTAGAGTTGGAGAATCAGTTGAGCATCAGCGGACGTCGGTTTCTTGGCCATCGTTTCCTCCGTTGGAGTGAACACTACCACCTTAGCTGGACGATCATTTTCGGTGAGTGCCTACGCCGTGGTCGGCGCCGGCGCCGGACGCTCGAAATCGCATTCTTTGTTCGGGCAGGCGATCACTGGTCCAGCTTTCAAATTCTTCTCCACCAGATATTCGCTGCCGCACGCCGGACACTTCTCGGCGATCGGCTTGTGCGCCGACGTGAACTTGCAGTTCGGATAATTTCCGCAGCCGTAGAACGTGTTGCCCTTGCGGGCGCGCTTTTCGACCAAGTCGCCGTCTTTGCACTCCGGACACTTTACGCCAATGTAGTTCTGCTTGACGTACTTGCACTCGGGATATCCGCTGCAGGTGGTGAATTCGCCGTAGCGGCCGTGGCGGATCATCATGTTGCGCCCGCATTTCGGGCACAGCTCGTCAAGCGGAATGTCGGGAACCTTCTTGCCCTGGTCCAGACGCCGCGTGGTCTTGCAGTCGGGATATCCCGTGCACGCCATGAACTGCCCGAAGCGGCCGCGCTTCAGTACCATCACGCGGCCACAGTTTTCGCAGTACTCTTCCTGCGTGGTTTCCTGCACGTCGGCGGAATCGAGGTCGGGCAGGTTAATGGGATTTTCTTTGGTGAAGGTGCAGGTGTTGGGATCTTCCTTATCGTAGGTGCTGCAGGCGTAGAACGAGCCGTGCTTGCCCCATTTGATTACCAGCGGCGCGCCACAGCGTTCACACTTTTCGTCTGTGGGCTTCTCCATCCGCTTGATGTTCTCCATATGCTTTTCGGCATATTTGAGATCCTTGAGGAACTTCTTGTAGAAATCGGCGAGAGCATCCTGCCACTTCTCTTTGCCCTCTTCGATTTCGTCGAGTTCCTCTTCCAAGCGGGCTGTGTATTGCAGATCGAAAATGTCGCGGAAGTTCTCGACCAGTAGATCGGTGACCACGAGCCCAATCTCGGTCGGGGAGAATTTTCCGCCGACCTTCTGCACGTACTGCCGCTCTTGAATGGTGGTCAGAATCGCGGCATAGGTCGAAGGACGTCCAATGCCGCGCTCTTCGAGTTCTTTTACCAGCGAGGCTTCGTTGAAACGCGGCGGCGGCTCGGTGAAGTGCTGTTCCGGCTTCAGTTCCTTGAGCGCGAGTTTCTGTCCGGCTTCGAGCGCGGGCAGCTTGTGTTTCAGTTCTTCGTCTTCTTCGTCCTTGCCCTCTTTCGATTCTTCGTAGACGCGGAGGAAGCCGTCGAACTTGAGCACCGATCCGGTTACGCGGAACCAGAAAATCTCGCTGCCATTTTTCGCGTCGATGTCGACCGTGGTCTGGTCGAAGACTGCAGGGTTGATCTGCGACGCGACGAAGCGCTGCCAGATCAGTTTGTAGACTTTGAACTCATCTTCTTTTAGATATTGCTTGATCTGATCGGGATGGCGCATCGCCGAAGTCGGGCGGATGGCCTCGTGCGCGCCCTGCGAGTCTTTCTTCTCTTTGAAAGTATTCGGCGTTTCGGGCAGGTACGCCGGACCATATTCCTTGCCCACGTACTCGCGCACTTCCTGAACGGCCTCGGGCGCGACGCGGGTCGAATCGGTACGCATGTAGGTGATCAGACCGACCAGCCCCTCTTCGCCGAGCTCCACGCCTTCATACAGGCGCTGAGCGATCATCATGGTGCGCTTTACGCTGAAGCGCAGCTTGCGCGAAGAATCCTGTTGCAGCTTGCTGGTGGTGAAAGGGGGCGCGGCGTTGCGGCGGCGTTCTTTCTTGTCGACTGAGCGCACGACCCAGTCGGCCTTTTCCAGTGCTACGCGAATCTTTTCCGCGTCTTCGCCGTTAGTGACTTCAACTTTCTCTTCGCCCTTGCCCACAAAGCGGGCATCGAACGACGGCGGCTTGCCGGCGGCGAGGTGCGCGTCGATGGTCCAGTATTCGACTTTCTGGAACGCCTTGATTTCGCGTTCGCGTTCGACGATCAGACGCAGGGCGACGGTCTGCACGCGTCCCGCGGACAAGCCGCGGCGGACTTTATCCCACAGCAGCGGAGACACCTGATATCCCACAAGCCGGTCCAGCACACGGCGCGCCTGCTGCGCGTCGACCAGGTTCTGATCGATGGCGCGCGGATGTTCAAAGGCGGCCTGCACCGCGCGCTTGGTAATTTCGTTGAAAGTTACGCGCTGGATGCGCGGAGGAGGTGCCTCTTCGCCTTTCTTTAGTTTGAGCTTCTTGGCCTTTTTTCCTTTGCCGTTCTCAGCGAGTTCGGTCGCCAGATGGGCGGCGATGGCTTCGCCTTCACGGTCCGGGTCAGGCGCCAGAAAGATGAAGTCGGCCGCGGCCGCCAGCTTTTTCAGCTTGGCGACAACTTTTTCTTTGCCGGGGATGATAACGTAATCCGTTTCGAAGCCGTTCTTGATATCCACACCCAGAGTGCTCTTGGGCAGATCCTTCACGTGGCCGAGCGAAGCCTCGACGGTGAAGCCCTTACCCAGATATTTCTGGATGGTCTTCGCCTTGGCCGGCGATTCGACAATGACTAAACCTTTTGACAATTGATCCTCAGTTTTTCTGGATTCCGTTTCGAAGCTAGCACGAATGTCAAGCGGGGAACAAGTTACGGGAAGAACTGAAACCCTAGGCGAAGCTACGATTGCGGCTGAAAATCCCTGCAAACTGACTTGAACCCCACTTCGGAATTTTCATTCGACATGAAGTTCCGCCATATACTATGCTGACCATCCGGTCAGTATGCGGCGCGGTTGAATTCAAAGATCCAGTCTCGCCAGCCTGCCAGGTCGTGCCGAGTGAACATTTCGTGAGCCAACGACGAATCCCATCCCTTGACGGTGTGCGCGCCATTTCCATTACGCTCGTGATCGTGAGTCATCTGGTGCAATGGAAGCACGTGTCGCTCAAAGTGCTCGGGGATTACGGCACGCTCGGCGTCTTCGTGTTCTTTGTGCTGTCCGGCTACCTGATCACAAATCTTCTGCTCCATGAGCAAGAGCGCACTGCCAATATCAGCTTGCGCAATTTCTATGCCCGCCGAGCGTTCCGCATTTTTCCTGCCGCTTTTGTGTTCCTGGCGGTGGTGACCTTTCTGTATTGGAATCAAATGCGCTGGTTCCATGTTGCCGCGGCCGTCTTTTACGTCGCTAACCTTGACGCAACGCGCCCCTGGATCTTCGGGCACCTCTGGTCCCTCAGCCTCGAGGAGCAGTTTTATCTCCTTTGGCCCTTCGCCTTAAAAAGGTGGTACCGTCAGCGCACCGCGATTGTGCTGTGCGCGTTTTTCGCCACTCCCGTGTTTCGTACTGCTCTGTACGCCTTCAAAGCCCATGGTGGAATCGTAGGGAGCCTTCCGGTCTATTCCAGCCAACTTGCCATTGGATGCCTGCTGGCTATTCTTGGGCCGCGCCTTCCGAAAATTCCTCGATGGATCGCGCTAGGAATGCTGGTGGCGTTCATCTTCATTCCTTGGTTTCCCGCGACCACTCCATTGCGCACCCTGTTTATGCTGTTTGTTCTTCAGCCCGCGCTTCATATCTCAGTCGCGGGTTTAGTGCTGCATGTAATCCAGGTTCCCTATCGCGCTCTCAACTGGTACCCCGTTGCCTGGCTGGGCAGAATCAGTTACAGCCTTTATTTGTGGCAGGAATTGTTCTGCTCGAACGCCGCACTGCATGCAGGTTACATCCTTGTTGTTCCGGCGCTGGGCTGTGCCTGCTTGTCTTATTACCTGGTCGAGCAACCCATGCTGCGCCTGCGGGATACTTGGGCGAGAAAACCTTCGCCCCAGCGTGCAACCCTTGCGATTCAAGACGTGGATCTATCTGAAACCAAAACGGCCTAGGCCTTCCCCCCTAGCCCTAGAAGCTCTTCACAAAATTCTTTCCCGGCATTTGCCTGACTTTGCCGCCCAGTTCCAACTCGAAGAGGGCGGCGAAGATTTCGGACGACGACAATTCGTTTTCCAGCTTCTCGACAATTTCATCGATGTGCGTGGTTTCGTCGGCTTTCAGCAGGGTCAGGATTCGCTTTTCGTGAGGAGGGAGCCCTTCATCCGGGAATAGAGATGCGGAAGAGGCGCCTGAGGATTCAGGCGAGGCGGGCGGAGTCAGTGCAAGTCGTACTTCTGTAGGGAGATCTTCCCAGACGTCTTCCCAGGTCGCGACCAGCTTGGCACCCTGTTTGATGAGTGTGTTCGGTCCCCAGGAATTTTTGTTAGTCACGTTGCCAGGCACGGCGAAAACGTCGCGATTCTGCTCGAGGGCGCAGCGCGCGGTGATGCGCGTGCCGGAATATTCCGCGGCTTCGACGACGAGCACGCCGATCGACATGCCGCTGATGATGCGGTTGCGGATGGGAAAATTCTGCGGCGCGGCGAATGTTCCCAAAGGGAACTCAGAGATCAGTGCGCCGCCGAGAGCGAGAATCTGATCCGAGAGCCGCGAATTTTCCTTGGGATAGATCACGTCGACGCCCGTGCCAAACACGGCGATGGTCTTGCCTTTTGCCGAGATTGCGCCACGATGGCTGGAGGTGTCGACGCCGCGAGCCATGCCACTAATAATGACCAAGCCCTGTGCGGCCAGATCGCACGCCAGGCGCTCGGCCATGCCTGAACCATAGGGCGTGGGATGACGCGTTCCGACCATGGCGATGCCGGGGCGGGTGAGCACTTCGGGATTGCCGCGAACGCGCAGAATCAGCGGCGGATCGTAGATCTCTTTGAGGCGCGGCGGATACGAGGGGTCGTCGAGCGAGACCATGGTGATGTCGGCGGCGGCGGCGCGGGCAATCTCCTCGCGCGCGAGTTCCGCCGACTTGCCGGTGGCCAGCGATTGGGCGGACACGACTTGAATGCCGGCACTCTCAAGTTCGGTCAAGGAAGCGCGAAAGACGGCTTCCGCCGAGCCGAAATGCTCGATCAGCTTGCGCGACTTCGTGGGCCCGAGGCCCGGGGTCAGCGAAATGGCCAGCCACTCCAGAAGATGAGTCGCGGCCGGGGATACGACGGCGTTGGACAATATGAACTCCGAGCGGACTGTAATCACCGGCGCCGGGCCGAGTCAAGGTCATCCGTCACAATGGGTTTGTTAATATTGTGGAAAGACCCGAAATAAGAAGGTTATTGCAATCCAGGCGACCCAATCCAGAATGAGACGTTTACGCATTTCCGCCATTTCCTACCTGAATACCGCCCCCCTGATGTGGGATTTCGAGCACGGCGGGTCGGAGCGCAAAGCCGGCCGCGAGTTTGATATTTCCTATACGCTGCCTGCGGCTTGTGCCCGGTCGCTGGCCGAGGGAACGGCCGACATTGGGATCATTCCGGCGGCGGCCTATGCCGAAATTCCGGGATTACAGATACTGCCCGACGTCGCGATTGCTTCGCGGCAGGCGGTGCGCTCCATCCTGCTGGTCAGCAAAGTTCCGATTGAAAATGTACGGACGGTTGCGCTGGATACTTCTTCGCTGACCTCGGTGGCGTTGACGAAAGTCTTGTTCGAGAAGTGGATGGGCGGCGGGAGAACGTTCACCGCGATGCCGCCGGACATCGACAAAATGCTGGCGGAACACGATGCCGGGCTGCTGATTGGAGATCCGGCGCTGAAGATTGACCGCAAGAGCTACCACACGCTGGACTTGGCGGAAGAATGGATTCGCCATACGGGCAAGCCTTTTGTTTTCGCTTTTTGGGCGATTCGCAAGGATTCGCTGGCCGAAGCCGACCCAGCGCTGGATTTGCCGGCCGTGTTTCAGAACTCTCGCGATCACGGACTGGAGCCTGCCAGCCTGAACCAGATTGCCCGGGAATGGGTGCCGCGCTTGGACATCAGTGATGCCGATGTAAAGAGTTATCTGACCCAGAACATTCACTACCAGCTCGATGCCGGGTGTCTGGAGGGCTTGCAGTTGTTTTATCGGTGCGCGGCGGAGATCGGCGCTCTGCCGGCGGCGCCGAAGCTGCAGTTTGTGGACGCAACCAAGGCTGTGGCGTTATAGTCGGCTGCGCAACTTGCGGCTCCGCACGGCCCTTCCATATTTCATTCACTTGCAAAATAATGGCACTGTCATCCTGAGCGAAGCGAAGGACCTGTGCAGTCGCACTGCCAGTTGCATAGGTCCTTCGCTCAGGATGACAGTGTGAAGGATTAAATGAGGTAACCTGAAGTTTACGAGTTTGACTTAACGGACGCCGTGAGTTTATTCCAGCCCATCCCGAATGCCAGCAACGCGGCTGACACAACGCGGCCGCTGGCTGACCGCATGCGTCCGCGCACGCTCGACGAGTATGTCGGGCAGGAGCATCTGATCGGCCCCGGCAAGCCGCTGCGCACGCAAGTCGACCGCGACGACACCGGTTCGCTGATTTTCTGGGGGCCTCCGGGCACGGGCAAAACCACGCTGGCGAAAATCATCGCGAACCTGACCAAGGCGGAGTTCATTGAATTCTCCGCCGTGCTGGCGGGGATTAAAGAGATCAAGCAGGTCATGGCCGACGCCGAACGCGCCCGCCAGTACGGCACACGGACCATCGTATTCATCGATGAGATTCACCGCTTCAACAAGGCGCAGCAGGACGCCTTTCTGCCGCATGTGGAGAAAGGAAATATACGGCTGATCGGCGCGACTACGGAGAATCCATCATTCGAGATCAATTCGGCTTTGTTGTCGCGCTGCCGCGTTTACGTGCTGAAACCGCTGACCGAGGAGCAGGTCGTGCTGTTGCTCCGGCGCGCTCTGGGCGATCACGAGCGCGGTCTGGGCGGGAAGAATGTGGCGGCGTCCGATGACGTGTTGAAGAAGATTGCCAGCTACACCAGTGGGGATGCGCGCAGTGCTTATAACGTTTTAGAAGTCGCGGCTGGGTTGGCGAAATCCCCGCTTCTCACACAGGACGCGAGAAACGGGGCACCCACAAAATCCCCACCCTCTCGCGAAGAACGCGAGAAGGGTGGGGCACCCGCTTCGGATGAGATCACTGACGAGATTGTGCGCGATGCGTTGCAGAAGCGCATTCTGCTTTACGACAAATCCGGGGAAGAACATTACAACCTGATTTCGGCGCTGCATAAGTCGGTGCGCAACAGCGATCCCGATGCTGCGCTCTACTGGCTGGGCCGCATGCTCGAGGCTGGAGAAGATCCGCTTTACGTGGCGCGGCGGGTGGTGCGCATGGCGGTGGAAGACATTGGGCTGGCCGATCCGAACGCGCTCGGGTTGTGCATGGCGGCCCGCGATGCGGTTGACTTCATTGGCATGCCGGAAGGTAATCTGGCGCTGGCCCAGGCCGTGGTCTATCTTTCGGTCGCACCTAAGTCAAACGCGCTCTACACCGCTTACAGCGATGTGCTGAAAGATGTCGAGCAGACCGCGGCGGACTCCGTGCCGCTGCATCTGCGTAACGCTCCCACTTCTCTGATGAAGGGACTCGGCTACGGCCAGGGCTACCAGTACGCCCACGATCTCGAGGACAAAGTCGCCGACATGCAGTGCCTGCCCGACAATCTGCGGGATCGCGTTTACTACCGGCCGACGAACGAAGGCGTTGAAAAGCGCATCCGCGAGCGGATGGAGGAAATTAAACGCCGGCGCTCGCCAGGTTCGAGTTAGTGGACTGCTCTGGCGCGACGCCGGAGTGAGCACGGGGCAGCGTGAAAACAATAATCACGCTGGCCACGGCAAAGACCACAACGATAAAGACGCTGCCTTCCGGGCCCGTGGCTCCGCCGCTCAGGATGGGTTTGCCGACCGCATGCGTGGCGAGAAGATGGTGCTGCACCATCATTCCGCTGTCGGCTACGCCGTAGAGAAAGGACTGCGCCCAATCCCACGAGGCGTGGAAGCCGATAGCCCACCAGAGCGAACCAGTACGCCATAGGGCGAAACAGAAGAGCAGCCCGGCCAATCCGGCAGAGAGCAGTCCGATGGGAGATTCGCCGGGGTTCGAGCCGTGGCCAAGTCCGAAGAGCGTAGATAAGAGTAAGGCCGCGGTCCAGAAGCCCAAGGCTGTGCTGTGGCTGCTCTTGAAGATCGCCTGGTAAAGGCCAGCAAGGCCGCGGGAGAGCGTGTACTGCAGATAGCCGCGGAGCAAGTACTCTTCGAACAAGCCGACCAGGAGAAAGCCGAACAGCCAGATCGCGCCGTAGCGGAGAATGTCGCTGCCAAAGACCAGACGTTTGTCGATGACGAGGAGTCCGGCCTTCCACAGGATCAGAACGAGCAGTGAGAGACAGGTCACTCCCCAGGCCAGGCCGGCGAAGAATTGCGGAAGCTTGCGGCTGCCGCCGAAACCGTAGACGGAGTTGGGGCGGCGCTCGATCTTCGACATGATCCAGGTGACGAGGAAGACTATGAGGAAAGGGATCGCCTCGTTGAGGAGCAGGAACCTGGGCGGCACGTTGGCGGCGATCTTCGCCATCTCGGCAGGCGTCGGCTGGGGGTGGAACTTGTGGGCGATGAAGGTCACGCTGGAACCGAGGGCGACGAGGATAACGATGTAGATGAGCAGGCTCCAGCCGGCGCGCAGGCCATCTTTGCCGGTGAAGACCTTGCGGAGCGCCGATGGCTGCGCGGGCGGGATGAGTGCAGGGGGGATGGGTTCGATGGGCGTCAAAGCGGCGTCGTGATCCAAGTGATTCCCTCGTGTGCCAAGAGTCTACATCGTTCTTTGAGTTGTACGTAGCCTGATCTGCGTTTGTTCCGGAAGTCTGCGGCTCCGGAGTCCCCGGTTTATCTGAATCGCGCGCGATGTTCCTTGAGGATGCAGCGGTCCATCACCACGAAGAGGCCGGACTGGCGGGCCTTTTCCGCGCCCTGGTCGTGGATCACTTCTTCCTGCATCCAGATGGCCGGGACTTTGAGTTGGATGGCCTGGTCGACAATCTCCTCGACGAACTCGGGACGGCGGAAAATGTTGACGATGTCGATCTTCTCCGTCTGCGGAACGTCAAGCAGCGACGCGTAGGCCTTCTCACCCAGGCACTCTTCAATCTGCGGATTTACCGGGATGATTTTGTATCCGTGACTCTGCATGTAGGCGGTGACGCCGTGGCTGGCGCGCATGGGATTGCAGGAGAGGCCGACTACCGCGATCGTTCGGGCACGCTGCAACAGGTCGGCGATGGGATCGGATTGCGTCATGGACACGAGGGGGCGATCCGCCTTCACTTCCTGTTGGCTTGCTCTTCTTTCTGCTTATACATTTTCAGGGCCAGCTTGCGGACGGTCTCGGAAACATCCTTGTTCCCCGAGATGTTCTTCAGGTCGGCCGTTAACAGGTGTTTCATCAGGCCCAGGCCCAGGTCGAGCGGGGTGCGCGGGTTCGCCACCAGATTGCGCACGACCTTGTAATTTTTCATGAAGCGGCGTTTCAGCGGAATCTGGCGCAGCACGGACTCGAGCACATTCTTCTGGCTGGCAAATTTTTCCACTTCGCCGTCAGAGAGCTTGGGAGCTTCGAGCACCGCCAGCGCCACGACCTTGGTGCCGTCCCGAATCAGAAGCGAGCGCTCCTCCTTGTTGCCTTTCAGCGCCAGTTGGATGCGGCCCTTCACATCGAGGTGGTTGATTTTCTGCAACGCGTTTTCGCGGCGGGCAGGGACTGGAGGCAGCTTGGGCCGGACAACGGGTTGGGGCGCAACCGGCGCGGCCGGGGCGGGTGCTTCCGCTTCGTCCACCACCGCGTCATCGTCCTCGCCTAGGAAGTCGACAATTCCGCCGATCGCCTTGAACGGTTTCTCGCCCTCGGCAGCAATGTCGTGGGCGTGCTCTTTGAGGTAGGCGTCGAGGGCCTCATCTTCGCCCCATTCATCGGCCTTCGCGGGACTTGCTGCCGATTCTGGCGCTTCGCCTGGAGCCTTGGGAGACTCGGCGGCAGGCACATTTTCCTTCGCCACTTCCTTTGCCGGAGCGGGGGCCGCGACGGCTCCCAACAACTTCTTCAGTTCTTCGGCGTCTTCCTTCTTCAGAAACGGATTCGACTTGAGATTGTCGAGCACGCTGTGCAGTGAGCGCACGCGTTTACTATTCAGCATCACCGCAATCGATTCGCGGGAAGCGCCGATTGCGAACTTGGCGATCTGACCCTCCGGCACGGAAGGATTCTCCAGCAGCGCGGGCAGCAACGGCGGGCGCAAATTATCGGGGGAAATTAAATAGTCGAGCACTTCGCGCGGAGTTTGGGGATCGGCGGCGGCCACCAGCGACGATTTTTCGTCCCACCCAGCCAAGGTCATGCGAGCCACCTGGCCGAACACCGGGTTGTGGTTCGCGAGGTACACGAGGATTTCGATATTTTCGGCCGCCGGCACCTGGAGCGCTCCGCGGGCAGCGAACTGCATCATGTTGGAGGGCAGCTTGGAAGCGCGGATTTGATCAATGGTGCGAGCCATAACGTCATGCCTCGACTGCGAGATAGGATGTGCGGCTGCGGGAAATCGATTTTCCCTCGGCCAGCGCCTCCAGTTCGCCCACTGCCAGTTCCAATTCCCGGGTGATGCGATTGCGCTTATGCCGGAGAAATTGATCCCGTAAAGTCCGATAGTACCAAAGAGTGCCCTCGCGTCCACCGTTGAACCGTGACCAGACAGATTCGCCGATAGCGCGATAATCGCTGACGATAGAGCGCACGTTGTTGAGCTTGTCGGCGGCAGAAACCAGGCGCGTATCGGCGTCCGCTTTTTTCAGGTGCTCGATATATTTTTCTTTGCGTTCGCGCCAGGGCGGCTTGGGGTAAGTATCCGCATCGGTGCAGCCGTCGACCACCTTGGCAACGCGGGCGCCAAACTTGCGGCGAACTTCTTTCAGCATGGGCGCGCCGCCGCAGTCCTCAACCACATCATGCAGAAGGGCGGCGATGGCCAGGTCTTCGTCGCCGCCAGCCTCGAGCACCAGAGACGCTACGCCCATCAAGTGCGCGATATAAGGGATGGTCGAGGCCTTGCGAGTTTGGTTTTTGTGCTTTTCCGCCGCGAACTGAAAGGCGCGCAGAAAGCGCGGGCCGTGCTTTATTGCGCGATTTCGAAGTTTTGACCGCTTACGCATAGTGTGCGCTTTCTAGCGTTGTCATCCTGAGGGACGCGTTTTATGCGTCCCGAAGGACCTATGCAACATGTCGCGAGCATCGACGACGCCAGCAACTGCAGAGGTCCTTCAGCCCGCAAAAGGACGCGGGCCTCAGGATGACAAGCGTTTCGGGATGACGGGCGTTAAGAGCCCACCCACTTGTGCAGCGATCACTGTTTTTCTCCCCGCCGCGCCAGCAGATAGGCGCGGATGAAGGGCTGCAGATCCCCGTCGAGCACGCGATCGACGTCACCGACTTCGGTCTTGGTGCGATGATCCTTGATCATGCGATAGGGCTGCAGCACGTAGGAGCGAATCTGCGATCCGAATTCAATGTCGAGCTTTGAGTCTTCGATTTTCTTGGTGGCGGCGCGTTTCTTCTCCATTTCGAATTCGTAGAGTTTCGAGCGCAGCATGCTCATGGCGCGTTCTTTGTTCTTGTGCTGCGAACGTTCATTCTGGCAATTGGCCACCAGGCCCGTGGCAATGTGCGTGATGCGAACGGCAGAATCGGTGGTGTTCACATGCTGTCCGCCTTTGCCGCTGGAGCGGTAAGTATCGATTCGGATATCTTCCGGCTTGATGACGATTTCGATGCTCTCGTCAATCTCCGGCGACACATAAACGCTGGCAAACGAAGTATGCCGCCGCTTGGCCTGATCGAAGGGGGAGATGCGCACCAGGCGGTGCACGCCGATTTCACTCTGGAGAAGTCCGAAGGCATACTCGCCGTTCACCGCGAACGTGGCCGACTTCAGGCCGGCCTCTTCGCCAGGCTGGTAGTCATAGAGCACCGTCTCAAACCCCTGGCGCTCGGCCCAGCGCAAATACATGCGCAGCAGCATGTCGGCCCAATCCTGCGACTCGGTGCCGCCGGCTCCGGGATGGATGGTGACGATGGCGTTGCGGGCGTCATTCTCGCCGGAGAGCAGGGTTTCGGTTTCGAGTTTGTCGAGCAACTCGCGCAGGGCGCCTATTTCACGCTGCAAATCGGCGTCGACGCTCTCGCCTTCCTTGGCGAGGTCGAAGTAGGCGGCAATGTCTTCGCTGCGGCGCGCCAGGTCGGCGTCGTTGTCGAGCACGTGCTCCAGGCGCTTTTTCTCGCGCATCACCTGCTGCGAGCGCTGCGGATTCGACCACAGATTGGGGTCGGCGGACTGTTTTTCAATCTCGGCTAGTTGCGGACGGACTTTCTCCGCGTCAAAGATACTCCCGAAGTTCGTGGACTTTCTTGCTGAGTTTTTCGTATTCGAGGACAAGCTCTTGATTCATGAGGACGCATCAACCTTTTTGCGATTTTCCCAGTTTTATCCGGAAGGTTACGCGCGACAGCAGCGCTCCCAGTGAAATTATCGCACACGCATACGCGAACCAGTCGCCGTGGCGGGCGTAGAACGTGGTGTCGGAAATGAGTGCGTAAGGCGCGAGCAGGACCAGGCGGTCTTTGCGGGGAAGTTGAGCGACCACGCGTCCCCAGGGATCGATGGAAGCGGTCACACCGGTGTCGGTGTCGCTGAGCAGCCAGCGATTGTTTTCGATGGCGCGCATGCGCGTCTGGTTCAAATGCTGCGCGTAGGCGCCGCTGTCGCCGTACCATCCGTCGTTGGAAATGTTGACGAAGATCTGGGCGCCGTTGTTGGCGAACTGGCGAACTTCGTCAGGAAATATGGATTCGTAGCAGATGAAGACGCCGAGCTTTTCGTCGCCGGCGTTCAACCAGGTGCGGGCTGTGCCGTGCTCGAACTGGCCGACTTCCTTGGTCAAGCCACCGGCAAACGAGAACAAGCTGGGAAAGGGCAGGTATTCGCCGAAGGGAACCAGGTGCACTTTGTTGTAGTGCCCGACCCAGCCGACATCGGGGCTGATCAGGGCCGCGGAATTGAATAGAGCCGGTTCACTGCCTGGTCGCGGCGTAACTCCGATGGCTCCGACGACGACCCAGGCTTTGGTCAGGCGCGCCATCTCGCCGAGTGAATTGCGCAGGTGGGCATCATTGGTGAAAAACGGTGCGGGCGATTCGGGCCATACGATCAATTTGACAGGCGAAACTACTACGCGGCCAAGCCCTACCATAGTTGCATTCTTCTGGGCCGCGGTTTCGGTAAGTTCGGTGAGATCATGCAGCGTTTGTTGAAAATACCCCGGAGTCCAATCGGCGGCGACTGGGATATTTTGCTGCACCAGCAGGGCGGCGCGATCCGCGTGCGCTGGAGGAGCGTCGATCAATCGTCCGGCTTGCAGGACGGCGGCGGCAGCCAGGGCCGCAGCCAGCATGGCTCCGCGCTTCTCGCGGGGAACCAGAAAGGCCGCGGCCAGCGCCACATTCACCAGAGCAATTTCAAAGGAGATGCCGTAGACCCCGGTTGTGGCGGCGATGCGGCAGAGCGGACCGTTGTCGACCTGCGCGATCCCCAGCAGGTTCCAGGGAAATCCTGTGACCCGGGTGCGGGCCAGTTCCACTGCGACCCACAGAAACGGAGCCAGCGCCAGCGGCCGCCGCAAGTCGCTCGCCGAGCCCGCCAGCAGGCTGACCAGCAGTCCGAACAAACCGTGATACAGGCCGAGGTAACAGCAGAAGAGAAAAAGACTCAGCAGGGCCTCGGGCATGCTGAGGCCGCCGAAGTGGCGCATGGTGTCGTAGATCCAGTAGCAGGTGCCGGCGTACCACAGGATTCCGCACACGTAGCCCAGCAGAAAACCCTGAGCGGGCGTGGCCGGACGCAGGCGGACGATACCGGCAACCTGAAGTTCGCCCGCCGGACGCGCGCGGAGCAGCGCCACGATCAGCGGAGCCAGCGCAATCCATGACAGAACGTAAATGCCGGGCAACGGAAAGATGATGGCCTGAAGCAGGGCCGATAGAGCGATCAACAACCAGGCGCTGAAATGAATTTGCCGCACGGGCAAGGATAGCAAAAGGCAGTTCTAAGTACTCAGTACTCAGTTCTCAGTTCTGAGCTTCTAGCTTCTACTCTTGTTTCTGTTCCGGGGAGATTAGTCCGGTGAGGCTGGAGCGAACGAAATCGACCATTTCTGGCGTTACGTATTCTGGCGGGGTGATGCGGAATATGGGGCGGTCGGCTACTGGCTTCAGGGAAACGGCTTGCCAGGCTGGGCCGGCGGGGGCTGCGTGCAAAATCGCGGCGTCGGCGCGGTCCAGGAATTCGCGCGCGGAGTTCTTGAAATCGGCGGTTGCAGGATCGAGCACGGTCAGGTACAGGTCCGGACGCAGAAACTTCAGTACGCTGTTCGACTCCATGATCACGTTGCGCGCGCGTTCGAGACGCTGGCGCAAGGCTGGCATCGCCTCGGCTAGACGGCCCTGTTCGGTGCGCACCCACAGCACGTGCACTGCCCCGGCCAGGAGAAAACGGGAGGTATCCGAGTCGCCGGAACAATCGCGCTCTTGGGAAATTGCCCAGGAATGGTCGGCGGTAGCGCAGTCGCACGCCTCGCCATTGGCCGAGCAGACGCCGTGGCCGTACTGGGTGATCTTGACGGCCGTCCACTCGAACTCCCGCAGCGCCGCGATAAGGCCAGCGACCACGCTGGTCTTGCCCACGCTGCGAGAGTGTCCGCCGATAACGACTATGGCCATGTCAAGAACCGGACCTCAGATGTCGGCCCTCAGGCATGTGAGCCGCGAGCGGCGCCCTCTTCCTCCGGTAGCCGGTCCCAAGGCCGATCCGAGGTCCCGAGGTCGGAGGTCCGACGTCTGTTTCATTTCTTTTTCGCCAGCCGCGCCAGCATTGCCAACTGCTTTAGATACTCGCGCAGGGGTTGCGCCGGAGTGCCCCAGAAGGCTACGCCTTTGCCGCGCAAAACCTTGTTGGGAAGAACGCCGCCCTGGCCGCCGAGCATAACTCCCGCTTCAATGCGAGCGTGCTCGCCAATGCCGACCTGGCCGCCGAGGATGACGCCCTTTTCGATGACGATGCTTCCGGAAAGGCCGGTCTGCGCGGCAATCACAACATCTTCGCCGATCTGGCAGTTGTGGCCGATGTGGACCAGGTTGTCGATTTTCGTTCCCCGGCCGATACGGGTTTCGTCGAGCGCGCCGCGATCGATGGTGGCATTGGCCCCGATCTCGGCGTCTTGCTCGATGACCAGGCGCCCGACCTGGGGAAATTTTTCGTAGTGGCCGGTCTGACGGTCGCGCACGTAGCCGAAGCCGTCGCTGCCCAGCACGGCGCCCGCATGCACGATGACGCGGTCGCCGAGCGAGGTGCCCGGATAGATCGTGACGTTGGGGTGAATCTCGCAGTCGCAGCCAATCTTGATGCCGGCGCCCAGCACGCAACCCGCGCCAATCCGCGTGTTCTCGCCGAGCTGCGCCCGTTCGCCGACCACTGCCCGCGCTTCCACGCGGACTCCGGGACCAAGCATCGCGGAAGGATGAATCACTGCCGTGGGGTGCAAATTCTCCGGCTGACGAGCGCCCGACTGCAAGCAATTGTCGAGGGCCCATGGTTCGCGGAGGAAGCGCGCGGCGCGGGCAAAGGCAAGCTTGGGATGATCGCTGACTAGCAGCGGCCGTTCGCGGGACGCAGACGCTGCGGACGTGACCGCGAATTCCCCCGTGATGATTGCGCCCGCGCGGGACTGCAGGGCTGCGATGAGATGTTTGTCATCGTCGACGAAGACGAGGTCCTCGGGCGACGCCGATTCCAGGCTGGAGACGCCGCTCACTTCGACGCTGCCCGTCCCAATCAGCCGGGCTCCGACCGCGTCGGCGATCTGTTGCAGAGAGCGCTTCATGGCTCTCACTGTATAGTAGCGGGGTCGGACGAAGGAAGAGTGGAAGCCGGGAAACGTAAGAGGGATTTGCGCCCTGCAGTCTTAGCAGATTGCCGAAAACCTCATTTTGGCAGAAGAAGGCCAATCCTCAGGCGCTAAAGCGCAGCTGACTTTAGAGGGCCTAACGGCACGACTGAAGTCGTGCCCTTCCCGAAACCTGCGCGACGCAACGTATATCAGCATCCCGCTAGGGAGCGGTGCAGGTGGCCGTGCCCTGGCACATGGTAAAAGTGCCGCTAGGCGGAGGATTGGCCCCGTTGGTGCAGGGGCCTGTTAGGGTCCAGGTCCCGACGGCCACACCGTTGGTCAGGGTCCCAGTCGTGGTGGTTCCACCCGAGGTCGTGGTGCCATTGGATATACCGGTCAGGCCGCCTTGGGGGGCGGTCAGGGTGAGGATGTTACCCGCCGGGGTTAGCGAGGTCACGACCATACTCAGTTGGCCGATAACCTGGTCCGTCCCCAGAGTCGTGGCGTATGCAGCATTGCCAGTTACGCTCACCACCCCGAAGCCGGTAGAAAAGCACTGGCCGACATTGAAGAAGTTGAAGCCGGTGCTGGGAATATCGAGTGGCACGGAAATGTTGTTGTAGGTTTGCACGTTGAAGGTGGTCAGAAAATCGAGTTGGCTGGCCGGCCCCGTGCCTCCGACCAAGTGAGCTTCCCAGGTGGAGGTGCTTGCCGTATTGATGTTGGTGTTGGCGATGGTTCGACTACCGCAGCCACAAACCGCGAGTTGCAGCGCCAGCACGATCAGAATTGCAACCTTCTTCATGTACCGTCCTTGAATTGGGGTTCCTTTTAAGACCTTATAAGAATAGAGAGATGCGGGCAGGCCCGTCAATGGATGTAAGGGACCGGAGAAGATCCATGGGCGGTCCTGTTCCCAATGCGCTAGCTGAGGCGTACTCCCCCTTACCGCACCATTGGGGTTAAAAGCGGGTTCATGGTGAAAGTTCCGTTGCCGGTGCAAGTCCCGACTCCTCCGGTGACCGTCCATGTGCCGGTGATCTGCCCGCCGCTGACTGTGCCGTCGAGGGTGAGAATACTGGCCTCGACTCCGGTGGAGGTGATGACATAGTGAAATTTGCCCGATACCTGGCCGTTGAAATTCCCGCTGAACGTGAACGAACCGCTCTCCGTTGTAGCGGGAAACGAGCACGGGGTGTTGTTCAGAGTAAGGCTGAAGTTGGTCGTCCCCAGCGATCCGTCGGCATTCACAAGCAAGGTCGTCTGAAAGGTGAATATGCTGGCCGTCGAATTGGAAAGGGTTGCGGTCCAAATGCCGTTGATATTGCCGTGTGAACCCGATCCACAGCTGGAGAAGATGAGGGTCATGCCCAACAAGACAACTGCGGTAGCTTTCTTCATGGGGGATCGCTCCTCTGCATTTTTCCTGACCGGAAGCGGCATCTGGGAAGATGCCAGCATCCTTTCAAAAGGATGCCAGCGACCGCGCCCTGGTCCTGGAGGCAAGAACCCGAGCATGGGACAAAAGTTTGCCGGCGGCTGTAAATCACACATTCATAGGGCTTGCCATCGGGAAACCCTTGGCGTCGATCCTGAAGAGTGGGAGTTGAGACTGGAGCTGCCACAGGATCCACCAGAGCCGAGAAATCCCACGCTTCGCGTAGGGCACGCAAAGCGTGGGACGCTGAGCTCTACTTGATGAAATAGCCCGAGACTCTCCACTTCCCGTCCTTGTCCAGCATGGGAGTAACGGTCTCCACTGCGCCCTGCTTCTTCTCGAAGTTGGTGTCGTACTGGACTACGACGTATTCCCCGGCTGGCGCACCCGGCAGCGTCTTTGTGTAGGTTGCGCTTTTGAGTTTGCGGGACACAACCTTGCCTTGCGGAGTGCGAACTTGTCCGAGGGCGCTCAGCCATTGGTCCTTGGTTACGGCAGACTTAAATAGCTGCGCCGCCTCGTCCCAGCTGTTCGCGTATTTCCCGGAGTCGACGAGGGCGAGCCACGCGTCGGAGGAGGCTTGGGCCAGCTGTTCCGGTTTTTGCGGAGACTGAGCCAATGTCGAGACACAAAGTAAGACGGCTATCAGCAACATGGATGCCAGCTTGGTTTCGATTTGTGCGATGGTAACAGTCATAAGAGTGCTCCTTTTGCAGTTTCCAATACATTGTTGCAATCAAAGCTTGCGCCTGCGAGGCTGCTCGCCGAACCGGGTGAAAGGAATCGGTAGCTATCGGGACACATCACGCGACGGCCGCGCCAGGCCCAGGATCAGCAGAGCGATTGACACGCCCAGCAGGAAACCGCTGGCGAAATGGGCGAGATTGCCATCGGTCCAGAGATGCAATCCAATGCCGGCAGACAAAGCGAGCGAACCTGCGGCGGTAAACAGAGCGTTCCTACTGCGAGTCATGCTGCCTCCCCGACCGAGACCCGGTTGTTCGGGACACACTCCGTCCCAGAACAACGAGATCAGAACCACGCGGGCGAGAGCGCCCGCGCCACACATGCACCTACGCGCCGCGTTTGGTTTTCAGCTCCGCCAGCAATTGCTCGATGCGGTCTTCTTTTTCGAGGGCGGCCATGCGGTCATCGAGGTTGTCGCCGGCGACTTCTGATTTCGCCTGGCTCACGGCCTCGGAGTGCGCGACTTTGCGTTTCATGCGGTCGAAGGCCGCAGCCTTGGAGCCGTCGCCCGACGCCATGCGGGCGTCGCTGGCCTTGCCCACGGCGCGGGCGCGGCGATGCTGCGCGATGAGCACGTCGGCCTTGGCCTGAGCCTCGGTCAGCTTCTGCTCGAGCTGCCGCAGCGCGGACTTTAGGTTTTCGACCTGGGCCTTCTGGTCGGCGACCTGCTGGGTGAAGTTCTCGCTGAGTTCGCGGAAACTTTCCACACGCAGCAGCGAGGCACGCGCCAGGTCGTCTTCTTTTTTGTCGACGGCGAGTTCGGCCTTGCGCATCCACTCGGCCACTTTCTCTTCGTTTTCTTTCTGCTTTTTTTCCAGCAGGTGCTGGTCGGCGATGGCAATCGCGACCTGCGTTTTAACCTGCAGAAGCTGGTTCTGCATGTCGAGGATGACCTGCTTGATCATTTTTTCCGGCTCTTCGGCCTTGTCGATCAGGTCGTTGAGATTGGCCCGGACCAGTGTAGAAACGCGCTCCAGTAGTGCCATGGTGAACCCCCTTCTGAATTCAACTTCTAGCTGCTAGCCCTTAGCTTCTAGCTTGTTGCCTTGGATCTCTCAATTCATGCGCGCGGTGAATCTGCGCGCACTCGGGACAACTCACCTCCTTGCGGCGGAACGAGGCGCCGAGCAGCATTCCGATAGCGACGCCGATGGCCAGCCAGGCGCCCACGTGGCCGGCCATCACTCCGAACACCGCGCCCAGTCCCGCTCCCAGCGCGAGTCCAACTCCGGTGAATTTCGATTTGCTGGTCATAACTACTCCTGAAAACGCCTCGCTGTGCTTGGCCTGGCTGGGTCAGAGACCCGGCCCTGCGCAGGCAACTTCAACACCCTCACCTCGCTGCGCTCGGTGGGACGGGCGAAGGCGCCCGTCCCCACACAAGCATCTCTACACAAGCACCCCTCGCTATTTCTTCGGCGCATCGCCCGGTTTGGGGGCTTTGTCGCCGATCAGCCGTACCTTGGCCATCAACTCCGATAGCGGCATGCCCGAGAGCGTTTCGAACAGCGCGGGCACTTGGGCCGCCATCTTGGTCATGTCGCCGGTGATCTTGTTCATGCCCGACGCGTCGCCGTTTCCGGTGGAAACGATGGTGATCTTGTCGACATTGGCCAGCGGAGCGGCCAACGCCTTCACGATCTCTGGCATGCTGGCGAACAACCGGTCGAGCACCGCCGCCTGGTTGTATTCCTGGAAAGCTTCGGCCTTCACATTCATCGCCTTGGCCTCGGACTCACCTTTCTTGAAGATGATCTCGGCTTCGGCCTCGCCTTGGGCGCGAATCGATGACGCCTGGCCTTCCGCCTCCGCGATCAAGCGCTGCTTCTCGGCAGCGGCAAGAGTCTCTATTCTCTGACGCTCGATTTCAGCCGGCTTCAGCACGGTTGCGATCAGTTCTTTTTCGCGGCGGTTGATTTCCGCTTCCTGCACTTTGACCTGCTGCTCTTTCTCGATCTGTTGCACCTTCACCGACTCGGCGATCACTTGCTGCTGCATGATGTTGGTCTGGATGTCATAGGCCTTGTCGGCCTGGGCCTGCTGGCGCTTGGTGACTTCCAGGTATTGCGCTTTCTTGATTTCCAGGTCGCGTTGCGACTCGGCCTGCTTGGCCAGCGACAAGGTTTCAGCCAGCACCCGTTCCTGATCGGCCTGCGCCTTGGCTACCGCGGATTCCCGCTGCGCCAGCGCGCGCCGGATCGCCGTATCACGGTCAGCTTCTGCCGTGGCTACGTCGGCATCGCGCTTGATGCGTGCCACGTCCGGCTTGCCCATGTTGGTGATGTATTCGTTCTTATCGCGCACTTCTTTGATGGTGAAGGAGATCACTTCCAGGCCCATCTTGTTCATGTCTTCGGCGCAGGTGCCGCGCATGCGGTCGGAAACCATTTCCGGCTGCTTGACGATTTCTTCCACCGTGAGCTGGCCTATGATGCCGCGCAGGTGGCCTTCCATCACCAGGCGGATCAGGCCTTCGCGTTCCTCGTCGCTCTTAGTGAGAAATTGCTCGGCTGCCGTACGGATCGACTCATCGTCGGACTTGACCTTAATCTGCGCGACCGCCTCCACCGTCACTGCAACGCCCTGTTTGGTGTAAAGATCCTGCTGCGGCGCCACGTCGAACGACATCAGTTCCAGGGAAAGATCCTTGCAGATCTGCACCATGGGGAACACAAGCGTGCCGTGGCCTTTCACGATTCGAGTTCCACCCAGGCCGTACACGATGAGTGCTTCGTGCGGCCCAGCTTTGCGATAAAGCCTGGCCATTCCACTCATCAGGAACAGGATGACCATCACTCCCAGCCCGACAAAAATCCAGATCGTGACCACTGTCGACAATCCCAATCCCATAACGCCTCCTCTTACGAATGCAGTGCGAAAGAAATCGTGCCGCTTGAGTCACTGGCCGCCGGGGAATCCGGGCCCACCAACTCGGAATGGGCCGGCGGCGGGTTCAGGTTCCACTCGACGATTCGGTGGTTTATGAACCACAAGAGACCGAGCGCTACATAAAAGACCACGAGCAGCGGCCAGGCTGCCGACGGCTTCAGGGCATGAGCGGCCAAAGCTCCGATCGTGAAAAAGAGCAGCAGGACGGCCATGATGCCCAGCCCCACCATCAGCGCGCCTTGGCGCGAGGTGTAGCCAATGGGCTGCCAGTTGGCGTCGAAGTGCACCGCCATGCGCATGGGCAGGTGGTCCCAGGCGCGCCAGTACTTGAGCGCCGTGATGGGCAGCGCCAGCCACATCAGCCAGACCAGCGGTTTGTAGAAATTGCGATTCATAAACTCTCCAGGTCAAGTCGGTTCAGGCCAAGTGCGCGCTACCCGCGGGATACAAAACCTGTCACCCGATCCAGATCTCGGACGATGCGACCGGGATCGTTGTGTCCGAGAAAAACTTCGCCATTCGTGGTCTTGATGTGAACTACCTTGTTCCCCCACACATAAGCGCGGGTACTGCCGATACCGCGAATTCCGTATCCGCGCGCGAAAGCCCAGGGTTCAATGGAATAACTCACAATCGCCTGCTTCGGAATCGAGCGCAGCCGGAAACCCAGCGTCCGTATCTCCACTCCGTGCCGCAGGAAGCGGTATTGGAACCCGCTCAGCACCAGGGCCAGCGTTCCTACTCCAACCACCCCCACTACTCCCAGGGCCCACCGTGACGGCCCTGTGGGATAGAAAGCCACCGATATCGCAGGACCGATCAGCGCAGGCAGAATGATCAGGCTCCAGACCCGACCGGCGTGCGTCTCCTCGGCAATTACATCGCTCTGCAATGACTTCGCTTCCATACTGAGTCTCCCGTGTAACGGTTGCTGCCAATTCACCATTCACGCTATTCGTTGCTCATCTCCTCCCACAGCTCCACGTACGCAATTCCCTTCTCGTAGCGCGTGACCACGACCTCGGTTCCCTTGGCGATGGCGCCGCCTTTCTCGCTGCGGGCGCCACAAACGCGGCGGGTTCCGACCTGGGAGTAAACAATTTCGCCGGTTCCATCTTCGCGGATGGAACTGGAAACCCGGCCCAGCACGCCGACCATCTCGTAGTCGGCGGGATCCATGTTCTCCTCGTCCGACATCAGCACGCGGCTCAGGAACAGGAAAATGATTCCTCCGCCGGCCAGGCCGCTGAGCACGGAGAACAGCAATCCCAAGCCGACCCACACCGTGGAAAAGCGGGTAAGCAGGTATCCGGTGCCGCCAAACCACGCCAGGAAAGCCGTAATCGTGACGAAGTTAAACGGCGAAACGCTGCTGCTGCGAGCCGCCTGATTCGCACCGGGAGCATGCGCTGGCGCCGGCCCGTGGGCCACGGTTGTCGCGTGACCGCCGGCAACCGGAGCATGTGCGACGGGAGCATGTCCTACCGGACCATGCACCGCCGGCAGGTGCCCGGCGTGTCCGTGAAAGTGCGGCAGGTGCAGGCGCCCGAAACGCGATCCGCCAAAGATGAACGAAAAAAAACTGAAGCAGAAGCCGACCGCGAAACAGATCAAATAAAAGTCTGACCAGTCCAGTTTGGCTGACGTCATCGGATTCGCCTCCCTTCGTCATTCGAGTCCGCGCGTGATGTCCGCCCCAGGCTGGCGCGAGCGTGACTGACGGAAACTTGGCTGCCTGCGGAATGACTGCCGTTGCCGGCCGCGAGTTCGGGCCGCAGCGCCTCGAGCAACCGGTCGGCCAGCCCGGGCGTGTCCAGAATCGCGCCGAGCAACAGAAAACAGCGGCGCGTATCTTTTTCGCGGGCGGCCTTGATCAGCACGTTGCTGACTTCCGGATCGTTGGCGAACTTCTCCGACCCTTGTAGCAGCCAGACGTCGAGCTGCCCTTCGGTGGTGCGCAGGTCCGAAGTCAGTTCGGCGTGATAGCCGTCCGGGTCATCCACCAGAAAGCCGGGATGCACTTTGAAGAACTTAGCCAGCAGGGCGCGCGAGGACTGTGTCATGTGCGGACGCGCGCCGTTTTCGATTTGCGAAAGATAGGACTGGCTGATGGACGCGGCTTTTCCCATCCCTCGGGTGCTTCCTCGGCCTTTGCCTAGCTCTTCGCGAATGGCGCGGACCAATTCGAGCTGCGTCATGGGCCGTCCCAGGCCGCGCAGCCCACCCTCGACTTCGCGCAGGTACCGAATTTTCTCGCCCAGCTTCACTGGCCACGCCCCGATGTATTCCAATCAGCAATAGTTATATTGCAATATGCGATTTTTGTCAAGAATTGTATGTGGCGCTGTTGCAGCGGCTTACGGGGGGCGAAAGCGGGTCTTAGGGAAGCTCTGATCAAAGGTCCCGAAAGAGAGCGCAAACCACAGAGGGCACAGAGGCGCACAGAGGAACCCTGGGGGCGTCATCACCGCTTCCTAGGTCTTGGGTGTTCGGGTCTCGGTCTGAGATTGGGCCTAAGACCCAACCCCTTCTAGGCGATCTGAATCAGAACCGCGCTGAGCGCTGGAACATAGCAGGTGAGCTGAGAGCCGCTCGAGCTGAGCGTGAAAGCCGCGGACGGAGAGAACGAGCCGTCGACGTTGACGCTGGCGCCCTGGATGGTCACGCCCGAAGTTGCCGAGAGGTCGGGCGCAGTGGCTCCGCTGGAGAGTTGCGTCATCGCGATCAGAGTGGCGGAACTGGCGCTTTGCGGAAGTTGCGCCGTGAGCTGGAGATTTTGGGCGAGGTCCTTGTTGACGATAATCAGGTTCAGGCCGCCCGAAGATGCTTTGACCGCGTAGGCCGTGACGTTGAGCGATCCGGCGGAAATCTGGGTGGAGTAAAGAGTTCCCTGGCCAGCGAGCGTGAACATCAGAATCCCGTAGAACTCCGGCCGCGCTTCGACCACCGTGGCACCGTTGTTGGCGATGGGAGTGTATCCTGTGCCATCGCCGCCGCCGTGGAAGTTGACGCCCACCGCGCCGCCCTGCGCGCAGTTGAACAGGTAATCGATGACCCAGAGCGAGGAGGCGTAAGAGTCGCTGACGCCACTCGATCCGCCGTTGTAAAAGGAGTTGCATTCCGCCATCCGGTAAGGGACGCCAAAGCCCTGGGCTCCGGCCTGCAGCACAGCAAGGTTGGCGATCAGGTTCGGGTCGGGCGTGATGAGATAGGCTGCGGTAGAAGTGGGCGACTGGCCGTTGCCGCGGTAGTAGTGCTGGGTAAGCAGCGTGATCTCGCTGTTGGTCACGGACTGGCCGAACGGAACGGTCCACTTCGATTCGTTGGTTGCGTCCGCCGGACCGGTGATCGGCACGCTGGGCGTGCTGGCGAGAATGGCCGCGCGGAACTGGCCCCAGAGCGTGAGGAACTGCGAAAGCGACCAGTCGCCCGCGAAGTAGTTTCCGGAATCTCCGTAGAGGTCAGGCTCGTTGCCGATCTCGATGCCCAGCAGCGAGGAGCCGAACTGCTGGGTGGCGTAGGCAACCTCGGCCGCGGCCAGGGCGGGCGTGGTGGCGCCAGTGGCTGCTCCACCGAGATTGATGCCGTAGAGGCACTGCCATCCCGCGGCCTTCACGAACGCGGCGAGCGAATCGACATCGCTGGGCGCGATCTGGCCTTCGGTTTGGCCGGGACCGTTCGGGGTCCAGACGTTGCGGTCCACCGAGTTCCCGCCCACCCGCAGAACGCTGGCACCGAGGCGATCGAACATCCCGATCAGGTCTGTGTTGGAAGCGGAAAAAAGCGGGCCGTAGAGTTGGGACTTCTCGTAGGAAAGGCCGGCGAAAGCGGGACCGATGGAGCCCGTCGACGTGGCGGTGACGGTAAGGGATGCCTGGGTTAAGGGACCGCTGGGCACCGGTTGCGGATTGTCAAGAGGCGGAGGGACGCTGCTCGAAGAACTGCAGCCGTGCAGGATCGACGAAGCGGCGAGAGCGGCAGCGCCCTGCATGACTTGGCGGCGGGTAAAGGCCGGACGCGGGGCGCGCACGAGCGGTATGTCCCACGGTTTTTCCATGCCACTACTATAACCATCCCGAGCAACGGAAGTTTCGGTTGGGCCATAACCGAATCTGTTTGGTGGTCCGGCCCCAGCGTTGCCGCTCCGGCTAGAGGCCAGCCTCGATACGAGAGCGGGGATCGAGATAGTCACGCAGCGCGTCGCCGATGAAATTGAAACTCAGCACGGCGAGCATCACAGCCAGCGCGGGAAACAGGACGAGATGCGGCGCGTCGAACAGGTGGGCGCGGCCGTCGTTGAGCATGGCTCCCCAACTGGCCGTGGGCGGGGGGACGCCGAGTCCGAGGAAACTCATGGTGGCTTCGGCGAGAATGGCTCCGGCCATGCCGATGGCGGCCTGCACCACGACGGGTTGAATGATGTTGGGCAAAATGTGGCGCGCAATAATTCGTAAGTCGGAGGCGCCGAGGGCGCGGGCGGCTTCGACGTATTCGCGTTCGCGGGCGGCGAGAACTTGACCGCGAACCAGGCGCGCGTACCCGACCCATCCGCCGAGCGAGAGCGCGAGCACGAGGTTGAAGATGCCGGGACCGCGGAAGGCGATGAAGGCGATGGCCAGCAGGATTCCGGGGAAGGAAAGAAAAGCGTTCATCAGCACCACGTTGACGAAGCGGTCGATGGCGCCGCCGTAGTATCCGGCAATGGAGCCGATGATGAGGCCGAGGGCGAGCGAGGCGAGCACGACGCAGCTACCGACCAGCACGGAGATGCGTGCGCCGTAGACGACGCGAGAGAGAATGTCGCGGCCTAGTTCGTCGGTGCCGAACCAGTGGGCGCAGGAGGGCGGATCGAGGCGCGCGGGCAGGTTGATGGAGGCCGGGTCTTGGGGTGCGATCCAGGGCGCGAAGAGCGCGAAGATGACGAAGACTGCAACCAGCAGCACTCCAATGGCTGCAAGCGGATTGTGGCGGGCGTTTCCTACGACCCGGCGGCGGAACGAAATGGCGGCGGTGGACATTGGTTAAACTGCGAATGGCCACTCGTGACTAAAGGGCTGCATCGTGTCCCTCGAACCTCAGCTTGCCCGAGTTCTCCTTCATCAAGTCTTTGAATGGCTTGAGCGCGAGTTGGGGAATCCGTCGAACGCGGATTTGGCCCTCGCGCAAACGGGCGCGAGCAATGTCGTAGGACGATTGCATTCGCATGAGCGTGTCCATCTTTACTCCAAACGCCTTTTCTATGCGAAGCGCCATGTCGCCGGAGAGACCAGCCTTGCCAGTCAGCAGGCTGGACAGCGCGGGCCGAGAAACCTTCAGCGCCGCCGCCGCGGCGGTAACCGATAGGCCAGCAGGCTGGATAATCTCCGTTCGAATGAAATCTCCGGGATGCGGCGGGCTCTTCATAGGCATAATTTGCTCCTTCGATTCTAGTGATTCTTCCAGATGAACGTCGTAAATCTCACGCTCAGGTGCGTCGATGCGGAACGTCAACCGGCGGTTGCGAGTGACGCTGAGGCTCCAGGTCCCCTTGCGGTCGCCGGCCAGCGTGTGTGCTTTCCACGCGGGAAGCGAACCCAACTCCTCCGGGTCCTGCATATCGTCGAGGAAGGCCAACATCTTGGCTGGATTCATTGCCGAATCCTCGGGTTCGCCACCGAGTACAGCACATCCGTCAGGAAGTTCACGGCTACATACGTCAAGCCGATGGCCAGGATGCAGCCTTGGACCAGGAAATAATCGCGGCTGGAGATGGCGTCGACGGTGAGGCGGCCGATGCCGGGCCAGGAGAAGATTTTTTCGGTGACGATGGCGCCCGCCAGCAACGCACCGAATTGCAGGCCCAGCACCGTGAGCACGGGGATCATGGCGTTGCGCAGGGCATGGCGGTAGACGACGGTGCGTTCGGGCAGGCCTTTGGCGCGGGCGGTGCGGATGTAGTCCTGGCTGAGTTCTTCGAGCATGGAGGTGCGCACCATGCGGGTGAGGATGGCGGCGAGCGCGCTGCCCATGGTGAGCGCGGGCAGCACGAGGTTGGCGAACGATCCGGCGCCGGAGACGGGGAGCCATCCGAGCTTGATGGAGAAGAGCAAAATCAGGATGGGGCCGAGGGCGAAGTTGGGGAATGACAAGCCGAAGAGGCTGACGACGGAGAGCAGGCGGTCGTCCCAGCGATTGCGGCGCTGGGCTGAGCGGACGCCGGCAGGGATGGACAGGACGAGAGCCACGAGCAGAGACGCCAGCGTGAGCCGCAGCGTGTAGGGATAGGCTTGGGCCAGGCTGAGAGTCACGGTTTTGTTGAGGCGGATGGAGCGCCCGAGGTCGCCGTGCAGCACGCCCTTCCAGTAATTGACGTATTGCTCGCCGAGCGGGGCATCGAGGCCGTAGGCGTGACGGGTGGCGGCGATGTCGGCGGCTGGGGCGCCTTCGCCGAGCATCTGCGCGATGGGGTCTCCGGGAACAAGATGGATGAGGAGGAAGACGAGGCTGACCACCAGCCAGATGACTGGGAGAGTGTAGAGGACGCGTTGGAAGACGGGTTTCAGTTGGCGGTTCTCAGTGGTTAGTTGCGACGCTCTAGAATCCAGCGATCTTCTTCGTCTTCAAAGTACGCCAATTTCCCCGGGACGCAGGAAAGGAATATTCCCATTTGATAACCCACAATTCTCTTCAAGGCCTCTACGAGAGCCATCTCTTGCCTGTCCAGATCGCGATCTTCCGAAGTTACCCAGCACGTTGGTGGTGCGCCTTTTGTCATTCAGGAAGGTTGCAATCTCTCCGGGAGTATGCACAGCATTGGGTAAGCCGAAACAATAACGCGGGTCCAATGATTTGAAATGCGACAGCTCGCGAAGGAATTTCTGCCGTCCCCTTGTGCTCGCGATCATCTCTATGTAGCGGTCGCGTTTGGCCGGGACGAAAAACGCTCTGATCAATTGCTGTTCGTGGTCAATGCTCACGTTGGCCCTCAGCGGCTGAAGCCGCATGATCTCCCGCTCTTGACGGCGCGGCTTAAAGCCGCGCCCTTTCAAGCATCAGTCTCCGCCTTGCTTGGCGGCTTCGGCTTCGCCTTCTACTTTTGCTGTTTTCTCGATTCTTACCCGGGCGATGCGGTGACCTTCCAGCTCTTCTACCGTGTAGCGGCGGCCTTCGTATTCGAAGCAGTCGCGCAGGTTCGGGATGCGCTGCAGGCGGGCGAGAATGAATCCCGCCAGGGTTTCGAAACCGGCGTCGCGCGGGAGGGTCAGGGCGTGCTCGGCTTCTAAGTCGCGGATGTTGACTGAGCCTTCGAGTAGGAGAACCGATTCGTCTTCCAGCGCGGGTTCGCTGGGGGAAACGTCGAATTCGTCTTCGATGTTGCCGACCAGCTGTTCGAGGATGTCTTCGACGGTGATGACGCCGGCGGTTGATCCGAACTCGTCGACCACGACGGCGAGATGGCGGCGGCGCTCTTTAAATTCCGCCAGCAATTCTGCCAGAACTTTCGTCTCGGGGACGACCAGCACGTCGTGCATGATCTGGCTGATCTGCATGCGGGAAATGCGGGTGGAGGTGGATTGGCCGAGATTGCTAAGGCGGAGGCGCATCCAGCGCATGAGGTCTTTGTAGTAAAGCACGCCGACAATGTGTTCGGGCCCGCGCTGGGGATCGTAGACCGGGATGCGCGAGTGTTGGCCTTCGACCACGCGGGCCAAAGATTCGTCGAGCTGCAGGTCGGAGGGCAGGGAAAAAATATCAGGGCGGGCGACCATGACCTCGCGGACAGTGATGTTGTCGAGTTCAATCGCCGAGTGAATCATTTCTTCCTGGAACTCTGGGATCTGGCCGAACTGGCGGCTGGCGGTGACGATGAGCTTAAGTTCGTCGGGAGAGTGGATGGCGCCGCCGCGGCGGGTCATGGGCGCGCCAAAGAGTCGCAGAACCATGCCGCCGGAGCGGCGCATAAAGAAGAGGATGGGGCGGGTGAGAGTAAGGAAAGCCTCCATGGGCGCGGCGACGGCCAGGGCGACTTGTTCGGAGCGCTGCAGGGCCAGGGTCTTGGGGACGAGCTCGCCCAGGATGACGTGCATGTAGGTGATCAGGCTGAAGGCAATGACGATGGCGATGGTGTGAGCGTAGACGGCTGCGTGCGGCACGCGGTGGACGAACTCCATTCCTTCCACCAGACGGGCGACCATGGGCTCGCCGATCCAGCCCAGGGTAAGGCTGACCATGGTGATGCCAAGTTGAACGCCGTTGACGACTTCGTCGAGGTGCTGGTGCAGGCGCTGGACGATGCGCGCTCCGATGCGTCCCGATTCAATGAGTTGCTGGATGCGGGTATCGCGCACGCTGACCAGGGAGAATTCGGCTGCCGCGAAGAAGGCATTGGCCGCCACCAGGAGCAGGATCAGAAAGACCCGGAGCAGCACAAAGGCGATCATGGAAGGGTAATTCTAACAGTTGGAGGAAGTTGGAAGTTGCAGTTGGCCGCTGTATGCGCGGCGGGCGGGAATGCCTGCCCCTTCGGCTTCGCTCAGGGCAGGCTCCGAGCCGCCGGAACGGTGGGGCTACCAGTGCTCGGGGTCACAAAATTCCAGTCGGGGATGCGCTATCCTTTTAGGAGATCGGGTGTCTAAATGGCAGGCGGCAAAGGGACTTGAACCGCGCGCCGGTCAATTTTGAATCAGATCGCTTCAATCATCAGGAACAAAAGTCAGGCGGGCTCCGTACCACAGAGTGAGGGCGGCGGAAATGGCTCCCAATCTCCATTCGGCGGTATCTACAGGAGGCGGTGTGAACGGTAACGGGAATAATAAGAAAAAGCGGCGGAAACTGATTATCTGGGGTGTGGTCGTGACGGTGGTCGTACTGGTGATTGCCGGCGGCGTGTTCGCGGCAACCCGCGGCGGCACCAAGATTGATCCGTCGAAGCTCGCCAAAGTGGAAAAAGGCGACCTGGCCAAGAGCGTGGTGGCGACCGGGAAGGTTACGCCCATCACCAAGGTTGAAGTGAAGTCCAAGGCCAGCGGCATTGTGAAGAAGCTGTTGGTGGACTACGGCGATCGCGTCAAGAAGGGGCAACTCCTGGCCCAGCTCGACAAGATCGAGATTGAGGCGCAGGTGGCGCAGTCCCGCGCCGCGCTGGAAGCGGCGCAGGCGAACCTGAAAAGTTCTCAGGCTGACTTCGAGCGCGCCAAGGTCGATGCGGAAGGTCCGGATGTGCCGCTGTTGAAGCGCGCCTACGACCGTGCTACGGGCATGGCGAAGGACGGCGTGGTCTCGGCATCGGCGCTGGATGACGCCGAGAAGAATTACGAGATGGCGCTGAACAAGCAGAACGTGTCGAAGGCGCAGGTCACGGTGCTGAAAGCGAAGATCGCGCAGGCGCAGGCCAACGTCGTACAGGACCAGGCCAACCTCACGCAACTGGAAGAACAGCTCAGCTACACCGACATTGTTTCGCCGATTGATGGCATCGTGCTCTCGCGCGACGTCGAGATGGGCGACGCGGTCAGCTCGATCCTGGTTCTGGGTTCGTCCGCCACGCTGGTCATGACGCTGGGCGATACCAGCGAAGTGTATGTGAAGGGCAAGGTCGACGAGAGCGATATCGGCAAGGTTTATCTGGGACAGCGCGCCCGCATCAAGGTGGAATCGTTCAAGGACAAGACCTTTGACGGCAAGGTGACCAAGATTTCTCCGATGGGCGTGGAAAAAGATAACGTCACGACTTTTGAAGTGCGCGTGTCGATTCAGAATCCAGGAGGCGAACTCAAGGCGGAGATGACCGCCAACGCGGAAATCATCCTGGAAGAACACAAGAACGTGCTGCAGATTCCGGAAGGCGCAATCCTTTACGACAAAGACAAGAAGGCCTCGGTGGAAGTGCCCGACCCGAAAGGCAAGGATGGCAAAGATAAGGTTGCCGTCAATATCGGGATCTCGAACGGCGCCAAGACCGAAGTGCTGAGCGGGCTGAAGGAAGGCGATCAGGTCGTGCTGCAGTAACGAACGGGGTGTTGGGTCTTAGGCTTTGGGTATTAGGTGTTAAGCCTAAGACCTAATACCTAAGACCCAATGCCTTTTTGGTAGCCGCAATGACTCTCACCGAAATCCTGCGCCAGGCGTTCGCCACATTCCGAGCCCACAAGATGCGAACGTTCCTCACGATGTTTGGCATCGTTTGGGGGATCGCTTCGGTGATCATCCTGGTGGGGCTGGGACGCGGCTTCAGCGTCGATCAGAAAAAGCACATGCAGACCCTGGGCAAGGACCTGGTCATTATGTGGGGCGGGCGGACCAGCGCGCAGGTGGGCGGGCGCGCGGCGGGAAGAGAGATTCATCTCAACGTCGACGACGCCGAGTTGATTCGCGACGAGTGCTATCTGGTGCGGAATGTCAGCCCGGAGTTGCGGCGCACCATTCCTGAAGTCAGCCAGTACAACCTGGCGAGCCGCGGCGTAGTCGGGATGTGGCCCTCGTATCAAGATTTCCGGTCGCTGCAGATTTCCGAAGGCCGGCTGATTACCGACGACGACGAGCGCGAGGGCCGTCGCGTGCTGGTGCTGGGTTCGAAGGCGAACCGGCAACTGTTTCCGGGGCAGCCCGCCATCGGCGCCAGCGTGCTGGTGCAGAGCATTCCCTACCTGGTGGTGGGAGTGCTGAAGGAAAAAAATCAGAACTCGAATTACAGCGGTCCGGACAACGATTATTTGTTCGCGCCGTATTCGGCGGTGTCGCGCGATTTTCCGCCGCCCGAGAAACCTGGAGCCGGGATTACGCGGGGGTATCTGGACGACATCGTTTTCGAAGTGGGCGATCCGGAAGAACACGAGGCCGCGGTTCTACAGGTGCGGAGCGTGCTGGGGCGCGTGCATCACTTCGATCCTCTGGACAAAGACGCGCTGTTTGTCTGGGACACAATGGAGGGGGCGAAGCTGGTGGACAAGATTTTCGCCGTCGTGACCTTGTTCTTCGGCTGTGTGGCCATTGTGACGCTGTGCCTGGGCGGGATTGGCGTGATGAACATTATGCTGGTTTCGGTGACCGAGCGCACGCGCGAGATTGGCACGCGCAAGGCGATGGGCGCGACCAAACGCGACATTCTACGGCAGTTCTTCGCCGAATCCGCCATGTTGACGATCGTCAGCGGCACGCTCGGCCTCTCGTTCGGGATCGGCTTGTGTGCTGCCATGGAGGCTCTGCCGCTGCCCGATTTTGTTCCGCACCCGATCGTTTCGTGGATTTCGATTCTGGCTTCGATTTTGACGCTTTCGTTGATCACCGTGACCGCGGGCATGTATCCCGCCCAGCGCGCCGCGGATATGACACCTGTGGAGTCACTACGTTATGAATGACACTCGCACTCTCCGTTCAGTCTCTGTGTCCAGCCGGTTTTTATTCGCAGCCGCGCTGGTCGTGCTTTTCACCACTACCGTTGTGTTTGCTTCGTCCACGCCCCAGGGCACGTTCGACAGAACGCTGAACGTGAGCGGGCCCGTCGATCTTGAGGTGCTCACTCACTCGGGCGACGTCACGGTGCGCGCCGGCGGGTCGGGATCGGTTTCGATCCACGGGAAAATTTTTGTGGGCGACCATTGGCTGATGGGCAGCCGGGAGGCCGATGTCCACGCCATCGAGCAGAATCCTCCCATCCGGCAGGAGGGCAACAGCATTCACATTGAATATGTCGAAATGAAAAACATTTCGGTGGATTACGAGATCACCGTGCCCGCAGACACGACTATCCGCACCCACAGCGGCTCGGGAGATCAGGTGATTGAAGGCACGCACGGCAACGTCGACGTGCAGACGGGATCGGGCGAAGTAAAACTCAAGAACCTTACCGGCGAGGTAACGTTGCAGACTGGCTCCGGCGACGTGCGGGCGCGCGAAATTTCGGGACCGGTAAAGGGCGGAACCGGCAGCGGCGATGTTGAGATCGAAGAGACGGGAGCGGGCGACATCGCCCTGCACACCGGCTCGGGAAACATTACCGCGCGGGGCGTGCAAGGCGGCTTCCGCGGGGAGACGGGCAGCGGCAATGTGACCGCCGAGGGCACGCAGAGCGGGTCGTGGGAGATTCGCACGGGCTCGGGCAACGTGACCGTACGTCTGCCGTCGAATGCGGCGTTTGACGCGGATATTTCCACGAGTTCCGGATCCGTGGATGTGGGCGCGCCGGTTGAAATGACGGTGCAGGGCCGAGTGGGAGATATGCACAAACAGATTCGCGGCAAGGTCCGCGGCGGAGGGCAGTTGCTGCGGGTGCGCACCGGATCGGGCGACATACGGATTGAGTAGGACGAAGCGACAAACAACTTCGTTAGCCACGGATTAACGCGGATCAACACGGATAGGGCTTTAAGGAATCGCGAATTTAATTCGGTTTTGGTTTGAATCCGTGCGATCCGTGTGAATCCGTGGCAAAGAAGTTCTGGCGCTTAAGAGAAGCAGGCCATGTACTTGAAAGAACTCATTTCGCAGGGCTGGCAGTCGCTGATGCGCGATCGCATGCGGTCGGCGCTCACTATGCTGGGCATCGTGTGGGGCCTGGCGTCGGTGGTGCTGCTGCTGGCGTACGGGCAAGGGCTGGGCGGGTGCGTGCTGAACGCGTTCCTGAACATGGGCAACAACGTAATCGTGCTGTGGCCGGGGCAGACCAGCATGCAGGCCGGCGGGCAGCGGGCGGGCAAGGCAGTCAAGTACGAACTGGAAGATGTAGAGGCGATTCGCGACGAGGTGCCGATCATCCGCGCGGTGAGCGGCGAGATCGACCGCGATTTCGGATTCAAGATTGGCACGCGTGTGGTATCGATTATGGTGCGCGGCGTGGATATGCCGTACGGACAGATGCGCAAGCTGACTCTGGCCGATGGCCGCTATTTCAACGAGAACGATTTCGCCGACCACCACCGCGTGGTGATTCTCGGCTACGAGGCGGCGAAGAAGGTATTTCAGGGCGCGCCTGGCGCGGGACAGCACGTTGAAATCGGCGGACTCGATTTTGAAGTCATCGGCACCATGCGCAACAAGATTCAGGATTCGATGTATCAGGGTCCGGACAACGAGAACGGGTTCATTCCGTTTGCGCTGATGCGCGATCTGAAGAACATTCGCGATCCGGACGAAATTATCATTCAACCAACTGCGCCCGAGCTCAACAAGAAGGCGCTGGCGGCGGCGCGCGAAGTGATTGCGCGACGGCACCACTTCGATCCCAAGGACGACAAGGCCACGCCGGAGTGGGACACGATTGAAGATCGCGCCATGATCAACGGCTTTTCCTACGGATTGCAGGCGGTGCTGGGATTAATCGGCGTGGTCACGCTGGCCGTGGGCGGCATCGGCGTGATGAACATCATGCTGGTGTCGGTGACGGAGCGGACGCGGGAAATCGGACTTAGGAAAGCCATCGGAGCGCGGCCACGGCACATCCTGGTGCAGTTTCTGCTGGAGGCGCTGGTGCTCACGTTTGTGGGCGGCGTGATCGGGATGGCCGTCGCCGAGGTGCTGACCTGGGCGATTCCGCCGATGCCGCTCTACGATGAGTTCTACAAGACCGCCGATCATGAAGGCGCAATCTTCCTGCATGCTTCGATGAGCGTGATGATCATCTCGTTCATCATTCTATCGATGGTGGGAATCGTCTCCGGCTTCTTCCCTGCCCTCAAGGCATCGCGGTTAAATCCGATTGAGGCGCTGCGCTACGAGTAAGCAAGCCGTTATAGATATTGTTCCGATTTCGTAAATCAGAACCCTTCCTCTACGCTCTGCCCTTCCAACCCTGATATATTTACCCGAACTTTTCCAGCCAAAGTTGAAAGGATTTTCGCCGTAGACGGGGGGCGGAATCTCTCGGCCCATCAAATCGAAATGCCAGGAGGAATTGTGAATCAGAAAATCTGCGTAATGCTGCTTTCAATCGGATCGCTGGTCTCCGCCGGATTCGTGCAGGCTCGGGCGGAAACGCTGATGACGCGCCACGTGCGCCAGGCAACGCTCAACGGCCGGGCGAGGCTCGTGGGCCGACTTCCCCTCAACCAGGTCATGCAGCTGGATGTGGTTCTGCCCCTGCGCGATCAGGCTGGCCTGGACAACTTCCTCGCCGACTTGTATAGCCAGACCGTTCCCAACTATCGCCATTTCCTGACCCCGGCCGAGTTCACGGCGAGATTTGGTCCCACGCAAGAACAGTATGATGCGGTGGTGAAGTATGTTCAGGAACACGGCCTGACCATCGTTGGCGGCTCCCGCGACGGCATGGAAGTGCAGGTCAAAGGCCCGGTTTCGGCGATTGAGTCGGCCTTCCATGTAAACCTGCTGACCTACCAGCACCCCACCGAGAACCGCATCTTCTACGGCCCCGACCGCGAACCCACGGCGGACCTGCCTTTCGCGCTGTGGCACATTTCCGGTCTCGACAACTACTCCATCCCGCATCCCTTGTATGTGAAGAAGAGCGACTACGCCAAAGCACATGGCATCCGTCCCGAAGACGTAGTCCGCCACGCTACCACTGGCTCCGGCCCGTCGGCCTCGTTCCTGGGCAGCGACATGCGCGCGGCCTACTACGGCGGAACGGCTCTGACCGGCGCCGGGCAGAATCTCGGATTGTTCGAGTATCTGGGTACCGATCTGGCCGACCTGACAACCTATTACAAAAACGTGGGGCAAACCAACTCCGTGCCCATAACCCTGCTCTCCACGGACGGGACCAGCACATCCTGCGTGTACTCGAGGGCTGGCGGCGACTGCGACGACACCGAGCAGACGCTCGACATGACCCAAGCAATCGGCATGGCTCCGGGATTGGCCAGCCTGGTGATGTACATTGGCTCGACTGACACTGCCATCATCAGCGCCATGACCACACACAGCCCGCTTCCCACCACCATCGGCTGCTCCTGGGGCTGGACGCCAGCCGATCCATCCACGCTGGATCCGTATTTCGAAAAAATGGCTGCACAGGGCCAGAACTTTTTCGCCGCTTCCGGAGACAGCTCGACCTGGTCGCGGAGAAATGAAGCCTGGCCGGCAGATGATGCGAATGTGGTTTCGGTGGGCGGAACGGACTTGACCACGGCCAGCGCGGCGGGCCCGTGGAAGTCCGAAACCGCGTGGGTCGACAGTGGCGGAGGCATTTCTCCGGACAAGATCGCGATTCCCGCGTGGCAAAAACTCGCGGGCGTGATCAATTCCAGCAACAAAGGCTCGACCACGTATCGCAACGGCCCAGATGTCTCGGCCAACGCCAACTTTACTTTTTACGTTTGCGCTGACCAGACAACCTGCACGGCCAACGATTACGGTGGAACCAGCTTT
The DNA here is from genome assembly GCA_052148475.1 of Candidatus Sulfotelmatobacter sp. Lineage (GTDB taxonomy): Bacteria > Acidobacteriota > Terriglobia > Terriglobales > Acidobacteriaceae > Sulfotelmatobacter. The sequence goes on along the minus strand of JBKQID010000025.1, from coordinate 100,313 downwards.
GCCACTCCGATGTGGGCGGGCTACATCGCCCTGGTCAACCAGCAGTTAAAAGCCAACGGCTTTTCGACCATCGGATTCATCAACCCGTATCTGTATGCCTTTGGCGTGAGTTCGAGCTACGGCACGGACTTCCACGACATCACCAGCGGCAAGTCGGGCAGCTATTCGGCCGTGACCGGCTACGATCTGGTAACGGGATGGGGCAGCCCCAACGGCCAGGGGTTGATCAACGCCCTGGTGGGCGAGGATTAAGCTCGCCCGCTCATATACTGCGAACAAAAGCCCGGACTTCCCGTCCGGGCTTTCTTCCGTCGATGCCTAGTCTGTACGAGGCGCACGGGATCCCCATTACCTCCGTGCCTTGACGTGCGGGTTCGGTGCAAATTAACTTCGCTGTACCTAGAATTTTGTCTTCAGGAATTTTGTCTTCCAGCGAGGAAAAGTTGCCACATCGTCCGACGGTTACTCTTACCACCGATTTTGGGACCAACGATCATTATGTGGGCGCGATGAAGGGAGTGATTCTCGACATCACTCCGGACGCGCAGATCGTGGATATTTCTCATGCCGTGCAGGCCTTCGACGTGCTCGATGGCGCGCTGGCGATTTCGCAGGCCTATTCGTATTTTCCCAACGGCACGGTGCACGTGGTGGTCGTGGACCCGGGCGTAGGCACGGTGCGGCGGCCGATTCTGGCTTCGAGCGACGGCTATCATTTCGTGGCGCCCGATAATGGCGTGCTTTCGATGGTCTATGCCAAAGAAGAACGCATCCACGTGCGGCACATCACTTCCGACCATTATTTCCGAACGCCGGTCAGCCAGACGTTTCACGCACGCGATGTGTTTGCCCCGGTGGCGGCGTATCTGGCGAAGATGGTTGACTCGCACAAGTTCGGAGACGAGATTGAAGATTTCGTGCGCTTCGCCGCGCCCAGGCCGAAGGCTACCGGCGAGGGCCGCATGCGGGGCGTCGTGCTCAAGATCGACCGCTTCGGCAACCTCATCACCAATGTGACGCCCGCGGACGTGCCTGCGCTGTTCACCGCCAAGCCGGGCGCATTCAAGATTGTGGTCGGCAACCGCGAGATTACCGACATTCGCCACGCTTACGCGGAAGGCTCGCCGGGAGAAGTATTTGGCATAGTGGGGAGCATGGGATACCTGGAGATCGCGGCCAACCGGGCGGCGGCGGCGCAGATCACGGGGGCGGGCAAGGGCAGCGAAGTCAGCATCTTCTTAGGCGAGGCCGCGGCGGCAGGCAAAGGGGCGTAGCGCCGGCATCTTGCCGGCTGTCGCGAGGGCGTCCCGCCCTCGCAGTGGCAGCGGGACGCCGCCACGACAGCCGCCGGGACGGCGGCGCTACGCAATTCTACGAACTCTTCGGTTTAGGATGGACCCAGCGTTCCATGGCACCGGTCCACTTGAGGAAGCGCCAGAGGTCGCGACGCTCGCGCCACATGAATTCCCAGAATTCCAAAAAGCCAATCTGCGTCATCTTCACGCCCGTGTAGGTTTCGATGCGCCACAGGAGGTAGGGACTGCGCCACGGGGCTAGGCGGTGGCCCTTGGTTGCATTCCACAGAAAGCGAACACGGTAGCGCATGTGGACATCATACCTGCAAGGTCATGGCGCGTCCGGAAGAAAAATCGTGAACCACTAAGGGCACGAAGGATCACTAAGGAAAACTTCGGCCTTGACTGGGATGAATCCTGATGTGAAAAACCTAAGACCTAACACCCAAGAGCCGGCCTGCGACGTGCGAATGCCCCACTCAAGCCAAAGGACGGCTTGAATGGGCCACCCTTTTTCACGCGCGAATGGTCGCCCTAGCCCATGTTAGAATCCTGTCTCCGCCTGGAATGTTCCCGCATGCCTGACGCAGACGCCCGCCAACAAGCCCGCCTTCGAGCTGAAGACCACTACTACGCCGCGCTTGACCTGATGGCCGATGGACACCTGGAAAAGGCGGTTGCGGCTTATCAGGAATCTTTGACCGCCGACCCGACGTTTACCGAAGCCATGCACGGACTGGCGCGGGCGTTGCAGGATCTGCAACGCTACGATGAGGCGATCGCCGTGGCGCAGCGGCTGGCGGAAATCGATCCTGACGACGTGCTGGCGCATACCAGCCTGTCGGTCTTATATCAAAAGAAAGGGATGATTCCGGAGGCCGAGGCGGAGGGGGCGAAGGCGCGGGTGCTGGGGTGGAAGCATCAGTTGAAGAAAAACAGCTTCTAGCTACTGGCTAACCGGCGCACCAAGCCCTCGCCCGGTTCGGGACTAATTTCCGCAAACTGAATCGGTTAGAACATCGCTCTGTCGCCTTCTACGCGAAAAGCTAGCGGCTAGAAGCTAGAAGCTGCTTTTCTACAATCCGTACTTCTTCATCAAATGGCGGAAGGAGCGGTAGGAGACGCCGAGCACGTCGGCGGCTTTGGTTTGGACGCCTCCGCTCTGGTTGAGGGCGTTTTGCAGCAGGGAGCGTTCGATGCCGGCCACGTAACTCTCCATCCCCATGCCGGCGGGGAGAGACACGTCGGAGCCAATTTCTGGCAGGGTTCCACCGCCCGCGGAGGCGGCCGCGGCGTGGGCTTTCGGGCGTTCGGCGGGAAGTTCGACGTGGAGTTCGTCGGTGGTTTCAAGGGCAACGGCGCGCTCGACCGTGTTCTCGAGTTGGCGAACATTTCCCGGCCACTCGTAGCCGCACAGGGAATCGAGCGACGGCGCGTTCACGCGCAGAATGCTGCGGCCGGCGGCGGTGGCGTACTTTTTCAGGAAGTGGTTCACCAGCAGAGGAATGTCTTCGCGGCGCTCGCGCAGCGGAGGAACGCGGATGGGAATCACATTCAAGCGGTAGTAGAGGTCCTCGCGAAACAAGTTTTCGGCCACGGCTTTGTCGAGATTGCGGTTGGTAGCGGCGATGACCCGCACGTCGATGGAAATTTCACTGGTGCTGCCCACCGGACGCACGGTGCGCTCCTGCAATACGCGCAGCAGTTTGACCTGCATGGCCAGCGTCATTTCGCTGATTTCGTCGAGGAAGATGGTGCCGCCGTCGGCTACTTCGAACAGGCCGCGCTTGTTCTGGTTGGCGCCGGTGAAGGCGCCTTTCAGATATCCGAACAGTTCGCTTTCGAGCAGAGTCTCAGGAAAGGCTCCGCAGTTGACGGAAACGAAAGCGTCGGCAGCGCGGGGCGAGCAGACGTGGACGGCGCGGGCGACGAGTTCCTTGCCGGTGCCGCTTTCGCCGTGGATGAGAACGGTGGAGGCGGTGGAGGCGACGGTGCGGACCGTGGCCTTGAGTTTTTCCATGGCCGCACTGGAGCCGATGATGTTGTCGAGCGAGTTGCGGGTGGCGGCGTCGCGGCGCAGCGCGAAGTTCTGCTTGCTCAGGTTGAGTTTTTCGACGGCGCGGTTGATGGCCAGCTTGATTTCGTCGACCAGGCCGGGACTCTTGCGAATGTAGTCGGTGGCGCCTCCGGCCTTCACGGCTTCGACCGCGGCCTCGTAGTCATCGACGGCAGTGATGAGGATGACGGCGGAGTCGGGGGAAACGCGGTGGGCGTGGCGCAGGACTTCGATGCCGTCAATGTTGGGCATCTTGATGTCGGTAATGATGACGTCGTAGAGGGCGCCGTCAATCTTGTTTTTCGCGTTTTGCCCGGATTGCACGGTCTCGACGCGATGTCCCTCGCGGCGCAGGGAGATGTCGAGCATTTCGCAGATGGAGCGTTCGTCGTCGACGACCAGGATGTTAGCCATGGAAGCGTCCTCCTGCTCCGGCGGCGGCCACGGCGGGCCGCGGCGCAGCTAGCACACGAGATTGATCCGCCAGGCTTTTATCAGCCTTGCCGTCGCCGGTGGCGGCTGCGCGCTCGGCATCGAGACGGCGCAACCGCAGCACGAACGTGGTTCCCTGCCCCGGCTTCGATCGCGCCCAAACCTTGCCTTCATGCGCCTGCACAATCTGGTAGACGATGGCCAGCCCGAGGCCGGTGCCGCCTTCAAAATTCGACTGGAAGGGCTCGAAGATTTTCTCGATCTGCTGCGGCGTCATGCCGGTTCCCGTGTCCATGAAAGAAACCTGCCAGTCGTCGCCCAGCGACTCGACTGCAGCGGTCAGCGTTCCACCCGCTTTCATAGCGCGGACCGCATTCTCACAAAGGTTCCAGAACACCTGCTTGAGCTTGTCGCCGTCGGCGATGGCCCAGGCCTGCCGCACTGCGAAGCGGCGCTCGATCCGGATGCCAGTTTTCTCTGCCGTCATGCGATGATCCATCAGGGTCAGCGTGTCTTCGACGGACTGCACCAGGTCGACCCGGTCAAAGCGATATTGCTTCGTGCGGGAGTAGGCCAGAAAGTCGGTGATGATGCTGTTCAGGCGCTGCGACTCGCGGGTCACGATGTCGAGCAGGCGGCGATGATCTTCGTTCATCTCCGGAACGCCGGACAACATGCTGACCGAGCCGGCAATGGAAGTCAGGGGATTGCGGATTTCGTGCGCGATGGCGGCAGCCAGGCGACCGACCGCGGCCAGCTTGTCCTGCATGCGCACTTCGCGTTCGAGGCGGCGAATCTCGGTGAGGTCGTCGAGCACGTAAACGTAGCCCAGATCGCCACGCTCGGGCACCGTCAGGGCTGCGACGCGCACCCGGACGGTGCGGCGGAATTTTGTGGGGAGCTCGAAGCGGACTTCGGCGTGGGTGTGTTGCGATTCCACGGTGGGCAACGGATCGAGAAACAGCTTATGAACCGGATTGCCCAGCAGTGCGGCGGGCGCCAGCTCAAGCAGTCGCTGGGCCGCGGCGTTGACCAGGGTGATGCGGCCGTCGAGGCCGGTGGTGATGAGACCGCTGCTGATGGAGTGAATAATGTTTTCGTGCAGCGCCTGCAAACTTTCGAGCGCGCCGCTGGTGTCTTTCAACTGCACCCTGGCCTGGCGCAGTTTTGCAGTGAGCAGTCCGGCCAGGTAAGCCACCGCCAGGAAGGCGAATAGATTGACGAAGATGATGGCCTGCAGCGCCTTCAGGCCGGGATGTGTGCTGCAGTAGGAAGGCACTACGCCGTAGTAGTTCAACTCCAGGACTGCTCCGTAGAGTATGAAAGCCAGGGCAGCGACGAGTTGCGCCCACACCCGCGGCAGCAGCACGCTGGCCACGATGATGACCAGGGGATAGAGAAAGTTCAGAGAGCTGTCCCATCCTCCGGTTTCGTGGACGACCAGGCTGACCAGGATCAGGTCAGTCAGGACCTGCAGCGTAGCCTGCAGGCGGTGTTCCTGCCAGAAAGAGAGCAGAAGCACGTAGAACAGCGAAAGGCTGTACCAGAAGAGGATGGTACTGACGAACAGGCGTATGGGCAGCGGCGCCGGACTGAAGCGGGCGACGGCCAGCTCAATGGCCAGCAGGAGGGTCAAAATGAAGATGCGGACCCGGACCAGCCAAACCAGCCAATTGCGCTCGTCAAAAGTGGATTGCATTAAGATCTCGGGTCTTAGGTCGTAGGTCTTGGGTCCTTGGCGTTCGCTATTACCTACTTGCGAGGCGTCAGGGTCTTAGGCCCAAGACCTGGCACCTAAGACCCAAGGCCCGGTTTTTTCTAGCCCGCCAGTTTGGCGATCATGGCAAACAGCGGCATGTAGAGCGAAATGACGATGCCGCCGACGCTCACGCCCAGGATCGCGATGATGATCGGCTCGAGCATGGCCAGCATGTCTTTGGTGGCCGCGTCGACTTCTTCTTCGTAGAAGTCGGCAATTTTCTGCAGCATGGAATCCATGGCGCCGGTGGCTTCGCCGACGCCGATCATCTGCGTCACCATGTTGGGAAACACACCGCATTCGCGCAGCGGATCGACGATGGTGCGGCCTTCTTCAATGGCCTTGCGCACCTTCATCAGCGCCTCTTCCAGCACGGCGTTGCCTGAAGTTTTCGCGGTGATGCTCAAACCTTCCAGAATGGGTACACCGGAAGTGATCAGCGTGCCCAGCGTACGGGTGAAGCGGCCAACAGCGATCTTGCGCAGCAGTCCCCCGATCACGGGGATGAAGAGCAGCATCTTGTCAAAATAGTAGCGGCCGCGGGGATGCTTGCGAATCTGCTTGATGCCGAAGAAAAGGCCAACGCCGCCCACAATGAACATCCACCAGAAGGTATTGATGAACGCGCTCAGGCCCATCACGATGCGGGTGGGCAGAGGCAGCGAAACCCCCAGACCGGCAAACAGGTTGGCGAAAATGGGGACGACCCACTTGAGCAGCGCGCCGACGATCACAGCGGCCATGCCGACCACAGCGACGGGGTAAATCAGGGCCGACTTTACCGCCGACTTCAGACGTACGGCTTTTTCCACGTAGGTGGCCATACGCTGCAGGATGATGTCGAGAATACCGCCGGTTTCACCGGCCTCGATCATGTTGGTGGTGAGGTCGTCGAACACGATGGGATACTGGCGCATGGCGTTGGCCAGGGTCGCGCCGCCTTCCACCGTCGTCCGCACGCCGGTCAGAATCTTCTGGAATGCCACGTTTTCTTGATTGGCCGCCAGGATTTCAAGACACTGCACCAAGGGCAGGCCGGCATCGATCATGACGGAAAACTGGCGAAAGAAGATCGCAATGTCCTTGGTTCCCACCTTGCCGGAGCCAAACGTGGGCATGGAAAATTCTTTGCCTTTTTCGCGAATCGCGCCGGGCGTGATGCGCTCGCGCCGCAACGCCTGCGCCAGCGTCTGCTTGTTGGGTGACACGCGTTCGCCGGTAATCTTCTGTCCGGATGCGTCCTTGCCGGAAAATGTAAAGACTGGCATGGTTTAGCTTCTCCTCACTGACCTGCGGTTTCGTGAAAACTGCGCTTGCTGCAAATCTTTAATGCTCCAAAAGGTTTATGCTGCACCGTCCCTACCTCTTGGAGGGAGCAGCTCCTCGGGCCAGAGTCGTACCGGCCGTAGTCGGACGGTTGACCAGAACGGCGCCGCGGTTAATCATTTCCTGCAACTCGTCGGTGTTGCTGGAACGCGCCATGGCGGTCTCCAGCGTGATCTCTTTCTGAAAATAAGCGGTGGCCAGCGACTGGTTGAAGGTCTGCATGCCGAACTTTTCCTGTCCGGACTGCATGGACGAATAGATCTGGTGAATCTTGTCTTCGCGAATCAGGTTGCGCACGGCCGGGTTGGGCACCAGAATCTCCATGATCATGGCGCGGCCTTTGCCGTCGATACGGGGCACCAGGCTTTGACACATGATGCCCTCGAGCACCAGCGACAGCTGGGCGCGAATCTGGGGCTGCTGGTGCGCCGGAAACACGTCGATGATGCGGTTGATGGTGGAAGTCGCAGAGTTGGTATGCAGCGTGCCGAAGGTCAAGTGTCCGGTTTCGGCGATCCGCAGGGCCGACTCGATGGTTTCCAGATCGCGCATTTCGCCGATCAGCACGACATCGGGATCTTCACGGAGAGCGGCGCGCAACGCGTCGGTAAAGCTCTTGGTATCGGCGTGGAGTTCGCGCTGGTTGACCAGGCAGTTCTTGTTCATGTGCACGAATTCGATCGGGTCCTCGATGGTGAGGATGTGGTCGTGGCGCTCGCTGTTGATCTTGTCGATCATGGCCGCGAGTGTGGTGGATTTGCCCGATCCGGTCGGCCCCGTTACCAGCACCAGGCCGCGGGGCTTGTCGCACATCTTGCTGACCACGGGCGCCAGACCGAGCTGATTGAATGACTTGATTTCGAAAGGAATCAAGCGGAAGACGGCGGCACTGGCTCCGCGCTGGTTGAAGACGTTGGCGCGGAAGCGGGCCAGTCCTTTCAATCCGAAAGAGAAGTCGAGCTCGAGACTTTCTTCGAAACGATGCTTCTGGGAATCGGTCATGACCGAATAGGCCAGCTGCTTGGTCTCGGCGGGAGTCATTTGCGGCAGGTCGAGCGGCACCAGATGGCCATGCACACGGATCTGGGGCGGCGAGTTGGTGGTGATGTGCAGGTCGCTGCCGTTCATCTCCAGCATTCTCTTGAGCAGATCGCTTAACGACAAACCCATAGTCAGTTCCTTCCGTTACATTCTTAAAGTCTCTGGTCGTTGGTCCTAGTCGCTGGTCGTTGGCCAACGACAAACGACCAGCGGCCAACGACGACTTAGTGAATCGTTTCGCGGGCTACTTCCTCGAGCGTGGTCATGCCCGCCATGACCTTGATCAGCCCGCTGCGCCGCAGAGTGATCATGCCGCGCTCAATGGCCTTCTTCTTCAGTTCCACTGCTGAGGCACCAACCAGAACCAGTTCCCGGATCTCGTCGTCGACCTCCATAACTTCGTACAGACCGCAGCGGCCCTTGTATCCGGTGTTGTTGCAGACGCCGCAGCCTTTGCCTTTCTGAATCTTGACCGTCTTCGATTCCTCGGGCGTGAACCCGGCATCCACCAGCGTTTGCGGCGGCACATCGATGGGCTCGATGCAATCTTTGCAAATGCGCCGCACCAGACGCTGGGCGCAGATGAGATGGACCGAGGTCGCCACCAGAAACGGTTCAATACCCATGTTCATCAGGCGGGTAATGGTTTCCGGGGCGCCGTTGGTGTGCAGCGTAGAGAGCACAAGGTGGCCGGTGAGTGCAGCTTTGATGGCAATTTCTGCGGTTTCAAAGTCACGGATTTCGCCGACCAGAATGATGTTGGGATCTTGCCGCAGGAAGGATCGCAGGGCGGCGGCAAAGTTCAACCCGATCTGTTCCTTCATCTGCACCTGGTTGACGCCAGCCAACTGAAACTCGACCGGATCTTCGGCGGTCATAATGTTGGTGTCGGGCTGGTTAAGGCGTGAAATCGCGGAATAGAGCGTGTTGGTCTTGCCCGATCCCGTGGGTCCGGTGACCAACACCATGCCGTACGGCTTCAGAATGGCTTTTTCGAATTTCACCAGCGACTCGGCCTCGAAGCCGAGCTTAGTCATATCGAGGCGCAGATTTTCTTTGTCGAGCAAGCGGAGCACGATCTTTTCGCCCCACAACGTGGGCAAGGTGCTGACGCGGAAATCGAGCTGCTTCTTGCGCCCGCCGATGTTCATCTTCAGCATGATGCGGCCGTCTTGCGGCAAACGCTTTTCGCTGATGTCGAGCTTCGACATGATCTTCAGGCGGGAGGTGATGGCATCCTTCAACTTCAACGGCGGCGACATGATCGACTGCAGCACGCCGTCAATACGGAAGCGCACGCGGAATTCTTTTTCGTAAGGCTCGATGTGAATATCGCTGGCGCCCCGCTTGACCGCGTCGCCGAGCACGACGTTGACCAGTTTGACGACGGGAGCTTCGTCGGCCGCTTTTTCCAGCTCCGACAGCTCCATCTGCTGCTGTTCGGTTTGCAGTTCGACGTCTTCGTCGGACATTTCCGACATCGACTGCATTACGGCTTCGAGATCTTCTTCCTTGGTGCCGCCATAGGCTTTTTCAATCCCCGACAGGATGGAGCTTTCCGAGGCGACCACCGGCTCGATGTTGAAGCCGGTCATGAACTTGATATCGTCCATCGCGAACACGTTGGTGGGATCGACCATCGCGATGGTGAGGGATGCGCCCACGCGGCTCAGAGGCAGAATCTGGTAGCGCTTGGCGGTCTCGAACGGAATCAGCTTGACCACGGCAGGGTCAATTTCAAAATAAGAAAGGTTGATGGCGGGCACGCCATACTGGCGGGAGAGGAAATTGGTGACGTCCTCGTCCGTGAGGAAGCCCAGCTTCACCAGGGCGGACCCCAGGCGGACGCTTTGCTCCTTCTGAACCTTATTCGCTTGTTCCAACTGCTCTGGGGTAATGATCTTCTCTTTGACGAGAAGGTCACCCAGCCGTTGAGACATACGCAGCTCTCCTATCCAAGTGGGAACAACGCCTCGCACTGGTGCGGGCATGGCGCAAAGGGCCGCCCAAACATCGGGAGAGACGCAGCCCATTCGCGTTGACATAAATTGTCAACGCTGGCGGGTTACGGTACCACTTACTTTGGTACTTGGACCTGAAGGGCATCTAATGCGTGGACAAGCATTTGAACGCTGAACTCCACGCCAAATGCCATTTTTTGGCTTGTCGAGGAACGGGCCGCCGGCCCAGGTACATGCACTTCAGTAAGCCCCCGCATCGGTTGAGGGTCACGTGAGCATCGTCACGCTCGGCTCGATTAGACTCGAGACTGAGGAATTCTTGCCTTGTCGCGAACCCGCCCGCAGATCGAGAAGGGGAAAGCAAAGGAGAAAGAGAAGGAGAAAGAAATCCGCCGGTACTATCGCGCTCTTTCTCAGGCGTGGGGACCGCAGCACTGGTGGCCCGCCGAAACCCGCTTCGAAGTTATCGTGGGAGCGTACCTGACGCAGAACACGGCGTGGACCAACGTGGAACAAGCACTGGCGAACTTGCGCGGCGCGGAATTGCTGAGTGTGGAAGGAATCCGGAAAGCGCCGCTGGGCGGACTCGAGGGCCTGATCAGGCCCTCGGGGTACTTCCGCCAAAAAGCGAAGCGGCTCAAGACGTTCGTCGCCTTCCTCGACGACAAGTACGGCGGCTCGCTGGAGCGACTCTTCGCGCAACCGACGGGCAAGCTGCGGGAAGAGTTGCTCGGCTTGAACGGCGTAGGCCCGGAGACTGCCGACTCGATTCTTCTCTACGCAGGGAATCATCCCGTATTCGTCGTGGACGCCTATACGCGCCGCGTCCTCGATCGGCACGGGATTCTGCCGGAGAAAACGGATTACGAGGAGATTCGGAAGCTGTTCGAGAAGGGGCTGGCAGCGGGGCCTCGCGAGCCGGAACGAAACTCCGCTGCCGGCGCTGCGCAACTTGAACCAGGCATACCTGGCACGGCTCACTCACCTTCAGCCATGAGCACGGCTGAGCGTCCTGCCCTGATACAGGTCTATAACGAGATGCATGGACTCATCGTTGGCGTGGGCAAGTACCACTGTAGGAAATCCAAGCCAGACTGTGAAGCGTGCCCCCTCCAGCCGTTTTTGCCGGCGGGGCGAGTCCGCGCAATCGACTAATAGTCGCAGAAGAACAAGTCCTTCCAGGTTCTTTACCTGCAATGGCTCCCGGCCTACAATTGCACTTTCCCTCGCAAGGAGAACCAACATGGCGATTCAAGGCCTCGGGAACATGTCTCCCGACCAATTGCGATTTGAGATTCAGCGGGGCGCCAAACTTGTCCGCTACCAATATTGCGTGTCGCTCTTAGTCATTACCTTCCGTCGGTCGTCGGAGGTCTATTACATCCCGGCCGGAGAAAGCGCGATCAGCAAGGGCCTGCCTTGGACTCTGATTACGCTGGTGGCGGGCTGGTGGGGAATTCCGTGGGGACCGATTTTCTCGATCCAGTCGCTCATCATGAATTTCAAAGGCGGTAAAGATCTCACGGCGGACATTGGCGCAGCGATGAACCGGGATACTCCAGCGCCCGCCACCGTTCTAGCCAAGCCGTGAACTAGCAATCGTGAACTGGCAATGAAGAGCAGCAATCACGAGCAGCAATGATGTATCGCTTCAGCCTTCCCCGCGCGCTCTTACTAGCTGCGACAGTTATCCTCGCTTCCGCTCCGCAGACACTGCGCGAAGCGGCGGATTCAGCTCACATGCTGGTAAGCGCTGCGGTGCGTCCATCTCTGTTTTCCGAGGCCGCTTATTCGGCCACCCTGGGCCGGGAATTCAACATGATCGAGCCTGAGGACGCGATGAAGTGGTGGACGGTGCGGCGCGAGGCCGCAAGTTTCGATTTCCGCGAGGGCGATGAGGTCGTCCGCTTCGCCCAGGCGCATGGCATGAGAGTTCGCGGACATTGTCTGGTGTGGGACCACAACAATCCGGAATGGCTGACGCAAGGCCACTTCACGCCCGCGCAGTTGTCTCGCCTGCTGCAGGAGCACATCACCACCGTCATGAAACACTACGCCGGCCAGGTCTTCGCTTGGGATGTGGTGAATGAGGCGATGGAGGAGAGCGGGCGTCTCAAGGACTCTCCCTGGTACAACCAGCCGGGCATCGGACTGTCGGAGAAGGGCACGGCCTACGTTGAGCAGGCTTTTCGGTGGGCGCGTGAGGCCGACCCGGAGGCTTTGCTCTTCTACAACGAGGCCGAGGGCGAAGGACTCAATCGCAAATCGGATGCGATCTATGCCATGGTGAAAGATTTTAAGCGCCGCGGCGTCCCCATCGATGGAGTTGGGCTGCAGATGCACATTTCCGCACTTGAACTGGACACGGCAGCCATTGCCACCAACATTGCGCGCCTGACCGCGCTGGGGGTTCAGATCCACATTACGGAACTCGACGTGGCTCTGCCGGTGGACGCAAGTGGCGTGGCTGGGCACGACGATCTAGCTCGCCAGGCGGAGGTTTATCGTGGGGTGGTCCGGGCATGCCGGCAAAATCCGGGCTGCACCGCGATTCAAACCTGGGGAGTCTCCGACAAATATTCGTGGATCGGGTCGCATTCGCACGGCACGCGCGGCGCGGCGCTGCTGTTTGACCGCACCTACAAGCCGAAACCCGCCTACGACGCGGTGTTGGAGGAGATCTCGGGCAGCCAGAATCGCCGGCCCTGAGCGTGCATCGGAGCCTGTGACCGCGTGGGGCCGGGTCTGAGCCTGTCCCATACGCCTCTGCAGCCTGCATCGGTGCCGCTGCATCTATAATGACTTGCACGTCCGGGATGCAACATGGCAGCGCCACAACCGACGTCAATCCGGCCCGAGAAGACCTCGCGTCGCAAGCAGGTCATCATTCTGCTGGCGATTTCTGTATTTCTGCTGTTGGGATTTCTGGTTTCGCAAACTTCCTTTGACCAGACCTTCCTGCGTCCGGGAAACAACCAGGACATTGTTGTCTTTGCCGCTTTGTCGGCGCTGATCTTCCTGCTGTTCGTCGCGCTCACGTTTGTGCTGATGCGCAATCTGCTGAAGCTTTTTGCCGAGCGGCGCCTGGGAGTGCTGGGCTCGAAGTTTCGCACGCGCATGGTCGCCGGAGCGCTTCTGCTGTCGTCGTTGCCGGTCGTGATGATGTACTGGTTCGCCTACGGGTTGATGAACCGATCGATCGACAAATGGTTCTCCACACCGGTGGAGGAGGTTCGGGCGAACACCCACGCCATGGCGTCGGTGTTGGCGAGTTATGCCATGCAGAATGCCAGGGCCGAAGCCTTCTCCATTGCGGCCTCGCCCGAGATCGAACATGGTTTTTCGAGCCGCGGATTTTCCGGAGTGGTGAGCGAGTTCCAGCAGCACGAACAAACACTGCAAGGTGGGTTCGCCCTGGCGCTGCAGGACGGCGATGAAGAGGCCAGCTTCAATGCGCCGGCGCCCTGGCCAATCATGAAGGCGCGATTGCCGCTGGCCGACGCGACTGCAGGTCGTCCCGCACAATTTACCTGGCAACAAACGGACTACACGCTGGGCAGCGCTCCGGTTCCGGGCGGAGGCTTGATTCTGGTGGCGATTCCGCTTCCGCGCGAGTTCTCGCAAACCGTGCGCCAAGTCGAAGCCAGCCAGCAGCGTTACTACGATCTGGCCCGCGAGCGGAAGCTGGTGCGCCGCACCTACATGGGCCTGCTGCTTCTGCTGACGATGATCGTGCTCTTTGTCACGACCTGGCTTGCGCTATTCCTGTCGAAGATTGTGACTCGCCCGCTGTCAGCCCTGGCCGAAGCGACGCAGGAAATCTCGCGCGGGCGGCTGGATTACCGCGTGCCCGTCAGCTTCGCCGATGAGATTGGCGACCTGGTGCGTTCTTTCAACCGCATGGCCGAAGACCTCGAAAGCAGCCGGCGGCAGATTGAGGCTTCCAGTCTGGACCTGAGCGCGGCCAATGCGGAGCTCGACCAGCGCCGCCGGCAAATGGAAACCATCCTCGAAAGTATTCCGACCGGCGTGCTTTCGCTGGACGCCGAGCGGCGCGTAACCCACGTAAATCAGGCGTTGCTGCGCATGTTTCATCCCGAGGGCGGACACGAGGGCGCACGTCAAATTCTTTCGCGGGCGTCGCTGGCGGATGTGTTTCCCGCCGAGGTGCTGGAGGATTTCGAGCCCTTGCTCCGGCGCGCCGATCGCATGGGCATGACCACCAGCCAGATGGAGATGCAGTTACCGCGCGCATCGTTGAACGTCGCCGTCACCGTGGCTACCTTGAGGCATCAGGCCGAGCAATCGGGGTATGTGGTGGTGTTCGAAGATCTATCGGACTTGCTGAAAGCGCAGAAGCAGGCGGCGTGGCGGGAAGTGGCGCGCCGGGTCGCGCATGAGATCAAGAATCCGCTGACGCCGATTGCGTTGTCGGCGGAGCGCATTCAGCGGCATCTGGACCGGGCCACGCCGGATGATCCAGCATCGCTCGAGGTGGTGCGTTCGTGCGCGGAAACCATTGCCGGAGCCGTGGAAACCGTGCGCCGATTGGTGGACGAGTTCTCCACTCTGGCTCGCTTTCCCGTGGCCAAACCCCAGCCCGCCGACATTAATGAAGTCATCGAGAATGCGCTCTCCATGTTCAATGGCCGGCTGGATGGAATTGGCGTGCACACCTCGCTGGCCTCCGATCTGCCCCGGGTCATGGCCGACAGCGAGGCCATCAAACGCGCCGTAGCCAACCTGGTGGACAATGCTGCCGAGGCTTCGCAGGGCTTGGTGGTACGTGAGATTGAGATTTCGACGGCGTTGGTGGCGAGCCGCGACGCCATCGAGATCGCCGTTGCCGATACGGGCCACGGCGTGACTCGGGAGCTTAAAGAGAAACTCTTCCTGCCTTACTTCTCCACCAAAAAACGCGGCACTGGTCTGGGCTTGGCCATCGTCAGCCGGATTGTCGAAGATCACCATGGCTCCATCCGCGTGGAAGAGAACCGTCCTGTGGGCACGCGATTTATCGTAGAACTTCCTGTCGTCCCCGAACCTACGCCCACAGCGGCGACCGCTCAGCATGCATAACATCCTCATCGTTGACGACGAAGCCGGAATTCGCGATTCTCTGGCCGGCATTCTGGAGGATGAAGGCTACTCGGCCTCAGCTGTGGGGAGTGGCGAGGCGTGCCTCGACCTGCTGCGCAAAACCGCATTTGACGTAGTGCTGCTCGATATCTGGCTGCCCGGCGTCGACGGCCTCGATACGCTGGAGAGGATTCGCGAGTTGGATAATCCCCCTGAGGTCATCATGATCTCTGGCCATGGAACCATCGAGACGGCGGTGCGCGCGACCAAGCTGGGCGCTTATGACTTCCTTGAGAAACCGCTCTCGCTCGAAAAGACTCTGATCCTGGTGAAGAACGCCGTCGAGTCCAAGAAGCTGCAGCAGGAGAACGTCGACCTGAAGAAGCAACTGCTGGGAAAGAGCATCATCGTGGGCGATAGCATCCCGATGAAAGCTCTACGCCAGCAGATTGGACTGATGGCTCCCACCAACGGCCGCGTTTTGATTTACGGCGAGTCCGGCACGGGTAAGGAACTCGTGGCCCACGCTATCCACGGGCAGAGCCTGCGCAAGGACGAAACTTTTGTCGAGGTCAACTGCGCCGCGATTCCGGAGGATCTGATCGAGAGTGAACTGTTTGGACACTGCAAGGGATCGTTCCCCGGCGCTGCCGCCGATAAGGAAGGCAAGTTTCAGCGGGCCAACGGGGGAACGCTGTTCCTCGATGAAGTCGGCGACATGAGCCTGAAGACGCAATCGAAGGTGCTGCGCACCCTCGAGGAGCAGCGCTTTACGCCGGTAGGCGGCGACGAGACCATTACCGTCGACGTTCGCGTGATTGCTTCGACCAACAAAGATCTGGAGGAAGAGATTTCGCGGGGCAACTTTCGCGAAGACCTTTTCTACCGGCTCAACGTGATCCCCTTTTTTGTTCCCCCGTTGCGCGAACGCAAAGAAGATATTCCGCTGTTCACGCGGCATTTTCTAAAGGAGCTGGCGGCGACCTACGGACGGCGGCCGCGGGAGATTACCGACGACGCGATCGAAGTGCTGATGCGCTACTCCTGGCCGGGCAACGTGCGCGAATTGCGCAACGTGATTGAGCGTATCGTGATCATGAATCCCACGACTACGCGCTTCGAGAGCAAGCATTTGCCGCCGCTGGTCTATCGCGACGGGAGTCGGCGCGCGCCCAAGACTGAATTTTCCACGCTGCACCAGGCTCGCGACGCCTACGAGCGCGACTACATCCTCAAGACGCTCGACCAGAACCACGGCAACGTGAGCCGCACCGCCGAAGTTTTGGGCCTGGAGCGCAGCCACCTTTATCGAAAGATGAAGGCGTTGGGGATTGCGGCGAAGGAGTAATGGACAAAAGTGCAGACAAGGGTCTTGTTGAACCGTTATTGGTGTAATCGCGATTTTTTCACCAGTTGTCAGCTTCGTGTAAGAGAATACGGGCATGACGACTCTTCCTAATCTGCACGACGGTTTCTTTGATGGTGTGTGGCTTTCGGCAGACAAACGCGCTCGTCTCTTCGTTCGCACAGTAGCGGGAGAATGTTCCACAATTATTTTGACTGACGTTGAAGCTCTGAACATCTGGGGTCTCAGGGCTGGAAATATCATCTTCGAACTTGTGCTCATCGCGCCAGACAAACTGACGGTGAAGGACATCGAACAGGCCTACGACCTGAAAAAGTGGCAGGGCTGAGATGGCGCGGCAACTCCTCGACAAAGCGCGAGAGCAGGGCCTTTCCGGACTTGAAATCAACCCCTCGTATGGGGCCGAAGGTATAGCGATATTCCGGGCTGTAGCCACTGTCCCGGGGCACGTTCTAACATAGACCGGCAACTGTCGTTACGATGCGATAACGCTCAGTTGGGAATTACTGGTGAGCTAGGGCACACAACACGAGCCACGCCCCTACTCAAACTCAATCTTCTCAAATCCCAAACCCTGCAACAGGCTGGTGATCGTGGAAGCTGCATTCTGCTGGGCGTTCCGCAGGATGCCGTCGGCCATGGCGGCCTCTTGCAGCTGACGTTCGGCCTCCTGGCGGACTTGCGTTTCCAGATCCGGGTCGGTGGGGACCAGGAGTCCGGTCTGCCTGGAATATACCCGCGTCCTCCCGCTGTCGATCCGAGTGCTGAAAATCTGGGGCGGAGGCAGCCGGAGGCGTATCTGCTTGCCGTTCACTTTGACGTCGCCGGGCTTTAAGTTGGCGAAATCGATTCCCGCGACAACCTCGCCGTGCACTAACATCAGCAGTCGATCTCCAGCCAGAAAATTCGGCAAGAGCGGATTCTCTTTCGCGCCGGCCACGATCTTATCCATCGTGTAGATCACCGTCTCCAGCCGCTGCAGCCGCTGAATGCGATCGACCACGGTTGGCTGGCTCACATCGATGGTGAGGGTTCTGCCGGTCACGGCCGACCACATATGGCTCAACAGGGCTCGCCCCGAATCACGGGAGAGCATCAGCCAGCCAATCGAGCCAACACCAATCACACCGAGGAACAGTCCGACGATCAGAGCCAACACAACCGCCGCGCGGGATCGAGCCGGCTTGAGAGGTCGCACCTCGGCATCGTTGGGCATGCTGCAAGGGTACCACTCGCGCCCCTCATACCTCATTATTCATTGCTATTCATTATTCATTGATTATTGCCGCAGCGCCGTCGCAGACAAGCCTTCCGCCTCACGGCTGGCGCAGGGCCCGCTCAGGAGACAGGCGATGTCCCTTGGCTGTACACTGACTGCCAGAACAACTGAACCAATCCAGGAGAGAACTCGCATGGCGCACCACATCGCAAAGCAAGTGCATGATAAGTTCAAAATTTTCAGCGGCGAACTGGCAGACGACGGCACGATAGGTAAGCTGGCCGACGAGGTTGCCGCATTTGTGAACAAGTCGAAGGTTGCCGCGAAGAGTATCGGCGTCGCTTATCTGGAGCCGGCCAAGCGCCTGGTTATAACTCTGGGCTATCTCGATGACCCGGACCCCTACCCAGTGAAATTGCACTGCATCCCTTTGGGGAAGATTGACATCAAGGCAGGCGATTTCCACGCGCTTGAGACCAGCATGGCGAAGGCTACCGCCAAACATCGCAACATCATCTGCCACGAACTTTATGTAACCGGCGGGAATAATTTCACGATGGTGCTGATGACACACGAAGCGTCGTAGGCGGCCGTGGAGAAATCCACCACCTCACACCGCTTCACGTCTACCGCTTCACGTCTACCGCTTCACCATGCGGATCTCGGTGCCATTCTTGTGGAACTGGACTTCGTCCATGAGTTGGTTGATGAGGAAAATTCCGCGGCCGTGGTTGGAGTAGAGGTTCTCGCCCACGGTGCAACTGGGAATCAACTGGGGATCAAAACCCGGCCCGGGATCGCGCACAATGATGAGGACGCCGCGTTGCTCGTCGCACGCTACCAGGCACTCGACAATTTTGGTGGGATCTTCCTTGGCCCCGTGGACCACGGCATTGGCGAGGGCTTCCTGGAGGGCCAGTTCGATAGCGTCTTCCTTGCCGTCGACGCATTTCATCTCGCGAACGGAGTCCATGATCTGAGTGACCACGGGGTCCACGGATCGGCGGTCGGCCGCGAGCGTGACGCGCACGCGCAGGCTCAGTTTTTCTGGATCGAAGTCGTGCTCCGGGAGTTGTTCCTCGGAAGAAGCCCCAGATTCCATGATTGGCTCGTTCGTCCCCACTAGCTACGATGGTCCGCTCGTTGCTAGAAGTAGCGCGTCCTATTGCGATTTTAGCGGCAAGGCGCAAATCGGGCAATGGCCGCCTTATTCCAAGCGTTCGTTACCATAACACAACGTCAATCTTCTGTTTGGTTACGATCGTCGTCTGCACTCGCGCCCGCAGAGGCGCGGAGTGGTTCCGACTTCGCTTCCGGGGTTCGATCCTCCGGCGTTCTAAGTGCCGGTATCCCATGTTCCAGCATGCGGTGCTCCAGTTGGCGGCGCCAGTCGAGCTGTTCGACAAAGCGGCGCGAGTCCCGCCATCCTGGCTCTGCTTTCACGTATAGTTCAAGAAAGACTTTTGTCCCCAGCATGCGCTCGATCTGCAAGCGGGCCGAGGTGCCAATCTTCTTCAGCATAGAGCCGCCCTTGCCCACCAGAATTCCCTTCTGGCCCTCGCGCTCGCAGTAGATGGTCGCCGCGATGCGGGTAAGTCTCGCGCCTTCCTCGAAGTTGTCGACGATCACCGTGGTCGCGTAAGGAATTTCTTCACTGGTGTTGAGCAGCACTTGCTCGCGGATAATTTCCGCGGCCATGAAGCGCGCCGGTTGATCGGTGATTTGATCTTCGGGAAAATACGCCGGACCGGCCGGAAGCGCGGCAATCACCATGTCGAGCAGAGCGTCGAGGCCCTTGCGCTTGAGCGCGGATATTGGAACCACTTCGGCGAAGTCGTAGAGCTTACGGTATTGCTCGATGAGCGGCAGGAGTTTCGACTTCTCGCGAATCAGGTCAACCTTATTCAGAATGAGGAATGCTTTCGTTTTAGGGCGCCGCAGCAGGTCGAGCGCAAACTGATCGCGGGGATCGAACTTGCGCGTGACGTCCATGATCACCAGCACCAGGTCGCAGCCCTCCAGCGCTTCGCGCACCTCGACCATCATTTTGCGGCCGAGAGAACTGTCGGGCTTGTGAACTCCGGGAGTGTCGACCAGCACAATCTGCCCGCCGTCGTTGCCTTTATACTTTCCTTTGCGGTTGGGAACGTGGACGACGCCCTGAATGCGGTTGCGCGTGGTTTGCGGCTTGGGCGAAATTATGGCCAGCTTCTCGCCCACGAGCGCATTGAGCAGTGTGGACTTTCCCGCGTTGGGGCGGCCGAGGATACAGACGAAACCGGAGCGGAATGGCATAGGAAATCAGCTTCTAGCTACTAGCTTGGAGCGATTGATAAGTAGCGCCTCTTACATCTTAGGGTATTTCCGATTCAGGCGCAGACGACGCTAAAGAGTAAGGATGTTTGCTAGGAGCTAGCCGCGAGACGCTGGTTATATCAGTTTCAACTGCTGCGGTTGCACGGCGGTGACTCGCACGCGCTCGACTTTGCGGTCGGTGGATTCCAGCACTTCAAAGCGCAGACCGTCCTCTTCCACGATTTCGCCTTTGCGTGGAATGCGGCCCGCGAGTTCGCTGACCAGGCCGGCAATGGTGGCCGATTCTCTGCCTTCGGGCTTGCTGCCAAATAACTCGTCGAGGCGGTCGACATCCATGCCGCCGGCAACGATGAACGAACGGTCGCCTTCGCGGACGATCTCTGGCTTGTCGTGGTCGTCGCGGATTTCGCCGACAATTTCTTCCACCAGATCCTCGATGGTGACCAGACCGGCGACGCCGCCGTATTCGTCCACCACAATGGCCATGCGGATATTCTGCTTCTGCATTTCGCGCAGCAGATCACTGCCCAGCTTGCTTTCGGGAACGAAATAAACGTCGCGCCGCATGATGGTATCGAGCCGGCGCACGTGAGCTTCGCTATCGGGCACCTGCAGCACGTCCTGAGCGTAGACGATTCCCTTGATGTTATGAATGTTGCCTTCATATACCGGCACGCGCGAGTAGTGCTTGGTGCGCAGCATTTCGATGAAGCGCTCGACCGTCGTATCCGCGGGGACGGCAAAGATCTGCGGGCGCGGCTTCATGGCCTCGCGCACTGTCTTGCCGCTGAATTCCACCACCGACTGAATCAGGTCGCGGTCGCCCTCTTGAATGATTCCCTCTTCCTGGCCGGCTTCAATCAACGCGTCCACTGCTTCGGCCGAGGTCTCCGGCTGTTCGCTGGAGGTTTGCTTGGTCAGGGCCGCCACCGACTGCATGAAGCCAAGAACGATCGTCACCGGGAGCACGAGGTAAATGAGAATCTTCAGAACCAACGTCCAGTGAATCAACCACTCGCCTTTGGTGCGCGAGAAAAATACGAACGGCAGGAATCGGTTGCAGAGGATGACGATGAGGAGCAGGCTGATGGTGGCTTGCAGAATTTCGTAGATGCTCCACGACTGATCGCGGAAAACCAGAAAGCCGATCAGCATGGCAATCGCCGCCATGGTCAGCTGCGTGACCACAGCCATGGAAAGCGCGGCCCGCGAGTGGCTGACTCGCAGCGGTCTTTTTTCCAGCTCGGGCTCGACTTTCTGCTCGAAGAAATCGATGTTGTCCTGGAATTCGCGCGAGAGAAATTTTCCCGCCTCCTGGTACACGCGATCGACGTAAGAGACCAGCGTCAGCAGCCCCAGCAGCAGAAGCAGAACGATGGCGACGGCGAAGTTCATGCCATCCTCCGCGCTCGGGACGCGCCCTTCCGGAGTTTCGAGGACGATCCACTCGCAGAACCCAGTCGTTTGGGCTTTACGCGTTCAGGCTTCACCCGTTCAGGCTTTACCCGTTCAATCAAGGCCGCCGGCAGCCGAAACTCCCGACGCAACTCCGCTTCCTTGCGCGCCATTTGACCATTATCGCGCTCGTGGTCAAGGCCCGCCAGATGAAGAATTCCGTGCAGGGCGAGAATCTTGATTTCCTGGGCGATGGAATGTCCGAGCCGAACCGAATTTTCGCGGGCAATGTCGGCCGAAATGGCGACGTCGCCGGCCAGCCTTCGCTTTTCGCCATGCGCGGGGGAATCAGGAGGGAACGACAAAACGTCGGTAGCTTTGTTCTTGCCGCGAAACTGGCGATTCAGCGCGCGCACGGCGGTACTGCTGGTCACCAGCACGTTCACCGGAACGCGGAGGCCCACCGCCTTTCGCGCCCGCAACACAAAGCGGCCAAGCGCGTCTTCGTTCAACCCCGCGACTTTTTTTTGCAGAATAACCAAGTCGTTCTTTGGCCTCTTTGACTCTTCCCGTCCCGTGCTCGATGCCAATGGCGAGCTGGTGGCCCAACCCAAAAGCAAACAGGAGGGCCAAGGTGCGGCCCTCCCGCCAAAATTCGTGCGGCTCTATCCCTCGGCTTCGGTCGAGGTCGCTCTATTTTCATTCGCAGCCACTGGGTTCGCGGCCACAGTCTGCGGAGCGGGTGCGGTCTTTTTGTCGCCGGGGCTCTTTTCTCCGGAGCTCGACGCTTCGGCACGCCTCATATCGCCACTTCTGGGCTCAGCCAGCAGGAGCATCTGCTGCTCGGCCACGCGCGTCTTATGCTCGTCGTAGGCGCGAACGATGCGCTGCACCAGATGATGGCGCACCACGTCCGTTTCGTCGAAGTGCGTGAAGGCCAGGCCATTCACGTTTTTCAGCACGTCCATGGCCTCGACCAGCCCGCTGCGGCGCGCGTTGGGCAGGTCGATCTGCGTGATGTCGCCGGTAATCACCGCCTTCGAGTTGAAGCCGAGGCGGGTGACGAACATCTTCATCTGCTCCGAGGTGGTGTTCTGCGCCTCGTCGAGGATGACGAACGAGTCGTTGAGAGTGCGTCCGCGCATGAAGGCGATGGGCGCAATCTCGATGACGTTCTTTTCCAGGTAGCGATCCACTTTTTCGGGGTCGATCATGTCGTACAAAGCGTCGTACAGCGGGCGCAGGTAGGGATCGATCTTGTCTTGCAGCGTGCCCGGCAGAAAGCCCAGGCGCTCGCCCGCTTCCACCGCCGGACGCGCCAGGATAATGCGGTTCACGCGCTTTGCCAGCAGCGCTGAAATCGCCATCGCCACAGCGAGGTAAGTCTTGCCCGTGCCGGCCGGGCCAATGCCAAATACCATGTCGTGCTTCTCGATAGCTTCGAGGTAGCGGCGCTGGTTGCTGCTCTTGGGCTGCACCGTGCGGCGCCCGAACGAACGCTGGCGCCCGGCATCGGCCAATCCGCGGAGTGTCGAACTCGGGTCCGACGTCAGCACGCGCAGCATGCTGTTGAGGTCGCCGTTGTTGAAAGTGTGGCCGGCGCGCTGCAGGGTTTCGTAGTCGGTGAAGACCTGTTCGGCGCGCGCCACGTCTTTGGCTGCGCCTTCCAGTTCGATGGCGTTCGAGCGCAGATTGATGGTGATGTTCAGGCCGTCTTCGAGCAGGCGCACATTCTCATCGCGCGTGCCGAACAACGTCTCGATGTTAGGGCTGACCCCAATGTTTTTCTTCATGCGTGCGTTCGTGCCTCTGAGTTCATGCTTGGGTTGGTCCGATTCTCGGACTCAGATTGCAGCCGCGAGACAGTGAAAGACACCTGTGCCTGCTCGATCTAAAAGACAAAGCAGGGGTTCGCTTGGAGACGGGACCAGCCGAAATGCGCATGCCAGGAAGGCAAGTCACTACCATTAAGTAAAGCGTACCCCGCGGGGAAGAGGGAGTCAATGGGAGGAATTCGGAGCGGGCTAGTTTCGAAACTAGTTCAACAACTTTAGGAGGCGGCAGGGCCAGCATCGGGGGCTGTCGCTGGCACCGCTCGGGTGCGGGCCCACTCGCGCAGGGATTGGATTTCTTCCGCGCGGGTGGTCGAGAGCGGGACGGTCTGCGCTAGCGCGCCCAGAAGTGACTGTGTGGTGAGCGGCTTCTTTTCGGAATATGCGGCGTAGAGTCCGCCCTGGACGGCGGCGTCGATCTCGGCTCCAGAGTAGCCTTTCGCGGCCGCGGCGACCGTTTCCAGATCGAACTCCGCAGGATTGCGTTTGCGCTTCGCGAGTTGAATCGAGAAAATCTGCTTGCGCTCGGCCTGATTAGGCAGATCGACGAAGAACAATTCGTCGAAGCGGCCCTTGCGGATTAGCTCCGGCGGCAGCACGGTCACATTGTTGCAGGTCGCTGCCACGAACACAGCGGCCTTGCGGTCCTGCATCCATGACAGGAATGACGCCAGCAAGCGCGACGAGACGCCGGCGTCCGCTGAGGCGGAGTCGGGGCCGCTGCCGGCGAATACTTTTTCCAGTTCGTCAATCCAGAGCACGCACGGGGCGAGTCCCTCGGCCACTTGAAAGACTTTGCGAATACGCTTTTCGGTCTCACCGATGTATTTGTCGTAGACGGCGGAGGTGTCGAACTTGACCAGCGGCAGCTTCCACTCCCCGGCGACGGCGCGGGCACACAGCGACTTGCCGCATCCCTGCACGCCAAGGATGATCATGCCGCGCGGCGGTTCCAGCCCAAATTCGCGGGCCGAATCTTCCCACGCGCCGCGGCGCTGGCCGAGCCAGTGCTTCAAGTTCTCCAGTCCGCCCACGGCCGCCATGTTGTCCTGGGCTTCGACGAATTCGAGCATGCCGGAATGCCGCAGCAGCTGTTTTTTGGCGTCGAGCACATCGGTGACGCTCTCGGGACACAGCGCATAACGCGTAACCAGAGCCTGCGAGATGGCGCGATCGGCTTCTTCCTCGGTCAGGCCGCGCAGGTTAGCCGACATGGCGTCGACGCCAGCGGGATCGAGCTGCAGTTTCAACGTGTAGGTTTTCGAGAGCCGGGTGAAGGTGTCGTGGATGATTTCCTGCAGGCGCTTGCGATCGGGCAGCGGGAGATCGAAATACTCCACCAGCGTTTTCAGTTCGGCGGGCACGGCGATTTCGGGCGCTGTGATGATTACCGTCCGCCGGTTGGCCGCGAATTTCTGGCCCACATCGCGCAGGCGGCGCACTACGACGGGATCGTCCATGTGACGGTGAAAATCTTTCAGGATGAATACGGCTTCGACCGTCATCGACTCCATGTTGGCGAGTGCCTGCGCGGGCTCGCGCGTGTTGTAGATGGCCGTACCGGCGGCCGCGGCACCTCCGTTGCCTCCCAGAGACGACGCCATTGCCAAGGCCAACCGATCCCCTTCCCTCGCGGTGGGGCTGAGCGCGGTTCGCATCTGGGTATAGGCGCGTCCGGCTTGGGCCAGCATTGTGTTCTGATCGATGCGGGCCTGCAGCGAATTCTTCTGAACCTCAGGCGGAGTGTTGGTCCCGGAGCGCAGCAGGCCGTCGGCAATGCTCCACTCGAAGGTCGCCATGTTGAGTTCAGTGCATGCCGCGCGCACCAGGTTGACGGCGTGCGTCTCCTCCGACGTTTCCATCACGATGATGGGCGTCGACGAGTTGATCAGAACTTTGAGGCGATCGAGTCCGTCTGTCATTTGCTAGACCACCATGTTCGGGTCGTGGTGCAGTTTGAGGAGAAGGTTCGTATCAGGGCACCGCTTCAGCGGCGCCATGACCAAACCAGATACGAGCGGCTTTAGCCGCTGGGTTTCGCCGCACCCGCACAGCGGCTAAAGCCGGTCCTCGGCTCCCATGCGGGGCGGCATGCCTGAAGGCATGCCCTGATGCGAACCTCGTCTTCGACGCACCCTCGAATTCTTTCGACGAACCGTCGAACCGCACAGGTTTGACCGGTCGGTAATGCTTCCCTATAATAAGTTCTTCGGACCTACCCCGAATATCTCTCTGCATACACGAAGGTAACGAACCAGCTATGGCAAATCATCTTTCGGCGCTGAAACGTGCGCGCCAGACCGAACGCCGCACCGTGCGCAACCGCGCCAACACCTCCACCCTGCGTACCCAGTTGCGCGATCTGCGCGAGACCATCGAAAAAGGCGACAAGGCCGCCGCCGAAGAGTCCTACCGCAAGACGGTGTCGGCGCTCGACAAAGGCATTCAGAAGGGGCTGCTGCACGAGAACACTGCTTCGCGCTACAAGTCGCGGCTGGGCAAGCGCGTTGCGGCGCTGAAATGAGCTCTTAGCCTTTGGCTCTTGGCTCGGAACACGAAACGGCAGACCTCGACGAGGGTCTGCCGTTTGCATTAGTGCGTTGATTACTCGATCCTGTCCCGCTTCTGCAGGTTGTGCTTCGAGCACAGGATTTGGACGTTCTTCGCGTCCTTAGAGGACCCGCCCTGAGAGTAGGGGATTATGTGATCGAAGTGTAGGTTTTCCTTCGCTCCGCACTTTACGCAGCTGCCTTTATCGCGCTTCCAAACCTCGACCTTAACTGCTGAAGGGATCACCCTGTCGTGGTCCATTCCAAACTCGGCTGCGTCTGCGAACGGCTGAGGCTGATCGATGATTTCGAGCTTGAACTTGAAGACCTGACGTCGGTCGGACGTTTCTTGGCAGGCGTCAACTAGCCGAAAGAGCCCATTATAAGCCCAGATGCCGGGCCGGATTTTCTCGAATACTCTCACCCGTTCTGCTTCTGCTCTTCCCGCCTTAAAGCGCCTGACAGCGTTCACAAATAGGCCATTCTGTGTCAGTCGCCCGCTAGGCAAGAATTCGGGCTGGTCTACCGACTTGGGATTGGGCCCGCCTTGGGTCAAGGGTACGTCGTGACCTTCATAAATGATTACCCGCCCGTTCCCTTCAACTCGGTCGGCATAGGGGGCGCCGGGTCGGAGGCTCATTAAGATGAGGCTCACGTCGGGCTTCAGGCGGAAGTTCATCCCTCTCTGAAGATTGACGCCGAAGTCGGCGCACATCTCGAGATAGGAAACGACATCACCGACGCTGATCATAGCTCAAGGGCTCAATCCTCTCGGATAGTGGAGCTGACGGCTGATCGCGGATGGCAGCCTTCTTCACACCGGCAGCTGTTCCTGCATCCAGTCCGGGGTTCCGAGCTTGGGCTCGGTGGTCAGGTCCATCACCAGGCGTTCGAGAACCATGCGCTTGCTGACGGGATTCGAGCGCAGAGCGAGGTCGGCTTTCGCGACGAGGCGGATGGCGCGCGTGAGTTCGCGGCGGGATTTGTAGCGGCGGGCCTGCTTGATGATGTCGTCGGCGGCGAACGGGGGGACGCGGAAGCCCTGCCAGAGCGCGGCCCACAGCATGCGCTGGTCGCGGACGTTGCGTTCGAGAATCACCAGCATCTGGCGGAAAGTTTTGGCCAGCATGTAGATGTGTCCAATGGCAGCTTCTTCGCCTTCGCCGGAAAGCAGAATCGCGTCGAGGATTTCGAGGGCGCGCACGCGCTCTTTGGCGGAGATCGCATCAGTAAGCTCATATAAAGACCGCTGCTTGGCGGCCAGTACCATGGTTTCGACATCGCCGAGGGTGACGCGCCTTTTTTCGCCGACGTAGAGAATCAGTTTCTCCAGTTCGTTGGAGATCATCATCATGTCGCCGCCGAGGGCGTCGACCAGCTCGCGGGCGCCATCGGCGTCGATTTTCACGCTGCGGCTGGCGCAGTAGTCGGAAATCCAGCGGACCGCCTCGCCCTCTTCCACCCGAGCCAGTTCGACGATGCCGCAGTATTGGCCCATGGTTTCGCGGATGCGCTGGTAGCGTTCTTTATCCTGCATTTCCATGCGGCGGACGTCGGCGGGAATGCTGATGTGGTCGGCGACAAAGACGAGGAGCGCATCGGGATTCGGGTTCTTGCAGTAGTCTTCAATCGCGGCGAGTTTGTCTTCGTTGGAACCGCGGCCAAAAAGATTTTTCACGCCACGCACGAAGAAAACCTGAAATGGAGCCATCAGCGAGGGCGTGCGAGCGCGGTCGAGCACTTCCGCCAGATCGTTTTCGGCGAGATCAAATTCGAAGAAACTGAAGTCGCGCAGATCGGCGGGGACCAGGTGCTCGAGGATGGCATCGCGAAAGCGCTTGCGAAAAAAAGCCTCATCGCCAACGAAGACGTAGGCCGCGCGCAGCTTGCGCGATTCCAGTTCACTGACAAAGCGTTCGGCCTGGGCGAAGGCCCGCATCAGATTTCTGCCGTCCTTTGCATTGTTTTCGAATGTAACATCGGGAATTCGATTCGCCTAGTGGTGCAACGGTAACGTGCGAGCAGAGCAGCTTCTTCTTTCGTCCCCGCTGGGGCTGCTGATTTTCTACTCGACACCACCCACGGCTTACGCCGTGGGCTGCATTCGGACGCCGCTTCGCGGCTGCGACATTCTTAACTTCAAGCGATTACAACTTGCCCAGGAAATCCATTACCTCGGGCGAGGTCCAGTCGACGGGGCCAATGAACTTGCGGCGCATCACGCCCTGGCGGTCAATAACGTAGGTTTCGGGCCAGCCCGAAGTGCCGTACATGGTGGCAATCTTCTGCTCCGGATCGCGCACCGTGAGGAAGTTGACATTCCGCACTTTGAGAAACCGGTGGTAGGCGTCAGAGTCGACATCGATGCTGACCCCGAGCACCACGACTCCCCTGGCCCGCGTGCGATCCTGCATAGCAATCAACGACGGAAGCTCTTCCTGGCACGGGGGACACCAGGTCGCCCAAAAATTCAAGACCACGACCTGGCCGCGAAACTCATTCAATGTCACCTTTCGATCGGAGTCTTGCAGGGTGAAGTCGCGGGCTGCCGTGCCCACGTGAGGCGGGCGCGACCCGCTATAGCAACCGGAAGCCAGCACGGTGGCCGAGAGCATCAACAGTAGAACAAACCGCCTCATATTCTAAAACCCCTCCAGGATGTTGGAGACCAGGGTTCGCGCAAAGTCCTGCGAAAGGCGGCGGAAGGCGGGGGAATCTTCCTCGAAGAAGCTGCTCAAGTCCTGCGAGACTTCGTATTGCTCGCGAAACAGGTACGCGGGATTCTGGTACAGCACCTTGCCATTGCGGTCGGTGAGCACGACCTTCATGCTGACCACTACAAGGACGCTGGCGGCGCGGCCGGTCGCCGTGTCGTAGGTGAGCGGAGAAGCGGCGGTGGAGAGCACGGTGCCGCGCAAAGTGGCGTCCGCGTCTTCGCCAGAATCGTTGAGGATGCGGTAGTGAGTGCGCGTGGTGAACTCGCGCACCACCGCCGCAGTCAGCATCTGCTCGATGCGGTAGGTGAGCGTCTCATTCTTGAAAGCCGGAACGGCGATGGTCTTGACCGTCTCCGGGAGCTGCACGGTATGACCGACGGTGTGGTAGCCGCATCCGGCGGTCAGCGTGCAAAACACCAGCAGCATCAGCGCCGGTACACGGTCGTTCATCACTGAATCTTCCCCGTGGGGCGCGAGGCGGTCATGCTCTCTGCGATTTCCACCGCGGTCAGCGCCGAGATACGGAGATTGTCAGTGGCCACCCACAACCAGACGCCATTGGGCTGCACGGGATCGATCTTCAGTTCAAGCTGGATGTTCGCTTGCCCGGCAGCACTCACGTTGCTGGGAGGGTCATCTTCCGGGCCTGGAATGGTCACATGATCGCCAGCCAGGGCCAGAGACAAGGACGGTAAATCGACGGCGCTCTCCATCTCCAGGAAGACAGCCAGCGCATGGCCGTGGAAGATGGGAGCCTGCAGCAGCAGAAGCGAAGGCTGAGGAGCAGCATCCCCGGCAATCTTCTGATAATGCCGCAAGATTCGTGCTTCGATAGAATCGAGCGCAGGCTGCGATTTCTGGCCATAGCGCGCGATCATATTGAAGGCGACCTGGGCATCGTAAACATCTTTGGGCAGCGGCTGGAACGACAGCAGGTTCACGGTCTGCTGGTGCAACTCGTCCATGCCGCGCTGGCCGTGCTCCGAAGCGGGTTCGAAAATCGTAGAAACGACGCGCCGGATCGCACCTGCCTTCTGGGCCCGCAAGAGCAGAAGAGCCAGCGTCACCGCGACCGGATGCGCCGCCACGCAGGGGCCGGGCTGCAGTTCCGGGGCGGGGATTCGGGCACGTTCGCGCTCGACCCAGAGCGACCGCACGCTGGCTCCGGGCTCGTTCTCCAGAGAGGAGGAGAGATCGATGATGGCGCTGCCGGCATCACGGGCGTCTTTCCAGTTGCGGCGCGTGCACTCTTCATCGGAAGCAAAAAAAGTGAAGTCCACGTGCTCGAACTGTTCGGCGCGCACTCTCTGGATAAAGCTGATCTCGTCTCCCATGGCCTCGAGCTGGCCCATGGCTTCGTCGTCGTCGAGCAAGCGGATATCGACGGCCGGGAAATTGCGCTCGTTCAGCATCTCTGCGATTTCCTTGCCTTTGAGCGAGCCCGCCCCAACGATGGCGGCGCGGTACAGATTCCCGCGGGCAACGGCGGGGTACGGCGCAGGCGGCGATTTGACGGAGTCGCTCACGACGCCTGCGAAGCCTCCTTGTAGGGCGGCGGCGGAGGGTCTGTCCGGCGACGGAAGATCCATTGCACCCGCCAGAAAACGCCCGAGATCATATAGAGCAGGGCTATCCCGAAAAGAACCTTGCGGTGAAAAATAAAGATCAAGGCAAAAAGCGCGGCCATCAGAACGATCAGCCGAAAGGGATGGCGCGAGCGAAAATCAATATCCTTAAAGCTATAGAAGCGCCAGGTGCTCACCATGAGGTAACCGACCGTTATCACCATGGCGAACCAGGTCAGGGCCGTATACCACGACGCGATGGGATCACCGCCCGAAAAGTGAACCACGGCGGCGATTACGCCGGCGCCCGCCGGAATGGGCATGCCAACAAAATATTTCTTCCCTGGGCGGCCGGGATTGGAGGGCTGAGGATTGCTCGTGATGTTGAAGCGCGCCAGGCGGCTGACTCCGGCGATCAGGAAAAGGAAGCTGGCAATCGCGCCCAACTGCGTCAGCTTGATGTGCCACTCCGTCAGCAGAACCACCGGCATCAGGTGAAATCCCCAGGTCCAGGCCAGCAGCGCCGGAGCCACGCCAAAGGTAATGGCGTCGGCCAGAGAATCGAGTTCCTTGCCGAAATCGCTGGTAGTGCCGGTCATGCGTGCAATGCGGCCGTCGAGCCCGTCGAAGAGCACGGCGAATCCGATCGCCTTGGCTGCGTTGTCGAGGTGCACGTAGTCGGTGACCGTGGCGTGCATGACCTCGAGGATGGCGTAGTAGCCCAGCGCCATGTTCGCGGTCGTAAACAGCGACGGGAGAATGTACATCCCCTTGCTCTGCCGGCCTCGCGATTTGGGGGCGGATGGATCCATCAGTGTGCTCTCTCGCTGGCAGGAACGCTTCCCGCAGCCGCCAGCTGGCTCTGTGCCTGCGGCAGGTAAGCCAGCACGCTGGCGCCCCCCTTCACACGATCACCCACTTTCACATTGACCTGGGCAGAGGCGTCGAGCAGGACATCGACGCGCGACCCGAACTTGATCAGGCCCACGCGCTGGCCGCGCTCCAGCCGATCGCCGACCTTGGGGTAGAACACGATACGCCGCGCCAGCAGCCCGGCAATCTGCTTGAAGACCACGGTCTGGCCGTCGCCGTCACTTTCCACGGTGACGATGTTCTGCTCGTTCAATTCGGCGGACGTTTTGTTCATCGCGTTCAGGTACTGGCCGCGCTGGTAGCGCACGTCGCGAATCACGCCCGCAATGGGCGCGCGATTCACATGCACATTAAACACGCTAAGGAAAATGCTGAGCCGCGTCCGTTTCTGGTTTCCGACCGTCACGGTTGCAACGTCGGTGACCTTCCCGTCGCCGGGAGAAACCACCGCGCCCGCATCCTGCGGAATCGCCCGCTCCGGATCACGAAAGAACCACAGAAAGAAAACCGCCAGCAGGCAGGGGATAATCGCCCACGCGGGATTGGTTAGCCAGCCGAGCAGAACGGCGGCGGCGATCAGAGGCAACGCGTAGAAATAGCCATCCCGAACCATGAGAGCTTTTTATTATAGAGCACGGTGATGGGGCTCAGGACGATTTGGCGAGTCGGACGGTGTAAAGCACAAACAAGGAAAGGCGGAGCAAGATGCACCACTCCCTTGGCGGCGACGCCGCGTGGAGGTTGGCAAGAATTTACGCTACGTTAACGCCGTACTGCTGCCGATACTCGCGCTCGATGGACTCCATCTGGTCTTTCAAGCGCAGTTTCAGCTTTTTCAGACGGACCTCTTCCAGTTTCTCGTCTTCGCTGAGGTAACGTTTTTGAGTGAGTGAATCGAGGCGTTTCGAATACTGCGTGTGCTCCTGAGCCAATCTGCGGAATTCCTCATGATTGGTCAGAAGTTGGTCTCTCGAAGTCAGCATCCAGCAGACCTCCAACCGGGATATGAGCTGAGGCTAGCACAGGGCAAAAGTGGGTTCAATGCCAAAAAAGTGGTGCAACTGAGTGCTTAGTCTCAGTATGAGAATCACTTCATCATCACTTTATGGCAGACTAAAACGGTATAGCAGGGCGTCTTCGGCGGGGTCCTTATAATAGGCCTTGCGGCGGCCGGTTTGCGCGAAATCAGTTTTCTCATAAAGACTTCGTGCCGCGGCGTTCGACTCGCGGACTTCGAGAAACACAGAGTGGCTTTTTGTTTCGTGCGCCCTGGCGAGCAGTGCGTGCACAAGCCGCTTTCCCAGCCCTTGGCGGCGCGCCGTGGGAGCAACCACCAGGTTTTCCAACTCCCATTCAGGAGCAAGGTGGCGGGCGACCAGGAAGCCTAGAATGTCGCAGCTTGAACCGGGAACATTTTCGTCGGGAGCGGAATGGGACGGTGCGGCGGCGACCAAGACAAGCCGTTTCGCGTCTTCACTCTCGAATCCATGCTCGAACGTCTGCTCGAACATCTGACGATACTGCTGCTCGGTCCAGTGGGCCGCAGAAGCACACGAGCGCTCCAGTTGCAGGATGGAGGGAATATCAACGGGAGTGGCGAGGCGGATCAAGCAAGTTTTCGGACGACGCAGCTTTCGTTTTCCGCTAGAAGCTGCAGCTAGAAGCTAGCAGCTAGGAACCCGGCTTCACAAACATCTCGGCGTCGGAGCGGCGCAGGTAGTTCGCTTCCAACCGTTCGGGCGAAACGGTTTCGCCGGCCTGCAGTTTTTTCCAGCCGAAGCGGGCGATCATTGCTGGGTTCGGGCGATCAACCGGGAACACCGTGAGACCATGATCGCGCGCGGCTGCGGCCAGCGCCGGATCCGAAGTGGCGACCATCGACTCGCGCGCCAGGGATAAGAACTCCGCTCGCGACACCAGTTCCTCCCGGAGCACGCGGACCGACTCGCCGGCCAGTTCATACGCGCCGAAATAAACTTCGCCGCGGCCGCCATCCAGCGCGGCCACAACCTTGCCTTGGGCGCGACTGGCGGCCGCCACCAGTTCCAACAGAGAGACCGGCACGATGGGCTTCCGCAGAATCTCCGCCAGAGCCTTAATTGCCGCCAATCCCACGCGCAGGCCGGTGAACGAGCCCGGGCCAGAGACCACAACGAAAGCGCAGATGTCGGCCTTGCTAAGACCGTGCTGCGACAACAGGGCCGCGATCTGCGGGACCAGTTGCGCCGAGAATGTGCCACCAGCAAGCGGCGCGACTTCTACGACCTCAGCGTCGCCTAGACCGCTCTCGCCCGCGCGGGCGAGAGCGACGGTGCCGTTGGTGCCGGAAGTGTCGGTGACGAGAAAAATCATCTTTGGTGTTGCCGTATCCGTGTTGATCCGTGAGAATCCGTGGCCGGGCGTTTTATCCCTGCACGAGTTCGAGTAGCACGCCGCCGGTGCTGGCGGGATGCACAAACACGTACTGGTGGCCGCCGGCGCCGACTTTGATTTCTGCCGACACCAGGCGCACGCCGTCTTGCTGGAGCCGCTCGACCGCCGCGGGCAAGTCCGGCACTTTCAGGCACACATGGTGGAGGCCCTCGCCGCGCTTGGCGATAAACTTTGCGATCGTCGAATTCTCGGACGTGGCCTCAAGCAGTTCGAGGCGGCTCTCGCCGACCGGGACCATCACCAGGCGGACTTGCTCCTGCTCCACCGTTTCTTCCGGCGAAACGGTGAGGCCGAGCTTTTCGTAAATCGCCTTGGCCGCTGCCAGCGATTTCACCGCGATGCCGAGATGATCGATCTGAAACATTGAGTTCGCTCACGTGGCGGCGGACGCATTCGTCCGCCCGCCGTCCGACTTCAGGGTTCGCCCGACATCACAACCTACCCCGGACGAATGCGTCCGGGGCTACGTGTTTGCCTTGGCCGCGATCTCTTCCACCAGGGTATACGGATCGCGCTTATGTTCGGCGACTTCCGCGGCCAGCCGGGTCAGATTCCCATCGCCAAGCTGGGCTCGCGCTTTCTCGAGCATGGCGTCACGCAGCATTTCCACCAACCGCTCCTGCCAGTTTTCGACGCTTTTTTTCAGCGCCAGGTTCTCCTTTTGCAGATACGCTTCGTAGCCGGCGATGGCGGCTGTCAGGTCGCTCACTCCGGTTCCGTCGCTGGCCACGGTTTTCACGATCGGCGGCGTCCATCCATCATGGCGGGCTTTATCCTGGTGACTCCCCAGCGACTGCAGCGCACGAATCTCGCGTTCCACTCTCTCCGCGCCCTCGCGATCACTTTTGTTGATTACGAAAATGTCGGCGATCTCCATGATGCCCGCCTTGATGGTCTGCACATCGTCGCCCATGCCGGGAACCAGAATCACCACCGTGACGTCAGCCAGCCGCACGATTTCGACTTCATCCTGCCCAACGCCCACGGTTTCAATGAGGATGACGTCACGGCCAGAAGCATCGAGCACGGTCGTAACGTCGGCCGTGCTGCGCGCCAGACCGCCCAGCGATCCGCGAGTCGCCATGCTGCGAATGTAAATTCCCGGGTCGGCGAAATGTTCCTGCATGCGGATACGATCGCCCAGAATCGCGCCGCCAGTGTAGGGACTGGTCGGGTCCACCGCGATGATTCCGACGCTCTGGTTCTGCTTGCGATACAGCCGAGCCAGTTGGTCGACCAGCGTGCTTTTCCCCGCTCCCGGCGCGCCCGTCAGCCCAATCACGCGCGCCCGACCGCTGTGCGGAAATAACGCCTTCAGCAGATCGGACCATCCCGGCGCGCGATTCTCGACCATAGAAATAGCCCGCGCCAGGGTCCGCACATCGCCCGAGAGCAGCGAGTCGATCCATGACGAGTCGAGCCATGACCGGATGTCGTGATTCAGACCTGTATCTTTCAAAACGGGCGTTTCCAAACGAGCGTCTTTCAAAGCATCAGTGTAAAGCAGCCGGCTGACAAACTGAAACTAGCGGCGCCGTTGAAATCGGCAGCGCGAACGAATTACCTAGGTTCATTGCTCGCCGATCTTTCCCGATGTAGATTGAACCGGACTAATCGAAGCGAACCAATTGAGTTCGATCAGGAGGAAGTTCTGCGCCCTTGAATGCCGCATCCCAAGCCGATCTCGCCACACCCGTTAGAAAGATGAAGTGGCTCGGCTGGCTTCCTCTACTGACGCTCCCGGCGACGGCGAGTTTGATCAGCCGGCACAGGCCCGCGTGGGTATTCATGTGGGTGCTGTCGTTTTCCATCTTTGCCAGTTTGAAGTGGATGACGTGGTGGACGGCTCGCCCGCACATCGCTCACAGCGCGGGACGGTCGTTCGCCTACCTCGTAGCCTGGCCGGGGATGGACGCAGAAACTTTTCTCGGCGCGGACCGGCCTGAAGTTAAACCGTCCGTTCGGGACTGGTTCTGGGCGGCTCTCAAGACTGCGTTGGGGGCGGCCCTTCTGTGGATGGTGGCGCGCCGCGTCCCGGAACAGCAGGCTTTGCTGCGCGGCTGGATCGGATTGTTCGGCTTGATCTTTCTGCTGCATTTCGGCAGCTTCCATCTGATTGCCCTGTTCTGGCAGACGATGGGGATCGCCGCCGAGCCGATCATGGCGAAGCCCATCCTGTCGAAAACTTTGAGCGAGTTCTGGGGCAAGCGCTGGAACCTCGGCTTTCGCCAACTGGTACACGATTTGATTTTCCGGCCTCTGCACCGGCGCATCGGCGTGGCCGCGGCCGGGCTGCTCGTGTTTGCCACCTCTGGGCTGATCCACGACCTGGTGATTTCGCTGCCCGCCAGCGGCGGATACGGCCTGCCCACCGGATACTTCATCCTACAGGGCCTGGGCGTGACTCTGGAGCGATCGGCACTGGGCCGGCGGCTTGGATTGCAGCAGGGCGCAACCGCCTGGATTTTCATGCTGATCGTGACCGCCGCTCCAGCCTTCTGGCTTTTTCATCCTCCGTTTGTGCTGCGTGTCATACTTCCTTTCATGTGCGCGGTTCACGCCCTATGACGCATCTTTCAGCAGAACGGCTGTTCGGTCTCATCCTGTGGCTGGCTGGCGCGGGACACTTTGTCATTTTGTTTGCCAGCTTTCAGGTGCCGTCCCGCTTGCGCTGGAAAGAGGATCTGGCGAAGCTCATGCCGTTTAACCGAAAGCTGCTGTGGGTACAGGGAGGATTCACGGTACTGACCATCATTGCGTTCGGCACGCTGACGCTCGCACTGCACCGAGAATTAGTCCGCGGCGATCGCGCTGCGCTGGGTCTGGCCTGTTTTATTGCGTGCTACTGGACGGCACGCATTCTGGTTGACGCATTCTATTTCTCCCACGAGGACTGGCCCCAGGGAAAACAGTTCGTGATCGGCCACGTTCTGCTGACATGCTTGTTCGTCGCCCTAGCTTGCAGCTATTGGGGATTGTTCGTGTGGCAAGTGTGGCTGAGGGCCTGAGCCGAAAACTGCTGAGGGCGACCGGAGAACAGATCAACTAAGAGGTTCACCTGCCGGTCCAATGCCCAGAATTCTGCGGGCGAGTCGGCCGAGCACAGGGTATTCAGCCCATTCGCCCTTACCAGCTTTGATGCCATACACAATTGCAACTACCACCATAAATACCCACCAGGCCATCATTCCCAACCATAAAGCAGGGAAAAGGACGAGGAACGCAGGCGGGAGCGAACCGTGCTGGGTAGTTGACTGATGAACCGCAAAACCAGCAATGGCGACGACAAAGAATCCTCCGACGAAGATCATCACAAAGAGAAAGTACAATCCCTGCAATAACAAAGCCTGGAGGGCGTGAAACGAGACAAACCGTGAATTTCGCTTGATCAGAAAAATAATCAGGGGAGCAATCCATCCACCGACAAGTTGCAGAACGTGAGCCAGCGTTCCCATGGTGCGCTCGTCCTGCGTGGTCCCTGCCTGAGAAACCCCGTTCATTGGCGCTGGTTCTGACATGCAGCTGAACGGTATCACAGAGCGAGTCAGTTGAACACCGAGACGTGTTCAGGATTGTTTTCGCTAAAAGCTAGAGCCCAGCGCTAGTCCTTAGTCCTTCAGCAACTGCCGCGCGATCACCAGCCTCTGAATTTCGCTGGTACCCTCGCCGATGGTGCACAGCTTTACGTCACGATAAAACTTCTCGGCGGGATATTCCTTGATGAAGCCGTAGCCGCCATGAATCTGTACGCCCTCATTGGCACACTTCACGGCGACTTCGCTGGCATAAAGCTTTGCCATGGAAGATTCCTGCGTGGTCTTCATGCCGGCGTCTTTCATGGATGCGGCGCGCATGGTAAGCAGCAGGGCCGCATCGATTTCGGTCGCCATGTCGGCCAGTTTCCACTGGATGGCCTGGAAATCGCTGATGGCCTTGCCAAACTGCTTGCGCTGTTTCGAGTATTTCAGGGCCGCCTCGTACGCGCCTTCGGCCATGCCCAGCGACAACGCGGCGATCGAGATGCGGCCGCCATCGAGCACGCGCATGGCGTCGGGGAAACCCTGGCCCTCGCCGCCCAGCAGATTTTCCGCCGGAATCACGCAGTCTTCGAAGATCAATTCGGCGGTATCGCTGGCCCGCAGTCCCAGCTTGTTTTCTTTTTTGCCCGGACGGAATCCCTTGGCGCCATTCTCTACGACGAACGCCGACAACCCATGGGTGTGCGCAGCGCGATCGGTCACGGCCAACACAACGACCACGTCGGCGTAGTGCCCATTGGTGCAAAAGGTTTTCGTGCCATTCAGCACCCAGTTGTTTCCCCGGCGCACGGCGGTCATGCGCGCGCTGCCGGCGTCCGATCCCGACGAGGGCTCGGTCAATCCCCACGCACCAATGAATTCTCCGGTCGCGAGCTTGCCGACGTATTTCTTTTTCTGCGCCTCATTGCCGGCGAGAAAAATATGGTTTGAACACAGGGAGGTGTGCGCGGCCACGATGATGCCGACCGAGCCATCGACGCGTGAGAGTTCCTCGATCGCGGTGACGTACTCCACATAGCCCATGCCCGCGCCGCCGTATTCGGCAGGAAAAATCATTCCCAGCAGGCCAAGCTTGCCCAGTTCCTTGATGGTGGCGAGCGGAAATTCACTGGCCTCGTCCCACTGCATGACGTTGGGTTTGATCTCGCGCTCGGCAAATTCGCGAACGCTTTTTTTCAAATGCAACTGCTCTTCGTTCAGTTGGAAATCCAAAGTTCCTCCAACCCACTCGGGCACTGCGCCTTGAAGCAATCCCGCGTAAGGGGTCTGACTTTGATCGCCCCGAATTGTGATTAGAACATAGCGCTGGAAGAGGAAGAAGTTACCCCCGGAAGGGAAAGGGGGAGGATGGGACTACCCGCATGAACACTGGCGATTCTGCGGGTTTCTCTTTGCCACCCAACCGACCGGATGGTTTGGAAATCAGCTTGCGATGCTCTTCTGGAGCCAGCGCCGAAGATCAACTGCAAATTATACGCCTCGTCGTCAGGCCTGGGTTGGAACATCGGGCGTGGCAAGGAAACGCTGGAAGACCTCATTGGAAAGTAATCGTCCACGCGGAGTGAGGCGAACGCAATCGGCGTCGCACTGCAGTAGTCCGTCGGCGACCAGTTCTGTGATCAACGGCGACAGGTCGTCGACAGCTGGCTGGCCGAAGGTCCCTGCGACGCGTCCCAGGGCCACGCCACGGTTCAGGCGCAGACCAAGAAAGAAAGCCTCTTCCAGCGCGGCTGCGTGGGAAACGACCGTGCTCTGCAAGGGCGATCCTGCAACATATTTTTCCGGGGCATCTGCGGTGGCGAAGCGGACTGCCTCGGCTCCCGGCATCGCCGCCGCCAGCATGGAATGAGCATCGACGCCAAAACCCAGATAAGGCCGTCGCGTCCAGTACTTGAGATTGTGCCGCGACTCCGCACCGGATCGCGCGAAATTGGAAATTTCATATTGCGCGACGCCGGCCGCGCCGAGTTGCTCGCACGCCGCAAGATAGAAATCCGCGGTGGCCTCTTCGTCCGGCACGAAGTGAGCGTGATAGCGCGCTCCCCCGGCCATCACCTCGCGCCCCAACCGCGAGTCTTCGTCTACTTCGAGCATGTAAACGCTCACGTGCGGGGCCCCGGTCGCAAGGGTTTCGTCAAGCGAGTGCTGCCAGGATTCTGCGGTCTGGTGCGGCAGCCCGGCGATCAGGTCGATGTTTAGATTGGTAATCCCGGCCGCGCGCAGGCGGGCGATGTCCTCCAGAACAGTGGATCGCTTGTGCAATCGCCCAACCGCCGCAGCTTCCGCGTCAACGAACGATTGCACCCCCAGGCTGACGCGATTCACTCCGCAGCGCAGCAGACCTTGCAGAACCTCCGGCCCAATGGTGCCGGGCGCACACTCGACGGTCACCTCCGCGTCGGGCCGCACCTGAAACTGCGAGCGAACCACGTCAAAAATCCGCGACAATTGTCCAGCATCGAGGACGGTGGGCGTGCCGCCGCCGAGATAGATGGAGTCCACTTCGCAGTCGAATCGGGCGCGCATGTCCTCGGCAATCTGCGGAGCACTCGCAACATCGGCACAGACGCGGTCGACATAGCGATCGAAAACGGCCCGCGAAAACACGTCGGACGCGAAGTTGCAGTAGCTGCACTTGGTCTTGCAGAACGGCACCGAAATGTAGATCCCAAGAGCCACGACTTCGATTATCCCACCCTTTCGCGGGCGAGGAGGCCTTCGACTATCGCTCAGGGCAGGTCCGCGCCACATTCGAACCTTTTCCATCCTGGCCGCTGTGTCGGCCATCTATTTACGGTACCCTGTTAGAGGCGCCCCGCGCGCACTCGCCCGTTGCCTTTAGAAGTTGTCCGGTGAACTTTGTCCGGTAAACAATGGCCCAGGAAGAAGAAGTATTAGGCAAAGCGTATGACAGCCGACTGATGCGGCGGCTGCTGACCTACCTGCGTCCCTACCGCTGGCAGGTGACGATTGCCATTGTCTCAATCATCGTCAAATCATTCTGCGACGTTCTCGGGCCTTACCTGGTGAAGGTCGCGGTGGATCGCTATCTCGCGCCCGTGCAAGGTGCGAACTCGGGGCTGTGGAGTTGGCTTAGCCCGCGGCCACTGCACGGGATCGCGCAAATTTCTGCGATTTACTTCAGCCTGTTGATCCTCACCTTCGTGTTTGAGTTCCTGCAGACCTACTTCATGCAATGGACTGGACAGAAAGTGATGTTCGACCTGCGCAGCCAGATATTCCGCCACCTGCAGCGCATGCATGTCGCTTTTTATGACAAGAATCCGGTTGGCCGCCTGGTCACACGCGTCACTACTGACGTGGACGCTCTAAACGAAATGTTCACCTCGGGCGTGGTTTCTATTTTTGAAGATCTGTTCGTGCTGGTGGGAATTTTGGGAATCATGCTGTGTATGAACTGGAAGCTGGCGTTGATCACATTCGCGGTGCTGCCATTCATCGTGGTCGCGACGAAAGTTTTTCGCGACAAGGTGCGCGATTCTTACCGGCGGATTCGCACCGCCATCGCCCGCATTAACGCTTACTTGCAGGAACACGTCAGCGGCATGGTCGTGCTGCAGCTTTTCAATCGCGAGCGCAAAGCCTACACGCGCTTCTCGGAAATCAACCGCAGCCACATGGATGCTTACAAAGACGCGATCATGGCCTACGCCGTTTATTATCCCGTGGTCGATTTCTTTTCCGCGATCGCGATTGCCTGCGTGATCTGGTTCGGCGGGCAGGATGTGATGCGCGGCATTGTGGCCAGCAGCGTTGCGGTCGAGTTCAGCCGCCAGCCGCTGGTTTCGTTTCACCTGGTCGCAACCGCGGCCTCACTGGGCGTGCTCATCGCCTTCACCCAGTATGCGATGCGCTTCTTCCGCCCCATCATGGATTTCAGTGAAAAATACAACATTCTGCAGTCGGCGATGGCGGCCAGCGAGCGCATTTTCAAGTTGCTGGATACTCCGGTGGACATCGTGTCGCCGACGGTGACGAAAAAGCCGGAAGGCCCCGGCCGCATCGAGTTCGACCACGTCTGGTTTGCGTACCGTGAAACCGAAAACATGGAGCCCCGGACGCCCTCGTCCGGGGTTGCGTTAGCGGTCCCCCCGGACAAGGGCGTCCGGGGCTCCAAAATCTCAGATTCGCAACTCCAGCCCGACTGGGTGCTGCGCGACGTGACCTTCGCCATCGAGCCCGGAGAAACCGTCGCCGTCGTCGGCCACACCGGCGCCGGCAAGACCACGCTCATTTCCCTGCTGATGCGCTTCTATGATGTGCAAAAAGGCGCAGTCCGCATCGACGGCGTCGACGTGAAAGAAATGGATCTCTCCGACCTGCGCAGCCGCTTCGGCGTCGTGCTGCAGGACCCGTTTCTGTTCACGGGAACGATTGGCGGCAACATCCGCTTGGGCACGGAGCGGATTCAGGACGAACATGTGGCCAAGGCCGCCGAAGACGTGAATCTCGGCGATTTCGTCCGCGCCCTGCCCAACGGCTTCAACGAAGAAGTGCGCGAGCGTGGATCGACGCTGTCGACCGGGCAGAAGCAGCTGATCTCGTTCGCCCGCGCTCTGGCACATGAGCCAAAAATTCTGATTCTCGACGAGGCCACCTCGAGCGTCGACACCGAAACCGAGTTCAAAGTGCGCGACGCGCTCGCCCACATGGTCGAGGGCCGCACTTCGCTGATCATCGCCCACCGGCTTTCGACGGTGCAGCGCGCCGATAAAATCATCGTCATGCATAAAGGGCAAGTCCGCGAAATGGGCACTCACCAGGAGTTGCTGGCGCACCACGGGATTTACTTCAAGCTATATCAGTTGCAATACAAGGATCAGGAGCTGAATGTGGCGCGGGCGCCCTCGCCCGCGAATGCGGAGACAAGAGCCAGCGCGGACGATTGAGTTTGTACAGTGCAGCCGCGATGCTTAGGTCCCGCGCAGCCGCTGGCGGGGGCGCCCGCACCACATGAGGTTCGCTCCCTTACAATGCTCTCTTGCGAATCCTGATCTCAGCTGGCGAAGCTTCGGGGGAAATGTATGGGGCGGAGCTTATGGAGGCTCTGCGGCGGGCTGCCGAGCGAGAGCCAGCGGAGCTTTGCTCCGCCTGGACGGGCGGGTCGCCCGTCCCCACAGAAACTTCTGTCCCCACACAAGTATCTAGAGCGCTTGAATTCTTCGGTGTGGGCGGAGACCGGATGCGAGCTGCCGGGTGCGATACTGTCGTTGACGCCAAGGACCTGGCTGTCGTCGGCATTACCGAAATCCTCAGCCATTTGCCGAAGATTCTCGGCCGCTACCGGCACTTGATTGCTGAGGCCGGCCGGCGCAAGCCTGATCTCGCCATATTCATCGACTCGCCGGCATTCAACTGGCGCGTGGCGCGGCAGATGAAGCGGCGCGGCATTCCTACGGTCTATTACGTTGCGCCGCAGTTCTGGGCGTGGCGGCAAGGGCGCGTACGGCTGCTGCGGGACTACATCGACAAGGCGTTGGTGATCTTTCCTTTCGAAGAAAAGTTCTATCACGACCGCGGGGTGGATGCGACGTTCGTCGGCCATCCTTTGGCAGCGTTGCCGCGACCGGCGATTGCGCGCGACGACTACGCGGCGCAGTTTCAACTCGATCTGTCCAAGCCGTGGATCACGCTTATGCCCGGCAGCCGGATCAAAGAAGTTCGCATGAACCTGCCGACGATTCTGGAATCGGCAGTGCAACTCGGCCCGGATTATGAGTTTCTCTTGCCAGTCGCTCCCATGCTCGAGCGGGACTTTCTACGCGGGATCATTCAATCGAAATTTCCCTCAGCGGCTGAAGCCGCATCCAAACCCGCCGAACGTGCGACGCGGCTTAAAGCCGCGCCCTTTCAAAGCACGGCCGAGAACAGACTCTCGTTTGGCACGGGGCGCGCTGGAGGAATCTCTCTTGTACCCGACGCCCTGCCGGCACTGTTTCACTCCCGCGCCGCGATCGTGGCCAGCGGCACGGCCACGGTCGAGGCCGCGATGATGAACACGCCGTTCGTGATGGTCTACCGGGTCTCGCCGCTGACCTATCTGCTTGGCAAGCCGCGGGTGAAGGTGCCAAGATTCGCCATGGTCAACCTGATTGCCGAAGAGGAAGTGGTCCCCGAACTGGTGCAGCACGATTTCACCGCGGAAAAAGTAGTCGCACGACTGAAGGAGATTCTGCCCGACGGCCCGGCTCGCGACCGCATGCTGCAGGGTCTGGGCCGGGTCAAGGCCCGGCTGCGCGCCCCACAGGATGGCTCCAGGCCGACACAGCATCCGGCGGACCGGGCTGCTGAGATTATCCTGGCAATGCTCCAGAAATAGCCCGCGGAGGGGCGGAGGCCCCCGTCCGCCCAGACAGCGGCACAATATCTTAATATCTTGCAGGAACCTGATCCGGCAGGAACCTGCACGGCGCCGTCCCCGGACGAGGCGTCCGGGGCTCCATATTCAGAATCGGGGCTCCATATTCCAGACTCAGGGCTCCATATTCAGATTCGTTCCCCGCGCAGTGACAAAATCCTGACATCTCGCTTCTAAACCTTGTGCTACCAGCATCTTTTGCGTGAGAATCTTCATCATAGGAAATGGGTTATCATTTCCCGGAGACTCTCCTGAATGTGGATTGACCCGCGGCGCGCTCTAGGCGTCCTCACGAGTTCCCTGACTGTTTTGCTGGCGGTCGTGCTCGCTGTCCCGTCGTGGGCAGCGGAAAAGGCGCGCCTGCGCGTGGACGACTATCAGATCGAGGCTCATCTCGAACCGCATCTTCACACGATCGCGGCTCGCGCCAAGGTCAAATTCACGGCCACGCAGGATCTGGCGGTCGCTGTCTTCGAACTGCACAATGACCTGCGCGTGACCAAGGTGACCGACGAAAAAGGGCAGCCGTTGTCGGCTGAGCGGGTCACGCAGGATTCGACTGTGCGCGTGCCGCTGCCTGCGGGCCTGGCAAAAGACGCCTCCACGACCCTGACTTTCGAATACGAGGGGCAGCTCGAATCGGGCGACAACAGCCCGGTGCCGGGCCTCAAGCTGGCCTACATCGGCGATGACACCAGCTACCTGTTTTATTCCGGACGCTGGTTCCCGGTGAGCGGCTATGGCATCAATCGCTTCACCTCGACCATCAGCGTGACCGTGCCCGCGCATATGCTGGTCGTTGGTAGCGGACAGTCCACGGTTACCGAAACTCCTGCGTCGAACAAGCCCAATGCCAGCGTCCTGCCGACCAAAACCTTCTCGTTTGTTTCGACCAAGCCCAGTTTCCCCGGCACCATCGTGGCCGGAGTTTTTAAGGAGTACAAGAGCGACGAAGCGGGCATGGACTTGCACGTCTTCTTCAAGCCCACGCACGAAAGCCTGGCTCCGGCATACACCACGACCGCAGTGCAGGAATTTACCTACTTCATCACGCTGTACGGCCTGCCGCCTTCACAAAAGCTGAACGTGGTGGAATTGCCGGGCGACACCCTGCCCTACCTGTGGGCGCCTGAAATCGCCGGCATGGCCGGACCTTCGATCACGG
The DNA here is from genome assembly GCA_052148475.1 of Candidatus Sulfotelmatobacter sp. GTDB lineage: Bacteria > Acidobacteriota > Terriglobia > Terriglobales > Acidobacteriaceae > Sulfotelmatobacter. Next base: position 56,016 of record JBKQID010000025.1, on the reverse strand, counting down.
AGAAGACGAACTATCGTCTGCTGGCCAATGCCATCGCGCACCAGTGGTGGGGTGTTTCGGTGAGTCCGGCGAGCAAGGACGACTGGTGGCTGAGCGACGGCTTCTCGCGCTATTCGGAAGCGATGTACGTGGAGAGCGCCGCCGGAGCCGCGGGCCTGGAAGAGGCCGTGAAAGATATGTCGGTGGGCGCTCTGGCCTACGACACGGTGCCGCTGTCGAGCGTCAGCAAGCTCGACATTTTCTCGACTGAGTTTCAATCGCTGGCTACCGACAAAGGCGCGATGATCCTGCACATGCTGCGCTGGGTGCTGGGCGAAGACAAGTACAACAAGACGATGCGTGAGTTTGCCGGCGAGTTCGCCGGAAAATCGGCGAGCATGGACGACTTCAAGACCATCGCCGAGAAAAACAACGGCGAGCAGCTGACGTGGTTCTTTTCGCAGTGGCTCGATTCCACCGGAGCGCCTGAGTTCAAGTTGAAGTACACGACCTACCGGCTGGGCGGCGCAGCGGCCACAACACCGAAGGAGGACAAGTCTCCGGGATTCCGCGTGACCGGCGAGATCTCGCAGGATCTCGACCTGTTCCGCATGCCGGTGGACTTGCGCATCGATACCGACGGAAAAACCGAGAACCAGCGCATTGAAGTTGTGGGCACGACTTCACCATTTTCCATTGAGACCTTCGGCCGTCCGCGCCGCATTTCGGTCGATCCCGATCACCACGTGCTGACCAACTCCACCGACGTGAAGTTGCGCGCGTCTATTCTGCGCGGACAGGCCCTGCAGCAGCAGGGAGATCTTTCGGCTGCGCTGGTGGAGTTCAACAAAGCCCTCGACCTCAACAAGAACAGTTCGCTGGCCCATTACCGCATTGCCGACGTTTTCTTTTATCAGCGAAACTACCAGTCCTCGGCCAACGCCTACCGGGCAGCGATTGACGGGGACGGCGAGCCGCGCTGGACCGAAGTCTGGAGCCGCATCCAACTGGGCAAGATTTTCGATATCACCGGCCAGCGCGAACGCGCCATCAACGAATACCGCCAGGCCACGCAAACCAACGACAACACCTTCGGCGCCCTCGAAGAAGCCCGCAAATATCTGCAGAAAGCCTATGAGCGGCCGAAAGAAAAAGCCCCGAACTAGGATCGGAACCAACCGCGACGTCCGCGGGCGGGTCAATGAGCGCTATCGGCTGATTTCGACAGTTAGAATGGTCACTGAGGGTGTCAAGAAGTGATTCGCCTGCTGCGCAATGCTGCCCTAGTTCTCCTTAGCCTGGTGATTTTCCTGGCCGTCGCGGGCGCAACCTATCAGTTCGCCGAATCGCGCGCCGAAGCTCGCCGCTCTCCGGAAGCTGGGCGATTAGTAGATATTGGCGGCTACCGGCTCAAAATCAACTGTACCGGCCACGGAAGTCCAACGGTTGTTCTCGAAGCCGGACTGAGTGACGTGTCGGTCGAGTGGAAACATGTGCAACCGGAGATTGCGCGGTTTTCGCGTGTCTGCTCTTATGATCGTGCTGGCTACGGGGGCAGTGATGCGGGTCCAATGCCGCGCACGAGCGCACAGATTGCTCAGGAACTGCACGCCCTTCTACAACATGCTGGTGAAGCGCCACCCTACTTGCTCGTGGGCAGTTCTTTCGGCGGTTATTCCGTGCGCGTGTTCAATGGGGAATATCCGGATCAGGTCGCGGGAATTGTGCTGGCGGATGCCACGCAGGAAGACCAGTACGAATTATTGCCTGCAGCTTGGGGACGGATCTACGAGTCGATGCTGAATCGCTACAAGAAACAAGCGAAGTGGGCTCCTCTTTATATCGACCTCGGCGTCGCCCGCTTTACCTTGCGACTGGAAGGAGACCTTGGGAACGAGTCATACTTGATCCTGCAGTCGAAGTATCTGCAAGCCAGAGCCAGCGAACTGGAGATGATCAAGATCAGCGCACAACAAGCGCGTGCTGCGGGTCATATCGCAGAGAAGCCCTTGATCGTACTGACCGGTGGAAAGAACTCCGATCAAATCCTAAGCGATGGTCTGAGCAAGCAGGACCTCGATGACTTTCACCGAATCTGGGTGGACGAGCTGCAAGCGCGCTTGGCACATCTCTCCACCAAGGGAAAGCAAATTATTGTGCCGGATAGTGGACACGATATTCCCAGCGACCGCCCGGACACGATTGTGAACGCGGTGAGAGATCTATGCAATCTCTAGCAGGCTGTCGTTGAATCCCGATTACACTCCTTGACCCACTGCCAGTCGAGTTTCAGGAGCTGACGACACTTCTCAACCACAAGCTTTACCCCGCCCAAGAGGCGCTCGCGGCATTTCTGCGATATCCTCATCCCGAACTCCCATGAAGAAATCTGCGCTGAGCTTTTGCCTCGTGCTGCTGATTGCGACCCAATCCTCCGCTCAGGAGAAGTTCCCCATCACCTCAGTCGTGGATGCGCCCACCATTGCCGGCCGGCCCGTTGCGCTGGACGCGCAGGGGAAACTTCTGCCCTGGCCGATGCCCGACAACATTGGCTACTCCTACTCGTCGCATGTTCTTACACAGTGGACCATCCTGTGGGATCAATACAACCGGCAGCGGCTGCACTATTTTCACTGCTGTTTTGATTTCGACCGCACCACCTATGAATTAATCCCCGACCAGAATTGGGCGAACTCGACGGGATATCTTCGGGCCATGCTGCAGGGTTTTATCGAGCGACTCTACCCGTACACCGGAGATGCCCGGACCCTCACTTTCCTTGAGGATTTTGTCGATTACGAATTGGAGAATGGCCGCACGCCCGCGGATTATGCCTGGTCTCAAGTGCCGTATCCGTCGGCCGACCCTGGGGCTCGTCACTACAGCGGCTGGAGTTCGCACGGCAAGGACTACGTCGAGCCACATGTCGTGGGCGAAGACGGATACGCCTATCTGCGGCTATATGAAATGACGGGCAACACGAAGTATTTGCGCGCGGCGATTCTGTGCGCCGACGCGCTGGTCAAGAACTATAAGCAGGGCGATGAAACGCACTCGCCGTGGCCGGTGCGATGTTACGCGAAAGACGGCAGCACGCGTGGAGAGAAGCCGATGGGCCCGTATTCGGCGAACGTCATCGAGCCGATCATGCTGTTCGATGAACTCATGCGGCTGCAGCAGGGGGACGTAGCCAGCTACGCCGTCGTACGGGAGGGGGCGTGGGAGTGGTTCCAAACTTATCCGCTCGCCAACAACGTGTGGGTCGGTTATTTCGAAGACGTCGCGCCTAGCATGGAAAACATGAACCAGGTGATTCCTCTGGAATTCGCGCGCTACGTACTGCTGCATCCGGAAAAAGACCCGCAGTGGAAGCAGCATGCGCGGCAGTTGATTGCCTGGGTGAAGACGACTCCGAAGTGGCCGAAATATATTGTGCACGGCGCAACCGTGACCACGGAGCAAGGGGACGGCGTCCACTTCTGCTGCAACCTTCCCAATCAATGCTGCGACAGCCACACCGCGCGGCTGGCGGCCGTCGAGGCGCTTTATTACGCCAAGACCGGAGATGCCGACTATCGCGAGGCCGCTTTTCGATCCTACAATTGGGTCACTTATTTTCAAGGACTGCCCAACACGCACGCGCCCTGGGGCGAGAACCAGTGGTGGTTTACCGACGAGTTCGCCGACGGTCCACGGCGGCTGATGGATGCATTCTGGGCGGTGCCGGAGTGGGCGCCCGCGGACGAATCGCATCTCGTCGGCTCGTCTTCCGTAGTCACCAAGATCAGTTACGGCAAAGGTTCGGTGACCTATTCCACATTCGACGCTGAGTCTTCGGATGTGTTGCGGCTGAACTTCGTCCCCGAGTCGGTGACGGCCAACGGGCGCCCCTTGCGGCGGCTCCAGGTTCTCGAGAAGGCGGGATTTGTTTTTGATGAATCAACCCGCGTGCTGCGCATTCGCCACGACGGGCGCGACATCGACATCCAGGGCAGCGGCGGCACTGCTCCTGCGCTCTACGTGACATTCGACGATCCTCACCTCGCGGCCGGAACCGAACTCGCCGGCGCATATCCTTCGGGCGTGATCGACTGGCCGCTGCATGAATCGAAACCCGAGTGGAAGATCGGCACGCCGGGGGGCAAGTTCGGCACTTTCAACCTCGTCCCCGCCGACCCGAACGCCGGGCAACTGGCATTCGCTTTCCCGGCTCCGCGGGTGTTTGTGGGCGTGGATGCTTACAACGGAGGCGCGGCGGAGGCCAGCATCACCATCCGGGCCGAAGGCGCGCCTGATGTGTCGATCAACCTCAAGCCGGGCGAACTGCGACAAGTGCGGACGAGGTGGTCGGCAGCCTGTTCGCGCGTCAGTTTCACGCTGAAACGTGGCGAGGGGCTGAGGTTCGACAACCTGGCGTATCTGCACGACTAAAACTCGTTCTTCAGTAAACCATTCTTCACAGTCGACGCCATTTCCTTGGGTCCCGAATCCGGCTAACCTTTTTGCTCCTTCCGGGGTCTAAGTAACCATGCCAGCGGGGGAACTTTAACGAACCCGGCTGCGTATCTCTGATCAGATGGTTGGGCGGGATTGAGACCCCTCGCCTGAACGTTACCCGGGTGCCCCCACGCTCCTCCCCGGAGGCGTGGGGGCATGATTTCGACAATCGTCGTTATGCGCATGCTACTGGACATCGTGCGGCAGTCCCTGTCTACCCTCTGGGCGCATAAGCTGCGCTCGTTCCTCACCATGTTCGGAATCGCCTGGGGCGTAGGCTCTTTGCTGTTGCTGGTCGGACTGGGCGAAGGCTTCCGTAGCGGTCAGGAAAGACAGCTCGCGACCCTCGGACAAAACATTATGTTTATGTTTCCCGGACGCATTCCCGCGGTCGAGGGCAGCACACAGTCGGGGCAGACATATTACTTCACGTACAAAGATTATTTGGCGATCCGCAACGAGGCTCAGCTCGTGGGAGCGCTGTCGCCGGTGCTGAATCGCGAAGACATTCGCGCGGTCAGCGACTACGGCTCGACCAACGGCCAGGTGTTCGGGGTGGCCTCCGACTACAACCAGATTCGCAACGTCCCCATCGAACCCGGCCGCTGGTTCAACAACCAGGACAATTCCGAGCGCCGCCGCGTGGCCGTTGTGGGCTGGGAACTGCTCAAGAACATGTTTCCAGGACGGCCTGCGGTGGGCTCGACGATCCTGCTGAACGGCATCAATTTCGACGTTGTCGGCGTGGTTGCGAAAGTTGGACGCGATGGTAATAACGGCACCAATTCGCGCATCTTTATACCTATCGAGACCATGCGGGACCTGTTTCCCATGACCAAGGCGAATTCCGAGGACGCGATCTCGTTCCTCAATTATCGCCCCATCACCAAAGATCTGCACGCCGAAGCCAAAGACGAGATTCACCGCATCCTGGCACGCCGCCACGGTTTCGATCCCAAACTGCAAGACGCCTTCGAAGACTGGGACACGATTGAAAACATGAAGCGTGTGGGAAAGATTTTCGATGCCATGGACTGGTTTCTGGGCGTGGTCGGAGTCGTGACGCTGGGGCTGGGAGCCATCGGCATCATCAACATCATGCTGGTCTCGGTGACGGAACGGACGAAAGAGATCGGACTGCGCAAGGCGCTGGGTGCGACCTATCGCGCCATCCTGACGCAGTTTTTCATTGAAGGAGCGTTTCTGACGGCTTTCAGCGGAGGCATCGGGTTGGCCATCGCGACCGGTTTCGTAACCCTGCTGGCCATGCTGCCGTCGCCCGAGGGCTTTGACACGCCACGCATTATTCCGGCGTCGGCGTTGGCGGCGATCGGATCGCTGGCCGTCGCTGGCATTGCCGCGGGTTTGTATCCCGCGAGAAAAGCGGCGCTGCTGCCGCCGGTGGAAGCCTTGCGGCAGGAGTAAGGGCGATTTTTGATTGATGATTGAAGAACCTGACGACCTCGAGGTTTTCAATCAGAAATCAACAATCATCAATCAACAATTTGATTTAACGCAGAAAAAGGTAAGAACCAACGGCGAATAGCCAAGAGCGGAGTCTCATGATCGTCGATCTCGCAACCCAGGCTTACGGCGCGCTACGCCACAACCGGCGCCGCAGCGTGCTCACCATGCTGGGCATGGCGTGGGGCATCGCGACCGTCGTGCTACTGCTGGCCTACGGCACCGGATTCGAACGCGGATTGTGGGCGGCGTTCCGCTCGTTCGGCACGAATCTGGTTTTCATTTTTCCTGGGCGCACCGAGTTGCAGGCTGGAGGCACCAAGGCCGGAACCCAGGTCCGCCTCACGATCAACGATCTTGACTCCATCCGCAGCGAAGTACCGTTGCTGAAGCGGGTTTCGCCGGAAGCTTTCAAAAATTGTGTCGTCGCTTATGGAACGCGCAGCTCGAACTACGGCGTGAGCGGCGTCTATGCCTCGTACGGGCGCATGCGGAAGCTGGACATCGCCGAAGGAAGCTTTTTCAGCGACGCCGATGACTTCACGCACACCCGGGTCGCGGTGATCGGTTCCGACGCAAAGAAGAAGTTATTTTCCGGGCAGAACGCGCTCGGCGAAAACCTCCGCCTCGACGGCATTTCCTACCAGGTCGTCGGTGTCATGAAGCATCAGGTTCAGAACGGGGACGACAACATCAATGAGCATGTCTACGTTCCCTACAGCGCCATGAGCGACCTGACCAACACATATTATCTGAGTGCGGTGGTCATGGAATATGAAGGCGACCACGCCAAAGTCGTAAAGGCCGTCCGGGAATCGATGGCATTCCACCACAATTTCGATCCCAAGGATCAGCGCGCTATCTTCGTTTTCGACGTCTTCGCCGACCTGATGGATTTGCAGGTGATCTCGACTGGCATCAAGATCCTGCTCGGGTTTATCGGCTTGCTCACGCTGGGCATCGGCGGCGTGGGATTGATGAACATCATGCTGGTATCGGTCACGCAGCGCACCCGCGAAATCGGCGTAGAGAAGGCTCTGGGCGCGCACCGCTGGCACATCCTGTTCCAGTTCCTGGCCGAGGCGCTGGTGATTACGGCGCTGGGCGGGCTTTTGGGCGTGGTTCTGGCCTACCTGGTCTCGTGGTCCGTGGGTTCGCTGACGCTGTGGAGCGCGTTTGAAGAAAACGCCAGCGAGGGCGACATCCACCTCTACATCGATTCGGCTACGTTGATATGGTCAACACTGATTCTGAGTTTTGTCGGCATTGTCAGCGGCATGCTGCCCGCCATCAAGGCCGCGCGGCTGAATCCGATCGAAGCCTTGCGCTACGAGTAGATTGACCACAAAAGACACTGAGGACACAGGGCCCTTCAAGGCTCTGTGTCCTCCGAGTCCTTTGTGGTTTTGTATTACAAACGGGTACGGGCAAATCAGTCGGCGGCTACGGCCTTCGGAACCGGCTGCGCCGCGATGGCTCGCCAATCCAGCAGAACATTTGGCAGGATGGCAGCCATGGCGATCACCGACCAGATGACAGCATGGGCTCCCTGCTCGCCGAGTCGCTGAATGGGCGGAAGTGGAATAATCATCCGCGTTACTGTAAAGACCATGGCGAAGGGATAGCTGCGAATCATCCAGCGGCGATGCTGCGCGACGTTGCCGTGGCGCACACAATAGAGAGCGATCGCTGTGGTCAACATCCATCCAAACGATTGCACGCTCGACGCCGCCACCAGCGACGGACCAGTTTTCATGGTCATGGGAACGGCAAGCGGCCCGGCAATGAATACGCTAAACACATACAGGTAGCCCAAAGTGCGGTGAGTTTTGAGATAGCGCGCGCGCAGGCGGTTGGAAAATTGGAACACGCCCAACAGCATGGCCAGGCTGCCGAAGAAGGCGTGCGGCAGAAGGTACCATTTCATCGGCGCAAAATGCTGCGCAATGTGGGATGTGGGATCGAACACATTGGCGTTCTTCATGTAAGTGACGAATACGGTCAGCAAACCGAAGATCAGAAAGAACACAAGTTTGGATTGAGACCGCGAGCGCCGGACAGGCGCAACGACAGTGGCCATTAATGATTTCCCCAAGTCTGAGGAGATTCCCCGCCCCTCAGCGGAATACCTCTACAGAACCCACGCAGCGTAGAGGTTCGAAAAGTGGCGCCATTGTAGCTTGCTTCTTCATTTTTCCAAAGCCCAATCCTGCCGAAAGAGAGGCACTGACAACCGCCGGCGCGGATTCGCGATTCGCCATCCATTACAATCTTTCGGTGCCCGAGCCCTCCCAGATTCGCTTGGAACGCGTATTGGCGCAACTTCGGCTCTATGAACATCCCTTGCTGAACTTCTCTGCGCGTACCAAGGGGGAAGGGGTGGAAATCATCATCCAGTTCAAGGACGAAGTCATCCCCGTGCACACTTACTATTTCGATCTGCACCCCCGCGATCTCGACGACCCGCAGTTCGAATGGAGCTTTCAGCGCCAGCTTTACGACGCGTTGCACGACTACTTTGTCGAGATGTTCATCCGGACGCCGCAGGACCGCGCCGACCGGCAACGGAAGGGACTGTGAACGGGCTCCGCGAAAAGATCGAGCGGGAAATTCGCGAACGCGGCCCGCTTCCCTTCTCGCGCTACATGGAGATATGCCTTTACGATTCTGAATTCGGCTACTATTCGCGCAACGCGGCGCAGTTCGGCAAAGCCGGAGACTTTTACACTTCGAGCGACGTGCACGCATTATTCGGACGCCTACTGGCGCGCCAGTTCGACGAGATGTGGCGTGTTCTAGGATCGCCTGCGCGCATTATGCTGAAGGAACTTGGCCCCGGCCGCGGGTTGTTCGCGCAGGACGTGCTGGACTGGTCGAAAAAGAAATTCCCCGATTTCTTTCACGCTGTGCAATACAGACTGGACGAACGTTCGCCCGCCTTGCGCCAGCGCATCGAGAGCACCCTGCGTCGTCACCTCGAATCTGGAAAAGCGGTGTTGGCCTCCAACACGGAATTCTTCGAAGCGTCGAACGGGGAGGGCACGACTTCAGTCGTGCCGCAAAAAGCCCTCTACGATCGAGCTTTAGCCCCTGAGGCTCCGATTATCGCCTTCGCCAATGAATTCTTCGACGCCTTGCCGGTCGAGATTCTCAGCTCGGAGGGATCGCTCCGCATCGACACGCGGAACGGGCATTTTGTGGAGACCTGGGCGCAGCCCTCGCCCGAAGAGCTTGAGTTCCTCGACCGTTACTCGATTCACCCCGAACGTGGAGAGCGCGTCGAGGTCCCGCTGCAGGCGCAGGCGCACATGAATGCCGCAGCCAACCTGACTCGCGGATTCGCAGTCGTCATCGACTACGGCTACACCCGAGCGGAGCAACTCGCCGGGCGCCATCGCGGAACGGTGAAGGCGATTCGCCAGCACTCGGTCAGCGACAACCCATACGAGGCTCCGGGTGAGCAGGACATCACGGCTGACGTAAACTTCACCGCGCTGGCCGCAGCCGCAGAAGAGTGCGGGATGCAGGCTCAGACGCTGGTCACGCAATCCCAGTTCTTGTTAGGCATTGGCGAAGCGAACGAATTTGCCGATGCCTTCGAGGAATGCCGCCTGCCTCAGGAGCGCGCGAAAGTCGCTCTGCAACTCAAACATCTCGTCACACCCGCCGGCATGGGCGAGAGCTTTCACGTACTGGTTGCGAGCAAGGGAATCGAAGGAGAAAAAATCGCGGCGCTGGCCGGCCTCAACTTCGGCCACAGGGACACGCGCTAATTTGGTGGCAATTGGAACGGTACTACGACTTGCGTTTCGATCTTCACAGGTTGGCCGTTGAATGTATACGGTTTGTATTTCCATTGCTTGACCGCGTCAACCGCAGTGGGCGCCAGCAGGGGAGGGCCTGAGGTCACGGTAACTTCTTCGACGTTACCGTTTGCGTCGATTATTGTTTGCAGCACGACCGTCCCCTCGATGTGGCCTTGCCGGGCAGCTTCAGGGTAGTCAGGCTGAACCCTCTTGATCAGCAGACCCTGCGAGACTCCCTGTGAGACACGTACACGTGACACACCCACCGCACCTGACGAACTCGACCGAACGGAACCAACGACCCCCATGAGTGGCCCATCGTTAGGGCCGATGACGCAGCTGGGGTTGGGCGAATCTCGATGGAACGAAATTCGGCGCAGCGAATCAGCAGCCTCATTCAGGGTTTCGGGCGACACCGTCGACAGAGTCGCGCCGACGAAATACCCACCGAACTTTGTATATACATAAGCTAGGTACAGCGTGGTGCCATTGGAGAGAGATTGTTTGTAGTCTGCCCGATAAAATTGTCTCCCTCCGTACTCGACTGCAAAGGCATCGCGAATCAGTTCTCTTCTTTGCGGGTCGGTGCTCACCGCACTTTGCGCTGAGGCGCTGACGAAACTCTGAACGGTCCATGTCGGGTATCTGCCAGCGTCATTAGCGTTCAGCGTGATCTGGTCGCCGAAGCCCTTTTCCCTGTGGCGGCCGAGGATCAGCAACCCGAGCCCTCCTCCGGGCAGGTGCAAGGCCCTTCCGCTCGCAACGCCCGGGATGGTACTTACTTCCCAACCTTCCGGTATCGAAAGCGACACGCCGAAGCATTCATTTGTGTAGGTGCCGTTTGCGATCGTGCCTCGATCGAACCTCACATCGTCGGGCGGAATGTCGCTAGACTGCGACCAGCCTATACATTGGAGGAGAATAAAGATTGCGACGACGAGACTGAAGCGCCTCATGGATTGCCTTCCGGATACTCGTACACTCCGCGCCCCGACTTGCGCCCGAGCCGTCCGGCCTTGACATACTGCACCAGCAGCGGGGCCGGGCGGTATTTCTCACCCAACGATTTGTGGAGATACTCAAGAATGCTCAGCCGCGTGTCGAGCCCCACCAGGTCGACCAATTCGAACGGCCCCATGGGATGATTCAGCCCCAGCTTGAGCGCCTTGTCGATGTCGGCCGCGGATGCGATGCCCTCTTGCAGCATGTGGAATGCCTCATTGCCGATCATGGCATTGATGCGGCTGGTAATGAAGCCGGGCGATTCCTTGATGACGACGACTTCCTTCCCCATGCGCTGGCCGACTCCGACCGCCGTGGCCAGCGTGTCGTCGTCGGTTTCGAGAGCGCGCACCACTTCGAGCAATTTCATTTTGTGTACGGGATTGAAGAAGTGCATGCCGACGCACTTGTTCGCGCGGTAGGTCACGCTGGCAATTTCGGTCACGCTGAGCGACGAGGTGTTCGAGGCCAGCATGGTCGCGGGCCGGCAGATTTTGTCGAGCAGTGTAAAGATCTCGATCTTCGACTCCATCTCCTCAGGAACCGCTTCAATAATGAGGTCGGCGTCGCGCGCGGCTTCTTCGACCGAGCCGGCGTACTCCAGCCGCCGGAAGGCCGAATCGGCATCGGACGCAGTCACCTTGCCCAGTTCCACCGCTTTGTCGAGATTGGAGCGAATTTCAGTCTCTGCCTTGCGCAGAGCCCCCGGCAGAAGATCTTCGAGGATGGTGCGATACCCGCCCAGCGCCGCGGCATGCGCGATGCCCCGCCCCATGATGCCGGCGCCGATGACCGCAATCGTCTGGACGTGTTTCATCTGACCTCGCTCATACCCGGAGCGGTTACTTCTCCGCCTTTTCCAGATCGGCGATAGCCGCATCGATGGCTCTGCCTGCGTCGCGTAACGAATCCGCCAGCCGCTTGCGCTCTTCCGCACCCATGCCGGGAATGTAAATGCAAATCCGGCGCAAGGTGGCCGTGATGTCTTCCACGTAATTCATTGCTCGGATCAGTTCGCCTGTGACTACTGCCATGAGAGCTCCTCTTCTTCGTGTCGGTCTGCTCGTTCCAGTGCCGAACCTTCTATTCTGGACGCGCGTGCGAATTTAGTAAAGGCAGCCCGCATCTCGGCAGAGGATCAGCTTGAATAAGCTTGGCGTCAGCTTCGCCTGGGCGTGGGCTCTCCTACAAACACCAGGCAGCCGTGTGGATCGGCGATGTGGAACTCGGTCATGCCGTATTCGCGGTCAAATAAGTCCCTGATTCGGTAGCGATTCTTAAAGGTCTTCACGTGTTCCCACAAATCGTGAATGCCAGAAACCTCAATGTAAATCTCGGTATGCTCGCGGACACATTTCATCGTCTCCTCGTCCGCCGCTTTTTGGAAGTGAATGGTCAGGCCGTCCCGCTCCACGATCGCGTATTCCTGAGATTTCATGATGGATTTAAATCCCGGCACGGTCTGGTAGAAAAGAATAGTCTCTTCCATGTTGTCGGTTGCCAGCATGGGGCTAATACGTTTCACCATCGCTGCGCTTTCCATCCGGAAGACCTCCAGCCGCTTGATGCGTTACGTCGCTACATGATGGCATAGCCTCCTTCTTTAATTCGCAAAGAGTTAACCAGGCGGGCATATAATCGCAATCAATTCTTTTTATGGCGCGTTGGACTCTCGCGCGAATCGAATAGCGATATGGCAGACAAACTTCTGAAGCGTTACATTTTCGCCAGCGACTTCGACCAGACGCTGACTTTCAACGATTCCGGCTACGTGCTCGCGGAACTGGTCGGCATTCCCACCGAGGAGTTCGAGCGCAAGGCCAAGGGCATGGCCAAGATCAACCTGGTGCAGCAGGGCGCGGAGCTTGCCTATTTGTTGCTGCACGATCCGGAGTTCAAAGCGAAAGTGCGGAAAGAACATTTGCGCGAGGTGGGCAAACGCATTCGGCTCAAGGGTGATATCAAGCTGCTGTATCAGTTGCTGGACGCCGGCATCGACGGACATCAGTTCGACTTCTATATTCTATCGGCGGCTCCGGTCGAAGTGATTCAGTCGGCGCTGGAAGATATTGTTCCGCCAGATCACATTTTCGGCACGGAGTTTCGCTACAAGCCTTCGGGCGAGATCGATACGATCGTGCGCGCCACCGCCGGATATGGCAAAGTTGCGGTCCTGAATCACCTGCTGCTGCAGCAGGTCTCGGGCCCGGATCACGTGATTTACACCGGCGACGGCAGTTCCGACATTCATGTCATGCTGCACATCAACTCGCGCGACGGACTCACCATCGCCGTCTCGGAATCGCCCGACGTTTCGCAAATCGCGAAACGCACGGTCCTCAGCAGCAGCGCCCTGGCGGTGCTGGCGCCGATTCTCGAAGAAATCGCGGGCTGGGAGCGGTACCGCATTCGCAGCTTCTTCGAGGCCAACGGAATGCTGATCCAGGAATGGCAGCGGGTTCGCACCGATTGGCTGACCGTTCGCCCCGCCGTGGAGCCGGCGCAGACTGAGGGTGAACCCTCCATGCCCGGACTGGCGCCGGCGAACTCTTGAGGACCAGACACTCGACATGCTGCGCGACAGAAATCTGATTCCGCTTTCTCGCCAGCACCAGCACGCCCTGGCCTTGTGCGTTCGCATCGATCGCGCTACGCCCATTGGCGACGCAGATCTGGCCGCGTGGCAGACGGAAGTCGCGCAGATCTTTCAAAGTGAGATCAGCATTCATTTCACGGCAGAGAAACTGGTGCTGTTCCCGGCAGCGCGAAAATTCGCGGAATTAATTCCTCTGGTAGAGGAACTGTTGGCTGATCATGCCGTGCTGCGCGAGAGCTTTGCGGAGGCGGAAGCACGCACTATGTCTGCAGCTGAGATGTCTGCATTCGGGCAGCGCATGTCGGCCCACATTCGCAAGGAAGAACGTCTGCTGTTTGAGCGTATGCAGGAATTGATGAATCAGGAAGAACTCGCGGTGGTTGGCCAACACTTGGAAGAGGCGCTGAAAGACGCTGCCCAGGCCTGTCAATTGCCCGCCGCTGCAACCCGGTCGCGATGAGTCTGACGCGGCTCAGCGAACGACTGAGGCAGCGTGCACCTGCCGGAATCGAGCTGCGCCTTCCCGTCCCATGTAACGCTCCAGCACCGCCGGCTCGGTCTGTCGCAAATCCACCACCACCAGCCCGTCAAGAACATTGGAAAACTTGCGGTCTACGTTAAAGCCGAGAAGTTTGCCGCCAATCTTGGCATATTGCCGCAATAGGATCGGCAAGCCTTTGCCGTCGGCCTCTACGTCAGTGATAGGCTGCGAAAGTTCGTCGAGGTCGCGCAGGGCACGGAGCATTCCTTGGCAATCCCACCGGCGCAGCAGCCCCGGTCGAAACGGACGGCGAGGTTCGATCAGCCCGGCCAGCTCATCCTCTTGCATGTGCGCTTCGAAGAAGCGGTAGATCATTTCGCGCGACGCAGAGCTGTAGTCATTGCTGATGCTGACCGCGCCAAACAGCACCTGAATTTCCGGCTGCCTCGCCACCATGCGGGCGATTCCCTTCCACAGCAGCAGCAACGGCGCGTATTGCCGCTGGTATTCCGGCCTCACAAACGAGCGACCCAGTTCCAGCGCTGGGCCCAGCTTCTGAAAGATCTTCTCGTCGTACCGAAACAGGGTGTTGGTGTAAAGTCCGGTGATTCCATGCTCGGCGAGAATCTCCGCAGTGTTGCCGGCGCGGTAGGCGCCCACCAACTCGCCCTTCGTTTTGTGCCACAAGAAAATGTGCTGGTAGTACTCGTCAAAGGAGTCGAGATCGCGGCTCTTGCCCGTCCCTTCCCCCGCCCCACGAAAGGTCAGCTCGCGCAGCCGTCCCACTTCCCACAACAGTTGCGGCATCTCGCGCGCGGTTCCAAGGTAGACGGCGAAATCGCCGTTCTCCGCTAGACACCGGTCTTCCGGCAGCGTCTCCAATTCCTTCGCCAGCAATTCCGACGCAACCGGAGCGGCGACTGGCTCCTGAATCTTGAAAACAAACTTTGATCGCAGAGCCGTGGGCCACCACGCTTCCGGTTTGCTGCGGCGCCCCAGCAAATACGTCCGCCAGCGCAAATACTCCGTCGCTTCGTGAGCGTCCGGGATGGACTGGACGGCGTCCGCCGGAATCCCGCTGCCCACGCGGACTTCGACCGTCTTGCCCGCCTGGTTCAGAAATTCCTGCAACAGAAATGCCGAGCGGAGCTTGGGATGAATCATGCCCATCAGCTGAAATCCGACGCCGTTGTGCCCGCAGAGGTACACGGGCAGAGCCGTGGCTCCCGTCTTGCGAATCAGCCGCACCGCCGCGTCATTCCACGCCGGATCAACAATCTGAGCCGCGGGCATCTGCCACTGCGAAACCTCGCCCGCTGGAAATAAGGCGAGCATGCCACCTGTTTGCAGCCAGGCGAAGGCCTCGCGCAGGCCTCGGCGGTTTGATTCCAGCGACCGGTCGGTCTGAAAGGGATCCACAAAAATGCAATGCTTCTGCAACTCAGGCACGTCTGACAGCAGGAAGTTGGTCAGGACCTTCACATCGGACCGCACGCGAGTCAGCAGCACGGTGAGAATTGCACCATCTAAAACGCCGTATGGATGATTGGCGACAACCACGACTGGACCGCTGGCGGGAATCCGCGCCTGATCCGCGGCGCGGACACTTAAACCGATTCGCATCTCGGCAAGCAGGCTTTCGAGACGAAATCCGTCGGGGGAGCGTTGCACCCGGCGGTATAGATCTCTCACTTTGCCGACAGGAGCGAATTTTGCTGCTAGGCCCGGAAACTCAGCCACGCGCGACAACACTTCGCCCTGCGTCTGGTCCGCATGCAAATGGTCTGATGGCATTCAATAGGATTACCGTAACTCCATTGCAGCCACATGAAGCGCAAGTTAAAAGCTGATGAAATGAAAGCACCGGGAAGCGGGAAGGTAACCTCAGGTAACCATTCAAAATCGCCGAGCCGCGGTCTGACTTTCGGGTTCGCAATCCAGGTTTCACGGTCTAGGTTTCGAGCCGGTATCGCGTCTCGGCGAGGGCATAGAGTCTGCGCCACACGAGCCGATTAATGGTTACCACCGTCGCTGCCATCATCATGGTTGCGGCCAGCAGCAGGTCGAAGTTGCCGGCATCGCTGGCCTGGGCAATGGTCGCTCCCAGTCCGACGGTAGTGTAGATCTGGCCCTTGAAGTGAAAGTATTCCGCGACAATGCTCGCGTTCCACGCGCCGCCCGAAGCGGTAACCATGCCGGTGACGAGATAGGGGAAAATTCCGGGTAGGATCAGTTTCTTCCAGCGCTGAATGCCCTGCAAGCGGAAAACGGAGCAGCACTCTTTCAAATCCGTCGGGATGGCGATCGCCCCCGCGATCACGTTGAACAGGATGTACCACTGCGTTCCCAGCAGGAGGAGCACGATGGAGCCGATCCCCAACCCGCCGCCCACCCGAATCAGCAACAGCAGTACGACCGGGAAGAGCGCGGTGGCGGGAACCGACGCGGCAATCTGCGCCAACGGCTGCGCAATCCGCGCCAGTCGCGGATTGAAGCCTATGGCCACGCCGGCAGGAATCGTCCACAACGCTCCGATCAATAAGGTAAGATTCACGCGCAGGAACGTCGCGCCCAAGCCCAGCGCAGCCTCCTGCAACTCTGCCTTCTGCAGCCCGGTCAAAATCATGACCACACGAACAACTCCGTAACTCATCGCAGACAGCGCAACCACGGCCAGAACACGAGTCAGCCAAACCTTCCACGTGCTGCGCGGTTCCACTTCATCGCTGGAGCGCGCGCGCGAAAAGTAGAGCATCAGGCGCTCGCTCAGCGGGTGCACAGTCTTCTTGCGAATCTGCGCCAGGCTGCGCGAATGACGAATCAGGTCGAGTACCCACGACCCCGGAGCATCGCCGCTCTCGACTTGCTCCACCTTGAATTTCTCCGCCCACGCAATCACCGGACGCCAGATGAACTGGTCGAGCAACACGATGACCGCGATCATGGTGCCGACGCCGTAGAGAATCGATCGCGTGTCGCCGGCGCTGGCCGCGGTCTGCAGATACGATCCCAGCCCGGGCAGCCGGAAGTCGCGCGCACCAAGCACGAACATTTCGCAGGCCATCAGGAAAAACCAACCGCCGGCTACCGACATCATCGAGTTCCACACCAGCCCGATCGCCGCGAAGGGCAACTCCATTTCAACAAAACGCTGCCACCAACTGAAGCGGTAGATCCTGGCCGCCTCGCGCATCTCTTTCGGAATGCTTTTCAGCGACGCGTAAAAGCTGAACGCCATGTTCCACACCTGCCCAGTGAAGATGAGCAGGATCGCTCCTGCTTCCACACCCAGCTGCCGGCCGGGAAACAGCGCCACCATCGCCAGCATGACGCCGGGAAGAAAACTGAGCACCGGGATCGACTGCAGCACGTCGAGCAGCGGAATCATGAACCGCTCTGCCCGCGGGTTGTACGCCGCCACGTAGCCATACACCAGCGTGAAGGCAAGGCTCAGCACATACGCGATCGTGATGCGCAACAGGGAATATCCCGCATAGGCGATGAGCGCCCACGGACTGCGCGAGATCTCGACCTCCGGAGTAAACGGGCCGAGCCACGTCCTCCCGACCACCAGCACGCCATAAAACAAAGCGATCCCAGCCCCGAACATAATCAGATCAGGCAGGTAGGAGATCTCGATGCTGGGCAGTTGCGTCCAGATTCGATACGCCGAAAATCCTCGCAGGGTGACTGATTTCTTCATCTCTTAGCGACTTTAATCGGATCGCGAATTTAATCGGATCGCGGTACAGAAGAGGAACTCTCTTTTAGGGTTTCGGCGCAGATCCCGGATTTTGAGTCTCGACCGCGGGCAGAGGCTCCAGCCCCGCCGGCGGTTCCGTCTGAACCAGCCGTCCCCGCTCCCGGTCGTAATCGAATATCTCGGCGTAGCGACCCCAGTTCATCGCAGTCTCGAACTGGCGCTGCACTTCGTCTTCGGCAAAATGTTCATCGAGAATGTCGTGAAAGAACTCGTCTGCTATCGAATGATCCGACTTCCGCTTCAGCACGCTGTCAATTTGTTTTAGGATCGTGACATGTTCCAGCACAGCCTGCCGGAACAAGACCTTGCGCTGCTGAATGTCGGCATCGGCGAAGATCACGCCCTGCGGCGTAATCTGCACGTCGCCCTCTTTGAGCGATGCGAACCCTAGCAGGACGCAGGCCTCAAGAATCGGCAGCAGATCTTCGACGTCCATCACCAGTTCCTCGGACAAGCGGAACAGATCCTCGCGGCCGCCGCGATCATGCAGCAATTCCACCAGGCCCGCTATCCCGCCCACGCGCGCATGGGGCAGCATCTGGTACCTAGAAGTGCGCAGGGGCGCTTCCTGCTTCTTCAACACATCTTTCGTGAGTCCGCCCTTAGGCAGAATGATTTCCGCGGTCGTCTCGGCGTCGGGTGCGGTGTGCTCAACGTCCGGTTCGGTCATCACTTTATAGATGTAGTCCACCAACTCGACAAAGCGCGCCGACTTGCGGTCGCGCGGATGCTTCAGCCGGATATTGAAGTCGGAACGAATGCGCGCCGGATTTCTCCCCAGCACCATCACGCGGTCCGAGAGCATCACCGCCTCTTCAATGTTGTGGGTCACGATGAAAATCGCGCTGGCCGGCATCTTCTTGTTCAGCCAGAGCTCCAGCAGCTCACCGCGTAGGTTTTCCGCGGTCAGCACGTCGAGCGCCGAAAACGGTTCGTCCATGAACAGGACTTCCGGTTCCACGACCAGAGCCCGCGCGAATCCCACACGCTGCTTCATGCCTCCGGAAAGTTCCTTGGGATACGCGGTTTCAAATCCATCCAGGCCCACTGTATCGAGGGTGCGCAGAGCGCGTTTGTGGCGCTCGACCGCGGGCACTCCCTTGGCTTCCAGCGGAGCTTCCACATTCTCCAGCACGGTGAGCCAGGGGAACAGCGCGAAGCTCTGAAAAACAATGGCCACGTTCGGCATTTGGCCGTCGAGCGGCTTGCCGTGCCACAGGAGAGTTCCCGACGTCGGCTGTGCGAGCCCGGTCAGCATGCGCAGCAGCGTCGACTTGCCGCAGCCCGAAGGGCCCAGCAAGGCAACGATCTTGCCCGGTTCGATTGCGAGATTAGTCAGCCCGACAACCTGAATCCGCGTTCCATCGGCCTGCGGGTAGGACTTCTCGACTCCCACGGCTTCGATGATCGGTTCGTTGCTCGGATGAACGTTCGGAGTGGCGTTCGGTTTGACGCCCGGATTGACGATCGGATTGGCGCCCGCTTCGCTCACGCTCAAAGTCCCCTACCTTCTATACACGATCCGCGCAGAAGCGCAAAGCGCTTGACCTGTAACAGTCTATTCATAAATCGAATCGATTCAGGGTGCCCCATTTCTCGCGTCCTTTGCGAGAAAGCCTGCCCTGAGCTTGTCGAAGGGTGGGGCTCTGGACTTTCGCGCCAATACGCAAATTTTTATGCGGCAAAACCCTCATCCGGCAGGACGGCGAAGGGCTTGGGAAGACGATCGCTGACTTCGGCAAGCAGTGCCAGTTTCGCGGCCAGTTCGCTCTTTAGTTGCTGCGAGTCGAACCGCCATCGCCAGTTGCCGCCATGCAGGCTGGGAGTGTTCATGCGGGCCTCGCTGCCCAGACCGAGCACGTCCTGCAAGGGAACGATGCTCAAGCTCGCTGGAGAACATTGCGCCGCGCGGACGAACGCCCAATGGACGCCATCCTCGCAGCGTCCGAGGTAAGCCTCGGCGTTGCGGCGCTCGTGCTCGGCCGCGCCAGAACGCCACCAGCCCTCCACCGTGTCGTTGTCGTGCGTGCCGGTGTAGATGACTTTGCCCTCGGCGCGATGCGGCAGGTAGATGTGTGCCCCCTCGTCGCCGAAGCCGAATTGCAGAACGGCCATCCCCGGAATCTGCAGCCGGTCCCGCAGCGCATGCACTTCGGGGGTGATGTAGCCAAGATCTTCGGCAAAAAACGGCAGGCCGCCCAGAGCCTCGCGCAGTTTCAGAAACAGATCGTCGCGCGGCCCGTCGACCCACCGGCCGTTCACCGCCGTCTCCTCGCTCGCGGGAATCTCCCAGAACTGGTCGAATCCCCGAAAGTGATCCAGGCGGATGTAGTCGCAGTGTTGCGTGGCCCAGCGCAGCCTCTGAATCCACCACTCGTAGCCATGCTCCTTCATCACATCCCAGCGGTAGAGCGGATTTCCCCAGCGTTGTCCGGTCTTGCTGAAAAAATCCGGAGGCACACCGGCGACGACCTCGGGCTCAAGATTGTCCTGCAGACGAAACAATTCCTGATGCGTCCAAACATCGGCGCTATCGTGGTTCATGAAGATTGCGACATCGCCGACGATGCGGATCGCCCGCTCGGAGCAGTAGCGCCGCAGCGCCCGCCATTGTTCGTAAAAGGCGAATTGCAGCGCGCTTCGAATCTTGATGTCGGCCGCCAGTTCCTCACGGGCCTTCTCCAACGCGACCGGCTCTCGACGAGCGAGGCCCTGCGACCATCGATTCCAGCTTTCCAGTTTCTCGCGGGCGCGGAGAGCGTCGAAGAGGACGAAATCGTCCAGCCACCAGGCATTGTCGGCGCAGAATTTTTCAAACCGGCGCAATCCGTCGCCCGTGGCCGTGCCCGCGAAGTTCCGCGCCGCTTCAAACAACAGCGGCATCTTCTGGGCAAACACCTGATCGTATTCCACACGACTGGAACCCGGCGTCAGACCGAAATTGCTTGAGTCAAGCTTCGCTTGTTCAACCCAGCCATGTCCAGCGAGCCGCTCCAGACTGATCAGCAGCGGATTTCCCGCGAAAGCGGAAGTGGAGGAATACGGCGAGTTGCCGTAGCCGAGCGGGCCCAGCGGCAAAACCTGCCACAGTCCCTGGCGGGCAGAGGCGAGAAAATCTACGAACTGATAGGCAGCGGACCCAAAATCGCCGACTCCGCCGCGTGAAGGCAGCGACGTGGGATGCAACAGGATGCCTGCGGCGCGCGGAAAAGACATGTCACCGCCGTTACATTCCCTGCTCGCTGCCGTTTTTGGTCAGTGTCTTGATTTCGTCCGGATTCTTCTTGATCTTTCCCGATTTCGTCATCTCGTCGATCAAGCCGGCAACAAAAAGGACGAAGCGCTCTTGCTGCTTTTGCAGCAGCATCTGATCCCTGATTTGATCGCGCTTGGCGGCATACTCCGCGTCGGTGGGCTGCTGGTTCTCGATCACTTCCAGGACCACCGCGGTGGGACCGTCGTTGATGGGACCGCTGATCTCGCCCGCCTTCATGTTGAAGGCCACCGCGGCCTGTCCCGACATCGAACCCACGTCGGGGACTTGCGCATCCGGCAGAACAAAGTCGCTGGTCTTCACTGTCGCGCCCAGTTCTTTGGCGGCACGCTTCAGATCGTGTTCGGCCTTGGCCCGGTCCGACAATTCCTGAACCTTCTGCGACAGCAGAGTCGAGGAACGCTCGTTCTTGAATTCCTCTTCAACCCGGCTGCGAATCTCTTCGAACGTGGGCGTCGCGGCCGGCTTCACCGCCACTAACTGGAACACCACCATGCCCTGCGATGCCGGAGCCTCAGCGGGCGGAGACTTCTCGGTCGCGCTGAACACCGCGTCCATAAATTGCGACGCCGGCCCCAGCCCCGGTAGCATATCTTTGCGCGAGAAGAAATCCGAGTTGATCACGGGGACGCCCTGGGCAGCCGCGGCTGCGTCCAAACCCTCGGGCGAACTGGCAGCCTTGAGCAGCGCGTCGGCCTTGTTCTGCACCGCCTGCTGGGCCTTCTGGTGCTTCAGGATCGGCTCGATCACCGCCTTGACCTCATCGAGCGGCTTGACGTGCGCTTCCTGCTTGTCGTCGACGCGAATAATGTGGAAGCCATCCAGGCTCTTCACCACGTCGCTGATCTGGCCTTTGGGAAGGGAAAACGCGGCCTTCTCAAACTCCGCCGTCATCTGCCCTTTTCCGATCCAACCCAGCGAACCGCCAACGTTGGAACTGCCCGGATCTTCCGAGTATTTCTTGGCCACGTCTTCAAACTTGGCGCCGCCCTTCAACTGCTTGAGCAAATCGTCGGCACGGTGCTGGGCCTCGGCCACGGCCTTGTCGTCGATCTTGCCATCTGCGCCGGGCAGCGGCATCTTGATCCAGATGTGGCTAACCTTTACCTGCTCAGGCACGCGGTACTGGTCGCGCTGCTGCTCGTAGTAGGCTCGCAGATCGTCGGGCGTAACCTGAACGGCGGCTTCCGCCTTGCTGGTTTCGATCACGGCATACTTGACCTTGCGTTTTTCCGGAACCGAGTTGGCGTAGCTCCTCTGGTGGCTCGCATAAAACGCCTTCAGTTCTTCGTCCGTCGGATGCAGGCCCTTGCGCAAGTCCTCCTGCTTCAAGATCGCGTAATCGAACTTTACCTTGGAATTCTCCTTCAGGAACTCCGTGTGAATTTCGGATTCACTCACGCTGGCGCTGCCGGAAATGAAAGCCTGCAGCTTGGTAATCAAAATGTCGTTGGCCACAGCCTCTTCAAACTTGGCGGGCGTCAGATTCGCTCCCTGCAACATGTTTTCGTATTCGGTCTCGCCGATGAAGTTGCCGCCGGGAAAAAAGGTTGCCGCATAGCGCCCGTGCTGCAGTTCGTCCTTCACTTCCTCGGGAGTCACCCGGAATCCCATGCGCCCGGCCTCGCTCAGCAGAGCCTGACGGTTGATCAACTGGTCGACCGCACGCGTGGTCTCCTGCTGGATGAGAAAGGGCATGATCTTCGCCGCCATCTCGCCATAGCGCTGCGCGTCCTGCTGTGCCATCTGCCGCGCCGTCAGGCGGACTTCCTCGGCACTGATGTCCCCGCCATCCACTTTGGCGACAATCCCCCGGCCGGGCGTGCCGGTGAATACGTCTCCGCCCAGGCCGCCGGGAATCAGCGTGATCACCATCGACGCACAGATGAGCAGCAGCAGGCCGCCGAGAACGTACTTTGTGGTCTGGCCGGATTTTTGGAGAAATCGAATCATGGTCTTATCACTTTCTTGTCACTCCAGAATCGAAAGACGAATTTTTAATTATAAACTAGCCGGGTCCAACCACCGAAAATGGAACCATGCACCTCCGAGTGGAGCCCCGGACGCCTCGTCCGGGGAGTTCGTCGCACAAATGCCGGCGTTCGTGCCACTCCCTGGGCGGACGAGGGCGTCCGCCCCTCCATCAATCGTCGCCTGGGCCGGCACTCCCCAAAACTCCGCTATTGAAACGAATTAATATAAGTGTTATCCATTCTGGGGGGATATTTTTGCGAACCCTGTCCCGTATCGTTTCGCGGGCCCACATAATTAATGCACGTACCGTAACGAACGATTGATAGGAGAACCATGAATTCAGGCAAGCGGCTGGCGTTCACTCTCGTCCTGTTAGCACAATTTCTTCTGGCTTCATCGCTTTTCGCCCAAGACAAAACCCAACCGGCGCCACCATTCAAGGTCCAAATCAAGACCGAAACGTTGCTCCATGCCGGCGAAGGCAGAGTTACGCTGCGGGAAGGCTGGTCTCTGCAAACCTCGGCCAAGGTTGAAGCCAAGGGAGAAATCATCTCCACGCCGAAATTCGTTCCCAAGGGATGGCACACGGCGACCGTGCCGACCACGGTCGTGGCCGCGCTGGTCAAGGATAAGACTTTCCCCGATCCTCTGTTTGGCATGAACCTGCGCGACTTTCCGGGCATGAACTATCCCATCGGCGGGAACTTTTCCAACATCCCCATGGCGCCCGACAGCCCTTATACCGTCTCGTGGTGGTATCGCAAGCAGTTCAGCGTGCCGGCGTCCTACAAGGGCAAGACGGTCTGGCTGAAGTTTAACGGCATCAATTACAGCGCGAATATCTGGCTTAATGGAAAGCAGATCGCCAAGTCCGACGACGTGGCCGGCGCCTGGCGGACCTACGAATTCAATGTGACCGACGCCGCCAAGCCCGGCGCCGAGAACGTGCTTGCGGTGCAGGCCTACGCGCCCACCGACCACGATCTCGCCATCACGTTCGTCGACTGGAATCCCGCCCCTCCCGACAAAAACATGGGACTGTGGCGCGAGGTTTATCTCACTTACAGCGGCCCGGTGGCGCTGCGCTACGCGACGGTGGTATCGAAACTGAATCCGCCCGCGAACGACAGCGCACAGCTTACCGTCACCGCGCAACTCAAGAACGGCACCAACCAGCCCGTGAAGGGCACAGTAAAAGGCGAAATCGAGGGCGTGAAATTCGAACAGGACGTCGAACTCGCGCCTAATGAATCGAAAGACGTCACCTTCACGCCCGACAAGTTTCAGCAGCTCGTCTTCTTGAAGCCGCGTTTGTGGTGGCCGGCCCAGATGGGCAAGCCAAATCTCTATCCACTGACCATGGAGTTCGACGTCAAGGGTGCGGTCAGCGACCGATCGGCCACCGAGTTTGGCATTCGTGAAATCACGTCGGACTTCAACTCTGTGGGCGGGCGCGCATTCCACGTCAACGGCAAGAACATTCTGATTCGCGGCGGCGGCTGGACGCCTGACCTGATGCTGCGCGAGAATTCGCAGCGCCTGCACGACGAATTCCGCTACGTCCGGGACATGGGACTGAACACCATCCGCCTCGAAGGCAAACTCGAAACCCTGGAATTCTTCGACCTTGCCGACCGCCAGGGCATTCTCGTGATGGCGGGATGGTGCTGCTGCGATTTCTGGGAGCGCTGGCCGCGCTGGAAGCCGCAGGATTTTGAAATCGCCAAGCAGTCTCTGCGCGATCAGATTTACCGCCTGCGCAGCCACCCCAGCCTCGTCATGTGGCTGAATGGCAGCGACAACCCTCCGCCACCGGACGTGGAGCAGATGTATCTCGACGTCGAGAAAGATTTGTTCTGGCCCAATCCTGTTGTTTCCTCCGCTACTGGAAGGAAGACCAGCGTTACCGGCGACAGCGGCGTCAAGATGACTGGGCCGTACGAGTATGTAGCTCCAAGCTATTGGGAGTTGGACACTCCCCAGGGCCAGCCCGACCGCAAGCAGTGCAATCCCGGAGGTTGCGGCGGAGCCTATGGCTTCAACACCGAAACCAGCATGGGACCGGCCGTCCCACCAGTTGAAAGCATTCGCGCCATGGTGGGCAAAGACCACATGTGGCCCATCGACGACACCTGGAACTATCACGACGGCGGCGGCGAATTCAAAACCATCGGCGTATTCACGGAAGCACTGACCAATCGCTACGGCAAATCCGACAACGTGAACGACTTCGCTGCCAAGTCGCAGATGCAAACTTACGAAGGCGTGCGCGCCATGTATGAGGCCTACAGCCGCAACAAA
Organism: Candidatus Sulfotelmatobacter sp.; assembly: GCA_052148475.1. Classification (GTDB taxonomy): domain Bacteria; phylum Acidobacteriota; class Terriglobia; order Terriglobales; family Acidobacteriaceae; genus Sulfotelmatobacter. The sequence goes on along the minus strand of JBKQID010000025.1, from coordinate 30,879 downwards.
TACCAGGCCACGGGCGTGATTCAGTGGATGCTCAACAATGCGTGGCCTTCCATGATTTGGCACCTCTACGACTATTACCTGCGTCCTGGCGGCGGGTATTTCGGCGCTAAACGCGCCATGGAAGCGCTGCACCCCGTCTATGGCTACGACGATCATTCCATCTGGGTGGTCAGCAGCCAGTATGAAGACGCGAAGGGATTGAAGCTCACCACCAAGATTTATAACCTCGACATGGCCGAGAAGTTCACGCAGTCGAATGCGGTCGATGCCCCGGCCGACAGCACGGCGAAGATTTTCACGCTGCCCGATGTGGCCGGTCTCAGCCCGACATATTTTGTCGCGCTGCGCCTGGAAGATTCCGCGGGTAAGCTCGTCGGCTCGAATTTCTACTGGCTCTCAACCAAGCCCGAAACGCTCGACTGGGCGAAAACCAACTGGTGGATGACGCCGACCGCGTCCTACGCCGACTACACTGCACTCTCGCAATTGCCAAAAGTGAAACTGAAAGTCAGCGAGCGCAGCGAACGCAAAGGCGACGAAGAAATCACCCGCGTCGTTCTGGAGAACCCGAGCAAGAGTCTCGCCTTCTTTGTGCGCCTGAAAGTTGACAAAGGCGTCAAGGGAGAAGAAATTCTGCCCGTGGTCTGGGAAGACAACTACATTTCGCTGCTGCCTGGCGAGAAGCGCGAAGTCAAGGCAACCTACCGCGCCAGCGAGTTGGGCGCGGCCAAACCCGTAGTGGAAGTCGGCGGCTGGAACGCGGAATGAAGAGGACTGAGTAATTGGGAAATTGGGTAATTGAAAACGCGGGCAACATCCAGATCCGGTTTTCAACTTACCCAATTACCCGATCGCTAAATCACTTAATCCGCTAAACGTGTTGAGAAACCGAGAGGATATTCCCGTCGGGATCCTTGAACCACGCCACTTTATCGCCAGTCGGCGCGGTCCAGATTCCGAGTTCGTCCTGCTTGAAGAATCCGAAAACCTCGAAGTGGACACCTTTTGACTGCAGTCCCCGCACCACGTTTTCGATGTCGGAAACCTGCCAGCCGAGAATCGTGAACTGCGCGGGAGTAAAATCTTTCCCCACCTTCGCAACCCGGATCATGATTCCGTTCGCATCCAACACCATCGCGAAACCGTCGTCCTTGACGAAGCGTAGGCCCAGCACACCCTCGTAGAATGCCTTTGCTCTCGCGGCATCGGTGGTCGGCACAAAAGCAACGATATCGATCGACCCTAACATTCCGGCCTCCAAACGCAGAGCATCGTTGTCAGCTGTCCATCTGCAAATTACCCAATGACTCAGTTATCAAAATTCCGCAATACCTTCATTCTTCCGGCGGCACATCGAAATTCACCAGGTCGCTCTGGAAGCCACGCGTCTTCCACGCTCCATAGGCGATACCGACCACCATCCAGATCGCCCCAAGGATTTTCGCCTTCGAGCTCAAGCTAATCCATAGCAGGAAACAGATGATGAACCCCAGCACCGGCGGAATCAACTGTCCCAGCGTGCGGTCGTTGCCACGAATGTAATAGTGAGTAAGCGCCGCCAGATTCACACCCATGAATGCGATCAGCGCCCCAAAGTTGAGCATGTTGGCGCCGTCGTCATAGCTGATCAGAAACGCGCCGAGCAGCGCGATTCCACCCACGAACATAACATTGTTGGCGGGAATTCGCGTTTTCGGGTGAATCGCTCCGAAAAACTTCTTGGAAATCGCGCCGCTGCGGCCCATGCCATACAGCAGCCGCGCCGCGCCCAGTTGCGATCCCATGCCGGAACCGACAGTCGCAATGAGTAGCGTGATGCTGATGGCCTTGGTCATGAGGACGCCACCCGCAATGCCGGCGACGTGGCTGAAAACGTTCTCATCGCCAAATTCCGAGAAAACCCCGAAGTCCGTGCCGAAGTGGGCGTAGCTCAACAACTGTGCGCCATACACCTCGGCGGCGGCGAGAAACCCGGTAACCACGCAGACCAGTACCGTCGCCAGAAAAATGTTCCGCTTCGGATTATCCACCTCTTCCGACAACGTCGAAATGCCGTCGAATCCGATATACGTGAGCACGGCCACCGACGTCCCGTGAAACACGCGGCTGATAGTGAAGGTTTGCGGATTGTAGAACGGCCGCAGAAAATACGCCTCAGGATACTGCGGCAGATGAAAGATGTAACGGATGGTGTACCAGAAAAATGCCAGGATGACCGCGCCCATGATCGCGCAAAGAGTCTTGTTGATGCGCGCCGAAGTCTGCACTCCGCGCAGGTTCAGGGTCGTGAACAGCGCTGCAAAAATGATCGGCCATGCCAACCCAGGGTACGGAAGCTGATACCGGGTTCCGCTCATCAGATCGGCCATCGCCTTGGAGCACCAGATGGTGCAGATCAATGGATTGAGAATGTAATCCATGGTCATGCTCCATCCCGTGACGTAGCCGAGCGAAGGATGCAGTTCGCGCCCGACATACGTATAAGCCGAACCGGCGCTGGGATACACGCGCGCCATGCGCCCGTAGCTCATAGCGGTGAAGACCATGGCAATCATTGCGATCAGAATCGAGGTGACGACGTGGCCCTGGCCGGCGTTGCTGAAAACTCCGTACGCCGGCATGGGCGCCGTGGGCTGAATCACGATGATGCCGTACAGGATGAGGTCCCAAAGAGTAAGCGTGCGGCGGAGCCGTGGCGCGGAGGAAGACGCGGAAGTATTTTCCATGAGTCGCTTATTGGATTATGGAGGGGGCAAAATGTCAATATTAAAACGTTTCTGTAAGCGCCTTTCTCGATTGCGTTATGGTTAACCGGCCATCAAGATCGCCCTATTGACTCTCGCCGTAGTCGAACCAGTATCCGCGCTGTTCGTTGCCCGACATGTGCCGGGTGTTGTATTCGAGCAGATAATTTAGGTGCGCATCGTCGAGCGGGAACGACTCCCTTGGCGAATACGGGTAACCGCCCATGCTGAGAAACGGCAGCGGCGCCACGTAATTTCCTTCGGCGGCATAAAAATCCATATCTTTTTCGTAGCCGTTGGCGGCAAAGAAATAATCGCGCACCCAGCCCTGGGGCAGCGCCGCCAGATTCGATGGATCAAAGTCGAGCCGCACTTCATCGCCCGAGCCAAACACTGCCAGCTTGTCGTCGGTTGTGGTCAGCAGCGGCAGCACGTCGCCGTAGCGCGTGTAGGTCCCCGACGGACGCGTGTACGGCCCGGTCGCGCTGACTTTTTCATAGACGTACTGCACATTGCCGGGAGGCGTGCCTTCGATCTTGAATGGATATCCGTGGAATTCAAGATCGGCCCGCACCAGGGGGACCGTGGCCAGCCGCACTGCCTCCCGATTCGCGTCATCCCGAAGCACCGCGTTTTTTCCAGCTGGGCTAGAACCTGCCCTGAGCTTGTCCAGGGGGATCTCGTGCGCAGGTTGCTTCGAACGGTCGATCAGAATGCTGTCCCAATAAACCTGCAGATTGGTCGTGATGCGAATCTTCCGCGTGCCCAGCGGCAGCTTGCCGGTCAGATCGGCAGTCATGGTCCGCGGACCACCCGCCGGAAATCCCATGTCGTCGATCACGCGTTTCCACTGGCCCGTAGCGTGTTTTTGATTTCCGTCGTTTGCATTTCCGTCGTTTTGATTTCCAACCAGCGCTTCCACATAGGGCGAGATCGCGTTCACCCCGGCTTGCGACGCCGCATACATGCTGTTCGCCGAAAAGTATTCGACCTCGCCATGCAGCAGCAGCCAGAGCGGCCCGCCGCGATAAGGCTCCCCCAGGTCGAGCGTCAGACTATGCGGCTGGGCGAATCCCTGGAACTGCGTCAGCGCGAAATCGCCGAAATAACGGTGCGCCAGCAAATCCGGCAGGACGTCGTGCCCATGCTCATCCCACGCCCCGGCCGGAGGACGCGCGTCGCGGCTTACGACAACCTTAAACGGCGGATACGGCGGGTTCGACGCAAAATATTCGTTGGGATAAACATCAGTGTCCGCCGGATGATCGATCGCCAGCAGCCGCACTTGATCGAGGTAGACAGCCTCTTCCAGCGGCTCCATGAAGCGGAAGCTGAGAGTTTTTCTCGGACTTCCCATGTCCTTGTCATCCTGAGCCGCAGCCTTTCGCGGCGAAGGATCCGTGCAACTGGCAGGAGAGTGCATAGGTCCTTCGCTTCGCTCAGGATGACAATCCCCCTGTGAGCTTGGGTTTTCTCTTTCCCGAATCATGCTGCGATCAATCTTGATGTACTCCACGGGCCGCGGAACGTCGCGCTGCCCGGGCCCAACCCAGTGGCCGACCACGCCCGCGCCCAGCATGTCGGCTACGAATTCGTAGCGTTCGCCATTCCAGACAAAGAGCGTGGGACAGGAACTGCCGCGGCGGTCAATCTCCATGTAGTTCTGCTGCTTGTCGCCAGCGACCTGAATTTCGTCCTGCAAGACGCCCGTCGGCCAGAACATGCGCACAATGTCGGCTTCCTTGGAATCGCCCAGGCCGACGACGATGTCGGTAGAGTTCTGTCCGAGGTAGCCGTTCGATCCATAAATCTCAAATTTCTGCCGGTTGCCGCCCGAGAAAACTTCAACCTTGGTGCCGATGGCGGACTTGTTGTCGGCGAGTCCCTTGAGCGAAAGCCGCAGCCAGTGATTCTGATTTCCGCCTTCATTGCGGAGCAGCACGGCCGGCCCGTGATTTTGCGTGATGAGCAGATCGGTGGCGCCGTCGCCGTCGTAGTCGCCGGTGATGATGGCCCGCGGATCTTTCAGCTGAATCTTGTCCAGGCCAACGTCGGCAGTGACATCTTTGAATCCGTCAGGCCCGAGATTGCGGAAGAGTTTAATTTCGCCCTTGCCTTCTTTCGTCTCGCCGACAGCGACGAGATCAACCCAGCCGTCGTTGTCGTAATCGAACGCGGCAACGCCGTAGGCGCTAACCCAGTTGGTCGCGGGGAGGTCCACTCGATCAAAGCTCTTGCCGTGGCGATTTCGCCAGAGCGTAAGGCCAGGCGTGCCCATGTGGGTGAAGGCCAAATCCATCCAGCCGTCGTGATCGAAGTCGAGAACAGCCACTCCGCTGGTGTTCTTAGGCATCTGTGCACTAAGGTCCTTGCGCAGTATAAATTTACCTTCGCGAGGATTCTGATAAATGCGGGGAGTATTGCCGCCGGTGGCGATCACGTCGACTGCTCTATCGTTGTTGAAATCTGTGCCGACAGCGGCAACTAACTGCGCGCCCTCGTTGTCAGCCCCCATCCCCAGTGAGTCTGTTACGGCAGTAAACGTTCCGTCTCCATTGTTCCGCCACATTATTCCTGAGCGTTCAAGGTCGAAGCCTGAAGTTCCTGAAACTTGCTTCAGGTTCGCATGGGAGATGAAGAGGTCGATATCGCCGTCATGATCGTAGTCGACGAACGTTAGACCCAGATTGGATCCGTCGCTCGTTATGCCCGCCGCTTTCGTCATATCCTTGAACATACCGCCCTTCTCGTTGTGGAAGAGCAGAACCTGGGAGCCGGTACCGACGACCAAATCCACCGCACCATCGTTGTCGTAGTCACCCGCAGCGCAACTGATCGCACGCAGTTTCGGATCGAGCCCGGCCTTCGCGGTCACATCCTCGAATTTTCCGTTTCCGAGGTTGTGATAAAGAGTCTGACCGCCTACGGCGCTTCCCTTTGCCAGGTACAGGTCGATGTTCCCGTCGCCGTCGTAGTCCATGAAGCATGCACCCTGACCATACGAATCCCATGTTGCAAACGGCTCAGAAAAGGGATTTGACACGATTCCCGCTTCCTTGGTTACGTCCACAAACTGCACCTTAATCGGCGCCGGAGCCTTCAGCACCGCCGACGGTGACTCCACCGCACGCGAGTACTGGCCCTGCTCGCCGTAGGCCAGGCTCATGGGCGCGCCGAGTTTGTTTTGCGTGATGTACTGGAATTTCTTCAGATGCTCGCGGGCATGGTCGGTGTCGCCGGACTGCTGGTACGCGCGCGACAATCCGAACTCGGCCGACGCGTGCAGAGGATTGAGTTGCAGCGCGTGCTGGAATGCTTCAATGGCCTGCGGAAACTGCTTGGCCTGCACGTACGCGGTGCCCAGAAAATACCAGGTGTCGGCGTCGTTGGCATCGATCTCGATGACGCGCTTGAAGGCATCGATCGCCGCCTGCGCCTCGCCCGTATTCTTGGCCAGCATCCCCATGCCATACCACGCGTTCGGACTCTTCGGATCCTGCTTGAGCGCATCTTGCAATGCAACCTTGGCCTCGTCCACTTTTTGCAGGTTCAGATACGCAACGCCTACATTCAGCCGCGCGATCGCCAGCTTGGGATCGGCGGCGGCAGCTTGCTGAAATAAATTCAATCCCTTCTCAAAAAGTTGCTGGTTCATGTAGGCGACGCCGAGGTTGTTCAGGCGCGCGGCCTGGATGGGATTCGGCTTCGAGTCGGATGGGAGCAGTCCAAATGCAGCTAGCAGCGTGGCGATCAGGGCGGCAGGAATTCGAAGATTCATCTCGTCCAAGATTTAAACACAGAGGGCACGGAGGAACACAGAGGATTCCGTCTGCCGCTTGGATGGTTCGGCTTCCTTCGCGTATCCGTGCGCGTGGATTTCTCTCTCAGCTAGCGGACAGGCGGAATTTTCCACCCGCCGCATTCCCGCTCCAGCGCGGCCGCGACCATCAGCACTTGTTCCTCCTCCCACGGCCTTCCGACAATCTGCACGCCGATCGGTAAACCCTCGGCAGAATGGCCGACGGGAACGACGGCCGCCGGATTGCCCAGCAGATTGAACCATTCGGTATAACTCCAGGCATCGAGATACTCGACCGTCTTGCCCTCAATCGTCCAACTGCGTTCCCCGTGGCGGAAGGCGGAAATCCCGGCCGCCGGGCACAGCAGAATGGGATACTTCTGCATCTGCGCGAGGAAGTTGGCACGCAACAGGTCGCGGCTAATCCACGCTGCGAGTAGCCCCTCACCGGTGAGCGGCGGTTCTGCCCCGGACCACTCAAGGAACTGCTTCAGCACTGGGCTCAGTTCCTGTTCACGTCCGTGGAACATCGGGCGAATCAGCATTCCGCCGGCGGTGACGAAGAATTTCTTCCACAGTCCGCGCGCTTCTTCCAGACCTTCCGGGCGGAAGGGCTCGACTTGAAATCCGGCGTCCCGCAGGGCTTGCGCGGCGGTCCTTACGGCGGCGCGAGTCTCGGGAGTAACGGGCGTGCGGCCGTCATCTTCGAAGTAACCCACTCTCAGCTTTTTCACTTCAGCGTCGCTCGGCCAGCGCAGCGGCACCGGCGCAGCGCAAGCGTCGCCATCGTCCGGACCTTGCATGACCTCAAACAACGCCTGCACATCAGCCACGGTGCGGGCCATAGGACCGACCACGCCAATCAGCGCAAACGGTCCGCCCGACGGGGGAAAGTGTCCGGTCGCCGGAACACGGCCTGGAGTCGGCTTGAGCCCGCAAATGCCGCTGAAATGCGCCGGCACTCGAATCGAGCCACCGCCGTCACTGCCCACGCCGCCCGCCGACATCCCGGCGGCGATCGCCGCCGCTTCGCCGCCGCTGGAGCCGCCCGGCGTGCGTTCGAGATCCCACGGGTTGTTGGTGCGTCCGTACAACAAATTATCCGTTTCCCACGCCATCAGCAGTTCGGGCGTATTGGTTACGCCCAGCACGATCGCTCCCGCTCGGCGCAGTCGCGCGACCAGCGGGGCATCCTCGGTCGCAACGTGCCCAGCTCGCAGGCGCGTGCCCGCTTCGCATCGCAGCCCCGCCACGTCCAGCGAACTCTTGATGCTTATCGGAACGCCGTGCAGCGGGCCGAGAGTTTCGCCGCGCATCACCCTGGCTTCGGCATCGCGAGCTTCGCATTGAACCTGTTCGAGGTCGACGTGCACGAACGCATTCAACTTCCGATTGAGTCTTGCGATTTTCGCGAGATGAGCTCCAGTCAGTTCGACCGGAGAAATCTTCTTCTCGCGGACTTGCTGCGCCATGTTCATCGCCGGAAGGAAAGTTATTTCGCTCATGAGATCTTTTCTCGCATCGCACGATCCAAGGCCCTCTTCTCTTCGGTCGTCAGCGCGCGAAAAGCTCCCTTGGCCAGCTCGCCCAAGGGCAACGGTCCAATGGCCACTCGCACCAGCCGAAGCACTTCGGCTCCGAGTGCCTCCAGCATGCGGCGAATCTGCCGGTTCTTACCTTCATCCAGCACGATCTCCAGCCAGCATTTTTTCTCTCCCGAACGCAGCACGCGAGCTTGCGCCGCACGGAGGACTTCTCCGCCGTCCGCTCGCACTCCGCTCATGATCGCTTGCGTGAATCTCTCGTCCACCACTTTGTCGATCTGCGCGTGGTAGATCTTCTCCAGGTGCGTTTCTGGAGCGGCGATGCGCGCGCCCCACTCCGAATCGTTGGTCAGCAGGAGCAGTCCTTCGCTGGCCTTATCCAACCGCCCCACCGGAGCAACCCAGGGCAGCGGCTCACTCGCCTTGCCCAACGCGCCATACACCGTGTCGCGGCCCTTCTCATCGGACGCGGTCGTCACCACTCCTCGCGGCTTATTCATCATGAGGTAAATTTTCTGCTGCGAATCGATGGCGTGCCCGTCGACCATGATGCGGTCCCGCTCAAATCGGACCGGCGTTTCGGGATCGCGACGTACGGCTCCGTTCAGATATACGCGCCCGGCGCGAATCAACTCCGCGGCCTGCGTCCGCGAACAATATCCCAGCTTCGACAGCGCGCGAGCCAGCCCGATCTTGCGAGTTGCCGCCTTCGATGGCACGCGTTCATGCTAACCGAAGTTCGCGGGAAAGCGGCGCTCGGACCCCGGACCCGAACTTAGGGTCTAAGGTTTGAGGTCTGAGGCTGAGGTCTGCCGCATGCATATTCGAGCGGCACTTGGTAGGATGTTCATCGTCGAACTGAACAGCCTTGAATTGAACATCGTTGGTTTGAATCAGGAGCACTCGTGGCCCACCAGCATCCTCCTAGATTTCTAAAGATTGTCGACGACGCCAAGACGCGCGTACGCGAGACCAATGTCGACGCGGTCAAATCCAGGATGGATCGCGGCGACAAATTCCTTCTGGTCGATGTGCGCGAGGAAAGCGAGTTTGCCAAGGACCATCTTCCGGGCGCGATCCACTTGGGAAAAGGCATCATTGAGCGCGACATCGAGGCCCGCGTGCCGGAACTCAGCACGGAAATGATCCTTTATTGCGGCGGCGGTTTTCGCTCAGCTCTGGCTGCGGACAACCTGCAAAAGATGGGCTACACCAACGTGATTTCCATGGACGGCGGCATCCGCGATTGGCGCGAGAAAGGCTTCCCGCTGGAAAAGTGACCCCTTGTTGTCATCCTGAGCGAAGCGAAGGACCTATGCAACTTGCCGGGGCCCGCAGTACATGGGTTCTTCGCTTCGTTCAGAATGACAGAAGTCTGAATTGGCATACCCACTCTTATGAATGGCCGTATTTTCTTCTGGTCGCTCACTTCTGCACTCGCCGGATTTCTTTTCGGCTTCGATACCGTCGTTATTTCAGGCGCCGAGAAAACCATTCAAGCGCTCTGGGGTCTCAGTCCCGGACTGCACGGCATTGCCATGGCTTCTGCGCTGTACGGCACCGTCATCGGTTCCCTGCTTGGCGGCTGGCCGGCCGACCGCTTCGGACGTAAAGCTACCCTGCTGTGGATCGGCGTTCTTTATTTTGTCGGCGCGGTCGGTTCAGCGTTGGCGCCCAACGTCGCCACGTTCATTGCGGCGCGCGTCATCGGCGGGCTGGGCATCGGCATCTCGACCGTAGTTGCCCCCATGTACATCTCGGAGATCGCGCCCCCAAAATACCGCGGACGCCTCGCCGGCATGTTTCAGTTCAACATTGTGTTTGGCATTCTGATCGCGTTCGTCTCGAACTGGCTGCTCGCTGGCATTGGCGAGAACGCCTGGCGCTGGATGCTGGGTGTGGCCGCGTTTCCGTCGCTGCTCTACGCCCTGTTCTGCTTCGGCCTTCCCGAAAGCCCACGATGGCTGCTCAGCCGAAAGGCGGACCGCGAGGCCGGACTGCAAGTCCTGCAGCGGATTGAACCCGATCTTTCAAGAGCTGAGATCGCAGCCCAGGCGGACGCGATCATCGCTTCGTCTTCACAGCAAGGGGCGTCGGGAAATTTCTGGACGATGCGCCTGCGCAAGCCGATCCTGCTCGCCATCCTGATCGCCTTCTTCAACCAGATGTCCGGCATCAATGCGATCTTATATTTCGCGCCGCGCATCTTTGAGCTGACCGGCCTCGGCGCCAAAGCCGCACTGCTGCAATCCATCGGCATCGGAGTCACCAATCTGGTTTTCACTTTCGTCGGCCTATGGCTGATTGACCGGCTGGGCCGGCGCACGCTTCTTTACATTGGCTCGTTCGGCTACATCACTTCGCTCGGTCTCGTTGCCTGGGCCTTCTCCACCAACCACTTCTCGATCGTGCCGGCGTGCATCTTCGCTTTCATCGCCGCCCATGCTATCGGCCAGGGCGCGGTCATCTGGGTGTTTATCTCCGAGATATTTCCCAATCGCCACCGTGCCCAAGGTCAGACCCTCGGCAGTTTCACGCACTGGATCTTCGCCGCCTTGCTCACCACGTTCTTTCCGAGGATGGTCACCTCGTTCCCCCCCAGCTACGTTTTCTCGTTCTTTGCCGGCATGATGGTTCTGCAACTTGTCTGGGTGAAGACCATGGTTCCGGAGACCAAGGGAGTTCCGCTGGAGCAAATCCAGAAACAGCTGGGGATCGCATAGAGTCCGACAATTCCCAGCGAGTGCTCACGCGTATTTGCGACATCTACTAATGCCAACGGGCCATTTTGACACCACGATGAACTTTGTAATATAAAGTACATCGCATGATCCTTCTTCTAGTTGCTGGACTGCTCGCCGCGACCGCAGGCGTTTTGTGGTACTTGCCTCGAAACAGCCGAAGTCTCTGGAAACTCACAGCAAGGATTGCCGCTGGCATTCTAATTTGTGCTTCAGCGCTGCCGCTGTTGGTTCTCCTCTTCACCGGTGCCGTATGTGGCCGCTACGAGTTCCCTCCGATTTCGTCGAGAGATGGGAAGCTGGCTGCCGAAGTGGGTGAGGAGGACTGTGGAGCCGTGGACTCGTTTCACAGCTCTGTGCAGCTCTGGCAACGCCGGGAGGGTTTCTTTGCGCACCTTCTCGGCAAACGAGCGCACGCAGCGACTGTATTCACAGTCGGACACGACCCTAGGTTAATTGACCTCTCGTGGAAGGATGATCGCACACTGCTCATTCGTTTCCCGAGTGACTCCCGCAATCCCGCCGAACTTTGGTGCCAATCGCAGTGGGAAGGCATTCAAATTGAATGTGTTGGATACGCGCCGGACTACAGCAAGCCCGTTGGCAAAATGCCACCCGTCCAGCGGTTGTGGTGAAGGGCCGAGGTCAGGCTCACTGACCCACCGGAACTTGAGAATAACTTTCACCGTTGCGACAAAGCAGGCAGCGCCACCTTCTGCTGAATTCCCGCGCCCTCGACGATCGTGTAAATGAAATCGGCCGACACGTCGTGCAACGTCTCACTCTCGCCATTGGGCCAGCGAATGTTCACCTCGCTCATCTTGTCGTTGGCGCCCAGACCAAAATGCAGTCTCAAATCGTTCTGCGAAATGTAACTTGCACCGCCGCGCACCTCGTCCATCTGCACCAGCGATCCCGCTTTCACCGTAAGTCGCGCGCCAATCGCCGCCTTATTACTCCTCATTCCTACCAACTTGAACAGCACGCGATGATTCGGGCCGGCGTTGCGGTTCAGCAGCAGCGACGGCGGCTCACCCACGTTGAGCACTACCATGTCGACATTGCCATCGTTAAAGATGTCGCCAAAAGCCACGCCCCGCCTCGATTTCAGCGGAAGCTTCTCCAGCGTCGACGACACATCCTCAAACGTTCCGTCGCGATGATTGCGAAACAGCACCAGCGGTTGCCGGTACTGCATACCTCCGGAGACGGCATCCGCCTGCGGATAAACGTGGCCGCTGGCGATGAAGATATCGAGCCAGCCATCGTTATCCATATCAAAGAATGACGTCCCCCAGCTCACCAGTGGATACGTCGCCTTCATGATTTTCGCGTGCACGCTCACATCCGCAAAACTGTCGTGGCCTAGGTTGTGATAAAGGGTCGAACCCTGCTCGAAAAAATTTGTGACCAGCATCGACAGGCGGCCTTCGTGCAGATAATCTCCCCACGTCACGCCCATCGTCCCTTGCTGCAATCCGTCGCCGCTTAAAGCGACGCCGCTAAGCAATCCGACGCCTTCGAAAGTGCCATCGTGTTTGTTGTGGTACAGGAAATTCGGCCCGGCATCGTTGGCCACGTAAAGATCGGGCCATCCGTCGTTGTCGTAGTCTCCCCAGGTCGCGCCTAGGCCGTAATAATGATGCGGGTCGTCGACTCCGGCCTTTTTGGAAACTTCCTCAAAGGTGCCATCGCCTTTGTTGTGAAACAGCAAATCTGACTCGCCAGGCAGACCCCACGGGCCACACTGCACCAGCACGCCCTTGAAGCGACAGAAATGCGGATCGTTGCCGAACACCGGCAGCTTGTCCATATCGACATGCACATAGCGCGACACAAAAAGATCGACGTGCCCGTCGCGATCGTAATCGCCCCAGGCCGCGCCCGTGCTGAAACCGCCGCCCGCGACTCCGGCTTTCTCCGTCACATCTTCGAACTTGCAGTTTCCCAGATTGTGATAAAGCGCGTTGCCTCCGTACCCGGTGACGTAAATATCCTGCAATCTGTCATTGTCGTAATCAGCCACCGCGACGCCCATGCCCCAGCCCTTGCGCGTAAGGCCCGCGGCTTGTGTGATGTCAGTAAACTTCGGGTGATCGACGGAGGAATCCGCATCCTGATGATAGAGCGTGATCAGTGGATCGCCGCCCTGGCGATAGCGCTCCACCGTTGAACCGTTGACGGTTATGATGTCGAGTTTGCCGTCATTATCGCAGTCGATCAGGCCCACGCCACCACTCATCGACTCCAGAATGTATTTCTTGTCGGGGGATGAAATGTGCGGGACGGTGAGGCCCGCCTGTTGCGCAACATCTTCAAACTCCGGCACTGGAGCTTGAGAGGGCTGGGTTTGCGTCACCGGGGATGCCGAGGTGCGGGACTGCCCCGGTTTTGGCTTGGGACGCGCGGTTTGGCCGGGCGCGATCGCCGCCAGGAACAGAACCATCCACAGGCCAATCCGGATTCGCATACGAGGGGGAATTTTGATTATAGCCGAGCAGGTCAGGAAACTTTGCGACGAGCTCGTTAGCTCGGTTTGAGACCCTTCAGTCGGCTTTTCAGTCGGCTTTGAGGTTCCGCTCCACGGTGTCAGGGCTTGCCGGGCGCGCGAGGCTCGGAGAGCAGCGATGGCGCAGGATGAGTTTCTTCGTACGGAATATCGACCGACCCGATGCGTCCGCTGACCGAGTCGCGAACCAGCAAGCGCACGCGGGCGACCCCGGGCATGGGCATGAATTGAAAGGGTAGCGCGATCTTGCGCGAAACCGCTGCGAATCGCCGTTCATCAAACTTCTCGACAGAATTCTTTTGCAAATATTGCAGCGGCTGTCCTGTCTTGTCGAAGGAGCAGGCCGCAAGACTAAAGCCAAGTTCGTGATGTCCTGTCTCCGGCTGGGTAAAAGTAAGCATGCGGGAATCGATGGCAAGAAAATATTTCGCCGCGCCAGGTTGGTCGGGAGGAATTGCCTGAGTCATCAACAGAATCCCCGTGGAAGTCAGCGGATCTTCGCACGCGGCCCGATGCAAAGCCGGATCGTCCTGCTGCGGGCCCGGTGCGGCGGCGCTCTCCGCGCTGCCCACCGGCCGCGCGTAGTAACCCTCACGGTACGAAAGGTGAACGCCAGAGTGCGCGCTCTTCACGGTAATGCGGTGATATTCCCCGCGCCAGTCGCCCGCGTCCGGATTGTAGGCAAGTTCGTAGTAGGAGTTGGCGTCGTCGACTGCCTTCTTGACGCAGTCGCCCAAATCGTTGTCGTTCAGGCAAACCGCGCCTCCAGTCTGCTCGGCGAGATCCCGCATGGTTTGCTGCGCTCCCTGGCGCAGAGTATCCTCACGCTGGATCGCCTGTCCCATTCTTTGGCCCGAGCTCGGTTGCCTCACCCGCGCCGACGCCTCAAACATCGACTGCGTCCTCACCCCGCCCGGATCCATCGGATAGATGGCGATCTTCGCGTCCATCAGCGCGGAGCCGACTTCCTGCATGTCGCCCTGGAAATCGCGCAGATCGCTAAGGCTGCCCGTGGAGCTCTGGTCTTGAGGCCAAAACATCAACGGAAACGAGGTCGAAATCCAAAGAACGTTCTTGCGGCCGGGATAACCGTCCAGGTAGCGGGCGATGCCGCGCAGGGCATCGAGCGTTTTTTGCATGCGCACGCTGACCGCGAAGGAAAAAGCATGCTGCTCGAAACCTTCCAGTCCCGCCAGCAAACCGGGCGGCAGCCCGGGCGCACCTTCCACGGCCGCCGAAAGCGAGTTGGGATCGTCCAGTGGGTCCTGGTCAGGAGCGGTTTGACCCACCACCAGAGTCTTCGCCGCAGCCTCCCGCAGCAACTTCGGATCTGTGGTGAAGCTTTGCAAAAGACGCAGCCGATCTCCCATGAGAAATATGGCTACCGGCACGTCGGCTGGAATCGAGCCGAGCATCTTCACCATCTGCTGGTGCACTTGCAGTTGCGACTCAAGGTCGGTGTTAATTCCATCGAACAGCAGCACGGTGGGCGGCACCGGAGCACTCTGTTTGTTAACCAGATTGCTGTAGATGCCTGCTGGCAATGCCACCGGCTTCGTGTTGGCAGCTTTCAACTCCGCCCAATTCACCGCGCGAAATATCGAGATCGACTGCGGCCGATGGTCCCGCTTCGGCGGAATCTGTTCTGAAATTTCAAAGTCTTTGGCAGTCAGCCCCGGAACAGCGCGTCCCTGATGGTCGCGCACCACCACTTCCAACGAGACCAGACGCGTGCTGACCTTCAGCGTGGCAACGGGAGCCTTGTCGGCTGGGGATTGAGTGGGGGTGGGTTGGGTGGCCGGGGGTTGGGCGGCTGAAGATTGACTGGCTGAAGCCTGACCGGACATGGCTGACGGCGGCGCGGTTACGGAGTTCACCGCTTGCCCGACAACGTGAATCGCCACGGCTAGAACCGCTCCAAACACTACAGCTGACCCGCTGTATCGGCGCGTGAGAGTGCGTTCGAATCGCATGGTCCTCCGCCCCAAAACGGATTGTAGCAGTCTCGCAGGGTAGACTCGCGAGTGAATCGACCACCCGGCTGCGAAGGCCGTCGATTGTGTACTGATTAGTCTGCGCTAGTGACCGGCTGCCTGCGCGGCGGCTGCCATCGGAACCGTAATCTTGACCGAGTCGGGCTGGGTCCAGACAGGCTTGCCGCTGGTCAGGTCGAGGCGGTTCATCGTGATCTTCAGTAGCTGACGATCCACCTCGACCAGCAGGTAATGGTAATTAATTTCCTTGCTCTGGAAAGGATCGTCCGGAGCCCGGTCAATGGGATACGCGTGAGCCGCGCCTCCGCCCGAGACGAAGTAGGTGACTCCGCCGTGCTCGTGGCGCTCATAGTTGTGCACATGTCCCGAGAGAACCACAATCCGGAAACGAGCGTGAGCCTGGCGCTCCTCCAGCATTTTCCCCAGCGCCTGTTCAGTCTTGCGCGCCGAATGTCCGCCGCCAAGCATCTTCAGGTCAGAGGAACTGGTGTAGGGCGGATGGTGCTCCATGACAAAAACAAAATCCACGTCGGTTGGAACGTGGTCGAGTTTGTCGG
Organism: Candidatus Sulfotelmatobacter sp.; assembly: GCA_052148475.1. Taxonomy (GTDB): domain Bacteria; phylum Acidobacteriota; class Terriglobia; order Terriglobales; family Acidobacteriaceae; genus Sulfotelmatobacter. Next base: position 14,991 of record JBKQID010000025.1, on the reverse strand, counting down.
CCAGCCACTTCCCTTGCGGGCTCGAGACTTCATCCTGAGAGCTATCGAGGACGAGCAGCAGAATATTTGCCGCGCGCATGGAGTAGTAGCGGCTGTTCTTCAAATCAGGGAAGCGTTGAAAGTAATTGCCCAGCGCGATTTTTTCGTCTCCGTGCAGTTCATGGTTGCCCAGCGTGGGATAGACTGGGATTTTTTTGTCCCGCCAGATGCTGGTCTCACTGTCCCAGACCTTCCAATCGCTCGTGTCATAACCGTTGTAAACGAGGTCGCCGGTGAAGCAGATGAATGCCGGGCTGGCGTCGGCAACGGCCTGCACCAGCGCGACGCGCACCGGAGGATTCGCCGCCTCCGTGTCTTTAGGATCGTGGAAGCGCGCATCCCCGTAGGCCACGAAGTGAAATGGAGTCTTCACATCGAGTTGCAAATCAATCGTCGGGGTCTGCGCGTTGGACTTCTTGCTGCAGCAAGTCAGCGCAAGCAGGGTCACGGCGGTGAGCAGCACGACCATAGCTTGCGCAAAAGGTGTGCGTTGCGAACTCATGGAGGAAAGTCTCGTCTTCGACATTAGCTCTTATTGTCCCACGACCAGGACTTCGAATTGTTCATTTTCTACCGTTCGGAGCATGACTCGGTGGGTCGGCTTACATCCCGAGCAAGTTGGGATGGAGTTTGGCGTATCCGTGCTCCTGCGCCCACAGGTTGAGCGGGACAGAGGCGAGTTCGTCGACGATTGGTTCGGCGAGGCCGTTCTTGGTGAGGTCGATCGATTTCATGTAAGTGTGGCAGGCGTCGCAGCACTCAACGCGGATGTAGGGGAGTTCTTCGGCAGTGTAGACCGGAAGCTTGGCGTGGTCTTCCTGGCCGCATCCGGGACAAACCACGCGGCGGAACTCCCACTCAGCGAGACAGAAGCCGCAGAGCAGGTTGCGGCGGCCGCCGTCGCCCTGCGGGCGGAGAACGCCGAGCGCCGGTTTGCGATTGCAGAAGGGACATAGGGGATGAGTGTAGCCCTCCGATTGCAAGTGGGCGCGGGAGCGGACGAATTCAGCGCAGGGCTGAAGATAAGCCAGGACGAGAAATTCCTGAGGTTCGGTCGGCGTGTCGGTGTTGGTCCAGCAATGGGAGAACAGCTCAGACCAGGAATCGGAGCGTGCGTTGCGGAGATCATGGGCGACTTGGGCGAGGCTTGCCGGAGCTTGATCCTCGACGAGGGCCAGGAATGATGGGAAGCTGGCGAGCGGTTCCGGCCAATTCGGCTGTAAGGGAGAAACTGGATTCTCTTTGATAGAGGAGCGCTCCAGTCGCTGGTAGAGGCCTTCCTGGAAGCGGGCGGTGTGGATGTAAAAGCCGAGGATCTCCGCGGCGAAGGGATGCTGAGCGGCGAGGCGCTCGGCGCGCCGCATGCGCTGCTGCCAGGGAGTATTGACCACCGGGCGATTATCAGGCTTCAATTCATTTTCGTGCAACCGCGAGGTGCGGCGTTTCATCGTTAAAGATGCCGGGATTCCCCGTTGACTATGATCGGCAAAGGGGAATATAGTTTTCCGAATCTGGGGTGCGGTCCGGCTCGGAATAAGATCGAAGAAGTCGGAGGATGCACAATGGAACTCTCCCGCAGAACCTTCCTCAAAGGCGCGCTCGTGGGTGGAGCGGGCTTCTCACTCCTGGGATTTGATCTGACTCCCGCCGTAGCGCAACTCAAAGAACTAAAGATTGCGCGCGCAACGGAGACGCGCACGACGTGTCCTTATTGCGCGGTCGGCTGCGGTGCGCTGATCTACACGATCGGCGACCGCGCCAAGAACGTCACGCCGCAAGTAATTCACGTCGAGGGCGACCCAGATTGTCCCACGAATCGCGGAACGCTGTGCCCCAAGGGTGCATCGCTCGAGCAAGATATTCTGAATGAACGGCGGCTGTTGAAGCCGCAGGTGCGCCGCCCCGGCGCGACCGAGTGGGAGGACATCTCCTGGGATAACGCTCTGGATGAGATTGCGCGCTGGACCAAGAAGACACGCGACGATACCTTCGTGGAGAAGGACGCGAACGGCCGCACCGCGAACCGGTGCGAAGGAATTTCATTCGTTGGCGGTTGCACGGATACAAATGAGTTCAATTATCTGGTCGTGAAGACCATGAGGAGCTTGGGCTTGGTTTATTTAGAAAACCAAGCCCGTGTTTGACACGGTCCCACGGTCTCAAGTTTGGGACCAACATTTGGGCGCGGGGCCATGACCAATGGCTGGATCGACATCAAGAACACCGACATGATGTTGATCATGGGCGGCAATCCCGCCGAGAACCATCCCTGCGGATTTAAGTGGGCGATGGAGGCCAAGCGCAACCGCAATGCCAAGCTGATCTCTGTCGATCCCCGATTCACCCGAACCTCGTCTACGGCGGATCTCTTCTGCCAGATCCGCGCGGGCACCGATATCGCTTTCCTCGGCGGGCTGATTCGCTATGCCATCGAGAACAACCGGATCGCCAAAGAATATCTCGTCAACTACACCAACGCAGCCTTCATTGTGAAGGAGGGTTTCAAGCTTCCTGAGGACGGCTTGTACTCCGGATTTAATGAAGCATCGGGCAGCTACGACAAGACCACGTGGAATTATGAGGAGGGCGGAGACTTCAGCGGTAAAACAGACGCCGCCACTACCGCGCACGCGACTCCCGCATCTTCAAACCCGGCGACGCCCGCACCTCCTCCCACGTTGCCTCCGAATACTGCCTACGACCTTACTCTTCAACATCCGCGCTGCGTCTTCCAATTGATGAAGCAGCAGTATTCCCGTTACACGCCCGAAACCGTCGAACGGATTACGGGCATCCCGAAGGACCAGTACCTGAAGGCGGTCGATCTATTTACCTCGGTCCGCAAAGATGGCGACATGAAGAAAGTCGCAACCATCATCTACGCGGTGGGTTGGACGCAGCATACTTTCGGAACGCAGATCATTCGCACCGCCGCCATGATTCAACTGCTCCTCGGTAACGTCGGGAGAGCCGGCGGTGGCGTGAACGCGCTTCGCGGTCACTCGAATATTCAGGGCGCCACAGACATGGCCGGGCTCTACGACTCTCTGCCGGGATATCTCAAGGGTCCAATTCCCACCGACACGGATTTGGCGACATATCTGAAGCGCACGACGCCAGGATCAGCCAAACCGACGCCCTGGGATTCTTTTAACTACTACGCGAACACGCCGAAATTCATGGTCTCGCTGCTCAAGTCCATGTATGGAGACGCTGCGACCAAGGAAAACGGATTTGCCTTCGATTACCTGCCCAAGTTCGGGCAGGATTGCTCTTGGACCCACATCTGGGATGACATGTACAACGGCAAGGTCAAGGGCATGATGGCCTTCGGAATGAACGGCGTAATGATCGGCCCGGACACCAACAAGAACATTAATGCGCTCAAAAAGGCCGACTGGCTGGTCGTGGGCGAGATTTATCCTGACGAGACCAGCGAGTTCTGGAAAGCTCCGGGCATTTCAACCGACGAACAGAAGACCATCAATACAACGGTTTACCGGTTACCGTGCGCGGGCTTTGCGGAAAAAGACGGGAGCATGACCAACTCGGCGCGCTGGGTGACCTGGAAACACGCGGCGGTGCCGCCTCCGGGGCAGGCGCGACTCGATCAGGACATCGTCGCACAGATTTTCCTGCGGGTGCGCGACCTCTATAAGAAAGAAGGCGGAAAATTCCCCGACCCCATTCTGAATCTGAGTTGGGCCTACGCCGACGCGTCTCATCCTCCACTTTCTCAAGTAGCTATGGAGCTTAACGGCAAGGCCTTGGCGGATTTGACGGATCCGGCCACAAAACAGGTGATCAAGGCTGGGCAGCAGTTGCCCGGTTTTGCCTGGTTGAAAGATGATGGGACGACTGCCTGCGGCAATTGGATCTACTCCGGCATGTGGACCGAGGCCGGATCGCAGGTCCAGCGGCGAGGCACAGACGATCCGTCAGGCATGGGCGTCTACCAGAACTGGGCATGGTCGTGGCCGGCGAATCGCCGCGTGCTTTATAACCGAGCATCCTGCGATCCCTCGGGAAAGCCATGGGATCCTACGCGGAAACAAGTGTGGTGGAATGAAGCGGCGGGGAAGTGGGCCGGCAACGATGTGCCGGATTTCAAGCCTGATTCTCATCCTAAAGATCACATGGGCCCGTTCATCATGAACCCGGAAGGAGTGGGGCGGTTGTTCGCGCCTATCGGAGTGATCACGGACGGACCGTTCCCGGAACACTACGAGCCGATCGAAAGCCCGATCAAGAATCCGCTGCATCCCGAGCGGTCGAATAATCCACTGGTGAAGAAGTTCACGACCCCCTTCGACAAGTTTGGAACTCCCGAGGAGTACAGCATCGTCTGCACGACATATCGATTGACCGAGCAGTATCACTATTGGACGAAAAATAATCCCATGAGTGTGCAGTTGATCCCCGAACCGTTCGTGGAGATTCCGGTGGAGCTAGCGGACGAAAAAGGAATTCGTGGAACGGACAAGATCAAGGTCATCAGTGCGCGCGGAACCTACATCGCGAAAGCTTTTGTCACGCGCCGGCTGAAGCCGATGATGATCGACGGCAAGAAGGTCTACCAGATCGGATTGCCCATTCACCAGGGCTTCCGCGGAATCGCTGAAGATGCAGGAAGAGACGCGCGGACGCCGGCGAATTTGTTGACGCCAACGGTGACCGATCCGAATGCACACACGCCTGAATCCAAGGGGTTCCTGGTGAAGGTGGAAAAAGCTTAGAGGATTTAGTAATTGGGTAATTTAGCAATTTGGTAATTCGAAAAGCCGGGTTGCCGGGGCGGTTTTGAAATTACTCAATTACTAAATTACCAAATTACAAAATGATTTTATGAGCCAGGCAACATTAGCAATCAAGAGAATTTCCGGCCATGCTGGAGTCGCTCCCGGCGATGGCGTGGAGCGCGACTATCAGGTCTGCAAGCTGGTCGACACGACGACTTGTATCGGCTGCAAGGCCTGCGAAGTGGCCTGCCTCGAGTGGAACGGATATACGTTCACCGACACCGTGTTCGACAACAGTTACCAGACCATGCCGCAGACGACGTGGAATTACTGGAACCTGATCAAGTTCAACGAGCACGAGCGCGAAGATGGCAGCATCACCCTGCTGATGCGCAAAGATCAGTGCATGCACTGCGCCGATCCGGGCTGTCTGACGGCGTGTCCCGCCGATGGCGCGATCGTGCAATATACCAACGGCATCGTGGATTTTCAGCAGCAGAACTGCATTGGCTGCGGCTATTGCGTCAGCGGCTGCCCGTTCGATATTCCCAAGTTCAATCCCAAAACCAAGAAGATGTTCAAGTGCACGCTGTGCGTGGACCGGGTAAGCGAGGGACTGGAGCCAGCTTGCATCAAGTCGTGCCCCACCGGCTGTCTCCACTTCGGAAGCAAGGATGACATGGTGTTTCTGGCGGAGACTCGCGCCAAGCAGCTGCGCGAGAACTACGGGATCGAGAAGGCGGGAGTCTATGATCCGGCGGGCGTGGGCGGAACTGGTGTCATCTACGTATTGCACGACGCGACCAATCCCGAAGCCTACGGCGGATTGCCGAAAGATCCGCACATTCCGTGGGTGGTGCGCTTCTGGAAAGGACCAGCGAAGTGGATCGGGAATCTCGCCATGCTGGGCGGTCTTCTCGGCGTGACCCTGCACTATTTCCGCTATGGTCCGAAGGAAGTGCATCCCGAGACGCATGACAACGGAGGTCAGCCGTGAGTTCACGCACGATTTCCCCGCCACGAACCACGGGAGAACCCGGAGAACGCATCCTCCGCTACACGCTGGTGGAGCGCGTTCACCATTGGATGGGCGTTTTGTTCTACGTCTATTGTCTGATCACCGGCTTGGCCTTCTGGTCTCCATACATGTATTGGCTCGCGGCCCTTGTCGGCGGCGGACCGACGGCGCGTTTCTGGCATCCCTGGCTTGGCCTGGCCTTCACCGCCTCGATGTTGTGGATGGGAAAAATGTGGTGGCGCGACATGCAAACCACAGACGCCGACCGGCGCTGGAAGAAAGCGATAAAGTATTACATCGAAAACGACGACCAGCATCTTCCGCCCGAGGGACGCTTCAACTACGGACAGAAAATATTTTTCTGGCTGATGTTCTATGGTGTAATCCTGCTGGTGATTTCTGGCGTAGGGCTATGGTTCGTCGAGTCGATCCCGTGGAGTCTGCGCTGGCTGCGTTATCTGGCGGTCACGGTCCACGTTACTGCGGCACTGGCGACCATCGGCGGCTTCATTATTCACGTTTACATGGGCACGGCCATGGTCCGCGGCGGGTTCACTTCCATCATTCGAGGAGAGGTTTCAACCGCTTGGGCAAGAACTCATCACCGGCTCTGGTACGAGCAGGTCACAAAGGGGAACCCCGGACAGAAATGACGGGCACGACCTGCGCGGAACATTAGCCGCAAACCCAAACGGGCTTTCTTCCACAATCTAGCTGCAATTCACTCGCATCCAAAGATTTCAGGATAGAATTTCCTGCTGAATACCCTGTGGAGAGGACCAATGCGCTCTTTAGCCAATCGATACGCCCTCGTCTCAGTCTTGATTCTACTGCCGACCGCGCTGCTCGTGGCAGCGGACGTAGACGCGAAGTTTCACAACGCGCCAGCCTCAGCCCAGGCAACGAAGAATCCTTACGAAGGCCAGGAAGCCGCCGTGCAGGCCGGAAAGCAGGTGTATGCACGCAATTGCCTGTCGTGCCACGGGAGAACGTTAAAAGGTACGGGCAACGTGCCCTCGCTGGTGGATGGAAAACTTGGCTCCGTGAAGCCGGGAGAAATTTTCTGGTTCATCACTAAGGGCGATAAGGATAACGGGATGCCCTCTTGGGCCTCTTTGCCGGCAAAGCAGCGCTGGCAGGTGGTTGCGTATGTGAAGTCGATGGGAGCGTCGCAGACAGCGCAGGCAGCCAGTGCGCCCGCTCCAACTGACACGAACACCTCGAAGCTGAAGGCCGCGCCGCCCGCCCCGCCCTTCACCGACTTCCGCTATGAAAAGCCGGGCACGGTTCATAAGATTACGGTAGCCGATCTTCCGCAGCCGTATGCGACGCAATCGGCCGATAACGGCCCGAAGCTGGTGGCGCGTCCGGAAAATGTTTGGCCGGTGGCGCTTCCGGGATTCAAGGTTGAGCTGTATGCCGGGAGTCTGGACAATCCACGGACCTTGCGCACGGCTCCGAACGGGGACATTTTTCTGACGGAGAGTGACCCCGGGCGCATCCGTGTATTTCGTGGGCTAACCAGCGATGGCAAGCCTGAGCAGTCGGCCGTGTTTGCGAGCGGCTTGAAACATCCCTATGGGCTGGCGTTTTATCCTCCCGGCCCTGATCCGCAGTGGCTGTATGTAGGCAGCACCAGCGAAGTGGTTCGCTTCCCTTATCACAATGGCGATCTGAAGGCGAGCGGCGCAGCGGAACACATCGCCGATCTGCCCTCCGGAGGCGGGCACTGGACGCGGGCGGTCGCATTCTCGCAGGATGGCAAGAAGTTGTTTGTTGCGGTAGGCTCGGGCTCGAACGTAGACGATCCCGACACTCACCCCGGCGAGAAGAACCGTGCCGACATTCTGGTATGCGATCCAGCCAACTGCGTGCTGAGCGTGTATGCCTACGGCATTCGCAATGCGGGAGGCGGAATTGCGGTGAGTCCCGAAACGGGTGAGTTGTGGTGTTCGGTGAATGAGCGCGATGCGCTCGGCGATAATCTGGTTCCCGATTACATCACGCATGTGCAGGAAGGCGGATTCTACGGCTGGCCGTGGTGGTACATCGGCGGGCATCAGGATCCGCGGCATCAAGGCAAGCATCCGGAATTGAAAGATAAAGCCATCGTCCCGGATGTGCTGCTGCAGCCGCACAACGCTTCGCTGGAATTCACTTTCTATGAGGGCCAACAGTTCCCTGCCGAATACAAGGGAGACATTTTCGCGTCCGAGCACGGCTCCTGGAATAAGGCGGTACGCGTGGGCTATGAGGTGATTCGCGTGCCCTTGCACCAGACCGGCCACGCCAGCGGCGAGTATGAAGATTTCCTAACCGGCTTTGTGCTGCCGGATGGCAATGTGTGGGGACGTCCGGTAGGCATAACGGTGGCCCTGGATGGCTCGTTGCTGGTAAGCGACGACGGCTCAGACACGATCTGGAGAGTCAGCTTTACGGGAAAGTGATGCACCCGACCCTTCCCGAACTGCAACAAAAGCAAATACGGAAGGAGCAGCGCGTTCCAAAATCGAGTCTTATTTGTCGTGGTCGGTACACCTGCGCTATAGGTTTGGACAGCAGCTTGTTCCGGAAATTGGGGCTGCACAAGGAACTTAATCAGGAGCAGGCGGATCGTAAGGCCGCAGAGCCTATGGCCGGGGTCGACATAAGACCACGATCGATCTTGGAGCCAGTAGGTATTTCGTCCGCGCTAAAGAAATTCCATCGTCCGAGAAATCATCTGGACTGGGCAAAGCGGTGTCCACGATTCTCTTCCACTCCCGTGCCGTTCCCTCCTGCACATTGAACTCCAACTCTTCCCAGTACGCATTGATCATTGCGTAGATGTCGTCATCCCCTTGAGAAGCGCCGTGCAGGCAGAATGCCAGGCTGTGCGAGTCGGGGGACAAATCCACCGTGGGGCCGACGCCGTACCAGGAAATATCCTCCCGCCAGAACCTGCTCCGGCTCAGCGAGGGATGGTTTCTTCGGAACGCAATCATCTTCTTGAAGAACTGGAAAATGTCCTTATTGGATTGGAGTTGACTCCAATCCAGCCATCCAGTTTCGTTATCCTGGTTGTAGGGATTGTTGTTGCCAAATTGGGTATTCAGGAACTCGTCCCCAGCCCGAAACATCGGCGTACCGTTAGATAAGAAGAGCAGGCAGCAGAAATTCTTTACTTGCTGCCGGCGCAGTGCGCGGACTGCGGCAGAGACGCCCTCATCCCCTTCCTGCCCACAATTCCAACTGTAGTTCGCGTCCGTACCGTCCTGATTATTATTTCCGTTTTGCCAATTGCGCTTGCGGTCATAAGAGACAAGATCGTAGAGCGTGAAGCCGTCGTGGGAAGTTAGATAATTCACACTCTGAAATGCGTGATAAGCGTCGGCGCGGCTGTCTGGAAACAAGTCATCGCTGCCATAGATACGTCGCATCACCTCGGGAACCATCCCGGTGTCGCCCTTAACAAAACGGCGAACGTCGTCACGAAAGCGGCCGTTCCACTGGAGCCAAGTCAGGCCCGGGAACCCGCGACCGAGCTGATAAGCGGCTGTGTCCCAGGGTTCTGCGATCAAACGCACCCGCCCTAATTCCGGGTCCGCCGCAATTTCACTGAAGATGGGCGCTTCACCCCAGTTGAGCGATCCGTCGGCATTGCGACTGAATACCGACGCCAGATCAAAGCGGAATCCGTCGATATGCATCCCTCGCTTCCAATAACGCAGACTATCAATCACCATCTTGCGCACATGGGCCTGGCCGAAATTCAAGGTATTGCCCGTACCGGAGTAATTGGCGTAGGGATTTGCCGGATCGGAGGAAAGCATGTAATAACCTGCGCTGTCGAGACCCTTGAAGCTGTAGATCGGCCCTTTGTAGTCGCCCTCGCAAGTGTGGTTGTACACGACGTCCAGCACCACGCCGATATCTGCCTGATGAAAAGCCTTCACCATATTCTTGAATTCAAGAGTCTGCTCATCAACACGGTGTGTGCTCGCGTACTGAGCGTGCGGCGCAAAGAAATTCAAAGGCATGTAGCCCCAGTAGTCGCCTTCTTGTGGATCACGCTGAAAAACCGGCATCAGCTCCACAACCGTCACCCCGAGTTCCTTTAAATAGGGGATCTTTTCCACCAGGCCGGCGTAGGTGCCAGCACGCGATGGGTCGACACCTGAGTTTGGGTTCTTCGTGAAACCTTTTACGTGAAGTTCGTAGATGACCGCATCCGACTCATGATGCGGATGCCGATCCCCCGACCAGTCAAATGTCGACAGATGATCAATCAGCACTCCCAAAGGCGCGCTGCCTGCATTAGATCCTTCTCGCATAGCCAGGTTTCGATCAAAACCCGGTGGAAAGAAAATGCACTTCGCGTACGGATCGAGGAGAACCTTCTGCGGGTCGAAGCTATGGAGTTGAGGGATGGTCTGTCCCGAAACGGAGTATGCGTAATAGCGAGCCTGACCAATCTTTGTGAGTGGGACGCGGCAGTGCCAAATCCGCCCCGACTTGTTGTGCAAAAAATCCAATTGAAGCCTTAGAAGAGGATTTACCAGATCGGCTGGAGAATAGAGCAATAGAGCGACACTCTCCGCATGTTCCGAGTGAACGGCAAAATTGAACGCTTGCTCCTCTTCGATCCACTTGACGCCAAGCGGCAACGGGCTGCCCTCAGCCTGCTCCCATGTCGGTCGTTTGAGGAGTGAGGTCGCCACCGAGTTGGCAGCCTTGGCCGGACCATCCATGTTGGCGAGCGCATCAAGGCTTGACCTGTTCACTGTTCCTCCCTTTCATGCACTCTGACCGCTCGTTTCGCTCTCAACGCGGCAGCGCTACAGCTCCGCCAAACTGCGGCAACGAAATCAGCAATTTGCTCGCCCCGTTCCACAAGATCTGCACTCCGATGCACACCAGCAGGAACGCGGAGAGCTTTAAGATTACATTCGTCCCTGTAGGGCCGAGTTTGCTCGCGAGCCGATCGGCATAGGCATAGCAGAGGTAGATGGTTACCGCCAGGAAAGCGGAACCGATCGCCGCCGCGAGAATCTCCAGCAGGCTTGCGCCCAAGTGCTGCGGCGCATTCGCGCCCAAAGTGATCGCAACCGAGATGGAGCCGGGACCGACCGTCAAAGGAAGCGTCAGCGGGTAGAACGCCTGGCTCAGAGCATCAGCGCAAGTGACCGTTCGCCTGGGTGAACCTTGATCGCTCGCGTCTTTCTGATTCAGCATCGCCCAACCGGTTGAGATCACGATCAGCCCACCGCCGACCTGCACAACCGGGAGCGAAATCCCAAAGAAGGAGAGCACGTGCGCCCCGAGGGTATAGGACGCGATAAGCAGTATGAAACTATCCACCGCAATGCGGCGAGCCAGCACTCGTCGTGTCTCGGCCGCATAGTCTCGCGTGAGCAGCAGAAAGACCGGAGCGCCTCCGATCGGATCCACGATCGGAAAGAGCGCGCTCACGACCAGGAGAATACTCTTGGCAACTTGAATCACCAGGCAGACCTTCCGTAGGTTTCTAGACTTGAACGCTGGCCCGTCCGCGGTCCACTTGCGCCCCGGCGGATGTTGCAGGCCTGACCGAGCGCTTGGAACTCTCCGTCAAATCCTCCAGCCGTTGGAAAGCCTGAGAGGATAGCATGTCTTCTCGGACCCGCCAACGCCAGTTCCCATCGGCACGACCAGGCACGTTCATACGAGCCTCGCCGCCCAAGTTGAGCAGATCCTGCAACGGAGCAATTGCGAGCGCCGCTGGTGACGACCATGCCAGCCGCATCAACTCCGGTGCGGCATCCGCACTGGTTCCCGGCGCACGATCGAGGTAGCTCCACAAGTTCTGCCGCTGGTAGTCGGGCAATTCGTCATACCATTGTCGAGTTGTGGCATTGTCATGCGTTCCAGTATAGGCGACTGTATTGTGGACAAAGTTGCGCGGCAGATATGGATTGTCCGCATGACCATCGAAGGCGAATTGCAGGACGCGCATCCCCGGCAGCTGAAACTGGTCGCGCAAGGCCTGCACGTCGGGTGTAATCACACCCAGATCTTCCGCGATGAAAGGTAGATGGCCCAGCTCTGTTTGCACGGCTTTAAAAAAGCCGGCTCCCGGTCCCGCCACCCACTGCCCGGACTGAGCCGTTGGCGCTCCGGCGGGAACGTGCCACGCAGCGGCGAACCCGCGGAAGTGATCCAGGCGAATCACATCGACGTGAGCCAGCAGAGCGCGCAACCGATCGATGCACCACCGATAACCGGTGGCACGCACGGCATCCCAGTTGTAAACCGGATTGCCCCACAATTGACCTTGCGCGCTGAAATAATCGGGAGGAACTCCGGCGACGAAGCGCGGCCGATGCTGCTCATCGAGCAGGAATAGCTGGGGGTTCGCCCAAACATCACTGGAATCCGGGGAAACAAAGAAAGGCAGATCGCCGATCAAGCTGACGCCTTTGGCGTGGGCATGCGCCTTGAGTTGATCGGCCTGGCGGAACAGCAGGAATTGCGCGAAGCGTACCTGATCAATTTGACTTGCTAACTCTCGCCGCGCCTCGGCGAGAGCACTCGGGGTGCGCTGGACCAACTCCGCAGGCCACTCGAGGTAATAAGCTTGGTGATACTTTTCTTTCAGTGCCCGGAACAGAGCATAGTCTTCCAGCCAATGCGCCTGCCTGGCGCAGAACTCATCATAGGCAGACCACAACTGATTGTCTTTTCGCCCGGCGCCTTGAAAGTTAGCCCGCGCCTTTTCGAGCAGCCGCTGTTTGAAGGAAATAACGGAGTCGTAGTCAACCGCATCCGCCGAGAAGTGAGACTGAGTATCGCTCGCCTCTATCAGCCCGTCCGAAATAAGAGAGCCGGGACTGATCAGCAGCGCGTTGCCGGCAAACGACGACATTGGTTGATAGGGCGAGTTCCCGTAACCAGTAGGCCCGAGAGGTAGCGCCTGCCACCATCTCTGGCCAGCACCGTGGAGACGATCAATCCATGAAAAGGCCGACGATCCCAGATCGCCGATGCCATACGGCGAGGGCAGAGACGTGACGTGAAGCAGCAAGCCCGAAGCGCGATATTCGGGCAGAAACGGCGAAACATTCGTGAGCCCGCCGTTTCCGCTCATGGCCGGACGCCCCGCTCGGGAACGACTGCGGACGAACCCAGCGCATTATTCCCCATCCCCTCCGCACGGTGTCCGCTGAAATATTCCTTTTCCAGGCGAGCCACGTCCATCGACAATTCCTTCGGCGCTGGTTTGCCTGCCAGCAGCGAAATCTTAGGTTCACCTCTCACGGACTGTGTTTCTAAAGTACTGGGCACGGTTCCACCTTCCAGATCTCGCTTGCGTATTCCGCAATCGAGCGATCGCTCGAAAACTTCCCGGAGCTGGCGACGTTCAAGATGGCTTTCTGCGCCCATGCGCCGGGTTCCGAATAGAGCGTGCCGAGCCGGTCTTGTGCGTTGCAATACGAGGTCAGGTCCGCCAGATGCATATAGTGATCGCCCTGGGTCAGGAGCATATCGCGCAAGGGAGCGAATACTCCTGGTTCATCGCGGCTGAAGTAGTCAGAGGAAATGAGGTCGAGCGCAGCTCGAATCTCGGGTTCATTTTCATAGTGCCAATGGGGGTTGTACCAGGCGCGGCTGTTCTCGACTTGCTCCACGGTGAGCCCAAACAGGAACATGTTCTCTTCTCCTGCTTCCTCCGCCATTTCGATGGTCGCACCGTCGCGGGTTCCGACGGTTAAGGCTCCGTTCATCATAAATTTCATGTTACTGGTTCCGCTGGCCTCGTAGCCGGCGGTGGAGATCTGGTTGGAGACATCGCTGGCTGGAATCAGCCGTTCCGCCAACGAAACGTTGTATTCGGGGAGAAAGACCACGTTGAGCCGGCCGCGGGCCACCGGGTCGCCGTCAATCGCGCCCGCCAGGTTGTTGATGAACTTTATGATGAGTTTGGCCAGCTTGTAAGCTGGCGCCGCTTTACCAGCGAAGAAGAATGTCCGCGGCACTATGTTCATGCCGGGATTTTGGCGCAGCCGGTTATAAACAATCACAATCCGCAGCGCGTTCATCAATTGCCTTTTATATTCGTGAATACGCTTGATGTGGCAGTCGAAGATAGTATCCGGGTCCACGACATGCCCGGACATTGACTTGAGCCAATTGGCAAACTGCACTTTGGCCTCTCGCTTTGACTTGAGGAAGCGTTCGCGAGCACTGGAATCCTCGGCGAATGGCTTGAGCTGTTTGAGTTGGCTCAGATCCGTAATCCAGCGATCTCCGATGACTTGCGTGATTTCGCGGGCGAGCGCCGGATTAGCCTCGAGCAACCAGCGCCGGGGCGTCACTCCGTTGGTCTTGTTGCTAAAACGCTCGGGAAACATTTCCGCAAGATCCTTGACCGTCATGGTTCGCAGTAGCTTGGAGTGGACAGCTGACACTCCGTTGGTGCTGTGCGAGCCCACAATGGCAAGGTTGGCCATCCGGATTTTGCGCGGGCTGGCTTCTTCCACCAGGCTCATGCGCTGGACGCGCCCCTCGTCGCCCGGGAAGCGAACCCGAACTTCATCGAGCAGCCGGCGGTTAATCTCGTAGATGAGCTCCAGGTGCCGAGGTAGCAGCGTCTCAAACCACGCCACCGGCCATTTCTCCAGAGCTTCAGGCAGCAAAGTGTGATTTGTGTACCCTAGCGTCCTCTTCGTCAGGTCCCAGGCCTGGTCCCACCCCAAGTGCACATCGTCGAGCAAGATTCGCATCAGTTCAGGGACCGACATGGAAGGATGCGTGTCATTAAGTTGAATTGCGGCCTTCTCCGGAAACTTTTCCCAATCCGAGTTGTGCCGCTGGAAACGGCGCACCAGGTCGGCCATGGAACACGCGACCAGGAAATACTCCTGCAGAAAGCGCAACCCCTGCCCCTTCGTCGTAGAATCGTCGGGATACAGCACGCGGGTAAGCGACTCCGCCTGAAGAGTCTCGCCGAGCGCGCCCACGAAGTCTCCGGTGTCAAACTTCTCAAGATCGAAATAATCGGACGCCGCCGCGGCCCAGAGCCGGAGCGTGTTGATCGTTTTTCCACCATAGCCCACGACGGGACGATCGAACGGGATACCGATTAGGCTCGACGGCCGGTCGGGGATGACTTGAAAATTACCCTCTTGCAACTTGAATGAAACATTCAGCTTGATTTCCACCCTCTCGTGAAGCCGG
>JBKQID010000024.1:0-159898 GCA_052148475.1 Candidatus Sulfotelmatobacter sp. | reverse complement strand
GACCCAAGACCCAAGACCCAAGACCCAAGACCCAAGACCCAAGACCCAAGACCCAAGACCCAAGACCCAAGACCCAAGACCCAAGACCCTTCCAACCATCTCGGGTAAACTAGTAACGCAGTCTGCCTTCTACTCCATGATCAACGGCAAGCGCATCGCGGTCGTCATGCCCGCCTACAATGCGGAGAAGACTCTCCAGGTCACGGTGGGAGAGCTGCCTGATCTGGTGGATATCCGCATTCTGGTCGACGACCACAGCCGTGACCGGACGGTCGAAGTTGCCCGCCAGCTTGGCCTGCTCGTCTTTCAGCACGATCGCAACTACGGCTACGGACGCAACCAGCAAACCTGCTATCGCGAGGCGTTGAACGCCGGCGCGGATGTCGTCATCATGCTTCATCCTGACTACCAGTACACGCCGCTGTTGGTCACGGCTATGGCCAGCATGGTGGCCTACGATGTGTATGACGTTGTCCTCGGATCGCGCATCATCGGCGGCCGCGCCCTGCTCGGCGGCATGCCCATGTACAAATACATTGCCAACCGCCTGCTCACCGCGTTCGAAAATCTATTTCTCCGCGTGAAGCTATCCGAGTACCACACGGGATACCGCGCCTTCAGCCGCAAGGTGCTCACCGAACTGCCGCTGCTGGAAAACTCCGACGACTTCGTTTTCGACAACCAGATGCTGGCGCAGTGCGTTCACTTCGGCTTCCGCATTGGTGAAGTCTCCTGCCCCACGAAATACTTTGAAGAGGCCTCGTCCATCAACTTCCGCCGCAGCGTGAACTACGGATTCGGTGTGCTGGCCACGACGCTGCAGTTTGCGCTGCAGAGAATCGGCCTCATTCACCTGCCGCGCTTCAGCGACAAAGGGCGGAAACTGGAGGCGGGCGGAGAAACCTACTACGCTGTCCGCTCGGAGACGGCGCGACCGGCCTAGCCCCACACAATGCCTAACGAAGAGAGCATGCTTACCAACATGAAAAACCTCGCGCGGCTGCTGGTGTTGACCGCGCTGGCCATGCTGGTGCAGGGATACCACCCCGGCCTCGAGGATGATGCCTACTATCTTGCGGCGATCAAGAACAATCTGAACCCGGCGCTGTTTCCCCACGACGCCGATTTTTTCCGCGTACTGTTCCAGGCGACAGCGTTCGACAAGCTGATCGCTCTGTCGATCCGCTGGACGCACCTGCCCCTGTACTGGGGACTTTTCTTATGGCAGGTGGCTGCAACATTTTTAATCTTATGGGGATGCTGGAGAATCGCCCGGCGCTGCTTCGAAGAAGACTATGCCCAGTGGGCGGCCGTGGCGATGGTGGCCGCTCTTCTAACCCTGCCTGTCTCGGGCAGCGGGCTGAGCTTGACCGACCAGCACCTGCATCCGCGGGCGTTGGCAACGGCGCTGATCCTGGCGGCAATCGTCGCCGTACTCGACGGTCGCCGCGTGCTGGCGGGAGTGCTGCTGCTGCTGGCTTTTCCGCTGCACTTGAACATGACGCCGTTCGGCGTCTCGTATTGTTGTTTTCTGGCGTGGAATCCGACGTGGATGCCGCGCAAGGCGGAGCATAGTCCCGCGCTCGCCGCCGCACTTCTCATCCCGTTGGGATGGATGTTCGAGCCCGCTACGCCCACCTGGCGGCAAGCCGAGGCCACGCGGTCGTTTTACTTTCTGCTGCACTGGCATTGGTATGAGTGGCTGGGAATCGTCGGCCCGCTCGTGCTGCTGTGGTGGTTTCGCTGGCTGGCGCTGGGCAGGGGCTCGGCGGTCTTGGCGCGCGTGGCGGAGCGCACCGTCTACTTTGGCGCGTTCCAGTTGGCGGTTGCGCTGGTTCTGATGCTGCCGCCGCGGCTCGAGCGGTTTCGTTCGCTCGAGCCCATGCGCTTTCTGCATCTGCTCTACGTCTTCTTTGTATTGCTGGCGGGCGGCTTGCTGGGCCGTTATTTTCTCAAGCGGCATGCGCTGCGCTGGCTGCTCCTGTTTGTGCCGTTGAGCGCCGGAATGTTTTATGCGCAGCGGCAGCTGTATCCGGGGACGGTCCATCTGGAACTGCCGGGCAGGCCCCCGAGCAGTCCCTGGTTGCAGGCCTTCCAATGGATCAGCCAAAACACGCCCGTCGACAGCTACTTCGCGCTTGATCCCCGATACATGGAAATTGACGGCGAGGACTACCACGGGTTTCGCGCCCTGGCCGAGCGCAGCGTGCTGGCCGACGCCCTGAAAGATCCGTGCATCGTGGTGCGAGTGCCGAGCCTGGGGCCGCGCTGGCTCCGGGAAATGAATGCGCAAAGCGGTTGGCGCGATTTTCAGAAGCCGGACTTCCTGCGTCTCAAATCGCAGTTCGGCGTGGACTGGGTTGTAGTTGCAAATCCGCCAGTTGCGGGAATGACTTGTCCGTATCAAAACCAGCGCCTTGCAGTTTGCCGCGTGGAGTGAAGAGCGAAAGCTGCGCCGCCACAGGCGGGCCCGACCCATCAATAAGTTTGGAAACGGGTAGGGACATGAAACGGGAAGGGTACGTGAATCGAGAAGGGCACGGCTTCGAGCCGTGCCGCTCGGACGCCACTTAGGACGCGGGCTTTAGCCCCTGAGGTCCACTGCGCAGATCAGCCTTCGAAAGCTGCGCGAGCGCTGCGCACTTTCTGGGCGACCAGTGATTCCTCTGCGTGCGAGAAAGGTTCGTCAAAGCCCAGAGTTTCCCGCACGAAGAAAAGCGGACGGCGCTTGTTCTCAGCGTAGGTTCTTCCCAGATATTCCCCAAAGATTCCCAGACACAATAACTGCGCGCCTCCGAGGAACAAAACCGCCAGCAACACCCACACCCACGGTGACATCCATCGACCGCTTGCCAGGCCGACGCCGACTGCAGTCAGGCCTCCCAGCAACGCCAATGCAAACGACCCCACGCCCATCACACTGGCAATGCGCAGGGGCGCAATCGAGAACGACAGAATGCCATCGGCCGCAAAGCGCGCCATGCGGAACAACGTGTATTTCGAATCGCCGGCATGACGGGCGGCGCGATCGTAAGCCACCGATACTTGCCGAAACCCTACCCAACTCACCATGCCTCGCATAAAGCGATCGCGCTCGGGCATCGACAACAGCGCGTCGACTACCTTGCGATCCAGAAGCCTGAAGTCGCCGGAATCCAGCGGAATCGCTACGTCCGAGAGGCGATTGATGATTCGGTAAAACCATTTCGCCGTGAAGGTTTTGAAGGCGGTTTCCCCTTCCCGGTTGTCGCGAGTGCCGTAGACGACGTCGTAGCCTTGCTTCCAGAGGTCTACCATTTCGCAAATGACCTCGGGAGGATCCTGGAGATCGGCGTCGATCAAAACCACCGCGGCGCCTCGCGCGTACTCCAACCCGGCGCTGATCGCGACCTGATGACCGAAATTTCTGGATAGCCTCACCACGCGGATGCGCGGATCGGAAGCGTGTAGGTCGGTCAGCACGGGGGGCGTATTATCCCGGCTTCCATCATCCACATAGATAATCTCGAAGGGACGGTCGATGAGTTCTAAGCTCGCGGTCAAACGCCGCGTGGTTTCTGGCAGCACTGCATCTTCGTTGAAGCATGGAACAACTACCGAGATCTCGGGCTTCGGCCCGAACGATACAGGGCGCATTCTAAAGACTCCCAACGTCGATGTGAGTTGCAGACAATCGTTTATGATACGCTAGCGGTTCTCGATCTCACAGGGAAAAGATCGTCTGACCGTGACCCAGTTGGGTCATTTTGGTCCACTTTTAGTGGGTTATCGCGTGCCGGACGCTCTTCCCGCCGTGTGGGTGCGAAGCGTCCTAAGCGCACTATTGGTCTGCGCGAGGTTCTTCCCGCTGCCTGAAAAACGGCGACGACTCCGTGGGTTAGATGGTCTCCAGGGAAGCCGCGTTGTCTCAAGTAGTCTCCGTTGACGAGCGGGGATGGTCACGCAATCGACATGAGAACATGAGCAAAAGTGAAGATCAGCAAACCAACAACGCCAGACTGCGCGCCTATGGGCCCATGGTGGCCGCCGGGCTGCTGGTGCGTCTGGCCGTCATTCCGTTTCTGTATCGCGAGTGGCTCGACCCTTTCTTAATTGAGCACTGGGCCTTCGGCCGCGTGGCGCGTTCGCTGGTCACCGGGCACGGCTTCGGAAACGTGTTTGCCGATACCGGTCCGACGGCCGTTCTATCCCCGGTCTACGCCTATCTGCTCGCGGGAATTTTCTGGCTGTTCGGGCCGCACACGCCCGCGTCCGTCATCACGGCGCTGGCCATCAACAGCGTGTTTTCAGCGCTCACCTGCGTTCCAGTCTTTCTGCTGGCGCGCCGCTGCTTTGGCGATCGAGTCGCGAAGTGGGCGGGCTGGCTGTGGGCGTTTTCGCCCTATGGAATCTACTACGGCGCCGACTGGGCCTGGTCCACGTGCCTGCTCACCCTGCTGCTCTGTTGCCTTTTCCTCATTGCCTTAAAGCTGGAGAATTCCGGAAGCCTTCGCTACTGGATAGGTTTCGGCCTGCTCACCGGACTGGCCGCGCTCACCGAACCGGTGGCGCTCTCGGTCGTGCCATTTCTGGGAGCATTCACCTGCTACCGCCGTCACCGCCAGCGGCTTACCTGGGCGATGCCGGCCACGGCCGCGAGTCTGGCGTTTCTCGCGGTCCTCTCGCCCTGGATCGTTCGCAACTACGAGACCTTCCATCGCTTCATTCCGGTCCGCAGCGGCCTTGGACTCGAGCTCTACATCGGCAACAACGGATATTCCACGCGCTGGGTGAACAGTGCGCTGCATCCCAATCATAGCGACGCCGAACTCGCGGAATATGAGAAGTCGGGCGAGGTCGCCTACATGGAACACAAGCGCCAGCAGGCAGGCGACTACATTCGCGCTCATCCCGCATGGTTTGCCCGCATGACGCTGCGCCGCCTGCTCTACATCTGGACTGGATACTGGAGCTTGGATCGCGCCTACCTTAAGGATGAACCACTCGATCCGCCGAACATCCTGGTCGCCACAACTTTTTCTCTGCTGGCGCTGCTGGGTCTTCGCCGCGTGTACCAGCTGGACCGGGCTCTCGGCCTTCGCTTCGCCATTGTTCTCGGCTGCTACCCGCTCGTCTATTATGTGTCGCACCCGGAGACGTATTATTTTCGTCCAGTCGATCCGCTCCTCGTCGTGCTTACAGCCGTCGCTATTGCGGGCCGCGCCAAAGGGCCCGCTGAATTGCCGCTTCGAACGCGTGGGGTTTAAGATCTAACTGGCGATGGCCAACGCAACTTCTCTATCTCTGGACGCACAGCGCCGCCTCACCATTGGTCTCGGCGAGATTCTGAACTTCGCCTACGATTCCTTCTGCAGCAACAAACTGCAATTCACGCTCACCGCCCTGGCCATGGCAGTGGGCACGGCCTCGGTGATCCTGGTGGCGACGATCGGCCTTACCGGAAAGCAATACATGCTGCGCCAGCTGCAATTGATCGGGCCGAACATGATTTATGCCGACTACCAGGGCGGATCGCAGCGTATCGACTCCACTCCTGATCCCATCGTGGCGGAAGATGTCCAGGCGGTGCGGGAGCAGGTTTCCAGCATCGTGGCCGCTTCGCCCACAGTGAACCTGGGTGACCGCATCGACGTGGGCGGCGGCAAGCAGAGCGACATTCTTGTCCTCGGCGTCGACCCCGAGTATCAGCAGGTGCGCAATCTGAAGGTTCTGGCCGGGCGATTCTTCGATAACCAAGACTCCATGGGCCGCAACAAAGTCGGCGTCATCACCGAGAAACTCGCGCAGCGACTCTACGGTGCGACTCCCGTTGCCGTCGGCCAGATCATCAAGCTGAGCGGCGGTCTTCCCTTCACGATTGTGGGTGTCTTCAAGGAAAGTGTAGACACCTTCGGGCAGTCGGAAATTCAGGAAGACACCATGCTGATCCCCTACACGGTCAGCCGTTTCTTCAAGCCCACGTCAGCGGTCAACGAAGTCTATATTTCGGTGGCCACTGCGCAAGACGTGCTGCCCGCCACCGCCGCCATCAAACGCGTGCTGCAATCGCGGCATCGTCCGGAATCGGTCTACAGCGTGCAGAACCTGAACCAGATTCTCACCGTGGCCGGAAAAATCGCCGACGCCATGACCCTCATTCTCACGCTCGTCTCTTTCGTCACCCTGCTGGTGAGCGGCATCGGCATCATGAACATCATGCTGGCGACGGTGACCTCGCGCATCCGCGAGATTGGAATTCGCAAAGCCGTCGGCGCCACCAACCGCGAAATCCGCCTCCAGTTTCTCGCCGAGGCCATTGTGATCTCGGTGACTGGAGGCATTGTCGGCATCGTCGTCGGTCTGGCGATTCCCTGGTCAGTCCGCTTCCTCAGCGACTACCGCGTGCCCGTCTCCGGCCTGTCGGCGATCATCGCCATTGTAGTGTCGTCCATCGTCGGCATCATCTTCGGCACCATTCCCGCCACCCGCGCCTCGCAACTCGACCCGGTCGAAAGCCTCCGCCACGAGTAGCTCCCCCAAATCCAAAGGACAAAGATCTCCACTGCATCGCCGACAAAACGGATCAGCCACAAAAAAAGTGGCGCACCCGAAGGTGCGCCACTGAGTGAAGCCGTGAAACTGTGAAGTTCGGCTACTGTTGGATGAAGTATCCGAACGTTAGTTGGTTCCCGTCGGTTTCGATGGCGATGTTGTCGCCATACTGGTCGACGAGGTAGAAGTTGAAGGCGTCCGGCGTGCAGGTCCCCTCTGTAGTCGGAGTGAACGCCGGGCAGTTCACGATATCGATACCAGTGATGGTACCGCTGAAGATGCCGTTGGCGTTGCTGCTGAAGGTGCCGGACGTGGGGTTATCCGAGACGACGATTGGTCCAGGATCAAAGTAGTCCAGCCAGTTAACGTCGCCGAATCCGGCGAAGCTTGACGATCCATCGGCTACAACCGGGCCAACAGAGTCGAACGGGCCGTCCACATTGCCATCAACGCCGGTGACGCCCATGCTGTAAGCCCCTGAGAAGGAGCTTGCGGCTATGGAGCTGGCGCCGCTCTGCTGGAATCCAGGACCAGCCTGAACGTCGGTATTGTCCAGGGTAATCGCCAGAGCATGGCCGTTGCCGTCGAGGTAGAGTTGAATGTTATAGATAAGGGGAACGGTCGCGTCGTCCGTTACTCCGGAGATGGAGACTCGTCCCGTTGGATCCACGACTGCTGAGGCTGTCGGGGCACTTACCGGATCCGGGCTTGCGTTCTCCACGCTGAAATCGGCGTAATCCAGGAACCCGGTTACGCTTCCATCAGCGGCGATGGCGAGTTGCTCGGCGGATTGCAGGATAAAGTTGAAAGTGTCTGCGCCCTGCATGCCAATTACATAGGTGTTCGTGGCGTTGGCAGCAGTGAAGCCTCCGGTCGGTACCGTCTGGGCGAAGGCCACGCCGGCCAGTGCCCCTTCATAATTATCCGCGGTTTCCACGAGCTGGATTTTGCTGCTACTGACCAGATAGCCCGCCAGAACCAACTGCGCCGGCAGGTCTGGGGAGTTCATGGTGAACGTAACCCGACCAAACGAGTCGGGGGCGCCGGGCGCCCCGATGGGCCCAGACACGCTGCTGCTGCTAAAGCTCAGGCCCGCGCCCGTTCCGCTGAAGAAGCTGTCGTTTACGTCGAAAACGCTGCCCGCTCCTGAGATGGTTCCGACGGTGGGAGGGCCGCCAGAAGTGCCGGGTAGGTCGTCTATGTTCACGATGCCGCCTACCGCGATAGGATCGCCGGTCGGGTATGAGTCTAAGCCGCCAAGAACGAAGGCGTAGGAGCCCGGTCCCGGGATCGCCGTGAGGGAGGCACTCTGCAGTTCCAACCCTCCGCTGCCGGTGGCCGAAGCGTCGAACTCGGCAATCGAAGCTTTGCCCGGGTTCAGCGGGAGCACCGAGCCGGTGAAAGTCTCAACGCCACCCACACCGATGTTGTCGTCGCCGGTTGCCAGTGTGATCGCTAGGTTGCCATCGGCCGCAACGGTTACGGAACTGCCCGTGGCGCTGATAGTGTCCTGAAGTTGGAAGTTGTAGTCGGTGAAATCCTGTTCGCCGGTAACCGCTCCGCCAGCGATCTTGATTACCCCAGAGACGGTGAAGGGCGATTCATCGTTATAGTCCCAGCCGGTCACCGAGAAGACGTAATTGCCACTGGCCAAAGTGGCGGCCGTGATGGTAATGGGCTGGCTGCTTTGGCTGATGGCCGAGTTGGTCGCCGAAGTTGCGGTGATGGTGATCGTTGTACCGGCCGGCAAGAGGATAGCTGGCGCGATATACGTTGTGGAGGCGCCGCTCGCCGTGGTGGCTGGGTTGAAGGTGCCGCAGGGGGAACCTGACGGGGTCGTCGTGCAAGACCAGACCACGCCTCCATTCGCCTTGTCATTGTCCACGGCGGCAACGAGGGCGGTTTGGCTATTGACGGCCAGGCTGGTGGGCACCGAATTCAATGAAAGTGTGATCGGCGGGGTGGAACTGCTGCATCCCACCAGGGCGGCAATCGTCGTTGACGCGATCAGAAGAAGAATCGATTTGCGCAATGTCATCGGGCACCTCCGATTAAAGCAGTCTTGGTTCCCGTCGTATCAATCTTGGTTCTCGTTTTGGATCGGCCAACGTGCTCACGTTGGTTGTGCGCCAGCACGAGAAATCCACGCGGGTTGCGCACCGTGACCGTGTTGCCGTCGACGGTTAGTTGGCGGGCCAGGAAGATCGTCTTCCCGTGTGCTTCGGCGCTGGCTCCGACGATGCGAATCGGCACGCCAGCCTGCAAGGCTTCTTTGGTCTGTTTCGTCATGAACGGTCCGATGTGCGCATCCACCAGGCCCCTGGGCCCAGCTACCATCAGGTGCATGCCGCCGGGGGTGCCCGGGGTGTGCTTCAAGACAACTTCCTGAATGGTGCCTTCGAAGGTAGTTTCGTGTGCCGCATCATAGACAGGACCAAAACCCTGTCCATGCCGGGATACCGACGCCGCGTGGGCGTCTAGTGAAACAGCCATGGTCGCGAACAGCAAGCCGGACAGCAGCCCCGCGATCAATCGGGTGTTTGTCATTCGAAAAACTTTCATTGCACGCTCCTCAGTACTTCTGGTTGGGGGGGGATCGCCAACACTCTACCAGAACCGCAAGAAAACCGATATTGTTTTCATGATTACCTTGGTGCGAATCCCCGAGGCGGCCCGAACTGGGCCAGCGCACCTCCTTACAAAAAAAACAACGATCGGGCAGCCTGAGGGGAACGCATTGACATCGACATCATTCAGGGCGTGCCGCCCCGCCGCCGGGAGGAGAAATTCTCCGCCATGTTCACGACAAATATGTTCACGACAAACATGTTCAGAACAGACAGGTACAAGATACGAGATGTCCTCCGCATAGTTGCCGCCTTGTTGATCGGCTGTGGCTGCCGACCTGCCGCCGGGCAACAGGCTCCAGAGATTTCCTGGGTCGAGTTGCAGAATGGGCATCTGGTCTACGGCGCGGACTCCGACCATGATCGCATCCCTGATTTTTCCACCGTAGGTTACGAAGAAGGGAATGCCCCCATACCCGAGGTGCCGGTGAAGATGCGCGTCGAAGCCCCCGGACCCGATGCCTCGGGAAATCAGGATGCGACCGAGCGCATCCAGAGCGCCATCGAATCGATGAGCAGCGTGCCGCCGGATGAGCGCGGCATTCGCGGCGCGGTGCTGCTGGGGCCGGGAATTTTTCGCATCGCCGGAACCATCCAGCTGGATGTCAGTGGTGTGGTCCTGCGCGGCAGCGGCACAGGCAGAGATAAGACTGGAACCATTCTCATGGCCGAGGGCCTGCCGCGCGCCCTGGTGCGGATCGGCGGCACCGGCGAATGGAAGGAAGATCGCAGCCGCAGGCCAATCCTCGATGACCTCGTGCCGGTGGGCGCTCAGTCCATCACCGTGGATGCGCCCGATCATTTCTTCAGCCTAGGCGATCGCATCATCGTGCAGTGGAACATGACCGAAGCCTTCATCCACAACCTTGGGATGGACCACATCCCTCCGCGCCGCGACCGGGGCAGGGTCACGCAATGGCCCACCAACATGGCACTGCGCTTCGACCGCCGCATCGTCGCCATCTCACAAAACGAGAATCGCTACCTTCTCACCCTGGATGCAGCCCTCACCCAGCGGATGCCGAAAGAAGACAATCCCGTCGTATGGAAGTATGTGTTTCCCGGGCGCGTCTCCCAGGTCGGGGTCGAGAACCTGCGCAGCGATGGAACCGCTTACAGAAAAGCTCCAAACTACAACCATCCCAGCATTCCGCACCGCACTGACGGCAGCTTCTTCGATTCGATCTTTTCCGAGTTTGAGGCCGTCGAGAATGCGTGGATGCGGAACGTGAAGGTCGAGAACTACAACAACGTGGTCTTCGTGGACGCGCATGCCCGGGCGATCACGGTGGAAGACGTAGAAGGGGATCATATCGATACCCCGCTGAAAAAGAGCCATGCCGCGCCCTTTGCCTTCGAGATCGATGGGCAACAGGTTCTGATGCAGCGCTGCAATTTGACGGGACGCCTGAATCACGTTTGGGCGACGCAGGCGCGAGTGGCCGGGCCGAATGTGTTTCGCGATTCCTGGGCAAAAGGCAGCGACCTCGACGCCGGGCCGCACCAGCGCTGGGCCACCGGAACCCTGTGGGAGCGGCTGACTCTCAAAGGCAAATATGATGACTACAATCAGTGGAACCTGGGCAGCGGGCACGGCTGGGCGGGCGCCTACAACGTTCTGTGGAACTCCACCGTCGACGAGATTAAGGTCGAGAGTCCTCCGGGAGCCTACAACTGGGTCATTGGCTGTAAGGGACGACGTCTAAGCCCGCAGCCCGGCGCCCGGGGCGCTTACTATCAATCGCACGGCCACCCGGTCGAGCCGTCGAGCCTTTACGAGGAACAGCTGAAACTGCGTCTGGCCCCCAGAGACCAGAGTGCCAGCCAATAGTAAAGGAGCCCCTAAAAACCACAAAGCCGGGCTGGTTGGCCCGGCTGTTCTATTGTGGAACTGGTTCGTTCGATTTTCTTATGATCGTCGACCCAGAATGTCAAAATCAGAATGCCAAAATCTGGAATTCCGGTTCGTTTTCCGCGACTTCCAACCCACCGCAGCGCGTTTTTTCTCGTCAGCGGAAGGTTCGCGTCACCGCGATCTCATCTTGCGCCGCGGGGTCACCGGCCCGCGCCGCGTGCAACCCCTTACATCACCATTGCCAGGTTTTCCAGTTCGTGCATCAGGACGGGCATGGCGCACCCCGCCATTTCCACGCGGCCCGCTGCGTCCAGCGCTGCCTTGGGCGATACCCCATAGCCACGGCCCATCAGAAATACCTGCAGCAGTTCGGCGGCCTCGTAGGAGTCGATCATCCCCCCCTGGAGCAGATCGTTCCTGAGAGCTGCCAACTCGGTCACGGTGAACCGGTCTTTATCGTTCATCGCTTTCTCGTTCTTCATTTTCTCGTTCAGCATGGCCGTCATCACCTCCGACTCCGACCTTCCCCATCTTTGCCGTATTAGACTCATCGGCAGCTGTGATAGTTGCATGCAATTATGCTGCCGCAATTGCATTCTTTCCCATTACGGTCCCCCAAGCCCCTCTGGATTCATTTAACCCCTGTGGATATTGAAAGTTGCGGGAAACCGGGTGGGGGAGCAGGGGCCGGCCTAGGTTTCCTTCGTACCCAGAAGGTAATCTCAAAACTGACACAATGTGTCGGTTCCTGACGGGTCGGCAAACAAAGAATGTCGTTGCTCCTGGGTGCCCCTAATTTCTCGCGTGTTCTTTGCGCGAGGAATGGAGCCTTTCCTGCTATCCCGTCAATAATCAGTGTGTTGTCCTTAGGGCGTCCTTAGGGCGTTTCAGGCAGGGGGCTGGCGCTAGGCCTTTGCGATTGCGGCTTGCGCGGTCGCGACGGTGTCGTAAACGTGGAAGAACTGCTCGACTCGCGTGATCTCCATCGCGCTGCGCACCCGGTCGGTGACGCCGACCAGCGCCAGATGGCGACCGTCCTTCTGATGGGTCACATAAGCGCCGACCAGCGCCCCGATCCCAGCCGAGTCCATGTAGGGAACCCTAGTCAGGTCCAGAATGAGGGTGGGCGCGGTGCTGGCCCGCACTTTGGATTGAAACTCAAAGAAATTGGTGAGGAGGATGGGTCCCGTCAGGCGCAACACCCGCTCACCGTCCGGTGTCCCGCTGACTTCCTCGATCTGCAAAGGCTCCTGCGGCATGCGCAGATAATATACGAGAATGTGAATGTCGTGTTAAAGGACGTGGCTGTCAGAGGTCCAACCGTTAAGACACGGCAGGCCGCAGGGCTAGGGCTCGACCGCAGCCTCATCGATCAGCATGATGGGAATATTCTCTTTAACCGCATAAACCCGGTGGCACTGCTGGCACTTCAAACTCTCAGGGTTCTCGCGATACTCGAGCCCCCGCTTGCACGCCGGACAAACCAGAATCTCCAGTAGCTCTTTGGCAATCATGACTCGGGCATTGTACGACAACCGCTTCACCACGGAGTCACAGAGGCACAGAAAAAAGCAAGAAATGGAAATTCCAGGTGACGGCTGAGTCCTGTGGTGAGGTCAAACACCCCTTCCGGGTCGTTCTCCGTGTCTCCGTGCCTCCGTGGTGAAAACTGCTCTTCCCGCAGTTGCGATAGAATCTCCCCGGAGTCCGAATGCCAGCCACCATCCTCGACGGAACCAGAATCGCGCAAGACATCCGCAGCGAAGTAGCCGCGGACGTGAAAACCATGGCTGCGGCAGGAGTGCGTCCTGGTCTCGCGGTCGTGCTGGTGGGGCACAACCCCGCATCCGAAATTTACGTGCGCGGCAAAGTCAAAGCCTGCGAAGAAGTTGGCGTTTACAGCGAAAAACTGACGCCCCCCGAATCGGCCTCGACCGCCGAGTTACTGGCCGTGATCGAAGGTCTCAACCAGCGCGACGATGTTGACGGAATCCTGGTGCAGTTGCCCCTGCCCGCGCAGGTCGATGCCAAGAAAGTGCTGATGGCCGTCGACCCAGCCAAAGACGTCGACGGATTCCATCCGGTCAATGTCGGATTCCTCTCCACGCAGCGGCCCGGCCTCGTGCCCTGTACGCCCGCGGGAGTTCTCGAGATTCTGAAGCGCAGCAATATCGCCATTTCCGGCCGCGAAGCCGTGGTCGTGGGACGCAGCGACATTGTCGGCAAGCCCGCCGCCATGCTGCTGCTCAACGCCAACGCCACGGTGACGGTGTGCCACTCGAAAACGCACGATTTGCCGGGAGTCTGCCGGCGCGCCGACATTTTGGTCGCCGCCATCGGACGCGCAGGCATGATCACGCGCGACTTCGTCAAGCCGGGCGCGACCGTGATTGACGTCGGCATGAACACGGTCACTGATGCGGCGGAATTCCGCCGCTTCTTTGCCGGCAACGCCAAAAGGGAAGAGAGCTTCGCAAAAAAAGGCTCGACGCTGATGGGCGACGTCCATCCCGAAGTTGCAGAAATTGCGGGAGCACTCACCCCCGTGCCCGGCGGCGTCGGCCCGCTGACCATCGCTATGCTAATGTTCAACACGGTAAAGGCCGCCAAGATGCGGCGTGGGAGCCGCGTGCCGGAACTCTCGCGTGCGTAATTTCAACCACAGAGGACACGGAGGACGCAGAGCGACAGAGAAGTTCTCTGTGTCCTCCGTGTCCTCTGTGGTAAAGCCGTCTCTGGGAGCCGCATGCTGAAAGTTGGCCTCACCGGAGGCATTGCCGCCGGCAAATCGGTCGTCGGAGAGATGTTCGTCGCGCTGGGCGCGCATCTGGTGCAGGCCGACCGCATTGCGCACTCGCTCATGCAGCCGGGCGAGCCAGTCTACAACGAAGTCGTCTGCCATTTCGGCCGCGCGATTCTCAATCCCGACCTCAGCATCAACCGCGCCAAGCTGGCTGAGGTCGCATTCGGCCCGCCGCGAGATCCCGAAGGAAAACGTGCCACGCGCATTGAAGAACTCAACCGCATCGTCCATCCGGTGGTTATTCGCAGCCAGGATGAGTGGATGGCGGACATGGGCCGCCAGGACCCGCACGCGGTTGCTATTGTCGAAGCGGCGCTGATTCTCGAGGCGGGCGCGGCAGAGCACTTCAATCGCATGATCGTCGTGACCTGCAGCGCCGAGCAACGTGTGGCCCGCTTCGCCGCCCGGCAAAAAATCGACATTGAGACCGCCCGCAGAGAAGTGGCCCGCCGCATGGCCGCGCAGCTCCCTGACGAACAGAAAATCACAGCCGCCCATTATGTGATCGACAATTCCGGCGCCCTCGACCACACCCGCGAACAAGTGGGCCAGGTGTGGCAAAAACTGCATGTGGAAGCGGGAAAGCCCTGAACCACTCCTTCCCTTTGTCATCCTGAGCGAAGTGAAGGACCTGTGCACTCCCAGCGAGTCGCGCAGATCCTTCGCAGCAAAGGACGCTGCTCAGGATGACAGGCAGGTTTAGAATTCGTGCTTGCCGGCTCGGCATTGTTTAGAATCAATACAAGGACCTTTCCGCTCCCCAACTTCGTACTCATCTTCAATGATGCGACTTGAATGACGAATGATGCGACGGGATGATGTGACCTTGGATGCACTGACCTTTGTACCCGATCTGCGACGGTCCGCATCGAATGCATTGAATGGGATGGTTTGAATTATGAAGCTCATACGGCCTTTGATTCTGACGCTGGTCATTGCCGGCGGATTCTTCTACTTCACCACCTGGCGTTCGAACTCGCAGGCGGGCGGAGTGCATCCCTCGAGCTGGCTCAGCCAGCCGGCGCAGGTGGAGATCACCGAAGCCGCGCCCAACGAGTCGCTCGACGGCGAAGAGCAGAACAATATTTCCGTCTACAAGAAAAACATTCCGTCGGTGGTGAACGTCACTTCGCACGCCGTGACCTTTGACTTCTTCTACGGGCTGGTTCCGCAGGATGGGCAAGGCTCCGGGTTTGTGATCGACAAAGAAGGACACATCCTCACCAACTATCACGTAATCGCCGAGGCGCGGCAGGTGGAAGTCACGCTGCACAATCGCAAGAAGTACAAGGCGACGGTGGTGGGCACCGACCCGCCGCACGATCTGGCGGTCATCCAGATCAAGGCTCCCGACCTGATTCCGGCAGTTCTTGGCGATTCGCGCAATTTGCAGGTGGGGCAAAAGGTGTATGCCATCGGCAATCCGTTCGGCTTGGCGGGAACCATGACGCGCGGCATCGTCAGCTCGATCCGGCCGGTGCGCGAACCCAATGGCGCCATGATCGACGAGGCCATTCAGACCGATGCGGCCATCAATCCCGGCAACTCCGGCGGGCCGCTGATGAACTGGCACGGCGAAGTCATCGGCATCAACACCATGATTCTCTCGAACGCGAACCAGAGCGCCGGCATTGGCTTTGCCATTCCTATCAATACCGCGAAGGCGGTGCTGAACGATCTGATGACCCTCGGCCGGGTGCGGCGTCCCGCGCTCGGAGTGGTCACGATTGCCATCAGCCCCGAACTGGCGGATGAAATCGGTCTGCCCGTCGATTACGGATTGCTCATCGTCAAAGTGACTCCCGGAGGCTCCGCCGATCAAGCCGGGCTGCACGCCGGCAATGAACGCGCCTACCTGGGCAACACTCTCATCATGCTGGGCGGCGACTTGATTGTGGCCATCGACGACCAAAAAGTGCAGGACGAGGAAGACCTTTCGCAGATGATGAACAACCACCGCGCCGGGGACACGGTGAAAATAACCATCTACCGCAATAAGAAAAAGATGGACGTGACGGTGCCGCTAGGCGAGGCGCGGCAGCAGGTGTGAGAACACATGCGCCAGCTCTCGGCTATTTGCCGTCAGCTTTCAGCCATAGATGGCGCGGCACCAACTTCTTCCTGATGCGCCACGAGGAAAAAGGAACAGGGCGCTTCTTGCGAAGCGCCCTGAGTTTTTTGCCGCCTGCAGTCTTTTAGTGCACCGTCAGGGTGAGTGAACTGAAATGCTGCACACTGCCCGAGGTTCCAATCACCAGAACGGTGTAGGTACCCGCTGGAGTGGAGTTTCCGGTCTGCACCGTCTTGGTGTTGCTCACTCCGCTGCATCCCGGCAAAACGATCATCGCGGCCAAAACGATCAGCAACAGGCCAAGGCTCGCGTGTCTTCGTCCCCGGCGCGTACCGGCCAGGAACAGACCGAAGAGTCCAAACCCTGGGGCTAGGACGAGCCAGGCGAGCACTGGGCCGCGAGCGTTTCCTAGTGCGGTGGTGCTGGTGGTCCCGGTTGTTTTGATGCTGACCGCGACCGCAGCGGCACTAGTCCCCGGGGTTACCGAGGTTGGGCTGAGCGTGCAGGTTGAAAACGCCGGCACTCCCTCGCACACCAGCGCTACTGCGCTGGAGAAAGTTCCCCCTACCGGACTGATCGACATCTGGTAAGAGGCGGTGGCGCCGGCGGTGACGGTGGCCGTGCCGCCCGAAGCCGGCATGCTGAAATCGATGCCCGATCCGGTCAGCGAAACCAGTTGCGGACTGTTAGCCGCGGAATCCGTCAGAGTCAGGTTTCCTGTGCGGCTGCCCGATGTTGTAGGAGTGAACGTCACCTGAATGGCGCAGGTTCCACCATTGGCCGCGACGCTGGTGCAATTGTTGGTCTGGGCAAAATCCCCAGTCGCCACTACGCTGGTCATGGCTAAAACGCCGTTGCCCGAGTTGGTTACGGTGATGGTTTGGGCGCTGCTCGCCGTGCCTACGGTCGAGGAAGCGAAGGTCAGGCTGGAGGCGCTGAGTTGCGCGACTCCGGCCAGGCCGGTGCCGCTCAGGGTGACGACGTGCGGGTTGCCTTGCGCATTATCGCTGATGGTGAGCGTGCCGCTGCGGCTTCCGCCCACGGTCGGGGCGAACGTGACGTGAATCGTGCACGAGCCTTCGATGGCGACCGGCGCGCTGGTGCAGTTGTCGGTCTCAGCGAAGTCTGCGGTCACCGCGACGGCCGACACCGCGATGGGGTTTGCTCCTGTGTTAGTCATTGTGACCGTCTGTGCCGCGCTGGTCGTGCCCAGCGTCTGATTGCCAAACGCCAGCGACGATGGAGCGACGGTCGCGGTGGTCACGTATCCGCTGCCCGACAACGCAACCGTGTGCGGGCTGCCGGGCGCGTTGTCGGTAATGCTTAACGTGCCGTTGCTCGCGCCCCCGGCGGTCGGAGTGAACGTAATCGAGAATGTGCAACTGGAGCCAATGCCAAGCGATCCCGGACAGTTGTCGGTCTGGGCATAAGCCGCGCTGATCGTGATGTTGCTGATGACCAGCGTGGCGTTGCCGTTATTGGTGAGGGTTGCAGTCTGCGCTGAACTGGTCTGGTTAATCTGCAGACTGGGGAAACTGAGGCTGGCGGGCACCAGGTCGGCCACCGCAGTCGCGCCGTTGCCGACTAGATTGATGAAGTGCGGCGAGCCGGCTCCGTCGTCCTGAATCATGATGGAACCGTAGCGCGGCCCGGGCGCGGTGGGCGAGAAGGTCACGGTAAAGGTGCAAGTGCTGGCGGCCGCGACGCCTGACCCGCAAGTGTCCGTCTCCGAAAAATCGCCCGTAGTGCTGAGGTTCGAAATGGTCAGCGCCGCGCTGCCCATGTTGCGCAGCAGGGAAGTGTTGGGCTGGCTCACCGATCCCACCGGACGAATCGAGAATTGCACCAGCGATGGGCTGATGGCTACCGCAGGAGCTGAGGCGGTGCCGATCTTGGCGATGAAAGTGTCGGTATTTCCACCAATCGTGTTTTGCAGAGCTGCCGCTGTAACCGGAAAGTCCGTGGAATTCGTGTACCCGGCAACATAAACGGCTCCGGCCGAGTCCAGCGCAATTCCGCCGGGGTAATCATATCCATAGCCGCCAAGGAAGGTGCTGAACACCTGGGTCCCGCCGGTGGGGTCGATCTCCT
The DNA here is from genome assembly GCA_052148475.1 of Candidatus Sulfotelmatobacter sp. GTDB lineage: Bacteria > Acidobacteriota > Terriglobia > Terriglobales > Acidobacteriaceae > Sulfotelmatobacter. Next base: position 141,920 of record JBKQID010000024.1, on the reverse strand, counting down.
GGATAAAGAGGTCGGCTCCGTTGGTGAAAGCCTCAATGGGATTGACCATGAAATTCTGGTCGCCCCCTCCGGATTCGCTGCTGACGTAGGCATCGCCGCTGGCGTCGAGCACCAGGGACTGGGGATTGACGTCAACGTTGTTACCCAAATACGTGGAATACACCACCGTAGATCCGGTCGGATCAAACTTGGTGATGAATCCCCATGTGCAACCGTCTACCGCCGGGTCGCACAGGTTCGGGGTGGTGATCGGAATGACACCCGACTGAGGATACGAGGTTCCCACAATATAGGCCGCGCCGCTTCCGTCGACCGCAATCGCGGCCACGTTAAAGTTGTAGTAGTTGTTCGGATTGGCCCCGTAGTAGGTGGAGTAGAGCAGGGTTCCCGACGGACTGAACTTGCCCACAAATCCCACCCACTGGTCGTATGTCGTGGTGTTCGAAGCCTCATAGGCGCCTTCGGTGGCCGGAAAGTCGTAAGTGTTGGTCCCTCCAGCGGCGTAGGCATTACCGCTTCCATCCACCGTCATGGCGGTGACGCTGCTATAAGGTGCCCCCCAACAAGGTCCGTAGTAGCAATTCTGGATCACGTTCTGGCTACCCGCGTAGTAGGTCGAATACACCAGCGTGGAACCGTCGGGAGTGAGCTTGGTCAGGAATCCGTATTCCCCGTAATTCTCGCCCTGATTCTGATTGGCGGCCGCCTCGTACGCGTTGGCCGTGGGAAAGTCCAGCGAGTAAGTACTGCCGGCAACATAGATGTTGCCGGTGGCGTCCAACGCGATCGAGCTGGCAACGTTGTAGCTGCTCCCGCCCAAGTAGCTGGAGTACACCAGCGACGAGCCATCCGGCGAAACTTCGGTGATGAATACGTCCGGTCCTCCCGTGTTACTCGCTTGGTAAGGGTTCATTACGGGGAAATCCCCCGAATAGGTGTAACCGGTGAGGAAGGCGTCGTTGGAACTATCCAGCACGATGGCGGCCGGATATTCGTCGCTGCTGCCGCCGATGTAGTCGGAGTAGATCAGGCTCGATCCGCTGACGTCGAGCTTGGCGAGAAAAATGTTGACCCCCGACGGAGGCGGACCGTTCTCCGCCGCTAAGGGGAAATTGGCGGAATCGGTCCAGCCCGTTACGTATGCGCTTCCGGCGCTGTCGACGGCAATCGCCGCAGCCTGATCGTCCGCCAGCCCGCCCAGAAACGTGCCGTAGTCGAGCACCGGATCGATAACCAGCGGCATGGTCTTGTCGTAAGCGCCCAGGCTGAACGACACGCGATTCGAATTCTGCAGTGTATAGGCCCCGCTGATTGGCACCTGCATCCCGTGAAATTCCTGGTATGCGAGGGGAGCCTGCAGGCGCACTTCGTCATTGCCCTTGAACAGCACCAGGTCGCCGTTGGCCGCAAGGCTCAGGTGGTCCGCGCCTTTTACGTCCAGTTGAATCTGGTTGGGATCGGCGCCGGGAGCGAGCACGAAGTCGTGCTCCACCCGCGCCTGGTTGCCGTAGTACACCAGGTCAATTCCGGGATAAATGCTTTTGTAGCGCACCTGTCCGTAGGTGGGAACGTTGCTCCGCCACTTCTTCGGATCTTTGCCAATGAAGTAGTTGACTTTGCCGGCCTGCGGTTTTTCTCCAGTGACCGCCGGGTTCGGGTTCGCGCCGGCCAGATTGATCTGGATGACCGCTCCGCTGCGGTTGGAGCCGGCGTCCGCGGACTTCGGATCCCCATTCACCGAGACTGCCGACGGCCGCAGCGACAACACCATCTGGCCTGAAGTCAGAAAAACCGAGTACCCTGGCCCGTGGGCGAGGAATTTCACCCGGGGATCAGCCTGTCCCTGGTTTGCCTCGAACCCTAAAGGAAGTTTTCCATACGATTCCTGAACCGCATGGCTGGGCTTCTGGGTTGAGGCGGAGTTGGTGGGAACAGCTTGCGCGGCACAGAACATGCCGCTCAACAGCGCGATCGTGGCTACGCTGAACAGGAAGCGTGTTGCGGATTTCATCGGGTTCTCCATACTTTCTTGAATCGGAATTGGCGCGTTTTGGTCACAATGGCGAGACTCATGTCGCACGGTATGAGTGGCTTCTCCTGCGTTTTCAGGCCACGCCGTTCAAAAATCTGGGCAGGCCGCGTGAGTGACTCCACCCGCTCATTATCGGGAGCGTCGAGCAAAAAGCCTTGTGATTGCTGTCAGAGGAGGGGCTAACTTTTGGACGTGCCGAGTGTCAAGACGGGAAAGGGAATCGCGTCTTTCCCGTTCCCCGCGTCATGGCGGCACCGTCGCTTGGCGTTCGATGCTTGCAACGCTGGCCGTTCGCTGCCGCGAGAATTGCCTTGAATCCGCTGCTACGAACCGTTAGCCTGTCGTCCTGCCGATGTGCTGCCTATGACTGCCGTCCTCTAATTCCGCCGGTCGCAACGTTGAGCCAGATGCGCGTGGATCTGTGTGTTCGCCGCCCCTGGCGAATTGTGCCAATCACAGCATTCACAAAATCAGAGAGGATTATTCCCATGCAATTCGTAGACAAGTCATTTGCCCGCCGTCTCGAGTCGGTGGAGGAGATGCCCCAGGTGTCCTACGCGCGAACGTTTCAGAAGACGCGGCCCGAGATTGGGGCAGCAGAAGAGGAAATTTGCGGCGGCCACATGGTGTTCGCGGGCCTGGGTTCGCCCATCGGACGCGCGACCGGCGTGGGTCTGGATCGTCCGTTCACCGCGGCCGATCTCGACCGCGTGGAGTCGTTTTATGGCGCCCACAAAGCTCCGGCGCAGGTCGACTTGTGCCCCCTGCACGAGCCCGCTGTGTTCGAACTGTTTAAAGAACGCGGGTATGCGATCGCGGAACTGAACAATGTCTTGTACCGGAAGGTGGATGTGCAACAGCGAGCGGAGTTCTCGCCGCCGCCGGGATGCGAGATTCGCCGCAGCCGTCTGGAGGAAGCCGACGCTGCGGGCGCGATCGTGGAGCGGGCATTCTTCCCCGACGGCGCGCCGGAAGCGTTTCAAGGGCTGATCGCGCCCTTCTACCAGATGGAGCGGGCGCTGGCCTTCGTGGCCAGCGTCGACGGGAGACTGGTGGCCTGCGGCACCGGGCTGGTCATTCCCCAGCATCGAGTCTTTGCCCTGTGCGGCGCCGGCACGCTGGCCGAGTTTCGCGGACGCGGCCTGCAGACCGCCCTGCTGCGCGCCCGCATGGCCGCCGCCGTCGAGGCTGGATGCGAGTACGCGGTGGTGGTCACGCAGGGCGGGACAACCTCGCAGCGCAACGCCGAGCGCCTGGGTTTCCGCGTGGCCTACAGCAAGGTCACGGTCATCAAACAGCTGCTGGAGTAGAGGAGTGGGTCGAGTCCTGGTTGTGGCGCCGGCATCTTTGCCGGCTGTCCCGAGGGCGTCTCGCCCTCGGAGTCTGCCGGCGCCGAACAGCCACCGCGAGGGCGACGTTACTGCAGAGCGAACAATTTGCGGTTCCACAAGCGTCCATTGCATAGTGGAACCGATGACTACCCAGAGCTTCGTCCTGCAGGGCCGGCACGTTCGCCTGGAGCCGCTCGAGCACCGCCACGTCGACGGCCTGGTGGCCGCATCAGCGGACGATGCCTCGCTCGACGCTACTTCGCTATATCGGTGGAGTCCCGTCCCGCGGGGCAAGGCCGAGGCGGCGAGCTATGTCGAGACCGCCCTGACATGGAAAGACGCCGGCAGTGCCGTGCCGTTTGCGATTGTGCGAGTGCCGGACGGCCTCGTGCTGGGCTCGACGCGCTTCTGGAATCTGGAGCGATGGGCCTGGCCGCAAGGCCATCCTTCGCACGGGCGTGGCGTTCCCGACGCCTGTGAGATCGGCTACACCTGGCTGGCGCCGTCGGCCATCCGCACCGGGGCCAACACTGAGTCCAAGCTGCTCATGCTCCGGCATGCCTTCGAGGTGTGGCAAGTGAGCCGCGTCTGCTTTCACACCGACGCCCGCAACCAGCGTTCCCGCGCGGCGCTGGAACGGATTGGCGGCCAGTACGAAGGAATTCTCCGCGCTCACCGGATGGCCGCGGACTTCATCCCGCGCGACTCAGTGCGCTATTCGATCGTGGCGGCGGAGTGGCCGGTCGTGAAGCAGCGGCTGATTCAGATCGTGGATGGCTAGTGCAAACTTCCCTGCCTACGCCAACGTTTTCGGTTCGATCCCGTAATCCTCACCCGTCGATCGTGGGCTTGCTGCGATCCAGGCCATTGCAAGTATAGGCCGTAGCCGTCGGGATCGTGGAACCACAGCTGCTTCATCCTGTAAGGCGCCACCTTCGGCTCTTTTGGGTTCAGGCCTTGCGCGCGCAGGTGCTGGTACGCCGCGTCCAGATCTTCGCAGCCGAAGAACAGGCAGGTATCGTCGTGGGCGGCCACGCGGGCGGAAACCGGGCGCCTGGTCGCTGCTCGGCTTCATACGCGGTGTTCAGCATCAGTTCCGCACCATTCACTTTGAGCCACGCCCAGTTGCAGTCGTCCCCGGGTTCGCTCGTCGCGTGGACCTGAAACCCCAGCACGTCGCGGTAGAAACGGATCGCCGTCGCCATGTCGAAAGCCTGCAGCAGCGGACAAATCCCGTGAATGTCCATGGCCGAACCCTCCTTACTTGGCGCGAAAATATATCACGGATCACTAGCGTTTCGGCGCTCCCAGCCGTCCACGGTGAGCGTTATGCTTTCCAGTTCGATCTATGAGAAAGTAATTTTTGAGATGGAACAGAAACTCCAATGAATGTCGAATCCCTTCGCGCTTACTGCCTGTCGTTTCCCGAGGCTAAGGAAAAACTGCAATGGGGCGACGCCCTGTGCTTCAAAGTTCGCGAGAAAATGTTTGCCGTGCTCGGCCTGGACCAAGTGCGACTGACTTTCAAGTGCACCCCCGAGATTTTCGCCGAGTTGATTGAGCGCCAGAACATTCGCCCGTCTCCGTACCTCGGACGTCACAACTGGGTCATGCTCGACCGGCTCGATGCCCTCCGCCAGGATGAGTTGCAGGATCTGCTTCGCGAGTCGTATGAAATGGTAGCCGCGAAAGCCCCGAAAAAGAAAGTTCGGCAGCCCATTCCAAAGCAAAAGCACAGTGAGAAAAAGTCGACTGCGCCCAAGACCCGCTCCCGTAGACGCTAGCGGCGCTGTGAGCATTTGACTCTGCCTGCTTCGCTCGGCTAGCCTCAAGAGTCCGTTGCAGTTCCCGATACCCTCAACCTGCATGCGATCTCCGCATAAATCACTGATTTGGCTACTGATGGCAGTTGTCGCGGTCTTCGTTTCGGCGCCTGCCGGGGCCGCTACCCAGCCGGTGCACGCGTCGCATGGGATTGTCGTCAGCGTCCATGAACTAGCGTCGCGCGCTGGCGTGGAGATCATGCAGGCGGGAGGCAACGCCATCGATGCCGCCGTTGCCACCGGATTCGCGCTGGCCGTGGTGCATCCTGCCGCGGGAAATATTGGCGGCGGCGGATTCATGCTGATCCGCATGGCCGACGGCAAAACCCATTTCCTCGACTACCGCGAAAAAGCCCCCGCTGCAGCGACCCGCGACATGTTTCTGGACGTTCAGGGCAACGTGATCCCGGGCGCCAGCGAAGTCGGCTACAAATCCATTGCCGTGCCGGGCTCGGTAGCGGGCATGGTTTACGCCGAGCAGAAATATGGCAAGCTCCCGCTCAAGCAGGTCATGGCTCCGGCCCTCCGGCTGGCGCGCGAGGGCTACGCCCTGACCTGGGCCGAAGCTCGCGATTTTCAGCTGGATTCCGATCTGGCCAAGTTCGCCGAATCGCGGCGCGTCTTTCAGCGCGATGGCAATTACTACCAGCCGGGAGAGATTTTCCGCCAGCCTGACCTGGCGCGCACCCTGGAACGGATTGCCGACAACCCCGATGATTTTTATCACGGCTCGCTTGCGCGCGAGCTGGTCGCCGCCATGCAGAAAGGCGGAGGCCTGATCACGGTCGACGACCTGGCGCAATATGAAGTGAAAGAACGCGAGCCGGTGCGTGGGACCTATCGGGAGTACGAAATCCTCAGCGCCCCGCCGCCCTCTTCTGGCGGAACGGTGCTGATCGAATCTCTCAATATTCTGGAAGGCTACGATCTCGCCAGGATGGGCAACCGTTCGGCCCAGTCGATTCATTACGCCACTGAGGCCTTCCGCCGCGCGTTTTTCGATCGCGCGGAATTCATGGGGGATCCGGATTTCTCGAAGATTCCCGTCGCCCAACTCATCGACAAGAAATACGCCGCAGCATGGCGGGAATCGATTGAGCCGGCGCGCGCCAGCCCCAGCCAGGAATTGAAGCGGCCGGCGGTCTTTCATGAATTGGAACAATACGCGGCGGCGCATCCTCAGCCGCTGGGAATGCACGAAGGCCCGCACACCACGCATTATTCCGTAGTCGACGCCGACGGCAACGCTGTCGCCGTCACTACGACGATCAACGCCTGGTTCGGTTCGCAGGTCACCGCCGACGGCCTGGGGTTCTTGCTAAACGATGAGATGGACGATTTCTCGTCCAAGCCCGGCGTACCCAATTCCGACGGCCTGATTCAGGGTGCGGCCAATGCCATTGGCCCCGGCAAGCGCCCGCTCTCCTCCATGACGCCCACCATCGTGGTGCGCAACGGAAAACCGTTTCTGGTCCTGGGATCGCCTGGGAGTTCGAAGATCATCACCACCGTCGCCAATGTTCTAATGGGTGTGGTGGATTATGGAATGAATATTCAGGAAGCGGTGAATGCGCCGCGCTTCCACAACCAGTGGCTGCCCGACGTGCTGAATGTTGAAAAGTGGTTTTCGCCAGACACAGTCGTCGCGCTTCAGAAAATGGGATACAACGTGCAAATCGGCCTGCATGACGGCGACTATGTTTCGCCGTACTGGAGCGACGCGGAGTGTATTGCCGTCGACGCGAAAACCGGCGAGCGCCTCGGTGCCAGCGACGGCCGCAACGGCGGAAAGGCAGTAGGATACTAGAAGGCATTGCTGATTCTTGATTGTTGATTGCTGATTGAAAATCAAAGGCGTCGGCGTTTTGGGTTTTCAATCAACAATCAAAAATCATCAATCAACAATTCCCTAAGGGACGCGCATGCTGAAAGCGGTTTCCACCTATCTGTTCGTGAAAGAGCGGCTGCACCCGGGCATTCTGGATGGCCTCGCTCGCAGCGGAGTGCAGGCGGTCGAGATTTTTGCCGCGCGGCAGCATCTCGACTACGCCAACCGCAAGGCGCACGTCAAGGAAATCGCCGAGTGGTTCCGCGGCAGCGGCATTCCCCTCAACTCCGTCCACTCGCCCCTGTACGCCGACTACGAGTGGGGACGAGCCGGCGCGCCCCCCGTCAACATCGCATCCACCGACCGCGCCGGGCGAGTCGACGCCATGGACGAGATCAAGCGCGCCCTCGAAATTGCCGAGCAGATCCCATTTCGTTTCCTGGTGCAGCATCTGGGAGCGCCCAACGACGATTTCAGCGAGAAGAAGTTCGAGGCGGCGATGACTTCCATCGAACACCTGCGGGCGTTCGCCAAGCCGCTGGGCGTGCGCATCCTCCTGGAAAATATTCCTAACGAACTTTCCACGCCCGACCGCCTGGTAGAAATGATTCACGGCGCGCACTTCGACGACGTTGGCATTTGTTTCGACGTCGGTCATGCCCACATGTCGGGCTCCGTCCGCGAAGCGTTCGAAATTCTGCGCCATTACATTTGTTCGACGCACATTCACGACAACGACAAATTGAAAGATTCGCACCTGTGGCCCGGGCAGGGAACCATCGACTGGAAAGAAGCGAATGAATTACTGCGTTCGGCTCCGCAAACCCCGCCACTGCTGCTGGAAATCGCGGAAGACGAGAAAGTGAATCCGCTGGAGAAGCTGCGCGAGACGTTCGAGAAGCTGGAAGCAGCCTAGGATTTGGGACATTGAATCATTGACTCATTGCACCGGTCGGAACTGAAATCGTCAATCCTCAAATGATTCAATGACTCAATGATCCGATAATTCAATCAAACTATGTCATCCCCTGTAACCACCATTGCAGAAATCGGCAAGCATGAGGGCCAGTCCGTCACCATCCGCGGCTGGCTCTATAACCTGCGCGAGAGCGGGAAGCTGCTGTTCCCGCAGTTTCGCGACGGCTCTGGGATCATTCAAGGCGTCGTCCCCAAGAACGCAGTCCCTCCGGAAGTATTCGACGCGATCAAGACGCTGACTCAGGAATCGAGCGTGATTGTCGAAGGCAAGGTTCGCGCCGACAAGCGTGCCCACGGCGGCTACGAACTCGACGTGGCCAACGTGCAGGTCGTGCAGCGCGTCCCCGAGTCCTCGCCATATCCGATTACGCCCAAAGAGCATGGCATCGACTTCCTTATGGAGCACCGCCATCTCTGGGTGCGCTCGCAGCGCCAGGCGGCGATTCTGCGGGTACGGGCCGAAATCATCAAAGCGGCACGAGATTTTTTCGACGGACGCGGCTTCACCTTGACCGATCCGCCTATCATTACTCCCGCGGCTTGCGAAGGCACCAGCACGCTGTTCCCGGTCGACTATTTCGACGAGCAGGCATTTCTCACCCAGTCGGGCCAGTTGTACGTCGAAGCAACCGCCATGGCGCTGGGCAAAGTCTATTCGTTTGGTCCCACGTTTCGCGCGGAGAAATCGAAGACCCGCCGCCACCTCACCGAGTTCTGGATGGTCGAACCCGAAGTCGCTTACGCCGAACTCGACGACGTGATGGAACTGGCCGAGGGCCTCATCACCTTCATCGTGAAGCGCTGTCTGGAGAAGCGTCGCGCTGATTTGCAGACCATTGGCCGCGACCTTTCCAAACTCGAAAAAATCGAGGCCCCCTTTCCCCGCATCAGCTACGACGATGCGGTGAAAAATCTCCAGGAAGGCCACGCCAAGGGCGCTCTGGAATCAAAATTCGAGTGGGGCGGCGACCTCGGTTCTCCGGATGAAACCTACTTGTCAGCGCAATTCGACAAGCCGGTCATGGTGCATCGCTATCCGGCGAAGGTGAAGGCGTTTTACATGGAGCCCGATCCGCAGCGCCCGGACCTGGCCTTATGCGTCGATGTGCTCGCACCCGAAGGCTACGGCGAAATCATTGGCGGTTCGCAGCGCATGGCCTCGTACGAATTATTGTTGCAGCGCATTCGCGAGCACAATCTGCCGGAAGAAGCGTTCCAGTGGTATCTCGATTTGCGCAAATTCGGCAGCGTACCGCACGGCGGCTTTGGCATGGGCATTGAGCGCGCCGTGGCCTGGATCTGTGGCCTCGAGCACGTGCGCGAAACCATTCCGTTTCCCCGGATGCTGTACCGGCTCTACCCGTGAAAATTCAGTGATTGCAGAATTGAGTCATTGACTCAATGATTCAATGATTAAATGACTCATTGTCTCAATCCCCGTCGATTGACCCTATGATGATGACAACGACCGCCCCCTCCACCAGCATCACTCCCCGGAAAATTCGCGTCATCGGCGTGCCTCTCGATCTTGGCCAGTCGCGGCGCGGCGTCGACATGGGTCCGTCGGCCGTGCGCGTGGCCGGTCTTGAAGCCCGTCTCGAAGCGCTTGGGCATGAAGTGGAGGACGCCGGCAACATCGCCGTCGCCATTCCCGAGCAAAAGAAAGAGGGCGACACCCACGCCAAGTATTTAAAGGAGATCACGGCCACCTGCACCAAGAGTGCGGAATTGGTGGTCAAGACCCTCGAAGCCGGGAAAGTTCCGCTCGCGCTCGGCGGCGATCACTCCATGGCCGCCGGAACGGTTTCGGGCGTGGCCGAGTTTTACCGCCGCCAGAACCAGTCGATCGGCTTGATCTGGATCGACGCGCATACTGACATCAACACGCCCGAATCGTCTCCCAGCGGCAACGTGCATGGCATGCCGCTGGCCGCACTGATGGGACTGTGGCCGTCGGAGCTGGGAAACATTTTCGCCTTCTCACCGAAAGTGAAACCGCAGAACTGCGTGCTGGTCGGCGTGCGCGACATCGACGCGGTGGAAAAAGAAAATGTGGTTCGCGCCGGCATTGGCGTCTTCACCATGCGCGACATTGATGAACGCGGCATGCGCACCGTGATGGAAGAAGCCCTGCGCATGGCCGGACGTGGCACCGCCGGCTACCACATTTCGCTCGACATGGACTGGGTCGATCCCGAGGACGCGCCCGGCGTGGGCACGCCCGTGCGCGGCGGCGCGACCTACCGCGAGGCTCACCTTGCCATGGAGATTATTGCTGACCACGGCCGCATGCTGAGCTTCGAAATTGTCGAAGTGAATCCCGTCATCGACGAGCACAACCGCACCGCCGACCTCGCAGTCGAGCTCGCGCTCTCGGCGTTCGGTAAAAAGATTCTCTAAGCCACGGTTGCGTCTGGGTAGTACTAGAAGCAGCGGAGTGTTTTGAAAGGGCGCGGCTTCTAGCCGCGCCGTCAAGGGGTATCAAACGTAACGCTGGCTTTAGCCGCTGAGGTGCCGCCGGCGAGCAGCGGGGGAGAAGCATTATGGATCGCGCAACGGTCCCAATAAGCTGCCATTGACTCGCTCTTCCTCTCAGTATATCTGTATAGCGCGCCATGTTCCGACGGAATCTTCTTCTTCAGTTTCTGCTGGCCGCCTTCGCAACTTCCGCAGGCGCACAGACTGATACTTGGCTCGCGGTGACCACACCCCATTTCCGTGTCATCAGCAACGCCACCGAGAAGGAGGCTCGCCATGCTGCGCTTCAGTTCGAGCGCATGCGTGCCGTCTTTGCCAGAGTGTTTCCCGATCGGACCATCGACACGGCAACGCCCATCGTTGTACTCGCCTTGCGTGACCGGCAAAGTCTGGAGACGCTGGAACCTGCGGCTTATCAGGGAACCGGCCAACTCAAAATCGCCGGCCTGTTCCTGCAGGCATCCGAAAAGGACTATGTTTTGATTTTGCTGAACGCGCCCGGCCAGCACCCTTACTCGCCCATCTATCACGAGTACGCACATTTGGTGCAGAGCCGCTCGGGCGACTGGATGCCTCTATGGCTTACCGAAGGCTGGGCCGAGTTCTACCAGACCGCCGAAATCCTCGACACCGAAGTGGTCGTCGGCAAGCTCGAACCCGGGGCCTGGCAGTTTCTGCAGCGCAATCCGCTGCTGCCGCTGGCCACACTGCTCAACGTCGATATGCACTCCCCTTACTACCACGAAGAAGACAAGGGTTCCATGTTCTATGCGGAGTCGTGGGCCCTTACGCACTTCATAGAAATGAAGGACGCCCGCGAAGGCACGCACCGGCTGCAGGATTACCTCGACCTCGTGCATCAAAATGTGGATCCGGTCGCCGCCGCGACTCAGTCGTTCGGCGACCTCACGCAACTTCAGGCGGATCTTCAAAAATCCATTGTGAATCCGGACTTCGAGCCCATTCACATTGCAGGATCGACCGATGTCGATGACTCGTCGTTCGAAGCGCAGCCGCTGACTCAAGTCCAGGTCGACAGCGTTCGCGCCGAGGTGATGGCTTACAGCCGGCGCGAAGCGGATGCGCGTACGCTGATCGACAGCGTGCTGAAGGAAGATCCCACCAACGTCTCCGCCCGCGAAACCCTGGGATATCTCGCGTTCCGGCACCGCAACTTCGACGAAGCTCGGAAATGGTATGAACAGGCACTCAAACTCGCCCCCCAAGACCCGATCGCAAATTACTACTTCGCAGGAGCCGTGCTCAAGAAAGGACTGCCCGATGCTTCCGGGCAAGCTCGCGTGGAGGCTTGCCTGCGCACCGCGCTCAAGGTGAATCCCTCGTTTGCCCCCGCTTACTACGGGCTCGGGTTGCTGTTCACCATGCAAGGCAAAGACTATGACGAAGCGCGCCGGTGGCTGCAGAAGTCCATTGAGATGGATCCCGGCAACGTGGAATACCGCATCGACTATGCGAATCTTTTGATCCGCATGAACAAGAACAAAGACGCCGTCGAGGCGCTCCAACTCGCGTTGAAGATGGCTCACACGCCCGAGCAGACTGCGGCCGTAGAGAACTCATTGCAGACTGTGCACCGGCTGGAGATCGAACTGGCCAAGGCGAAACGTCAAGGCCTGACCACGCCCGCGAATTCGCCGCACAACGCCGCGTCCTCGGGCGACGTCGAGGCCCGCGGCATCTACACGCCCCAACCCGACTACACCGAAGAAGCTCGAGCGGCCCACCGCGAGGGCGTATGCACGTTGTCGCTCATCATCGGCCTCGACGGTAAAACGAGCAACATTGTTGTCGTCAAGAAGCTTGGAAATGGCCTGGACGAGAAGGCCGTGGAAGCCGTCCGCACCTGGAAGTTTGAACCGGGACGTAAGAACGGCAAGCCCGTGCTTACCCATCTAACGCTTGGCATCCAGTTCAAGCTCATCGGCAGCGACCGGATCACCGAGCTGTCGGAAAAGGTGAAGGCCGGCGATCCTGCCGCGGAATTCGAACTCGCCAACGCTTTCTTCGACGGCAAAGATATTCCCAGGGATGACAGCAAAGGCGCATCGCTGCTGGAGCGGGCCGCCCGCGATGGCCTGCCAGAGGCCCAGTTCCAGATGGCCGAGCGCGCCTACGGCAACGGCAGCAATCCCGAAACCTACATCTCTGCCTATGTATGGTACTCGCTGGCGCAGAAGAGCGGCTTCGAGCCCAGCCAGGGCAAGGCGGAAATCGTTGCCGCCCAGATGACTCCCGAACAATTGTCGCAAGCTCAGAAGGAGCTCGACAAAATCGTAACTACTCCGCCGCAGTAAATTTCGCAGGGTTTGTCGCGGCGATGTTTGTTCCAACCATCAGTAACCAACCCTAAGATTGACGGGCGCCTTGCCTCGCGTCCACACTGTGAGGGTCATGGAAAAGCTTCGAGTCGGCATCTTATTCGGTGGGCGCAGTGGAGAGCATGAGGTTTCGCTGCTCTCGGCCGCGTCGGTTCTTAACGCAATCGATAAAGAAAAATACGAGGTCGTGCCCATCGGCATCACCAAAGATGGACGCTGGCTGACGGCGGAGCACGCCGAAAATCTTCTGACCGGCAAACTCGTGCTCGAGCCGCGTAATCTTCGGGCTGGCGATCCCGAGACCACTGCTTCGGCTGCGGTGCTGGCGCGCGGCGAGGCCGTCGTCGTTCCGCCCGAGCCGGTGCACCGGCACACTGGTTTAGTTCCCTTTCAGAGCGAAGCCACGCTGATGCGCCGCGCCAGCGACCGCGCTATCAACGTCGATGTAATTTTCCCCGTGCTGCATGGCACCTTTGGCGAAGACGGTACCATCCAGGGTCTTCTCGAACTCGCTGACATCCCCTACGTGGGCGCGGGCGTTCTCGGTTCGGCTGCGGGTATGGACAAGGACATCATGAAGTCGCTGTTCATCGCCGCCGGAATTCCGATCGTGAAGCACGTCACGATTCTGCGCAGCGCATGGGAGAACGATCCGGCAAAAGTTAAGAAGGCGGTCGAGAGCAAGCTGATCTATCCGGTGTTCGTGAAACCCGCGAATCTGGGCTCGTCGGTCGGCATCAGCAAGGCGCACAATCGCAAGGAACTTGGACCCGCGATTGAAGAGGCGGCTAAGTTCGATCGTAAAATTGTCATCGAGCAGGGCGTAGGCGGCAAGAAGGAAAAAGCCCGCGAGATCGAGTGTTCAGTACTGGGCAACGACGAGCCCGCGGCCTCACTGCCCGGTGAAATCATTCCCGGCAAGGAGTTCTACGACTACGCCGCAAAGTATGTCGACGAAGGTTCGCAACTGATCATCCCCGCGAAGCTCACCAAAGCCGAAACAAAAAAAGTGCAGAACCTGGCCGTAGCCGCGTTCCAGGCCGTGGACTGTTCCGGTCTGGCGCGCGTCGACTTCCTCATGGATCCGAAAACGCGGAAAATTTATCTGAACGAGATCAACACCATGCCCGGATTCACCGCCATCAGCATGTACCCCAAGCTGTGGGCCGCGTCTGGCCTGGCGTATGCCGACCTGATCGACCGCCTGATTCAACTCGGCATCGAACGCCACGAAGACAAAAAGAAAAATCAGTACAGCAAGTGAAGAAATTGCTGATTGTTGATTTTTGATTGCTGATTGAAAACCACGCGCATCAGGCTATTTCGTCCCCGCCTCGCACACAAAATTCCCCGCATCGTTGGTATCGCCCTTGCCCTTATACTTCGCCGCCTGCGGATACGCGCACAGCGGCCGCGTCATCTTCGCGTGCTGCCGGTCGTCGGCGGAGTACTTCGAAGCGATGATCGTCCCCGGTGCCACCCCTTTCTCTACCCACCGTTCCAGCGCGGCATCCACGCTGTGCTGCGGATCGTCAAAGGTCAACTGGCCGACCTGCCCGAACGAATTGGCGCCCGGACCGTCATCGCAGTGCTGCATCCCGGGCACCATATACAGGCGCACGACCGAATCCGCATCGCTTTGCCCCAGCTTGGCGATGACGCTCTGGTAATAGTTGACCGTGTTGAGCGCCGAAATCGCCGGATCATTCCAGCCGTGATACAGAATCAGCTTTCCGCCCCGTGCCTCAAACGGTTTCAGATCGGCGTCGGTCGCGTTCAGCGCGCTGGCAGTATGTTCCTCGGCTAACTTCAGCCCAGCCTCTAGGCGGAATGTCTTGTAATCCCAGTCTTGGGTCTCATACACCATGTCCGCGAAGTAGCCGATCCCGAAGAACGCCATCAAGCTTTTGGCCGGAGCCGGGCCAACAATCCAGAGTCCCCAGCCTCCCGGTCCGTCCTCGCTGCCGGGCAAGAAGCCGGGGAAAACTTCGTGACCCTGCGCATCATGCGGGCCGGCGTAAATCTTTTTCAGCGCGGCGGCTTGCGGTGCAGTCAGGCATTTCTCTGTATCTTCGCCCGCCTTGCACTGTATGGTTGCCGGATCGAAGTGGCACTGCCGGGGATCGTTGAGGATCCCGTCCTGCACGCCGTCGAGTCCGTCGCAGGCCTTCACCACCGCGGCCGCGATCGCCGGAATTTTCGCCTGCGGAATATAACTGGCCGCATCGAGCGTCAGCGCCTGCGTATCGACTGCCGCTGTCGAGAGCAGCGCGGTCCAGTAGTTCGCCGGAGCCCCGGCAAGAATGCCGTCATAGTCCGCGGGATAACGCTGTGCCTCCATCAGCGCCTCGCGCCCGCCGTCCGAGCATCCCGCGAAGTACGAGTGCTGCTGCGGCTTGCCATAAAACGCCCGGACCGCCTCTTTGGCGATGCGCGTCATCTCGTGAATGCCGCGATGGCCGAAGTCAATCACTTTCTCCGGATGCCCCAGAGCCCAGCCTGCATCGAGAGGCGAGCCTTCGTGGCCCGTTGTGGTTGCGGTTGCAGCGTACCCTTTGGTGACCACCGCGCCGAGTTGCATGTAGTCAATCAGGCCGGCGAAGCCGCCGTTGCCAATGCCTTGCAGCTTGCCATTCCAGCCCGCAACCGGCAGCCAGACCTCTATCCGGATATCGGAGTCCGGCGACGGCGTCGCCTGCGCCACCACGCGGCAAAATGCAGGAACATTCTTGTAAGGCGTGGTCAGATCGCGGCCACTATTAGGGTTGCGCGGTCCGGCGAACGTGCCAGCCTCGACTGTCTGGGAGAAAGTAATCTTCGCACCAGGCACGGCCAGCGCCATCAGCTTCCCACAATTATCTTCGGCCACCGCGGCGGAGCTCGCCGCGAGCACTAACGATACAAGTAACAGCCCGTAGCTAACCCATACTTTCATGTACGCTCCATGAGTTCCATCCGCGAAAACATCGTCGCCCATGTCTAACCTGGCCAGATTTTCCGGACTCTGCGGTGCGAGGAATTGTACACCGGACGGGACTGGAGATGCGGCGGCGCGCGCCCGTGCTATCCTTCCGCCCATGCGATTTAGCCACAATGCTTCTTCGGTGTTCCTGATTCTGGTCTTACTGATTCTGACTCTAGCCGCTTTGCCGCTCCACGCGCGTGTTCTTCGCGTCGAGATTGCCACCCGCACCGAAGTACTTCAAGGGAAACAATTCGGCGACGCCGGAGCCTATGAACGCATCACCGGGCGCGTCTACTTCTCGCTGCCCATTGCCAACCCGCACAACCGGCGCATCGTCGATCTCGGCAACGCGGTGAACCTGAAAAACGGCGAGGTCGAATTCTCGTCCGACTTTGTCGCCGTCCGCCCGAAAGACGCCCACAAAGGTAACGGATCGATGATTCTTGAAGTCCCCAACCGCGGCCGTGCGCGCATTCTTTCTCTTGTCGACGGCGGAGATCAGGATCTGGCCACCGACGCGGGAGACGCATGGCTGCTGCGCAACGGTTTCACCGTCGTGAGCCTCGGCTGGCAATGGGACGCCGATGGCCCCGGCGCGCTCCGTTTCTTTTCCCCGGTCGCAAAAGAAAATGGCAAGACCATCACCGGCCTGCTGCGCGGCGATCTGATGCCCTCGATGGTCATGCCAGAGATTCCGTTGGGACACCTCATCATGGGCAGCATCGGCGGGACCGAATATCCAGTCTCTGCGCCTGACGACCCGCGCAACACGCTCACCGTCCGCGACTCTCGCAGCGGGCAACGCACCATCATTTCCCGCGCCGAATGGCAGTTTGCCCATACCGTCGACGGCAAACTCACGCCCAGCGACCGCCATATCCACCTGAACGGCGGTTTTCAGCCCGGCAAAATCTACGAATACGTTTACATTGTCGCCGACCCTGTGATCGCCGGCGGCGGATTCGCTGCCATCCGCGATTTTGCCTCCTACGCCAAGCACGCTCCCGATGCCGTCACTCCCGCGGCCCGCGTCTACGGCGAAGGTATTTCGCAGAACGGCCGCTTCCTTCGCGATTTCCTCTATCAGGCCTTCAATGCCGACGAAGACGGACGCATCGCGCTCGACGGCGTTCTCGCCCACGTGGCCGGAGTCGGACGCGGCAGCTTCAACTATCGTTTCGCCCAGCCTTCGCGCGACGCGCAGCCGACCTCGTCGGTTTTCTTCCCCACCGACATTTTCCCCTTCACCGATCTGCCAGAAGAAGATCCCGTCACCGGGGAAACTGCCGGCCTGCTCGACCGCGCCGCCGCCGACAAAGTCGTACCCAGGATTTTCTTGTCCAACACGTCCTACGAATATTGGGGCCGCGCCGCCGCTCTAATTCACACCAGCCCCGATGGCAAGCGCGATGCGCCCATCTCCGACAACGTGCGCATCTATCACTTCACCGGCCTGCAGCATTTTCCCGGCCCGTTCCCTCCCGACCGCGGGAAAGGCGATCTGCTCGGACAGCAGCCCGAATCGCCGCTCCCCATCAAATATTTCTGGCGCGCCATGATCGCCAACATGGACGCGTGGGTGCGCAGCAACACGCTTCCGCCAGCCAGCAGCTATCCCAGGATTGCCGACGGCACGCTCGTTCCGCTGTCAGAATATGCGTTGCCCGCGATTCCCGGCGTCAACCAGCCCCATGAGGCGAATGAAGGCTGGCGCCTCGATTTCGGTCCGTACTGGCGCGACGGAATTCTCAGCCTCCAGCCGCCCAAGGTTGGCGCGCCTTTCCCCGTGCTCGTGCCCCAGGTCGATGCCGATGGCAACGAACGCGACGGTGTGCGCTCGCCCGAGATCACTGTTCCGCTGGCGACCTACACCGGCTGGAATCTGCGCGATCCTTCGCTTGGCGCGCCCGATCAGCGTGTCGCCTTTGAGGCCTCGTACCTCCCATTCCCCCAAACCGCCGCAGATCGTCAGAAGACCGGCGACCCGCGCAAGTCGATTGCAGAACGCTACTCCAGCGCCGAAGACTACATAACCCATTACAAGGATGCAGTGGACGGCCTCGCCAAGCAGCGCTGGATCCTGCCCGAAGACCGCGAAGCCTGGATCCACCGCGGCGAACAAGAATGGGCTGAAGCCACGAAAGGCGATTGAAAACTGAACAAAAGTGGCGTCCAGACATTTATCAGCCGAGGTGTTGGAGGGTGTACACTGTTCCGCAGCACTGGAAGCTCAAGGGAAATTCCGACTTCTGGGACGCTTCGACGTGCGGCCCTGCCCCCCGCGACGATGGCTGGAGTTTTTATGAGAAGTTCTCCGGAAGCCAGAGGGCTGCTAAGACGCACCGGCGCGGCCCCGAAGATATTTTTCGTTCACAACTTGCTCGCCAGTTTCCTGCTGTGCCTGATCTGGTCTCCCGTTTGCCTAACCTCCGCACTGGCGCAGGATTCGCCGCCAACTCCCGCTCCCACCCCCGCCCAGCCTGAAGTCAAACCGCCTTCCACCGAGATTGCCACTCGCGATGAACCCACCACATTTAAGGTGAACTCAAAACTAGTGGTGGTGCGCGCCGTGGTCCGCGACGCCCAGGGGCACGCCGTCGGCCATCTTCACCAGGAGGACTTTCAGGTCTTCGACAAAGGCAAGCCGCAAGTGATTACCCAGTTCGACGTCGAACAGCCGGGAGCCGTCGCCGCAAAGGCCCGCCAGGAATCGGGCAGGAATTCAGATGCTCCTCCCGGCGAAGCTTCTTCCAGTCCTGGGAATGCGCCTCCCGCTCCCGAGCGTTTTGTTGCGTACCTGTTCGACGATGTGCATCTCGAATTCGGCGACCTCGCCCACGTGCGCGAAGCTGCGCAGCGCCACTTTGCCACGTTGAAGCCCACCGATCGTGCCGCCATCTTCACCACCTCGGGTCAGACGATTCTGGACTTTACCGACGATCGCACCAAGCTGCATGACACCCTGCTTCGCTTGCGGACCAACCCGATCAACTCCAATATTTTCGCTCACCAGTGCCCGGAGATCAGTAACTACCAGGCCGATCTGATCGTCAACAAGAATGATCCTGAGGCCACCCAGGCGGCTGTGCTGGAGGCGGCCGAGTGTGGCCCCAAAGTTCCAACAACGACGGGAGGTTTCGCAGCGCAAGGGAATCCCGCAGGGCTAGTGAGCGCCCTCAGCCAGGGCGTATTGAGTGCGGGTGAACACGAAAGCCGCGTTTCCCTGCTTACTTTGAAGGAGGTAGTCGAACGCATCTCGCGGATGCCCGGTCAGCGCAGTATTATCCTCGTTTCTCCTGGGTTTATTACTCCAGGCCTCGAATACGAATCTACAGACGCGATCGATCGTGCGGTGCGCTCGCAGATCGTTATTAATGCGCTGGATGCTCGCGGGCTCTACGTGGTCCTCCCTTACGGGGATGCTAGCCATCAGTCCCTTGCCCTACCTGCACCGGGCAAGGCACAAATAGAGGTTGCTGCTGCTTCCGCTCAGGCCGACCTGCTCTCCGTCCTAGCCGACAGCACGGGCGGCATTTTCTTCCACAACAACAACGATTTTGACGAAGGCTTTCGGCGCGTGGCCGAGACTCCCGAGTACACGTACGTGCTGGCGTTCGTTCCACAAAATCTCAAGCTCGACGGCAGCTACCACAGCCTCAAAGTTACTCTGAAGAGCCAGCCAAAATTGACCCTGCAAGCCCGCCGCGGCTACTACGCCCCCAAGAACTTCGCCAGTCCGGACGAGCAGGCCAAGCAGGAAATCGAGGAGGCCATGTATTCTCAGGAGGAGTTACACAATCTTCCCGTCAAATTGCAGACCCAGTTTTTCAAGGCTGGCGATGAGGATGCCAAACTGGTCGTGCTCGCGCATGTGGACGTAACCCGCTTGCACTTTCGAAAAATCGAGGGCAGAAATAACAACGTCTTGACTTGTGTGTCCGCGTTGTTTAATCGCAATGGAAACCTGGTCCAGGGAATGCAAAAAGTTGTGACCATGAATTTGAAAGATGACACACTGCAACACAAGCTGGACTCTGGCATCACGCTCAAGACCAGCTTCGATGTAAAGCCGGGCAGCTATCTGGTCCGGTTGGTGGTCAGGGACGCGGAAGGGCAACAGATGTCCGCGGAAAACGGGACGGTTGAGATTCGCTAGACGATGACACGAAGACCGGTGCCACGAGGTGACTATGCGCGATCGCCGAAAGGTTCTTTGGATTGGTTTTCTCTCTCTGGCCAGCTGCTGGATTTTCCTTGATCCAGGCTCTGGCCCACTGATCGCGCACGCCCAGCAACCCGCCGCCGCGCCTGCGTCCGACCCGCAAGTCATCCGCGTGGAGACCCGCCTGGTTCTCGTCGACACGGTCGTAGTCGACAGGAAAGGCAACTACATTCGCGATCTCGAGCAGAAAGACTTCAAGGTTTGGGAAGATGGCAAGGAGCAGGCCATCACCACTTTCTCCTTCGAGGAGAGCACAGGGTCCGCAACCGCACAGCCGCGCTACATGGTTCTCCTGTTCGACAATTCCACCATGGATTTTGGCGATCAAGCCAAAGCCCGGGATGCGGCCGCGAAGTTTATCGACGCCAACGCCGGCCCCGGCCGTTTGATCGCACTCGCCGATTTCGGCGGTACCGTACGCATCTCGCAAAACTTCACCGCCGATGCCCAACGCCTGAAGCAGGTGGTCATGGGCATCAAAGGCTCGGCAGTTTCTCCCAACGCATCGCCCAATGCGCAACCCGAGGTCCTTGCCTCCATGGGGCCCATCCCTGCGTCGCCTACTCTGGGCAATGCCGAAGCCGATTACGGAATACACAGCGTGCTGCTGGCGCTGCGCAGCATGGCCAAGGCCCTCTCCACCGTGCCGGGCCGCAAGACTCTGGTCGTGTTGACCGCTGGTTTTCCGTTGACCATGGAATATCAGTCGGAATTAACCGCCGTCATCGATACCTGCAACAAGTCGAATGTAGCCATCTATCCCATCGATGTTCGGGGATTGACGGTTCCAGACATGCCTGGTCTTCACAGCCATCGGTCGCTGCCTTCGATCGGCACCGCATCCGGATCGTTGGTTCAGGCCGCATTTCACGACTCAGGACACTCTCGTACACCGATGTTGCGGCTGGCGGCCTTTGCTGAACCGGCAGCGGCGCTTGCTCTGCAACACAGCGGCGGAGGAGGAGGTGGTGGTGGGGGCGGTCACGGCGGCGGTGGCACCGGCGGTGGTGGGACGGGTGGTGGGGGAACCGGCGGCGGCGGAGCCGGCGGTCATGGCGGCGGAGGCACCACTGGCGGAGGCACGACTGGCGGTCACGGCGGGACTACGGGCGGCGGCGTGTCTTCCAACACTAGCCTATACAACCCTTACAATCAGCCTCGGCAGATTGTTCCGCCATCTCCTCCGAGTGCTTCCACCAACCAACAGGTTCTATATCAGCTGGCCGACGGCACGGGCGGCTTTGTCATCGTGAACACCAACGATTTGCTGGGCGGTCTGGAACGGATCGCCAAAGATCAAAACCAATACTACTTTCTCGGTTACAAGCCAACAGCTTCGGCCGAGGGCAGTTGTCACACTCTGAAAGTCAAAGTGGAGCGGGGCGGGACGACGGTTCGGGCGCGCAGTGGCTATTGCAATTCCAGGCCGGCCGATCTGCTGGCCGGCGATCCCATCGAGAAAGACCTGGAAACCCGTGCTGGCGGAGAGATGCAGGGCAACGTCCACGCCGTGATGCAGGCTCCTTTCTTCTACACCGCACCCAACACCGCGCAGGTCCACCTTGCGGTCGAGATTCCTGCCGCAGCCCTCAAGTTCGACAAGGTGAAAGGGAAGCAACATGCCACGGTCAACATACTCGGCATCGCCTACAAGGCGGATGCCTCGATTGCCGCGCGTTTCAGCGATACCGTCAATGTTGAGTTCGACGACAAGAAACAAGTGGAAGAGTTTCAGAAGCACCCGTTCCGCTACGAAAACCAGTTCGGCATCGCTTCCGGCGATTACAAACTGAAAGTCGTGTTCAGTTCCGGCAATGAGAGCTTTGGCAAACTCGAAACCCCGCTCCTGGTCGATCCCTACCGCGGCCAGGAGATCAGCCTGAGCGGCGTGGCGCTGAGCAACGACATTCACCGTGCCGCCGACTCGACCGGCCTGGACAGCCAGTTGCTCGAAGACCGAACCCCTTTGGTGGTCAAGGGATTGGAGGTCGCGCCCTCCGCCTCCAACCATTTCAAAAAGACCGACACCGCCGCCCTCTACGCGGAGATTTACGAACCGCTCCTGAAAAATCCGAATCCTCCCGAAGTTGCCTATGAGCTGATCGTGATCGAGCGCAAGAGCGGACAGGAGAAAATCCACATTGGTGACCGAGCGCCCAAGGGAAACGCCGGCGACCCGGTCATTCCGTTGGGCCTGAAGTTGCCGGTGGCAACGCTCGACCCTGGCTCGTATCAAGTGAAGCTCCGCGCCGTCGATTCGCTGAATAACGCCAGCAAAACCCGCACCGCCGAGTTTGAAGTGGAATAAACGCGTCCCGAAAACCGCGGGCTGGTGTGGAGGACAATGTGGAGCGGACGCTCCTGTCCGCTGCTTTTGTCTCTGACTCGTCACTCGCATCCGGGTGCCCCATTTTTTGCGTCCGTTGCGAGAAGTGGGGACTTGGGCTGACTCCGAGGAGACCTTCGGGGATGGGCCTCATGATATTGGATCGACCCCCCTCCCCCCCCCCACTATTTTTTTCTTCTGGATCGGCTAAAGTATTCATTCTTAATGGTTTGTGGGGGTAATAATTAACTTGACTAACCCACGCCAATTTGCTATTCTCTATCCATGGAAACACCGCAAACATTACAGCAAGCGATTCAATACTTTAGCGACGAGCAGACTTGCATTGACGCTGTAGCCTTCATGCGCTGGCCCGATGGGGCACGTTGCCCCGACTGCTGGACTCCCGGCGGAGAGCTTGGGCGTAATCCCTACTACCTGAAGACTCAGAAGCGCTGGAAGTGTCGCGATTGTCGCCGCCAGTTCTCAGTCAAGGTTGGGACGATCTTCGAGGACTCGCCGATCTCGCTCCAAAAGTGGCTTCCCGCCCTTTGGATGCTAGCCGCGTGCAAGAACGGCATTTCTTCCTACGAACTCCACCGCGCTTTGGGAGTCTCACAAAAGACCGCATGGTTCATGCTGCATCGCCTGAGACTCGCTTTTAAGACTCAAGCGCATGCGTTCAAGATCGGCGGAAAAGGTGGCAACGGAGTGGAAGTGGATGAGACGTTCGTCGGTGGGAAATTCAAGAATATGCACCGTGAGCGCCGGGAGTTCTTGCAGCGCGAGACCTGTAAAGTCTCTCAAGCGAAGAACGACAAACTCCCCGGCAAGACTGCTGTGTTTGGCATGTTAGACCGTGAGCAGCGAAAGGTTCGCGCAATGGTGGTACCGAATGTGAGGCGCGAAACCTTGCAGGCGAAGATTCTCAATAACGTAAAGTACGGCTCGCCGATCTACAGCGACGATGCAGTCGCTTATGACACGCTGAAAGAGAAATTCGTCCATGAAGTAGTCAATCACGCGGAAGAATACGTTCGCGGACAGGTTCACACGAACGGCCTTGAGAACTTCTGGTCATTGCTGAAAAGGAATCTGAAAGGGACTTACGTGGCGGTCGAGCCATTCCATCTTGAGCGTTACGTTGACGAGCAGGTGTTCCGATTTAACAACCGCGCCACAAAAGACAATCCACTCACCGATGCAGACCGCTTTCTGCTGGCACTCTCGCAGGTCTCGGGCAAGCGCCTCACATTCGCCGAACTCACAGGCAAGAGCGAAGAAATACCTTTCTAAATCTCGCCATCGGAAGCGTGGCCCGAAGCCGAAGAAGGCTTAGGGCCGGGTTTCCCCTTTCGCAATCGGCGCAGCTTCTCATCTTCCACAAGAGTTTGTTTCATGTCCTCGTGTGATACCTGGAGGACACTTCCCAGCGCAGACTGGAAGCGTTGCATCTTTTGCTCTGGTGTCGTGTTTGGGTCAGGAGTGAACTTCATGCGCTCATCATAGCACTAGGCGTATAATTCGCTGTCTTCTCTGCGCTTCCCTCGCAAAAGGAGAGATCCATGCTGGAATATTTATTTATCTCTGCCAGCAATCCGGCCGAGTTCCAGAAAGAGCTATCTGGTGCTACGTTGGATCGCTGGAAGCCAATCTTACTGACGAGCTGTGCCGCTCAGGGATTTGTTAACATCTGCGCTATCTTGGAGCGCACAAAGGGACGATCCTGAACCAAACACCGCTTCCATAGTGGCACAGTCACTGCCAAAATAGGCTTCAGCGATTCGACCAGCCCGCATAAGGGCTATCCGGCGCTCTTCGGGAGAGCCGTCTTCCCTTTTCAGAGCGCACATAATGACGTTTAACCACCTGTCCATTTTAGGAACCTCCAATGTCAGACACCTTTGCCAGCGCCTACAGCAAGATCGACAGGGCCCAAAAGCACATCGCCGAATTGCAAGCGCTCATTACCGCCCTGCCAGAGGCTTACACGGCTACTGTTGAGATAAACCCGCACGGTGGAAACGAAGTAGTGAAGCATGATATTCGAAACCGAGATGAACTCCTCACAAATATCGCATTGGTGATTGGCGACGCCATCCACAATCTCCATTGCGCTCTCGATCATGCTTGGCTGGTTGTGTTGAATCGACTTTCGCCCATCAGCGTCAATAACCAAACCAAATTCCCGATCTTTCCAATTCGAGATAAGGTGGAAGCTGCGCTTCGCGGGATTAAAGTAAATGTCGCCGTTCCCGCTCTTTTCGATTTTGTCGTTAACCAAATAAAACCTTACAAGGGAGGGGATGACTCTCTCTGGTCCATCCATAGTTTGGACATTGACGATAAGCATCGCCTCTTGTTGCCCGTATTTGAATTCGCGTCGATTCAGGGCATTGAAGTGGAAAATGAACAAGGGGAAGTCGAACACGGCGCTACAGTCGGTACTCCCCAAAAGCCCCCGTACTACGTGCATGTTCCGATCGGTTGGCACTTCAAGAAGAAAGGAAATGTTTCCGTTTCGGTACTCTTCGAGGAAGGAGAGATTTTGCAGTATGCGGAGACTATCGAGATGCTGTGGACTTTTCAGATAAAGACTTGGAATACCGTCCAATTGCTCGACAACTTCGTCCTCATGGAACTCGGGAGAACGGCGCTCGGAGGAGGTTAGGCACAGGCTAGGTGTCTCATAATTGTCCCTCGACGACGCCGCGAATGCAGATCGCACGTACCCAGTCTTAACATGAGATTTTCGGAGACTGGGTTAGCCTACTCTATTATTGCCTTTGTGGGTCGCGGGTAGGGCGGGATCTGCGTAAAATCCTGAGCCGGAAGGACTTGCGGCTAAAATCTTCTGGAATAAGCACTTAGCGTCAGACTGCGGGCTTTGCCTAACAACCCTTGTCTGCCCATAAACTCCTGATCCTGCCCAAAAACCCTCGTCACGCATGGAACGGGGAACGTGTGTTGAGAAAGAAACTCAACTATTACGTTCTCATCGTCGCCGTCTATAACTCTCATATCAGGACCGCCGCTTTTTAACTGTACAATATCGCCAATAAAAAACTTCATGGGGTGCTCCTATGACAGATGCCTTCCAAACGGGAGATAAAGTAATTCTGAAATCTGGCGGCCCGGTTATGATGGTTTCACGGGTTGAAAATGACGAGGCAGGAACCCATGCCTTTTGTGACTGGTTTACGAAGGCGCATGCCCTGAAGCAAGGGCGTTTTCCGCCCGAGACATTGGAACTAGCAGAGGAATAACTATTCAAAAATCCAGTTGAGGAAACGATAGGAAAAAGCCGCGACGGTTCCGAAGATAATCGCTCCCAGAAGCCCGAGGATCACGACTTGGCCCCAACCGTAGCCAGATTCAATCGTCTGGCCCCACGCGGGCAGCCAATACGCAAGATCGTCCGAGAATTCCAACCACCCGACATACAGCCCTAACCCCGCGATAACAGCCCGTTTCATACCTCAAGGCTAGAACGCAGAGCCCTATCGGGCAACCCGCTTCCGTGGTAGTACCGAGCGTGTTTTTAGGGCTAGTCCTTCTGCGGGCAATCGCTTTCGTGCCCTCATTTGTCCGGTAAAATTTTCCAGCCGCCGAATAGCAGGACTAGCCCTATCAGTCCCCACAGCCATCCTGACCACTGAAGGCGCATCGTCATAGCTGCGGCGGGGATATCGGCAACGGTCGTGTAATGAACGTAGCAGCCAACCGAGCAAAGTAATATGCCTATGAGGATGCCAAGACAACCGAAGCCCGTTTTCATGCCTCGGATTATAATGCTGTTCTTCCCTCAGAAAAGAGAGTGCGTCGTGCCCATCTGGTTCCACTATTCATTCGAGTGTCCGAGATGCGGGGAAACCATTCAATCCCACGGGGAGTTGATTAGCGCAAGCAGTCGTGAGCAGATTTCGGCGGAGGTATCCAAAAGACACCCAGAGTGCCTCCACTGCCACAAGCCCTTCCCTGAGGGGAAGATATTGCTTTCGATCACAGAAACCTATTCGATGAATTTGTAAACGGGTTCCGTCATCGAAATTAGCTTGGCAGTCCCCGCCGACCAGTACGTTTCCATCGTGTAACTCACTTCCACGCGGGGACTGTCCGTTTTCCGTATTTCGGTTACGCTAGTAACCAAGTTGACAACATCGCTGTCCCGTGTTATTTCTTCTTCGCGGGCTTCTGTCGGGGCGTGTTCCAGTACGGGCTTTTGCACTTCGGGCATACTTTCGGTTCTTCCGTTGTTTCCTGTCGTGGCACCCACTTGTGTTGGCACCTTTCGCATTGATATCTCTGTAATGTAATCTTTGCCCCACCTTTCGTGATTTTCGAAAGGTGGGCACCACGGACCTGTCCCATGTTCACTCGTCACATACTCACAGCCTGCCGCTATGCTACGAATGCTCGATGGCTGACCGGCTCCAACGTTACGACGGCGCCGGATACCTGCACTTCATCACCACGAGTTGCTACCAACGCCGTCCACTGCTCGGCAGCGGGCGAAGTCGCGACTTGTTTCTCCAAGTGCTGGAGCGGGGTTGCAGGCGGTATCGTTCTTGTCCTCATAGGACGGCTGACCCGGCCCAATGATTTCCTGGCGTGGGAGATCCCTCCCTCCGCCTGAAAAGCGGCTCCGGTCGGGATGACACCGGCCGCGGATTTTGCCCCTTGACGCCTCTTCCGGCATTTTGTAATATCGTAAGAACAAGTCCGCCCTTCGGGGCGGACCTGAATTTCATGCAGAGTGGCTGAGGGACGAGCCCTGTGACGCCACGGCAACCGATCCGGGATCATATATCCCGGGTGCTTGGTGCCAACTCTCTCCTGGAAACAGGGAACATGGGATTCGGCAAGCGCGCTGTATTGGTATCCGCTTTCCGATCGCCTCTTTTCCTTTTCCTGGAAAAAGAGGCCTTTGCTTTTTGGGCCGCTTTTTCGAGGCTCGTCGTCAGCTATTCGCAGCTTTGTCCAAGCAGGAAAGCGAGTAGCTTCATGTCGAATTACGAACTGCGGTGCCGGGAATGCGGACGGTCGTGGGGAAACCAGCCTCGCTCCATCTGCGACGATTGTTTCTCTCCTCTGGAAGTTGCCTACGACTACGACGCGCTGCGCGCATCGATTAGCCGTGAGCAGATCGCCCAGCGACCGCCGAACATGTGGCGCTACTCCGAACTGTTACCCCTCCCCCAGGGCTTTGAATCGCGGCTGCCGGTCGGCTTCACTCCGCTGCTGCAGGCTCCGCGTCTGGCTGAGAAGTTGACTGGAACGGCCGCCGCCGCGAAGAATGTCTACATTAAGAACGACGCCGTCTGCCTGCCCACGCTGAGCTTCAAAGACCGCGTGGTCGCCGTGGCGATTGCACAGGCGAAGGCGTTTGGGTTCGATACGGTGTCGTGTTCCTCGACCGGAAACCTGGCCAATGCCGTGGCCGCGCACGCCGCTCGCGAGGGACTGAAAGCCTGGATTTTTATACCTTCCGATCTCGAGCCCGCGAAAATCATCGGCACGAATGTGTTCGGCGCGAAAGTCGTCCGCATCGCCGGCAACTACGATCAAGTCAACCGCCTGTGCTCGCAGATTGCCGACGAGCATCGCTGGGGCTTCGTCAACGTGAACCTGCGGCCGTATTACGCCGAGGGATCGAAGACCGTGGGCTTTGAAATCGCCGAGCAACTGGGCTGGCGCCTGCCCGATAACGTGGTTTGCCCGATGGCCGGCGGATCGCTCATCGTCAAGATCAAGAAGGCGTTCGATGAACTCATCAAGCTGGGCCTGGTCGAAGCGAAGGAAGTGAAGTTCTTCGGGGCGCAGGCTACCGGCTGCTCTCCCATCTCGACCGCCGTCAAAACGGGCAGCTCCGAGATCGAGCCGCAGAAGCCGACAACCATTGCGCGTTCCCTGGCCATCGGCAATCCGGCCGACGGACATTATGCGATCAAGGTGATCAAAGGCAGCGGCGGATGGAGCGAAGACGTTAGCGATCCCGAAATCATCGACTCGATCAAACTGCTGGCCGAAAGCGAAGGCATCTTCACCGAGACTGCCGGCGGCGTGACCGTCGGCACGGCGGGCAAACTGTACCGCCAGGACCGCATCCTGCCGGAAGAAACCACGGTGCTTTGCATCACCGGCAACGGCTTGAAGACCACCGACGTGCTGGCCGGCGTCTACGAAGTCGAGCGTCCGATCGCGCCGAAGCTGACGGAGTTCGAACATTATCTGGAGCAGAAGCTGAATGTTGCCGGCGCTCCGGCAGAAATTCCCGGAGTCATTGCCGAAGCTACCAGCGCGGGAGCGTAAACATGCCGATCACTGTACAAATTCCGACCGCGTTGCGCCGTCATACGGCGGGCGTTAGTGCGATCACCTGCGCGGCGTCCAACCTTGCTGACCTGTTCTCCGTACTCGACGAAAAGTTTCCCGACCTGAAGCCGCACCTGCGCGACGACAAAGGCCAGATCCGCCGCTTCCTCAACATTTACGTGAATGAAGAAGACATCCGCTTCCTCGGCGGACCGACTTACGCCTTCCAGGAAGGTGATGAAGTTCTGCTGGTGCCGTCGATCGCAGGCGGAGCAAGGTAGCAGTACGTTTCCGGGTTTTGAGCGTTCATTCCCGCCCTTAGACCCCCAGCAACTTTGAGTAAAAATTCTTTTCTTTACTCGTCGTTACCCGATTACTACCCACATTGACAAGCTTGTGGAGTATTGGTTCCTTGGGGGGTGGTCCCAACAAAAGAGAGCATCTCCGCCCCGCGCGATCGACCGGTAGTGCTGGTTAGTTGGAGGAGAACTATGAAATTAGCTTTCGTTGTCATCCTCATTGCGGCATCGGTATCCGCTCAGGACTCGGCCCCCACATCTCCCCTAAGTGTATGTGGGCCGATGAGTGTGAAGTTTCAGATAAAAATGGATGACACCCAATCGCCCAATCTGGCGCCCGAACCTGGAAAGGCGCTAGTCTACGTCATAGAGGATCAACAATTTAAAGCGGCGAAAGACGTTATCGTGAGAGTCGGCCTTGATGGCGCCTGGGTAGGGGCGACCCGAGGTGACTCCTACTTATCGTTCCCGGTTGAACCGGGCGAGCATCATCTGTGCGCCAATATCGTGTCGGGACTTCTGTCTACTGGCCGCCGGGTTTCACTTTTCGGCCTGACGACTGAGGCGGGAGGCGTCTACTACTTTAGAGCACGAACCACTGGGGGACCTTCATCGGTCATGAATGGGAACGGACTAGACGACACCATCTCAATCGACCTGGACCTGGTGAACCCTGATGAGGGAAAGTTTCTAGTGGCCTTTTCGTCTCGCAGTGTGTCGAATGCGACCTCAGCCAAGTCGGAAAAAGGTAAGTAGAGTTTCTAGCAAATGGCGACGGAAACCGTAGACAGGCGATAAATCGCGACTACACTCGTTGAAGGACGGACCGGCTCTCCAGAGATGGATGAACGCTACCCGAGATTTTTCGGCGCCCGGCGCCCCCTAATGAATCGGGTAAGCGGCATCGCTCGGCCCGTGACCGTCGATTTTAACCACCTTCACCGAATCCCGAACGTCGGCCAGCGGCACGACTGCGATTGCTCCCGGCGATTCCGCAACCAGGCTCAAGGCGATTCCACTGGAAGGCATGGCCGCCGGTGCGGCCGCGGCTTCTCCCGCACTGGTCCTGTCCACCCAATATTTTTTATAGGTAGAGTCGTTCATATCCACCATACGCAACGCGGCTTCGCGCTCCGGAGTTCCACCATTGGGCAGAAGCACCTGAATCTTTTGTGAGCCTTTCCAGTACTCGCGCTTCCCGAGCAGGATCGCGCGCAATTCTTCCGTGCTCAGGTTGCTTACGGGATTGTCCTTGTTCACGATGACCGCCAGTGCGTTCAAATTCTGCGATGCGCCGCCCTCGACTTCAATATCTTCGATGCGGTTCACGAAAATCAGCGCGCTCAAAGGCTTGCCGTTGGCGTCGAGGTGAATGCCGCTGACCCCATGCACGCGCACGGTGGCCCCCACCAGTTTCTGGGCGGCGGCGGTGCTGCGCGTCGGAACAACCACCAGCGCCGAAGATTTTCCGTCGGCGATGCGGAAACAAATCCGTTTCCAGGATTGATCGCAGGCCCACAACACGCCGCGGGTCTCGATGAAGTGGCTGTCGGCCTTCAGGGCGTCGAGGTCGGCAACGCTGCGGTGCTCTGCCGCCGGTAGCACCCCTTGGCCCAAAACATGAATCGTCGGCTGTGCGAGAACCGTTCCGACATCTCCGGGTCCGGTAACCGCGTCCACGCGCAGACGACTGCCCGCCGGAAACGGCGCGTTCATACCGTGGATATTGACGTAGATTGCCCCAGTCGCGTCGGCGAGAAACAGAAGGCCCCACTCCTGATCGGAATAGGTGGCGACTCCTTCGAGTTGTACGGGATAAGCATTCCGCGCCTCGACGTTGCTTAACTCGCGGACTTCGCGCACAGTTCGCAAAGTGGGGTGGGCGGCCGGCGTTTGCGCAAGCGCGCCTACAGAAACGACAGACAGCGCCAGGATGCACCACGCTGAAGTGCAAGTCGGCCAGAGATTATGGTTCCTCACGGCGTTCTCCTAAAGATTCGAATGCCAGTCGGCATTCAATGGGTTTGGGGCGATCCGGCCAGGTAGTTAAACTGCTGTACTTGAAACTTGAGCGCCAGGAAAATCTAGGGGGACAGCGTTGGTTGTAAACGTTTACGTAACCCGACGCAAGTCACCATGGTAATGAGAGAAGACGAATGATCCACTATCGCTCACAGCTTTGCGGGCGCAGTTTTCATGTGCGGGAATGTTTCAGTACGGATCCGCCGGAGCCGTCACCGTGCCGGTCGACAGATGCAGTTCCTTCGTCCGGTCAATCACCCATTGCGGAAACACCGGACCATTCGGCGGAATTTTGCCTTGCGTGATCGCCCAGTGGCTGATCCAGTCCGTACCGCCTTCGCCGACGTAGGTGTCGGGCAGGCTGTAGGCCGCGTCTCCGAGCGCGTCTTCCAGGGTGACGAAGCGATAGCCGCGCTTGCGCAGAACATCCAGCAACTCGCCGATGTGGTCGGCTTCCAGGTTGCTGGCGTGCAGCAGCAGAATCTGTTTCGGCTCGTAGCCGACAATCTTGGCGGAAAACTGCTCCGCATAGGCAAACACCGCGTCGTGATAGGCGAGATAATCTTTCACGATTCGCCGCTGCAGCTCCGCGTCGTTGCGCTTCTTGGCGTCCTCATAGAGCCCGGCGAACATCCAGTCCCAGCCGTCGAGGGTAATGGGAGCGATGCGGTATCCGCGATCCGCGAGGAATGCCTCGGCCTCGCGGCGCGTGAGCAGGTCGCGTCCGGTATCGAGATAAGGGTGGCGAAAATAGCGCAGCTTCATTTTGTGCTGCGCCAGCAGGATGCGAGTCACGCTCTCGCCCTGAATTACCTGGTCCTCCCAGGCTTTCAATCCCACCTGGTTGAGCGACGCATGATTGAACGTGTGATTGCCCAGTTCGAAACCGTAGTCGAGCCACATCTGCAGAACCTTGATGCGCTCGTCCACTTGTCCGGGCTGGTAGAGTTTTCTCTCGTTGACGAAGCCGACCGTGGGAATCTTCTGATCGCGCAGCGTCGTGAGCAGCTTCGTGGTCATCGCGGTGATGTCGGCGGCGGGAAGGCGGTCGGCCATGCCGGCGGGAAGATCATCAATGGTGACGGCGACCTGGCGGTCGGGTTGCCTGGGAGTTTGCGCAGAACCTGAAATGGCAACGATGCAGAGAAGTGCGACCAGAAGAGCCTGGCGTTTCATAATGGGCCTCGATTGAATGCTGCGCAGGAAGAAACAGGTATTAGAACACGCCGCGCGGATAAACAGTAAAAAGGCCTGCTTACAATTTTCATCCGGCGAAGCCGTCTTCCATAGTGACGAATGTGAAATCTTGACCAGAGGTGTATAATCTAACTAACTGGTTAATTAAGTAACTGGCTCACCATGGCCCGACTCTTTCATCACCATCACGTCAGCCACCGCATGGGTTCTCGCGGGCAGCCGGAGGAGAGCCGCGCCGCCATCCTGCAGGCGGCCGCGCAGGAGTTCGCCGAGCACGGCATTGCCGGGGCGCGCACCGAAGCCATTGCCCACGAAGCTCACGTCAACAAGGCGCTGCTGTACTACTATTTCAAAGACAAAGAAACTCTTTATGGCGCCGTGCTCGACGATGCGTTTTCCGGCCTGAAAGCCACCGTGTTCCGCGTGCTCGACGGCGACCTGCCGCCGCGCGAGAAGATGATGGCCTACGTCGGCGCCTATTTTGATTTCATCGCTTCCAACCAGCTCTATCCGCGGCTGATGCAGAGCGAGATGATGCGCGCCCGCGAGGGCCGCTCGCCGCACATCGATAAAATCATCACCAACTACATCCAGCCCATTTTTGCCCGGGTCAGCGAACTGATACGTAAGGGGACCGCGGACGGCGAATTTCGTCCGGTCAACCCCGTGCACTTCGTCCCTTCGATGGTCGCGATGATTGTTTTTTATTTCAGCAGCGCCCCCATGATGCAGAAGATCATCGGTTTCAATCCGCTGACCCCAGAGCGGATTGCGGAGCGGCGCGCCGCCGTGCTCGATTTTATTTCCGCCGCCCTCTTTTGTCACGGCGGTCGTAAGGACGGCGGTCGTCGGGAAGGCGGCCGTCACGAAGGTCGCCAAGACCGCAACCGCCCAGAACGTAACGCCTCGCAAGGAGCACGCCCATGAGCGCGCGTAACCGCTTTCTCATTCTTCTCGGAATCATTTTCGTGATTGCCGCGACCTACTACTTTTTTTCCACCGACCACTCGCGCGACCTGGTGCTGATCGGCACGGTCGACGCCAACCAGGTGATCGTGAGCGCCCAGGTCGAAGGCCGCATTCAGAAATTGCTGGTGGACGAAGGCACGCCGGTCAAGGCCGGAGACCTCATCGCCGTGCTCGATCCTTCCGAGTTGCAGGCGCAAGAAGCTGCGGCCTCTGCGACCATCACCAGCCTGCAGCATAAAGTCGCGGAGATGCAGCACACAGAAAAATCCACCTCGGGCTCGACTACGAGCGACGTGGCCAACGCGCAAGCCAAGCTCTCGTCGGCCAAGGCGCAGCTCTTGCAGGCCAAAGCAACGCTGGAACGTACCGACAGCGACAGCCGGCGTACTATCGAACTGGCCAAGGTGGGCGTGGCTTCCGATCAGGACCGGGTGCAGGCGGAGACCAATTTGCAGGCCGCCCAGGCAACCGTGCAGGCGCAGCAGGATCTGGTCAAGGCCGCCGAAGCCGATCTGAACGCGGCCATCGCGCGCACTTATCAGGCGAATGCGGCGAAGAGTACGGTGGCGTCCACCGAGGCGGACGTCAAGAATGCGCGCGCTCTGCAGAGTGAAGCTGCGGTCCGCGTGGGCTATACCAACGTCTATGCCCCGGTGAGTGGAACGGTTTCGGTGCGCGCGGCGCGCCAGGGAGAGGTGGTCAACATCGGCGCGCCCATCGTCACCATCGTCGACTTGAGTGACACGTGGGCGCGCGCGGCCATCCCCGAAACCTACGCCGACCATATTGCATACGGCGACGTGCTGCGGGTGCGACTGCCGGGAGGAACCATCGCCAGCGGCAAAGTTTTCTTCAAGGCAGTGGAAGGCGATTTCGCGACCCAGCGCGACGTGAGCCGCCGCAAACGCGACATCAAAACCATCGTTCTGAAAATTCGCCTCGACAATCCCAAAGGTGCGTGGGTGCCCGGTATGACGGCCGAAGTGCTGGTTTCGCCGGAGCAACTCAAAGGCAGCGCGACCCAGAGCGCCGCGGCCGCGGAGCAGCCATGATGGCCGAATCGAATCCGGACGTGAACGCGGACGTGAACGTAAAAAAGAACGGCGCGGAGGCGAGTGCCGTGGCTTCCACGCTGGAGAAGCCCATCTACGATCCCACGGCGCCCTCGGCCATCGAGGTCGATCACATCGTCAAGAAGTACGGCGACTTTACTGCCGTGGACGACGTTTCCTTCAGCGTGAAGGAGGGCGAGATTTTCGGCCTGCTCGGTCCGAACGGGGCGGGGAAGTCGACCCTGATTCGCATGATGACCACGCTCATCCCTATTACTTCCGGGCACGCGCGCATCGCCGGACACGACGTGGCCCGGGAGCCGAACGCGGCGCGACGCATGATTGGCGTGATTCCGCAGGCGCTCACCAGCGACCTCGACCTGACCGTCGAAGAGAACATGAATATTTATGCAAAGCTGTACGACGTTCCGGCGAAAGAGCGCAAGAAGTCGATCGAGGAACTGCTGGAACTGGTGGACCTGACGAAATGGCGCGATGCTGCCACCAAGACGCTTTCTGGCGGCATGCGGCGCCGGCTCGAAATTGCGCGCGGGCTGGTACACCACCCCAGCATCTTTTTTCTGGATGAGCCGACCACCGGCCTCGATCCCGTGTCCCGCGTCTCCGTCTGGGAAATGCTGGGCAACATTAAAGAACACCGGCGGCTGACCATTCTGATTACGACGCACTACATGGACGAAGCCGACCGTTTGTGCGATCGCATCGCCATTGTCGATCACGGCAAGCTGGTGGCGCTCGACTCGCCAACTGCCCTCAAAGCGAGCGTGCCGGGATCGAACGTGATTGAAGTGCAGTTCGAAAATCCTCCCGCCGACTGGGAGCAGCGCCTGCACACGCTCGACGATGTCACTTCCGTTCAGCACGAAGGCGCGGGCATGTATCGCGTGCTCACCGGCAATGGTTCGCGCACCACCACCGAGCTAGTCGAGATGGCCGTGCACAGCAAAGTTCCGGTGAAGTCGCTCTCAGTGCAGAACACGACACTCGACGACGTGTTCGTGCACTATACCGGAAGACAACTACGCGACGAGCTGCAAAAAGCGTATGCCTTCGTCATGCCGCAACGGCCGGGGTTGCAACCGTAAAACCGTCGTCAGTCGCTGGTCGTTCGTCCTGGCAGCGCAACAGTCTGTTCTTGCTAACGACCAACGACTAACGACCAACGACTCGGGACCCGGGACCCGGAACTCAGGACTGACTTATGAATCGAATGATGGCCATTGTCGAGCGCGAGATGCGCAAATTCTTCCGCTCGCCGGCGCTCATGCTGGCGTCCATGATCTTTCCGCTGGTGCAGTTGATCATTCTCGGCAACGCCTTCGGCGGAAAGATTCACGATGCCCGCGTGGCCATCGTTGATCAGGATGGAGGCCCACAGGCCTTGCGCGTCCGCGAGGCTTTCGATTCCGTCCGCGCCAACATTCGCACCTTCGTCCCCATTACCTATGACAGCGACGTGCAGGCCATGGAGGATGTGCGCAACGGCAAGCTGGAAGGTGCAGTGATCATTCCGCCGCAGTTTTCGCGCCGCGTCTACGAAGAGAACCATCCCCGCATCGCGCTGGTCGTCGACAACAGCGACAACTTCATGAGTTCGGCGGTGGAGGCGGAACTCACCGACCTGACCAACGCGCTCAACCAGCCCACCGTCTCGCCTCGCATCCTGCAGCAGACGGCGCTCGATATCGTCGAACTTTACCCCTACATTGAGTACATGAAATATCTGCTGCCGGGTTCGCTGGCGTTGGCTATGTTTGTGTCGGTCATGATCGGCGGCGGCATGCTCTACATCGACGACAAGGCTCGCGGCGTGCACGAGGGCTACCTGGTTACTCCGATCACCAAGCTGGAACTCGTGCTGGGGCTGAACCTGGCCGGGGCCATCAAGGCGGTCATGACCGGCGTGATCATCGTCATCATCGGCTCGCTGATGGCGGGCATCAGCACGATTTTTAATCCCTTGACCATCTTCGGGCTGCTGATCATGATCGTGCTCACTTCGCTGGCTTTCAACACGATGATGTTTTTGCTCATGGTGCGCATCGAAGATCCGCTGGTGCCTAGAGCCATGTTCGGCATCCTGAACACGCTGCTGTTCTTTCCCAGCGGCGCGGTCTATCCCATCCAGGCGTTTCCTCCGTGGCTACGCTTCATCGCCAAGTGCGATCCGTTCACCTATGCGGTCGACGGCTTCAAGTGCCTGCTGCTCAAGGAAACCACGCTCTCCGCCGTCTGGGGAGACATGCTCTTCCTCTCCATCTTCGCCGCCGTTACGCTGGGCATCGCCATTCCCTTGTTCAAGCGAACCCTCTGAAGAACAGAGTAATTGTGTAATTTGGTAATTGAGGGATTGTCGAGTCATGGCGTACCGCGCTTCTCAATTCCAACATTACAAGATTTCCCCAATTCCCCAATTCTTCCCGGGAACTTTTGACTTGTTCGCCGTGTCCGTTATGCTAGAGAGGTATGACACTTCTGGATGCTCAAGAGTACGACTCGAAAAAAGCGCGGAAACGCAACCTGCGAATCATTTTGGCAATTGCTATCGTGTTGATCGTGGCCGGCTTGGCGTGGTGGAATCGCTATTGGCCTGAAGAGCACCTGGTCGGGAAGTTCTTCGCGGCCCTGCAAGCGCAGGATTACAAAACGGCGTACGCCATCTGGATGCAGGATCCGCAATGGCAGCAGCACCCCCAGAATCATCCGAAATATCCGTTCAACGAGTTCTATCGCGACTGGGGCCCGGGCGGTGAGTGGGGACTGATCAAGAGCCAAAGAGTCTTCGGCGCCAGCACCTGCCCCGGTGGCGGCACCGGAATCGTCGTCGACGTCATCGTGAACGATCGCACCGAACATGCGCAGGTCTGGGTGGAGAAATCGGACCACACGCTCAGCTACCCGCCTTGCGAACTGCTCTTCCGCTGAGCCGATGTGCTGCTCGATAAGAAACAACGGCCCACTCGGAGGTCGAATGAGCCGTTTTGCCCGGGCTAAAACCTACTTTCCGATCATTACTTTCCAATCATTCCCTTGTCGGAGCCGACGCCGGTACAGAAGTCCCAGCCGGTGCCCGCGGTGTATCCCGCATACGGCCCGCAGTAGCCGGTCGCGATGTCGGTGAAGTCCGCCGCGACGCCGAGCTTCCCGTAAATGGCCGTCAGTTCCGCGTTCGATGAAGTATAAAAGCTTCCCGCCAGGTTGATGATTCCGGACAGAGACGGCGAAGCCACGCTGGTTCCCC
This sequence comes from Candidatus Sulfotelmatobacter sp., assembly GCA_052148475.1. Taxonomy (GTDB): domain Bacteria; phylum Acidobacteriota; class Terriglobia; order Terriglobales; family Acidobacteriaceae; genus Sulfotelmatobacter. Next base: position 104,482 of record JBKQID010000024.1, on the reverse strand, counting down.
CCACAATGTTCCATCCCCCTGCATTCGAGTCGTACACCCAAACGCCGGTCACCGGATTGGAGTCGAACGCCAGGTCGGGAACGCCACGGAAGTTTCCCACGGTGGCCGAAAGTTTGCTCTGAAAGCTCGGACGCGGCTCCAGTTCGCTGATGCCGCCGCCAGCCGAATCCCACGGAGCTTCCGCCAAAAAGTTGCCGGTTGAGGGACTGCGGCGCACGGTTGTTCCTCCTGCGGCAACCACGTTCGGCGAGGTGCCGGGCCAGCTCGTGCCGGGATAATCCCCCGCAGAAGCCAGAAACACCACGCCGGCCTTCACGAAGTGCGAGTCATACGATGTTTCGCCGGAGAACTCGCCTCCGCCCCAACTGTTTGACACTTCTCCGCCGCCCGCGGCGGCGACCATTTTGCTGGCCACGTCTTCGGCAGTCATCAGGTCGGTAAAGTTACTTGACGCCGCTTCTACCAGGACGATCTTGGCTTCGGGCGCCATAGCGTGCGCCCACTGCACGTCCAAGGATTCTTCAAATTCCCAACCCATGACATACGACGGCCGTACTCCACTGGCGTAAACCACCTGGAAACTGGCGAGCGGCAATCCAAACTGCAAGGAAAATGCCGCCAGGTCGTTGGCCGCATTCGGTGCGTCGTAGGCATCGACGATTGCGATCATTCGTCCGCCACCTGCGGGAACCTTGGTCGCGGTGTTCGGATTGCAACCTGTAACCGCGCTGACTAGTCCATACACGCAGGCCAACGACGCCGGCGTTTCATAGGCGTAGCCGGCATACGGCGGGCCTGCCGTCTGCGGACTTCGCAGAATCTCTTTGGGCAAAAAAATCTGTATGTTCGTGTGCGCACGCTGCCCAATGTCGGTGGGTCTTTCAATACTCGAATCGGGGACCAGCACTTTGCCGCCAGTCGGCCGGATCTGGGCCGTGGCGAGGGCGCCAACCATCAGCCACGCGAACGTCAGGGCAGAGAATCTTTTGATGTTCATGAGTGCAGCTTCCTTCTCGGTTTTCGTAGGATGGACCGCGGCTCGCGTCGGCGTATCGGAAGGCCTTCTGAAGATGGAGCCAGGCACGCTCGTCCATTTTCTGAAGCGGCCTTCTCAGCCAAGTAGGGAGCTGGTCATGAATGCAGTGTGAGGGAGTAACGCGAGACGAACAAGATCACGGGCGAGGCAGCGGACTGGTTACGCTCGCATGCATTTATTAGAAAGGGCTCATCGCAGGCGCTCATTGCAAGCGCTCATTTTTAAACGATCATCTCAAACGTTCGAGGGTATTCGTCAGCGAGGCTTCGTCACCGACATTGACTGCAGTCTTCGAGCGAGCGATCTGCCGCATCAGTCCGCACAAAACTTTCCCCGGCCCGACTTCGATGAAGGTCTGTACGCCCTGCGCCATCAGCAGGCGCATGCACGCATCCCACTTCACCGATCCCGTGACCTGGCGGACGAGCGTGTCGCGGGCGCGCAGATCGTCGGTGACCAGTTCGGCGTCCACGTTGCACGCTATGGGATAGACGGGCTTCTGCAGTTGGAGTGCGTCGAGATCGGTTTGCAGACGATCCTGCGCCGGCTTCATCAACGAACAGTGGAAGGGTGCGCTCACGGGCAACAGCTTGGCGCGCTTGGCGCCGCGTTCATCCGCCAGTTTGGCCGCGCGCTCGACGGCTGCCGTATTGCCGGAGATGACAATCTGCTCCGGCGAATTGAGGTTGGCCGCCTCGCACACTTCGCCCTGCGCCGCGTCGTGGCAGACCTCGGCGACTTTTGCAGCGTCCATGCCCAGGATGGCAGCCATCGCGCCCACGCCTACCGGCACGGCCTCCTGCATATACTTGCCGCGATTGCGCACGGTGCGGACGGCGTCGGCAAAGCTGAACGTCCCCGCCGCCACGTGCGCGGAATATTCGCCGAGACTATGTCCTGCGACGTAGCTCGGCCTTGGAACGCGCGTTTCCAGCACGCGCAGCGCCGCGATCGACACGGTCAGAATCGCCGGTTGCGTGATTTCGGTCAGGCGAAGCTGGTCTTCAGGGCCTTCAAAGCACACCGTCGAGAGCTTGTAGCCGAGGGCGTCGTCGGCTTCTTCGAATGTTTGGCGTGCGACCGGATATTTGTCGGCCAAATCTTTGCCCATGCCAACGGCCTGCGAGCCCTGGCCGGGGAACAGCAACGCAATTATGTTGTTCAAGTCTGTCATGAATCTATTGCACGATAGTTGTGGGCATTCCTTCCGGCTCGTCCTCGATTACTTCGGGATCGCTTGGAGGATAGAGATCCAGTTCGAGGTTGAGTCCAAGCTCGGACATCCGGCCCAATGTGTCGGTGTCGAGCGTAAAGCCGCCCTGCCCGTCGTGAGATGCGAAGCCGCAGAATAATCGGATCAGGCTACATTCGGTGCGAAGCGCCTTGATCGCATCGGCCTTCGGCTCAATCGTATCGAGTAACCAGTTGATGTGTTCAGCCAGAATGCGGTCACGCCCCAGAGGGCTTGTAAGCTGCCAGGCCGAGTCTTGCCACACGTTCGACAGATCGATGGACCCGTCCGTTCGCCGCGCACCCCGCGGCTGGCCTTTCGTGTGTGTGCGCGTTGGCTGCAGACCAAGGCGGTCCGAGATCTCCTGATGGGTAAGGCTGGTACTGAAGACACTGAAAGTCGCGCGCCACCATTTCTTGCCGAGAGGCTGAATAGCGTTCATGCGGAGATTCTTCACTCACTCGAAGCGATCAATTGCTATGTGCGACTTCTGATTCGACGGTCGCCGGCCGCAAAGCCGCCAGGCCTCGCTCGATCGACCCATTGATCCCGCGCTCGGAAAATTCCGCGGCCACGCGCACTGCGTTCTTGATCGCATTCGCGTTCGACGAACCATGCGTGATGATGCACGCGCCCTTCACGCCTAGCAACGGCGCGCCGCCATATTCGGTATGATCGAGGCGCTTCTTGAAATCGGTGAAGGCGCTCCGCGAGAGCAGCGCTCCCACCTGCCGCGTAATGGTGGCCTTGAGCGATTCCTTCAGCACCGTGCGGACCAAGTTCGCCACGCCTTCGGAGATTTTCAGCGCCACGTTGCCTACAAATCCGTCGGCCACGATCACGTCGACCTTCCCGTTGTATAGGTCGCGGCCTTCCACGTTGCCCACAAAGTTCAACGGAAGTTGCTTGAGCAGTTGAAACGATTCGAGCGTGAGCGCGTTGCCTTTGCTCTCCTCTTCGCCGATGGATAGCAATCCCACACGCGGTCCCGTCGTCCCGGGCCGCTTCCCATACATCGCCCGAAAATAAATGTCTCCCATCACCGCGAACTGTTCGAGATTTTGCGGCGTGCAGTCGACGTTCGCGCCCACATCGAGCAGCATGGCTGGATTTCCAGGAGCGGTGGGGAAAACCGCGGCCAGCGCGGGACGATCCACGCCCGGAACCGCGCCCAGCACCACTTTCGCCGTGGCCATGGCCGCGCCGGTATTGCCCGCGGTCACGAATCCGGCGGCTTGCCCTTCGCGCACCATGCGCAGGCCGACGCGCATGGAGGAATCGCGCTTGGCGCGAATCGCTTCCACCTTGTCTTCCATGGTGATGAATTCCCTGGCGTGCACGATTTCGATGGGAAGGTGCGCGGCCGCGGAATGGCGGTCTAATTCCGTCTTGACCACTTCTTCCGGCCCGACCAGCAGCACCCGCACTCCGTATTGACGCGCCGCCAGTATGGCGCCCTCAATCTCAGGCTTGGGAGCGCGGTCCGAGCCCATCGCATCCAGCGCGATCACGCTAGGCATGGTGTTTTAATCTAGCTGGCTTCTTTCACGTCGAGGACTTCGCGTCCCTTATAGTAGCCGCACTTGGAGCAGGCGCGGTGCGGCATCTTTTTCTCGTGACAGTTGGGGCACTCGGAAAGGCTGTGCGCCTTGAGTGAGTCGTGGGCGCGCCGCGTCGAAGTGCGTTTCTGGGAGTGTCGCCGTTTTGGATTAGGCATGGTCTTGAATTCCTCTCGATAAAAAAGCTGTCAGGTCTCAGCCGTCAGCTCTCAGCTTGAACCGAACTTGCATTGGATCGCTGCAAGCTGAGAGCTGACAGCGGTTCTCAGTGTTCCAGCTTGCTGCGAATCTCTCGCAGCGCCGTCCACCGCGGATCTTGCACCGCAGTCGTGCAGGAACATTGTTCCTCATTCAAATTCTTGCCGCAGTGCACGCACCAGCCCCTGCAATCTTCGCGGCAGATTACTTTCAAGGGCAACGCCAGCAGCACCTGCTCGCGCAACACGTCTTCCAGCAGGAGGCCGTCGCCCTGATAATAGCCGATCTCGGCTTCCGCGTCGGTCACCGAAAGCTCATCGCGTCCCGCGTCGGCGCCGAGTGGCCGGTAGAGCAATTCGAACTCGCGGGCTACCTCTTGCGGCACCGGTTCCAAGCAGCGCGCGCATTGCAATTCCAGCCCCGCCGACAACTTCCCGCGCAGCCGTATGTCCTGGATTACTTCGTGCTTGCCATGATGTTCCTTGACCAGTTCGGCGCGCCCGCTCGCCTCGAGCGGCGTGCGCTGCCGGACTTCGCCCCCCAGGTCGATGACGCCGGGCTGAAACACCTCCTCAAAATCCAGAGGACGGCGTTCCAATTCATGGATGTCCAGGAACATTGCGAAACCTCCGCGCCAACGACCACCCAGTCGGGTTAACTGAGAGCATTAACCCAGGCTCGCGGAAGCACGCCAAGAGGCGTAAGTACCGCAAGGAGCAAGACTTAGGATAAAGGGAGGAGGGCGGAGGTGTCAAGAAATCCAGTGGTTCAGCACCTATGTAGGTGCTAGACTATCCCTAGGGAGTACCTATGCCAACTCTATACGTGGAAAACGTGCCTGACGCCGTTTACAAGGCTCTGCGCGAACGTGCCCGCAAGAATCGCAAGTCGATGGCCGCCGAAGTGATCGCACTGTTGGAACAGCATATACCGACCGAAGATGAGCTGAAGCGGCGGCGGAAGGCCTTCGAAGGATTGGCTCGACTTCGGGCGATGCAGCCGCCCAGCCCGGGTCCATTTCCATCGGCCGAGGAAATGATCCGCGAGGATCGCGAGCGGTGACGTCCGTCGTGGTCGATGCCAGCGTTGCCGTAAAGTGGTGTCTTCCCTCGGTGCGGGAAGAACTGGTCGGGCAAGCGGAAGAACTGCTGACGTCCAGCCGGCGTGATGAAGTCCGATTTCTGGTGCCCGATCTGTTCTGGGTGGAACTGGCAAACGCCCTGTGGAAGGCCGTCCGCAGAGGCGAACTGCTGGCGGACAATGCCGGCGCAGCGATGTCTTTCATGCGCGATCTCGACATCGAAACCGTCCCTTCCGTGGATCTCGTGCCGGAAGCCCTGAACTTAGCGATAATGTATGGCCGCACGGTCCACGACGGCCTGTACGTTGCATTGGCGATGCAATCGAAGACGCAACTGATCACCGCCGACGAGCGCCTGGCCAACGCTCTCGCGGCCCACTTGCCGGTCAAATGGTTGGGCGCATTTTGATCGGTTTTTTGATCATCACGGCAGCCCGAGAGCTTTCGCAGTCGATTCATCCAGCGTGGTCTTGCCGTCTTTCTTCGTGACCACGCCGAAGTTGCCGTCGTAGTCCCACATGGCCCAGCCGATGTTGTGACGTTCCAGCGCAATGCGCACATCTTTGATCCAGCCGCTCCGGTCCTGCGGCTCGGAGAAATCCCGGAACACTCCGAACTCATTGCAGATCAGCGGCACGCCGTGCTGCTTGCCCCAGTCGGCCGCTTGATTGATTTCTGCTTCGACGCGCGCCGCGTCCCAGTGATCCTGTCCGTAGCGAATTACCTGCATCCGATCGCGCGCCTCGGGGACGAGCGTCGCCACCTGCGCCGCATTTTCCGGCGACGAAGGATAATGCAGCCCCTTCAGCCAGTGCCAGTAATACGCTCCCCAGGTCGCGCCCTGATGCGTGAAAATGTGCGGCTCGTAGAAATGAAACACGTAGATGACGTTCGGGTCGGCCAGCGGTTCGAGGAAAACCATGTCGTCATCGTCGTCCCAGCGCGCGCCGGCGGCGATGATCGTATTCCTCGGAGCGCCCCGCCGAATGGCCGCGGCCAGCTTGGCCTCCACGCCGTACCAGCGGTAAGCGTCGCGCATCTCCGGTTCGTTGAGAATTTCGAAGAAGACGCGGTCCGCGTCCCATTGCGACGACGCGTAACGCTGCGCCACCATGGTCCAGAAATCGGCGAAGCGTTCGACGAATTCATCTTCCTTCGCCAGCCGCGCCTTGAAGTCGGAGTCGGGATGCATGTCGATCTCGACCGCGAGACCTGCGTACAGAATCATCTTGACCGCGGCGTCGAGATAGCCGAAATATTCCGCGCCGCCATCGTGATGGCGGGCGGCATCCATCATCGGCTGCGGATTCACGCTGAGCCGCACATGATCGAATCCGGCCGACTTGATGAGCGCCATGTCGGCGGATGTTTCCCCATTCTGCAGATGGTCTTTGGAGTATCCCGCGGGACCGTAGACCTGCGCGAACCAGCCGCTCAGGTTAATGCCGTGGCGAACGTGCGCCAGGCGAGCCGCAGGAACGGAAGACGTTGCCGCAGTCTGAGCCAGGGCGAACGGAATAGCAGCGAGAAATAAAACAGCGGCGATCACCTTGCGAATCATTGCGGACTCCTTCAGGAATGCAATCCTCTAAGCGTTGTCATTTTGAGACTTGTCATCCTGAGCGAAGCGAAGGACCTCTGTACTCGCCGTCAACTGCACAGGTCCTTCGCTTTGCTCAGGATGACAAGCCTTCACTACGACGCGAAATCACGAAGTAGAGTCACGAACTCAGAATCGGCAGCGCGCGAATTCTTTTCTTGGTCGCCGCATAAATCGCGTTGCACAGCGCCGGCGCGATGGGCGGCACCGACGGCTCGCCAATTCCAGTCGGGACCTCCCCGCTCGGTACGGCATAAACCTCGACCGCCGGCGTTTCGTCCATGCGTAGCGGAGCGTAGTCGTCGAAGTTGCCCTGCACCACGCGGCCTTTTTCGATCGTGATCTTGGCCCGCAATGCGTTGGCCAGCCCGTAGACGATTCCGCCCTGAATCTGCTGTTCCAGAATGCTGGGATTCACGACCTGTCCGCAGTCGACCACCGCCACCACGCGCTGCACGCGCGGTTGCGCGTTTTGCTTCTCCATGGTGATCTCGACCACCTCGGCCATGTACGACGCGAAGCAGCCGAAGCAGGCGATGCCGCGATAGTGGCCGGCAGGCAGCGGCTTGTTCCATCCCGCTTTTTCGGCGGCCAGCTGCAGCACGCCGCGCATGCGAGCCGTTTTCCAGGTGGTCGTGAAATATTGCAAGTCCTGATCTTTCGCCAGCAGATGCAGCCGGTACTGCAGCGGGTCTTTTCCCGCCGCAACTGCGAGTTCATCGATGAAACTCTCGAGGGCAAACGCCGCCTGCAGCGCGTAAACCGACCGCATCCAGCCCAGCGGCACGGGAGTTTCGGTCATGGTGTAGGTGATCGCGTAATTGGGAATGCCGTAGACGGGGCCGGCCTCGTCGGGCAAATCCGGATCGACTCCGCCCGGAGTCGGCTGGCCTTTCTGTCCGCTGATCGACGGAGCGGTGATGTTATGGCCCAGCTCAACCGGAAATCCTGATCCATCCACCACTGCGCTGAGCGTGTGATAACTCGCCGGACGATAGGTCGAAAATCGCATGTCGTCTTCGCGTGTCCAAATCACTTTCACGGGCGCATTGATCGCTTTCGACACCAGCGCGGCCTCGACCGCGTAGTCATGCTCCAGTCGCCGGCCAAAGCCTCCGCCCATCAGCGTCACGTTGACTTTCACTTGATCGGAATTGAGACCAATTGCAGTCGCGACCGAGTCGCGGCAATCCTGCGGAACCTGCGTCGGCGCCCAAAGTTCGCAACTCTTGCCGCGATAATCTGCCGTACAGTTCCCCGGCTCCATCGGTGCGTGCGCCATGAACGGAAGTTGATAGACACCGGAAATGCGCCGTCCTGCGACCTTCGCCGTCTCCCCCGCTGAGTACAGAACTGCTGTCTTCTTCAACCGAGCCGCTTCCGTCGCCAAGTTCGCCGGCGCGTTGCCAGCCGTGGCGCTGTTGAAATCCTTATTCGGCCCTTCGTCCCACGCAACGTTCAGCACGCGCCGGCCTTCCATCGCGCCCCACACGCTGTCCGCGACCACGGCCACGGCCGAGTCGCCGATCTTGCCCACGTAGCTTACGCCGGAAATTTTCTTCGACTCTTGATCATCGAAGCTCGCGACTTTGCCGCCGATCGTCGGACAGCGCGAGAGCAGAGCAAACTTCATTCCCGGCATGCGGAAATCGATGCCGAACACCGCTTCGCCCTTCACCTTGGCGGGCGTGTCAAGCCGTGCAAAACGTTGCCCAACAATCTTGTAATCTTTGCTCTGCTTGAGCGGCACGTCGGTCGGAATCGGCAACGTCGCGGCCTTGCCCACGAGTTCTCCGTAACTCAAGCTACGGTTCGTCGCCGCGTGCCTGATGTGGCTGTTCTCGGCTGTGCAGGCCGATCGCGGAACGCCCCACGTCAAGGCCGCTGCCGAGATCAGCATCTCGCGCGCCGCCGCTCCGGCCTTGCGCATCGGATCCCACGTGGTGCGGATGCTCGCGCTTCCTCCCGTGGTTTGATCGCCGAAGAGCGTGCTGGCTCCAGCCTGCTCGATTTCGATCTGCTTCCAGTCGGCTTCCAGTTCCTCGGCCAGAATCATGGGCAGCGCGGTGCGCACGCCCTGACCCATCTCGGAGCGCGCCACCACAATCGTGACTTTGTTGTCCGGTGTGATGCGTAAATAAGCGTTGGGCGAAAAGAATTCTGGCTGCCCTCCGCCACGATGCGGCAGGTAGAAGCCGATTACCAGGCCGGCGCCGGCCGCCACTCCGGCGGCCACAAATTCACGGCGGGAAAGTGGGCTCATCGCGCGCCCCCATTTTCCGCAGCACGCCCCGCAGCGCGATGGATCGCCTTGCGGATCCGTTCATAGGTTCCGCAACGGCACAGATTGCCGTTCATCGCGGCGGTGATCTGTTCGTCGGTGGGGTCGGGCGTTTTCGCCAGCAGGGCCGCAGCCGACATGATCTGCCCGGTCTGGCAGTAGCCGCACTGCGGGACCTCCTCAGCGATCCATGCGGCTTGCAAAACATGCAATCCGTTGGCGCCAAGGCCTTCAATCGTCGTCACGCTCTTGCCCGCGACCTGCGACACCGGAGTCGAGCAAGAGCGAATCGGGTTGCCCTCGACGTGCACCGTACAGGCGCCGCACAATCCCGCGCCACATCCAAATTTTGTTCCGGTAAGTTCGAGGGTATCGCGCAGAACCCAGAGCAGAGGCGTCTCCGGAGAGACGCTGACTTTTCTTTCACTGCCGTTGACGCGGAGTGTGATGTCGGCCATGGATGTCCAGTTGTGGAGTTTGAAAGCTGGACAACATGGTACTCAACCTGCGCAGAAAGGGGAATGGCAGACGCGGATGCTGCCAGAAACGCTAGGCGCCGGAGCCAGACGCGAAGAGGTCCGCGAATTGAACTTGAATTGTCAACCTGAGCAAAGCGAAGAACCTATGCAACTTGCTGTAACCGGGAAATACTTAGGAGGAAATATTCCGATGAAAACGCCCGGCCGAACCGGGCACTCTCCGCGCTCACTTCAGCTCTGCCAATTTTTGTGTCACCAGTTGGCTCACTTCGGCTCCCGGATTTTCTTTCTTGACCTGTTCGTAAAGCCGCTTAGCGTCGAGCGGTTGGTTGGAATTCTGGTAGAGTTCGGCCAACTGCAATTCCGCCGTCACTTTGCTCACCGACACGGTGGGCTTGTTGATGAGTTCCTGGTAGAGCGCGGCCCCTTCTTTCACGCGGTTGGTCTGGCCATAAAACGCGGCCAGGGCCGACTTGGCCACGGACGCAACCTCACGGTTGCCGGACGAAATGACTTCCTTGAAGTTGCTTTCGGCGGCGGCATTGTCCTGCAAGTTGGCCGCGGTGACTCCCAGAAAATAATGAGCCATATCGGCGGTGCGAGTGTGCGGATACTTGTCGACGATGGCCTGAAACTTCTTCTGGGCGGCCTGCGAGCGCTCTTTGGCGGAGGTGAACGTCGGAAAGTCAGGCTGCTCCGGCGTGCCCACCGGACGCAGCTGCGTCTCCATGGTGCGCACGGCCTGGGCGAGTTCGAGGCTGGCTTTTTCGTCCTGGGTATTCAGGTAATACCATCCGCCGATTACGAGGGCCAGAACCACGGCGATGGCGACGGTGGAGTAGATGACGGTGGACCGGTGCTCGACCGTCCAATGGGCCGTTTTCTCGGCGGCGTCAATGGTGACACGGCTGAAAGCGTCCTGCTTCAGTTGATGGCGGGTTTCTGCGCGCACAGACTTCCCTTCTGATGAGTACGGTAGGCTGGTTGAATTATCAAGACAAACTAGCAGTTTAACAGGGCGAAAACGGCGCGTCAAAAGATGGCGCGCTACGGTAGTGGGCTACAAAATGAAAGTAGCCCACTACCCGCGCTACCGGATGTGCGGTTTCTCGACAAGTGGCAGAGCGGACTGGCGTGGAGTACATTTGGAGCGATTAATAGGCCGGACTACTTGACTCTGCCTGATCTCGAAGGGTGACCCATGCGTTCGCGCTCCTTCGCTATTGTGCTTTTGCTGTCACAAATGTCCTCAGCTGCTGGGAACAGGATTCCCGTTAGCAAACTACTGGACCAGATGATTCACCGTTCGACTCTGGCTGAACCCGGCGGTAAACCCTTTTACTTGAAGGCCACGATTACCGACAAGGATGACGCCAAGTCTGAGTTCAACGGAACGGTCGAAGAGTATTGGGTGTCGCCCACGAAATGGCGGCGCGTCATCAAGCTCCGCGATTTTTCGCAGACACGCATTGTGAACGGCGACGCCATCTTTGAAGACAACAACGGCGACTATTTTCCGCCGCATGACGAGATGCTCGCCAACGAAATCGTAGACCCACTCCCCAAGTCAGCCGCAGATCTCATGAATAAGCTGGAACTGATGGGAGCGGAACCCGGATCGGGTGCGGGGCAGTGCATGGCCGAGAAGTACTTCAACGACACTGAGGGCCGGGAGACAAGGGTGTTGCTCGCCTACGACTGCAAGACCGGCCTATTGTATTACCTTTGGTCGCCGACCTGCTGTTACGGAGTGATGACCGACTATCGCAAGTTTCACAACAAGATGGTGGCATATGCGACCAAGGACAATCCCATCAACATTCGCATCGACACTTTGCGAGACCTTGACGCCCCGGACGAGAGCTGGTTCGCGATTTCCCAGCAGACACCTCCCGCCAAGCGAATGACCACAATGAAGGTCAGTGATTCGGAAGCGCGCAAGTTCGCCGCCGAGAAGACGGAGATTCAATGGCCAAAGGTCGACAAGAAGCCGAGGGAAGACAGCATGACTGTGGAGATCGTCATTGGCCGCGACGGACGGGTGAAAGAGGCGCGCACCTACAGCCCGGTAAGCAATGCGATCGAAGATGCAGCGCTTACCGCCGTGAGGAAATGGACGTTCCAGCCCCAAATCGTCGACGGAGTTCCAGCGCAGGTTGAGACCAGCCTGAGGTTCCCCTTCCCGGCCGAGTTTCAGAGTGTGGCCGCGGCCCAACCAGAAGTGAAGCCCATCTTCGACAGAATTCGCACAGCCGGCGATTTGCGACTTGACGGCGCGCCTGGCTTCCACTTGAAGGCCACTTTCCACTCGGAAGATGGTACGGCGAAGGGCACCTATGAAGAGACTTGGGAGTCACCCAAGAAGTGGCGCAGAGAGGTGACGCTGAACGGCACTCCGGTCGTTGAGGTGCGAACGGAAGACGCGTTCTATCGAACTTTTCCTGGAAAATACGCGCCGCGACTGGCCGACGACGTGATGGACTCGCTCTGCTTCAGCTTGCCTGGTGACAATGGCAGCGACTTCCACGATGCCGATTGGAGCGCGGTGAATGCGACGCTCGGTAACCTGCCCACGCTGAGGTTGTCGAACGGCTATATCAGTCCGCAAGGCAAGCCCGACGCTCTCACTGTAGTGTATTTCGTTGAGGAAAAGGCAGGGTTCATCCGTGGCCGCCACCGCTACTCAACGCTGACGGTATTCAATGACCTCCAGCCGTTCGGAGGAAAGACCGTGGCACGGAAGCTCACGATGCTGGGCGGCGATGTGAACAAGATGGAGATCGCGATCGACACGCTGGAACCGGCCACAAATGTGAGCGAGAGCCTCTTCAGCATGTCGGCAGTGAATCCACTGTTCAGTTCTGGAGACGAGGATCAGCGATTTACGCAGCCCCGCGTAATCTATACCGTGAAACCTTCCCTCCCCGGTTGGCATGGAAAAGTCACCTGCGCAGTCAACGTTGACGAGCACGGACACGTGCGCGATGTGGAGGTAAAGGGCACCACGGACGAATCCATCATCAAGCCTATCCGCGCTGCTCTGATGAATTGGGAGTACGAGCCTGCCACGATCAACGGGCACCCATCCCTCGGCTTCATTCAAGTCAACGTGGAATGACCCGCCGGTTCCCTCTTTGAACAACGTCGAGCCTTTCTGCTACTCTGCGCATTCCGTTTCGAAGGGGAGGAATCAAACATATGCCATCCCACAAACATTTGTTCTCCACTCTTGTCGTCGTCTTGTGCCTCAGTTTTTCCGTGTCGGCGGCCGACAAGAAATCTAAAGACGTGAAGGGCGACGATGCCGCCAAGCCCTCGTACGAATTGCCGCAGCCGGCCACCGAGATGCTGGACATGACCATGTACCAGCGCATCCGCGAAGAAGGGCTTTCGCATTCGCATGTGATGGAGTTTGGCTCGGCGTTGATGGACGGCATTGGGCCGCGGTTGACCGGCTCGCCCAACCTGAAGCGCGCCAATGAGTGGACCCGCGACCAACTCGCCGCCATGGGATGCAGCAACGCGCACCTGGAAGATTGGGGCGAGTTCGGCATGGGTTGGCGACAGCTGAACACCTGGGTGCGCATGTCGGCGCCCGACACTGCGGTGTTCATCACGCAGGCGCTGCCCTGGTCGGCGTCGAGCCACGGCCCGGTGAATGGGCCCGCGATCTGGGTGAGTGCCAAGGACGAGAAGGATCTGGAAAAATATAAAGGGAAGCTCGCGGGCAAAGTTGTTTTCTTCGGCGACATGCGCGACGTGAAGCCGGTCGACAAAGCGATCTGGGAGCGTCGCGACGAGGCCAATCTGAAGTCGCTGGCCGAGTATCCCGTGCATGTCGGCGAAGCGGAACAAGGATTTCAAGACTTTATCCACCGGCTCGAATTTCGCGAAACGGCAGGGAAGTTTTTTGCTGCCGAGCATGCCGTGGGTGTCGTGATTCCAAGCCGCGACGGCCGCAACAGCGGCGGTTCCGGCGGAACGATTTTCGACGACGGCGGCGCCGGGCTCGGCTGGTTTACTTACCAGCGCGAACACGCCGAGCCGCTCCCGATTGTGGTGATCGCGATTGAGAATTACGGCCGCGTGTACCGACTGCTCAAGGCGAACGTCCCGGTCTCGGTTGAGATGGATGTGGAAGCGGAATTTACCGGCGATCACGAGCATGGATTTGACACCATCGCCGAAATTCCCGGCACCGATCCTAAGCTGAAAGATGAAGTCGTCATGGTTGGCGGGCACCTGGATTCGTGGGCGTCCGCGACCGGCGCGACTGACAACGGCGCGGGAACGATTGTCGCGATGGAGGTGATGCGCATCTTCAACGCCCTGCACGTACAGCCCCGCCGCACCATCCGCGTCGGTCTGTGGACGGGCGAAGAGGAAGGTGAATTCGGGTCTTACGGATATGTCAAGCAGCATTTCGGCTTCGTGCCGCTCTCTACCGCGCCCGACCAGGTGAAGTTGCCAGACTTCCTGCGTAAGCCTGCTGGCCCAGTTGAGTTGAAACCGGAGCAGCAGAGAATTTCCGGATACTTCAATCTGGACAACGGCACCGGGAAAGTTCGCGGCATTTACCTGCAGGAGAATGCCGCTGTCGGTCCGATCTTCCAGCAGTGGATGGCGCCCTTGAGCGATCTCGGCGTCGGCACGATCACTATGCGCAATACCGGCGGCACCGATCACGAGGCATTCGACTCGGTGGGCGTCCCGGGCTTCCAGTTTATTCAGGATTCGCTGGACTACGGATCGCGCACCCACCACTCCAACATGGATACTTACGAGCGGTTGCAGCCGGAAGATCTGGCGCAGGCGGCGGTGGTCGAGGCCATCTTCGTCTATAACACGGCGATGCGCGACCAGATGTTGCCGCGCAAACCCTTGCCCCATCCCGAACTCGAGGAGCAGCGCAAGGCTCCGCTGAAAAATCTGATGCCGGGAGCCGAGCCGCCGGAAGCGGAGGCGAAGCCCGCGAACTAAATTTGAATTGTCATCCTGTGAATTGTCGTCCCCGCGAATTGTCATCCTGAGCGAAGCGAAGGACCTGTGCAACTTGCTGTCGGCAGCAAACTACACAGGTCCTTCCCTTCGCTCAGGATGACAACAGTTTTGTTTTGGCTAAAACACAAACGCCGCCGATTTTCGGCGGCGTTCCCTCACAACCAATTTGTTTCTAGCGCGGAGCTTCCTCCAGCATTCCCTGCTCCAGCTTTTCCTGGCATTCGATGCAGTGCCGAGTCCACGGAACAGCTTCCAGGCGCTTGGCGTTGATTTCCTTGCCACAGTGGATGCATTCGCCGAAACTGCCTTCGCGGATGCGCGCCAGCGCCTTGTCGACCATCTGCAAGGTCTGGCGATCGTTGTTGCTCTGGCTGAACAGAAATTCCTTGGTGTAGGAACTGGCTGCGCGGTCGGCAATGTCTTGCGCAGTATCCTCGTCCGCGGAACGGCCGTCGGCCTGGGTGCGGTTCACAGTGCGGCGCAACTCCTGCTGCCTGGTCTCTAATCGTTTCTTAAACGCTTCCAACTTCTTCTTATCCATAGGTCACATAAGGCCAAACGAAGATGATAAGCGCGCAAATTGTGATGCGTCAACAGGGTCACAGGTTTTGGTAGTGTCTGAAAAGATTTCAGACACTACCCAGGTTTTGGTAATGGCGCAATTTTGAGGCGAACGATCCGTATCAGGGCATCGCTTTAGCGATGCCGTCAAGAACGAGAGTTGTAGCGGCTTTAGCCGACGACGCTGGGCTCGACAGCGGCTAAAGCCTGGCGTGAACTGTGTAACGGAGTGGCATGCCTGAAGGCATGCCCTGATACGAACCGTCCTGATGCAACCCTCTTCTCAAACTGACCTAACTACTAAAGTTTTCACTTCACCGCGGCAGCGGATCCTTCATGCTGGCCAGAGCGTATCCCATGACCGCCATGGCGGCTGCGTTCTCGCGCAACTCGGTGGGCACAACTTTGTCGAGCGTGTCGGCGGCGGTGTGGTGGTAATTGAAGTAGGTGCGGCCGTCCTGCAGCAGGCCGAGCGCGGGCACGCCCGATTCCGCCATGGCGGCTATGTCGGCTCCCGGCGCGTAACTGCTGGGCTGAACGGCATTGGCTCCGACGCTCTGCAGAATCTCGAGCGCGGGCCGCAGAAGTTCCGCCGCATGCGGAGTCATCTTCACGTCGAAGCCGATGGGGTGGGCCGCGCCGGAATCGCTTTCGATGGCGGCTACGTGGTTCGCGAAATCCGCGGAATGATCCTTGGTATAGGTCTGGCTGCCAGAGCCGCCGTTTTCTTCGTCCATCCAGGCAATCACGCGTAGCGTGCGTTTTGGATGCAAATGCAGCTTCTGCACAATCTCGGCGGCTTCCATTGCCACCACCACGCCTGCGCCGTCGTCGATCGCGCCCGTGCCCAGGTCCCAGGAATCGAGATGTCCTGAGACCACGACGATCTGCTCGGGATGTTCGCTGCCTTTCACATCGGCGATGACGTTATAACTGATCGCATCGGGAAGTTTCTGGGGCGTCAGAGTAAGCCGCATGCGGACTTTGCCTTGCTCGGACAGATGAGCGATCAGGTCGGCGTCTTCCGCGGTGACGGCGCCCGCCGGGATGCCCGCGGGATAGGAAAATCCAGTGTGGGGCAGGCGGAAGTCGGCGCTGCCGACGGAGCGTACCAGAGCGGCGACCGCGCCCAGTTCGGCCGCGGTTCGGGCACCGCTTCCGCGATAGCGCACGGCCTCGCCGTAGGCCACGAACGCCAGGCCGGCCGCAGCCTTCCGCTTGTCGAACAATTCGTTGAACAGGACGATCTTGCCGGCGACCTTATCGTGCCCCAAGGCTTTCAGTTCTTCGAAGGTGTTGACCACGACCACGTCGGTTGTAATTCCCTCGGCCGGAGTCGACGAGCTTCCACCCAGCGCCGTGAGGACGACTTTCTGTGTAGTGCCCGCGGCCTGGCCCGGGAATTCCGTGAGCTCGGCGGTTTCGGACCCGCGAACCCAGTGCGGAACTTTTACTTCCTCGAGCTGCACGTCGAGACCAAGCTGGCGCAACTCCGCGGCAACGTAGTCCACGGCGGCTTTGGCCTGCAGAGATCCGCTGGGGCGTGGACCAATGTTTTCGGTCAAGTGCGCCAGTTGATGGTAGGCGTAGTCGTCGGTGAGCGCGGCCGTTTTGATCGCCGAAAGTTCCGCGAGCAGTTGCGGGGGAAAGTTCGCCAGGTCCGCCGCGGATGCCGCTGGCGCTGCCGCAAACGGCCTCGCAGCGGGCTGGGCCGGTGGGTTCTGTGCCTGAGCGGCGGCCAGAACAGCTGTGGTCGCGAGAACGAGAGCACTCACAATCGTCGGAAGCAGAACGCGTCGCAACAAAATGTTGGTCATGGTCGTTGGTCAGTGTATCTGACGGAAGCATGTCGAGCATAGAGCCCACCACCCGCCGCCCCGGCGATGGCAGCCGGCGTGTACCGGTAATCGTTAGTCTTTTGCGAATTGAGTGAAACTTGTAGAGTGGAAGAGCGAAAAGCTAATCATTGTCAGGTATATGAGAACCTTGCGCATCATTTCCGTAGCAATTCTGGTGCTTGCTTCCGCTGCGCTCTATGTGAGGCATCAACACCATCAAGCAGAATTGCTGAGGCCGAACGTTTTCTCCACCGATAATCAGACGAGATGGTTGTTTGATTCCGGCTATCGTTATGATTTCGATGAACATGAATCTCAGGTAATCGGCAATTGGATTACCACGCATCAAACCGGATGGGAGTTTGGTTCCACAACCGACTTCGATCCGCACAAAACGCAGTTGTTAAGCGACAACTACGTTATAGGAATTAATTCCAACACAATCGTGTTTGAATACTATAAGAGCAAAGCCGAGCTGGCGAGTGACCCTTCGGACGGTTTCATTGTCATCAAGCGGCCTCTTTCGCCAGAGGAACAATCGTTTTGGAAAGAGCAAGTCTCGCAAATCGGAAAATCCAATCACGGGGTTGAGATACCGGGATTGACGGGAAATTCAAACTGACCCACTTCCTGACCCTTCAACCAAATGCCGTTTTGCGGTAGGATTACTCCGTTTTCTTGAGGAGGGTCTCGATGGCACAGCACAGTCCAGCCGACATCGCTCGGCAGGCTTCGACGTTGTCAATCCTATGGGGCGTTCTGCTGATCATTTTCGGCATGGTCGCGATCGGTTCGCCATTTCTCGCCGCCGTGGCCGTCAACATTCTCGTTGCCTGGCTCATCGTTCTGGCCGGCGTGGTTCACGTGATGCTGGGCGTGCGTACCCATGGAGCCGGCAGCATGATCTGGAAGGTTCTGGTGGGGCTCGCCTATCTGTTCTTCGGCGTGTACCTGATCCTACATCCGGTGTTGGGAGTGGCATCGCTCACATTGTTGCTGGCCCTGCTCTTCCTGATCGAAGGCTGCCTCGAGATCATTCTGTTTTTCAATCTGCGGGCGCTGGGCGGTTCGATATGGCTGCTGGTCGACGCCGTCATTACGCTGTTGTTGGGCGGGATGATTTACGTGCACTGGCCGTCAAGTTCCGCGTGGGCGATCGGCACGCTGGTCGGCGTCAGCATGATCATGAGCGGAGTTTCGCGCATCATGCTGTCCTTAGCGGTGCGCAAGGCGGCGGGTGCGGCGGCGTAGTTTTCTGTAACGGAGGAAAACCGAATGGGCGGCTTGATCCCGCTAAGGGACGCATCGCGACGTCCGTCCCGCGTCCCCATCGTCACCATCTTCATTATTCTGGTGAACGTTTTCGTTTTTGTACGCGAACTGATGGGTGGCGAGGCCTTTGTGACCACGTGGTCGGCGATCCCGGCGCAGATTACTTCCGGCCATCACTGGATCACGATTCTGACCGCGATGTTCATGCACGCCAGTTGGTCGCACATCATCGGCAACATGATTTTTCTGTGGGCCTTCGCCCCGGAAATCGAAGATGCGATGGGTCCGGGGCGATATTTGGTTTTCTACCTTGCGGGCGGCCTGGTCGCCATGTTGGCCCAGGTCGCCGCCAGCCCGCATTCCACCGTGCCCAACCTGGGCGCGAGCGGCGCCATTGCCGCGGTAATGGGCGGGTTTCTGGTGACTTATCCGCGCGATCGGATTAAGGCGATTCTGCTGATCTTTGTGTTCATAAAAATCACCTTCATCCCGGCTGCACTGTTAATCGGCTTCTGGTTCCTGACGCAGCTGTGGGATGCCGGCTCGGTCGCACAAGTGCAGGGCGGAGGAGTCGCCTACCTGGCACACATCGGCGGCTTTATTTTCGGGGCGGTTACGGCGCGGTTGTTTGAAGATCCGAGCCGCATCGCTTTGCAAGAGGGCGGGGAATAATTTCTACGCGTACAGATTTCTAGGCATAAAGGAACGGCCGTTCTCCGTGGCTTCTCCAGAAGTAGCCGAGAATAATCACGCTGGCGACGGCCGCGTAGGCACACCAGAGCGAAGTGAACGCGTAGCGCTTGACCTCCATGACCACCAGCAGGATGGCCAGGTTGGCCGCTCCGAAGATGATCATCATCCTGATCTTTGAGAAGAACAGCGAGCCGCAGGTTGCAATCACATAAAGCACGCCCACCGCGGTATTGTTGGTCGCCTGATTGATGTACACGATGCTGTTGTTCTTGACGAACAGTTGCAGCGGGAACGCCGTCAGCGCCCACAAAATATAGAGCGTGGTGCCTCCACCGAGAATGACGAACGGCAGCATCCGCCGGCGGCTCTTCCCATTCGGTTCAAACAGCAGCACGCTCAGCGGCAGCAGGAAGGGAAGCAGTCCCTGCGCATAGAGCATGAACGCCGCCCCCATATCGTGCGCCACCGCGGGCGAAAGAATCCCATCCAATCCCAGCCAGACGAATCCCTCAGTGAACTGATGAATGGCGAACAGCGTGGGCAGGGTCGCGAAAAGCAGTTCGCGCCTGTGCTTCACCCGGGTCAACGTGACTACGCCCACGGCGCCCAGAACGCCGCTGCCTACAAAATTCGCTGTGGCTGAAAAACACACAGGTCGTTTTCTCCGCTGGGAGGATTACATTTATCGTCGCGGAACGCAAAACATTTTTGTTTCTGACGGGGGTTGGGGTGGGCTGGTGAGTCCCCGTGAGGACTTCTCTCAATTGACTAGCCTTTCGCCATGCACCTTCCGACCACGGTGGCGCAGGCTTCGACAAACTCCTGTTCCGCGTCCGTGAACGCGTTGGAAAAATAGCTTTCAATATCGAATTCGGCGGCCAGCTTGCCCCTCACGAAGATAGGGACCACGATTTCACATTTGACCAGGGGCGACCCTGCCAGATAACGCGGGTCCTTGGAAACATCTTGGACGACAACCGTCTGGCCGCTGCGGGCCGCGGCGCCACAGAGTCCGGAGGCCAGCGGAATGCGGGCATTGGGGGTAAAGCTGCCGACAAAAGGTCCAATCACCAGGACGCCCGCGTCTACCGGGTCGACCAGATAGAAGCCAACCCAGTTGTAGCGCGTCATCTTTTCATGCAGGCGCTGCGCGATGAGCTCCATGACCGGCTGGGCGGTGGAAGCAGTTTTAGCGAAATCCCGAAATTCCCGGAGAAGTTCTTCGTGCGCAGGCAGCATGGGTTCGGCCCTCTTGCCGAGCTTCAGCAGGCGTTGGTGGCAGTCCCCCCCCGCCTCTGACTCTCGATACTAACCTAACCGTAGGGCGGACCAAGAGTACCGTGGTGCTCTGTCACTTCGGCCAAAATAAAAATGGCCCCATCGCTGGGGCCACGTTTCAAGAGGCTACGAATTTGGTGGGCAATGTCAGGAAAGGCGATGCAAGTTTCCGTTCCGCCAGCCGGAACGGTTCGGGTGGTAACGCGGAGAATCGAAGAGAGTGTAGGTCATGCTAGAGTTTGCGGCCTCTTTATTGCCCTTTACAGAAGCACTTGCCGCGCCAAAGCGCGAAAGCCGTGTGATCCGGCACACGCGGCATTCTAAATAAATGACGGGTAAGGACTTAGTTGGCGGGCGGAACGCGGAGGGTTCGAAACGAAGGGCAATAACGGGAAAATCGGAAGTGCAGAACAATGCATATTCCGTGCACGGCCGTACCAGGCCCGCCAGATGGTGATTGCGAAGGCTCAGTCCAACGTCTTACCTGAGGAAGAATGAGCGTTCGGTGGGCGCCGATGCCCGGAGAGAAAAGGATCGGGGCCTCGGCCGAGGGGCGGATCTGGCGGCAGCGAATCTCGCCTTCTTGCTTCGCGAATAGACCAAGCCATGTAGCCGCACATGCAGACTGCCCAGCCCCCGAAAAGCCAAAGCATCGCCTCGCGTCCAAAAACCATTCCCAGGAACACAGCAATCGGCAACAACGCCATCACGGCAAGGTATGGCAGCCACTTTCGTCTTAGCCCCAGCATAGAAAGAAAATTGAGCGCCGGGACGGTTGGTCGCGGCGCCCATTCCATCCTGATCTGTTCCCGGCCCTAGCTGTTGCCGGCGACGGTGCGCAGCTTCCCCGGCAGAAAGTGATAGGGAGGCCACGGACCGCTGATCGTCACTTCGCAGTTCTTCAACTGCTTGGTGGCGGTCGAGTAGCGGTTCTGATACTTTTCCACGCTCTTGGCGTCGATCAGGTGGGCGATGTCGATCAACATGCCCTCGGGCGCGACTTTCTTGCAGCTGACTTCTTCCTCCAGCGGGTTGAACAACTTGTGAACCTGGACCGACAGCGCCCGGGCCTTGGTCTGGCGCTCGCGCTCGCGCGAGGCCTTCACCTTCAGCTTCGACAGGTAGTCGCCGCCGACAGTGTCAGGCAGCTGGACGTCGATCATGGCTTCGCGCAGCGAGCCATCCCGGACGACCAGCTTAATGTGCATTTCGGACTTTCCCCGCAGCTTGGCCACGCTCACGCCAAAAGCCCGCCGGTTGACCCGGACGGCCTGGCGCAGCGCGTCATCGCTGTCGAAAATCGTGCCGAACTTGAAAGGCAGGACGGTCGAGTTGCGGAAGCAGTTGCTGACCACACGAGCGTGCTCGATCGCCGATTTCTGGTCCAATTCACTGGCTGTGTGGTCATATTCGCTGACGATCACCGCGAATTCGCCACTGGGATAGCTCAGAACCGCAGCGCCGTTCACTCCTTGAACGCCCTCTAGCAGGAAAGGGCGGCGAGTGCGGGTTCCATTGGGAAGGGTTTGATGCTCGGTAAGACAGTACGCGTACCACGCCATGTTGAACTCTCCGAACCGGGATGGAGGCGAGCCGAAACCGCCTCTCACGTCGAGTTTTTCGCCAAAGCTTTGTACAGCGATTTTAGGAAGTTTGTGGAAAACGGGCGGTACAGGGTTGCGACCCAGAAGCGCTTTACAGTCACGCTCCCTAAGTGCATATTACGTTGGGCATGTACTAAAATGCAACTTTTTCTTTGCGGAATGCATCGGAAACCTTTCATTTTGGTGGGTGTGGAGCGAATGGTCTAACCCGCAACGCAGAACAGCCCGAAGATTCTAACCGCCAAACCAAGTTTTACAAGTTGCCAGCCGCGCACGGCACTGTACCTAACCGCCTAAATTTATATCGTCGGTTATGCGGCCCGAGCTAGGGCGTGACCGTTTGCGGAGCCATGTCTGCTTGATGAAGGCTCAGGCCTCGGCAATGGCCGGGATGCATGGGCGGACGGGACGGGTGGCCCACTCAAGCCCTCTTTTGGCTTGAGTGGGGATGTTCACGCGTCACAGACATCGCCCTAGTTGACGAAATAAATTATATCCATGCCATGGGGACTAACGCGTTTTCACCACAGCGGTCAAAGTCATTTCATCACCTTCTGCTGTTACCACCGCTGTCGTTTGTTGACCACTGACGAAAGCCGACGAGTCTTCGTGTCAGCCTTGGAGCGCGTGCGGCGCAGTTTCAGGCTTCAGGTTTACGGGTACGTCGTCATGCCCGAGCATCTGCACCTCTTGCTCAGCGAACCGGAAAGAGATACGCTGGCCGATGCGCTGAAATCGTTGAAGCAAGGAGTGTCGCGCCGTTTGATTGGCGCCGCGGATCATTTCTGGCAAAAGAGATACTACGATTTCAATATTCGAGATTACCCGCAGTTTGTGGAAAAGTTGCGGTACATTCATCGAAATCCGGTGAAGGCCGGGATGTGCCAGCGTCCGGAGGACTGGGAGTGGAGCAGTTTTCGCCACTACGCAACTGGCGGCGAGGGACGGGTTGAGATCGAGTCGGAGTGGACAGCGCGAAAACGCGAACGGGCGGCGGGAAGACTTTGTCCGGCAGTAGAAAGGCCCCACTCAAGCCAAAAGACGGCTTGAGTGGGCCACCTGCCTGCCAGTTTCTTCGCCACGGGTCCTGGGGCCGAACACCTTCATTTACCAGCCGCGTTGCGGTTGGTGCGCTCCTGCTGGGCTAGCAGGACTACGCGTAGCATTTCGTCCCAGGGAGCGGGCTTGCCGGTCCAGATTTCGAACTGGCGGGCGGCCTGGTGGGCGAACATCTCGATGCCGGGGATGATCTGGGCGCCGCGTTCCTTGGCTAGTTTCAGGAAGCGGGTTTCCGGCGGATCGTACACCATGTCAAAGACATAGCGGGCGTTGATCTCTTTATCCTGCAGCGGGGTTTCTTTGCTGTTGCCCATTCCGACTGGAGTGGCGTTGATGATGACGTCGAAGGCCAGCTTCTTCAGGTCGGGGCGCTTGATCAGCCGGGCGCGAGCTTGGTGCGCCAGCTTCTTGGCTGGGCCGGCGGTGCGGTTCAGAATGTAGACTTCCGATCCTCTCTCCTTCAGTCCGAAGACAGCCGCGCGGGCTGCTCCTCCCGCTCCGATCACCAGGATTCGCGCGCCTTCGAGAGTGTTCAGGCGGCGTTCGAGCGGGCGAACGATGCCAGAAGCGTCGGTATTGAAGCCGTAGAGCTTGCCATCCTGGGCGCGGACCACCGTGTTGCAGGCGCCAATTTTAGTGGTGTGGGCGTCGGTGTTGTCGAGGTGCGGCAGGATCGCTTCTTTGTATGGCATGGTCACGCTGATGCCGTGGATGGGAATTTCGCGCACGCAGGTCAGCAGGTCCTTGAGCGTTTTCGCGTGGAGGGCGAGGTAGACCGCATTCACGTTTTCGCGGCGGAAGGCCGCGTTCATGATGGCCGGAGAGAGCGAGTGCGCGATGGGATCGCCCGCGACTCCGTAGACGCGGGTCGCAACGTCCACGCGATCGATGCGATACACGTTGCGCAATTCCTGCGCGGTGATCTGGCCGGGCGCGGTTTCTTCACCGGCACTGGCGGAAGCGAAGGTGAACACGCTTCCGGCGCGCACGCCCAGCACGCGGCTGATAATGCCTTGTTCGCCCATGCACATGCCCACCAGCGAGTGCCGGTCACCCTCGCGCGCCAGAAACTTGATCATGGTCACGTTGTCGGCGAGCGTGGTGGCCGTGCTCACCACCTTGTAGAAATCGGCCGGGTAATTCAGCATCTTCTCCAAGGTTTCGTCCAGTTTCTTGGTGGCGCGGAAATCGTGGAAGGAGAGAATCAGGGCGGCGCGCGTGCGGAGCTTTTGCAGTTGCTCGGGTTTGCATTTGCTCGCGGTTTGCAGCTCAACGTCGACCAGTTGGCAGCCTGCGGCCGCGGCTTTGCCTAGAATATCAAGCTGCGAGGCGATGGAGCCGCGGAACTTGCCTCCGCTGGCCACCCGGCGACAGGTGGCAATGACCACGGTCCCGGGATGGGACTCGGTGAAGCGCTTGATTCTGGGAAGCGCCAGGCCGGGCTTCGAAAGGTAGTCCAACCTGAACTCCAGAAAGGAGTTATCCCGAACCAAGGCTTCGGCCTTCTCGGTCATCTCATTAGGGTCGGAGCCGATGACTGCCACACAGACTCGTGGCAATCGCAGGGGCAAGAGACGGGGCGCGTAAGCGGGAGCGGAATTCATCTTTCCGAATTTAGAAAATCGGTGTTCAGGGCGCTGAATTCTAGAAAATCGGCATTCAGGCCAGTTCCAGGCACACACCGAATGACGGCGCATTATTACAGGGCCTTAATTACTTATGCAACAACGGATTCATCGTCCCGGTCAGAAAAGGCGTAAAACTTCCAAAAAAGCTGTGCTCCAGGGTGCCCAACACCCTCGTAACCTTGACCCACCCTTACCCTCTTGTTACCTTCCGGCTGAAGCCTTTCTTTTTCTGGCATTTGGCTTCTTCTCGCACCTAACTTAGGGAGGGGGACGATACGATCCTTTCCCGGAGGTAACATGAAGAAAACAGGACTGTTCGTGTTGTTACTCGCGACGGCGGCTTGGGCGCAAAGTGGAAGCGCTGACCAGAACTCAGCCGATATCCCCCAGGGGACTTCGCCGACTTCATCCAGCTTTCCCACCATGCGGGTGCAAACGCCCACCTACGCCGACTTGTATTGCGCTGGATTCATCAGCAGACAGATCCTGCCTGACGCCAACTTCGTGGCGGGTGGACTGCAGACGCCGACCACCACGAAATTCACCCGTGGCGACATGATCTATCTCGAGGGAACCGGCTACAGCGCGGGCGCCGAGTACGAGGTGGTGCGGGCGCTGCGCGATGTGAACGAATATGAAACCTTTCCCGGCCAAAAGAAATTGCTGAAAGAAACCGGCCAGCCTTACGAGGAAGTCGGCCGCGTGAAGATCATCGACACGCGCCACAAGACCGCCATTGCGCAAATCGAATACACCTGTGACGGCATCAATCCCGGCGATACGGCGATTCCCTTCGCCGAAAAGCAGGCGGTGACGTTCCATGCGCCGATTCGCTTCGATCGCTTTCTGCCGGCCACCAGCAAGCTCTCCGGACGAATCGTGATGGGAAAAGACTTCGACTCCGATCTGGGCACCGGCCACAAGGTTTATCTCAACGTTGGGGCCAACCAGGGCGTGAAGATTGGCGACTTCTTCCGGGCCACGCGCTCCTATGAGTCCGACCTGAAAGATCCGGTGGATCAATTATCGTTCAAGGCCGCGATTGCCGAGGACACGCAGAAAAAGACGCCTTCGGTCGATCCCGCCATGTTCACCAAGGGCAACGGTCCGGTGATTCATGTGCGCGACTTACCGCGGCGATCGGTAGGTGAGATCATCATCATCGGCGTAACCAATACCACGGCCACCGGCATGATTGTGTTCGCGCTGGAAGATGTGCATGCCGGAGACGGCGTGGAGCTGGATCAGGTGCAGTAAAGAGTCACGGACGCGTCAGATCGTTGATCGTCGATCATTAATCAGCAGTCATTAATCATCGATCATCGATCAGTGAGAAGCCGGGGACGGGAAACCGTCCCCGGTTTTGTTTTCGCGCTGGGAGAACGATGCGGTGAATGAGTGTAATGGCGATGTTTCAACAGTTGTGAACCTCGTCTCGGGCATTTGCCCAAAGGCCGACTGCATAGTGTTTCGTTTTGCTCAGACGAAAGCCGGAACCTAGCCCATCATGCCTGTATGGGTGACTTCGATGCCCTACGTGTTGGACTGGAGGAATTATGTTAGGTCTGGGAGTGGTCGGAACGATTATTGTGATTGTGGTGATTGTGTGGCTCGTGCGTCGTGTGTGAAGCGGATCTCTCAACGGCAGGACTTAGCGCATTTGCAACCTTCATAGGCCCCGAGACTTCGCTTTTGCGCAGACTACCCTGCTCCGTGGCCACAATTGCACAGCCGTGGGGAAGATAGCTCTGCCACACTGCAACCTATGACAGTTCATACGATTCCGGAATACCTTGAAGAAGAGCGCCAAAAGGCTGAAGACACTCAGCCGCGAACGGAAGAAGAAGCTGCGCGCATCCAGCCGCTGCGCCATGGCCACCATCGCAAGGCGAAACAGCCCAGCAGGCTGCTGTTGCTACCTCAAGTCAAAGCAGCAACCAAGAAAAAGAAAAAGCGAAAAACCGTCGCTGTAGCTCGCAAGAAGCCACGCGTCGCGAGGAAGATGGCGGCAAAAACCCGCAAGAGAGCGTGATCTGGATGATGTAAGGGGATAAGGAGAAACTCAAAAATGAACAAGGATCAGGTGGCTGGCAAGATCGCTCAGGCAGTGGGAAAAGTGGAGCAGAGCGTCGGAGAACGCGTTGGCAATGATGAACTGGCCAACAAAGGTGTGGTCAATCAGGTGAAAGGTGCGGCGAAGGAAACTTGGGGCGATGCCAAGGACGCCGCGAAGCAGATCCATGAATCGCATAAGAAGGACGCTTCCGAGAAGGGCACCCGGAGCCGGGAGGAACTCAGCCAGTCCGTGGATGACACGAAAGAGAAGGCCAAGGCTAGGATTGATGAATTCAAGCGGCGCCACACTGCATGAAACGGACGCTCCTCAGTTTCAACTCTTACAGTGAACCGCCTCAGGTCAGTTGACGGAAAACAGCGCAGGAGAAGCTTGCTCCGTCTGTTCGCCTCGGCGCAGGGTCAACGAGCGTAATCGGGATGTTTCGACAGCAATCCCGAGGACACTTGTGCGAGTCTGGGTAATCGTGGGACGTGGAAGTTCGTAGCCGAAGAAATCAGGCGTTAGCAGTGCGCCGTGAAAGGCACTGGACCACAGGGGGAGATAAACCCGCCCGCGAAATGGATCGCTCCACTCTGGGCAAGGCCGACGACGATGGAGCAATCCTGAGCGAATCGGTTCCATCGGATCTGCCGGGGTAGTGGCGAAGCAAACTGAGCGGCCCAGGCGGACGCGGGTTTCACAGCCTAGCCACACCATCTGGCGCGGATTGGCGCACCCGCACACAGATTGGCCAAGTTGGCTCCAAACTTGGAATCGCGTTACAAGGGTGTAGTTCTGGATAGTTCGGAAACACTACCCGCAAGATGCGGGCAGAATCCGAGATAGCTACCATTCCGGTCTCACTTGGGATGTACGTCATAAGATTTCCTTACTGGTGATGGTTCGTCAAGCCGCACAATCGAAGCCGCACGCCGTCTGGGGTGAGAGGCTGACCGGCCTTTGACGCCCATAGTTTCGCTCAACTTGCTCCAAAAATACTGTGCAGAATGGCTCATGTACCGAAGCCGTCCGCAAAGAAGTGTGCCCGACATCACAGAAAGATGTCAGGTCTCGTAGCGGAGCATGAAAGAAGCGGCGCAACAATGCCAGCATCTACGAAGTGAGAGCAGCCCAGGAAGATGAAAAAAAATCTGGACGCACTCGAGAGAGCCAACGCAGAGGAACCGAACAACCTCGGTGCCGAATTAGAGAGCGCGAGTGACGAGTACTCAAGAGTGGTTCGGGAATTGAAAATGAATTTCGCCCACTGATGTTTTCAGCAAGTTACGCTGCTGCCTGGCTACGGCAGCATCGCTCGTTCGAACGTGGTGCGCGTTTGTGCGCCTGTTCGATGAGCGGTACTATCCGTTCCGGCTGTTCGCTCTTCATCACGAATTCATCCACCAACCAGAGGATCCGCTCTGGCATCTCGGCGTACCCAGAAAGCAAGATGATCGGCAAGTTGGGAAACCGCTGCTTGATATGCCAGGCTACGGCTTCCGCGTCCATGCCTTCCTGTTTGTACTCCAGTAGTACCGCTGCTACCGGCGCGTTCTCCAACAACTTCATTGCGGAGTGGCCGCTCGATGCAATCTTGACGCAATAACCATGAGATTCCAGAACGTTCTTGCGCAGCTCAAAAGCTTGTGGAATGTCGTCGATACACAACACAACGGGGGAGTCCATAGCCAATCTCCTTGGGATAGGTCCTAGCGGGCTTTGGCTCGACGTGGAGCGGCGTTATGATACCCAAGGCAATGCAAACTATCATGAGCGAATGCCCGCGCTTGGGTTGAACCCGGCTCGCTGGCGGGCCGCAGTCATGATCTGAAAATTAACTCAGCCAAGAAACGTCCGTCTGTTCAAAATTGACCACTTTTCCCTAGACGCTCGCGGCACTGAGGTATCAAATTGGTTACGAGATTTAACCTCTGGCGGCGCATAGAAGCTCTTGCCACAAGAGCGGTTCCATTCCTCCATCTTTTGTCAATTGACATAACCAGGCGTTAACACTCATTGACGCCGTTTCGGTTGGAGTCTGGCCAAGTGGAAGGGCAGTTGAAACCGTGGTGTTCTCAGAACCGCTGATTCACTCAGCTCTGGGCTGAGCCCTTATCCCCGAATACTTCCGCTGTGAAGGCTTCAATGGTCGCGCCTTTCTGCCACGCGTCCAGAGGGAGGCCGGCTTTGCGGCAGGTTTGTTCGAGGAAAGTCGCGCGGTCCCAATGATGTTCGGTGGGCACTTGCGGCAGGAGCAGGCCGCGGCGGCCGGCCATGCTGATCAGCAGGCCGTGGCGGCCGATTTCGACGGCTTCGGCGGAGATGAGTTGCGGGGGCGACAGGATGCTGAGTTCAATTTCCAGTTCGTGCGCCTCGGGCAGCGTTACGGGATAAAAGCGGGTGTCGTCGAACGCGGCGGCCCGCGCGGTCTCGGCCACGGCGCGATAGACCGGGCTTACGGGAAGAACGTAGCCTACGCATCCGCGCAACTCGCCGCGCAGGTAGAGCGAGGTGAAGGCGCCGCGGGGTTCCGAAAGATGACCTGCGAAATGAGCGGTTGGCGGGTCGAGCGGAATCTCGCGATGTTCGAGCGCCGACAGAATGGACTCGTGAGCCAGGCGAAGCAGCAAGGCGCGCTCGTCGTTTGTGAATTCAGGCCGTGTGAATTCAAACCGTGAGCACTCGCCAGACTCCACGGCAGCGGAACCAGCAATCGGACTAGGTCGAGGCAGCGACATCGCGGTCCGCCTGCGGCGGAGGGACAGGCTTTCTGCGCCGGCTGAGAATGAAGGCGCGGCGGCGGCGCTTCACCACGCGCTGGTCGATCTTCGACCAGAAAGCGACAAAATAGTCGATGGCCGACGCCAGCGAAACACACACCATGAACCAGATGGCGACATAGGCGATCCAGTGGATGGGGAAAATGTAGTGGCTGTAAATCGGCCACTCTTTCCAGCGATGGTCGAGGATGACGGCGACCACCGAGACGATCTGCACCACCATTTTGAATTTGCCCAGATCGCTCGCCTCAATGGTGAAGCCCTCAGAGGCGGCGATGGAACGCAGGCCGCTGACCAGAAATTCGCGCCCGATGACGACCACGGCAATCCAGGCCGGAACCAGGCTGGGATTCAGTTGCACCAGGGTGACGAAAGCCGCGGCGATGAGAAGTTTATCGGCCAGCGGGTCGAGCAGAATCCCCATGGTGGTAACTTGTCCGCGCTTGCGGGCGAGGTAGCCGTCGATTCCGTCGGTCATGGCCGCGGCGATGAAGATTGCCGAGGCGAGGAGTTCCCTTTCGCCACCGACGCCGTTAAAGCGCGGGCTCAACAGAATCCACATCAGCAGAGGAATGCTGGCGATACGGATGAGCGTGATGGAGTTGGGCAGGTTCACACTACGGGGTCGCTCTGGGAAGCTGGAATCCAGGCTTGATTATCCTCCACGCGGGAGGGGAACGCAATGCACGGAAGATCATCAGCAAAAGAAGTGGGATTCGAACGTTGCGCCTCTTTACTGTACGACCGCCCAGCTGATGATCGGAGACAGCGTGTTGTCTTCGGGGCTTTGCGAAACTCCCAAGAATCCCGCAGTGAGGAACACTTTCTGTTTCGATCCGCCGGGGAATTCGATCTTCACGGGCGCCCGCGAAAGTCCGGATGGAAATGACTTGAGATTAACCCCCACAAAACGTGCCGGTGCCCCATGAGCGGCGGGTAGAGCGGCGGGTAGCCAATTCACCCGTTCGGCGTTCAGCATTAGATTGCGTCGCTGGGCTGGGGAATCGCGCAAACCTCGGCCCCGGGCGTCTGGGGAAACGTCGCCTGCTTGCCGTGGCGGCGCGCTGAACAAGTACGGAAACAAATCCGCAATCCAGCCGGTGGCCATTTCCATTGCGTAAAATTTCTGTGGCTTGTAGATGGCCTGCCAGAATGCGCGGTCGGGATTCCCGGTGGCGGTGGCGATGAACTGGTCGAGAATCGGGGCCAGCCTGGAAGTCCACCAGTCAAGGTCGTAGGTGGCGAGCACCTCGATCCTATCCCGCATGCGCTGCCAATCTTCCGGCGTGCCTTCGAGCGTGACCTTGGGGATGCCGCAAATACACCTCATTCCGTAGTCGAAGTAGCGCTGATACGTGTCCATCAGCGCCACCTCGCAGGCAGTTCTTACGGCGGGTGTGGTCGTAGTGAAATCGCAGAGCAAGGTCTCGTGGAGCACGGGATCAGAATTCTCCTTGATCTTCCCGGAGAGCTGAGAAATCAGCTCGGGCCAGCGGCTCGGCTCCAAAGAACGCGTTTCGACGGAAAGTTCCTTCTTCCCTTCATGCCCCACGATGCGGCCGCGGAGTGCCTCGGCGTTTTCATGAACATGATGCCCGAAGCCCTGAACGATGGTGAGCCAAATGCTGTCTGGCGACAGGGCGAGTGGACGGTGCTCGCTAAACGCTAAGTGCACAGCCTCGATCAGGGGATGATGAAAGACTTGCCGCTTAGCTAGCTGCCTGGCTACGGAAGCCGATCCACTCGACGGCCGCATGAACATTCGCCGCGGCTTTCGCGGCTCGCCCAAAACCGGCTTTTGGGAGTAGCCTTCAGGAGCCAGGGCTGGGAGGCCGCGATCCGGCATGATGAGAATCGTAGCGTCGCCGCGAATTTCAAGGCTTTCTCCCAGTGTGCCAAGCCATAGTGCGTCAGGGGCCGCGACCACGTCATCGACCGGAAAGGTAATGCCTGTAGCGCGAGAACCGGACGGAACGGCTTGCGGCGAAGCCGGGGGCAGCGGCTCGCGATGTTGGTTCTGGCGTGAAACATCCTGGTCGAGGCCAGGCTCACTCAGCCCCAAGGACGTTATCGAGCTGCCTGTTTGAAGGCCGCCGAGAAGTGATTTCAGGCGATCGAGCATATGACACCCTCCCGCTTCAGCAGAACTTCCGGGGCCCGACAGCCGATCTCCTGCAAGTCATTTCGGCGAAGCCATCGCTCCGGCCTTGGGCTGCTTGGCGATGATCAGGTCCTTACATTTGTCGTAGGTGGCTTGCGGGATGATTTTTTTCTGCACGAGTTCGTTCTTGGCGCGATACGGACGTCCGTCGATGATTTTCTGCGAATACACGTCGCCGATTCCTGGCAGAGCCTTGAGTTGATCTTTGGTCGCAGTATTGATATCGAGTTTGTCTGTAGCCGCGGGCTTCGCCATCTGAGCCGGAGCGGCCATGGCCGAGCCGTTCGATGCCGGCTGTCCGGCCGCCAGACCGTTCATCAGTGAAAGAGCAAAGACCAGGACTGCGATTTGCGCCATCAGTTTTCTTTCGATCGATTTCATTGGTTCTCCTTTCAATCTTGAACTTCAGGGGCTAAAGCCCCGATTCCCATTGATGCCTTACGGCACGGCTGAAGCTGTGCCCTACACCAAAATCGTTACCTACGCGTAAATGCCGCGCTGGCGAATAGTGTAGGCCACGCGGTCAATCGCCAGCATGTACGCGGCGATGCGGTTGTTCACGTGATGCGTTTCGGCGTACCGGACCACATCTTCGAACGAGGACTTCATGATCGCGTCGAGTTGCTCGTTGACCACAGACTCTTTCCAGAAGTAGCCCTGGCGGTCCTGCACCCATTCGAAATAGGAAGTGGTGACGCCGCCCGCGTTGGCCAGAATGTCGGGGATCACGAAGACGCCTTTGTCGGTGAGGATATCGTCGGCGGCGGAAGTGGTCGGTCCGTTCGCGCCTTCGGCCAGGATGCGGCACTTGACGCGGTCGGCGTTGCGGCTAGTGATGACGTTCTCGGTGGCTGCGGGAATAAGAATTTCGCAGTCCTCGACGAGCAGGTCCGCGGTGTCGGCTTTTTCCGCGCCGGGGAATCCGTGGACGGTGCCGTTTTTCTGGCGGAAGTCGACTAGAGCCTTCAGGTCGATGCCGTTCTTGTTGTGCAGGCCGCCTCCAACTTCGCCGATGCCAATAATTTTGTATCCCGCCTGATTCATCAGCAGAGCGGCATTGGAGCCCACGTTGCCGAAGCCCTGCACGATGACACGCGTGCTTTCGGGCTTGAGGCCGAGCTTGTGACAGGCTTCATCACACACGATCATCACGCCGCGGCCGGTGGCTTCGCGGCGACCGCGGGATCCGCCGATGTTGATCGGCTTTCCGGTCACGCATGCCGTTACCGTCTGGCGCATGTGCATGGAGTAGGTGTCCATCATCCACGCCATGATTTGTTCGTTGGTGTTGACGTCGGGGGCGGGAACGTCTTTTTCGGGGCCGATGAATTCGATGAGTTCCGAGGTGTAGCGGCGGGTCATGCGCTCGACCTCGCCCATCGACATTTTGTGGGGATCGCAGATCACGCCGCCCTTGGCGCCGCCAAAAGGAATGTTGACCACGGCGCATTTCCAGGTCATCCAGCTGGCGAGGGCGCGCACTTCGTCGAGGGTGACGTCAGGGGCGTAGCGGATGCCGCCCTTGGCCGGTCCTCGGGCGATGGAGTGCTGCACGCGGAATCCGGTGAAGACTTCGAGATGGCCGTCATCCATTTGCACCGGGATGTAGACCGTGAGTTCGCGGTTGGGATAGCGCAGTACGCGCCACAGGCCCTCGTCCAGGTTGAGCTTCTGGGCAGCCAGGTCGAAGCGCGCCCGCTGCGACTCCCACGGGTTGGATTCTTTGTCCACGTGCGGGGGCGTAGCTATCGTCGTCATAGAAGTGATCTCCGGAATGATTGCGGGTTGTGTGGAGCAGGCACTCTTGCCCGCTGATTTTGCGGCCACCAGCAAGCGGGGATCAGTTCCCGGTCCGGCGCGGGCAAACGTTCCGAGTATATGAGGGCGAATGGCAGGGAAGCAAGCTAGAGGGGATACACGACCGGGAGTTAGGTAGTGGCTGAATTTGAACACTACGGCCCGGACTGGCATCCGGGCTTTTCTATTTTAGCTTTGAACCAAGACGCCAAAGCACTCGAAACACGAGAAACGCACCAACGAGTAGAAACACGATAACGATCAAGTGTATGGGTGAAGATAGTTCCCCAAGCATGAGTGCCTCCCGCTATTCACGCAATTCTCTCTCCACCCCATACTCTAGCGCAAGCCAAATTCAGCCACTACCGGGAGTTAGTGGCTGGAGCTCAGGCAGTCGAGGTTGGGAGTTGCGGCTTTGTCCCTAGAACTGGTCTCATAAATAGTTTCCGGAGCCGGCTGTCTGGCCCTCAGGGGCTAAAGCCCGCATACATTAGGCCTGAACGGCACGGCTGAAGCCGTGCCCTACCCAAAACCATTTATGAGACCAGTTCTAGTACAGTTCGCCCAGTTTCCTTTTCAGTTCAGCCTGAAGCTTCGTCGGTAACGCGGTGTAGCCCTCTTGCTGCGCCAGCGTCTGGCCGTCAGAAAAGGTCCAGTTCAGGAAGCCGCTGAGTGCGGCGGCGCGCGTGGAATTCGAGGTCTTGGCCCGCAGGTAGATCCAGGTAAAGCTGGTGATGGGGTAAGAATCGGCTCCCCGCGCATTGACCAGGGAGGCGGAGAAGTTCCTCCACGCCGGCGCTTCCGACTCTTCGCACGCGGCTGCAAGTCCGTGGGGACTGGCCTTGACGAAGTTGGTGGCAGCGTTTTGCACGGCCGCTTGCTGGAGGCTCTCCTTGACCGCATACTGATACTCCACATACCCAATCGAGCCGGGCTGGTGTTTCACTTTGTCAGCCATGTCGGAACTGCGATCCGCCGCCTCGCCCACAGGCCACTTCGGAGACGCACTCACCCCGATCTGGGTGCGAAATTTCGCGCTCGCCTTCGAGAGAAAGTCGCTGAAGACGTAATTGGATCCCTTGCCGGCAGGGCGTTGAATCACGTGGATCGGCATGTCGGGGAGCGCCACATCGGGATTCAGCCTGGCAATCTGCGGCGCGTTCCAGGTCTTCACCACGCCCAGAAAAATATCCGCCAGCACTTCCCCCGAAAGCCGGAGGTCCTGATGTGCTTCGGGAAGGTTGTAGACCGGCACGATGCCGATGAGCGCGACCGGCAGTTCAGTCAGGCCATCTTCGTTGCGCTGTTTCTCGGTGAGCGGCGCCTCGCCCGCGCCAAAATCGCCCGAGTCGTGAGAGATTTGCTTGATCCCTTCCT
The DNA here is from genome assembly GCA_052148475.1 of Candidatus Sulfotelmatobacter sp. GTDB lineage: Bacteria > Acidobacteriota > Terriglobia > Terriglobales > Acidobacteriaceae > Sulfotelmatobacter. Next base: position 69,912 of record JBKQID010000024.1, on the reverse strand, counting down.
CGGTCCCGACCGGGACATAGCGCATTTGAATCTTCGGATTTCGTTTCTCGTACTCCTGACTCCACCGGTTGTAAAGCGGCGCCGGCACGGTCGAGCCGGACCCGACAAGAACCAGGACCTGCTGCGCCTGAGCCCGGGAAATAAGCAGCACTGAGGCGACAGCGAAAAGCCACATCCACCGAGACGCAAAAGCCGCGCGGCGCCGATGCGCGCTGGCAATGCGACGTGCTCCGAGTTCCACTTTCGCCTTCATCGAGCATGGGTCCGCTATTCTTGAAATATGGGTTCACCTTGGGACTTCAATTTTCAGAACTTCAGCTCTCTGGAGCCTTCACGCGAGAGCAGGATTTCTTTGACAGCGTTAAACACTCAAAGTAACATTCCGTTTGCGAACCCGTGTGCCCTTCCGGTCACCAAGGCATTACCTCTGTAACGGAGACAGTTTCGCGATCCCGTTTCATACAGAGCTACGGGTGATGGTGATGCCGGCGAAATCAAAGCCTAGGCCGCCCTCCAAGCTGCGGTGAAAGGTGGAATTCTGATCTTCCCTTATTCGAACGCAATCAGAACGGATGATTTAGCCACCATCCCACCCGAAACGGGACTTTGCTCTTAAGCGTCCCGTCAGCCGTGGTGACCGCGACCGGCCCTGTCGTGGCCCCTGTCGGAACCGTTGCCGTGATTTCCGTATCCGAGACTACTTCAAACGTCGCGACCGTATGGTTGAAGATGACGCTCGTCGAGCCTAGCAAATGATTTCCCAGAATCGTGACTGCGGTTCCCGCGCTGCCGTTGGTGGGCCGCGTCTCCACAAACGGCCCAAGCCCCACCGACAAGTTGAACACCGTACCGCAGCCGTACCCGCCGCCGCAGCTCAGGTCGGAGCCCATGATCGTGCTGCCGTAAAACACGCCGTCGGTGCCCTGCACAAGCCCGGCGTAAGGCATCGATCCGTCGCTTCCGGAGAAGCTGTGCAGTGTGGTCAGCGTACCCTGAGGCGTAATTTTGAAAACCGTTCCACAACTACCAAGGACACAGGTATAGCCGAAGGCGCCGCCCGCTTGGTTGGTCCCATAAAAATTCCCGTCGGAGCCCTCGACCAGGTCGCCGGTCGGCCACTGCCCGTCGGTGCACCCGCTTTTAGCGCAAAAGCTGTACAGCGTGGTCAGAAGACCGCGCAGAGTAATCTTAAAAATCGTTCCGCAACCAACGCCTTCACATAGTGTGGGGTCATTGGCACCGCCGGTACTGGTGGTCCCGTAGAAGTTCCCATCCGAGCCCAGGGTCAGCGCCGTATGCGGGGACTTGCCGTCGGGCCCGCTGAACGAGTGCAGTATGGTTAGCCTTCCCGTGGTCGTCACTCGGAAGATCGTTCCATACCCGTTAGCCCCGCCACTTTCCGTCGTCCCGTAGAAATTCCCGTCATTGCCTTCAACCAGAGCTGTGTTCGCAAAGGCGTAGGAGGGGAAACTATACAACGTGGTCAGCTCGCCTGCCGGGGTGATCTTGAACACTGTTCCGTAGCCGTACGCCCCGCCGTCGGCTGTCGCCCCGTAGAAGTTGCCGTCGTTCCCTTGAATCACTCCGCCGAAGGGAGACTGCCCGTCTGCACAGGCGGGTTGCGAACAAAAGTTGTACAAGGTCGTCAGCGTGCCCCCGGGGGTTAGCTTGAACACCGTGCCTCCGGTTCCGGTTCCCGAGTATGGAGTCGTCCCGTAGAGGTTCCCGTCCATGGCTTGCACCGACAGGTGAGAGTACTCGAGACGATCGAGTGTCGCCAGCGTACCTTCCGGTGTAATTTGAAAGACTGTCCCCAGGTTGTTAGCCCCGCCGAATCCCCCTGATCCGTAAAAGTTCCCGTCAACGCCCTGCACTAAATCCCAAGACAGCACACCTCCGTTTGTCTCGTCGAAGCTGACAAGAGTAGTCAGAGTTTGTGCGGATGACGCGATCGTCGTCGCCACAAGAAACGCCAGCGTGATGCCCGCTATCTTCGAAGCGTCGACTCTTTTCATATTCGGCCTCCAATTGCTGCCGGTGCTAGCACAAACCCTACAGCTTGATTTCCATGCCTTCGGCGGCGGCGCGGACTTTGGGGTAGTAGTTGAGGGCGTCTTTGACCACTTTGTCGACGATGGCGTCGGTGTGGTCGGGGTCGTGGTGGTAGAGGATCAATTCTTTGGCGCCGCTTTCCATGACCACGTTGATGGCTTCGCGCCAGTGGCTGTGTCCCCAGCCGCGGCGGCGGGCTTCATATTCTTCGGGTAGATATTGTGCGTCGTAGATCAGGATGTCGGCGCCTTCGGCCAGCTTGCGCACGGCTTTGTCGAAGGTCGCGTCGCCGGGCTCATTGTCGGTGGCATAGACCAGCACGCCTTCTTTGGTTTCGAGGCGGAATCCCATGCAGCCCTGGGGATGGTTCAGCCACGCGGTCTTGATCTGGGTGCCGTCTGCCATGGGCAGACATCCGTTTTGAATGTTGCAGAAGTCGAGCTTGGCTTTCATCTGATCGAGGTCGACGGGGAAGTAGGGCGCGGCCATCTGCTCGGCCATAACCTGCTCCAGGCTGCGAGTGCGGCTGGAGGAGTGGAAGACGAAGTGGCTGTTGGGACTGTCGTAGAGCGGACGGAAAAAAGGCATACCCTGAATGTGGTCCCAATGGAAGTGGGAAACGAAAACGTGCGCGGAGAACGGGCGTGCGCCGAATTCGCGACCTAGTTCGCGCCCCAGCACGCGGAAGCCGGTGCCGCAGTCGAAGATGTAGATCTGATCGTCCAGGCGGACTTCGACGCAGGAGGTATTGCCCCCGTAGCGTAGGTTCTCGGCCTGTGGAGTGGGCGTGGAACCGCGCACGCCCCAAAACTTTACTCGCATAAATTCCAGTGCTGCTTAGCCCGTAATCTTCGACCGCACGAATCTTCCCGTCAATTCGATTGCTGGTTCGCCAGTCGAATCGTCCGCCAATCGGCCGTTCGCCAATTGAGGTTCGCCGATTTTGTGCCCGCTTATTGGGGTTTTCCTGACCGGGCAGAGAGACACTCCACCTTGGCCGAAAGCCCAAAATGTTCATACTACTCGGGATATTAACGATTCTAGTGCGTGGCCAGCGGCCAACAAGTGACCAAAGTTTGGCGGGCTCTTGCGAATGGGCATGAATTGCCAGACGGCGCAAGAATTCGGACAATGCCGGCGCTGCTGTCATGTGTCATGCCGGTTCGAACGTGATCAAGGCCGCACTGGCCGCCGGAAGGTCGAGGACGGCAACCCCGTTCTCCAGCGCGAGCGAGTCTTGCTTCAGCGCCGACCATGCGCCTCCTGCGCCCACGGGAGATCCTCCGAAGGTGGCGTCGGTGGTGTCGTCGACTCGCGGGGCGTGCAGACGGAGCGCGGTCACGCGCTGGGCGCGTTGTCCAGCGTCGAGGGTGAGGTGGACGCCGCGATCCAGGTGCTTATTGAACACGGCCACTCTGATCGCTCCGGAGCTGGCGCGCAGGGCGTAGGCGGTGAGCAGCGGCGCAGCTTGCGGCGCGTCGAGATGGCTTTCGACCAGCTGGCCTGCGCCCGCCTGCGCAAACAGCAACATGCCGTAATAGATGGGGCGCGCGAGGAATCCATTTTCCTGGGTTCCGGCGATCGGGGTGTACCAGCCGTAGCCGCCGCCGTGGAAGTTGATGCCCGAGCCCCCGGCGGCCGCCAGTTGATACATGAGGTCGCCGGCCCAGAGCGCGGAGGCGAAAGTATCGCTGACGCCTTGTTTGCCGCCTTGATAGCAGGAGTTGGTTTCCGCCAGCCGGAAGGGCAGCGCGGATTCTTGCATGGTTTTCTGCATGCCGGTGAGCTCGTCCTGCAGCTTGGGATTGGGCCGGAGCAGGCGTTCGATGGTCATGGAGGGATCGGTCGGTGGACCCTCGGCATAATAATGCTGCGAAAGAAAAACCGCCTCGCGCTTGAATTGCCGGGCGAAGGGGACGAGCCATTCGTTGTTATAAGCCGTGTCGGGTCCAGCGAAAGGTGCGTTCGGAAGACGGGCGCGGATAGTCTCGTAAAAGTGCTGCCATTCGACGGCGAATTGTTTGAAATCGTAGTCGGCTTTGCGAATTCCGTTGCGAAAGAAAAGGTCGGGCTCGTTGCACAGCTGGAATGCAATCAGCTTTGAACCCACGGCGTCGATTACGTGGGCGGCTTCGTCGGCGGCTTCGTCGGCGGTGCCGGTGCCCAGGTTCAGACCGTAGATGAGCTTCCAGCCGCAGGTGTCGAGGAACTCGCGCAGGTTGCGGATCGCCACCGGAGTGATATTTACGGGCGCGGGAGCTTTGTGTCCGGTGTCGGGACCGACGGCCAATGCCGAAGGCCACTGGACTCGCCTTGTCGCCGGTGCGCATGCTCTCTGGATTTTGCAGGTTATTCTGAACGTTCGCTGGTTTTGTGGGATCCGGAGTCCAGTAGCAGTACTCGCTGGTGTTGCCTCCGATGCGCAGAACGCCAGAAGCGCCTAGCTGCCGGAGGAAGCCCGCCAGTTCTGTATTCGCGCCGGAAAAGAAATGCGGATTTCCGAGCTGCGCGGATTCGTAGCTTAGGCCGGTGAAGTCGTCGCCGATTTTGTTGCCAAGGCGGTCGGGTCGAAGAGTCAGCCGGACGGACGGACTGGTATTGGTTTCTGCAAAGCCGATGCGAGGATACAAAACCGCGGCGGAGGCTGCGGCCGAGAGGCGGATGAAGTTTCGGCGATTCATGCGAGTGATTGCATCACAGGTTACTCTCGGGTGCAATCCGCTTTGGTGGGGAAAGAAAAATCGTCAACCACTAAGGGCACGAAGGTTCACGAAGGAAACGTAATGCTAACGAATTTCTTCGTGATCCTTCGTGCCCTTCGTGGTTGATGATTTGCGGGTTGGCGTTGCTGGGCGCGGGCGTCTTCTATAATAAAAATCCCGCCGAGCGGCGGCGGCTTGGATCGCAGACGATGCTACAACCGGACTTCAAAACATTCTCCCGGCTGGCGCGAGAGGCCACGCTGGTGCCGGTGGTGAAATCGGTGAGCGCCGATTTGCTTACGCCGGTTTCCGCGTTTCTGGCCATCGCCGACAAGGAGCCGCATGCGTTTCTGCTGGAGTCGGTGGAGCGCGGAGAGCAGATTGGGCGCTATACGTTTCTGGGCGCGCGGCCCTACATGCGGGTGAAGTCCCACGAGGGATCGGTTGAGATTGAGTGCGGGCGCCGGCGCGAGGTGGTCGAGGAGAACATTTTCCAGGTGGTGAAGCGGTTGCTGCGCCAGCACCGGCCCGCCAGCGTTCCCGGCCTGCCTCCATTTACCGCGGGAGCCGTCGGATATTTTGCCTACGACGTGGTTCGACAGCTGGAAAGAATTGGCGATCACGCCAAAGATGACCTGGAGTTGCCCGACGCTGAGTTGATGTTCTTTGATCGGCTGCTGGCGTTCGATCACCTGCGCCACCAGATCCACATTATGGCTGTGGCCGACGTGAAACGGGAGAGCCCGCGGCGCGCCTATGACCGGGCGCTGCACGACATTGCCGCCTTGGAACGGAAACTCGCGGCAGGGCTGAGTCCGGCGCTGTGGCGCAGATCGGCCAAGACTAAGGCGGGCAAGCTCAAGGTTCACGCGGGCACGCAGCGCGAAACTTTTTTGCGCAGCGTGAAACGTTGCAAGGAATACATTGCGGCGGGCGACATTTTCCAGGTTGTGCTTTCGCAGCGGCTCGACTTCACTCCCGAGGTTGCGCCGTTTGATTTGTACCGCTCGCTGCGGCAGGTGAATCCGTCGCCGTATCTTTATTTTCTGCGGTCGGGCGACACGCACATTCTCGGGTCGTCTCCCGAGATGTTGGTGCGGGTCACGGGACGCAAGCTGGAATATCGGCCGATCGCGGGCACGCATCCCCGCGGGCGCGATGAAGCGGAAGACCTGCGGCTGGAACAGGCGATGCGCACCGACGAAAAGGAACGCGCGGAGCATGTGATGCTGGTTGACCTGGGCCGCAACGATCTGGGGCGCGTGAGCGAGTACGGGTCGGTCAAGGTGAAAGATCTGATGTATGTGGAGCGGTATTCGCACGTGATGCATCTGGTGTCGGCGCTGGAAGGCACGCTGCGCAGGGATCTGGACGCGCTCGACGCCTTCGCCGCATGTTTTCCGGCGGGGACGCTGAGCGGCGCGCCGAAGGTGCGGGCCATGCAGATCATCGAAGAACTGGAACCGACGCGGCGTGGGATTTATGGTGGGTCGGTGCTGTACGCGGACTTCGCGGGGAATCTGGATTCTTGTATCGGCATTCGCACGCTGCTGATGCAGGGGAAGAAAGCTTATCTGCAGGCGGGCGCGGGGATCGTCGCGGACTCCGATCCGGCTTCGGAGTTTCAGGAGTCGATGAACAAGGCGCAGGCCGTGCTGCGAGCGGTGGAGATGGCGAGAAACAGTGGGCAGTGATCAGTGGCCAGTGGCCAGACTGCAATTATCCAATTTGGGAAATCCACAGGATGCGGTGACGCGCGTCACATCCTAACTGCGATATGAGGGTGCATGGTGAACAGATGCAAGCCTCTGTGAGTCCCATCGTTCAGTCGTATCGCGATCTCATCGTTTGGAAGAAGGCGATGAATCTGGTACTGGATGTTTATCGAAGCACTCATGCGTTTCCTAAGACCGAGACTTACGGTCTGGTTTCGCAATTGCGCCGCGCCGCCGTTTCGGTTCCCAGTAACATCGCAGAAGGCCAGGCAAGACTCTCCACATTGGAGTTCAAACAGTCTTTGGGGCATGCTCGCGGATCGTTAATGGAAGTTGAGACCTACATTCTTCTGGCACAGGAACTCGCCTACCTGGAACGCGATCGGAGTGAGAGCTTGCTTGCCAGTTCGGCCGAGGTTGGCAGGATTCTCAATGGACTCCTGAACTCGCTGGGCAGAGGGACCGAGCACTGATCACTGCTTCAGAAAGTTTTCCACCAGCTTTTTCCCGGCGTCGGTGAGCACGCTTTCGGGATGGAACTGGACGCCTTCGACGGCGCATTGGCGGTGGCGCAGGCCCATGATGGTGCGGGTGCCGTCTTTTTCGGTGGTCCAGGCGCTGACTTCGAGTTCGGCGGGCAGATCTTTTTCTTCGACGATGAGCGAGTGATAGCGCGTGGCCGTCATGGGCATGGGCAGGCCCTGGAAGACCGTCCGATTGTCGTGCATGACGGCGCTGGTCTTGCCGTGCATGAGATGAGCGGCGCGAACTACGTGGCCTCCGAAGGCTTCGCCGATGGCCTGGTGTCCGAGGCAGACTCCGAGGAGCGGAACCTTGCCGGCGAAGTGGCGGATGAGATCGATGCTGATGCCCGCCTCATGCGGCGTGCAGGGGCCGGGAGAAATGACAATCTTTTCCGGACCCATGCTCTCGACTTCGCTCACCGTAACCTGATCGTTGCGGCGCACCTCAACCTCCGCGCCCAGTTCGCCGATGTACTGCACCAGGTTGTAGGTGAAGGAATCGTAATTGTCGAGTACGAAAATCAAATCTCGGGCGCTCCTGAAGTTCTGCTAACAGATTACACCGGGGAAGAAGCGATTTCAGATCGAAGATTTCAGATTGCAGATTTCGGGCACGGGGTTTAAATCTGAAATCTGACTTCTGAGTTTCGACTTCTGCAATCGCCGTCCTACCCTGAACGGGCTACTCGGTGACCCAAGGGTGGTATTGACCGTGATGGGCGCAGGGCGCATGCTCATGGAAAGTGTTGTAAGCGCTACTTCACGCCACTTTGGAGGATGTATGGCCGAACCCCGGGAAGAGAAGCGGGGTGCACGACGCTTTCCGCTGCGCGTACCGGTTACAGTCGATCACGAGAACGCCAGGCAACCTGCCCAGATGCGTGACGTCAGCGCGCGCGGCATTTGTTTTTACGTGGAGTCGGCCGTGGCCCAAGGATCGCCCATTGGTTTCACTTTGACTCTGCCGCCCGAAATCACGCTCACGGAAAGTATCCGCGTGCAATGCAAAGGCCGCGTGGTGCGAGTGGAGGATTTAAGAGACGATGGCAAACTCGCCGTCGCGGCGGTGATTGAAGAGTACGAGTTTTTGCCGGAAGCGTGAAGCGAGTGATCAGTGGCCAGTAGCCAGGAAGACGCGGCCGAACTGGGGGGACATTGATTGCTGATCACTGATCACTGACTTCCTTGTTCTGCCCTTCTCTCCTCTCCACCGCAGGTGATATGTTTCCTTCGAGCTTCCAGTGAGGGAATCTTTGCCGCGGCCTGCGCTCAAATTTGTGGTGGTGTGTGCGATGACGGTGGCGGCTTGGTTCGCCGCCGAAGCGGCGGCGCAGACCTTTGGGCCGCCGCCGCTGGTGACCAGCGTTCGCATCGTGCATGAGCGCGGTGTGCCGGTGGTGGAGATTCTCTCCAGCGGCGGTCCGGTGATTCCGCAGATTCAGACCCTCACTTCGCCGCCGCGCCTGGTCATCGACCTGCCTAATTCGCGCCTGGGGTTGACGCAGAAGCGGATCGCAATTCAAAAAGAAAATATTCTGGCGATCCGCGTCGATCAATATCAGAAGACGCCTCCGGTAACGCGGATTGTTCTGGACCTGCTCGCACCTTACGGCTACTCGTGGGATGGCGCGGGCCATCGCCTGCTGGTGCGGCTCAAACCGGCTGGGGGCGCGGACGCGGATGCGGGCAAGAAGTCGTCGCCGTTCGAGCCGCCCACAGTGCCGGGAATGTCGCTGGGCGGAGTTCCGGCCGTGGTGCCAGTGACCAGTGGCACGGGCACGATGGCACTGGCGGGAAGCCGCATCGCTTCGGGTTCGTCGGTGACTGCCGGCTCCGACACGGCGGTGCTGCGGTTGGCCGACGGAGGAGAAATTCGGGTGTGCCCCGGGACCACGGTTTCGGTGACGCCCTCGCAGACCAAGCGCGACCTGATGCTCGGTCTCAGCACGGGCGCGCTGGAGGCGCACTACACGCTGAAAGCGTCGGCCGACACGGTGCTGACTCCGGACTTCCGCATCCTGTTTGCGGGGCCGGGAGAATTCCACTATGCCATCAGCGCCGATGCGAACGGCAACACCTGTGTGCGCGCGCTCAAGGGCAATACTTCGTCGGCCATCGTCTCGGAGCTGATGGGAGACCGGATTTACCAGGTCAGGCCAGCCGAGCAGGCCGTGTTTCACTCCGGACAGATCGACAAAGTTGATGCCGAGGTTCCGCTGGAGTGCGGATGTCCTCCACCTTCGGCGCTCATGCGGGCCGAGGGTCAGTATGCCCCGAACGTGCCGGACTCGGAGTTGCCGGAGAAGGTGCGGATTGGCGGGAGTACGACGCCGCCTGCGGCAGCGAATACGGGGTTGTTGGGCGCGGGGGCATTGGACGCGGGTAAGACGAGTACGCGGCTCTCGAATGGGCCGGAGACCGCGGCTCTGCCGGCTTCTCAGCCGAACGACGTTCACGTGCAGGTGGATGCGCCGCTGGTGTTCACCGCGAAGAACCGCGCCGCTGCCGCGTTACCGGCGCCGGTGCAGGCGGCGCAAGATTTGCCGGTTCAGGAATCCCGGGCCCGGCAGGTTCATCTGGATGCTGTGATTCAGTCTCCGGCGCCGGAGAAGCAGAAACGGACGGAACACCGCGGCTTCTTTCGGCGGGTTGGAGGATTCTTCGCCGCCATGTTCAAGTAAAGGCAGTGGCCGGTGATCAGTGGCGAGTGGCTAGTGCCGTGACTCGGCTGACCCGATTACTCACCGCATTTCTTGCTCCCCAGAAATCCTTTTCGCGCGCCCCTGCGTCTTACGGCGTGTTGGGTTGAGATAGTTGACCACAACTCGTTGGCAGGAGCGTGCGATGACCGCTGCAACTCCGGGACCGGGGCCGAATCTATTTTCGATGTTCTCAGCTGAGAGCGACGGGTCCCACCGCGCCCGGCGCGAGACTTTTGTTTTTTCGCTGCTGGGGCAGGCTGCGATTTTAGGATTGGTGATCTACTTCACCAGCTTCGTCATCGGGCACACGCCTGAGATTGCCGATAAGCTGCCCAGCCTTCGGGAGCTTCCATTAATCTTCTCGGGAAACAGCGGAGGCGGAGGCGGCAACCGTGATCCGCTTCCGGCCTCACGCGGCAATATCCCAAAGGCCTCACTTGATCCTCAGTTGGCGCCGCCTACGGCAGTTCTGCCCAAAGAACCACCGAAGCTGGCCGTGGATGAGTCGGTGAATGTGGTCCCGGATGTAAAGTTGCCGCAGGGTGGGCAAATCGGCGATCCGTTTTCCAAGTTTTCGATTCCTTCGGACGGTCCTGGCGGTCCCACCGGGATCGGAACGGGATGCTGTGGTGGCATCGGGCCTTCGGCAGGGACCGGAGTCGGGCCGGGGCCTCCTGGAATTTATTCACCGGGCCGCGGGGGCGTGACCGTGCCGCAGGTCATCTTCAATCCCGAGCCCAGTTTTTCTGATGAGGCCCGCAAGGCCAAAGCTCAGGGAATCGTTCTGCTGGTGCTGGTGGTGGGAAAGGACGGACGCCCGCACGATATCCGCGTGGGGCAGAGCCTGGGGATGGGGTTAGACGAGAAGGCCATCGAGGCCGTCAACCGCTGGCGCTTCCGGCCGGCCACTCTCGATGGCCAGCCGGTGGCGACGCAGATTGCGGTTCAGGTGGACTTCCACTTGTACTGAGCGGGTAGTCGGCGTCTCGCAAGCGCGGGGCGGCCGGGCACGGGCGACCCTCAGGGGCTGAAGCCCGCGAATTTCTGACACCTAGACGCGGCGCTAAAGCGCCGCTCTTCCACGGGACCGCTTAAGCGACGGGACCACTTAGGCCACGGGACCACTTAGGCCACGGGACCACTTAGGCCACGGGACCACTTAGGGCCACGGGACCACTTAGGGCCACGTGACCACTTAGGCCCACGTGACCGCTTAAGCTAGCTACGGTTGATGGCGCGGCGCAGGGGCTCGACTTTTTCGCGGAGATCGTCGGCCAGGTCTACGCCCTTGCTGGCGACGTCGCGGACGCGGTCGCCGGCTTCGCGCACGCGATCTTTGGCTTCATCGGCCCAATCGCCGAGAGTGTCTTTGGCGTCTTCGAAGCCGCGCTGCAGATCGCGGCGCATCTGCTTGCCGCTCTTGGGGGCGAGCAGAAGGCCGGCCAGGGCTCCGGCGCCTAGTCCAATCAGCAGGAAAGTAATTGCGGTGCCGAGGTTGCTGCTTTCTGAAGATTCGTAACGTCCGATGCGCATGATGAAGACCTCAATTCTCCGCCCGGAGAGTCCGGGCTGGTTCGGGGAAACCCACGCCGGGATTCCAGCCTAATTCATTCTAGTCCTACTCGGCTTCCGCCGTGACCTTCGGCGAATCGAAAAGCTGGATTGGCCCCGCTTGGTCAGATTGTGCTCAGGAATCCGGTTCCTGGGTCTGGATAAATCGAACTGTCGTAATCGACTGGCGCGAACCGCCGCGTCTTGCCGGCGGAATCGGTCCATTTCAGCCCGAAGTTCCCGATGTGTTGCCACATGGCAGCCTCGGTATAGACCGTTTTGGGGTCGGGTGCCGGGAGTGGATCGCTCAAAAAGTCGCTCGCCGGGACTGTCGCTCCGTTCGCGTTCGCCCGATTATATTTTGCGATCCAGATGGTCGGCATGCAGATGTCGAACGGCCGCGACAAACCGTCGCCCATCAGCTTGCCCATCAGCCAGGCGGCATGATCCCTGCGGGTATAGAGTCCGACGCCATAATACCGGTCCACCACGCCCCGGCTCCAGCCACGGTAGTATTCCAGCCAATTGGCATCTTGCGTCGTATCCTCGACATCGAAAAACAAGATCGTGTTCGACGGAATATGAGACGTGCGCGCCTGATCTACGGCCTCCTGGCCGTCGAGGGCGCCGTTATCCCACAGCGCCGATTTCAGGGCCTTCGGATCGGCGGAGTTCCGATCGATAATTGCCTGCAATTTATGGCTGCTGCTCGGGGGCTGCTTACCGGCATAGATTGGCGCAACTCCCCAGCCGATGTCCTGGATCTGGGGAAAATGCGGATGCCAATCGAATCCCGGTCCAAGATAGAATCCGCACCACCGAAGCTCGGTGTTGTCCCAGATTGACCTCATGTTGGCGTCGCCGGGATATCCGACCGTGTCGAATCCTGCATAAATCATGGAGTGCTCCTTGACGATCAGGGGCCCGAAACGCGGCGGAATTTTAGCATGAAACCGCGCCGATCCGTGTAGCGAAGCTGCAAGTGACGGCGGTCAGCCTTGACGATGGCATAGAAAGTTACATCGGTGCCACTATCCATCCGCAGGTAGGTGACTCCCACCACCACGCTGTCCAGCAACGGATCCCGGTCTTTCGCGGTGAACAAACGCCACTTGGCCTTAGTCGTGGACGACTCGTCGCCTTCATGCCGATCGGTCACAATGCCGTCGGCAGCGAAGGTTCGCGTGAACTTGGGGTCTCCTTCTGACTGCCAGGTTCCTATCAGAGTTTGCGCAATTGCCGGTGTGGAGTCGCTGTCCGGGGTAGAGGCAGGAGGCGACGGGAGTTCGGCTCCGTCAGATCGGTCCCTCAGGGCCGAATCGGCAGGCTGTGCCGCCAGCCCGCCCAAAATACCCAGAAGGGCTACGATAGTATGCAATTTCAAGCTCGTGTCCCTCCCAGTTCCAAGACGGCCTGATCTCGACCGCAGTTTGAGTCAGCCCGAGTGCGGAGGACTGTACACCTAAATCGCTTCCCGGTGCAACACGTTGATTTTCTTTTCGGGCGGGCATGAGTGTAAAATAACGTTTTCACCTCGTCGCATAGTAGGTCGGCGGTGGAACTTGTGGACTGCCCGTCTTCCGCCGGCTTCGCAAACCGCAATCGTACAAGGAGAGTTTTTCAAGCGATGTCGATCCCTGCCACCCAGCTTCGTCCCGGCATGATCATTAAGCACAACAATGATCTGCACTCTGTTTTCAGCGTGGAACACCGCACGCCCGGCAACCTGCGCGCTTTTATCCAGGCCAAGCTGCGCAACCTGCGCACCGGCGCCATGTTCGAGCACCGCTTTCGCTCGCCCGATCCCATCGAAAAGGTCAACGTGGACGAGGTCGACATGCAGTTCCTCTACGCCGACGGCGACAGCTACTACTTCATGGACACGACGAACTACGAGCAGACCCACCTGAGCAAGGAAATCCTGGGCGACGCCGTCGATTACCTGATTGCCAATCTGGAAATTAAAGTGGAGTTTTTCGACGGCAAGGCGGTCGGTATCGAGCTGCCCCAGACCGTGATCCTGACCGTGATTGAGACCGAGCCCGGACTGAAGAGCGCGACCGCTTCCAGCGTGACCAAGGCCGCGCGGACCGAGACCGGGCTGGTGGTGCAGGTTCCGCCGTTCATTAACGAAGGCGAGAAGATTAAGGTCGATACCTCGGACGGCGCGTACTTGTCGCGGGCGTAGTTGTCATCCTGAGCGGAGCGAGAACGTCGCGAAGAGACGTTCTCGCGGAGTCGAAGGATCCCTACCCGGCGCAGGATCATGGCAGTGCGGCAGGGCATTCTTCCGCAGAATCGATTAGAATTCCTCGCGGCGCCGGCGGAGTTTTTATAGGGATCCTTCGACTGCGAATCAGCCTCGCGTTCGCGAGGCTGATTCTCCGCTCAGGATGACATTTTTCAGAGAATGACTCCTAAAGAATGACTTCCACTGAAAAGCCGATTCAGGCGCGCCGGTTCTTCGTGCGCGGACGCGTGCAGGGGGTCGGCTTCCGCTGGTTCGTGGAGCGGGAGGCGCACATTCTCGGTATCGCCGGGTGGGTGCGCAACAACCATGATGGCAGCGTGGAAGTGCTGGCACAGGGGACGCGCGACCAGCTTTTAGGGTTGCACGGGCGTCTGCGCGAAGGGCCGCGGGCGGCCCGCGTGGACGCGGTGGAAGTATCTGAGGCCAGTCCGGTCGGCGGGATGAGTTCATTTCGCATTGAAGGAGCGTGGTAAATGCCGTTTGTCGCAGGCATGAATGCCGATCAGCTGAAGCGTCTGATTCGCGAAGTTCCGGATTTTCCTAAGAAGGGGATCCTGTTCTACGACATCACCACGCTGTTGAAAGACAAGACGGGATTTGCCACGCTGATCGACAAGCTTGCCGAACACTATATTTCGCAGGACGTCGATCTAGTGCTGGGTATGGAAGCTCGCGGGTTTATTTTTGCCCCGGCGCTGGCCTATCGCCTGAACGCCGGATTCGTTCCGGTGCGCAAGCCGGGCAAGCTTCCGGCGGAAACCGTGAAGCACGATTACGCGCTCGAGTACGGCACCAACTCGCTGGAGATTCACAAGGACGCCATCCAGAAGGGGCAGCGCGTGCTGATCGTGGACGATCTGCTGGCCACTGGTGGTACTGCGGAGGCCACAGCCAAACTCGCGGCGGCGCTGGGCGCGAAGATCGTTGGCCTGGGATTTGTGGTGGAACTGGAGTTTCTGAAGGGCCGCGACAAGCTTAAAGACTATGAAGTGATGTCGCTGCTGCAGTACGACAAGTAGAAAAGGCGGCGTGCCGCGCCGATTCAAGAAGCAGGTCCCCTTCGGATTCGCTCAGGGCCGGCTGTCCACTCCGCCCTAACTGGCGCTCCGGCTCCGGTCGGCATGACAGTTTCTTTAGGAGGCAGCTTCTATCGCCAGACGCGGGTGACGATCCACGCCACTCCGGCCCAGCAGATCACGCTGAACGTGACCGAGAGTGCCATCCCTGAGATCGCGCCCCAGTTGACGCGGCGTGTGCTGCTCTGGGCAGGATCAGGGTCGCTCTCAAACCACGCTGGCAGAAACCCCATGTCGAGCGAAAGGTCCAACGGCATATCGAGCGGACGCGCCGGCGCGGCGCTCCAGGAATCTTGAGGCGCGATTTTCCTGCGGGTACGGGTGCTTGCTTGGGGGGACAGCTGCAAGATTTTGCTGCTCATGAAGCACCTCCTCGTCTGGGTTAGCAACTCCCTTGCCATTCCGAAACTTGATCCAAGTAGCTGAAAACTATAAGGCTCATGCCGATAGGCGCGCTGTGCGATTTTGATCACCCGCGTCAAAAATCCCCAGAGCGCGCTGGTATCTGCTGGATTTGGCCCACCTGAAAAGCTTTGCGAAAGCATACACCATCGTTGTCCGCAATAAACCAGGCTCGCGAAAAAAACTTACAGCTGCGAGGTAGTCTGATCCGGTCCTGCGTTCTCCGCCAGTGACAAATTGGACTCCTTGGGAAGATAGCCTTTGCGCCGGAACCAGTCTTCCATGGCGTCTTTGAGTTGGTCGAGCGGCACGGCGGAGCCAATCTCCATCTGGCCGTCGGCCACGGGAAGCGTGTCGTCGAAAACAGTGGCGTTGGTGAAGTTACGCATGGAGAAACTGTCGAGCCACTTCAGCGGGCAGGGCAGCCGCTGGCCGTTGGCTTCATACTCCACGCGAATCTTGCGGGCGAACATAATCCGATTTAACCACAGTGGGCAGGGCGAGGGCCGCTTGACAGACTTGACGGCACCGCCATAGTCTCCTCTCCATTCCGCAGAGGAGGTCCGAAATGATTACAAATCTGATTTGGTGGGCGGTGGTGGGACTCATCGCTGGATGGGCCGCTGGCAAAATCATGAAAGGCGGCGGTTACGGCACCGTCATGGATATCGTTCTCGGCATCATCGGCGCCGTGGTCGGGGGCTGGCTCCTGGGTTTTTTTGGCATTCACGCCGGAGGCTTCGTCGGCACCATCGTGGTCGCGATCATCGGAGCCGTGTTTTTGATCTGGATCACGCGGATGCTGAAGAAGGCGTAGCTCGCGGCTAAGCAGCAGCGCCCAAATCCCGCGTTGCTCTCAGCCATCTCGGCAAGCCCTTGCCGCATCCACGGCTGCAGAGACCTCCGCTCAAGTGTCTCGGTGTCTAAGACAGAGGGTCCGCACCGGCTGGCAAGAACACCGGTGCGGAAACGCTCTTGATTTAGCTCCTGATCTTAGCTCCTGATTGACGGAGGAAACACATGCATTTTTCGAAAGCCGTGGTGCTGTGGATGGCGCTGGTTGCGGTTTCGCTTGGACAGTCTTCTATTTCTACTCCATCGGCCGATACGGCCGCGCGGCTGCCCGTGACCCGCGTAATTCTCTACAAGAACGGTGTCGGCTACTTCGAGCATGCCGGGCACGTTCACGGCAGCCAGGACGTGAATGTCGACTTCACGACGGCGCAACTGAACGACGTGCTGAAGTCGCTGACCGTGCTCGACCTGGGCAAAGGACGCATCACCGGCGTCAGCTACAACTCGGCGGCGCCGCTGGAGAAGCGGCTGGGATCGCTGCGCTTGCCGGTAGGGGAAAATCCGACGACGGCGCAGTTTCTTGACGCGCTGCGCGGGGCGCGGGTGGAAATCCGCAGCGGCTCGCTGTCAGCGTCCGGCCGCCTGTTGAGCATTGAAGAGCGCGAAGTGCTGACCGGGCACAATGGGCCGAAGGGCGACGGCGGCGACGAGGAAAAATCCGCGGGCAGGATCGGGTTGACGCAGGTTTCGCTGACCCAGGTTTCGCTGGTGAGCGACGGCGGCGAAGTGCGTCTGTTTGATCTGACGCCCTCCACCAGCGTTCGCGTCACGGAAAAAGAAGTGAACGAAGAGGTGGGGAAATATCTCGGCCTGGTCGCCTCGACGCGCGATCAGGACCTGCGGCGCATGACGATTTCTACTGCCGGCGACGGTGAGCGCAACCTGCTGGTCAGCTACATCAGCGAAGTGCCGGTGTGGAAGAGCACATACAGAATCGTGATTCCGAACGAAGGCAAGCCGCTGCTGCAAGGGTGGGCCATCGTCGACAACACGGTCGGCGAAGACTGGAAAAATGTGGAGTTGTCGCTGGTGGCGGGGGCTCCGCAGTCGTTCGTGCAGGAGCTTTCGCAGCCGTATTACACACGGCGTCCGGTGGTGGCGCTGCCGGAGAATGCGATGCTCACGCCGCAGACGCATGAGGCGACGATGGAAGAAGCGGCACCGCCTCCGGCTATGGCTATCGACGGCGTGGTCGGTGGCGTCCCGGGGGGCGTTCCCGGCGGATCGATGGGAGGCGTGATCGGCGGGATCGTCGGCGGCAGTGCGGGCGGTGTGGGCTCGGGCAAAGGCCCAGGATTCGGACCGGGAGAAGGCGGAGGCACTGGCGGCGGGCTTTACAAAGCTTGGGCCGGCCGTCCCGACGCCACCGTAATCGCCGAGTCGCTTGAAGAGGGCACATCCGTGGGCCAGTCCCAGGAACTCGGAGATTTATTCGAGTACAAACTGAAGGATCGCGTCACGATCAAGAAGAACCAGTCGGCGCTGGTGCCCATCCTGCAGTCGCGCATCGATGCCGAAAAGGTTTCGGTGTGGAATCCCTCGGAAAGCTCCGTTCTGCGCGCGCTCTGGGTGAACAACACCAGCGACCTCACGTTCGACGGCGGCAGCTTCAATGTGCTCGACGGCGACGCCTTTGCGGGCGAGGGCTTGATGGATGCGATCAAGCCCGGTGAGAAACGAATCCTCTCCTACGCCGCCGATCTCGGGGTGCTGGTTGACGCCAAGCAGAAAGCCGACAACCAGCGCGTCACGAAAGTGGTGATCGCGCACGGCACCATGACGCAATCGACGCAGGAGCGGCAGGAAAATACTTACACCATCCGCAACCGAGACACGGCGCCGCGGGCGGTCGTGATTGAACATCCCGCGCGCCCCGGCTGGAAACTCACTGATGACGCGAAGCCGGTGGAGAGCTCCGCATCGTTTCACCGCTTTCGCCTTACCGTGGATCCGAAGAAGACCACAACCTTGCTGGTGAAGGAATACCGACCGATCATGAACAGCTATGCGCTGACCAACGTGACCGACAGCCAGATTAAATTTTTCCTCGACCAGAAGATGATCAATCCGGACGTGGAAAAAGCGCTGCGCCGGATCGTGGGCCAGAAGAATGACATCACGGTGATCGATGCGGTCATTACCGGCCGTCGAGCCCAGGTGACCAGCATTTCCGACGATCAGCAGCGAGTGCGCGAGAACATGAAGGCGCTCAAGGGAAGCGCGGAAGAAAAGGCGCTGGTCGAGCGCTATGTGAAGGAACTGAACGAGCAGGAAGATCGGGTGCAGGCGCTGCGCCGCGAGATTTCCGAACTGCAGCAGAAGCGCGATGCGGCCCAGAGCACGCTCAATGGAATGATTGAAGCGCTGCAGATGGAGGCGACGTTGTAGAAAATTATTGATTGATGATTTTTGATTGTTGATTGAAAACCCTAGCGCTGGCGCTGCGGTTTTGGTTTTCAATCAACAATTAACAATCAAAAATCAACAATTGGCTTACCGCTGCGCCTTCGGCCCGGCGGCCTTCACCTCGGGCGGCGCGTCGAAGTTTTCAAAGTTTTTGGCGAAACGGTTGCGCAGGTCTTCGGCGGCTTGGTCGTAGGCGGCTTTATCGGGCCAGGCGTTGCGCGGGTTCAGCACCTGCGGCGGTACGCCGTGGCAGCGTTTCGGGATTGAGAATCCGAAGGTGGGCTCGATCTCGAATTGTTCCTTGATCAGTTCGCCTTCGACGGCGGCGTCGACCATGGCGCGGGTGTGGGGAATATCCATGCGCTTGCCCACGCCGTAGGGGCCACCCTGCCAGCCGGTGTTTACCAGCCAGCATTGCGCGTGATGCTCGCGCAGCCGGCGGCCCAGCATTTCGGCATAGGTTTTCGGGGGGAGCGGAAGGAACGGGGATCCGAAGCAAGTCGAGAATGTGGCCGAGGGCTCTTTCACGCCGGCTTCCGTACCCGCAACTTTTGCCGTGTAGCCGGAGAGGAAGTGATACATGGCCTGCTCGGGTGTTAACTTCGAAATCGGGGGCAGCACGCCGAAAGCATCGGCGGTGAGAAACACGACGTTCTTGGGATGACCGCCAATGCCCGGAATCAGGGCGTTCTCGATGAAATCTACGGGATAGGCCGCGCGCGTGTTTTCCGTCTTGCTGTCGTCGTTGTAGTCGGGAGTGCGGGAGTGCGGATCGAGAGTGACGTTTTCGAGCACGCAGCCGAAGCGCAGGGCATTCCAGATCTGCGGCTCATTTTTCTTCGAGAGCTTGATGCACTTGGCATAGCATCCGCCTTCGAAGTTGAAGACGCCGTTGGCGCTCCATCCGTGCTCGTCGTCCCCGATCAGGTCGCGCGAGGGGTCGGCCGACAGCGTGGTCTTGCCGGTTCCGGAGAGCCCGAAAAACAGCGCGCTCACGCCGTTATGGCCGACGTTGGCCGAACAGTGCATGGGGAAGACGTTGCGCGGGGGCAGCAGGAAATTCATGATGCTGAAAATCGACTTCTTCATCTCGCCGGCATACGAAGTTCCGCCGATCAGCACGGTGCGGCGCGTGAAGTTCAGCAGAATGAAAACTTCCGACGCCACGCCATCGCGCTTGGGGTCGGCTTTGAATTCGGGAGCGGAGATGACTGTAAATTCGGGATGATGGTGTTTGAGTTCCTCCGCCGTGGGGCGCAGGAATAACTGGTGCACGAACAGGTTGTGCCAGGCGTATTCGTTGACGATGCGCACGGGCAGGCGGTAGGCGGGATCGGCGCCGCAGAAAAGATCCTGCACAAAAAGTTCGCGGCCGCGCAGGTGTTCCATGACCCGCGCGTAAAGCGCGTCGAATTTTTCCGGCTCAAACGGCAGGTTGACCCCGCCCCAGGCCACGGTGTGGGCCGTGGTCTCATCCTTGACGATGAATTTGTCTTTGGGAGAGCGGCCGGTGCGATTCGTGTATCCGACGATGGCCCCATTGGCCGCCAGTTTCGCCTCGTTGCGGCGGATGGAGTGCTCCACCAGCACCGCCGGAGCGAGATTGAAGTGCGTCCGGCCTTCGCTCAGCAACTCGGCAACGTCGCTGACGTGTACTGTGGTAGCCATGGGTCTCCTCAAAACAAGGGCAGAATACAGTCACAACAGGTCAAACAGTCCATTCTCCCTCAAGAAGACCTGTGCTGCCAAATTTTTGTGATGTGTGGATAGCGTCACGTTCACAGTGCAAGAAAAACCATCAAGCATGAAGGACACGAAGTATCACGAAGGAAACGCAAATCGGCAAGAAAAAGAGACAGAAGGGGGTGCGCTAGTCTGCGGTCTTGTAGTCGCAGGCCGAGCGGCAGGGCTCGCAGTACAGCAGGCCGTCGGTGCACAGGCGGATGTCAAGTACCGATTGGCACAGGCAGCAGTACTTCTCGCACTCGCAGTTCGCTTCCGGCTGGTCGCACTGGGCGCAGCGATATTGGGCAGAACCGGTTCCGGTGCTCATGAGGTGAATGTAGCGCAGGAAAGCGCCGGCGAAAACGTGACCGAGGTAATGAGCTCGCGGGACGGGAATTGTGGATTGTTGATTTTTGATCGCTGATTGAAGACCTCGACGCGGCTGCCCTTCCGGCCTTTCGATCAACAATCAAAAATCAACAATCAGCAATTGCTTCTATAATTCCGAGCAATGACCTTCCAACATCTGCTGGATGGCGCGGAGGTTCTTTCCCAGAGCGGGGACCCCAGCGTGAGTGGTGTGGAATACGACTCGCGCCGGGTCAAGCCGGGCTGCGTATTTGTGGCGATGCACGGGGAGACCTCCGACGGCAACCGCTTCATCGACCAGGCGATACAGTCGGGCGCCGTCGCCGTGGTCACCGACTCAGAGGCCGAGAAACCCCGCGAGGGTGTAGCCTGGGCGGTGGTGCCGCACGGGCGTCGAGCTCTGGCGCGCGTGAGCGAGAATTTCTACAAGCGTCCCGCCGAGCGCATCGCGGTCACTGGAATTACTGGCACGAATGGGAAAAGTACGACGGCGTTTCTGATTGAGTCGATCCTGACCGCGGCGGGGCGCAAGAGCGCGCTGATCGGGACGATTGAATATCACGTGGCGGGCAACGTCTATCCCGCGCCGCATACTACGCCGGAAGCGCTGGAACTGGCGCGCATTTTCAACCAGGCTCTCGGCCTGGGCGCGGCCGACGCGGTCATGGAAGTTTCCTCGCATGCGCTGGCCCAGGAGCGCGTGTTCGGCGTGCCGTTTGACGTCGCGGTGTTCACCAACCTGACGCGCGACCACCTCGATTATCACAAGACGATGGACGAATATTTTGCCGCCAAGCGCGTGCTCTTCGAAGGCTGCGGCACGGACGCACCGCGCGCAGTGGTCACGAACCTCGACGACGAATATGGCGCGAAGCTGGCCGGGTTCAGCCGAAAGCGCAGCGCGGTTGTGCTGACCTATGGCTGGGAGCGCGGTGACTTTCACGCCGAGCACGTGGACATCAACCCGCGCGGCTCGCGCTTCGATCTGGCCACGCCGCAGGAGGAAGATCGGATTCCCATTTTTTCTCCGCTGATCGGGCGGGTGAATGTGTACAACGTTCTGGCTGCGGCGGCCGCATGCTTTGCGCGCGGGTGCGACTGGAAGGCGATTTCCCGCGGAGTCGAGTCGCTCACGCATGTGCCGGGAAGATTTGAGCGGGTTGACTGCGGCCAGCCATTCACCGTGGTGGTCGACTACGCTCATACCGACGACGCGCTGCGCAATCTCACGGCGCTGGCCCGCGAGTTTGTCTCGCGCGACGGGGGAACGGCGAGAGTTCTGACGGTGTTTGGCTGTGGAGGCGATCGCGATCGCGCCAAGCGTCCGCTGATGGGCGAGGCGGCGGGGCGGGGCAGCGACTTCGTGGTGCTCACCTCGGACAATCCGCGCAGCGAGGATCCGCGGGCCATCATCAACGACGCGCTGGTTGGTCTGCAGAAAACTGGCGTGAAATACACGGTCGAAGTTGACCGCCGCAAAGCGATTGCGCTGGCCATCGGAGAAGCGCGTCCCGGAGACATTGTGCTGCTGGCGGGCAAAGGCCACGAGAAGGTGCAGGTCACGCGCGAAGGCTCGCTTCCGTTTGACGACGTCGAAGTGGCGCGCGAGGCTCTGCGGGCCGCGGGGTTTGCGTGCGAATCGGCTGGCTCGGGGCCAGGCACCAGGGACCAGGCATGAAGTTGGCGCTATCGAAAATCGCTGAGTTCATCTCCGCCACGGGAGAGTTTCCACGGGAGGAAGTCGCGCAGGGTTATTCCATCGATTCCCGCACGATTCGCGGTGGAGACCTATTTTTTGCCGTCAAAGGCGAACGGCTCGACGGCCACGACTATGTCGGCGCGGCCCTGGAAAAAGGAGCCGTTGCGGCGGTGGTCCGCAAAGACGAGATGCATCGATATTCCTCGGCGTACCGCCTGCTGGCCGTCGACGACACGCTGGTCGCTTTGCAAACGCTGGCCACCGCGGTGCGGAAAGTTTGGGGCAAGGCGCTGGTGGGCGTCACTGGTTCGGCAGGAAAGACGACGACCAAGGAAGCCATCGCGCATGTTCTGGAGGCGCGCTTCCGCGTGCTCAAGTCCGAAGGCAACTTCAATAATCATTTCGGCCTGCCGCTGATGCTGCTGAAACTCGAACCGGAGCACGATGTGGCGGTCATTGAAATGGGGATGTCGCATGCAGGCGAAATTCGCGCGCTGGCCAAAATTGCGCAGCCGGAGATTGGCGTGGTCACGAATGTGGCGCCCGTGCACCTGGAGTTTTTCGATTCGCTGGCCGGCATCGCGCGGGCGAAGTACGAACTGATCGAGTCGCTGTCCTCCACTGGAACCGCCCTTGCCGTTGCCGTTCTCAATGCCGACGACGAATATGTCTCGCAGTTCGGACGCGATTTCAAAGGCAAGGTTGTCACTTACGGGATGGCCACCGCCTCCGATGTGCGGGCGGATGTGCGGGCCGAAAATGTGCAGGCGCGCGGCGCGGAAGGTTCGGAGTTCGACGTGGTCACGGCCGGCGGGCGCGAACACGCGCGCCTGCCGCTGGTTGGGGAACACAATATTTCGAATGCGCTGGCGGCCGTGGCCGTGGGGCTGGTTCGCGGACTGAAGCTGGCGGAAGCCGTAGGCGCGCTGGCGACTCTGGCGCCGGCCGACAAGCGCGGGCAGGTCGTCCAGCTGGGTAACATCACGGTGATCAACGATTGCTACAATTCCAATCCGAAGGCGCTGCATGCCATGGTCGATGCGCTGGCTGCGATGAAGGCGGGGCGGCGCATTGTGGTCGCGGGAGAAATGCTGGAGCTGGGGCCGGCTGCGGAACAGATGCATCGCGCCGCGGGGCGGCATATCGCCGAGAAGAAGATCAATGTGCTGTTGGGCGTGCGTGGACTGGCGAAGCCCATGGTTGACGCAGCGCGACACGCCGGAGCGGCAGCTGAGTTCGTGGCGACGCCCGAAGAGGCCGGCGAGTGGCTGGCCCGTGAAACGAGTGATGGAGACTTAGTGCTGCTCAAGGCTTCGCGCGGCGTGAAGCTTGAGAGGGCGCTGGAAAAGTGGAAGGAGCGGCGCGAGGGTTCGGCTGGCTGAGCGCTAGCGCGAAAATTCTTCACCACGGAGTCACAGAGACACGGAGGAATGGAATTGTTGATTGATGATTTTTGATTGTGGATTGAAACCATGGGGCGGTGAGCGATGTTTAGGTTTCAATCAAGAATCAGAAATCCTCAATACTTTTCCGTGACTCTGTGACTCCGTGGTGAAATCGGTTGAGGTAAGTAAACACTTACTGCGCGGGACGGAGGCTGATTGCTCTACTGGCTGTTGTACGTCAAGCTGCAACATTATGTTGCGCCGTTCCGCATCTTTCACTACGTCACGTTCCGCACGGCATTTGCCAGCCTGACTGCTCTGTTTACCGCGCTGATCGTGGGTCCGCTGGTGATCGGCCGCCTGCGCGACTTCCAGATTGGACAATACATTCGCGAGGAAGGTCCGAAGGCTCATCAGAAAAAAGCCGGCACGCCCACCATGGGCGGACTGCTCATCGTGATTGCCATCGTCGTTCCCACGCTGCTGTGGGCGGACCTGAGCAATCGCTTTATATGGATTGCCGTGTTTTCCACTCTGGCCTATGCGGCCATTGGCTTCGCCGACGATTACAGCAAGGTGGCGCATCGCCGCAACCTGGGCCTGACCGCGCGCGCCAAGATGGGGCTGCAGCTCGCAACCGGCATTGTGATTGCGTCCATGTTAATCGCCATGCAGACCTACGGGATGTATTCGACCAAGCTGATCGTACCGTTTTTCAAGCAGTACCATCCCGATCTGGTCGTGCAAAGCTGGGAGCATTTTTCCCATCTGTGGCCGCTTGCCTTCCTGCCGTTCATGGTATTCGTAACCCTCTTGATCACATTCTCGAGCAACGCCGTGAACCTGACGGACGGACTGGATGGTCTGGCCATCGGGTGCACGGTGATCGCGGCCGGGGCGTTGGCCGTGCTGACCTACGTCAGCGGCCACGCCACCTTTGCCAACTATTTGGAACTGCAACATATTCCGCAGGTGGCGGAGTTGACGATTTTCTGCGGAGCGATGGTCGGCGCGTCCATCGGATTTCTCTGGTACAACGCGCATCCTGCGGAAGTTTTTATGGGCGACGTGGGATCGCTGGCGCTGGGCGGGGCGATCGGCACGGTTGCCGTCATTATTAAACAGGAATTGCTGCTGCCGTTTATTGGCGGCGTGTTCGTGATTGAGGCGGTCTCGGTGATTCTGCAGGTCGGGTCGTATAAACTGCGCAAGAAGCGCATCTTCAAAATGGCGCCGCTGCATCATCATTTCGAACTGCTGGGCTGGTCAGAGTCGAAGATCATCGTGCGCTTCTGGATCGCGTCGCTGGTGTTTGCGCTGTTCGCGCTGACGACGTTGAAACTGAGGTAGAAATTGTTGATTGCTGATTTCTGATTGTTGATTGAAGAACTTCTGGCGCACGCTAAGACTCGGTGTTTCAATCAACAATCAACAATCAGAAATCAACAATTAGAAAATGGACAATTGATTTGAGATGGAATTAAACAACAAACGCGTGCTGGTGGTTGGCCTGGGTAAGTCGGGCGTGGCGTCGGCTCTGTTCATGAAAGCGCACGGCGCGCGCGTCACGGTCTCCGACACCAAGAGTGGTGACGAACTGCGCAACGAAATTCCGGTGTTGCTCGATCACGGCATCACGGTTGAGACCGGAGGCCACGGCGACCGCACCTTTCGCGGCCAGGACCTGATCGTGGTCAGCCCCGGTGTTCCGGTGGACGCGCCGCCGCTGGTGCAGGCCCGCGCCGCCGGCGAAACCGTGATTGGCGAAATCGAACTCGCGGCACAGTTTCTGCCCGGGCCCATCGTCGCCATTACCGGATCGAACGGCAAGACCACCACCACCACGCTGACCGGCGAGATCATGACGGCGGCGGGCTTTCCGGCGCTGGTTGGCGGCAACATCGGCACGCCGGCGATTTCTCTCGCTGACCGCGCCCAGCCGGAAACTGTGATCGTGCTCGAGGTTTCGAGTTTTCAACTGGAAACGATTCAGACCTTCCGTCCGAAAGTTGCGGTGGTGTTGAACGTTACTCCAGATCATCTTGACCGGCATCGAACACTGGAAGTGTATGTCGACGCGAAGGCGCGCATCTTCGAGAACCAGCAGGGAAGCGACTTCGCCGTGCTCAATGCCGACGATCCCATCTGCGTGACCATGGCCGCGCGAACGCGCGCGCAAGTTTTCTGGTTCAGCCGCCAGAAGGAAGTGCAGCAGGGCGCGTGGGTACGCGACGGCAACGTTGTGTTTCGCGACGCCTCGGGATCGCAGCGCGAGATTCTGCAGGTCTCCGAAATTCCGCTGAAGGGTGCGCACAATCTGGAGAACGTGCTGGCGGCTGCGTGCGCCGGAGTGCTGATGGGATGCGCGCCTGAAAAGATTCGCCACGCGGTGAGCACCTTCAAGGCAGTCGAACACCGGCTGGAATTTGTGGCGACCGTCCGCGGCGTCGATTACTACAACGACTCCAAGGCCACGAATGTGGATGCGACCATCAAGGCGCTGGAGTCGTTCCCAGCGAACATCCACCTGATTCTCGGAGGCAAGGACAAAGGCAGCGACTACACCGTGCTCAACGATCTGCTGCGCCAGCGCGTGAAGCGCGTCTACACCATCGGGGCCGCGGCGGCGAAGATCGAATCGCAGATTAAAGGTGTCGATGTCGTGCACGCCGAGACGTTAGAAAACGCGCTCCGCAAGGCGAGCGCCGCGGCTCAGCCCGGCGACGTAGTCCTGCTGGCCCCAGCCTGCGCTAGCTTCGATCAGTTCAAGAGCTACGAGCACAGGGGGAAGGTGTTCAAGGAGATTGTGCAGGGATTGGCGGGATAGGGCGGGAAGACCAGGGCTCTCCCTACAAACTTCGCATCAATAGACGGAGTGTGGATATGGCGGACGCATCAGACCAGAGTCTCCTCGAGGCTCTGCTGGACTCCTGGGACCGGAACAGCACCATCCTCCTCAATCTACTGCGCGCCCTCCCGGAAGGCGGGCTGGAGGCCAGAGTTATGGAGGGCAGCCCGTCCGTCGCGCAGCTGTTCACCCATATCCACTACGTACGACTCATTTTCGTCTTCGAGGACGCCCCCGAGTTCGCGAGAGACCTGCCTGAAAAACAGTGGTTGGTCGAGCCCGACCGTGATCGTATCGCGCAGATGCTGAACGACAGCGCCAAGGCCGTTCGAGACGCAGTCCAGAGCCGCGTGGAGACGGGCCGGGACATGAATCTTCACTACGACCACCCGATCCTCCTGCTCCAGCACATGATCTGGCACGAGGGCTACCATCACGGTCAGATCAAGCTGGCGCTCAAGGTGGCGGGCCGCCCATTGACCAATGAGGAAGCCGGGCCGGTGACGTGGAGAGTCTGGATGCGCAAGAGGTGAGCAGCGGTACACAACGAGCGGCCTGACCCGAACCAAGACAATCAACAAGCAAAATTCAACAATCAGCATTCTCTCCCGCTGCCGTGGTGAAATGAATGTCCCATGGCAAAGCGCGTGAGTGTCGATCGCTGGCTGTTTACTGTCACCATGCTGCTGGTGTTTGTGGGGCTGGTGATGGTGTTTTCGGCGTCGGCAGTGATGGCCCGGGAGCGCTTCGGGTCGGAGTATGCGTTTCTGTCGAAGCAGTTGGTCTGGGCGGTCGCGGGACTCGCCGCCATGGTCGTGACCATGCGTGTGGACTATCGCCGCTATCAGCATCCGGCGCTGGTATTTTCGTTGATGGGGTTTACCACGCTCTTGCTGATCTCCGTGTTTTTTCTCGACCGGTCGCATAACACGCACCGCTGGATTCACGCCGGAGGCTTCTCGCTCCAGCCTTCGGAGTTGGCCAAGCCCGTGCTGATTCTGTTTCTCGCCTATTTTCTCGAGAGTCGGAGCAAAGACAGCCGCGCTAAGACCATCGACGATGTGCGCGCGACGCTGCTGCCGGCGGCCGCGCCGGTCGTGGTGTGCCTGGGCCTGATCGTGCTCGAACCCGATCTGGGCACGGCCATTGCCTGCGCTGGAATCGCTTGCTGCATCTTGTATGTCGCTGGCATGCGGCTGCGCTATTTCGCCTACGCGTTTGCGGCGTCGCTGGTGCCGCTGTATTTTCTGATTTTTCACGTCAGCTTCCGGCGTGCCCGCATTCTGGCATTTCTGAATCCTTACGCCGACAGCCAGAAGACCGGCTTCCACATCATCCAGTCGCTGATTGCGGTGGGTACGGGCGGCGTAACCGGCATGGGCCTGATGGAAGGCAAACAAAAGTTGTTTTATTTGCCCGAACCACACACCGATTTTATTTTCGCCGTGACTGCCGAGGAACTGGGACTGGTCGGAGCCCTGTTCGTGGTCACGCTGTTCGCCATCTTCCTGTGGCGCGGCATGCGCGCGTCCTGGCGCACAGAGGACCTCTTCGGTCGCTATCTGGCGGTTGGCATTACCAGCATGGTGGTGCTGCAGGCGTTCATCAACATCAGCGTGGTGCTCGGCATGATGCCCACCAAGGGAATTCCGCTGCCGCTGGTGTCGTATGGAGGATCGTCGTTATTCGTGACGCTGGCGTGCGTCGGCGTGCTGCTGAACATCACCAAGCAGGCAGAATGAAGAAATTGCTGATTGTTGATTTTTGATTGTTGATTGAAAAGCCCGAGTCAGCGGAACCTTTGGGGACTAAGGGCGCTTCAATCAACAATCAGCAATCAACAATCATCAATTCCTTTATAGTCACCTCATGCGGGCAATCCTGGCAGGCGGCGGGACGGGCGGTCACGTGATCCCGGCGCTGGCCATTGCCAACCAGCTCAAGAAAAGTTACGACGCCGAGGTGCTGTTCATCGGCACCGCGCGCGGCATTGAGAACCGGCTGGTGCCGGCCGCGGGATTTCCGCTGCAACTGGTGCGAGTTGGCGCGCTAAAGAATGTCAGCCTGACCACGCGGTTGAAGACGGCCTTCGATCTGCCTCGCGCCGTCTGGGATGCGGGCCGCATGCTCAATCAATTCGCCCCCGACGTGGTGATCGGCGTGGGCGGATACGCGTCGGGTCCGGCAATGATGGCGGCGGTAGTGAAGCACATTCCCACGCTGGCTTTCGAACCGAACGTGGTGCCGGGATTCGCCAATCGCGTGGTTGCAAGATTTGTCTCGGGCGCGGCCGTGCACTTCGAGGAAACGGCGAGATATTTTCGGCACGCCGAAGTGACGGGCGTGCCGGTGCGGCCGGCGTTTTTCGAAATCGTCCCCAAGCGCGCCGGTACTCCGACTCTGCTGGTGTTTGGCGGAAGCCAGGGCGCGCACGCCATTAACGAGGCCATGATTCGCTGTTTGCCGGTTCTGCAACGCGAGGCGCCGGGGATTCACATCATTCACCAGACGGGCGAGCGTGACTATAATGACGCCCTGGCGGGGTATCGTGGGCGGGGCGAATCGGCCGAAGTTTTCAAGTTCATTGAAGATATGCCGGCGGCTTTTGCGGGCGCCGACCTGGTAGTGTGCCGTTCAGGCGCGAGCACGGTCGCGGAAATCGCCGCGGCGGGGAAGCCGGCGGTGTTCGTTCCCTTCCCGCGCGCGGCCGATGATCATCAGCGCGTCAACGCCGAAGCCTTGGCGCGGCACGGCGCCGCGGTGGTGGTCGAGGAGTCGAAGCTGGAAGGAGTCTGGCTGGCGGAGACGATCGCCGCGCTGTTGCAGGACGCGCATCGCCTGCGGCAGATGAGCCAGGCCGCGCGGGAGTTGGCGCATCCCAACGCCGCAAAGGATATCGCTGCGATGGCGGCGCGGGTTGCAGGGCTGGAAGAATCAGCCACGGATTAGCACGGATCTTCACGGATACTTCTTTTGTTGGTTTTTCTAGGTCATTTTCTTTATCCGTGTGAATCCGCGTGAATCCGTGGCCAAGAAGTTGACCTTATGTTCGCCAAAATTCAACGCATTCATTTCGTGGGGATCGGCGGCATCGGCATGAGCGGCATTGCCGAGGTGCTGCTCAATCTCGGCTACAGAGTTTCCGGCTCGGACCTGAAGAGTTCCTCCGTCACGCAGCGACTGGCCGGGCTGGGTGCTGTCGTGTTTGCGGGACATCGCGCGGAAAACATTGCGGGCGCCGAGGTCGTCGTCACCAGTTCCGCCATCGCGACCGAGAATCCCGAAGTTACCGAAGCGCACAAGCTGCACATTCCCGTCATTCAGCGCGCCGAGATGTTGGCCGAGTTGATGCGTTTGAAATACGGCATTGCCATCGCGGGCATGCACGGCAAGACCACGACTACCTCGATGGTGGCGGCGGTGCTGGCCGCGGGCGGGCTTGATCCGACGGTGGTGGTGGGCGGCCGCGTCGACGCCATGGGATCGAATGCGCGCCTGGGAAAATCGCAATACCTGGTGGCCGAGGCCGACGAGAGCGACCGGTCGTTTTTGAAGTTGTCCCCGATTCTTTCCGTTGTCACCAACATTGACCGCGAGCATATGGATTGCTACCGCAATATGCGCGACGTGAAGAAAACGTTTCTCGATTTCATGGACCGCGTTCCGTTCTACGGGATGATCGTTGCTTGCAACGACGATCCGGTGCTGCGGCGGTTGTTGCCGGAAGTGCAGCGGCGCACTGTGACCTACGGGACCAGGCGCGGGTCGGATTTTCTGATCAAGATTCCTGCCGCTCCCGATGAACGTCAAAGTCCCCACCCTGTCTCGCCAAAGAACGGCGAGATAAGGGTGGGGCACCCGCTGAATCGGTTTCGCGTCACCTATCGAAAAAATGATCTCGGCGAGTTCACGCTGCATGTACCCGGGGTGCACAACGTGCTGAACGCGACGGCGGCGATTGCCGTGGGCGTGGGGCTGGATGTTGGCGTGGAGGCGATTCGCGCGGCGCTCGACCAGTTCCGCGGCGTCGATCGACGCTTCCAGTTGCGCGGGCGCGCGGCGGGCGTGAGCGTGATCGACGACTACGGCCACCATCCCACCGAGATCAAGGCCACGCTGGCCGCGGCGCGGCAGTGCGGCTTTGGCAGGATCCATGTCATCTTCCAGCCGCATCGGTATACGCGTACGCGCGACTTGATGGAGGAATTCACCGGAGCTTTTGCTGATGCCGATTCACTGTTCGTGCTCGACATTTACGCCGCCAGCGAGAAGCCGATCGAAGGCATCACGGGAGAAGTATTGGCACAGCGCATTCGCGAGAAAAGCGGGAAGACGGTTCAGTACGCGAGTTCTTCGGCGGATGCCGTGAACGCGGCCGCGACGGCGGCACGCGACGGCGACATGATCCTGACCCTGGGCGCGGGCAGCGTCTCGCAGCTCGGGCCGATGATTCTGGAGAAGATGAGGGAGCGGGAGGCTGTGTAGGCTGGCGGCTCTCTTCGTCGGGGGACGATCGTTAAAGGGTCGAGGAGTGCTATCGCCTTGATTGCAAACAGTTGCGTGGAACAGGGCATTGTGCTAATAGTTTGGGCGAAGAGCACCCGAATGGGAAAAGGTCGACAGAAGAGGAAGCTTAGAGCCAACAAGCAAGCGCAGCGGACGAGAGAGGAGCTCGACCCCGTCAAGGATATGGAAATGGGGCGTGCCGAGCGCGCCGATGCGGAGCGCCGAGCGAAGCTCTCTCCGAAAAGTCTGGCAGCGCGTGCGGGCAGCGACCCGCCGCCAATTCTCGGCGAACCGGATAGCCTTGTCCCTGTTCCAGTAAAACCAAAGCCTCACCTCCGTTCTGGAGCGATCGCTCTTCGTGAACCAGAACCAGGGGATGCGTTTTCGGTCCTAAGCCCAAGACCAAGGTCAAAGTAGACGCCTACCTGAAACAGTCGACGCACGCCCGAAGCCAGTTGGCGCAACATCGCGTCTACACTCATCGACCCATCCGCTTCAGGCCCCCCAGTCGGTCTCCGTATCTTCCCTTGCTAACGGATTGAACCGCTGCTCGTCTATTCAGCCATAAGGGGTCCGACGATGAAGATGACACAGGCTTATGCGTGGCTGATGGCCGGGGTGCTGGCAGCCGCATTGAACGCCAGCTACCACGATGGCGGCCTGCCGTGGGCACATGAGATTGCCGGCGCGGTCGAACATAACTCGGCGGCGGTGTTGGAGTTGGCCTCGGGGCACGCCGACCAGTTTCTTTCCGATATGCAATTGCTGTCGGCGAGGCAGGAGACCACCTCCTGCCCGTTGTCGACGACTCTGGCGCAGGTTCAGGCTAGGTTGGCGCAGAAGCAGGCGGGTTTTGACCGCTTCGAAGCCATGTCTGTCCGCGAGCAGGCGCAACTGGCGCGGATCGAGGCGAATCGGGCGCGGATCGAGGCCCAAGTGGCTCGCATCCGGATTCCGGCTGTGGCTTTGAACCCGATCGCCTTTTCGGCTCCGAAGGTCTCCGTTTGTCCTCGGGTGCGCGTGAACCTTCCTCGCCTGCCGAGGATTCAAGGGCCTGCGCTTCCGGTGATTCACATCGAGACCGCCTCAGCCGGGCCGGTGTAACGCAGCCGAGATTCAAAGAGCGCTGCAGCAGGTTCCTCCACTCCGCCGTCGCGTGCGCTCCGGCTCCGGTCGGAATGACAATCTTTGGCGACGTTTTCCGAGACTGCGTGGTGACAACGTGCGCGACGATGCGCGGCGACAATTTGCGGGTAGCCCGTTCGTGGCGGTGTTGAACCGGGTTCCCGCCTGTGCAAAACCAGCGATTTTTGATCTATCTCCAGCCGGGAAATGAAGTTATAGTAAGAACGCTCAGCGATTCCTCACGACAACTGACCTGAACTGATGGCGCGGAAATCCAGCGGCACCATCTTGCAGGAAGAGTTGTACCCATCCAGCGCCGGGCATTCTCACGTCCAATCTGCACACGACGAATTCCCTCGCGAGGAGATGGACGACGCGCGTCTGGTCGACCTGGATGTAGACGAGGAATCTCCCTTTCTGCGCGGGCAAAAGCGGGTCTCCGCCCGGCGCAGCTCACTTCCCCGGAAAACTGCCAGCCGCCTGCTGTGGGCGTGTATCGCGGTTGCGATTTTGTGCGTGGCCGCCATCGCCGCTGCCGGATTGTACGAATACGGCGAGCGCTCCTGGCGATTTCGCGTGGACTCCAGCGACAACATTGAAATCATTGGCACGCAGAATGTGACCAAGGCGCAAATCATGGAAGTGATGGGCGCCGACATTGGACGCAACATTTTCTTCGTGCCGCTGGTCCAGCAGAAAGCGCAACTCGAACAGATTCCATGGGTCGAATCGGCCAGCGTGATGCGCTTCGTGCCCAACCGCCTGAAGGTTGAAATTCACGAGCGCACGCCTGTGGCTTTCGCCCGCGTGGGGCCGCGAATTTCCTTGATCGATGCTGGCGGAACTCTGATGGAGCTGCCGCCGAAGCACAGATATTCTTTCCCCGTGATTCTCGGAATGAATCCGGGCGAGCCGCTCTCCACGCGCGCGCCGCGCATGAAGGCCTATAACGAGCTGGTGCGGGACCTCGATTCCAGCGGGGCCCGCTACTCGCAGGATTTGAGCGAAGTGGATCTTTCCGATCTCGAAAACTTGAAGGTGCGGAGCAATGATCCGGCGGGCGATGTGTTGATTGAGCTGGGCTCGTCGGAGTATCTGAAGCGCTACCAGACCTATGTGAGCCACGTGCAGCAGTGGCGGCAACAATTTCAGAAGCTGGAGTCGGTGAACCTCCGCTACGACAATCAGGTGATCGTCAATCCGGAGATGCAAGGGGCGAGGCAGACTGCGCTGGCAGCTTCGGCGGCCAAGGCAGCCGTGGCCGCGGGCGTGAAGCCGGCGGCGCTGACCACGCGATTGCCTCCGTCGAATGTGACCCCGACGAGCGCGCTCCCGCGTGATCGCACCGTTCCTAAGCCGGCGTTTGAGTTGACCGAAAAGAAACTTGATCCGAAAGCGGCGGCTGCGAAAAAGCCTTCGCCGAAAGCCAGGGTCAAGAACTGGAAGGCAGGCCAAGGGTCGAATGCGAAGAGAGTTGCGGCGAAAACTCCAGCGTCGGCGCAGAAGTCTGGAGCTGCGAAAGCTGGAATTGCGAAGGCCGGAGGGACGAACGCTGGGCTGGCGAAGAATGTGGCTGGGCCGCCGGGAGTCGCGCCCATGCCTGCATCTTCGCAGAAGCTGCAATCGACGAAGCCTACGCCCTCGGCGCCGTCCGCGGCGGTGCACGCAGCCATTCCGAAACCGAGTGCGGCGATTTTGAAACCGCAGGTCAATACGAGTTCAATCAACACGAGTTCAAACTGATACCAAATTTAAAGGAAGCTCTGATTAAGGTCCCGACAGAAAGCGTGAACCACAGAGGACACAGAGACGCACAGAGGAACCCGAAGGCTTAATCGGAGCTTCCTTAAAACTGTTCGATGTCGAGGAATTCATAAAGCATGGCGAACCAGCAGGGAAGTTTTCTTACCGCGATTGATGTGGGCAGCGCCAAGACCTGCGCTCTGATGGCGGAGTTGACCGACGGCGGCCTGCGCTATCGCGGGCACGGCGTGGCCGAATCGCGCGGCTCGCGCAAGGGCGTCATCGTGGAACTCGACAAGGCAGTTGCGGCGATTCAGAAAGCGGTCGAGGCCGCCGAAGACGTTGCCGGAGCGCCCGTCGAGCATGCCATTGTGGGCGTGGGCGGAGCGCACGTGCGTGGCGTTAACAGCCATGGCGGCATTAGCCTGGGCACGCGTCCGCGCGAAATTGGACGCGACGAGATCAAGCAGGCCGTCGATCGGGCCCGCGCCATCCCGCTGCCCGCTGACCGCGAGATTCTTCATCTGCTGCCGCAGGAATTCATTCTCGACGAGCAGGCCGGAGTCCACGATCCACTGGGCATGATGGCGGCTCGCCTGGAAGTTCGCGTGCACATGGTGACGGCCGCGACCAGCGCCACGCAAAACGTAATCACGGCGGTGAACCGCGCTGGAGTGCATGTCGACGACACGGTCTTCGAGCCGCTGGCTGCGGCCGATTCGGTACTGCGCAACGACGAGCGCGAACTGGGCGTATGCCTCGCCGACATCGGCGCGGGCTCGACCGAGCTGATCGTGTTTCAGCAGGGCGCTGTCGCCTATACGGGAGTGATTCCCGTGGGCGGCGACCATTTCACCAGCGATCTTTCCGTGGGCCTGTGCACGCCGCTGGCGGAGGCGGAAAAAATCAAGAAAGTTTACGGCAACGCGATCGTCACGCTGATTCCCGAAGGCAATGAAGTTGAGGTTCCGTCGGTGGGCGACCGTCCTTCGCGGCTGCTGCCGCAGCGGCTGGTCGCTGAAATTCTGGAGCCGCGGGCGCGCGAACTGTTTGAACTGATGCGCGACACCCTGCGCCAGAGCGGCATGTACGACGTCTGCATCGCCGGCGTGGTGCTGACCGGGGGCGCGTCGCGGCTGCCTGGAATCTTCGATGTGGCGGAGTCGGTGCTGCGCCGGTCAGTCCGGCTGTCATGGCCCGCGCCGCTGGCCAAGATGCCGTCGACGTTATCCGAGCCCGAATTCGCGACCGTGCTGGGCATGGTGAACTACGGCCAGCGCGCCCGCACCGCGCGCGGCATGCAGGAAGACCGCTGGGGGACGAGATTGAAAGCCCTGTTAGTGGGTAAAGGAGCTTAAGAGCTTGAACCACGAAGCTTGAACCACGAAGGACACGAAGGTTCACGAAGGAAACCACGAACAGGAATTCCTTCCTGGACCTTCGTGCCCTTCGTGGTTAATCGATTTTGCATTTCACAAGGTGGAGAATTATGACAAACGATTCCAGCATTCGCATCAGCTTCAACGAAGAGGCCCGCAACGACGCCAAGATCAAAGTCATTGGCGTGGGCGGCGGGGGCGGCAACGCGGTCAACCGCATGATTGATGCCGGAGTGGAAGGCATCGAGTTCATCGTCGCCAATACCGATCTGCAGGCCCTGCGCATGTCGCACGCGCCGGTGAAGCTGCAACTCGGCGTGAAGCTGACGAATGGTCTGGGCGCGGGGGCGAATCCTGAGGTCGGCCGCAAGGCTGCGCTGGAAGATTCCGACAAGATTATCGAAGTGCTCGAAGGCGCCGACATGGTCTTCGTCACCACCGGCCTGGGCGGCGGCACCGGCACCGGCGCCGCTCCTATCATTGCGTCGCTGGCGGTCGAGATGGGCGCGCTGACCGTCGCAGTCGTGACCAAACCGTTCTGCTTCGAAGGCAAACGGCGCATGGCGCAGGCCGAGCGCGGCATTGCTGAGTTGATGGATTCGGTCGACACCACGATTGTGATCCCCAACGAGAAGCTACTCGCCGTCGCCGAAGATGCCGGGTTCTTCGAGTCTTTTAGAATCGCGGATGACATTCTGCGCCAGGGCGTGCAGGGAATTTCCGACATCATCACCATTCCCGGCATCATTAACCGCGACTTCGCCGACGTAAAAACCATCATGTCGGGCATGGGCTATGCGGTCATGGGCACGGCCTCGGCGACCGGCGAGAGGCGCACCATCGAAGCCGCGCAGCGCGCCATCGCATCGCCACTGCTCGAAGCCGGCGCGATTGACGGCGCCCGCGGAATTCTGATTAACATTACCGGCTCCTCATCGCTCAAACTGGCCGAAGTGCAGCAGGCGTGTTCCATCATTCAGAGCGCCGCGCACGAGGATGCAAACATTATTTTCGGCGCCGTGATGGACGAGAAGATGAAGGATGCGGTGAAGATCACCGTCATCGCCACCGGATTCCGCGAAGTCCGGTCGGCGCGGCATCCGGTGCACGAAACCCACACGTCGTTCTCCGCCGCGCACGAGAACGCGATGGAATTCTCAGAAGATGCTTCCCGCGATTTCGTCCCTGAGCCGCCCAAGCACATTATGGAGTCGACGGCGATGCCGGAGTACAGCGTGGCGGACGACCGCGCCTATATGGACGATTTGGCTCCCGTCCCGTTGGCGAACGCTGAGGAGCGCGTGACCGCCGACGTGGTTTCGCTCGACAGCATGCGCAGCAGTGTGCTCACCAGCATGCCGGCGAGCTTTCAGCAGGACGATCTCGACGTCCCGGCATTTCTACGCAAGCGCAACGAGGTGATGTGAAACTCGTCGTTGGTGGTTTGCCGTTGGACCACGCGCCAACAACCAGCGAGGCTCTTGGATAGGAAAAGCCTTGCACATGGGCAGTACCTTCCCAGTAATCAGTAATGCGTTACCGAAGGCGTCTGGCCCGACGTAATATCTGCGTATGTGCTTGTTTCATAATGGTTTAAATCGAAATTAGTGTTTCTGGCGATCGAAACTTTTCCGTTGCCATAAACGGGCTAAGTCTCGTACTATCAGCGCAGATGGGGAATCCGGCGGGGTTACCGCTTGCTGGCACCCTGCGTGCATCAGAGTTAAGTAAGACTCCGGGGAGTGGAATCAAGAAGATGTCCAAGACAGCGCGCTTTTTTCGTCTCATTTTCAAGGTTGTGGCCGCTAGCCTGCTCGGTCTGCCACTGGCGGGCGTGAGTTGGGCGGCGCACATCAACACCAGCACGCACCCCCCGGCCAAGAAGTCACCGTCGAAGATCAGCGAGAGCCAGCACACGCGGCGCCGTCTGCACCATCTGGCGCATGCCCGCAGCGCGAGCGGCACCGTCTCTCGCGTTTCGGTGAGCACGCGCCGCCGCCGCTCTTACGAGCGTTTTCACATGAGCTCGTTCGCCGAAGATATTACCGCCGGCGACGTCACCACTGGCGAAGATCCGGTCGTACGCCAGGCTGCGGTGGATGCGCTGGGCAACATGAACGGTACCGTCGTCGCGATCGAGCCTACCAGCGGACGCGTGCTGGCCATGGTGAACCAGAAGCTGGCCCTGTCGGGCGGCGCGCAGCCTTGCTCGACCATCAAACTTTCCGTGGCCCTGGCGGCGTTGAGCGAAGGCCTGATTTCTAAAGACACCGAAGTTGCTCTCGGCGCTCGCTACCGCATGAACCTTACCCAGGCGCTGGCCCACTCCAACAACGCCTATTTCGAGACGGTTGGCAGCAAACTGGGGTTTGACAAAGTTGCTTACTACGCCCACCAGTACGGACTGGGCGAGCTTGCCGGATACGACATTCCGGGCGAGCAGCTGGGCAGTTATCCCGATGAAGCGATTCCCGCCAAGCTCGGCGGCGTGGGCAAGATGTGCTCTTACGGCGAGGGCGTCTCCATGACTCCGCTGCAGCTGGGCGCGATGGTTTCGGCGATTGCCAACGGCGGCACGCTCTACTACCTGCAGCATCCGGCGTCTCCCGAAGAGGTGGTCAGCTTTCAGCCGCGGGTGAAGCGCCAGCTCGACATCGCTCCCGTGATTCCTGAACTCTCCGATGGCATGGCGGGAGCAGTGCAGTACGGCACCGCCCGCAGCCTGCGCGTCAACTTCAACGAAGAAGAAATTCTGGGCAAGACCGGAACCTGCTCGCACGCCGGAACCCGCTTCGGCTGGTTCGCTTCTTACGCCAACACCAGCGTAGGGCGCGTGGTGGTCGTCGTCTTCCTGCAGGGCGGACGCCCCACCTTCGGTCCGAAGGCCGCTGAAATCGCAGGACGCATGTATCGCAACATGTACGACCACAATTTCTTCATCGCCGGCCCGGCGCTGCCTTCCGACACGGCCGCGGTGAAGCCGGTCAGCACCAACCCGTAAGATCTTCACCACGAAGGGCACGAAGGTACACGAAGGGAACACACAGCAATCAAACCCTTCGTGAAACTTAGTTTTCTTCGTGGACCTTCGTGCGCTTTGTGGTTGAGACCTTCATCCGCCGCTGATTTCTACCGATCGTCGTCTCCCGCCTGAGATTCTTATCGACTTCTAATACGAAAGAGGACCGTGCTGCCGATGTTTATTCCAGCAGGCGCGTAATCGCGGACAAGCTTTGCGCCAGTCTGCGTGGGATTGGTTCGGAGGACGACAGGTCAGGGTCGATGACGCTGTACGGAATTTACAACCACATGCTCGTATTTGTGCTGGTGGCGATGGCGGTTTCGGGCGTTTCGCTGTTCGCCGTCAGACGCGCGCGCAGAGTGCGCAGATCGTTGCCCGCGGCCTTATTGAGTCGAGTGCGAAGGCTGCGCAAGGCGCTGGTCAACGCCCTGGGCGACGACGGCGAGGCCCGCTTCCGGACGCTCGCCGAAGCGATTCCTCAAATCGTATGGACAGCGGTTCCCGGGGCAGGTGTCGACTACTGCAACCAGCGCTTCTACGACCTGACCGGTTTTACCGAAAAGCAGACTCTGGGATGGGGCTGGACGAGCGCTCTCCACCCCGACGACCAATCCATCGCCCTGCGGAATTGGGAAAAGTGCAGCCATACCGGCGAGCCTTTCGAGATGGAATATCGCATTCTCGATTCCGTGGGAGGGTTTCGCTGGCACCTGGTCCGCGCCACTCCGCTGCGGGATTCCACCGGCGCCATCGTGAAGTGGTTTGGGGCCTGCACCGACATTGAAGACCAGCGCCACACCCAACAAATGCTGGAGGAGCAAATCAAGGCGCGCACCGCGGAACTGGCCGACGCCAGCACCAAGCTGCAGGAAGAGATGTGGGAAAAAGACTCAGCCCGGCGCCAACTCGACGAGCAAAATGAAAAAATGGTGCGTGAACTCACCGAGCGCTCGCAGCGGGCGACACTGCTGGCCAAGATGGGTGAACATCTGCAGAGCTGCATCAACAAGGATGAAGTGTACGCCGCCGCCCTGGCGTTTGCTCCCAAAATTTTTCCCACCAGCCGCGGGGCGATCGCCTTGCTGAATCCCGAGCGCAGCTTGGCCGAAGTGGCCGGATTCTGGAACAACTGCGATCTTCCGGTGAAGGTGTTTGAATCGAACTCCTGCTGGGCGCTGCGGACCGGACACCCGCATTTGGTGGTTGCGGGAGACACGACCGCACCGTGCGCCCATGCCGCAGGCTTGAAGCATACCTACCTGTGCATCCCCATCCTGGCGCAGGGCGAAGCGCTTGGCATCCTGCACTTTCAGGCGACCGACGAAGCTCCCGTGCTGGCCGACGCGGAGCTGTCGTTGAAAACCACGTTTGCCGGGCAAGTGGGACTGTCGGTGGCCAACATACGGCTGCGCGAAGCGTTGCGCTCCCAGTCCATCAAGGATTCCTTAACCGGCCTGTATAACCGGCGCTACCTGACGGAGATGCTGGACCGCGAAATCCGGCGCGCGGTACGCGCCGAGCAATCGTTGGGCATCCTGATGCTCGATCTCGATCATTTCAAGAAGTTCAACGATACCTATGGCCACGACGCAGGCGATACGGTCCTGCGGCAGACCGCGTCGTTTCTCAGCAAGAGTATTCGAGTGGAAGACATCGTGTGCCGCTTCGGAGGGGAAGAGTTCGTGGTGATTCTTCCCACCGCCGACCTGAACGCGGCTTACGGCCGCGCAGAGCGCATCCGGTCGAAAATGCGCGAACTGACGGTTTTGCACCAGGGGCATTCCCTTGGAATGGTGACCGTATCCGTCGGCGTGGCCGCGCTTCCGCTACACGGAACTTCTCCCCAAGCACTGCTCGATGCCGCGGATGCCGCGCTCTACCGGGCGAAGAGGGAAGGCAGGGATCGAGTGGTGAAGGCCGACCCGCCTCCAGCGGCCGAAGCGGAACGTCCCGCAGCCGGGATCGCGAAAACCTAGACGCAGTCGAAATCCCTCGTGGAAGCAGAACGCCCAGCCACTGGCTGGGCGTTTTTTTTCGATTCGTAATTCTCAAAGCCGATCGTTCAGCTGCGCTGTCCAGGTCCCTTGCTCTCGTCGCTGGCGATGACGCCGTCTTTGATGTGGATGACGCGGTGGGCATACTCGGCGATATCGCCTTCGTGCGTGACCAGAATAATCGTATTGCCTTCCGCGTGCAGCCGGTCAAACACGGCCATGATTTCAACACCGGTTTGCGAGTCCAGATTGCCGGTGGGCTCATCCGCCAGAATGATCGAGGGTTTGTTGACCAGGGCGCGGGCAATGGCGACACGCTGCCTTTGTCCGCCGGAGAGTTCGTTGGGCTTGTGGCTCATGCGGGATTCCATGCCCACGGCTGCCAGCGAGGCCCGGGCGCGCTCCATCCGCTCGTCGGTGGGAATGCCGGCGTAAATCAGCGGCAGCTCCACGTTGTGCAACGCCGTGGCCCGAGCGAGCAGGTTGAAGGTCTGGAATACGAATCCGATTTCTTTGTTGCGGATGCGGGCCAGTTCGTCGTCGTCCAGTTCGCTGACCAACTGGCCGTTGAGCCAGTACTTGCCCTGCGAAGGCGTGTCGAGGCAGCCAATCAGGTTCATCAGGGTGGACTTACCCGAGCCTGACGGCCCCATGATGGCGACATATTCATTGCGCTGGATGCGCAGATTGACGCCGCGCAGCGCATGCACCTGCTGCTCCGACCCCATGTCGTAGGTCTTCCAGAGATCTTCGGCCGCAATCATGCAGGATTCGGGCGGCGCTAGGTTCGCGGTGGTGGGCATACTGATGACTTCGGCGGTTGCCATTTTTTTCTCCTGGTCTTCACCCAGTTTGACGTTGCTCACTCGATCTTCGCTCACTCTGTCCGGTGCCACTGACCTCTCCGATCGTTATGGGGTTCAGTCCGTCTTGGTTGCAAGGCTCCGTTGTCTGAGACGCCGTATTACGAGAAACTGTTTCCGAGACCTCTTCCGGCTTTCCCTTTGGACGTGCCAGGCCGGCTAAGGTTATGACTGTTCTTCTTCTGCTGCCTTCTTGGGGGCCGAGTTATCGATCTTCACGCTGCTTCCGGGGCGCAGAGTGCGCAAGACCTTGTAACTCCCCGTAATGACTTCGTCCCCTTCTTTCAGCCCGTCGAGAACCTCAACGTCGGTGGTGCCGGTGACTCCGGTGCTGACCGGGACAAACATGGCTTTCTTATTGCGGATGACGAAGACCCCCTGCACGCCATCGTCCTTCTTGCCCTTGGATGCAACTTCTTTGGCCGCCGGTGCCGCGGCGTGCACCGAACCCGGCGGATTATTCTGTTGCTCGATCTGGTCCTTGGTGCGCAGGGTCAGCGCCTGGATGGGGATGGCCAGCGCATTGTTCCGGGTCGCGGTGGTGATCTTCGCCGTCGTCGAGAGGCCTGGACGCAAGTCCTGCGGCGGATCGGTCAGCGTGACTACCACTTTGAAATCCTTGGCTTCTTCACTCGCCGACGTCGATTGCGACGTCGACACGCCGCTGGAGCGCACAATCGCGTTATCGCCGATTTCGGAAACCTTGCCATGGAAAATCTTTTTCGGAATGGCGTCGATGGTGATTTCGGCCGGCTGATCCAAGTGCACGTTCACGATGTCGGTTTCGTCGACCTTCACTTCTGCTGTGATGACCGACATGTCGGCAATCGTCATCAGCGTGCTGCCCAGTGCGTTCTGAATTCCAATGACCACAGACTCGCCTTCGCGCACCGGCAGGTTCGTGACCACGCCGTCATAGGGCGCACTGTAAGTCGTCTTCTGCAACACGTCGCTGACGCGCGTGAGGTTGGCGCGGGCCTGCGATACATGTTTATCGGCAGAATCGTTCTGCGCCTTCGCTTGCGCCACGCGCGCCTGGGCTTGCGCCAGCCCGGCATCGGCGGTAGCCCATGCATTCTTGCGGCTGTCGAAATCTGACTTCGCGATCAGGCCGTCCTTGAACAGGCTTTGGGCGCGGTCCCAGTCGAGCTTGTTGCGGTCATAGTCAGCCTGGGCGCGAACGAGGTCGGCTTGCGAGGTCTTTAGCGCCGCGTCGGCGGCAACCGCGTCAGTCTCCGCGGCCTGCACCGAGGCCTGATTGGCCGTGACATCCGCTGCGGATTGCACGTTCTCCAGTTGCGCCAGCAATTGACCCTTCTTTACGTGATCGCCCTCCCTCACATAGAGGTGGGTGATCTTGCCGTAGGCGTTGGCGCCGATGTTGACGTAGGTCTTCGGCTTAATCTCGCCCGAAGCGCTCACCACTGTCGCCAAATCCTGGCGCTGCACTTTCCCGGTTTGAACGGTTGCGACATTCTTGCCGCTCTGATGAACGGTGAACCCGACAATGATTGCGAGCAAAACTGCGATGCCGACGCCGATTGCGACTTTCTTCCAAGCTTTCATAATTGCCGTCACTTCTCCGGATGATTTCTCCCCGCAGAAGGCCATCTCCTGCCGCGTCCAGTACTTACACAAAACGGGCCCGCGCTGGCCTCAGTTCGGGGTGACGGACACATAATTCTGATACGATCCTGGCGCCGAGAAAGTTCCCGATCAGGAAGAATAGAAGAAGTGGCCGAGACCCGAGAAACGTGGGGAGTGATAGCTACGCCCCGGAACCTTGCATTATAGCCCGAGAGCCCTGGCGTGGCAGGCACAATTTGGCACGGGGACTGGGCAACTCGGGGCAACCTCCGCTGCCTCTAACCAAGCGATAGTGGTTCGGTTTAGTTTGTTCTCGGGGCACGACTTAACCTTGCTTTCACACGACGAACGGGCCTAAAATAGGC
This sequence comes from Candidatus Sulfotelmatobacter sp., assembly GCA_052148475.1. Classification (GTDB taxonomy): domain Bacteria; phylum Acidobacteriota; class Terriglobia; order Terriglobales; family Acidobacteriaceae; genus Sulfotelmatobacter. The sequence continues at coordinate 27,066 of JBKQID010000024.1, read as the reverse complement.
AGACGACGGTTGTCTGGCAGGAGTCCCTCTCATGTTCCGGGTAGATTCTTATCAAGCTGTGCTTCGCGTGTTGCTCGTATCCTTTGGTCTGATGGTCTGTGGCGCCGTCGCCCAGAACCAACCCGACCAGAAGTCCCCTGAAAAGCCCGTCCCGGACGGGGCCGCCGCTGCGACGACCCAGCCTGCGACGATCCAGCCTGCGACGACCCAGCCTACTGTGACCCAGTCCGCGCAGGCCCAGCCCGCCGCCGATGCCGTGGATCCGCTCAAGCGTGCCGTCAGTGAGAAACAAAAGAAAAAGAACGAGCGCGGCTTCAAGAACGAGATCATGGGCAAGACGTACAAGAAGTGGCTGGACGAGGACGTGATCTGGATCATCACCGACGAAGAGCGCGCGGCCTTCAAGCAGCTCTCCAACGACGAGGAGCGCGACAACTTCATCGAAGCCTTCTGGCAGCGGCGCGACCCCACTCCCGACACCGAAGAGAACGAATATAAGGAAGAGCACTACCAGCGCATCGCCTACGCCAACGAGCATTTCGCGGCGGGCGTGCCGGGCTGGAGAACGGATCGCGGCCGCATCTACATCGTTTATGGCAAGCCGGATGAGATCGATTCTCATCCCTCGGGCGGCACCTACGAACGCCCCATGGAAGAGGGGGGCGGCCAGACTTCGACCTTCCCCTTTGAAGATTGGCGGTATCGCTATATTGAAGGCATCGGTCAGGAAGTGATCATCGAATTCGTCGACTCTTGTATGTGCGGCGAATATCACATGACGATTGACCGCTCCGAAAAAGACGCTCTGCTGTATACGCCGAACGCCGGCCTGACGTTGTATGAGCAGATGGGAATGTCGAATAAGGCGCAGCGGTTCAACAACAGCGGCCTGGAACGCCTGGGAAACGGCCCTGACAGCTCGATGAATCAGGCCAAGCAGTTCGATCGGCTGGAGCAGTTCTCCAAGCTGATGGCTGCCCCGCCCGTGAAGTTCACCGATCTGACCGAAGAGGTCAACTCCAAGGTCATTCTTAATCCCATGCCGTTCGATGTGCGATCCGACTTTGTGAAAGTGACCAGCGACACGGTGCTGGTACCGGTCACGATCCAGATGAAGAATCGCGACATCACCTTCGTCAACAAAGACGGCGTGCAGAAGGGAACGGTCAACATCTTCGGACGCTTGTCCACTTTAACCGGCAAGGTGGTTCAGACTTTCGAAGACACGGTGCAGGTAATGGTTCCCGCCGAGCTTCTGCCTGCCACTGCGGAGAATGCATCGGTCTACTGGAAGGCACTGCCGCTGCGCCCCGGCCGCTACAAGCTCTACGTAGCGGTGAAAGACGTGAATGGCGACCGTAAGGGCATTTGGAGCCGCAGCATCATCGTTCCCGAATACTCGGAGGACAAGCTCTCCAACTCGACCCTGATCGTGGCCGACCAGATGGAACCGGTTCCCACCAAGGCGATCGGCACTGGCAGTTTTGTGATTGGCACAACCAAAGTTCGGCCTCGCGTGGCTCCGGCCGACGGCAAGCCAGCCCTGTTCAAGCGGGACAAGGACCAGAAGCTGAATTTCTGGATGCAGGTTTACAATCTCGGCGTGGACGAGAAGACGCACAAGCCTTCCGCCACTATCGAGTACAACATCACCAACCTGGCCACCAACAAGTCAGTGGTCCAGAAAACCGAAACCACCGACACCATGGGCAACATTGGCGAACAGGTGACGCTGCAGAAATCGATTACTGCGGCCAACCTGCAGCCTGGCACCTACAAGATCGAGATCAAGGTGAACGATAATATCTCGAAACAGACCATTGATCCATCGGCGGTGTTTGCAGTAGAGTAACTCCCTGCGAAATTCCCCCCAGGGGGTGGGGCGGAGTGAGACTGCGTAAGCTCGGGACCTGGTTCATCGTAGGGTCGGCAATCGTACTCGGGATGTCGCTTCCGGTTTGGGCCGCAGAACAGCCCGGAGCGATCTCGGGATACGTTCGCACTAACCTGGGCACTCCGCAAATGGGCGCCGTGGTGCAGATTCTGGGCGCTGCCAATCGCACTCTGACCGTATTTACCGACGCCGCCGGATATTACGCCGCCACCGGGTTGTTGCCCGGCTTCTACACTGTCAAAGTGACGGCTCCTTCGTTTCTTCCGGCAGAGCGCGAACGAGTTGGTCTTAGCCCGGGAGCCAGCCTCAACATCAACGTTACCTTGAGCACGCTGCTGGGCGTGATGCAACTTGGGCCCATCCGCTCTCTTCCCGATAACGACGACTGGAAGTGGACTCTCCGCTCGGTCGCCAACCGGCCTATTTTGCGGGTCTTTGACGATCCCAACCCGATCAGCCTGGGGACAACGGCTGAGAATCAGAGGCAGACCCATGAGTTGAGCGGGACGGTTTCGTTCCTCGCCGGTTCCGTGGCCAGTGGGTATGGTGCGGGATCTGACATGAGCACTACCTTCACGCTGGAGCGCTCCATCTTCTCGGAAGGACATTTCGCCTTCAGCGGCGATGTGGGTTACGGCAGCAGCCTGCCGGCAGGGGCGCTGCGGGCTTCGTATTCGCATACCCTGGCGGATGGCTCGCAGCCGACTTTGTCGTTGACCGCCCGCCGCTTCACTTCTTCCGATCCCAACCTGCACAACGCCGCGTTGCAGGCGCTGGCGCTTTCGGCGACCGACAACTTTACCGTTGGCGACGTTCTGCAATTAAAGTTCGGCAGCGAGCTTCAGACCATCCAGTTCCTGGGCCACGTTTCTGCCTTCCGCCCCTACGGCTCCGCCGATCTTCATCTATCTCCGAACACCGTTCTGGAATACGATTACGCGACTTCGCGCCCCGACCTGCGCAATGAGAAAGGCTTCGATTCAGCGCCGGCCGACCTGAGCGAATCCAATCCGCGGGTGAGCCTGCTCAATTTTGCTCCTCAAATGGAGAGCGCCCACCATCAGGAACTGGGCTTGTCGCGCCGTTTTGGCAAGAACAAACTGCAAGTCGCCGGCTTTACCGACCGCGTCGCCGCTCCTGCTCTCGCGGGTACCGGACTGACCACGACGGCCGGGGGATTCATCCTGCCCGACATCTCCGCAGGCACGTTCAGCTATGAAGGTGCGAACCTCAATACCAACGGACTGCGGGTGGTGCTGGAGCGCAAGTTTTCTGACGACTTGACGGCCACTCTCGACTACGCTTTCGGCGGAGTGCTGGATCTGACCCAGCCTGACGTGCAGTTGCAGAACGCTCAGCAGTTCATGACCACGCAGCGTCGCCATGCCCTGGCAGGCAAGATGAGTGGCACGGTGCCGCGCTCGCACACCCGCTGGATCGCTTCATACCGGTGGGTGAATGGACAGGCGCTCACTCCTGTCGACATGTTCAACGCTTCGCCGGGGCAGACCGATCCTTATCTGAACATCTTCGTGCGCCAGCCGATTCCCTGCATGGGTGGCCACATGGAAGCCATCATCGACCTGCGCAACCTGCTGGCGCAGGGCTATGTTCCGGTCCTCGGCCAGGATGGCCAAACCGTCTACCTGGTCCAGGCCGCACGGTCGGTGCGCGGCGGCGTAGCGTTTACCTTCTGAGAAATACCCCCAATCGAAACGCCGTATGCTCCGCCGAATATTGACGGTGACGGATTCGAAAAACAAATCACACAAACTGTAACCTCCTCATTTGACTTGAATTCCGAATTCAGATCAGGAATTGGCCGCCGGAAAACCGCAAATACTTGGTTGACGGTCAATCCGCTGTTCGGATAGAGTCGGGGACCATTCAAAGTTGGATTGGTCTGGCCAACAGCCAAAAGTGAGCCCCGTCGCTCCGCATTCGGTTTTTTCATATCCAATCCGATCATAGTTTTTAGCTAAAGGCCCCGGGTATTGATTGTCTTATTTACTGAGTTATCGCAAATAGGACCGCGATAGCTTTTGCGCTCTTTGGCGCGCAACCTGCGGCGCAGGTTCAAACTACATCCGCTTCAAGTGGCAATCGTTAACGAAGGCGTCGAAATCTTAGGCTTGTGACAGAGCCGGAGAACATGGAGAGCATATGACACGTTGGTTGGGTGGCATTGCAGTGTTGCTGGTACTGAGTGTGGCGGGGTACGCCCAAACATTCCGGGGCGCGATCAATGGTACGGTTACCGATCCCTCGGGAGCCGTGGTCGCGGGAGCGACCGTCAAGGCGACGAATGTTGCCACGGCCGTGGTCCTGACGGCCGTGAGCACCAGTGATGGCCAGTTCGCCTTCCAGGATTTGCCTCTGGGCGCGTACAAGGTGACCGTGTCGGCAGCCGGGTTTCAGACGGAGACAGTCGACAACGTGACCGTGGTCGCTGGAGGGGCTTACACTCTGCCCGTCAAGCTCAAGGTTGGAGGAACCGGTACCACGGCCGTGGAAGTCTCGGCCGCTGCCCTGACGCTGGATACGACGACGGCGACCGAAACCAACGTTCTTACCACCGAGGCGGTGGAAGACGTCCCCATGAACGGGCGCGACTTTTCGCAGCTGATTGCGGTGCAGCCCGGCTACGGCGGATATTCCGTGGGCGGTTTCGGCTCGCTCAACGGCACCCGGGCCAACCAGATGAACTGGCAGATTGACGGCGTGGACAACAATGATTTCTGGCACAACATTCCGGCGGTCAATCAGGGCGGCGTGTCGGGCATCGCCGGCATCATCATGCCGCTGGACGCGATCGACGAATTCTCGGCGCAGACTCAATCTAACGCCGAAGGCGGACGCAACGCCGGCGGCATCGTCAACGTCGTGCTGAAGTCGGGCACGAACCAGCTTCACGGCTCCGCGTACTACTTCAACCGGAATACGGCGCTGGGAGATTCGAGCCCCTTTTTCGACCCCAGTCAGCTGAAGGCCGACGGGCTGCCCTCCAGTAAGCCACCCTTGCGCAATGAGAACTATGGGTTTTCGCTCGGAGGGCCGATCATCAAGGACAAGACCTTCTGGTTCCTCACTTTTGAGAAGCAGAAGTACACGATTGGATTGTCGGGATTGAATACCGAGCCCTCCCAGGCTTATCAGACCGCTGCAACGGAGTTGCTGACGGCGAATGGCTACACCCCGAGCCCGATCTCGCAGGCGATGGCGGCGAATTTCTGGCCCAGCTACATCGACAATCTGCCGGCGCAGTCCGGTAATTACTTTGCCACCAATCCTTCGATTGGCTACAGCTATAACGGCTTGATCAAGTTCGACCACAACTTCAACGAGAAAAATCATTTCAACATTCGCTGGTACGGCGGTCAGGGTGACCAGATCGCGCCACTCGGCGGAAGCGCGGCTCTGGCGACCGCCAGTTCCAACCTCTCGTATTACTTCGAGAAGGCGCCCATCCACGTCTACAACTACGCCACCACGCTGAATTCCGTTCTGACTCCCAGCCTGACCAACCAGATCCTGTTTGGCGTGAATTACTTCAACCAGACCTTCAACGACGCCAATCACAGTTTCAATACCAGCGCCGCGCCTTATAATCTGGATCTCAGCCCGGACGCCCTGATTAAGGGCCAGCCGATTCTGGGCGCGCCCAATCTACAGATCGCGGGTTTTGAGCAGGCGGGTATCACGCCGCCCGAAGGCCGCAACGACATCACCGGCATGCTGGCCGACATTGTTTCCTACAACGTGGGCAAGCACCAGTTCCGCTTCGGTGGTGAATACCGCCAGGGCCACGTGGACGAGTTCTACTACCGCCATTCCCTCGGCAGTTTTATCTTCGACGGGACGCAGGGGGAATACACAAGTTGCGGTACCCTCAGCTCGACCTTGTGCGCCGACCCGAATGTTAAATCCCTGGCCGACTTCCTCGGAGGCTTCATTTCGTCAGCCTCGATCGCCGTGGGCACGGCCGAGCGCAAGGTTATCGCCAATGGCGTCGACTTCTTTGGCCAGGATTCCTGGCAACTCACGCACCGGCTCAACGTCAACTGGGGTCTGCGCTGGGATTATTTCGGTCCACTCCACAACGGCAGCAAAAACCTGGCCGTCTTCGTTCCGGGCAAGGGACAGGTGATCCAGGGCAATGGCATCAGTTCGGTATTCCCGCCCGACAAACATAATTTTTCGCCTCGGTTAGGCTTTGCCTACCAGCCCACCAACCACGAGGATCTTGTGGTTCGCGGTGGCTTCGGACTTTATTACGACCAGATCAATATGAATCCTTTCCTGGATTTCCGCCCCCCCAACGGCGGAGCCGATGGTCTGGAAGACAACCCGGCCGGGCCGTCGCCGGTCAGCGTGTATAGCATTGGGGCATATACGTGGCAGCCGAACGTTCCCATTTTTCCGGGGATCGCGACCTGCGTATCAGGAAACGCTATCGCAAATCCGGGAGACTGCACCGTACCAGGCGCAGCTGCTTCCAGCGTTTTCAACGTATTTTCCGTCAACCAGAATTTCCGCACGCCGTATTATTTGAACTACAACCTGAATATCCAGAAGAGCTTCGGGAATGGGTTTGCGGTTTGGCAGGTCGGCTATGTGGGCAGCGAAGGGCGCAAGCTCTCCATCATGCTGGATATTAATCAGCTGGCGGGAGGAGCCACGGCCTTCAACCCCATCACCGGCGCGCAGACAACCGAGGGCAATTACATCGGCACCGGCCCCAACTATCTGTACCCGAATGTGGGCAGCATCAACCAGCTCAATAGTGTGGGAACCTCCAACTACAACGCGCTGCAAAGCACGTTGCGGCTGCGAGCATATCACGGGCTGACTACAACCTTTGCCTACACCTGGGCCCACGAGCTGGATGAGATCAGCGAGTACCGTGGCGCCATCCCGCCGGATAGTACCGACTTGAAGGCGGAGTACGGTAACGGCGACTTCGACACCCGCCAGAACCTCTCGGCCACGCTTACATGGGACATTCCCGGTTCCGCGCACGGGCCGAAATGGGTTACTCACGGCTGGCAAGTCAACAGCCTGATGACCTTCCACGGCGGGCAGCCAACGGACGAGACTCGCCTGGGATTGGACCTGATCGGGGACCCGTTCTCAACCAACACAGACCCTGAATGTAATTACGGGGCGCATCACAGCTTCAACAAAGGTCCTGAGCAATGGGAAAACCCTTGCGCCTACCAGGAGCCGACCTCGTCGGTTTACGGCGACCTACGCCGCAACCAGGTCTACGGCCCCGGCTTCGGGGACGTCGATCTTTCGGTATTCAAGAATATCCCGATCACCGAGCGGGTCAAAGCTCAGTTTCGGGTCGAGTTCTTCAACCTCTTTAACCGTGTCAACCTTGCGTCGGGCCCTGGGTCGCTGGGCACAACTTGCTCGCCGGATCCGACCCGCGCTAATCCGAACCAATGCACCGCTGCTGGCGGTTTTGGGCAAGTCAGCGATACCATTGGCGACTTCAACGGCGCCCCTGGCATCGGCCCTGGCGAAGCCTTCAACACGCAGCTGGCCTTGAAGATCATCTTTTAGGCTTTCGGTTTATCTCCTCGGCCCCTGCCGTTCGCGGCAGGGGCTTTTTTATTGGGGCCAACTATGACTCGCGGACAGCCTGAGGCTGGACGTGCCGGTCCAGTCCTCGCATCCGTCCTACACCTTTCGTCACCTCGTCCCCCAGTTAAGCCGATGCTAACCTTTTGTCGTACCTCCTCCCCACAAAGCTTTGTACCGGAGATCTTGATGCGCCGCACCGTTCTCATGAAAATCTGTGCCATTTTGGTTCTCGCTCTCAGTCTCGCCGCGCCGCTGTTTGCGCACCACCTCAAGAAGGGTGCAACCACCGCGATGCCGATCACGACTTCGTCCGCCAAGGCGCTTGAGCTTTACCAAAAGGGCGTAGTCGACTACGAGAATCTTTATCTCGAGCGCTGCAACGATGACTGGCGCGCCGCGGTGAAGGAAGATCCCAATCTTGCGATTGCGTGGGCATGGATTGCCTTCAACAGCAGTAATCCGGAGGAAGTCAGCGCGGCTCGGGCCAAGGCCAAAGCGCTCCTGCCCAGGATTTCTGAGGGCGAACAGTTGATGGTGACTTGGATCGCCAAAGTGCAGGAAGGCGACTACCTGGGCGGCATCACGGCCATGAACGACATGATCGAGATGTATCCGCATGATAAGGACGTGCTCTATCTCGCCGGCAACTGGATGCTGCTCGAGAACGGGGACGATCAGGCGCAGCGCATCATGAACAAGGTTCTCGCCCTCGACAAGAACTTCCCCCCCGCGTTGAACGATCTGGCCTACGTCGAAGCGCGCAACCGGGAGTTCGCCAAATGCCTTGCGGCCATGGACCGCTACGTTGCCCTGCTGCCTAAAGAGCCCAACCCGCAGGATTCCTACGGAGAACTGCTGCGCATGTCGGGGGACTTCGAAGGCTCGCTGGTGCACTACCGCGCCGCGCTCAAGATTGATCCGGACTTCGTGACCTCACAGCTGGGGCTCGGCGACACTTACGCGCTCATGGGCAACCAGGAGCAGGCGCGGGTGGAATACGACAAGGCGATCCGTTTTGCCCACAACGAAGCGGACCGGCTGACCTACGGCATGCAGAAGGCGATGACGTTTGTCCGCGACGGCAACTTCGCCGAGGCCGACAGGGAATATCAGAAGATCGCCGCAGACGCCCACGCTAAGGATCAAGACCTGCAGGAAGCGCAGGCGCTGCGGCACATCGCGGAGTATCAGACCGACGACAATGCCGCGCTCAAACATCTGAAGCTGGCCGAAGAAGCGCTGAGCCATCGCCCGACGATTTCCGCTACGGATCGCGACGAAGAGCTGTCGCGCATACTGCGCAATCGCGCCGTGCGGGCCGCCCGCGCGGGCAACCAGCCGCTGGCCGATCAGTCGCTGCACCAGCTGGAGGCTCTGGCCAATGGCAACCACAACCGCGTAATTCAGATGTCCTACCATGGCGCGGCCGGATCTCTGCTTATGCTCCAAAAGGACATGGACCAGAAGAAATACGAGGACGCCATCGCGCACCTGGAAGAGGATCAGGAAAATCCCTTCACGCTGGAATTGCTGGTGCAGGCCTATTACAAGACCTACCAACCCGACAAGCTGCACGAAGTCGAGGTCAAGCTGCGCGGCACGAACGTACCCACCATGGAGCAGGCGCTAGTGGTTCCAGCAGCCCGTGCCCGGCGGCCAACGATCTAGTTCCTATTCCAGTACCGATGAAGATCTAGTTCCACTTTGGTTCCGGGCTCCAGAAGGAGCCCGGAACTGCTCGTCCAATTCCAGGCATTGGTGTACAGTAGGTGGGCACTTCGCCCACATGAAAGCTGACACCGAGCGCCGCTCCGGGACCAGAATCGCCACGCGCGTGGCCACGCGCGTGCGCAGCGTTCGCAGCGCGGACCAGACCCCGCAAACCGCGCAGACCCGCGACGTCAGCGCCAACGGAGTCTTCCTCTACACCAAGTCCCGCATGGAAAAGGGCGCGGACGTGGAGCTGGTGCTGATTCTCCCGCCTGAACTGACCTCCGGCGAAAAGTGCTGGGTGTGCTGCCAGGCCACGATTGTGAGGGTCGAAGAAGAGGGATCAGAGTTTGGGGTGGCGGCGCAGATCCGCCGCATGGACATCTTGCCCGAAGTCACAGCCTGACCTTCGGTGCGGCATCAGCTTTGGAATCCGTTCCGCTTCGGAAGTGAGAATTCCCAAAAGTACACGGCACCGGGGGACGTTTCTATCTTCTCGCGGAGTCCTGTGTGATTTCTTGGTAAATTTCTGAAAAAAAGCTTCCCATTGCATCGTGCGTGGTGCAATAATGGCGGCCCTAGAATTGCTCTGGCCAATTTCAGGTTCCAGGTGGGCCCACGTATGCTGATCGACAAGCTCGCGGCGGGGGTGGTGCAAGTGCAGACACCCATTGGTCCGCGATATGTAATGCCATCATTCCTCCAGCGCGTATATCTGCTGTGGATGTTTCGCAATTTCCCCATTCTTCCTCACGCCGTGCTCAACGGGCGGCAGCAACGCATGATCGATCGCATGTGCAGCCAGCAGCGTTTCGCATCGATGGCGTATGCCGATGGCATGGACGAAGCTCCGGTGATCGGCACGGTCGAACATCGTCCGCCGATCGGAACCGCCGACCAGTTGCCGCCGCGGCGTCCAGTCGCAAGCGACGCGCAGGGCATGGCGGCGGAAGTTCGGCAGCGTTCCTAGCTTCGCCAACCTTGCCCCTAGTACGTCGCAATCGCGGCGCAGTTAGCCGCCGCAGTTCCAAGTTGGAGAAGGCTTGCGCTCCGCTCTGTTCCTTTTTGCCATTCGCGGTTTTGGCGCCGAGTCTCGACTTTGACGCCGGCGAAAACCTCCCGCCGGATGCTATAATTTTTGTTCGTCCTACCAGCCAAAATCCCCACCGTGGGCGCGTAGCTCAATTGGCAGAGCAACTGACTCTTAATCAGTAGGTTGTAGGTTCGATTCCTACCGCGCTCACCACGCCTAAAGGACTTACGAGCCTTCACCTGCTGTCTACCTGCCGTTGAGCGCGAGTCCCGCCACTTTCGACGTGGCTTCGCTCATCTCATCCTTCACGATGTCACCCGTACACGTTCATCGTTGTTCCGATGTCCGCGTGCCGCATGAGTTTTTGCTGAACCGCAATCGGCGTCCCTACTGCGTCAAGCCAGGAGCGGTACGTATGACGCATCGAATGCGTTCCGAATCCGCCAATGTCTCGCGTCTCCTGTTTATCGCGTGCCCGAAGGCGGTTGGGGACATTCCACTGACTGGACCAGGAGGGTGCAGGACTGAGTAGAGACGAGATCAAAAGAACAGGACTATAAATCCTGCCAGCAGCAGCGCGATCGCCCACAGTAGGTCGAAATTCAGCCACGTGTGGTCGCGGATGGTCAGCCACTCGATGTATTCCCCGGCGTTTGACCCCGGGCCGTGGCCCACGTCGCGGAAGCCCTTGGGTGTCAATTCCGCGCAGTCTCCAGACTCGAAGCCAGCAATCCGCGCATGACTTCGTTAGTGAAAAACTCCAATCCCGCAGTCGGTGTGGTGGATGAGAAAATATTCGCGGGTGCCCAGGAGTTTGTAGCTAATCACGAGGGACCGGATGGCATGGTCGCTAGCCCGTCCGCCGGCATTGCGGATCACGTGCGCGTCCCCTTCGGCTAGGCCGGCATACTTGGCAGGATCCAGCCGGGCATCCATGCAGGTGAGAATTGCGAAGCGGCGGGCTGGCGGCAAAGCCAGTTTGCCTTTGTCTCCAAAATTAGAGGCGTAGGACCTGTTTGAGGCAAGTACTTCTGAAAGAATCTGACTCATTTGGAATCTCCCCAGCTGATCAATTTTGGCTAATGGCTCATTGCGCCCGACTCTCGCGACTCCAGCACAGGCATTCCCTCCGCAGCTTTTGCCGACCACCACGAAAGTGGTATTTCAGGCGAACTTTCGACAATATACTATATAGTCGATAGCAAAACTAGACTTTCGGTGACCACCCCGTGACTCCTGGCAACTAGACGGAGAGACCCGAGACGATGCTCATGAATGGAATCAGCGGAGACCAGCAGATGCCCCAGTTCACCGTCGCAATCATCGGAGGGGGATTCACAGGCACAACCCTTGCCGCCCAGCTATTGCGTAAGTCAGGCGGCAGCGTCTCGGTGTTTCTGATTGAGAAGGGCGCGCGCCTTGGCCGCGGCGTAGCCTACAGCACCGAATGCTCGGAACATTTGTTGAATGTCCGGGCGAAGAACATGAGCGCCTATGCCGACGAGCCGGAACATTATCTGGAGTGGGCGCGCCTTCACAATGACCCGGGCATTTCTCCTGAGGATTATCTTCCGCGACCGTTGTACGGTCAGTACATTGGATCCGTGCTGCAGCAAGAGATCGAACGTCACCCCGGCCATGTCGAACATGTACAAGATGAAGCTGTCGCTTTAGCTGGGGTTGAGGGTGCGGCAGAGATCCGTCTTCGCAGTGGCCGCACATTATTGGCCGACAAGGTAGTGATCGCCCTCGGCAATTTTTCGCCGGGTGATCCCCGGCTTCCCGGAAGAACGCCGCACAGCCTGCGCTATGTTTCGAATTCGTGGAAGTCGAATTTCGGGACTTCTAGCGCGCTGGGCGATGTCCCTCACGACAAAAGTGTCTTGTTGGTCGGTTCGGGTCTCACCAGTGTGGATGTTGCGATTACCCTGCGTGGAAATGGATTCCGCGGGACCATTCACATCCTCTCGCGCCATGGCTTGTTGCCACAAGCTCACAAAGTCACTGCTCCTTGGCCGCCCTTCTGGACCGAGCAATCTCCTGAAACGGTTCGCGCACTGTTGCGCTTGATTCGCATACAAGTGAGGGCCGCGGAAAAAGCAGGCAGCGGATGGCGCGCCGTCATCGACTCCCTTCGTCCTTTCACGCAAGAAATCTGGCGTTCCCTCTCTTTCAGTGAGCGACGCCGTTTCCTGCGCCACCTGCGCCCCTACTGGGATGTGCATCGTCATCGGATCGCGCCCGCGATCGGCGCTCGGATAGCTTCGCAGATTCAAGAGGGTCAGATCGAAATTCATGCGGGCCGGATTACGGCGTACTCCGAAGACGTTGACGGAGTCGACGTGATTTACCGAGAACGCGAGTCCGGACACCTTATGCCCCTGCGCGTGGACCGTGTGATCAACTGCACCGGTCCCGAAAGTGATTGCCGCAAGGTGGATGATCTTTTGCTGACGGATCTCATGCGACAGAAACTGGCTCGGCCGGACCCATTGTTCTTGGGCTTGGATGTTTCCCCGGACGGCGCCTTGATCGATGCTTACGGCGAGGTCTCTGATCTTCTTTATGCCATCGGCCCAGTGCGCAAAGGGAGCTTATGGGAGACCGTCGCAGTTCCGGAGCTTCGAGTCCAGGTATCGGAGTTGTCGCGGCTCTTGCTCACCGTTCGTCAAGAGAAACAGTCTCGGCCTGAAGAAAATTCTCAAGCTCCAAGGCTAGAATCCGATTGCTGCGTGCCCTCAGCAGCCATAAGTATGAGGCATCGAAACACCCCATTTTTCAGCTAGGCAGTCTTGAGCGCACGTCCGGGCCGACGGTTGCTTCTCCGGAACATGTCGGCTAGATGTTCCGCCAAAGTGGCGGCCTGGACGCGAATCTCAGGGACGGCAGTGGTTTCCCAGAAACAGCCTTTGCGCACTGGTCCGATCGCGTATAGTCGATGCGACGGCGTACCTTTATAATCAATCAGCGCCCCCTGCTCGTTGACGTCAACGCCAAGGAAAAGACGGTCGGGACGCGCGAATCCCTGCACTACCAGGCTGGTAATAAACGATTCGTCGATGCGTCGGCAATCGGTTTCTGAACCGGAGCAATTGATCACACGATCCACCCGCAACGTCTTCTCGGTTCGAGTTCTCCGATCCCAGTAATGCACCTCGGCTCGGTGATCACGCTCGGAATATTGCGTAACCGTTCCGGTATGCAACTGCACTAAGCCGTCGCTCCTCATGTCGTCAAGCAAGTCAGCAATCTCCGGTGCGACCCGGTGACGATGTACATCCCAATAGGCACGGGCGTGGCGCACAAATCGTTTCTGTTCTTCAATCGGCAAAGAGCGCCAAATTTCCTGCGTGACCGGCCGCAGGCTATCAATCACTGCCCGCCAGTTGATGCCTTGGGTGGCCGCGGCTCGTACCTGATTGCGGATCAGTCGCAGCAAACCGCGCACGGTTCGAGGGGAGGTTTCATCCCAAAATAGAGGCCACGGTTCGTCCGGACGTTGCTGGCGACGCGGGCGCGGAAACAGTCCTTTGTGCGAAAGGACGTGAATCACTCCGCGGAAGCCTTTCGATTTGAGCGCCATGATGAGGTCGACGCTGGTAAGCCCCGAACCGAGCAGCAAAACGCTGCCGGTTGTGGGAAGCTCTTCCAGCACATTCTTGGCCCACGCAAACTGAAAATACAACGAGGCGGAAGTTTTGAGCCCGGGAAGTCTAGGATTGGCGGGTGGAAAATTTCCTGTCGCCAGCACTACGACGCTTGCCGGCAGTTCGGTGCCCTGGTTGGTTTGGACAGCGAGTCTGCCTTTCCGGCGGTGGAGCGAACGCGCTTCGTCCCGAATCCACTGAAAACGCTCGTTCCCAAACTCGTCCAAGGTCGATTCCAGCACGCTGCCCAGGTAAGCGCCGTAGACGGAGCGCGGGGGGAAACTACGCGCCTGCAACGAAGCATCGTAGTGGGTTCTCGCCCAGCGTAGAAAATCATCGGGCGCGCCGGGCCACGCGCTCATCTCCCCGGCGGGCACGTTGAGGAGATGAAATTGATGCGGGCTGCCGTAAGCGAGGCCACGTCCGGGCAAGGCCCCCCGGTCGACGACGCCGATGCACAAGCTTGTGTGACGCAGCAGATGCACAGCGAGCATCGTGCCGCTGAACCCGCCACCGATGATCAAAATGTCGACTTGCGGGTCACTCATTGACGAAGGCTCCATTAATGCCTAGTAGCATAATAGACATTATTCTTCCGTGCTAGCAAGCCGGTGGCCAATTCCCGGGCCGAGGGGCTTCGTTGCAACGGATCGACTTAGCAGCCATTGGCCAGCCCCCAGTTGCATTCCCCGTCTGGAGAGCGCAATCGCTTTCACACTCCGCCGCGACGGAATAGCGCGTGGATCAGCAAATTACCCCCCACTCTATGTGATCTTGAGCATCGCAAGACCACGCCGCCCGGCATTTAGGGGGAATGTCCCAGGGATGTTACCGACGCTTTCAGACTATGTTGTGGTTTTGCCCAAGAACCGTGGGATAATCTTCGCATCATGGAAACCTCAAGTTTCGATCTCTTGTACTTGGAGAGGGATCCATCTACCGAGCAGCCCTCTGCCTGTGTCTCGGTGAAACCAAACGCTCGTCACGATTACGGAGGCGTGGCGGGTGAGAAGCTGATCACATCCGTCTGGTACACGCCGGAAGGGCGTTGAGGCAATGGCTGCGCAAGCAAGGCGAGATCGGCCAAAAGAAACAAAGAGAACAAACGATTCGTCTCGCAGGGAAAAGCTTTGAACAGCATAAGCGTCTTGCCCACTCAAGACTCAGTGGCCTTCAGCCAATCGATGATTCACTTCTTCATCTGCCTTCTTGGTATTGTGATCTGCCAGACGGCGGTCTACGGCCAGCAGAGCTTGTAAACTGCGTCGCGCCCAGTGCCGAATCCGCCGCGCAACGCCTATTTCGGCGATGTTCACGTTCACACCAGCTACTCGCTAGACGCCTACAGCTTTGGCAATCGCAACGACCCGCGCGCCGCCTACCACTACGGCCGCGGTGAGGCTGTTACCCTCCCCGGCGGCATTCAGAGTCAACTGCGTACTCCAGTCGATTTCATCCGACGGATCGAGTTGTATCTGTGCGCAAAGTCAAACGCGTCGGATGAAGTTCGCTACTTTTCACACTTTTCGTTTCCTGTGAATTCCTTCACGACCTGGCTGCGTTTCCAGGCATCGATCTGTTCCCGCGCATCTTTCACGAGTTTTGCGAATCGGCGGGCCAATTCGTGAATACGCTTCGATTGCCTTCTTGCAATCGCTTCGGTTGGAATCAATTCTGTGCCCACCCCGATAGCGGTTGCTCCCGACAAAATGAAACGGGCCGCTGTCTGCTGATTCACTCCTCCCGCGGCAATTAATGGAATCTGCGGCAAAGATGCGTGCAGCGCTTTGATATAGGCGTCCCCACCGACCGGACCACAGGGAAAGACTTTGACGAAATCGGCGCCAGCGCTCCATGCCGTGACCACTTCGGTCGGAGTCAAGGCGCCGGGAAGGACCGCGATATTTTGCTTGGCTGCGAATTCCATGATCGCAGGATTCAGTGAGGGAGCCGTGACAAAGCTCACGCCTGCGTCCACGCACACACGCGCCACGTCCGTATCGAGCACGGTGCCTGCGCCCACGATGAGCTTTGGATCCGAGCGAATCAAGTGGGTCATCAACTCCACCGCTCCCGGTACAGTCATGGTGATTTCCACGATCGGTATGCCGCCGCGCGTGACCGCTTCCGCTGCGAAATGTGCGTCATCGCCGGACGAAACCCGGATGGCCGGAATGATGGCAATCTCTCGAATTCGCGAGCACACTTCATCTTTCGTCATTGGTCAGAGCCCCTCCAGTGCATTTACGAACCCGCTACACGACGCAAAGTAATAACTCACACAGCTTCGTTCGGATCAGACTCCGGGAGCCGATCATCACTGCGTGCGATCAACACATACAACGTGGGCAGCAGAACGATGCTCATCAGTAAGTCAGAAATCAATCCGCCTACGATGACAATGGCAAAGGGACGCTGCGAATCTGAGCCGATACCGTGGGAAAGCGCAGCGGGGAGCAAGCCCAGGGTTGCAACCAGCATGGTCATCATAATCGGACGGAGCCGAAGGACTGCACCTTCAACCGCTGCTTCCTCAATGTCGTACCCACGGGCGCGCAGCTGGTTTATGTACTCCAACATGATCACACCGGTCTGGACGGAAACTCCAAAAAGCGCCAGAAACCCAACTCCCGAAGAGACGCTGAAGTTGGTATGGGTGAGGAGAAGGGCGAGCAGACCTCCGATGCGCGCCATGGCAACATTGGTGAGAATCAGAAGCGCCCACTTCACGGACTTGAACATGGAATACA
Organism: Candidatus Sulfotelmatobacter sp.; assembly: GCA_052148475.1. GTDB lineage: Bacteria > Acidobacteriota > Terriglobia > Terriglobales > Acidobacteriaceae > Sulfotelmatobacter. Next base: position 10,443 of record JBKQID010000024.1, on the reverse strand, counting down.
GGATGATGTAGATGAGCAGGATAGTAAGTGGCAGCACAAGGAGCAAGCGTCGCTCCGAACGCTTCTCGCTTTCGTATTCGCCCGCCCAGTCAAGCGTGTAGCCCACGGGCAACTTGACGTTCGCATTGACTTTCTTGATGGCTTCCTCGACCGTGCTGCCTAAGTCTCTCTCCCGCACGCTGAACTTGACCGCCACGTATCGAGAGTTTGCCTCGCGGTAGATCTCCGAGCCTCCGTCCACTTCCTTAACTTTCGTCAGCTGAGCCAAAGAAACGCGCTCACCCGACGGCGCCAACAAACGCACCTTCTCGATGGCCTCTTTCGTATCTCGATATTCGGGCAGGTATCGGAGCACGAGGTCGTACCGCTGCTCACCAATAAGCACCTGGGTGAGGGCGTTGCCCCCAACCGCTGTCTGGACCGCGTCTTGAACGTCGGAGACGTTGATGCCATAACGGGAGGCTTGATCGCGGTCCACCGTGAAGTTCAGATTGGGTTGGCCGCGGACCCGGAAAACGCCTAAATCCTCGATGCCTCGGATGGGACGCATCACCGCGGCGATCTCGTCAGCTTTCTCCTCCAGAGTCTTGAGATCGTCGCCATAGATTTTTACCGCGAGCGCACCTTTCACGCCGCTGACGGCCTCTTCCAGATTGTCAGAGATCGGTTGCGAGAACCCCCAAAAGACTCCTGGGAGTTTTTCCAGTTCACGATCCATCGCGGCGATCAGACGCTCCTTGTCTTGATGAAAGACGGGCCGCCACTTCTCCTTGGGCAGCAGATCGACAAAGAGTTCCACATTGAAGAATCCTGTGGTGTCCGTGCCATCATCGGGGCGCCCGATCTGGTCGACCACCTGCGGAACTTCTGGAAACGACGCAAGGATTTCCCGAGCCCGGTCCGCAACCTTGGCGCTCTCGGTCGGTCCCGTGCTGGGAGCCATGGTCCCGCGCACCCAGATCGCGCCTTCATCAAGGTGCGGCAGGAACTCCGACCCGATGACTCCGCCGAAGGCCAAGTAAATCGCCACCGAGAACAAGATCGCGCCGCCTCCAATCGTGATCCAGCGATTGCGGATGGCCCAGCGAACATCTTTCCGATAACGAGTTGTCACCCAGTTCATCACCGGGTTTTCCCATTGCTTGGCATCGCCTCGGAACAGCAGGCTGGCTAGCGCGGGCGCAATCAACATCGAGAAGAGTAAAGCTCCGAGCAGCGCGAAGGCTACTGTCCACGCCATCGGCTTGAACAATTTTCCTTCGACGCGTTGCAGAGTGAAAATTGGGAGATACGCGGTGATGATGATGGCGATTGCATAGAAAACCGGCCGTTGCACCTCGTGGGCAGCTCTGCGTATTCGGTCAACCAGCGTAAGCGGAGCTTCCTCGGGGCGATTCAGATGCCGGACGATGTTTTCGACCATCACCACAGCTCCATCCACAACCATGCCGAAGTCCAGGGCGCCCAGGGAGAGGAGATTTGCAGAAATGTGCCGCAAGTCCAGGCAGATGGAGGCAAAGAGCAACGCAAACGGGATCGTCAGCGAGACGATGATGGCTCCACGAATGTTGCCCAGGAAGATAAAAAGGATGATTACGACAAGAATCATGCCTTCGGCGAGATTGTGCAGGACCGTGTGCGTGGTGTAGTGCACCAGATCGTCCCGGTCGAGATAAGGAACAATCTTCACACCGGGCGGCAAAATCTGGGTATTGAGGCGGTTGACCATGGTGTGGAGAGCTTCCAGCATGGTCGCGGTGTCCGCGTTTTTCCGGAGAAACACAATTCCTTCCACTACATCGTTGTCATCCTCGACCACTCCATCCGCTCGATGAATTGCTTTGCCGATCTGCCCGAGGCGAATCTTAGGCCCCTGTGTAACCACGGCGATGTCCTTCACTCGCAGAGGAGTGCCGTTTTGCGTCTTAAGTACCGTTTTTTCGATGTCACGGATGTCTGTGACCAGGCCCACGGCGCGGACGTTGATCTGCTGCGAACCCTGCTCGATGAAACTTCCGCCAGCATTGGAATTCGCGTTGGTGAGTTGTTGCTCAACCTGCGCCAGGCTCAGCCCATAAGAGACCAGTTTGTCTGGGTCCAAGCGTATCTGGTATTCGCGAGTGATACCGCCGAACGATGAATCGTCGACCACATCCGGTACTGATCTGATGTACTTCGTGACCACCCAGTCCTGCAGAGATTTCAGTTCCATCAGGTCGTAGGAGGGGTTGGTGCTCTTGATTGTGTACCAATAGACCGAGCCAATCGGACTGAAATCGGGGCCGATGCCACCGCTTACTCCTGGAGGAAGCGTGACCTGCGAGAGGCGCTCCAGCGCTTTCTGGCGATCCCAATCGTTATCCGAATCGTCGTCGAAAATGAGATTCACAACCGACAAGCCAGCCAGTGAGGCCGAGCGCACATGCTGAAGGTGCGGAATGCCGTTCATCTGAATCTCGATCGGAATCGTGACCTGTTGCTCGACCTCTTCAGCAGCTCGTCCAGGCCACTGCGTAATGATCTGCACCCACGTGTTCGCCACGTCGGGATAGGCTTCGACCGGCAGGTTGTGAAAAGAGATCATGCCCCAAATGAAGAGCAGTAACGCCGCACTCAGAACGACGAAGCGGTTGTTAAGGGCGAAATCGACAATGGCGCGAATCATTGCGACTCCGCCGAATTCTGGAATTCCAGCGCATTGGCTACGACCTGCTGGCCGGGCGCTATTCCCGAAACAACTTCCTGCATGTTGTTGGGCAACATGTCGCCGCCGACAACTTCTGTCCGTTTAAACTGACCGTTCTTCATCGGCAGGTACACCCAGTCACGATCATGCAAGTGCAAAATTGCTGTGGCCGGCACGGCGGCTCGGGTTTCTTTCTTTTGGCCATGAAAGGTAGCAGTCACAAACATGCCGAGACGCATGAGGCCCGGGTTCCGCATCTCGATGCGCACCTTCGCCGTGCGAATGTTCGGGTCCAAGACTGGTCCAATATTGCCGATGGTTCCCGAAAACACCTGGTCAGGATAAGCGTTAAGACGGATATCCGCCTTTTGGCCAATACGCACGTTGCCCAGGTCGTTTTCGTACACGTCGCAGAGCACCCAGATGGAGTCAAGGTCAGAGATCGTGAACGGGTTTGGAGAGCCGAGCCCGGCAACGCCAGCGGCATTGGTAACCTGCTGATCGGTGATGACGCCGGAAATTGGCGCGCGAATCTCCACAATGCCGCTGGGCCGATCCAGCGTTTGATTTCCCAGCACTCGAAGTTTTTCAGCTGTGGTTTCGACATCGACCTCGGCTTTGTCTTCGGTGTCCTGCGCAACCTGGAGATCGTTGAGCGAGATTGCGCCCTTGTCATAAAGAATCTTCGCTCGCTCCAACTGGGTCTGAGACAGTTGCTCGTCAGCTACCGCTTTTCGGTAGTCAGAGAAGGCGCCGGAAACGTCTGCGCTCTGTACCTTGAGCAACAATTGGCCCTTCTTAACCGTGTCGCCCAAGCGCGCGTCAATCTCCACGACGCGTCCGGTGGCGATTGAAATCACCGGAACGGCGCGCAAGATATCCGGATTCACAGTACCTGTGACTTTCAACTGAGGCGTCGCAATGTGCTCTGCTGCCTGCGTCAACTGGAAGCGCTCAGGATGGTCCACTTGAAACACATTGCGGTCTTCCACGCGTTCGAGTTTGAGCGGCGGCGGCGCTTCTGCCTGGGGATCACTTTTCCCGCCACTGCAGCCGGTGAAAAACAGAGCCATGAGCAGAGGGAAGGACAAGACTGCGAAATCCCTGCGGTTCATTGGATCACCTCGCGTCCTACGGCAAGATTCAGTTGGCTGGCTGCATTCAGATAAGAGGCGACCAGATTTAGATAGTTCACCTGTACACTCCGATAGTCGGCCTGAGCATTGAGAAAATCGAGCAGCGAAGCCGCGCCGTGCTGATACGAAAACGAGATCGTGTCCCGTACGCTCGAAGCCTCTTCCAGGTATTGGTCCTTATACGGTTTGAGAAGAATTACTGCGCTGTTGACCGTGGCATAGGCGGAATCAACATCGTTGAAAACCTGCGCCCGAGCAGCGGCTGCGAGTCGGTCATTGCGATCAATGTCCAGTTGAGTACGGCGTTTTTCACCCTGATTGCGATCGAAAATCCGCAGAGGAATGCTCACGCTGAAACCAAGGTACTGATCGATAGGGGGATTTCGCCCGACATCGAAGCCAAGGACCGGATCAGTCGATCCATTGGCCACAGCGAGCCGGTAGTCGGTCTTCGCCTTATCGACGGACTGCAACGCTGCCCTCAGGTCAGGGCGCGTATCGACGGCCGCTTGACGAACGTCACTGAGGGGAGGAATTTGCTCCGCAAAATCAAACGGGCCGATGACATCGAATTGTTCGACCGGAGTCTGATCGTTCAACAGCATTAGAAGCTGAATCTTTGCAACCCGGAGATTCACCTCGGCGGTCTGCAGATCCGAAAGATACTGAACCCTTTGCAATTCCAGACGCTTCAGATCCACTTGGGCTATTCCGCCCGCTTGGTAGCGCTCTCGATTTACATCCAAAACATGATCGTAGTAAGCTAGGTTTTCCTTGGCTAGACTTAAGATGGCCCTTTCCTGAAGCGCCTGGACGAATGCCCCACGGAGATTGAATATTAGATTTCGCTCTAGATCGGCTTGCCCGAACGTTGCAATCGCGGTCGCCTTCTGCGCGCTCTCCAGCCGAAGCCCTCGTTTGTGCTGGCGTTCCCATAATTGGCTGACAGTTCCCGAGGACAACAGGTAGGCGAAAGGCCCATGAGTCGGGCCGCCGTTGAAAGGATCGATCTGGTCGGCAACAATGGTTAGGTTCGGATTCGGACGAAGATTCGCCGTAATTTCTTGCGCTCGTGATTCATCAATGCCAATTTGTCCAGCGCGCAGAGTTGGGTTTGCGGCTTCGAACTTGTCACGAACTTCCTGCCACGTCAGCGCCTTTTGGGCGAGACCGATCTCTCCCAAGGCGACGATAAGGAACAACCAGATGAACAAAACCCTTAAGTTCCGCCGCATGAAATCCTCCACGTCCCTTTCCCCACACGGTCTCGCGCCGGGGTCGGCTACTTCCTTTCGTCGCGACCTGTAAATCTCTAACCATGGCACTGGCAGGTTACGGGATTGTTAAAAGCGCGCCGCCTGCCAAACCTCACTCGATGGTGTTTCCGTTGCTGCCGACAAAACCTTATAGTATAGGGGACTATACTGTGGCAAGGGAAAAATGAAGAAAAGTTCGGAGCAACGGGGGGCGCAGTTCCGAGATGCAAGACCGGAAAGACGACGGGTGTAAACGGAGGCAGGTGGCGCCGCTGTTGTGCCCACAGGATGAGGTCTTACTTCAGGTACGACTTAATGGTTTCAACGAGGCCGTCTGCCGCGTCAGCCTGTTCGGAACTCAGCTTCCGGTCTGGATCGAGGACGTGAAATCGGATCTGGTCTTCAAGCAACTCCACCATCAGCGAGTTCATGGCGCCGCGAGCAGACGTGATCAGTCGTAGGATATCGCCACAGTCTTGTTCCTCGGTCAGCGCCCGTTCAAGCGCTTCCACCTGCCCGCGAATGCGGCGAGCTCGCACGATGAGTTTTTCCTTGTTTTTGGCAGCATGACTCATACTCGGGGCAGCATAGCATAGGGGACTATAGGGCACAACTCTATAATGCAGGCAGCCTGGAGTCGAAGACTGTTCCAATGCCTTTCGCTATCGCAACGAAGGCAGACTCCACTTGATCGACTACAAAGCTGCGTCAGCTCGGCGCAAGCTGCCGGCTGATTTGAAATACGCGGCCAGGTCCCGCGCGCTTGAATATGTTTGGTTGTGCTCCTCGTGCTGTCGGGGCCTGACGATTCAACTTGACGATGATCACCGCGTGAGGGTGGTCCCTAAGCGAGAGCTACAGGACGGCGGATTCGAAGCAAGGTCTGCACTGCGATTCAAGCAAAGAGGCATGTAATGCCGGACAGTTCGTGCTTTATTTCTCCTCGGACATTTTTTTCGTGACCTGCTCGTACCACAGACGGTGATGAGTTCTGGCCCATGCCGTGGAGACCTCTCCGCGAATGATTGAAGTGAAACCGCCGCGCACCATGGCCGTGCCCATGTAAATGTGAATGATGAAACCGCCAATCGTCGCCAGGGCGGCGACCACGTGCACCGTGACCGCCAGGTATCGCAGCCAGCGAAAGCCCCACGGGATGGACTCAACAAACCACAGCCCCACCCCCGAGATGAGCAGCAGAATCACGCCATAGAACATCAGCCAGAAAAACAATTTCTGTCCGTAGTTGAAGCGGCCCTCAGGGGGGAGATTCTGGTCGTCGTTCTCGATGTAGTGCTTCATCGCTTGCTTCCAGCGCCGGTCGGCGTCGGTGGTCAGCATGTCAGGGCGCCACATTTTATACATCCAGAACATGGAAAAGCTGAAGGCCAGGCCGAACCAGGGATGCCAGAAGCGGGCCGTCGGTCCCCCGCCCACTAGCACTGTAAGCCAGAACATATAAGGCGACCAGAAAGCCAGGCCGGTGATCAGGCAATAGGCGTAGAACAACGCTCCGAACCAATGGTGAACCCGCTCGCTCAGCGTGTAGCGGAGAATGCGCTCTCCGGGCTCGCCCGTGGTTCGTGGCGAGGAAATGGCGTTCGAACTCACGGCTGGCCTCCGTTCTCATGCGGCTCGGGATGCACTTCCTTGGGACCATACCGGAAGTAGTGCAGCGTCACGCCGAGGATGCCGCCCAGCATGGCGAGATTTCCAATCCACTTCGCCGGCCCTTTCCAGAAACGGACGATCCACGGAATATGAGGATCCTTGGGCAAGCCGCCGTAGGCCTCAGGGTTAGTCACATCGTGGAGCACATAGATGACGCCGGTTCCACCGACGCCCGCAGGATCGTAGACTCCCGCCTTCTCGATGCCGTAGTTCTCACGCAGCTGCCGGGCGCGTGTCTCGGCCAGATCCTTCATGTCATCTTTGCTTCCGAAGTGGAGGCATCCCGTGGGACAGGATTTGATGCAGGCGGGTTCCAGTCCCTCGCTCACCCGGTCGACGCACAGCGTGCACTTGAACATCTTCTTGGTCGCGGGATTGAACTTGGGGATATCGAACGGGCATCCGCTGACACAATAACCGCAGCCAATGCAGTTCTGCTGCTGAAAATCGACGATGCCGTTCGTATATTGCACGATGGCGCCGTCGGCCGGACACGCCTTCAGACAGCCCGGATCGGAGCAGTGCATGCACTGGTCTTTGCGCATGAGCAGCCTGAGGCTGCCGTCTTCCTGCTCGTGCTCGTTGAACTTGATCAGGTTCCAATAATTCCATGCCGTCTCCGGCATGGTCTGGTAGCTGTTGTCGAACACGGTATCGGTGAAGGTGTAGCCGTTCCATTCGAGGCAGGCCACTTCGCAGGCCTTGCAGCCGATGCACGTGGTGGTGTCGATCAGCTTGCAAACCTGATAGTCGCGCTCCACGTCTTCGCCGGGAGCGGGTCCGGCGTGACCGGAGATTCTGCGGATTGCTAAAGTTGCCTGGCTCATAAAATTGGGTTATTGAGTGATCGTCGATTGAGTCATTGAGAAACCTGAAAATCCGCACGCAGCGAATTTTCAAATCACTCAATGACTCAATCGCTCAATCTTCCTTTACGCTTTTTCCAGCTTCACCAGAAAGCCTTTGGATTCAGGCGTATGCGCGTTCGGATCGGTCACCGCGGGGGTGAGAAGATTCGCCGGTGTCCGGGCGTCTTTGCCCTCATCCTCTTGGATTCCCCTGAAGCCCTGATGAATCGGCAGCCCGATCGGATAGACCTTCTTGCCGTCGATCATAAGCGGCTTCAGCCGGCGGGTCACGAAGGCTTTGGCGATGTAGGTTCCACGGGCGCTGATCACTTTGACCTTGTCCGTTCCTTTGATTCCTTTCTCCTGAGCCAACTCCACCGGGATCTCGACGAACGGTTCGGGTATGAGCTGGACGTTCATCGGGTTATTTTTGGTCCAATAGTGATAGTGCTCAGTCAGCCGATACGTCGTGCACACGATGTTGTATTCCGCCGGATCGCCGAACTTGTCATATGGAGTCTTGAATTTCTTTACCAGCGGATTGCTCGACTGGTCCGGGTGCAGCAGGTTCTTGGTAGGACTTTCGATCGGTTCATAGTGCTCCGGGAATGGGCCGTCCGCCAATACTCCGATCGGAACGAACAGTCGACCCACGCCCTCCGGATTCATGATGAATGGTCCCATGTGATCCTTGGGGTTGGAATCGGGCTTGAAATCCGGCACGTCATTGCCGGCCCAGGTCTGCGACGCTTCGTTCCACCACACCTGCTTGCGCGTCGGATCCCATGGTTTTCCATCCGCGTCGCACGAAGCACGGTTGTAAAGGACGCGCCGGTTTGCGGGCCATGTCCATGCCCAATTGGGATAGACGCCGAGCCCGGACGGATCTTCGGTGCCGCGGCGCGCCATTTGATTTCCGGCATCGGTCCAGCATCCCGAATAAATCCAGTTCCCGCAGGCCGTTGTGCCGTCGTCTTTGAGCCATGCAAATCCCGGAAGCTGCTGGCCGGCCTTGACCACCTGGCCCGTTTTTTCGTCTTTCAACTCGGCCAGCGCTTTGCCATTTAGCTCCATCGCCAGTTGCGATAGTGGCGGATGAGCTGCGTCTGCGTAGGCCCAGGTCAAGTTAAGAATCGGATCGGGGAATTTTCCGCCCTCTTTCTTGTAGAGGTCGCGAACCCGCAGAAAGATCTGCGCGATGATGTCCTGGTCCAGCCGGGCATCGCCCGGAGTTGGCACGGCAGCATATTTCCACGTCACCCAGCGCGCCGAGTTGGTCATGCTTCCGTCTTTTTCGGCGAAGCCAGCACAGGGCAGCCGGTATACTGTAGTCTTGATAGTCTTTTGCTCGTCGGCAGTGATTCCCGGAGCCCGCCAGAACTCGCTGGTTTCGTCCGGATAAATCTCACCGACGACCAACCAATCGGCCTTTTTCAGCGCATTGATGTTTTTGTTCGTGTCCGGGCCGACCATCACGCCGTTCATGCCGAAGGCCATCATGCCCTTGACCTTGCCGTTGTACATGTCGTCCCAGATATGGGTCCACGAATAGTCGCGGTCGAACTTAGGCAGGTAATCGAAGGCAAATTGGTTTTCTTTCGTCGCCGCCGGACCGTATAGGGCCTTGAGAAATGACGCCAAGAACTTTGGCGTGTTCGAGTAATAATTGAATGAATCCCAGACCGATGGCTTCGAGGTGGTTGGTGTGATGCGCTTTAGATATGCGGCGAGGTCTGTGTCGGCTGCAATCGGAGCTTTCAGGTATCCGGGCAGGGTGTCGTAAAGGCCAGCCATATCGGTCGCGCCCTGAATGTTCGAATGGCCGCGCAGCGCATTGACGCCTCCGCCCGCTCTCCCCACATTGCCCAGCAGAAGCTGAATCATGGCCGCCGTGCGGATGATCTGCGTGCCGAAGGTGTGCTGGGTCCAACCGACGGCATAGATGATGGTCGCGACCTTCTTCATGTCGCCGTCTTTGCGCACCGAGGTGAACATGTCGATAGCTTTGAGATATTGATCTTTGGGAATGCCTGTAATTCGCTCGACGATTTCAGGCGTGTAGCGCGAGTACTGCTGCTTCAGCAGTTGGAAGACGCAGCGCGGGTGCTGCAAGGTCAAGTCGTAGGCCGTCTTCGGCGGCAGTCCCGGTGGCGCCGAAGACGCCGGCTGTGCGGAATTCGCCTTCCCGCTGACGTCACCGCCCTGTTCGTAATTCCAGGTCGACGTGTTGTACGCGCCTGTTGCGGCATCGAAGCCTGAGTACAAGCCGTCCTCGGGAAGTTTGAAACCTTCCTTCACGATGAACGCGGCGTTCGTGTAGTTGACCAGGTAATCCTTGGCGATGCGGTTGTTTTCGATCGCGTAGCGGATCAGCCCGCCGAGGAAAGCGATGTCGGTGCCCGCGCGGATCTGGCAAAAGAGATCCGCGGTGGACGACGTTCGGGTGAATCGGGGATCGACGGAAATCAGCCTGGCGTTGCGGTTGCGCTTGGCCTCCATCGCCCACTTGAATCCGCAAGGATGGTTCTCGGCCGGATTTCCGCCCATGATCAACATCATGTCGGTGTTCTTGATGTCGATCCAGCCATTCGTCATGGCCCCGCGTCCAAATGTTGGTCCCAAACTTGAGACCGTAGGGCCGTGTCAAACCCTGGCCTGGTTTTCTATATAGGTGAGCCCCAGGCTGCGCATGGTCTTGACAACGAGGTAGTTGAATTCGTTGGTGTCGGTGCAGCCGCCGATGAACGCCATGCTCTCGCAGCGGTTCACGGTGCGTTCCAGAGCGTCTTTCTCAATGAAGGTGTCGTCGCGGGTTTTCTTCACCCAGTGACCGATCTCGTCGATAG
>JBKQID010000023.1:0-150435 GCA_052148475.1 Candidatus Sulfotelmatobacter sp. | reverse complement strand
GAACTGTTTGCTGTCGACGCCGACGCTCGCCGCAAAGCGCTGACTCCTGCGGCGCGCCATATCCGGCGTCAGGAATCGGGGAGACCTCTTCTCGATGATATCCGAAGCAAGATCGAGGCAGCGCAGTCCGTTGCTTTGCCTTCCAGCGCACTTAGCAAGGCTTGCCAGTACGCGCTCACGCTTTGGAAAAAGCTCACCCGCTTCTTGGAGTATCCAGAATTAGAGCCAAGTACTAACCTAGCCGAGAACTCCATGCGTCCGGTAGCTCTTGGTCGAAAGAATTGGTTGCACATCGGCAGCCCACAAGCGGGACCGAAGGTTGCGGCGATTCTCTCGGTCGTGGAAAGCTGCCGTCGGCTGAAGCTATCGGTGCGCGACTATCTGGCCGCGGTCCTCCCCGGACTCGCCGATCTTCCGATTCGGTGCCTTCCTGACCTTACTCCCGCTGTGTGGGTCGCCCGGCATTCATAGACTCAATCGAACGGAGTGCTGGGGTGACGGTGGTTAGCGACCACGTGTCAGGTTTCGTGCCCGTTATCACTCAACCTTTGCGGCTATTCGGCCGTTGTCGGATCGATTACTGACTTAACTTCCGAGACGCGGTTCGCCGGGAAGCCTCCTTGTTCCGCGTGTTCTCGAACCATCTTTTCGTCCGGGGCTATATAGACGCAATAAATCTTGTCTGCTGTTACGTAGCTGTGCAACCACTGGATCGTCGGTCCGAGTTCATTGAGAACACTGCAGGATTTCTGCGATATGGCTAGGACTTCTTTCTGCGTCGCATTTCCAATTCCCGGAACATCGCGCTCGATGACGTATTTCGGCATGGTTTTATCCTGTCCTTTCTTTGTTATTTGATCAGTTTGAGAACAAATGGAGGGAGGCTAACGCGTTTCGTTGTTCGCGGCGCGTGGCCTCCCCATCTGGCTTTCCACTGGCACCTTACTCGCGGGTGCAAGTCACCTTATTGTTCCAGTCCACATAGGCACCCTGAGGGTTTGCCCTCCAGGCCCAGACGTGTAGCTCAAAGAACGCAGGTATGTTGAAGCGGTTTGGGCTGTCAACGAATTGGAAGACTTGGCCATCCAGCACCGGAGGAGTGTTGTTATTGCTTTGTAGCCAAGAGTCCGCAAAGACAATGAACTCGACGCCCACCAGTTGCATGGCGCCGTTCGCCGATGGCTCGTAGATCAAGGCTTGCGGGTGTGAGGCATCAATCTGGCCCGCGCTTAGCAGCGCACCATTGACGTAGTGCACGCCCATGGCACCATGGTCCTGACCAGTAACGCAGCCGAGGAAAGGCGCGTAGCCGGCCGCGGTGGCGTTATTGACGTTGAGGTACTGCTGCGTGGCGGCGCGAACGACTTGAACGAGATTGGGTGAGCCAGTCATGTCTTGCATGTCATGCTGCGCCAAGGCAAAGGACGAAAGTGCCAGGACGGCAACAAACAACACACACGGATGCGACGTGAGAAACACTTTGGTTTTCATTTCATTCTCCTTTTCTGAGCGCAAATTGAAGATTTTCCCCAAGGTGAACTTTTTTGTGCTCTATCTCTAACAGCGCAATGGCGGAGCAAATCTGATCATCCTAGTCGAAGTTTTTTCTGCCCGAAGATTTCCGCGAGCGGGCAATTCCTTGACAACACGATTCCCTAACGGCGGTTGACAATCGGAGCTGGGATGGCTACGCTAGCGCGGAAACGCTTGGTCTGGGGGCGTCTTCGTGGGGCAACAGTCCAGTGACGAGGTTACGCGGCTTTTGCGTGGTTGGCACGGCGGCGATGGCGAAGGCCTCGATGCCTTGCTCCCCGTGGTTTACAAGGAATTACGTCGGATCGCACACTTTCAACTGCGTAAAGAACGCGAAGACCATAGCCTGCAAAGCGCGGAACTGGTAAACGAGGCGTATCTACGCCTAGTTCGGATGAATCCTCCGCAGTGGGAAAGCCGCACCCATTTTTTTTCCATCGCCGCGCAACTCATACGGCAGATTCTGGTCGACTACGCCCGGCGTCACCGTGCCGGGAAGCGCGGTGCAGGTCAGGGTACGGTGCCCCTGGAAGACGCATCAGGGTTCTCGCGTGGCAAAGATATTGACGTGGTGGTTCTCGACGACGCTCTGAAAGCTCTGGCCCAACTGGATCCACGGAAAGCGCGAGTGGTTGAGCTGCGCTTTTTCGGGGGATTGACCTTCGCGGAGACGGCCGAAGTTCTCGATGTATCTGCAGTTACCGTATCTCGCGACTGGAGCACGGCGCGAGCCTGGCTCCATCAAGAGATGAATCGGGGGCGTAATGGATGCTGAGCGCTGGAAACGCGTGGACGATTTACTGCAGGCGGCGCTGCGTTTGCCAGCGGAACAGCAGGAAGCTTTCTTACGCGAAGCTTGCGCTGGCGACACTCCGCTGGTCCAGGAGGTCATGTCCCTGTTGCGGTCTCAAGGGGAATTGGGCGATTTCCTGGAAAAACCCGCGCTCCAGGGTGGGATACAGAACGTCACACGGACGGAAGCGCCCGGAGACCGCGCCCTCATCGGGCAAACAGTTGCACATTACGAGGTGCTTCGTCGTCTGGGCAGCGGTGGCATGGGCGTGGTTTACGAAGCGAAGGACATACGTCTGGGACGCCTGGTCGCTTTGAAATTCCTGCCAGAGAAGCTCGTATGTGACGAGAGAGCACTCCGAAGGTTTGAGCGCGAAGCCCGCGCCGCCTCTTCCCTGAATCACCCCAACATCTGCACTATCCACGAAGTGGAAGAGCATGATCATCAGCCGGTGATCGTCATGGAGTTGCTGGAAGGGGTGAGCCTAAAGCAGCGAATCCAGGAAGGTCCGATTTCAACCGACGAGCTCTTGGATTTTGGGATTCAGACGTCCGATGCCCTTGAATCGGCCCATGCGAAGGGGATTATCCACCGGGACATAAAACCGGGAAATATGTTCATCGTCGGCCGCAGGCAGATGAAGATCCTGGATTTCGGCTTGGCCAAGGTGTGCGACCCTCATGTCGCGGAGGACCAGTCCGATGAGGAGTCGCTTACCCTGGAGGGCGTTATTCCGGGAACAACTTCTTATATGTCTCCTGAGCAGGTGCGTGGAGAAGAGATTGACGCGCGCAGTGATCTGTTTTCCTTGGGCGTGGTGCTTTACGAAATGGCCACGGGCCAGAAACCCTTCGTCGGCAAGAATCGTGTGCTGCTGATGGATGCGATTCTGAATGCGAAGCCAGCCCCCGCCAGCAAGGTAAATTCGTCGTTACCGGCCGCTCTTGAAGCAATTATAGCAAGGACGCTCGAAAAAAAACGCGACAAGCGCTTCCAGCATGCCGCCGATATTTGTTCGGCCTTAAGGCAACTCAAGGGGGAGACGGAAAAAGCGCACACGGCTGTTCCTAATGCCGCACCCGTAATACCGAACTCCCGCCCAGCAGGTAACATCGTTGCCCGATATCTGGCGCGGGAACTCACAGCCATACGCGACCGCTTCTGGGAGAAGCCAGTGACGCAGCTGGAGACCCGCTCGGCGAATCTTCCTGTGCAGCGGACCGGATTCGTGGGGCGGGAGAAGGAGATAGCCGCCGTCAAAGAACTGCTGCTGCGTCAGGATGTGCGCCTAGTCACTATTACAGGTCCGGGCGGGATAGGCAAAACGCGCCTAGCAGTGCAAGTGACAAGTGGCCTGGTCGAGCGCTTTCCAGCCACTTATTTTGTTCCGCTCTCGTCGCTAAGCGATCCTGTCTTGATCGCTTCGACCATCCTTCAAACGTTGGGAATCCGAGAGGCAGGAGGTCAGTCGGCGCTCGAAATACTCAAGCGAAATTTACAGGACTCATCGAGCGCCCCCCTGCTGCTCCTACTGGACAATTTTGAGCACCTGGTTCAGGCGGCGCCTACCGTGGCCGATCTCCTGGCAAGTTGTCCCAATCTTAGAATCATGGTAACGAGCCGTGCAGCTCTGCACGTGTACGGAGAACATGAATTTCCGGTGCCCCCGCTGGCGCTGCCGGATCCGCGGTCTAAGCCCTCAGTCGAGGTCCTGTCACGGTGCCCTGCGGTCGCGTTGTTCGCACAACGGGCCATCGCCGCCAAGCCAGATTTTCAACTTAATCGAGAAAACGCACCTGTCGTTGCCGAGATTTGTGCCCGGTTGGATGGTCTGCCTCTGGCAATTGAACTCGCTGCCGCCCGGGTCAAAGTCCTTTCACCCTCTTTGATGTTGGCGCGTCTGGCAAGCCGGTTGCAACTCTTGACCGGAGGCCCGCGGGACCTACCGCAGCGGCAACAGACGCTTCGGGCGGCCATCGATTGGAGCTACGAGCTCCTCACTGCGGCCGAGCAGAAGCTCTTTCGAAGATTATCGGTGTTCGCGGGCGGATGCAATCTGGAAGGGGTGGAGGCGGTTTGCGCCACTAAGAGCGATCTCAATTTGGACTTGCTTGACGGAATGGCATCCATGGTGGACAAAAGCCTGGTGCAGCAGGTCGAGCCATCGAAGGGTGAATCGCGGTTCGTGATGCTGGACACGATTCGCGAATACGCGCTGGAAAAGCTGGAGGCAAGCGGGGAGCAGCCGTTGACCAAGCGTGCTCATGCCGCCTACTGCCTGGTGCTGGCGGAAGAGGAGGCTACGGAGCAGAGCGGCGCGCAAGGAGCCGAATGGCAGCAACGCTTCGCGTTGGAACACGACAATTTTCGCACAGCCCTTGAGTGGCTGACAGAAACCGGAGATGCAGAGTGGGGCCTGCGTCTTGCAACGGCGCTGTTTCGCTTTTGGGAGATTCGAGAGTATCTCGCCGAAGGCAGGGACCGGTTGGGTAAGCTGCTGAGGGTCGCAGGAGCAGCAGTTCCCACGAAAGCGCGGGCACGCGCGCTTTTCGCCGCTGGCGTGCTCGCTGGCGAACAGGGAGACTACGCCTCGGGGGATGCGCTGATCGGCGAAAGTCAAGACATAGCGCGTCAGTTGGGGGACAAAATGGGTGTCGCTGTCTCTCTGAACGCGCTGGCGGTCTTCGCTTGCGACCGGGGTGACGTGGCAATTGCGCGTGCTCTATTCGAAGAAGGCCTTGTGCTGTGGAGAGAATTAGGCGACCAGAAGGCCGTCGCCCGTGCTCTTAGTAACTTGGCCAATGTTCTCAAGGTGCAGGGAGACCATGACCGCGCCCGCGCCCTGCACATGGAGTGTCTTTCGATCTTCCAGGGACTGGGAGATCGGACAGGCGTAGCCTGGTCGCTAAACTACCAAGGAGATATCGCGCGGGATCAAGGGGCCACCGCCGCAGCGCGGACATTGTATGAACAAGGCCTGGGAATCTTTCGGGAACTCAATGATCGCTGGGGCATCGCTGGCACGCTCGCTGATCTGGGGAGCTTGGCGAGAGAACAGGGAAATTATTCTAGTGCGCGCTCACTGTACGGCGAAAGCATAAAGCTTTTTCAGGAGCTAGACCATAAACGCGGAGTTGCGCGCCTGCTGGAGTGTTTCGCGTGTTTAGCGGTTGTTCAACTCGATGCAGAACGTTCGCTGCGGCTGGCAGGTGCCGCGGCCGCGTTGCGCCAAAACATTGGCGCTCCGCTCACGCCGGCGGAACAAGCCAAACTGGAAGCACGTCTGCACGCGGCACGGAAGGCATTGACGGACATGGTAGGAACGAAGGCGTGGTTAGAAGGTTGGGCTTTGCCGGTCGAGAAAGCTATTGAAGAGGTCCTGATGTCCGAGACTTCATCTCCCCTCTGTTAATGGCTGGGAAGTCTAGTCGGGCTGGCGCTGATGGCGAAAGCCCACAGCTAAGCTCGAAGTATTCGACCTGCGCTTACCCAGCCATTGTCGGGTCGAGAAGTCGCCGCACAGCGGAGATGCGGTTGGCAGGAATGCCTACGCGCTTGGCGTGTTCTTGGATGATAGCTTCGTCCGGCGCGAGGTAGACGCAGTAGACTTTGTCGCCGGTTACATAGCTATGGAGCCACTGGATCTCGGGACCCAATCCGTTCAGAACCTGGACCGACTTCTGAGAGACTTCCCGTAATTGGGCTTCAGTTAGATTTCCGGCTCCTGGGATTTCCCGCTCAATGACATATTTGGGCATAGCCCCTCCGCTGCCCACCGATGCTACCATCGAGGTGGAACGGCTTCAAGGCGGCATGGCCGGAAGCCGTTTGCGTCCCCCTGGCCAAGAATAAAAGGAACGAGGTTGCCATGGATATTCGATCGCTTCAGAAGCCGCTGAAAGAGCAATACCGCAATGACCCAAAAGCCTCGAAAATCACAATCCGTGCGAAAGGCGGACAGACCGATGCTCCGGTGGCGTGTTCGGTCGATATCGGTCGTGCCATCTACCAAGCCGAAGCGCACAAGGGAGTTGGAGGCGCTGGTGCCGGCGCCTGTTCCGGTGATCTATTGCTTGGGGCTTTGGCAGCTTGCGCGCAGATCACCTGTCAGATGGTGGCCGCGGCAATGGGCATACCGACCGAACGCATTGAGGTAACGGTGGAGGGAGACTTGGATCTCCGAGGTACACTCGGCATATCAAAAGACGTCCCGGTAGGCTTTGAAAGCATTCTTCTCCATTTTCATGTTGCCGCGCCTAAGGCAACAGCGGAACAACTGCGCGCCTTGCATGAGAAAACGGAACAGTATTGCGTAGTGATGCAGACGTTAATGCGGCCGCCAAGTCTGCAGACCAAGTGGGCGGGGCAGGATTGAACACAGATCGCCATAAGCTTTCAGTTCAGATGTCTCGACGAACGATAGTCAATAACGAAAGTCGGTCTTCTGGTTTCCCGAACCGGCTGGGATGCGATAATCGGCAAAATCAGGGTTCCGCTGCCTGAGAATTTGCTGGTGACATGGCGAAATCACGTTGGATCCCGATTCAACTTGTCAAGGATGTATTTCCTCTGACACTTACTTTTGAATGTCCGGGCTTCCGTAGGTGACGGAGGCGCCCGCCTTGGCTTTTCCTGCCTTGCTGGCCTGAGCCTTGATGTCTGAGCTTCTCGAAGCCGATAGGAGTGTCGCCTTGTCTTCGAGGAACGTTTCAAGCGTGGCCTGAGTCTCGTTCGCTTTGTTCGCTTCTGCAGTGATCTCTTTAAATAGGAAGGTATACGCTGAAGTTACGTCTCCGCTCGCTTTGAAGTGATAGGTCTTCGAAATCCCCGGAATATCTACGATGACTGTGCTGCCGTCAGTCAGCGGAATCAGGGTAGCGTTAAGGCCGAGATCTGTGAGGGTCTGCTTTGCTTCTAGCAGTGTCGTATCCAAATCCATTTGCTCTGTCGGAGTACGTGGCGGACTGCAACTGGTAACAGTCCCTGTCTTATCGAAGTTAACTGTGGCCACCGGGCCTCTGGAGAAGGTGAACAAACTAGTGCCGTCGGGGTTCGTAGTTACCCCGGTTGGTTCGCCAAGGGCCTGCCGCGTCTGATCTTTGGAATTGCCGGTAGAGCACTCGTTCTTCTTAATCGGCGTCTGGGTCACCTCGCTCACCACCTCCGTGACGAGATGAACGTCGATTATGCGCTTGATCATGACCGACACTTGAGCATCGGTAAACGAAAGAATTCCGGTGCGAGGGAGAAGAACAATGGTCGTCGTCGAACCCTTTGAGGGCACCTGAATCGTATCTTGCAAGGTCTGGGCAACCAAATTCGAACGCAGGCGGTTGATGAAGGACGTGTCGAGGGCAATGCTTCGCACCCCCGGCAGGAAGGTACTCGCAAAGACCGTTGTGCCCGCACGGAACGCCCCCGAAGCATCGGCGACTATGCCACCCGTCGCGATGGTCGTCAGCACAGATCCTATGAGCTCCAATGCTTTCAATTTGTCGTCTGTCTTTGTCGTTGTGTAATCAAATGAGCCCAGCACAGAGAGATAGTTTTCTGGCGCTTGTCTAACGTTTTGCTCCAGCCCAAAGCGCGCCACTCGCGGCGCTGTATCTTTCTTCGTTGAGCCTGCTACAAAAGGCGCGCCGTAAACACTGGGTTGGTACAAGCCTAGGGTGCTCACCTCACCGATGCTTTGCCAGAATCCCGGCCATGTTAACCCTTGCTCTCTCGCTTCCACATAGTCCACGTCAAAATACATGGCGCTTTTGTTGAATTGAACCTTCTTCGGGGTTGGGTTATATACATCCAAAGTCACCGCAATATAGCGCTTTGCAATGCGGTTGCCGTAGTTCCGCTGGGCGGTCATTTGGTCCATGATACTCATACCCACATTTAGCATCGAAGTGTCTTCGCCGGGCTTCGTCGTCCGGCGAGCTATCGTGCTCTTCTTGGTGAGTTTGTTGGTCACGGTGATGGCATAAGCCTCCTGACCTAGGGGAGCTGTGACTCGAGCGATGACAAGGTTCCCTTGTATTGCCACGTACCCAAGTTCGCTTCCGTTGGATAGGCTCTTCAATGACAATCGCCCAGCCGCCGTGTGATCGCAATCAGGGATCGTCTTGCTTGGATCCGCCGGATGCGCAGGATCCTGGACTTGATCGCAGACTGTGCTCAACTCGTCACTCTCGTAGTTCAGGTCGCTGGTTTGCGAGGGCGGTGCGGGTGTGTAGGCAAAGCGATAGCTTTGGTTGGCGGTGTCGAGCACTAAGTAGGCGGGTTTGAAACTCGCGGGTGCGCTAAAACTTACGTCTGCACTGTCGAGCCCTAACGCATTGAGTTGGACAAAATGGACTTCAGAATTTCCAGCATCGAGCACATAGCTCCCGGCAGCCAAGATCTTGCTTTTCGGGTCGGCTGCAGAGTGCGGATCTCCCGCTGCTGAGGATGAGTGATCCGGCTTGAAGAAGTCTGTCGTGCAGTCGTCGTTCTCGTTCTTTTGGCAAAAATCCGCCGCAATCACCTGTCGCATCGGCACCGATTGACCCGCGGCAGGTGGCACAAGATTGATAATCGGAAACTGAGCGGCGGCATTTTGAAGGCGTATCGAAGCCGGTTTTTCGTTAGCAGGCGCCGTATAGGTAACGGAAAGCTGAGTAGGTGCAATTTCTAGTGCTTGGACTTGCCCAACGATCGTCTCGCCATCGGCGGATAGCAGCACGGCACAGCCGCTACTCCCGGAACAATCCGCCTCTATAGGAACCTTACTGATCGCACTAAAGTCTCCCGCGATCACCAAATTCTTTTTCACCGTCGAGGAGAGCTCCGTCGAGATGGACGGTCTGCCTCCGTCCTTGTTTCCAATTAGTACCGAGATTGCCGTTTCGCCAGCTGGAACTGGGTTCGTCACGATGGCATAGTCGGGCGCAAGAGTCTTGACTATCGCCACGTAGGAATGGTTTTTGTCCGAGGACACAAATGCAACAATGTTCTTTAGCTGTGCAGCGGTTGCAGCTGTTGCTTCTATGTTTGTCGATGCTTCGAGCAGGGAAGTAAAGTCATGAAGGATTGGCGGCAGCACAGGCTGGGGTGTGACTCTAGGGCCAGCCGGCTCGCCGCTGCTTGCGGATGGCTTTGTTTGCTTCGAGGCAGGCCCTGATGCTGCAGGTTGAGTTCGTGCCGGAGGTTGCTTGTCGCCCGTCTCTTTTTGCCCGGATTGACCGCTGGAGGGAGGCGTTTGCGCGGTGCCGGCTGCGAAGACACAAAACACTACTAGAAGACCACCGAAAAGCAGTTCTGAGAAGCGCACATCTACCTCTTTCTAGAGGTGCGGACTATCAGTACCGATGCCTAAGAACGGTCAGATGGGGAAGAAATCCACACAGCTCGTCTGGTTGAAACCCGCCAGCATAATGAGGTTCTGAAATTGCGAACCGAAGGAGTAGGAATGTTCGGAATTTGTGACCTAAGAACGTCTAACAAAACCGCATTTCTCCAGCAACCCCTGGAAAGGGTTGGAACATCACTACGGACTGGAGTTGCTCAATGGCCATCGAACTCTTGCCTGACGGGTTGTGGGAATTGGTTGAACCGTTTATTCCACTCGCCAAGGCGAAGCCCAGAGGCGGAAGACCGCGCTTAGCAAACAGGGCATGTCTAACGGGCATTGTATTCGTCCTGCGCAGTGGAATCCCTTGGGAGATGCTGCCACAAGAGATGGGCTGCGGCTCTGGAATGAGTTGCTGGCGACGGCTGCGCGACTGGCAGGAGCGCGGTATCTGGCAACTGCTCCACTTCATTTTGCTGGACTGGCTGGCGCGTTACGGACAGATCGACTGGTCACGGTCCGTCGTGGACGGCAGTTCCGTGCGAGCTGTTTTTGGGGGCTCCAAACGGGCCCTAATCCCACTGACCGAGCGAAGCTCGGCAGTAAGCGTCATGTGATTTGCGACGGACGCGGAATTCCACTCGCCATTCAACTCACCGGGGCCAACCGAAACGATTCACGGCAAGCCCTCGCGCTGGTTGATGCCATTCCGAGCTTACAGGGAGACCGAGGACGACCGCGCCACCGACCGGATTGCGTGTTAGGCGACCGTGGCTACGACGCGGAGTCGATCCGGCAAGGAATACGTAACAGACGCATCGTCCCTTTTCTTGCGAAGCGTAACACCGACCATGGCAGTGGATTGGGGCGATGGCGCTGGGTGGTCGAAAGGACCTTCGCTTGGCTGAACCAGTTCCGGAGACTGCGCGTCCGTTACGAAAGGCGAGCGGACATTCACGAGGCGTTCTTGACGTTGGGGTGTGCTCTGATCTGCTGGCGCTTCCTGCGTGTCGATTGGGTGGGCGGAGTGAAAACTAATTTTAGCCGCAATACATTAACCCGCCATCGCGTCCGACCTGCTCCCTGATCGATCAAGCCATCTCGCATTACGGCATTGTCGAGAAGCTAGGCGGTGGCGGCATGGGTGTTGTCTACAAGGCTGGGCGCCTTTCATATTGAGTGTAATGGCGTGATCGCAGTTGGCGCGCTCCACCTTACGCCCGATGCAAGAGAAAAGCCGCCCAGACATCGGACGGCTTAGCGTGTTCAGAGTTCAAACCATTTCGACTGATTTCATGGCGTTGGCGATGGTTCTTATTCTCAATGTCTACTGCATCTTCGGCAGTTTATGTCCAAGGTGGTTGCCTCGTCGGTGCTGAAGCAGTTTGCGAACGCTATCGGGGAGAATGACCCTCGGCTTTTCGCTGATCGCCCAGTAGTTCGTTGTCGGAGTCAATAAGAAGGCGTGGGTCTCGCCCGTGCCGGTCACTAAGCCAATACCAGCGATCTCTCCCTGATCATTGATAGTCCCCGTTGCCTCGATCAGATACAGGGGGGAGTCGGGGGGAATCAGGGTGTTGAGGTCCGTCATTACGCCATTCTGCCAGAGGTAGGCACGGTCGTTGCCGTCTGCGTCCCACGACCCGCCCACCAATTGGCCCAGGTTGTTAATGCCGTCGCCATCGCTTCCAACGTCGCCGGGCAGCGTACCAAGGTCGATCATGCCAGTGCTTTTCTTCCAGAGGAAGCCGTGCATTGTGGTATCGCCAAGCAGGTCGGAGGAGCCGACCACCTGGCCCTTGTTGTTGATGTCATCGCCCTCATTATTCATCACGCCGCCGAGGTTGCCGAGGTCGATCGCCATCCCGTTTTGCCACAGCAAGGCGTGAAAAGCCGTTGTGCAACTACCCGTGTACCCTGTGGTCTGGCCCCAATAGTTAATCCCCCAAGCCATACCGACCGGGTCGCCAGGAAATGTGGGGAGTTCGTGAACATTGCCCTTTGCCCAGACGACAGGCTTAAATTGAAAAACTTGGCTGGTGCCAGCGCAGGTTGGCTCGTCAGTGGTATTCTCGGCTACCCCAGCCACCTCCTTCTGGTCGTTGATTCCCGCGGCCCAGCCGTTATTGCCACCCAGCGTGGGCAGCGGAGTCATTTTCTGTATGTCATTCCACCAAACGATCGGCAGACAGATGAGGTTGGTACCATAACCGCAGAAATCTTCCGCGAACGGGTCCGGAGCGCCCGTCTCTGAGGCACCCCCGACATTGCCACTGTCGCTGGGCCGCCATGCCGCATCGGCGTTCGGACCGCCCAGTGTGCCCAGGTCCTTCATCACGCCCTTGCGCCAAAGAACGGGGTGCATGGCTGTATCGCCGGGCAGAGTCGATCGGCCCTCCACCCAGCCGCTATTGCTGAGGCCCCCACCCCAACTCCACGTCCCTCCCAGCGTGCCGAGGTCGGTAACGGTGTAGCGAGGGAGTTCTTGGTTCTGTCCCTGCGCGGCGAGCCGAACGGGGATCGCCAGCGCGGCAAATAATGTCATCCCGGTAAACAATTTCAAAATTCTGGATTTCATTTCGGAATCTCCTTTCCTGCCCTTCACCTCATATAGCGAAAACTGCCGTCAAAACCTGCAATAGCGGACGAAGAATTCCCGAAGTGCATCCCTCTTACCCTTCTCGGGAAGTCACGGTCCGAAACCGAAGGGGCCGTCAGCCGCTGGAATCGAAGGGGAACCGGAGAGAGGTGCCCAGCATCACAGAGCCGGGTGTCCAGCATCACTGGCAATTCTTCGTTTCAGTGCTGACCTGTAGGCTGGAAGATGTCACACCGCGCATGAGCGCTGGACGAAAATACAACCTGACTAGCTTCGCGTAAACCGGCCGTTCTCCTTTTGCAGTGCACAGGCTTGGAATGACCGAGTCCCTCGGACACGAAATCACGGAACTGCTTCAGGCATGGCGACATGGCGATGGGCAGGCTCTGGAAAAGCTGACGCCTCAGGTTTACCGCGAGCTCCATCGCGCCGCTCAGCGCTGTATGGCGGGTGAACGTGAAGGGCACACTCTCCAGACTACGGAGCTGATTAATGAGCTCTACTTGCGCCTCTCGGATCTGAAGCTGATCGATTGGCAGAGCCGCGCACATTTCTTTGCCCTGTGCGCTCGGCAGATGCGGCGGATTCTCACCGACCAGGCCAAAGCCCGGCTGGCGAATAAGCGCGGTGGAGGAGCGCCGCGAGTTTCGCTGGATCTCGTCCCCTTAGTTGCTCCCGACGCCAGCGCAGATTTGGTTGCCGTGGATGAAGCTCTCAATCGCCTGGCGCTGGTAGATGATCGCAAGAGCCGTGTGGTCGAGATGCGGTTCTTCGGTGGCCTGAGCGTGGAGGAAAGCGCGGAGGTGCTGCAGGTTTCGCCGGAAACGGTGATGCGGGATTGGAGGTTGGCGAAGGCCTGGTTACTGCGCGAACTCAGCGGAGAGACGCGATGAATCGTGAGCGCTGGCAACAAGTCGAGGAACTTTTTCACGCCGCGCTGCAAGTGACAAAAAGTGGCCGGACCGATTTCGTCAGGCAGGCCTGTGCCGGAGATGAAGAACTTCTCCACGAGGTAGAATCGCTGCTCGCGCACGACGATAAAGCCGGGAACTTCATCGAGACGCCAGCATTTGCGGCCAAGGCGCGTGCGCCCCAACGCGACCGCCTCCACCAGGGAACGGCGAATTCACAATCGGACCTGGCGGAAACCGTCATTGACCACTACCACATTCTGAGCAAAATCGGCGGGGGGGGCATGGGTATAGTGTACGAAGCGGAAGACCTCAAGCTCGGCCGCCATGTGGCGCTCAAGTTTCTTCCGCCAGAACTTGCCGAAGATCCCCAATCGCTGCAGAGATTTCGCCGCGAGGCCCGCGCTGCCTCTGCACTAAACCATTCCAATATCTGCACGATCTACGAAATCAACGAGTCCGACGGGCGAACCTTCATCGCCATGGAGTTGCTGGAGGGGCAGACTCTTAAGCGCGCAATCTCCGGCAAGCCGCTGGAGGTCGAGACGCTGCTCGATCTGGGCATCGAGATTGCCAATGCGTTGGACGCTGCGCATACCAAAGGCATAGTCCACCGCGACATCAAGCCTGCCAACATCTTTGTCACGAATGGAGGTCAAGCGAAGGTTCTCGATTTTGGGCTGGCGAAGGTCACTCTCAAGCCGCAGAGCATTGCCCTGAGCGCCCCGACTGCCGAGTCAGAGAAACAACTGACCAGTCCGGGCAGTGCGCTGGGAACCGTCGCCTACATGTCCCCAGAGCAGGTTCGAGGGAAGGAACTCGACGCCCGCACTGACCTGTTCTCCTTCGGCGCGGTGCTGTACGAAATGTGTACGGGCGCCTTGCCATTCCGAGGCGACACTTCGGCGTTGATTTTCAACGCTATTCTGGAACGCGATCCGGTTGCTCCCGTGCGGCTGAATCCAAGCGTGCCCTCGGAACTCGAGCGGATCATCAACAAGGCGCTGGAAAAAGATCGTAACCTCCGCTACCAGCACGCAACCGATATGCGAACCGATTTGCAACGGCTGAAGCGGGATTCCGACAGCGGGCGCAATTCTCCAGCACGCTCGGGCACGGTTATGGTGGCAGAAGCTCGTGCAGCTCGGATTGGGAAGCTCTGGGGGATTGCGGTTCCCGTCCTGCTCGTCTCCTTGTTCGTAGCGGCCGGGATTTACTATCGTTCGCATCGGCAAGGCAACCGTCTGACCGACAAGGACACTATCGTCCTCTCCGATTTCGAGAACAAGACGGGCGATGCGGTATTCGACGACACGCTGAAAACGGCGCTCAGCGTCTCACTGCGGCAATCGCCTTTCCTGAATGTGCTCTCGGATCAGCAAGTCGCGGAGACCTTGAAATTAATGACCCGTCCTGCGGACACGAAACTCACGCCTGCGGTTACCCGCGAGCTTTGCCAGCGGGCGGGCAGCAAAGCTTATATTGCGGGAACGGTTGGCAGTCTGGGCAGCGAATACGTGCTCGGGCTAAAGGCAGTGAATTGCAAGAACGGCGACACGCTGGCGCAGGAGCAAGTCACGGCGACGTCCAAGGAAAAAGTGCTGGACGCGCTGGGTGAGGCGGCATCCAAGCTGCGCGGCGAAATGGGTGAATCACTAGCTACGGTGCAGAAGTTTGATGCACCGCTCGAACAGGCTACCACGTCTTCGCTCGAAGCTCTAAAAGCGTACAGCCTTGGCAGAAAAGCCTATGACCAGAAAAGTGTCGCCGTATCCCTGCCTTACATTCAGCGAGCCATCGAGCTTGATCCGAATTTTGCCATGGCTTACGACGCACTGGGCACCGACTACTATACTCTGGGCGAGATGGGACGGGCCAGCGAGTATTTCACCAAGGCATTTCAGTTGCGGGAAAATACGACCGAGCGTGAAAAGCTGGCAATCGGTGCCGACTACTACCGGATTGTAAGTGGAGACCTCGATAAGGCGGCCCGGACGTATCAGGAGGGAATCGAGAGCTATCCGCGGGAAGGTGCAGCGTACTTCAGGTTGGGCATCGTGTTCACCGCTCAAGGGCAGTATGAAAAAGCCACGGAGGTCACGAGGCAGGGGTTGCGCTTCGCACCGAATGATGTGAATTGGTATGAGAATCTCGCCATCAACGCCCTTGCCTTGCAGCGTTTCGACGAGGCGCGGCAGATCATCCAGGAGGCACAGTCGCGGAAAGTGGATGATTTGGTCCTGCGCGATACTCTCTATCTTCTTGGCTATGTCGTGGCGGACTCCGATACGATGGCGGAACAACAACAGTGGCTTGCAGCCAGGCCCGAGTATGAGAACGTTGGGCTAGGGCTTGCGTCCGCCACCGAGGCCTATGGGGGGCATCTGCGGAAGGCGCGGGACCTGACAAAGCAGGCTGTGGACTCCGCCATACGAGTGGACAGCAAGGAAAGTGGCGCAATATGGCAGGCGAATGCTGCTCTGCAATACGCCGCTTATGGCGACACCACGGAGGCACGTCAGTCAGCGGCAGAGGCCTTGAAGCTTGCTCCCACCAGTAAGAGTGTCGAGAGCGAAGCCGCGCTTGCGTTTGCCATGGCGGGCGATACGTCGCGAGCTGAGTTGTTGGCACAGGACTTAGGAAAGCGATTCCCGCTGGACACGCAGATACAGTCGCTCTGGCTGCCAGCAATTCAGACGCAGTTGTCGCTCGATGGAAAGAAACCAACTCTCGCCCTGAATGCCCTGCAAGCTGTTTCCCCCATCGAGTTCGGACAAATTTTGCCCGACGTGAGCATTTCCTGCCTCTCATCGGTGTATGTACGCGGAGAGGCGTACTTGGCAGCCAGACACGGCATTGCTGCTGCCGCTGAGTTTCGGAAGATTCTCGACCACGGCGGCATCGTCGGGAACTGCTGGACGGGAGCGTTGGCGCGTCTGGGAGTGGCTCGTGCGAATGCCTTGCAGTCGAGAACCTCGCAAGGAGCGGATGCCGATGCCGCCCGCACCAGGGCACTCGCCGCCTACAGAGATTTCCTGACCCTCTGGAAAGACGCCGACCCAGACGTCCCAATCTACAAGCAAGCCAAAACAGAGTACTCGAAGCTGCAATAAGAAGGAAGCTACCGGGGTAGAGGTTGGTGGAGGTTTTGTTAGCGACTCTAAGTTTAGAACCTATCTTGCCTTCATATTGATAATTATCGACTTACCCCCGAACTGTCGAACGGCGGGCTTCCAGATGAAGTCCAGGCTAAACTCATTACTTTTTACAAAATCCGAACAGCGTGACCTCCAACTAGAAGATCGGTCCAGTAGCGACGCGGCGTAGGTTAGCCGCAAAACTCTCGCCACTGCGTGCAGCGCTGGCGGCTGGCGGCAGCGACGCAATCGGCGCGAAGTACCATCGCGACCTATCTATAAACGCCTGTTCATCCCCGACAGAAACTAGTTCGGGCGTCATTAGGTCAAAGTCGGGTGATGAGACCTAACCCACACGCAGGCCCCGGTCAAAGAAGTCATCCCCTCCGCATCATTGTGTCCACGTGACTCTTGTGTTACGCCACGTGAAGCTCCAAATGGGAACGTAACCTGCAGCGGGCCAGTGAATGCCTGCGTCGATCCGTCTGACATCTGCGCCGTGACGCTGAGTGCCTGGGTCTGAGTCCGAGAGAATCACATCTCGTGTCGGCTACGTCGGCGAAGCTGCCCAAAATCCCTTTTGCGCTAGCCTTGCAAGTGACTGAATCTACGAAGTCGCAGGTTGGGTGTGTCGGCTGCCCGAAAACAGACGTATTTGGGCATTGCTCAACTTCTTCCTATCTTCTGCAAAACCGCATGTTTACAGGCTGTCTCGCAATGGCGGAAGCGTGGTTCGTGTGGTCCGGTGAGGGTCTGTGATGATCGAGCGGTCACGAAATGGTCACGCCGCAGACGCCTCAACAGGTCGAGTCAAGGGTCATCCAAAGTCCCGAATCCCAGCGCAGGCTGAAGAGTCTCCCCCGAAACGGAACGTCCTAGGCCCCCTAAAGAAACGCTTTGATCGTCATGGACGTCTGCGTGGATTGCGTTTATATCCACCCAGAATCTTGGAACGAATTCGTAGCCACATCTGATCCTCTGCCGCGGAAGGGGTCGGAAAGTCCCACCACTTCGTCGTGAGTCTGCCCTTGCTACGCACCCGCCTCCTCGACTCGTCAAGTCGAGCCCGCCCCCACCATACTTGTACGCGACAGCTTCTTGTTTCGATCTTCCAGACCTTAATGCTCATGCCACTCTTGAGTTGCTTGTTGGGTCCGACAAAAAAATACTTTCGCATGGTCCTTTCCTCAGAAGTTGAGAATCCTGTCAGGCCCCAGTGGTAGCTCATGGCATTGCGTCGGACCCGGATGAACCAGCCGCATTCATGGCTTCCGTCGTCCGCGCCCTGACCGCATCGAAGATCTCGCGGGCCAGAATGGGATACGCGGCTGCCTGGAAATCGCGGTCGCCCATGTAGCGCGTCACGATCTTGTCGTTTTCGCCCATGCGCTCGATCATGAAATCCTCGATCAGCTTGCGAATACCCAACTCGAACTTATCCAGGGGATTTGCGAGCGCGGTCTGGATAACCTGCTCATTCTTCGTAGCTTTCTCCTTGATCTGCTGGAAGAACAACCGGTCTTCTTCTGTGAACTGGGTGCCAAAGCGCTCATTCAGTATCTGGATGATTTCCGACAGCGGGGCCTTCTCATCCTTTGCTTTGCCAGTTCCCACTTCAGTCGGACTTTTGACGCCTTGCGCGTCACCTTGCTTGAGGTCGATCGGGCCGGCATGGACGCGCTCCAGCCGATAGTACTGGAGGTCAACCTCATCCCCCAGTTTCACGGTTATGGTTTCGCGGTCTAGTTGCAAATGCGGGAGGAGGGAGCGACCGTAGCTGTAGAGCATCTCCAATTCGGCATCTGCGTAAGGAATAATCTGGCTCAGGAAGGCGTACATCTTGACGTAGCCGTTCAACTTGTCCCAGAAAGCCTGCCTCTTGTCTGCGTCCTCGATCGCCTTGAAACGGTCGACCGCAGGTTGAAGATGGCGCTGCATATTGGCATGATCCGCTGGAACCTGCCGCTCTGGAGGCTTGTAGAAAACCTGCGCGAACGCCTCGACTTCACTCCAGTGATAGATCTGTTCCTGGTCGAGTTCGTGTTTCAACCCTTCAAGCCGCGACGGATCAGATGCCTGCTTAAGGCCAGTCTCATCGTAGTAAGGCTTGAATGCGCGGAAAATATCTTCCGCTTCATTCACGAAGTCCAAAACGAAGGGTGCGTCCTTGCCTGGGATCATCCGGTTCAACCGCGATAGCGTCTGCACCGCCTGCACGCCATCAAGGCGCTTGTCCACGTACATGGTGTGCAATAGCGGCTGGTCGAAGCCGGTTTGGTATTTGTTCGCAACCAGCAGCACTTGATAGTCCGGCGACTCAAATCGTTCGGGCAGTTGCCCCTCACCGATCGGCTTGCCTGTGATTACATCGCGGTTCATGCCCGGTTCAGTGTATTCGAGGCCAGTGTCAGGATCGCGCACTTTGCCGCTGAAGGCCACTAGCGGCCTGATGTCGGTGTAGCCGTTCTCGGCGATGTATTTCTCGAAGGCGAGCTTGAAACGCACCGCATGCAAGCGTGAGGAGGTCACTACCATCGCCTTCGCGCGCTGGTTGAGGCGGTGCCGCACGCTCTCGCGGAAGTGCTCGACGATCACTTCGGTCTTCTGCTCAATGTTGTAAGGATGCAGACTCGTGAACTTGGCCAGCACGCGCGTGCCCTTTTTCTTTGGGAGCTCGGGATCATCTTCAGCAGCCTTCAGCAGGTGGTAATACAGGTTGTAAGTCGTGTAGTTTGTCAGCACGTCGAGGATAAACTTCTCCTCGATTGCCTGGCGCATGCTGTAAATGTGAAATGCCTCGGGAAGACCGCTCGTCCCAGACCTGCCGAACAGTTCCAGTGTCTTGCCCTTGGGTGTGGCCGTGAACGCGAAGAAGCTCAGGTTCGGCCGGCGTCCTCTCGACTGCATCACCTGGTTCAGGCGGTCTTCCCAGTCCGCCTCGCCCTCTCCGTTCTCGGGGACCGCGGTATTGCCTAGGATTGCTTTCAACTCCCTAGCTGTTTCTCCGGTCTGGCTGGAATGTGCCTCGTCCACGATCACCGCATATTTTCGCGCCGCGATGGCGGCTTCCCATTCCTTCGCCCGCCTCTTCTCCTCGTCCGTCGCTCTCTCCTGAGTCTCAGCCCCAGCAACGTGCAGCAGGCCGCGCAGAACGAAGGGGAACTTTTGCAAGGTCGTGATAACGATCTTTGTTCCATCGATCAGCGCCTCTGCCAGCTGCTTTGAGTCTTCGTCGATCGCCTTGACGACCCCCTGAGCGTGCTCGATCTGGTAGATTGTGCCGAAAAAGCGCGAAGGCGGGCGAATAGAACCTGTTCTGCAAAAGGCACCCGACGCCTTTGCCGTAATCGAAGATCAGCGACCAATATCCCATCAGCAGATCGTCGTTCTTGTCGATCGCGATCAGCTTGCCCTCTTTCGACTTGTTGTAGACGAGATCCTCCAGCTGCTGGCCAAGGAGCGCCGCGCGGTTGATCTCGGCTTCGATGGTTATCGGCATGAGCTTCTAGTCCCTGATCTCGTAGGAGTCCTGATGCGGGCGATTGGCCTTGTGGTCCTCCGCCAGCATGGCCTCGAACTGCTGTGCGGCATGTACGTCCGTCAGCCTCGAACCGAAGATCATGTTGGGGCCGATATTGAACTTCATGGAGCAGGTCCCGCAGGTCACCACTCCCCAATCGATGTGGCCGGGCGCGTGGACCTCGACCTGGTGCTGCCTGATTGCGACCGGGCACATCGGCATTATCTTCTTCTTGTACTCTTCGTAGCCCATGGCGTCTCCTCGTTCGTAATCCGATCAGGGTGTCTGTGCCATAAGAAAAGTCTAGCGCGTTCGGCGCGTGCGCTCAAAGTACCGCATTCGCATTTGTTTCGAGGGAGTCCTTCAAACCGATTTTGGCAAAGTTGATGAGCGTTAGGCAAAAACATCCCGCAGTAGCGCCGAGCGCTTCGGGACACCTACGGGACACTAGAAACCCACCGAGAGGTAGAAGCTGGGCCGACTCAGTACGCGAACTAGGGAGCTAAGTGCTTGGGATTGAAAAATCTGGCGGAGAGGGAGGGATTCGAATCCGCCGCTTAACGTGGTTTCAACAACATGCAGGTCAGCGGATGACACCTAAGACCATGCAAAGTAGCGATAAACCAACAAACAGAGCGCGGATAGAGCGCAGTTTTCGGGCGTCCGAGCTGTTAGGTTTGCCGCCCTGGGTTCAAGATTGTTTACCGTTGCCCTCACCCGAGTTTCCTCGATCCAAGGATAGAAGACCTCCGTGAACTCGCCCCTTCGTAGGGTAGCTTCGCCCATTATTCTCTTTGTGCCGTACATGACCGCAATTCGGGGTGATTGCGTTTTTTCTTCCTACCATGGTAGGACCTGTTCGTGGTAATATCCCCGCTTCTCCAGACGCGCCGCTTCGGGAGGTCCGACATGTCCCACCGTTCCGTGCTCCTGCTCTTGGTTGTTCCGATTGCGTCCGTGTGCCTGTTCAGCCAAGGTGCGCAACTGCAAATCACCAATGCGAGTCTACCCCAAGGCCAGCAAGGAAACATTTACAGCGAAGTATTTAACGCGACCGCTGGTGACGGTCCGTACAGATGGAAGATCCCCGCGGGCACCATTCCTCCAGGAGTCACGATGAATGAGAACGGGAATTTCGTCGGCACACCTGAACGCGCGGGCACCTTTAACTTTACCGTCACGGTCACGGATGCTGGCAGTAACACTGCCAGCCGTAATTTCAGCGTCAGCGTGGCTCCAGCCACCGGGTACGATGGTCCAGCACGATTGCCGATGACAACTGTCGCCAGTTCGATGGCGGATACCCCGGCCCCAGGAACTGTCATCAGCGTTGACGCTGGCGGCGATGTGCAAGCTGCGTTGGACAGTACCCATTGTGGCGACACAATCGAACTGCAGGCTGGCGCAACCTTTACGGGAACCTTCCGATTTCCTGCCCTGAGTTGCGATAAAAACCACTGGATCATTGTGCGCACCAGTGCTCCCAACAATGCCCTGCCAGCAGAGGGACAGCGCCTGACCCCTTGCTATGCGGGAGTGGCATCGCTGCTTGGGCGTCCTCACTTCCCATGCAACAATCCTCAGAATGTGCTTGCAAGACTTGTTGCAGCGTCAGTCGTCGGCCCAGTAATCTTCCAGGCTGGAGCCAATCACTACCGATTGATCGGATTGGAACTGGTGCGAATGGCCGGGACCGAGAGCGCAATAACTCTGGTAGCGGTCGAACGTGGAGGCCATGCGGATCACATCGTGTTGGATCGGAGCTGGTTGCACGGGACTGTCGAGGATGAGACCCGTGCTGGTTTCGAACTGTCGGGCACGAAGTACGTGGGCATTGTGGATTCTTACTTCAGCGATTTTCATTGTATCGCTATCACGGGAGCGTGCCTCGAAGCGCACGCGGTGAGCGGAGGTAATGGCGATTATCAGGGTGGTCCTTACAAGATTGAGGACAACTTTCTGGAAGCCTCGGGCCAAGCGATCATGTTCGGCGGAGGGCCGGCGACCACGACTCCGACCGACATCACGATTCGTTTGAACCACTTTTTTAAGCCGTGGCAATGGCTTAAGGGAAACTCGCCGTTTCAGGGTGGGTCGTCTGGCATGCCCTTCATCGTTAGGCATGCTCTGGAACTTAAGAATGCCATTCGTGTGCTGGTGGAAAATAACCTGATTGAGAACGTCTGGGGAGGTTTTGGCGAAGCGGGCACTGCCATACTCCTGAATCCCAAGAACCAGCATGTGCGCACAGGAGCCAACGTCTGTCCGACCTGCGAGGTCACCGATGTCACCGTCCGATACACTCATATCTCCCACGCAAGTGATGGCTTCGCGATAACAACGGCCATTTCGGGAAACGGAACTGACGGAGCCCCAGCGAAGGCAGGCGCCCGCTTCAGCATTCACGACGTTGTGATGGATGACATTAGCGAAAAGTATCTTGGGTCGGGTAGGTTGTTCTTAGTGGGAAACTCATGGCCGAGTAATCCGCTGAATACGATCACGATCGATCACATCACTGGGTTCCCAGATCCCGGAACGGGCATCCTCGCCCTGCACAACCTGATCTCATATCCAAAGATGTACGGCTTCGTCTTTACCAACAACATTGTCACAGCGGGCAGATACCCCGTATGGAATGCGGGCGGTGGCCGTGCGAGTTGTGCATACACTGTCGTCCCACTAACCAGCTTGGAGAACTGCTTCGCTACATTCAAATTCACGAACAATGCTTTGATCGCCGACCCGTCTGACGACCCTCCGTCGTCATGGCCGGACGGCAACCTCTATGTGGAGGACATGCAAGACGTCGGTTTTCGATCTTATGTCGGGGGGAGCTACCAACTCCAATCAACCAGTCCCTATAAGAACCGTGGCACGGACGGTAAGGATCTCGGGGCTGACATTATTGGCCTGAACCAAGTTCTTAAAGGAGTCGAGTAAGTTCGAGGTCTTGCTTCTGGCCAGCCGACACCCGCGTCAACATCACCGACTCGCGGCGCTCAGGAAAGATCTGTCCTACCTCGCCAATTGAAGTCGTCCCAGAAAGGGGATGCAATGGGTACGACGCCTGCCGCCGAAGTCAGCTTGATAGCCCTGATTTTTCGTCTGGAGTGTTCCCGCCGATATAACAACACCGAGAGAGAATGCGACCTTCGGTCTTCGCGTCTGGGCCCGAGACCAAAACACCAAACTTCAAGCCGCGCAAAATAATCGGCATTCCCACTTCGACGCACGATGCTCTCCTCGACCTAGAATGGTGCCTTGGCAAGTCTCACCCACAAAACTTTGACTTTCCTATGCGTCGAGCGTCCGGGGGGCCGGTCGTGACACTTCAGGTGACTGATTTATACATGTACCCTTCGCCTTTGACTGTGACCAGCCGCTTTCCGAACTTCCTTCCCAGTTTCTTTCTCAGCGCAGAGATATGGGCGCGAGCAAACCACTCCTTTGGGCCGCCAGGGCGAGAAGACATCTTCACCGGCGATACCGGGCTCCCAGCATTCTCCAAAAGCAATTTGAACATTGAGGATTCTATGCGGGATAACCTGAGCTTCCTGCCAGCCACGATCAATGAAGATGATCTCTCATTGAGCATCGCATCGCCAACGACGGTGAAATGATCCTGAGGTTTCCATCTCTCTGACACTTCTCTTGCCGCCTCGTAGAACTCGGATAGCGAATCGAGACGCTTTCCAGCAGTCAACAGGGGATGGCCTTCACGCAGGATCTTGTATCGATTCATTAGGCTGCCGACCTCAGGAACAAGATACATCCCAGCGAACCCATCCACACTCTTGTTCGTCAGGCAGATCAGAGAAACCATGCCTTCCTCTTTGCGATGCTTTATCAGTATCCATCTTGGTCCATTCAACGTTGGCGTGAGAGGGCGGCACATATGAATCGCAATCTGAACATGATTGTCCAATTCCACCGCTTTTCGACAACTTTGGTGCGGTATTCGAACAATCTGGAGCTGGGATGGAAACAGCTGGCTCAGATTGCACAACAGCTGATTTCGCAAGCTTTGCCCTTTTCTATACCCTTCCATCGCTTTGAAGGTAAGGACGAAAGGTTTATAACCTATCAATTCATATGCCCGCTTCATCGATCCGAAACGACGAACAAACGCACGATGATCGAAAACACCGCGCTTCTTCAAAAGGTTCTGACTCAGCCTTCCCTTTCGCTTCAGCACTTTCCTCATTTCCCCGAGATAATAGCTGTCTGGCTTGCTGGCCTTATAGTTTCGTACTTGCATCAATCTTTGAACACGCGCGAACTCCTCGGCGCTGACGAGTGGAACGAACGCGCTAGGCTTGGTAACCCATGCGCTGCGAGGCAACCTAGTCGCGCATTGATTGAAAGATTTGTTGGTCTTTCCCCACACATTGGAACCAGTGTATTTCTCATTCTTTAGAATGAGGTAAACGTTCAGCATGTTCCAACGTTTGCCATCAATGTACTTGATCCTCCGGCGATTGAGTTCCTCTGCGATTCGCCGGGGAGACTGGCGTCCTTTTGCTGCGAGCTCGAAGATGGTGCGAATGACCTCAACCTCATGCTTTGGACCGGGAATGAGTATTACTCGGTCTGACGTGAGGTTCTTGCGCTCGTGGAACTTGAGAATCCGCTTTCGACTACCATCCGGGGAAACCATCATCCGTCGAAGTCCATAGCCTGGAGTCGAACCGAGCCGAAAGCCTTGAGATACAAGCCGCCTCATCCCCGCTGACACTTTGACTGACAATTCGCGGCTGTACTCTGCCGCCATGGTTCGCTTCAAAGTCTTCATGATCTCATTGGGCAACCTGCCATCGTTCTCGAATTGCTCTGCACAGTAATGGACTGGAACGCCCGCACTCCGGCAGAGGAACTCATAGTGGGCAGATTCGTCGGTATCCTGAAAGCGTCCCCATCGGCTCACATCATAGACGAGGATGGCCCTGAATCGCGTTTGACCGGCTATCACGTCCTGAATCAGTTGCCGAAGTCCCACTCGGCGCTTGATTCCAATGCCACTCTTTCCGGGATCGGCGTAGGTCGCAACCACCTCATACCCGTGCGTCGCAGCGTATAGTCGAATGGCGGCCTGTTGAAGAACGATTGAGTTCGGTTGCTCCTCCGTAGACATTCTCAAGTATTCCGCTGCCGGAACTAACAACTGTGTTGGCATCTTAAAGTCTCCTTGTCTGGCAGGCAACGTGTGCAGCAGGCGATCATCCCGCGCACCTTTACGTTTTCCGTCTCGCTTTCGACAAATCCTTCCTCCAGTCGTAGCCGACTCACTCATATGCTCGGTCTACAACCGCCGCCTCAATTTGTGCGAAGTAATAACCCTCGGTTCAGCATTAATGATTGGAATACTGAGTCGGCCATGTGAGGCCAGCAATGAACGCAGATTCTGCAACATTGCCTCATCCGACTGTCGCGCGTTTTTCCTCCAGTCGTAACCGATTTTGCTCATAGTTCCGTCCCTTGTGCCACATCCAGAACAGCTGAACCGCTAACCGGCGGGCCATGGCGACGTTGGCAATCTTCCGTCCTCGCCGCATCGCTAGGTGGAAGTACTGACTGCGCCATTCCGGGATGGTGCGTGCCGAAACTTGCGCGGCTTCCAAGCCATTGTGTGGAGAGAGTGCCTTGGACTTGGGTGAATACGGTCTTGCTAGCGATTACTCCTTGAGCCGGGCATAGCACTGGGCCTGGGCAAAGCCAAGACGCACTTGCAGCCTTCTGCCCACAAGCCGAGTTCTTGCGCGTGTCGGTATAGTTCATCCGCTATGCACGCGAAGGACACCCTAGTACTGCTCTGTGACACCGTTCCGCGCCATCGAGTGTGTCTCATTCTTAGTCAAGCTAAGGGGTATGGCGAGTAGATGCAACAGCCGAGAGTGGAGTCACGAACAACACACGCCTTAACCGGCAATACATTTTCGCAGATGGCCCAACGGAGAGAAGCTTACAGATAACGGCTCGCTAAGAGGTCAATGCCTGACGAATCGACTTCGCAATCACACTTCCTTCTGGACGAAGCCCGAAGAAGGTTTGAGAAAGAGTCTTCGATCATCCTGAGCGTCTCCCGGCTCCGTTCGGGATCGCTCAGCATTCGCTCGAATTCTGTCCACACAGCAGCGAGCATCTCTATATCAGCGTCGGGATCAATTGATTGCACCCGCCCAACCCAGTCTTTGGCAACTCGGAATGAGCAGATCCCCCTTTCCGTCGCACCCGAGTCAAGCTGAATTAAAGCGACATTGACACACTCTTCCCTCAATGCGTTTGGAGCGTACTGCAGAAAGAAGTATTCGAGGGTACGTTGCACATTTACCTAAAAGGAGCCAAGTTGTAACCAGCAATTTAATTCTAGCGCACTATCTCCTGGCGAATCAGCCGATTCCGGTATTGGATGAAAGGATGAAACAGCCTACGAAACGGCCAATCCACGTCCGTGAATCGATGCGAGTGACCGAGCCTCGCCGGGTTTCGGTTGTCCGGGTTTTGCGACGCAGTCGATGAATGGAGGAGAATGATACGTCCCCGATCTGGACTAATCTGGTGGATGGCACAGGAGCAGCATTTGGCTACGCGGCAGGAGGCTCAGACCTCTGGTGGGCCCTAGTGGATGACTCCAGGGCCTCCCGCACCTTTGACAGGAGATCGGCCGTGTCGAACGGCTTCTTTATGAAGGCCGTTTGCGAATCGAGCACTCCAAGTTCGCCAAGCCGTTCCTTTGTATGCCCAGACATATAAAGCACGCTCACGCTTGGTCGCTGCTTTGCCATTCGGCCCGCTAGTTGATGTCCGTCCATTCCTGACATAATGACATCAGTGATCAGGAGATGGATTGGCTCGCTGAACAATTCGGCCACTTCCAGTCCTTCCTCTCCGCTTGCAGCTGTAATGACCTTGTATCCATTTTTCTCTAGGGAGGCTCGAACCATGTTCCGGAGGGAAAGATAATCTTCCACCAAGAGCACTGTCTCGTGCCCGCTTTCACGCTTACTGGGTAACGCAGTTACCGTCTTGGCCTCTGGCCTTTCCTCAACCCGCACGAGATAGACCTCAGCAACCGCACCCTTTTGCAAATCGTTGGTAAGGGATACATAACCTCCGCTCTGTTTCACTATCCCGTAGACAGCTGCCAGTCCCAAACCTGTCCCTCGCCCTGGGCCTTTCGTCGTAAAGAACGGCTCGAATGCTCTCCGTTGCGTTTCAGAGTCCATGCCGACCCCAGTGTCACGTAGCGTCAACTTCACATAGTGGCCCGCACGAACGAGAGTATCTCTTTGAACGCAGTCACGATCGAAGTCCGTGTTTGCCGTGGTAATTGTAATTACGCCCCCCTTTGGCATAGCATCGCGCGCATTGATGGCAAGATTCATAATCACCTGCTGCACCTGCCCGGCGTCAGCTCTAATGTTCCCGGCATCGGGATCTAGGTTCACACTGAAGGTAATGTCTTCCCCAACGACCCGACGAAGCATCGTAACGGTTTCGGACACTATGTGGTTCAATGAAACCACCTTAGGTTGGAATACTTGCTTGCGGGCGAAAGCCAAGAGCTGTGCAGTCAGCGTGGCTGCCAATTTCACGGCATTTCTGATCTCTTCAGCAATCCACGGGACTGACATGTCATTACGACTTTGGTCTGCTAAGGCTTCAGCGCACCCACCGATCACGCCCAGCAGATTGTTAAAGTCGTGCGCTATGCCCCCTGCCAGTTGACCCACGGCTTCCATCTTCTGTGCCTGTCGGAACTGATTCTCCATTAACCTCCGATCGGTGACGTCCTGTTTGACGGCTACAAAACAGAGCTCTTCATCATTGTCGATCCTAATTGGAGTGATCGTCATGTCCTCGATGTAAACGGAGCCGTCTTTACGCTGGTTTGTGGCTTCCCCACTCCACACCTCATGAGACAGAATAGCATCCCACATCTTCGCGGGGGCCTCTGGGGAGTCCTTCCCAGATCGGAGCATGCTCCAGGTGTGACCAATCACCTCGTTGGGAGTGTATCCCGTTAATTCGGTATAGGCCGGATTGGTCCAAAGGATGGTTCCCTGTCGATCGGTAATCACAATCGCATTGGCGGTCGCAACCAAGGCAGCGGTTAGTAGGTGCAATAGCTTTACACTCGATCTCGATCCCGCTCTGTCGTATTCGAGAAGCGAGTCCGCAACAAACCCTTCAAGGTTTCTACTGGTTACGACACTCGCAGACAGATCGTTCGAACCTGATCCGGGAAGAACATCGCTCGCCTTGATGCGGTCTGCCGTATTGGGGTTTTCGTTCAGCATCTTCCTCGAGCCTCCCCTTTGTAATGTAGTACGGTTTCAGGTTCCAACACTGAACCAGAAGGATGTTTTGACGGCGGGCGGGTCACCATCAGCCCAATGGCTATGCCGTAGCGAACAATCTCGGCGCGCCTTGTCAAACCGAGCCTTTCACAAAGGCGAATCCGATACGTATTGACGCTCGCGGTCTTGATCTGTAACTCAGCCGCACTTTCTCTGTTGGTGTAACCCCAGACGATACACTTCAAGACTTGCGCTTCCCGAGGAGTGAGCACGTTGCGGGACCTGCGACTGGCCGCTGGAAGCGTGGCAAGTTCCTCGATCACTTGATCCGATAGAGCAGGATCCAGAAATCTGGAGCCAGCGATGACCGCTTGTATCGCCGACAACACGACGGAAGGATCTGATGTCTTCAGCACGTATGCCGCCACTCCGGCAACGATCATTCCGCGCACATGCACCGGATCAGAACTGGCACTGAAAACAACTATTCTCGTTTCGGGGCAAGTCCGCACGATCTTAGATGCTGCGCATAAACCTCCCTCGTCTCCCAAGTTGACGTCCAGCAAGACAATGTCTGGCTTGAGCAAAATTGCCTGCGCAATTGCTTCTCGGCTAGTCGCAGCCTCCCCTGCAACTGTGAACCCCGCCTGAGCTTGAAGCCAGCTAGTGGCCCCATGTCGAACTACCGAGTGATCGTCCACCACCAAGAAGCGGAGTCTTGGATCGCCGCGTCTTGGATCAATCCCTGGCTCCGGGCGATGGTGGCTTTCGGGGGAAACTCGTTCTTCCTCAATCGATTGTCTCTCTGAAGAAAGATTGTCAGCAGGTTCCTGTCTCCTAGTCACCACGAGTCCTGCATTTGCACTCGCCTTCCGAAACGGTGTATTCATGGGTTTCCTCTCCGACTTGCACCTACGGCCCGTGTGATCCTTCACGCATTTTCGCTCGGAGGGAAGGCACTTCGTTCCGGGAACCGAACCCAGCGAAGCTTCCATGGGAAACTCCATTTAACATCAACTGCGCAGGTTGTGTCAGTGACCTTTGTCACGCAAGTATTAAATATTTGTGGAAATCGGAAATGTCCTGTCGCTTCCCACGATGTTAGTCAGTCGGCACTTCAGCTTCGTCGGTGAGTGGGGACTTTTCTTGCCAGAGCAGCCAAGGTCATCACGCACACTTCTACTTGACGGCTGACCTCTAGAATTTCATTGGCCGACTGAAGGACCTTAGGCTCAACGGACAGACTGTTAGCGTGCATACGGATGCTACAGATCATGTTGCTGATCTCGTGGACGAGCAACGACACCTGATCTAGATTCTGGCCGGATTTGGCGGATTTCATGGTATGACTCGGTGCGGCACTAGAAGCGAAAACCCGCAGTGGGCTGCGGCGACTTTATTTTGACACCGTATTTGACGAAGTCTCTTTAAGAGTCGCACGCGGATGGATGTAGGTCAACCAAGATTCATCAACTCGCCCCCGTCGATAACCCAATATGGGAACGGGTTCGCGATTATATCGGTTGTACGATAAGGATCGTCATCTTGTTTTTTATCTCTCGGACCTCAAGCGCGCTCCGACCTTGCAACCGAAACTAATACACCGGCATTCCTTACCAGGTACTCAATTTCTTCGCTTTCAGACTTCTTCTGGGCAGCACTGAACACCTGAACATGTTGGACGAGAGCACGGGACTGCCATCCGGCCGGGATTGCGGATTCTTCGTCGACGGAGGAGAGAGAACCTGACCGAGCAGAAGTTCGTGCCGCGAACTTTGAGCTGTATCCTAACCCCCAATGCATCCCCGTAATGCTTTTCGCTACAAAGCTAGGAGATCTGTCGTACTTTTCACTCTTTCGTTTATAGCCCGAAAGTCCCTATATTCATCCTCGTGGCGGCGCTGATACAGATCTCTTCAAGCCGAATCTCGAAAGCCTGCACAAAAAGTGCTTGCGGATTGGGATTAGCCATTCCAGCCCTAAGACCAATACCCACTCCAACACCACTCATCGAGTCCAGGACACCTAAGGAAAAAGCCGGGAGAGATCGAGAAACTCGGACGTTGCACTAAACGTATCGTTGGAGGTCGTCTCGTGTCACTGAGAATCGTCGAAAGCGGAGCGCAACAGGCCACGCCAGTGGAGGCGGTGCAACATATTCGGCGGATGCGAGGAGGGGCGCAGGGACACTTAATGCGGTGCTCCGACGGACACTTCTACGTCGTAAAGTTCGATAACAATCCGCAGCATTCGCGAGTGCTTGTGAATGAAATGTTAGCCACGCGCCTCGCACAAAGCATCGGACTGCCGGTGCCCACAACTGCGATCGTGCAAGTGGAAGAGTGGTTGGTGAGGCAGTCGCCAGAGTTAAATATTCAACTGGCACACAATACTATCCCCTGCCAGGCTGGACTTCAATTTGGATCGAGGTACGTGGTCAGTCCCCTGGAGGGTACAGTCGTTGACTATCTGCCCCGGGAGATGCTGGGTCTGGTAAGGAATCTGGAGACGTTTGCCGGAATACTCTTGTTGGACAAATGGACAGGTAACACCGACGTGCGGCAGGCAGCATTCTGGCGCAAAAGCAGAGAACGCAAATATCGTGTTTCATTCATAGATCAGGGATATTGCTTCAACGCGGGGGAATGGACCTTCCCCGACCATCCTTTGCGTGGCATTTACTCGGGAAACGAGGTGTATGAGAGCATACAGGACTGGCAATCGTTCGAACCGTGGCTTTCCAGAATCGAAAAGCTGCACCGAGACGTCATTTGGCACATAGCGAGTGAGATTCCCAAGGAATGGTACCAGCAGAATAGGAGCGCACTCGAGTCCTTGGTCCGGACCCTCATCGTGCGGCGCGGACTATTGCGGAATTTGATTGACGCTTTTCGACTGTCGCCTCGGCGTCCATTCCCTGGTTGGATGCACTCCACGAAGTCATGCGAGGAACTGGCGCTTCTCCAATGAAGGAGAGTCGTCCCGGGGCTTCAGCGTCGGCGCAGAAGTCTCGAGCTACGCCAAATACGGCGCCCGCCGGGCTTTCAGGCCCGCGTTTCGCGATGATGGCGCTCACCGACCAGCCGCCATGACTGGCTCGAAGGTCCGAACTCACTTTAATCGGCGGCGCCAGCGCTCAGCCCCCGAGCGAAGTCATTGCATGCAGGGCGCGGAGACACTCCACTCTGTTTTCGGTTCCGAGTTGGAAGTGAGCAGCCTGTGGCTCCAAGCTGCTCCCGACAGTGCCATGCAAAGCATTCACGCAGATTGTTTGGATTAGAGACCAGTCTTTCGAATCGCATACACAAGCTAGTTCCAGTTGGCCACGTAAAGCCTTAACTCATTGCAAGTGTCTCAGCGTCATACGCAACGAGTAGGCTCCCATGCCGGACCCGCAAGGTGTATATCGCGTGGCATATTCGATGGGGCCAATTCCGGTCGACCACAGTGATATCTCGCCACTTCCGAAACCCGAAGGTCCTCCAAGTGACAGGTGGTTGCCCTCCGAAATCCCACTTCCTGATAGGGGAACCCGAAATGACTTTTCGCCGGTCTCGTCCGTCCAACTAACAGTAAGTGCGACTGTCGCCTCCCCTTGCGAGGCACACACTGCGGTTGAGTCGACGTAGTAGCTGATCTGGTACTGCCCAGCGCCACAGATTGAAGGTGTACAGAGGGTGGCTTGCGCTATTCCCGCCGTCTCGCCCACGCGCGACACCGGGACGAAGAGTGTA
This sequence comes from Candidatus Sulfotelmatobacter sp., assembly GCA_052148475.1. Lineage (GTDB taxonomy): Bacteria > Acidobacteriota > Terriglobia > Terriglobales > Acidobacteriaceae > Sulfotelmatobacter. Next base: position 118,587 of record JBKQID010000023.1, on the reverse strand, counting down.
GCCGCTGCGTGTGAGTCGCTGCCATGATCCACCTCGACCACAAATGGTTGTGCGGGCCGATTCAAAACCCCTTCACTGCCTGAGGTATTTCCGGCGGCTGTGCCGCAGCCCGTGCAAGTTCCGTTTACTATCAGGTCTCCGTTAATGACCACCGGAACATTGAACGTTTTCGCCGCGCCGGTCAGCGATTCCTGGGGGTTACCGTCAGGGAATTTTCCAATATAGTTGCGGATCTCAGTCGCTGCCCTCTGGTAATAAGTACTAATCGTGCCTTCATATCCAGCGTCAAGATCTCCTACGTCGGCGGTGGGCCGCTCAATCGCAGTAGCCCACGTTTTTCCCCAATTACTGTCTCCCAAGGTTATGAGCGGGTAAAAACCTCCTGCCGATCCCTGATCTGCGAAATTTAAACGACCCTTTAGTCCACTAGCCGGGACGTTGTAGGTAGTAAACGCCTTCAGGATTGTTGCAGCCGGAATCAGACTCGCGCCGGTGTTCATGCCTGATAGGCCCGCAGCCGCCGGAACCGGCACGCTTGTTGGGATGAGCGTTTGCGCCTGCCCTGTAATAATGTTGGCGGGGAACGTACTAACAATTGCTCCCTCCCCAAGTGTGTCCGCGGTTAGGAGCGGGCTGAATATGGCTCCACTAGCGCTCGACATGTCCTGAGACTGACCTATGATGATCGCTCCGGGCCAGAAGTCCAACATCGGTAGGTACATATTGTCATGAAGGTTCTCACCTGCATTGAAGTAGCTGCTCAAACTCTGACCACCGTCGGTGAATTGGCAAGTATGCGGGCCGCATGAGGTCTGTAGCACAGTCGTTAGGAGGTAGTTACCAGTGCCCTCTGGATAAGGCTTCGTGCTCGCCATATCCCACGTCATCCTCAATATTCGATATGCGGAAGCCCCCGCGACTCGCGGAAAGGTTCCGGTAATTGTCGTCGGCCCGCTGATTAAAGCGTAACCGGCGGGTAACGGGACGCCGTCTCCGTAAGTTGGATGAACGGGCGCAACCCAATATAGCCACTCCGCTGAACCAGATGTCGCTCCCCAGTTCGGAAACACGCCGGACACGCCGTTACTCGGAACGCCTTCCATGTTCACTGTACCACCCTGGTCTATGATTCCCGCCAGTCCGATATTTCCCCACGGATTATAGGACTCGCAGTCTCCCGGCTCATAATAGACGTTGCTGGAAACAAAACCACCATAACCTCCGCGCTTATTTCCAACCCGCACCCCGAACAAAGACCAGCCCTGAATCACGCTATCAGAGATCTGAAGTCCGTTCCCCGACTGCCAATCAACCCCAGATCCGTCGCACTGTAGCGACAGGTTAAGATTCTTTAGCCACCCGACTGCGGACCATATGTTAAAGGGTCCCGGCGCCGTTACGTACGACCCGCAGAACGTTGCATCGCAGCGGACACCGTATCCTAGGCTCGAGTCTAATCCGTCAAGCAGGAACGATTGGTCATCATCGACCTGAACGTACGACCCAAAACTATTGGGCGGCGGCGAATAACGTGTTGTTACATTTTGAATCCGCGTCTTCTGCGCATCCACCTCAATGAATGCGCTCGTTCCATAGGACACCATAGGCTTTCCGCGCGGGTTTATGAGCGTGATATTTTGGGCAGCATTAGAATTGTGCAGGTCTCCCAGAACAATACAACTGGTGACTGCATAGCAGTCAATAGTTGACCCAGAGAAATCGATGGTCAGGTTCGACACCAGGATCGTAATCGGTGCACGAACTGCGTATTCTCCCGGGGGGACCACGATGCTGCCGCCTTGAGTGGGTTGCACGGCGGCTATCGCTTCTTGAAGTCCCGAAGATGCACTCGATACAGTAAATCCGGCAGGATGTGCGCTCGCGGCCACGAACTGCAAGGTGCCCGGCTGCCCGTCCCCTTTGCACGTTCCCCCAGTGACTTGCACCGCTTCAGGTGTGCCAGTACCGGAGATGTACACGTATAGCGAGGGGGTACTAGCGTTGACTCCGGGTGGGCAGTGGGCGAGAGTGATCGTATCCTGTCCAGCCACTATTGAACCTGACGGGGGGGTTTGTTGCCACTGGTAGGTCGTTGAATAGTCGGTCCCCGTGCCCGCGGCGGGACCGACTTCTCCGCTGGCCGCAAACTGCTGATTACTTGCAAAGTTTATCGTTCCGTCGGCGTTGATACTTAAACTGGTCTCCGTTGGAGGATTCGCACCCAGTGCGAATAGCAGGCTGAGGCGGTCCAACTGCGCGCTGGTGTCGTCGGCGGGCTCTAACTGCCAACGGAACCGGTGATCTTGAACAACCTTAGTGGCGCTGTCGAAGACCTTGGCCGCAAAGTCGAGCGGCGGCGAAATCTGCTCGCCTCCTCCCGCAAAAGGCAGGCGTTCGAGCGAGATCCCACCATTGAAAGCTTGGACCATGGAAAACTGGTTGGTCGAGTTGGTTTGAGCGAAATCTGAGGCACTCAGACCGTGCAGCAGATCAACGTTAAGTTTAGGCACCATTTCTGGCGATTGCACCCTGAAAGGCGGTCCGATTGTTGCATCGGAAAGGAACGACGGACCCGTCGCGGAGGTAGCCTCAAAGATCGGAGCGGTCATGGACGATCCTGGAGGGGCTTGGAGATCACATCCCGAGATAGATCCGTCAAGTGGTATCGCGCAACGTCCACGGATAGATTTGCCTTGTGCCCAACCTTGAAATTGATCTGCTGAAACAAACTCTTCTGGCCGTCGCCCTCCCAGAGTCTCAGCGTTAACGGACTCAATGGCGTAGGGTACACTGACGAGTTGCACTCGGGGACGCTCAACACCGTCCTCGCCGGACATTCCGAGCCAGCGCGCCTCTCCCGAAGCGAAGATGTCAGCTGGCATGCCTTGCGGATTGGACGAACCCAAAAGCACTGTAAAGCGCCCATTTGTATCCAGGTTTACATTTTGTGTCTCGATCCAAAGCGGCGTGCCATCGGTCTCTTCGCTATACAGCGCGAGAGTCATTTCGATCAGGCCCGAAACAGGCTTGCCATTGATGTCCTCCAGATGGCCGCTGTAGCGCACTAAACGAGGCGTTTGTTTCTCTCCGGCCGCGCCAACGTTGAGAGGCGTCGGCTGAGTAACGCTGTTGGCGTCTTGAGCGCTCGTGGTCGAGAGTCCGAGGGCTAGGGCAGTCAGGCAGATGATTAGTTTCATTTCATGGCTCTCCTTTGGTGTCTACTTCACATGCAATTTATGCTCCAGAACAAAAGGACAGATCAGCGCCCTTCGGCACGCGCGATTCGGCGCGGTGCAATGAGGTTGTAGGAAGGGACGCCGCTGCCACTCAGGTACGCACTCACATGCCGTGTACCCTTCTGCTGCGAGGGCGCAGATCGCGATCATCTCCACATTCCGGTCCGTTCCGGAACCAACTATTGCTGATGTCAGCCGGAATGGGCCAACGAGTTTCGAGGGTAAAACCGGAGTGATCGGGAACCGAGATCAGTCTTGAGTCAACGTCAGTAGGTTACGCGGTGCGGATGCCGGCTTTACACCGCCGCAACCGGTCGACGATAAATGTGATTCTAATGGACATGCTTGTCTAGCTCGTGCCTGAATGTCCTGAGCGTTGATGCCGCGAGGTTCGTCGAGTGCGGAAGATACAAATGGCATCTTGCATCTCTCGCCATGCTCCTCCGACAGGCTTTCCGGTAAACATCCCAGCACTTTCACGGGCGCCACAGGATTCCATTCTGCAGAAGATACCGGATGACCTTGAAGGCTGCCGCCATGATCACTATGCTCCACCGATTGGGAAACAGATCACGCCAGCGGAACTGTTGATCCATTAGAGACAACATACACTCCAACCTGTAGTCGGGGAGAAACCTGTCTAGGGCGTAGGACCGTAGTTCCAAATTGGGAATATGTGCCGCACCTCAGAGAATCCTATAACTGCTGTCGTACCGTGATCCGTATCGTTCCGAGGTCGCTGAGTGCCCACATCGCGCGATTGAAGGGAAGCGGAGCATCAAGTGATTTGTCCCTGTAGCCGATAGATAGGAACGAGCCAGCCTGCGATGACGAGCGCGGAATCCATTAGTGGAACGCCATTCGCGGAATGGACCGCTGTCAACAGGCCTGAGGCGCTCTATGAAAACTCCGGCTTGATGTTTCCGATGTGCTCGGGTGCCACGACCGTATGGGATCGGACTTCCGAGTCAGAAAGCGAGAATGTGTTATGCAAGCGAAGCGAATCACGTGCGCGTTGGTCTCACTTATCTTTATGGTTCTGAGAAGTAGTGCTCAAGACCGGCTCACGTCTACATCCCCTGGGACTGCATACGGGGAAGGCTCGCAGATGAAGACGAATTATGGTAGTGTGCCACTTATTTTTGAGGCCAACCAAGGTCAGATGGATTCGCGTGTCAGGTTCCTCTCTCGCGGAAGTGGGTACTCGGCGTTTCTCACAGCAGGCGGGATTGTCCTCGCCCTACGGCTCTCGGAAGCAGATTTTCCAGAAGACAAGTCCAAGACTCCGGTTCCCACTCATCGCTTTGGCACGTCTCACTTTGGTCGGTTGGAGAAACATCCAAGAACCGGCAAATCAGCCGTTGTCGCCATCGATCTCGTGGGGGGCGCGGCCAGTCCTGCGATCATCGGCGAAAATCCATTGAGCACGAAAGTCAATTACTTCATTGGTCGCGATCCGAGCAAGTGGCGGCGGAACGTTCCAACCTACAGCAAGATCCGCTACCGGAATGTCTACCCCGGGATCGACCTCGTTTACTACGGGAACGGTCGCCGAGTGGAATACGATTTTGATCTCGCTCCGGGAGCAGATGCAACGCAAATTCAACTTGCCGTGAAAGGAGTGGATGCGCTGAGCATTGACTCCGCCGGCAACCTGGTGCTCAGCAAGGGTGCCAGTAAACTCTGGTTTGAGACACCTATCCTCTATCAGAAAGTCAACGGAGTCCGTGCACGCGTATCCGGCACCTATGTTTTACGCGGTGGCACGCTTGTCGGCTTCGAGGTAGGTCGCTACGACGCGACGAAGCCCCTGGTGATTGACCCGGTTCTGGTTTATTCGACTTTCCTCGGCGGAAGCAGCGACGACTTAGGGGGCGGGGGCATCGCGGTGGATTCGACGGGTGCAGCATATGTAGTTGGCTACACGGATTCTTCGGATTTTCCGCTAGCCAGCATTGGTTCGTACAACTCCACACAATTCCGGATGTTTCTGACGAAACTCGATCCCAGCGGCTCAACCCTGCTTTTCGCGGACTATTTCGGCGGCACCAGCGGAGGTGATGAACCATCCGCAATAGCACTCGATTCCTCGGGAAATGCCTATGTTACAGGGTGTGCGACCTCGTCGGACTTTCCCGTCTTAAGCGCCTACCAATCCACTCTTTCCGGCAGCCAAGACGCTTTCCTCACCAAGTTCTCCGCAGACGGCTCTTCCATCATTTACTCAACCTATCTGGGAGGATCAGCGTTGACCTATATTGGCGGGTCAACTTCGCAATACGGAAACGCTGTCTCTGTAGATCCGGCGGGAGAAGCGGTCATCGCCGGGATGACGATGGCGACCGACTTCCCGGCGGTTAATGCCTACCAGTCTTCGGTGTCGACCGACCAATCTGGCGTTTGGGGGGCGTACGGTTTTCTAACTAAGTTCGCCGCCGGCGGCGCTTCGCTGGTGTACTCCACGTATCTGGCCGGCAGCACGATTGAGACCAGTTCCTGCTTGGGTGTTTGTTTTCCTGATTCCGAAATCTTGGGTGTGGTCACGGACGCCTCGGGAAATGCCTACGTCACGGGGTATACGATGACGACGGACTTCCCGGTGACGTCCGGGGCTTTCATGACCACCTACCCGGGCCTTTCCAGCGACGTCGGATTCGTCTCGAAGTTTACTGGTTCCGGTGCCATTGCCTATTCCACCTATCTGGGAGGACAGAACTCCAGTGTGCTGAATGCAATTGCTGTGGATGCATCTGGTTCGGCGTATGTCACCGGATGGGACCCTGCGGGCGACAATTTCCCGATCGTTACGACGAGTATCTGTGATCCCTCGGTATCCGCATGCAACGGTGCCGTCGTTGCGAAGCTTGATCCCGCGGGCGCAAATTTGATTTATTCCACATTCCTAGGCACATCCAACAACATGACTGGAACAGCCATTCAGGTCGACGCCAACGGGGACGCTTTCATTGGGGGCAGCGACGTCGCGTTTGACTTGGCGAACCCGATTGAGCAATACGCAGGGGGGGGCAGCGATGTCGTCGTCGCCGAAGTCGACCCGAGCGCAAGTACCTTATTGATGGCGACTTTCCTCGGCGGACAAGGATGGGAAGCCGGTGCCGGCCTCGCCCTCGACAGCACCGGGGCAGTGTATGTGAGTGGCGATACGCAGTCGTTTGACTTCCCCGTGACCCCGGGCGCTTTCCAGACCACGTGGGGTGGACAGACGGACACATTCATTTCGAAAATCGATCCCAATACCAGTGCACCCGCGGTCACGATGACGCCGTATTCTCTGCAGTTCGGTTCGGAGAACATCGGCAGCATCAGCGCGCCCCAAACCACGCTTCTGCGCAATATGGGCTCGGCAACGCTTACCCTCAGCGAAGTCATAGGGGCTGATTTCGCCGAGACCGACGATTGCGACGGGACGGTCGCAGCGGCATTATTCTGCACTTTCACCGTTACGTTTGCTCCCACGACATCGGGCAATCTTATGGAAGCTCTCACCCTTACCGATAATGCCCAGAGCGGCACGCAGTCAATTGACCTGACCGGCACGGGCACCGGTTCGGGACCAGATTTCACGGTCGTTGCTCGCAATGACCAGGCCGCCGTAAGCCCCGGCGGAACGGCCACCTACAAACTGAGTGTCACCCCAATCGGAGGCTCCTTCTCCAGCGTCGTGAACTTTGCATGCGATGGAGCACCGGCTTTCGCCATTTGCAGTGTTACTCCCCAATCGGTAATTCCGGGTACTGATTCCTCGACGATAATCGTCACGGTGCGAACTGCGAACACACGAAAGATCCTACAACCCCCCTCCTCCGGTACAACTCCACCAGGCGTGTACAACTTGAGTCTCGTTGCCTCGTCGGGACCTCTTCGACTTGTTGCAGCGCTGAAGTTGATTGTTCTTAAATGGGGGAGTAGGCGATGGTTACCAGAGTAGTGAATCGAACGTTGTGTAACGGCTCATAGTCCCATCTAGGCATCAAGCTGAAAAGTGTCTCACTTTCCAGGTCTTGGTCAAGCAGCTTACCTTGAGCCCCTTGGGCTGTGACTCGTCGAGTCGTGGCTCTCGTCCATGTTCTGGGTATCGTGTCCGATGTCTGCAATGGACAAACCGTCATCGCCGGTGGAAACCGGCGGGAATCATATGGCTTTCCCATTTCGGAGCTCATAGGCAGACTCATTTGCAGTTTCAGGCTTTGCAGCGGATCCAATCAGGATGTATGCTCTCCCCTAAGCGACAACGGTCGGTCGACGAACATGCTTCCCCAATCGCGCGACGATTGTGGTCATGGCGGCGGCCCTGTGGTCACTGTCCATCTTCTACAGAAGGGAATTCTATGATGCCAACCAAGGTGCCGACATTTAAGGCTAAGCCCTGGCCCCACGTAACGTGTGCAACATGCAAGATGGTTTTCACCATTTCCCCGCTCGATGAACCGTCCGGCGTCAGGGCGAAGTTTCTGCTCAGGCAAGAACTAGACAGGCATTTCCAGCTGTCTCACATAGACCTCCCGAGTGATTGGAACCCAAGATATGCGTGAGGGTTAAAGCTCGGGCAGTTTTCCATCTAATCGGTCCTGGTTTTTGCCTGCTATGTGTACTTCAACACCTCTCATTGCACCGCGCCGAACCCCGGCAGACAGATTGGTAGAGCGCTTGTCCTGGACGATCCAACCGGCGTCGGACAACAGCCTGTCGATGTTCTCCCGCGCCCGATCTTCTGGGGTAATAGGCATAAAGGGGCAAACTACATCGACCACGTAATGGGGGAAGGCGAATTATCGCACATCTGAGCTCGGCGGGAAGTAAGTGACATTTCGGGAGTAGGTCAGTCTGAACCCACTACTGACATTTCTGATCAAGAGACCAAGATGCTCGCATTGACCCAGGCTTTTTGTTTCAATGCGCACCCAGCACCGAACCAAGCACTGTCCAGCCTGTCCGCGGCTGATCTTGAGCGTACGTGGTCCGCGTAGTAAGTAACTGCGTTTACAGCTCCCCACAGGGTTTTCTTTGCACTACCGAAGTTCTGTCCTGGCGCGGAACCGAATAAGGACATAATCGATTGGTGTTCCCGCTCAGATTTGCTCGACAAACGCTTAGAATGTTTTTGAAGCAGTAACTGCTCAAAGAAGATCGAAGCTTCTTCAGATTCCATCGGATGACGGGCCATCTGACGCACCTTCGCGATAAAGCTAGACCATGCCCTGTCCATGAGGCCCAACTTTTCCTGCACGCAGTCTGCGTCGAAGCGAAGGTTATGGGGTACTTTCACCTGCGGGCACTTTTCCGTTGCAATGTCCTGCATCGCGAAGAACAATGTGTTCTGGCACACGACCCGAATGCTGGTAAACGCCGCCGTTGTGGCGAGCGTCTTGTCGCAGGACGTTGCCAATAGGATGTATGCGCCAAGTTCATCCTCCCCTTCTTCATCGGCAGCCTCGGCCATACCGGTCCGCGCGAGAGCCCAAACCTTACGGCCGCCATCGAGTGCTCCAGATGTCTCAAGCGTGTAGCCATAGAGATTTACCAAGTCCCGATAGAACTCCAGGACTTCTTTGGGCTGGACAATTTGATAGTCACTCGAAACCACGGAAAGGGCCGCGTGCGTGTCGCTGCGCACGAGCACAAAGCGGTCATCCATCGTTCGCAGTCGTCCGTCCACGAGGTACTGAACAGGCAGCCTCTGGAGTTCCCATTCAAGCCGAGATGCCTTGAGCCAAACCTCAATCGGCTGACCCACCGGCAGCTTCTCGCCGAGCCCGTGCCAAGGCTCCTCGCCAACATACGCAATTGCGGGAGCACCCGTCGATAAATCAATCTCGTGAGCCATAACACCTCCAGACAGTCTCTTTTGGGTCGGGTAGCGTTCTCGACCTCTACCCAGCGCCGGCCATATTATCCCACTTTGGGATACTGCTGGCTGGATGACGATAATCAGCCGCCTTGAAGGACACCAGCTACCGTCATCGTTACGCGCAATTCCTGGGCAAACTGAAACAGGCCAGAGTCGAGGCTGCTCTGACCCAGGTCGAAGTTGCTAAGATACTCAAGCGTCCCCAATCGTTTGTCTCAAAGATCGAGTCGGGCGAGAGGCGGGTAGATGTGGTTGAGCTAGGCGAACTGGCAAGGCTGTATAGAAAGCCGTTGAACTTTTTTCTGCCTTAACGCCTTGCCCTCCTTAACTGACGCGGCACAACGGATTGTTGCGAGCAGCTTTCAAAGCGCTCGTTCTTCACGCTAGTATTGCGACAGGGCTGGACAAATCGCCCAAGGGATGGCCAACACTATGCGATGCGTCAAGACCGTGACTCCATTAAAGATCGTCGCCAATCGGCAGAACGCCAAGCGCTCAACTGGGCCGCGAACCGAGCGTGGCAAGTCCATCGCGAGGTTCAATGCAGTGACGCTCGGCCTATTCGCAAAGCACGTCACCATTCCCATCTGCGATGGCTACAAACCAGAAAGGGAGTTTCGGTCGCTCCTTGATGGGTTGCACCAAGAATTTCAGCCGGTAGGCATCTATGAAGAGTGGCTTGTCGTAAAGATTGCCGAGTGCATGTGGCGCCTTCGACGAGCCTCAAGATGTGAAAGCGGGTCGGTCCGCGAAGCGTCGGCCCCAGAGGCGTCGACCTGGGACCGTTGCGACAACAATCAGCTCATACAAAAGTTCGGGAGCGAGCTCTGCGTTTTAGACGAAGCGGAGAGGCAACTACGAGAATCGGGAGCGCTGTCGCAAAAGACCTACCGGGAGGTTACGCCGCTCGTGGAAGCAGAAAAGCACAAAAGCATTGAATGTGAGCAGGATGAGGAACCCGCTCAAGCAGAAATTGATCACAAGGTGTTCTTGACTTGCATCACAGATCGGAAGGACTTAGTCGACTCCCTGTACAAAGGCCTCGTGAGGATCGAAGGAGATCGCTCTGACGCAAGATTTGACCACGGTTCCCTGCCGCCTGAGGGTGATATGGAAAGGATACTTCGCTACGAAGAGAGAATGCACAGACAAATCGACTGGTCAGTGCAGAGACTCCTGGAGGCTCAGGAGCGGCGGAAGACCGTGCAACCCTCATTCAGCGCAGGGCTTGCTCCTACTGGCCAAAACGGAAAACGAAGCCAATAAGTTAAGCATTTTCAATACTCCTGTTGTTATCTTGGATCCCACTCAGCAACCGGAGCGCCCTGAAAGTCCATTTAACCAACTGGCCAAGCTTCCCAGGAATGCTTCTTCGCTTGCCATCGCTTTCGTATAGAGCCGCTGGTACCTGTGCCAGTGCATCCCCTTCGGTTTTGCCGGGAAAGGATCCACGATGCTTGCGGAACCGCCCAACTGCATACGAATCGCCTGAGCACCGTGTAGCGATCGGTATTTGGCCGAGGCTTGCTGGCTTTCGTAGGCAAGCCGGTAGCACTGCCTGCAGGCAGGGCTGCTACCGTAGTAGACAATTGCCACACGATGCCCACAACCTCTCGGGCAGACAAACCATGCCCTTTTCCCGCCGTAATTGCAGGGAGTCCATTCAATCCAAATTCGATAGGGTTCGAGTTGCTGGCGCCCTTCGCCCCTCTGATACAGGCGCACCATGCTGGGCTCATCACGTTTCCCGCATGCGATTACTTCGACGTCCCAGGCGCCAAAGACAAAGGACTGCCCCATTACCAGAAGCCTGTTTCGCTGCCAGCAGCGAACATCCATCTGGCTGTAGGCCGAAGTCGTCGCCTTGCTATTCCAGCGCTGTCCGCTGCCGATGCCGCCCATATATACCCCTTACGATTTACCGAAATCATAAGGGAATTGGAACCGCAAGCCAACCTGGCAGGCACCGCCGAAGCGAACTCAGGTCGATATAGCTCGGGAGGCGAATTTCTCCATTCTGAGTTGGGTGGGCTAAGATCATCCTGTACCGGATAGCTGCTGACCGATCATCAGCGGCGGCAAGGCGGGATGCCTTCCCGCTCCCGCTTTCCAGACGATTTGGCCGTTTGCTTCGCGGGAAGGTCACTCGGGAAGGTGAGCCTGTGCCGTTTGGTCCTGACACATCGGATCTCGAAGCTGAACTGGCTAAGATCAAGATCTGCCTACAGACGTTGGAAGGCGACACAGCCCTTTCGCGGCAAGCGCGCGACTTTCGCCGCACGTACTACACGCACCGGCGCGACAAGCTTTGGCCACATCTCGTCAAGTTGACGCTCGAAAGAAAGGTGCTGTCCCGTGAGCAGGAACTCCAACAACGGCAAAAAAGTGTAGATTCGGCTACGGGGGACACCGAAGCCGAGAAGACTTGTGCAGCGACAGCGTGCGCGCAAGCCGAGAACGCGCTCCGTGAAGCCCGCGCGGAATTCAACGCCAAATCATCGGTTCTAATCGACGTGTGCGGCGAAAGTTGGGAAGCAATAGCGCCTCACGAATTGCTCCCCGCAGTCGCCAATGTCCGCGGTGACTTTCAGAAACTAAGAGAGCGCATTCAATCGGGCACAGAACAGCGCTGCTTTCAGCAGTTGCATCACGTAGGAACCGGCCAGGTCGAGCCTACCATCTTCAAACAGAATTTTTGGCTTTGCGTTGGAAAGCTTAACAGTGTTGTTCTCGGTGTATTTGCACGGTTTATGGAGATCTCTCTTGCCCAAGATGGCGCGATCGGCCAAGCCCCGGTCGAGTGGGCGGCTTTGCAAGTCAGGGATCTAATCGATCAAAGCGAGCGCTCCGTCAACCACTGGATAAAGTTCGCATGTGACAAACCAAATCATGACCTCGAACTGTTGCGTAAGAAGACGACTGAAGAGGTTTTCTTTTGGACCGATTGGAGAGCACCCAAGTGGATGCGCATGCAGCCAAACGGAAACGCTCCGTATGCTGCCTCAAGCGCCTGGGACCGCATGGACGAAGGTGAGACCAAGGAAACCCTCAGGTATCTGCGCGAAGATCGGTGGATGATTACGCTGGAAAAAACCTTAGAAGACGTCGTCGGAATCGCACACGAAACGCTCTCCAAGAGGAGGGCCCGGCCAGCGCCAGGATCTCAGCAACCGCCAGCGGAAGCAGTCCCTCCGGCCGCCGGCAGCGACCGGAAGGCGCGCGAGGAATCCAAGCCTCTGATGTTGAAATACCGTTCGGGCGTTAAGCTTGCAATCTTGGGCGCCCTCACTAGAAATCCCAAGGCAACCGATGCCGAGATTTGCAGGGCTCTTGATTCAGACGGAGGGGAGGAGCTGCCCTCCAATTGGAAGTGCAGATCATCGGACCGGCTCTTTTTCGGTTCCTATTCGAACGCGCAAACAAGGCACAAGATCGAGAATACCATCAGCAAGGTACGGCGAGACCTCCGCGAACGAAGATTGATTGACTAGCCGCAAGAAATCCTTGCGTAACGTTTTACTCTCCACTCTCCAGATACTCTCCACTTTCACAAATGTGAAGTGCAGCTGGCCCGCATTTGCTGGAGTCCTGCACCAATCGCCGGAGAAACACTCACCAGAGCCGAATCACTACGCAGTAACTACGCCGTGTTCGAGCTAAAACACCTGTGGCGTCCAGATACCGACCAAGGCCCGGACGCCACGAAAGGAAACAACATGAACCTCTGCGGATTACACCCTACCTCTGCACGAATTGCAAGCTGCCGCCTAAACCGTGCAGTGTCCCTACTCTCGCGCGCCGGTCGACAACTGGATGATGCCAGCCGGTTCGCACCAAGCAAGTTCCACCGAGACCGGCTCTACGTCTTCGCAAGCGGTCTGCGAGACTTGGCAATTCCGCTTGCGAGGATCGCTTCGCACTTGCAGCGCGGGGATTTGCGATGAAGACCGGACATACTCCAGCAGCCCTACAACGGAAGGCTCCGCAACCACGGCGGCGGCCAGGACCGGACGCAATCGATTGGACCGACTACCCGCGTATTCCGCCGGGAAAATACTCTGCGTATTGCGCCTGGGCCGGGGAGTACCACGATCCGATCTTTAAGCGTTGGACGTGCCTCCTTCGCTTCGATGTTCTGCATGGGAACCAAGTAGATGTCGTCGCTCGGATTCCGATGTGGCTGGCTCTGGGCAACTGCGATAAGCCACGAGCGTCCAGGCGGAGCAACTATCTCAAGGAGTGGGTAGAGGCCAACAGCGGACCTCCAATTCGAGGAGACCGCCTGTCCCCGAAGGTGTTTGTCCATCGGATCGCCACCGTGGAAGTGGGCGACACGACAAAGGGACCTGTCCCTTATACCGTGGTGAAAAAGATTCTTCGCTGGCAAACCGGGAAATCAGGTCACTCAGTCAGCAAGTCACACAGTCAAGGGCGGCAACGGGAAAGAGCACGAGATGAATGACTTGTTGGCAATCGATGGCAGAGAATTTGGTTTTGGGGAAAGCAAGGGGGTCCGGGGGGCTGGCATCTGAAGCCCCCCGGCAGCCCTTTAGAAGCACTGGAGTATGGGTACGGACTTCGGCCCGAGCCGGGGTCGAGGGTTGTCACTCCAGCACACACCCAAGGGGCGGGCGTCCCGCTGTCCGGTCCGCCCGCCAAAGGCACCCGGTTCGGAAATCCCTTTGGCGAGCGATTGTGTATAGCGGTTAGTGTAACCGCAGTACACCTCTAAGTGACGGAAAACATGAGCCTAGAAATGACTGATGTCCCGTTGATGTCCCGAGCAGGGGGAACCGGCGCCGAATTGATCGATTCTGTGGAGTTGGCGGCACGCTGGAGAGTCCCCGAATCTTGGATTCGCAACCATACCCGCGCCCGCACACCGAGAGAACAGCGGATCCCGTGCATCCGGCTAGGAAGGTATGTGAGGTTTCGGTGGGGTAGCACCGAATTGGAAGATTGGCTTGAAAAGCAACGTGGTTGATGCCTCAAAAACGAAACGAGAAATTTTTCTGATGAAAACGCGGCGGACCAGGCGTAAAGTGAAAACGTGCCGAGCGCTGCGGAAACAGCGCCCGACACTGACCGACGCCCCTAGATATGGTAGGAACGGCGGCTTTCTGAAGTGTAATTCATAGCTTTAGAATCCCACCATCTCAGTCCCCGCCTATAGGAGCTCGTCTGGTCTCAACTTCTTTGAGAACAGGAGCAACTCAATGAGAAAGCAACACGGGCAGATCATCCGCATCGGTAATCGCTGGTACGTCCGATATTGGGAGCGCCGGAATATCGGGGGGGCGGTCGAACGAAAGCGAGTCACCCACGAGTTAGGGCAAGTTGCGACGCGAGGGAAACGGCCACCCGCAGACATTAACACCGAAGCTGAGCGGCACATGGCAACCGTCAGCAGCGGCACAGTCCCCGCCGATCGAATCGTGACCATCGGTGATTTTGTCGAGCAGGTGTACTTGCCTTGGATTACACAACACAAGCGGCCCTCCACGGCCAAGGGTTATCGGGACATCTGGGAGGATCATCTCAAACCACTCTCGGAGCAAGTTTGGCTAAAGGACACGCGGACATACCACGTGCAGAGCTGGCTGAATCAGATTGGAGCGGGGAAACTCAGCCGTAATACTCTGAAACACGTCAAAAGCGTAGCCAGTGGAATTTTCACTCTGGCGAAGCAGCAGGATTATTTCCAAGGGGAAAACCCCGCCCGCGACTCGGCCATCAACCCAAAATCCGCAGAACCACAGGAAACGTATGCCTACACGTTGGACGAGATTCAAACCATTCTCGCCCTGCTCTCAGAGCCGGCCGCAACGGCTTTTGCGGTTGCTGCGTTCATGGGACTGCGCCACGGCGAAATCCAAGGTCTACTGTGGGAAAATTATCGCGACGGGGAATTGTACGTTTCTCGCTCTATCTGGAATGGCCGCGTTTCGGACCCCAAGACTCGCAAGGGCCGCGCACCTGTGCCTGTCATTCGGCAGTTAGCGGATCGGCTGGAAATGCACCGGCTTCGCTCAGGAAAACCGCTCAAGGGCCCGATCTTCGCCAACTCGCTTGGCAATCCCTTGTCGCTCGGCAGCGTCGTCAACCGCGTTATTCTCCCAGCGCTAAATCGGTGCGAGGCGTGCGGGAAGGCGGAGTCAAACCATCAGAGCGCAAGACATTCCTACAAACGTGACAACCGCATGCCGGAGTGGCACGGCTGGCACGCCGCGCGGCGCGGATTGGGAAGCAACTTGTATCGCCTTGGTGTGCCGGAGATGGTGATTCAGCGAATCCTGAGACACGCGAACGTCAGCACCACGGCGACCTACTATATTAAGACCGCCGCCGACGATGTTCGCAGCGCGATGACGACCCTGGAAAATCACATCGAAGAGACTGCGCAGCTTCAATCGGACTCTGATGGGGCACTAGAAAGAAATTTGGCCGCGGAGCTTTCCACGGTTCAATAGCGCCTGAGTGGGTTGGCATTGCAAGGCATCGGCAGAGAGTAGAGAGTCGCCTCGCTCTGACCGTGAACAATTATCCTGCGCAGTGCTTGACCCGCGAGAAATGTGGTTTGATCCTACTTTTCCACATTAAGAAATCGCCCCTTACATTTCCATGTCGTTCCTCGAATACCGAAAGCAGCACGGAATAGGATCGAAAACTTGGTGGCTGCAGTACACTGCACCGCCGACGGGCATTGCAGTGTGTCCGCTTGTGACTATTTCATCTAAAGCATGCGTCATGAATCATTTGAGTTTTTGCTTGCTTCAGGCGCGGGCGTCTGCAACTATCTTGCGGGGCATTTGCTCTTCGGAACTAGGGTTGGTCCCTCTTCCGGTCGAGTTTTTCATCGCCGAGAATGTTGCATAGCAATTGCGTGTACCAGATCTCCAAGTACCCTTCCACGGAGAATATGACAGAAAAGGCTCTGCGGTTGTATTCAAGAGGAAGGTATGTTTCGAACACCCTGGGAACGGGCACCCTCCACCCTGTGCTAGGAAGCGTAAGCGATACAGGTACCAAACGTGCCACAAGCGCAGCTCGTGTGAGATCTTCTGCCACAGTTGACCCATTTTTGGAAGGTTCAGATTCGTTAGCAATCAACGATCGAATCGGTTCGAGCAGAGGATCTTGCTTGACCTCTTCATCGGACAAGATCCGCATGCGACCAGGGGAGATCAGGTACACCCATGCAGATACAGGACTGCTCCGGGCGAGCCAGGGAACACGTTCGCATAAGTGTTTCGGCAAGACAATCCTGTTTCCGGCGTCCGCGGTAACGTGAGCAACAAGAGCTTCCATGTAATTGCGGTCACGACTGTACCTGATTTTACCAGGAATCCAGTGGCCAGCTTCCTGTA
Organism: Candidatus Sulfotelmatobacter sp.; assembly: GCA_052148475.1. GTDB lineage: Bacteria > Acidobacteriota > Terriglobia > Terriglobales > Acidobacteriaceae > Sulfotelmatobacter. The sequence continues at coordinate 102,115 of JBKQID010000023.1, read as the reverse complement.
AAGCCAATGGATTGGCGTTAATGACTTGACAATTACCAATTTTTACCACATCCTACCATGTATAGGGCCTATGGTATTGCGTTCACAAGATGTTGCGCCTCGGAAGTCTCGAAGGTTCGAACAGCGCGGACAGCGAAGCGAACAACTAGCGAAGCGGACCTGCTATAGTGAACGATTACAGCAGCCCGGGAGTAAGCACATGACAACAGCTCTACAGTCGGACTCGCTTACCGCACGGCAATTCGCCGAAGCGTTAATCGACGGATTAGCCGCAATGGGTCAGTTCCAAATAACGGCTAGCCAAACTCAGCTTCATCGTGCTTTTAGGCGAATACTGGAGGAAGTCTCCAGTAACAAGTCCATAAATGTCGATGTGTCGGAAATTGACTATGATCCCCTATATGGTCTTAGCGGGTGGCTCGATGAGTTCTTGGCGCGAGCCCAGCGCGATCTTCTGATCAGCTCCCCCAATCCGTCGTACGAACGGATCCAGATCAAGATTACCAAAGAAGAGGCGGAAGATCGTCTTTCTCGTTTCAAAAATGCGCAGGCTCTTAAGAACCTCTCGAATCGGTTTGTTAGCGAACTACGTTCGTGATGATTGTTTCTTGAATTAAGCTTGGAGCAGCCTGATGTCGCGACCGCTTTGGCCTCGACTGCCCAGTAGTCTAGGTTATGCAAGCGTAGAACTTCAGAAGGTTTTCGCAACCGATCTCGAGTCGTATATCCAAACAAATCGAAATCGGCCAAACCCGCGCGGCTTCAAAGTAATAAACGATCCCATCTGGTTCACCATTCGTGTCGAATCTTGGGAACTGGTAGTTCTAGACTCTCCGATTATCCAGCGACTCCGCGACGTCCGCCAGCTCGGTCTTGCGAGTTTAGTCTACCCGTCTGCGGGCTATTCCAGGTTCGAACACACTATCGGGGTCCTGTACCAGACCCAGCGAATCATCGAATCGATTAATCGTAATGCCCGCGCATATAGCGCGCGCACTCAACGGGTCCTGCCGGAACCGATTTCCCGTCTCGATGAAGCCCAGCTGCGACTCTCTGCCGTTCTTCATGACATTGGTCACTGTTTCTTGAGTCACGTCTCAGAACGTGAGCTTGTAAAGCTGCAGGTAGCCGAAAACGTATCGATGACCATGGTACGAAAGGACGCTCAGCAATTCTTCAACTGCTCTCGGCCCCCATCGGTCGGCGAAGTTCTCTCTGCTCTTATCGTCTTGCTACCTGAATTCATTGAACTCCTTGAAGTAGCCAAGATCCCGTCTTGGACGGGGAAGGAACAAGACCTTGCATTTTCGATTGCGCAACTAATCGTTCGAGGTCGTTTCCCAGATCGACCATTCATGAACGACATCATCTCTGGAGCCGTTGACGCCGACAAGCTCGACTACATGTCGCGAGACTGTTACATGGCTGGCCTCGCGATGCCGATTGATGTTGAACGTCTCTTAGAGAAGCTGTGTGTGGTGAACGTGCCGGTTGAGCAATTGCCCGATCCTGAGTATCAGACAAAGTACAAGCTCCTACCCGAACAAACGGTGCAAGTTCTTGCGGTGCAGCAGGGAGGTGCCAAGGTTTTCGAAGACTTAGTTTTGAGCCGGGTGCTTCTTTACGACAAACTGTACTACCATCAAAAGGTTCGGGCTATGGAAGGCGCTGTTGTCAACGTTCTGGACATCCTGCGCGAACATCATCCATCGTTCAGACAGCTTTCCACTTATGTTCAGCTATCCGAAGCGCAATTCATGGAAGGCAGGTGGCCAGAGGCGCCGAAGAAGGCGAAGAAAGAAGTCGAGCAGGCACTGCATACACTTCGCCAAGTCAAACAACGAAGCTTCGTTCGAGCGTTTGCGTTTGGTCCTGAATTGATCACCGATCCCGAAGTGGACGGTACGAACCCTAACGGCGAGAAGCTCCTCAGGAAGGCCTGGGGCGAGCTTTCTCCGCTTGTAAGCAGAGAAGTAACCAACGATGCCACGGCTTTTAGAACTAGGATTAGAAAAAGAGCTCAAGACTATCTTCGAGTCGTCGGACAACCCGGTATCGCAGATGAGCTTACGGACTTTTCCATCGTGGTGGATTTGCCAGATATTCAAGGCATCGCAAAGAAAACTAAAGCATTTGTTGGGGACGAGGGCTCAGGCGTTCGGCTATTCAACGAACTATTTAGAGTAGAAAAGTGGGCTGAGGCTTACGAGAACCAGAAGATTACCGGGTATGTGTTTTGTCCGGCTGAAGCCGCGGTAGCCGTACACGTTGCCTGCCGAGACATCATCCGGGAAAGTTTCTCGCTAGGATTCGAGCCTTGGTCTTGGACACTCACAAAGATCCGCGTAGAAGACCTGGACAGTTTTACTCAAACGCTCAAGGGGCGGGGCGTTCAGACATCTCCAGTGCCAATCCCTGAGTGGTTGCGTAGTCGAAAAACGTACCTAAACAGCCGACAAGCCAAGACAATCGTTCTTCAGCCTTCCGGTGCCGAACTGGACCAACTCGGCGAAAAATTCGCCAACTTTCAGTCGTACGATAACCAGAAGATAACACGAAAACGAATTGAAGAGTGGCTGCTTCAGTTTGAAAGCGATGAGATTCCTCTCGCTTTAACTGCTCTGCGCAACGTTCGATATTGGGACCGAGCATCGATTGTGGATGCGTTCGCCGTTGCTCTGTCGGATTGGGGCAATGAACTGCTGAATGAGCAATGGGTTCCACTTGGTGGTCCTACCACTAGCTCCCATCACTTGAACTACCTTTGGCCGGATTTGAAGAAGCGGTCTAATGCTCCGAAACGGATCCTTGGCGGGGCGGAAGAGCTTGAGAGTGCCGAGACGGTTGTGTTCTACGACGATAACGTCGGTTCTGCAGGGCAATCGAAGACCGTACTTCAACAATGGTTCGGCCTTCCACGTAGTGCGTGGTATGTAGATGAAGAGCACGTTCAGACCTTGCCGAAGAACAAGTTGCAGATTATCAAGAAGGCGACACTCAAGTTTCTCTTCGTAACCGGCCGGCGAAAGGGCCTGGAGGCGCTCCTTTCGATGGCCAGGGACCTGTGCGGCCATAGCAGGGTAGAAGGCCATATCATCGCTCCCGCCGACCTCTCCTGTTTCCAGCCTGCGGCGGGCGTCTTTGCCGACACTGTCACCGCACAAAAGGCTCGCGAAGCTTTCGTGAGAGCGGGCAGAAGAGCCTTAGCCGACAAGCGTGAATTGTGGAAGCAGGAGAAACTGGAAGGCCGACTATTGGGCTATGGGAACTTCGGGGGCCTTACCGTCTTCTACTATAATGTCCCGACCGCCACTGTCACCGCACTGTGGAAGTCGTCTCCAGTGAGCAGTTCCGAATGGCTCGGGTTGTTCCCACGCCGCCCACGCGATTGATTTAATCGAAAGAAACAAAAAAACGCGAGCCGTGAGCAGCACGTGTGGCTCCTCATGGCGCTGATGCTATGACGCTCAATCCGGCAATCACGGGCCTACCGAGCGGGTCCGGGCCGTGGAGCACGGGCCAGAATCCTAGTTTCCAGCTCGACTTCGGATCTCGACCAGCAGCTCTTCGCTATCCTCTTCATCTTCCCATCTTTCGACGAGCTGTCTGTCGATCTGCATTGGCTCGAACCACTTCTCTGGCAGGTTGTTTCCCATAACTCGTCCGTACTGGACGTATACCAATGAAGTCACCAAACGCTTAATCCCTCTTGGACCGACCTTGTCTGGCGGAATCAGACTAAAAGCCGTGAGTACCTTCTTGGAAATCTTGGTGACGTCTGGAAATATTGCGCGAATCGTTGCGACGCCGATATAGACCTGCTCTACGCGCCTTAGCTGATCCAAGAGGTGTTCGTCAGCAGTCGCGTCTGGGTCTTCTGACTTCCTATACCCAAGGTACATCACCGCACGACTCAGTCGTGACTCAAAGTCCGGTGCCTTGTTGGACGGGTGCTCCTTGCTCTTACCCGCCGTCGGCGCTTCGGTCCCGGCGAATATCCATAAGCAGGGCCTTAAGTGAAAGGTCTTGCCGTTGTGCACGTACGACCCATCTTCTAGCGGTTCTAAGAATGCATCGTACACATTCTGGCCGTCCGTCTTAGCATTCATTTCATCGAAAAACACAATCGGTGTTAGCTCGGAACTTTGGCTCTGTGCGGCTGAAAGTTTCTGAAAACAGTCGGTTAGGTCGTCTCTTCTTGATAGTGTCGTGACGTTGAACTTTAGGCACGGCATTCCCAGCGTGGAAGCAAGGCAATCAACCATGAAACTCTTGCCCGATCCAGGTGAATCAACAAGAAAGAAACTCTTGTGTCTCCGGTCGCCAGGGAGAGAATGCTTCAGAGAACGACCTTCGCGTAGCAGTGTCAGAAGATGTCGGCGTTTCGAGGGAATGCACGTGACATATCCCTGGACATCCGTCATTGCGCGCCACAACTGAAACTCCTCTTTTTGTTTCTTCTTACTGTCTTGGGTCGTAACGACACCTACTCCAGAAAACGCCTGACGCCACTCTGATTCTAGCCGTTGCCAGTTAAATTCCCGCCAAGGCAGCAGATCAATTCCCGGAGCAGCGTCAGAGACTGACAGTACTTGATCAGGCGTTGGCATCCAGTTGTCTATCCTTGTTCTTTGTGCCTCAGCCTTCTCCCATGTGGCGGTAAATGAGACTGCATTCTTGAGAGCGAGGGAGAAGTCTAGCTTTGTAGCGATCATGTACGCACCAAGAGCTGGAAAGAACACGCTGGCCATCGGAGTGAACGGCAGCGTGTCTGCAGCGCCCGGCACGGGCAGCACGTAGGCGTGCCCTGAATCGCGCGAAAGCACTCTCATCCCTTCCGGCAGAACGACGATTTTGGCAGCGCTGAACGTTTCGGCAAGCTCATCAATTACCTTGATGGCATCCTGAGAGGGGACTCCGCCGGCTGTAATCCAAGAAGAAGAAGAGATGTCGCCGTTGTTGATCGCTCGTTGTGCTGCCAATTGGGGAACCAAGATCAACCTAACATGAGGTTTCGGCAGTTCATCAAACCAAGGTGGGCGCCACGCCTTGGACGAGACGTACCAACATGCATTCTTGAAGTTCTGCCGAAGCCACCGAATGAGTTCGACCGAGACGGCACGCTTGCCAAGGTCCTTTACAAAAATGTGTTGGATGGGCGGAGACGAACTCGAGATTCCCCTCAAGGCTTTTCCAACGCCTTTGCAAATCTTGGCAAAATCGGAATCCGTTAGCGGCAACTCCCAGTCGATCCGTTGATCGAGGTCAATTTGGTCGCCCTGATGCCGATATATTCGAATGACCCTGGTTGTTCCAGCAACTACTTTGAGATCTGACGGAGTCAGGTTCCACAGTTTGACATCGTCGACGGTTCGTCCGTTTGGTTCGTCGTATCTAAGCCGGTGGGGTGTCCGCCCTATGTTGAAGCTTGGGGTTAGCATCTGCTGGAGGATTGTCCCGTCGTCTGGGTGCCACACGCCTATGCCGTTGACCTGGAAAGGAGTCTTTTCCCCAGATTTCGCTTGGTGCAAGATCGTCGCGACTTGGCCCGCCCCACATAAAGACCGGACCGAGCATGTGTCGCGATGGAGAGCGCGGGAGTGCTCCCGTCCTGTCCGGCTGCTGGAGACGGCTCGGTGCTTTCCGACAACCCAGTGCTCATCGACTAGCCAGTCACCGACCACAAGTACACCAAAGCGATTAGTTTTTTCCAAATGCTCAGCTGAGTGTTCCTGTGTTGACTGATCCTCCGAAGGTCCTCCGTGCATTGAGTTCCCTCCCCGAAAACTTGCCTTAATACCCAAAGTCTATCGCTGTAGGCAAGTTGTCACAACGAGTTCCAATTGCGCGTCTCTGAACCTCCGACGGCAGTGACAACTGCTTTGTGGAAGGCTTTGGCGGTGGTTTGCAAGACTAACAACGTTGGAGAATCTAGGCGGCTGTCTGCTGTGACACCGAGGACACCGCGCCATGGATTTTTGAAGTCGAATCTGTCGCTCCTTCGGATACGGATTATAGCGCCGGTACTGGCAGCGTGCGTCCTCTAGTTCGTCACTGCGTTTTCGCCATCATCAAACCTTGACCTGATGGGGCTGCCGGTGATTCTATCTGCGTACGGGAAGGCCAAGCGTGTCACAACTCCGCGCAAGCGGTGAAGGTAGCGCAACTTGCGCAATGTGCGAGTTCGCATCATGTCGGATCTCGCATCTATCATCACGACGTTCCGATAAACAACGCGAATCGACCGAAATCCAACGACACTCCTCATGCCAAGTCTCCGATCTTTGTTGCAATAAATGGACGACCGTCGCGGACTACTCCTGATGCGGTTTGTCCACCAGTCCCGCCGTGCCACCTTCAGTGCCTGGGCGCGGATATGGCTTCTTCTTGAACAATCCCATCATCGCGGGTTTCTCGCTCGCGCCGCCCAGCCCTTTCAACATGCCTTCCGCCATTCCTTTCACGTCAGGAACGAACTTCGGGTCGGCCGTGGTTCCTTCCACGGAAAATGGAACGCCTATTCCACCACCCAGAACGGAGTTCATTTTGAACGCTAGTTCGTTGGCCGGGCTCACGGTGCCGGCGCCAGTCAGCACACCGATCGAGGGCACGTTGAGATTGATGTCGTCGACCCTCGTGCCATCGCTGGCGACCTGAACTTCGGAGCTAAAATTCTGGATGACCATGTCGTTGCCCATTTTCTTGCCCGACAAAGCGGAAATGGCGGAGAGTTTCGAGCCGAGATCGAAGTTGGACAGGGAAGAATTTTCCAGCTTGACCGTTCCCACGATAACCAATTTGTTAACTGGGCCATTGATCGCCATTGTCGTATTGAGGGTGCCTCCCTTCAGCGTCGACTTCGGAGGTAATACGATTCCAAGAGCTGGGAGCATCGCTTCGAGATCGTCAACCGGCATGGCCTGGGCATCGAGTCTAAGATCCACCGCCGTCACTTTGCCGTGGGCGTCGTAGGTTCCGGTCACATGGGCGACAGCCTTGCCCATGGCGATGTCGCACTGCGGAATGCTCCCCACCTCTTTTCCGATGTCGTGCAGCACGGTGTAGGTCACCTGGACTGGCCTGCCGGCAGGCGATCCCTTCTGAACGACCTGTAAATTAGTAGCTTTCAGCGTGCCATTGGTTTTGGCTTGGCGCCCGTCCGAACTGAGAGTGCCGTCAAAGTCAGCGATGCCAGAAATCCCGGCCGCCCGATCGATAAAGCCCGACGCGGCCAGGTTCATCTTTTGCCCTGTGACCTTGGCGTCCACGGGAGTAAGGGCGGCGTTGCTGGCGTCGATCGGTCCGGCATGGCCGTCGAGGGTGAGACTTCCGTCGACCGGCAATAGTACTGACATTTTGAAGGGAAAGGCGGAAACGAACGAGAAGTTGTCTACTTCAATATCAACCTTGTCGTAAACGCGCGGCTTGTCCGCAGATCCCACGCGCGACACTGTCACTCGCGCGTCCTTGACATTCAACTTTGCCACCGACAGATTAGGATTCTCCGTGCCGACGGAACTCGAAGTCAACTGCGCGGCGGGCCTCGGCGCGGACGGGTTGCATCCCCCGATACTGGAGAAATTCCATTTCTCGCCGTTTTCGGATTTCACCAGGCTGATCTCCGGCTGGTCCAGCGTCAATTCCGTCACGTTCAGCTTCTTGGAGAAAATCAGCGGTATCAGTTCCACCCCCACCTTGAACGACTTCGCCTGCACGAATCTCGACTTGCTGAATACCGGATCATCCGCAATTGAAATATCGTCCGCCGATACGCTGCCCGACAGGATCGAGAGAGAAAGATTTCCCACCCTCACCTGCCGCCCAAGAGCGCCGCTCAGTTCCGATTCCAGTTTCGGTCGGAATGAGTTGACATCAACCAGGAAGGTAATCGCGGTAGCGACTACGATCAAAACAGCGATCAGAATGGCCAGAATCTTGAGAAAGCGTTTCATGACAGCCCTCCTATTCGTAATGGCGAGGCATTCGTTAGCCGTTTGGTCCAGGGCTCAAAAGCTGTTTTGACCAACAAGGTTGTTGCAATAAGAGCCACGCTCCGACGTTGAGGCCGCGTTTTGGCCCCATGAGATCCGCTGGTTGACCGCTGGAACAAGTCGATCAAGATGCGATAGTATGCGAGCGGTGCACGATCACTTGGGCAAGTTGATGACCACGAACCTCAACGTATCTTGCAACTAAAGCCACGACCCCAAGAATCTGGACGCCTAAGTCAGGATAGAAGCCCTTTAAGAACGCTAGTAGCATCATTCCGGCAAAAATGGATAAGCCCACAAGAACAGAGATGACCAGAGAGTTAAATGGTGATATAGGTGTCCAAAATATTACGTAGACAAAGACCAGCCATCCCACAAAAAGTCCAAGATCCCAGTTACGCGGTAGCGGCTTGAAATAACGCCCGTCCAAAAGTGACTCAATGTAATTCGCTTGAAGATACACGCCGGGCACATCTCGGTCGAAAAGGCGATGCCTGTCGTGTGCTGTCGAATCATCCCCGATCACAATGATGCGCCCACGAATATCAGATTCTTGGAAAGGGTGCGCGCGGCAGTCGACGGAATACCGCGATTCGATCTGTTGTCGCTCACCTGCACATAAAATCGACAACGCATCCACACGAGGGACGGCGTCCGGGTCGACGAAGCCCGTGAATGGATGTTCGCCCACGGATCGCAGATACTCCAAATCATGATCATCTTTGAGATTGCCGTCTGCAAGAGCTGCAGCTGTGTAAGAAAGTGTTCCGACGTATGTGTCAGTTGGAGCTTCGCCGTCCGAGAAAGACTCATCGCTTTTGTAGACAAACCAGTTCAGCGGTACCTTCCGCACATCAGCATTTAGTCGCGTCAAGCCCTGTTCTACCGACGGTGCGGTTGACACTGCGGAATTCGAACCAATTTTGTGGCCGAAGTCTAGGGACGGTGTCGCAATTAGACACGAGTCAGCGTGGGTCGACTTTGGTGGATGGGTCGCGATGCCCACGACAACAGGAGCGTTTGATGACCTGACGGCATCAATCAAGTCAGCCGTGCCTTTGTCATCCTTGCTGCAAGAATCTACCCCAAAGTACTTATCGATGACGATAATGGAGACTCCGCTACGAGAGAGTTGGTTTACCAACTTCGCAAGATACAGACGCTGCTCGCAAACATTGTTTAAAACCATCGCTGGATCTGCCTCATCCCTCAAAGGCACGACCGTTATGCGACGGCATCTCACGTTTCGATACCCACTCGAGACCATGCGGCGATACATTCCCGCTGACGTCTCGGTTCCTGTCCCTTCAAGCAGTTCGCAACTATTCTCCCGAGACACGATTTCGTGCGGGAGTTCCAGGTAAACAGCGAGCCCGAGCAGAATGAGGAGCCAGACACCGGAGAGCGCAACTCTCCATTTCCGCGATGAATCAAGCCGCGTCACCAGACGCATGAGCCCTTGACTGTGAACCACGCGCATAATAATCGCCTTTTGAATTGCGGTTGTCAGGAGCGCGGCCATACTACAAGAGCGAGCGCTCTAGGGGAAGAGCAGGAAGATAACTCGGTCCGCTCGGACAATCAAGTGAAATGGACCGTTGTTACGAAATCCGGACAAGAGGCCAACCACCATAGCGCAGAGGCACTGGACCGTCCTTGACAAGTTACTCCGATTCGGAGGAGACTTCTCGGCGAATTTCATCGGTCCGGCCAACCCTTCCCTTGCTGGATCGGGCTCATATCAACAATAGTCAGCTTGATCCGCTGATGGTGCGGAGCCTTGGGAACGAGGCTTCTGTCCATTTGCGATGGCTGTCACTTGTCTGGAGGATTAAAGCCATGCGGAACGGGTTGGGTAGCTTGGGAGCTCTGTTAGTGCTGGGACTGGGACTGGGAATGCTGCGGAATGGCCCCGCGCCTTCCACAGAATCCACCACCAAGGGGCAACATGCAGCACAGAAAGTTGCAGCCCGGGGCGCCCGCACGGCGTTGAAAAACAGCCGGCTTAGTTGCGCGGAGGAAAACTTACTGAGCACTATTGAGGATTTCCTGCCTCACACGCCGGATTCCGAGGACTTGTGCAAAACTGACGTTCTGCTGGGCGAGAAATTTCAACTGCTGATTAGCGGGAACGAGATCAACTTTGCCATTGCGATTGTTCCCGACCCGGTTCACACCCACCTCAGCCTTTTTTTCGATCGAACGATTAACGCGATTCAACAGGGTGCGCAACAAGCGGGCTGGATCTTTGACCGCGCCACCATGCCCTGGGATAGCCAGGAACATCCGGAGTCAACCGATTTCCATGTCCGCTTGCAGCAGGAACAGTATCAGGACAACAAAGAAGACCTGCCCGGGCTCATGATCTTTCGACCCACGGATCCCGGAGAGAAACTAAACGCTTCGCTATTTGTCTTCGTGGTTGGAGAAACTCCGACCGGCGGAGTGAGCAAAGCGCAATTTACAACTGCGGTGCAGTTGATTGGGAAGGGCACCAAGGCGGGAACTCCCAAGGGAGAGAATCCCTTGCGGATCATCGGGCCGACGTTTTCCGGTTCGCTGTACTCGCTCACCGAACTGCTCGAGCAGCAAGAATCGCCCGGCCGGGGCGGCAGTATTGTGATCCGCAGCGGGACCATCAGCAGTTGGGATACAGCGCAATGGTTTCAGCGCCAGCGATGGTCAGGCGGCCTTTCGGTGGACTTCGCCACTTTTCAGCAGAGCGACCGGTACATGCTGCGCAAGTTTGTCGAGTTTGAAAAAAGGAGGGGCTATGCTCCCGACCAAATCGCCGTTCTCGCCGAGGACGAAACGGCATACGGCAACCAGGGACCTGGCCCCGTCGCGTCTTCTTCCGCCCCAAGACAGCTCCCCTGCCCCAAAGACGCTGCCGCGCAGGAAGCGGAGGACAAATCAGAAGACGCCACGGTACAAGCCGATGAAAACTGCCTGCTGCACCTCTACTTCCCGCGCGATATATCCCAGTTGCGCAGCGCCTACCAACAGGGATACGCGCAGCAGCCCTCGTCGCCCGACAGCTATCAGGTTCGCTCGACATTGCCGCTGAACCTGCAGGACAGCGGAAGTGATGACGATACTGTGCAGCAATATGCCCATTCGCAAACCCCTTTATCGCAGGAGTCGATTCTGTTGGGAATCGTAGCAACGATTCGGGAGCGTCATATTCAGTTCGTAGTGCTGCAAGCCACCAACCCAATGGACACGCTTTTCTTGAGCGCGTTTCTCAAGAAGAGTTATTCGGCGGCCCGGGTGGTGGCCATGCCGGCGGATCTGTTGCTCAGCCGCGACGCGGACGATGTTTCATTGCTGCACGGAGTGATGGCGCTGACCACGTACCCACTGTTGCCGGACATTGACAAAGAGATCACCGTTCAGACTTCTCTGCCGGAAGGCCAACATGCGAATCACATCTTCGACAGTGCTTACGCCGCCGGTACTTACAACGCGGCGCTTTCGCAGGCGACGTGTATCGGCCTCCTGACTCTCCCCGCCAGCTGCAAGGTCGCGGTTCCACCAGCTTCCCTCCCATCAGCCCGGTATGCGCAATATGGCTGGCCTGCACTGGGTGGAACTGACAATCTGAGCACGCCGCTTGCGCCGGTGGTTTGGTTGACTGTCCTAGGCCGCAACGGGTTTTGGCCGCTGGCAATTCTGGACAATGGCGGCCACGTGTACAGAGCCGGTGACATCCCCTCGTCCCCCAGATCCATCGAAGCCGCGCCGCCATGTCCAGTCCAAAATCCCGGACATCCAGAATCCTGTGTTTACAACTATCACGAACTCATCACCCCGTGGCCGGTGTTCTTGAGGGTGGTCTGCGGCGTGGTGTTGATGCTGGCCGCCACGTATGGACTGCTCCTCCGGAAAGGCTCGTTCAGCGCCACTTCTTCCGCCATGACGCTACTAGCGCCGATCAAGGATCCTCGCCGCTCGGCGCTGATCGTGGTCATCGGCTGGCTACTCTTAACGGCATTTTTCTTGCTCCTTTGGCCGTGGGTGCGCTGGTTCAAGTTGGGGGAGCTGCCAGTGTGGTGCGTGTTCATCGGCAGCGCTGCCGCACTGGCGCTGTGTGGAATGTGTACAATCGAACTCAATCGCAGGGGAGCTACACGCGCCCGGGGAGTATTCGTTCTAGGCGCCGTCCTGTTAGTGGTCGCCTTTGTAATTCTTTATGAAGTGCCCGGCCACTCACAAAATCCGTTCCTGTACCGCTACGTTCATCTGACTTCCGGCGTATCGCCGCTGCTGCCGTTCCTGTGCCTTCTGGCAGCGGGGCTGTGGTGGAGCTGGTTTTCGCTTTCTGGGCTGGCGATGGTGGACAAGCGACGTCCGCGACTTCCCATCGACGCTGACCTGCCAAACTCCGGCTCCTCAGAACACATCGCTCCCATGGTGATCAGCCCTATCTGGCCCTCGGAGGAATATGTCGGGAAACTGATGCGGGTTGCGCAACCCTGTGCATGGGACTCCCGGGTTTATGCTCCAGCGATCGTTCTTCTCGTGGTTATGCTGTTCGCCCTTGATTATGGCCATCCCCTGCTCAGCCTGGAAACTAGGCACTTTGAGTGGGCATACGGCGTTGCGCTGGGAGTGGTCACGTTTGCGCTTTTCTGCACGCTTCTCCGCTTGCTAGTGATGTGGCTGGAGTGCCGCAGAATTCTGACCACGCTCGATCACTATCCGCTGCGGCGTGCCTTCGCGGAACTCCACTTCACCTGGGAGCCGATTTGGCGGCTGGGAGGAGGACGGTGGCAGGATTTGTACCGGTTGGTCTCCCGGCAGTTGGAAACGTTGGAAGGGCTTTGGCGCGAAGAGGGGCCAGAGGAAAACGATGAAGATCCTGACGGGCTGGTTGGCATGATCAAGCAAACCGCTCAAGCGCAGGACAATCTGCGCCGCGAATTCTCCCAGACCCTAAGAACTCCAAACGAGGATGCGCCGAGTGCGCCGCCCTCGGCCATGCCAGCCGAGCCGGGCTCGTTCTCCGAAGGTTCTCAGCACGAAGCGCCGCGAGCCAAGGACGCCGATTACTTCATTGACGAATATGCAAAGCTGCAGGAGAAGCTTGCCAAAACCTGTGCCGCCACCCTGAAATATCTGCAGCCCAAATGGCTGGAAGATGAAGGGTTGATCGTATGCGAAGTCACTTCTGGCGACGGTGCGAAAACGAGCGGCGGCAACCCCGATGTTTCGTTGTCCACCAGCCTGGCGGAACGCTTTGTCGCGTTGGGTTACCTGAACTTCATCCTGAGCATGCTGCTGCGCATGAGGACCCTGGTGATCACGGCTGGCGGGCTGTATATTTTTCTGCTGCTCTCGGTAAACTCTTACCCATTTGAACCCAAAATTGCGTTGCGTTCGGCGGCGATTGTGACGCTGGTCATTGTAGTAAGCATGGTGGGATACGTGTTCGCGCAGATTCATCGTGACTCTATCCTTAGCCTGGTGACGCAAACCAAGCCCGGAGAACTCGGGATGGAGTTCTGGCTCCGCATGGGGTCCTTCGTCGCCCTACCTCTAATCAGCCTTTTGGTATCGCAGTTTCCGACGCTGAATAACGCGCTCTTTTCGTGGCTTGAGCCTGCAGTGAGTGCGTTGAAGTGAGGGCTTAGGCCGCTCCTGTTAGATCTTAAATATCTATCCGACGCGGTTCTCACATTTCAGCCACCCAGCGGTACAGTCGTCGACGAAAGGGCCCCTATTTACGGGGCTTGTCCAGCAGAAGAAACCCGAATTCTCACTGCCGAATTTTGGGCAAGGCTATAACGCTCTTTCCGCTGTACCTTTCCTGACCCCTATCTCATTTCTGATCTGCGACCATGAGCGCCCCTGAGACGCGCAGAGACGCAAACTGCATTCCTCGAGACACAGACTCGCTGTGAGCCAGCTTCAAAAACGCTCATTCTTCAAGCTAATATTGCGGTACGGTCGAACAAGAAGCGACGGCGAGTTTGTTGTGAGATGTGCCAGGCGTCAACCACATCCCGCCATAGCGCCAAGCGCTTCGGGACATCTTCGGGACACTAGAAACCCACCGGAAAGCAGAAAACGAGCTGATTCAGTAACGCAGACTAGGGAGCTAAGTACTTGGGATTGAGAAATCTGGCGGAGAGGGAGGGATTCGAACCCTCGGTACAGGTGTTAGCCCGTACAACGGTTTAGCAAACCGCCGCATTCGGCCACTCTGCCACCTCTCCGGCGTGCAGAGCTACAGTTTAACACGGCGAGGAGCTCGAGCTGTCGGACGTAGTCGGACTCCGTTGTACAAATGGACTGGGGTGACGGCTGCAAACGACTTAATGGCCCGAGTGCCATCGCGGCCGCAACCCGTGAGTCGGAGTCGGCGACTCACATCCTTGGTTGCCTGGCCACTGGAGCCAGTCCAGCTTTCGTCCGAATCCGCTAGTGTATGGTGCGCTCGCCCTTGCGAACTGCAGGCGAACTGGTCGAGCCTTCGAATTTGGGCTCGCCCAGTTTCGTGATCCACAGTCCCGAGTGGATGTCGTTGAAGTACATCAAGCTATTGAGCAAGGGACTATCGCAGGCGACCGAACAAGGCTGTCCTCCCCAGGTGAACGGCAGGTTGGGGCGAAAACCCTTGGCGTCTCCGGTCCAGAAGCGGGCAATTTCGCGGCCTTGGCGATAGAGATCGCCACGCAGTTCGCCGGAAATATCGAGCACGCGTGCGCCGCCGCTGTAATAACCCTCGTAGAGCATGTCGTTCGCGGCCCAGAAGTTGTGCGAGCCGCCTTCCGGTACTTCGTATTGCGCCACTTCGCGCGGATGCTTTATGTCGGACACGTCCATCACGTGGCAGATGGCCCGCACCGGGATGCGGTCCCGGTCTTCCAGTTCGAAAATCGCGGGAAATACTTCGTCGCCCACAAACAGATAATTCTTGTAGCGGAATACGCTGTGCGTGCCTGCCAGCCAGCCGTCGCCGTAAAGCTCGTAATGATTGAAGCGGTACTGGCTGACCAATTTGGGACTCTCCGGGGTGCCGCCGGCCATGCCGTTGCCCACATCGAGGATGATCAATCCATCTCTCCAGTACGCCAGATAGGCAAGGCCGTCCTTCACCTGCAGGTCGTGCAGGTAGCGTCCGCTAGTGAACGATCCGTGCTCGGTGTTGATGCTGACCACAGTCGGATTCTCCGTTTGCCAGCGCGCCACTTCCTTGGGATGCTTCGGGTCCTGAAAATCGATGATGCGAAGAGAACCGGTGGCATCGTCGGTGATGTACACGTAGTGCCCGGCGATGTAAGCGCTGTGCACACCGCCGCTGACCGTCGCCGTGTATTCGGAAAGAACTTTCAAATGCGATGGATCGGAAGTGTCAAGGAATACGATTCCGTTCTTGCGGTTGGAAGCTCCCTCGCGCGTGAATACGCCAATTTTTTCGTCGGGCGTGGTGCTGATGTCGTTGATCAGGCGGGCGTCCACCTTCAGACTGTCCAGCAATTTGGGATTGGCCGGATCGGCGATGTCGTAGACGAAAAGTTTATCGGCGATGGTGGAAAGGTAGGCGTGGTGGCCGATGATCCACTCTTCTGACATCTGAAGATCGGGCATGGGCACATGCGCCACGACTTCCATTTCGCGCTCCACGTTACGCGGACGCACTATGACCGAGGAGGCGGCGCTGTGCTGGCCGCTGCTGGCGATGACTACGTAAGTCCCAGCCTTTTCCGCCACAAATGCTCCATCGGGATAAACGATGGCGCCGGCGCCGCTACTGCTTAAAGACCAGCGCACGGACGAATCCTGCAGGTGGGCGCCGCCGCCGTCGAGCGCCGCGGCGCTGAAGTGGACGACATCGCCGGTGCGTGCTTCCGCCGACGCAGGCGAGACCGTCAGCTTATGCACTGCATCGCGCACCACATGTAAGGTGACCGAGTTGCTCGCACCTTCTGACGTGGCCTTGATCGTAACGCTCCCGGGCGCGATTCCGGTGACCAGACCGGCTGCGTCCACACTCGCAATCGACGGCTTCTCCGAGCTCCACTTGAGCACCGCATCGCTACGAGGATTGCCCTCGGCGGAGCGTGCGATAACCGCGAGCTTTTCCGCGCCCCCGACGACGATGGGATGCTCTGGCTTCGCGATCTCGACGCTCGCAATTTTCGGATTGCCCACGTTCACCGTGGCATAGCCGGTTTTGCCCGCGATCACCGCACCCACCGTCACCGCTCCCGGCGCATGAAAAGTGACCTCGCCCGACTCGTCCGCGCCAGCCAAGTCGAAGGGAGCGGCAAACCACACCGAAGGTTTCGCGTCGATGGCGTTGCCCGCAGCGTCTTTAGCCGTCGCGCTGAATTTGACTTTTTCTCCGACGTGTACGTCGAGCGAATTGGGAGTGATTTCGACGCTGGCGGGAGCCACCGAGGTCGTGGATGCTTCCTGCGCGGCCGGAGCCGCATTCTGCGACCACACGGCAATTTGGGAGCAGACAATCATGCCTGCGACCGCCAGTACAACTGCACCATGCTTGAACATTCGCCCTCCGGCGTAGCAACAGAGATTGTTGTTGGGGACTACGGCTTGATCGATTCCATCTTCCAGAAATCAATGCCCGCCGCCTGCGGTCCCACATCGACCGTGGCCACGGTTTTCAAACTGTTCAGGTCGATCACTTCGACGGTACCCGGCTCGGAGCCCACTCCTTCGACCGAAATAAAGGCGTAACGGTCGTCCGGCGACACCACGGCGCCGTGCACAATTTTTCGCCGCGTCGGAATTCTGGCGAGTTCGTGCCCGCTAACCGGATCGAAGATGGATACGGATTGTCCTCGTTTATTGGTCGCGATCAGGCGTCCGTCCTTGGTCATGGCAAGGTTGTAGACGCCCGTGCCGGCGGGGAACCGGCGCGCCAGAGTCCAGGTGTCGGTGTTGATGGCGACGATCTCGCTCGACGAATTGCAGGCCACATAAATGACGGAACCATCATTCGACGGCTGCGCCCAGGTCGGAGTGCACGACGGTTTGTGCTCGGCCATGCTGCGATCACCCATCGACTGCGGAAGCTGCGGGAAGGGAGTGCCGCTCATCCCCATTTCCTTGCCCTGCGCCAACATGAAATAACGGTCGACGGCAAATTTGCTGGTGTCGATCTCCACCAGCATGTCGTCCATCATGCAAACCGAGTAGTGTTTTGTGCCTGCGTGGTTCAGGCGCGATCCGTGGGGCATGGTGCAGGTGGGGATCCGTTTGACTTCAATCATCTGGTCCGTCGCCACCACCGAGATCGACGAAGGAACCATGTCGCCATGGAAATTGGCATTAGCGACGTAGATAAAGTTGCCGTCAGGGGTGATGTCTGTAGTCGCCGGGAACAAGCCGAGGCTCGTGTACTTGATCACATCGTTAGTGCCTGCCCGATACTTCCACACCAATCCCTCCGGCCGGCCATGGCCTTGGGAAACGTAGAAATACTGTTTGTCGGGAGAAACCGCGATTCCGTGCGGACCATTGATGTCAGTCGGCATCAGGCCGGTGCGCGTCTGGCTTTCGATCCGCGCACCGCCCGCGCCAAAACGAATGAGAAAAATCTTGTCGGCAGATTCGCATACTACATAAACCAGGTAGTCCTGCGTAGGACGATCCGGGGCTATTGAAGGAGACGAAGAAGAAGGCGAGGGCGCTTGCGCCCGGCCGCTGAAGGTGAGCGCCAGAAAAGCCAGCAGGATGGGCAGGCTTCGACGCCGGCGAGACGGCAACCGCGCGGCTTCGTCGGGAAGACGACAAACCTCCGCCTTGCTCATCCTCGTCCCTATCCTCATCTGGTTCAACTTTACGAGTCTGCTCCCGAACCCGGTTTCAATGTACCGGGTTCCCGTCGGCGTCAATCTTGTGAACTTCGCCCAAGTTCAGTTCGCGCACTCCGGCTTCCACCTTGCTCATATCTCCCACGACCACCCAAATCAGATGGTCCGGCAAAATGTATTTCTTGGCGATCTCGTTGGCGCTGTCCGGCGTCAGGGCCAGCGCTTTTTGCGTGAACGTGTTGTAGTAGTCCTCCGGCAGGCCGTACTGCAGAATGTTCGCATAAGCGCCGCTAAGTTGTTGCACGGTTTCAAAGCTTCCCGGCAAGGCGAGCGTGGCGTTAGTCTGCTCGTCCTTGAGTTCTTCCTCCGTGATCGGCTTCGTGCCCACGACGTTGTTATACTCCTTGACCAACTCGACCATGGATTCCTTGGTTTTGTCAGTCTGCACTGCCGAGATGCTGATGTAAGGACGCTGGCCGCGGGCACCCGGCAACACGGCACGCACGCCGTAGGACCAATGCTTGTCTTCGCGCAGGTTCATGTTGATGCGCGAGCTGAATTTCCCGCCAAAGATGTCGTTCACCAGTTGCAGACCGAGGGCGTCCGGATCATTCTGCGGAGGCGCGAGTTGCGCCCCAAAAATTACGCTCTGCCCCGATCCCGGGCGGTCGATGAGATAGACCACGTCTTTTTCCGGCTCGGCCACGTGTGGCACGGTTCTCTTTGGGACGTCCCCTGGTTTCCACGAGGACAGAAGTTTTTCCAGCTTGGGCTTGATTTCGCTGAGGGTGGTGTCACCCACCACCAGCAGTGTGGCATTGTTGGGCTTGAACCAGGTCTCATGGAACTTGGCCAGGTCTTCACGCGTCATCTTACTCACACTGGCTTCGGTGCCGGTTCCGGTGAAAGGCAGGGCGTAAGGATGCCCGGCGCCGTAGAGCAGAGTGGGTACAACGCGCAACGCCATCGCCTGGGGCGTAACCTTCTCGCGCTGGATGCCGGCAAGGCGTTCCTTCTGCAGTCGCACGAATTCTTTCTCCGGAAATGCCGGATGCAGAATAAGGTCGGCGTAAATGTCGAGTGACGGGTCCAAGGTGCTCTTAAGCGTGTTCAGGCTTACCACCGAATAGTCGAGATTGGCGCCGGCATTGAAGTTGGCGCTGAGCGATTCCAGTTCTTCGCTAATCTTCAATGAATCGCGCGTCGGCGTACCTTCCTCCAGCATGCGTTGCTCAAAGCTCGCTGTTCCAGTGGCGCTGGCCGGATCGGCAGAGTATCCGCTGTCGACCAGCAATGTGAAATTCACCACGGGAGCGCTGTGTCGCTCGGCCAGCACAATCTTCAGCCCGTTGCTGAGCGCGGCCTTCTGCAGCGGAGGAAGGTTGAGCGACACGGGTTCGCCCGGGGCGGGCTCTTTGGAGCGGTCGAGTTTGGCGTCGGTCTTAAACGTCGTGGGATACGGGTGCACTTCGAGCACGTAGTCGCCGTCGCTCAGCCAATCATTGGCGGCCTTCTTCACCGAGGCGGGAGTCGCGGCCTTCACCCACTTCAAATAATCCTTCCAGCAATCGGGATTGCCCTTGAAGCTTTGGCAGCGGGCAATCAGGTCGCTCTTGCCGCCGAACCCGCCAATACGTTCGACGGTGCGCGCATAAGTGCCAAGAATCTGCGTCTTGGCCAACTGCAGTTCGGCCGCAGTAGGACCGTTCTTCAGGAAATTCTGCAATTCCTCGTCCGCGGCTTTTTCCACTTTGCTCAGGTCTCCGCCAGGATTGGCCGTTAAAGTGAAATCGAATTGCCCACCGATCTCGTTGGTGTCATTGGTCGCGGTCGCGCTGGTCGCAATCTGATCTTTGTAAACCAGGCGCTTGTACAGCCGCGACGTTTTTCCGCGGCCCAGCACCTCCTCCACCAAGTCGAGCTGCGCTTCTTCAGGCGAACCGAATTCGGGCACGTTCCATACGCGATACAGACGGGCTTGCGGTACGCGGTCCTGCACCCAACCGCGGTGCGTGCCGCTGCGCTTCGCAATCCACACTTCCTGCTTGGCGATGGGCGGCCCGGGAGGAATTTCGCCATAATATTTTTCCACTTTTTCACGCGCCACTTCCGGCGTGATGTCGCCCGCGATGACGACCGTGACATTGTTCGGACCGTAATACGTCTTGAACCATTCCTGCACATCGCTTAACGAAGCCGCGTCCAGGTCTGTCATGGAGCCGATCACCGTCCATGAATAAGGATGGCCGACCGGATAAGTGTTCTCCGTGAGGAGTTGTTCGGTCACGCCATAGGGCTGGTTTTCGCCCTGGCGCTTTTCGTTTTGCACCACGCCGCGCTGCAGGTCGAGCTTCTTCTGGTCGAGCACGCCGAGAAGATGTCCCATGCGGTCGCTTTCCGCGAACAACACGTAGTCCAGCATGGAAGTCGGGACATTTTCAAAGTAGTTAGTGCGATCGTTGTTCGTGGTGCCGTTCATGTTCGTGGCGCCAATTTTTTCCATGGCGTTGATGTAGGTGTGATTGAAGTCGTCGCTGCCACTGAACATCAAGTGCTCGAACAGGTGGGCGAATCCGGTCTTGCCCGGCTTCTCATTCTTCGAGCCGACGTGGTACCAGGTGTTCACGGCAACGATAGGGGCCTTGTGGTCCTCATGCACCAGCACGGTCAGCCCGTTGGCGAGCACGAACTTGGTGTACTTGATGTCTGGAATCGGGATATCAACGCTTGCCACCGCGACCGGTGCTTTGTGGGCTGGCGCCGGTTCCGTCTGCGCCACCGCGGAGATCGAGCCGACGATCAGCGACGCCACAACCGCAAGCACACTTACGAGAGATAGAGATGAAAAGGTCAGCTTGTTCTTCAAGATTGCCTCCAGATGATTTTCTCCAGAAAGTCCAGATCAGGGCCGGGCAGTTCCGCACAACACTCTACACAAGTGAGACCCTCGTCGTCACGCACACAGCAACGGTCCTGTGATGGAATGCAGCCGCCCAGAGTGAGCGGCGATGACAGAACATGTTCGAAATGTTTTGTGTGGATCGCCACGTCGCGCCCACGTGCGCGGACGTTTCACTCCGTGGTGTAGTTAATTTCCATCCGTCGTACTTGAACGCTGGACGCATAGAGCGCGATCAATGCGACGATCACAATCCCAATCACGGCGACGGGAGCCGAGACTGGATCGGTGTTGGAAATCAGCAAGGCGAGAATGGGCGGCGTGCCCGGCGGACTCGGAATTTCCACCGGGCATAACGATTTCAGGTAATAGATGACGCTGAACTGTTTGAGTATCCCCGGCAGGAACGGATTGATCGCTTCCCAAATCAAAATCGCCGCCGCCGGCAGGATTGGATTCCGGAACAGCATTCCCGCCACCAGAAAGAAAGCTCCGTAACCCACGCAGGCGAGGATGGTCACTCCCGCGTATATGGCGGCATGCTCCAGACCATGATTGTGATACAGGTAAACCTCGCGCGCACTGGGGCTGAAGTGCCACAGAAAAGCGACGGTTTGAAGCAATTCACTGGTGACAAAAATCGCGCAGGTGGCCAGCAACCCGGCCAGAAACTTTCCCAACATCAGGACTTCGCGCCGTATGGGCGCAAGAAAATAAAAGTGCAGACTCCGGTCGAGGATCTCGCCGCGAAACAAATTCATGAAAATTCCCAGGCATCCAAAAAAAACGGCGAGGCGCAGAAAGAAGAACTGGAAGACCCCGGCGAACATGATCGAGTCCTGACCCAGGTTGTTACCGTTTTGAATGTTGATGCTCTCGACTTTGCCGTCCGCCAAACCCACAAACAGATCGTTCTGCCCGTCCGAGTAATGGCAATCTTCGCGAAGCACATTCGCGGTTACGCCCGGTCCGAGCGGCCGATTCTCTCCCCGGCGAAAATAGACCGGCGGCTTTCCCAGGATTGCCACCACTTCCTCGCGCGTCATGCCCGGCTTCACCGCCAGCAGATCCTGATAGGTCAGCATTCTCTCTCCCCGCCGCGCGATGCTCGCGGTTTCATGCTGACGGCCTGAAGTTGCCATGGCGAATGCCATGAAAAGAAAAACCGGCAGCGCGGCCACCAGGTAGATCCAAAGTCCTCGCTTCGCGAAGAAAGTCTTCCTCATCTCCAGCCGGATCACGGCGTTAATCTGCGCCCACCAGATTCTCGTCATCCCTCTCGTCACCGAATTCGTCGTCGGGGTTGTCATCGGACGACCTCTTCATTGCCGATCAAATACTCGTACACGGAAAGCACGTCGTCGTCCGCCGGCGCGATCGATTCAACGTCGATTCCATTGGTGGCCAGCTGGTTCAGCGTCAGATAAAAGCCGTCGGCATCCCGCGTCTTCAGCAGCACGCCCTTTTCGTCTTTGTGGATCGTCACTTCGATCGTGTGCGCGTCCTCCAACATTTTCGCGGCTAGCTCGCGCGGCCGGGTGCAGCGAATCAAAATCTGCGTTGGATGTTCCTGAATCTCCCCACGCACGGTGGCAATCTGTCCTTCCGCCACCACGTACCCGTTACTGAGCAGGATGACTTGATCGGAAATGACGTCGACTTCATGCAGGATGTGGCTGGAAATAATCACATAGCATCCTTGCGCCGCCGCCGCCCGGAACAGCGCAATCATCTCCGACCGAGCCAGCGGGTCCAGGCCGTTCAGCGGTTCGTCCAGCACCAGCACCTTCGGATCGTGAGCCAGCGCCTGCGCCAGCCGGATTCTCTGCCGCATTCCTTTGCTATATCCAGCGATGTTTCGTTTTGCCGCTTCGACCAGGTTCACGCGTTCAATCACTCGCCAGGCCATTTGTTCGGCGCTTTGCGCGTCCCTGCCCGCCAGCCTCAGATAGGAATAGATAAACTGAAATCCGGTCAGGCCCTTCGGAAACGCGTCGAATTGCGTCGAGTATCCCAGAATCGCGAATAAATGTTCGGGATCATTGGTCTGATAACCCAGCACCTCGACTCTGCCACGCGAGGGCCTCACCAGGCCCGTCATCAGATTCATGAGTGTTGTCTTGCCCGAACCGTTCGGGCCTACCAGGCTGGTAATGCCCGGAGGAATCGACAGATTCACGCGATTCACACCCAGAATCTCGCCGTAAAACTTCGAAACATCTTCGAAAACGATACGGGCACTCGCTGGGGCATTCACTGAGAGATTCACCGGATCACCTCATAGGCGCGCACCTTGCGCATGAGCAGCCCGAGGCAGATCGCGCAGTACACCAGCAAAGCGATCCACGCCTGCATCACCGGAATCGCATGGTCCACATCCACCTGGAACAGCGCATTCCACACCGTCCCCATCAGGTAGGCGAGGTTGAGAAAATTACCTGACTGAGTTCGCATGACCGCGTTGATGGCCTGGCCGAAGCCGGCTCCGAAGAACATCACGCCTAGCAGCAATGCGCCGGCTACAATTCTCCACTTCACCCACGCCGACAGCGCCATCGCGAGCAGAGACAGAATCGCAATCCAGATCACCGAAGAGAGGAACAGGCTGGCGGCGATCCAGAGATTCGACAAAGTCCAACTCGCCCCCGCCAGGCCGGCTTGCATGACGAACAGAATCAATCCCGGGACCCAGGTAATCTGCGACAGCAGGATTGCCAGCACCGACGATTTGCCCAGCACGTACTCGGCCCGCGAAAACGGACGGCAGAAATACAACGGCAGCGCGCCATTAGCGAGGTCCGGCGAAATCAACCCCGGTCCCGCAAACGCGGTCAATAGAAACGCGAACACTCCCTGCACGCTTATGAAATGAAAGAAGAATTTGTTGTCGATGGAGATGATCCCGCTCGGCAGTCCCATTTGTGCAAGAAAGCTCGCGCTGTGCGCCAGGTAGATCGTCGCCAGGCAGACCACCGGCCAGAAGAAGCAGGCCACAAACAGCGCGGTCAGAAACTTCGAGCGGAAAAGGTTCCGCCGGGAGTAACGGAAAAGAATGAACCAGCGCGACCACGCCGGAGTCAGCGCTCCCGCATATGGCTTGTAGTTACGCCGGTAAATAGCCACTGGTGCCCCCCGGCCCTGCCGTCGAGTTGTGCATCTCAGCTGTCATTTCAGTTCTCACTCTCAACTGTCAACTCTCCATGGCTTTCAGAAAAATATCTTCAAGCGTGTCCCGCCGGAAATTCATCCGGCGAATGCGAACCTGGCGTTCCGCGGCCAGGCGGAAAATGTCGCGCGTCTCTACTCCATCCGCCAAAATCATCTTCATGCGATTCGCCGTCACTGCGCATTCACAGCCAAGCTTTTCAATCGCCTCGGTGAAATCGCCGTTGGCGCCATAAGTCTCGAGTTCCAGGAATCGCTTGTTGGCGCGGCGCTCTTCGTCGAGATTCGAGTAATGAGCAATTCGCCCCTGTTTCAGAATCAGAACCTCGTCGCAGGTATCCTCGACGTCCCGCAGCAGGTGCGAGCACAGCACAATCCGCATTTCTTTGCCGTCTCGAATGTCGCGGATCATGCGGATCATGCGCTGCCGCGCCGAAGGATCCAAACCGTTGGTTGGCTCGTCGAGGATCAACAGCTTCGGCCCGTGCACGATGGCCTGGGCCAGCTTCGCCAATTGCTTCATTCCCAGCGAATACGTTCCCAACTGCCGGTAGCGTGCCTCAGCCAGCCCGACATAGAACAGCGCCTCGTGCGCGCGCTCCAGCGCCATGTCCGCGGGCAAGCCCGAGAGTTCGCCCATCATCTGGACGAATGACACCGCGCTCATCTTCGAGATGAAAGCGTCATTCTCGGGCATGTAGCCCACGAGCCCGCGAATCGTTGCGAGTTGGGTTCCGACGTCGTACCCGAACACCCGCGCCGAACCCGCCGAGGATTTGTAGAAACCAAGCAGCGTGTTGATCAGTGTGGATTTGCCTGCGCCGTTGGGACCCAGCAGTCCAATGGAATTCCCGCGCAAGGAAGCGGTAAGACCGCACAGGATGTCGCGGTTGCCAAACCGTACCGAAAGCCCCTGCATGTCGATCAGGGGCAACGGCAACGTCGAAGCAGCAGCCGGCGTCGTCGTGCTCAAGCCGGCTGCCACTCCGAGTTGTGTCGTCGAACTCACTGCGTTTGCGCTGTCGAATGATTCAGAGTACCGCCCAGAAACATCTGCGGCAGGAACGGCCCATTATCGCCCATCGTCAAAAGCGTGCCCAGATCAAAGCCCATGAACCCGGTGTTGCTCGCCACCACAATCCGGTCGGGCTCGCCGTAGGCATAAATCAAACCGGGCGCGGTGTTTGCAGTGAGCGCATCGACCGATTGCTGTTGTTGCCGGGTCAGCGCCCCGCTCGATTTCAGTTGCGCGGCCAGCGGGCCCACCACCGGTCCGAGGTTGTGATAGAAGATCGCCGAAAAATTCGTGTAGCCATCGTTCGGTAGCAGCGCCTGAAAGCCGGAGGATTTCGCCAGCGTGTATCCCGCCTCGCGCGACTGAATGGCCCGCGAGATCGTCGCCACATCGGGCGCGGCGATGAGATAGTTGTCGACGAAGGTGTAGTCAACCTCCGAGTTGGGATGGTTCGGATTGCTGATCACGAAGTAAGTCCGCGACCCAACCTGGTGCTGCACCAACTGCATCGCGTGTCCCTCCGTGTTCGCCTCGCGATTGAAACTATCCACCAGCTTCGCGATCGTCGACTGCAGGGTTGCCGGATCGTAGACTTCGAAAATCAGCTTCCACCGCGGCGTGGGCAGCATCGGCCCGTCGAACGCCATCGTAACTTCGCCGCCCAGCGGGGCCGCGATGTCGTTCAGCACATTCACGCCCGCCTTGGTTTCGAACTCGGCTAGGTGCTCGCTAAACTGCGCATCGCCGCTCCCGATCATCTTGAACACTTCTTCCATGATGCTTCGCGGATTCTTGATCACGGCCGACGTCACCATGCTGGCATCGGGCGATACGAATTCCAGCGATCCCATCGACGCCGGCGCGGCCAGCCACGATGCCACCCCTTGCCGCTCCGAAGCGAACATCAGGTCGGCATGGCTCTCAGTCTTGCCGCCAACTTCCCGATGCTCCATCGTCAGGTATCGCACGTCTCCTATCCCCTCCGGCAAGTTGCTACCAGCTTGTACGTGCTGCGCGACAATTTGTTCCATGTCCACACAGAAAAGCCACTCCGCCCCCTGTTCGTAAGAACGCGCAATCTGCTGGTAAAACGGCGTCGCGGCGAACGCATTCGTGCTCTCCGCCTGGGAGCGCGTCACCGCATGTTGCAGTTCCGTCAGATCCGGGCTGGCGATCATCAGATCGTTGCTGACATAAACCAGCAGCGGCTGGCCCGGACCCGGCGTAGCTGCCCACGGATTCCGAACCGTCTGCAGCGCAGCTTGCGACGGATTCGAACTCAGCTTGCGGCCTGCGGTCTGTATGAATGACTCCAAGCCGCTCTCCTTCACTTTCGCCAGGATGACCGGAGCGGAATATTCGGTTCCGTTCTTCCCTACGGCAATCACAACTTCATCTCCCAGATAGCCGCTGAAGGTCTTCACCTGGTTCAACACATCTTCCAGTTTCGGTCCGCTTCCTTTTTGCTGCTGTTTCCACCAATCCCGCAGCGCCGGACTCTGCTGCAGCCGATCCTCAAACAGCCGGCTGGCTTCTCCCAGAGTATTCGCAAGATTCGGAATCGCCGCGTAGACCACCGTGTTCTCGGGAACGTAGGGCAGAAGCTCCGAGCTGTAGCGCAATCCCGGCCCCGGAATCGCCGCAAACTGTTTTTGCAGAACCGCGAAATCGCCCAGCAGCGCCAGGTACTTCGCGGAGTTTTTGCTCCACGCAATCTCGCTCTGGATCGGGACTTTCGCCACGCTAGGGCTGGAAGTCGCTTCGTCCCCGGCGTTGAGATCGGTCGTGGTCTCTCCGTAGTCAACCCGCACCACGCCCTCAATCACCGCGACGCGCGATCCTTTTATCCCATGGTTCACCGAAAAGATGGTTCCCTTCACCGAGACCAGACCATCGTCGGTCGCGACATAGAGGCGGCCGGTGCGCTGCTTCGCCGCCTGCACAATGACCTGGCCACCATCCAGGTGAATCGTCGTGCCCTTCCATGCGCGGGTTACCGAAAGATCGGAGCGCTCGCCCATCTCGACCAGCGAGCCGTCGGGCAGCCGCACCACCGCCCTCGACCCTTTCGCGGTACGGATCTCGTCTCCATTCCGGATCTCATAGCCCACCGGAATCAGCCGCATTTCCGCGCCAGATCCCTCATAGAGCGCGCCGTCCACCGTTTCGACCGCAGCCCGCACCGGATGTTGCCCGGGAAGGATCCCGACATTAAACGCGACCGTTGCAACAGCCACGGCCGCGGCCCCAGCCACAGCCAATCCCCAGCGCCATGCCATTGAACTGGTGGCGGAACTGGGGCGTTTGGTTTCGAGACGGAAAGTCGTTTGCCGCTCTCCATCGCGTGCCCGCTCCAC
Source organism: Candidatus Sulfotelmatobacter sp. (assembly GCA_052148475.1). Taxonomy (GTDB): domain Bacteria; phylum Acidobacteriota; class Terriglobia; order Terriglobales; family Acidobacteriaceae; genus Sulfotelmatobacter. The sequence continues at coordinate 74,903 of JBKQID010000023.1, read as the reverse complement.
CGCATGCCGGCAAGCGACACAGCTATGCACGTGATCGTCGAACAACAGCCCGCGCGCCGGTGCGAGCTCCTTTCCCAGATAGCCCGGAATCAGTGCCTGAAAATCCTGACAGGTTCGCAGCGTATGCGCGCCCAGGCCCGTGGGCGTCGTCCCGGCAATCGATTTCCAGACCCGTTCGCCAGCCTGCGCGACGACCTGGTCATCTACCTGTTCATTTCGAATCGTCGAAAGCAAATGGTCGAAATTATCGTTTTTCATTGCCTGTTCTCCTAACCACGGGAAGATCGATACGCTCCCAGCTCCTTGCGAAGCTGTTGCCGCGTGCGGTGAACAATCACTGCCACCAGCACTTGTGAAATGCCAAGCATCCGCGCAATCTCCGGATTGGTGAATCCTTCCAGAAAACGCAATGCAAAAATTTCCGCCGGCCGCGGTTTAAGCTGTGCCAGCGCCCGCCCCAAAGCCTGCCGCAATTCGCGAGGATCGTCGTGCGCCGGTTCCGCTGGCAGGTCCGGAAGTTCCACCGGAAGTTCCACCGTGCGATCCGTTTGCCGCGAGCGCATCACATCCAAAGCCGCGTTGATGGCCGCCCGGCGCAGGTAACCCTCTTCATTCTCCAGTGCGTCCGCGCTGCCTGCGCGCCGGAACAGGCGCAGAAATACCGTCTGCGACACGTCCTCAGCATCCGCGGCGTTGCCCGTGATGCGGTACGCCGTGCGGAATACCAGGCCATGATGCGCCCGGAAAACCCGCTCGAATTCGCTCGGGACTTCGCTCGGGACTATGATTGCCAATTCCTCTGCCAGCGCGGTTTGCAGGGTACGCCTCCCGTTGCTCTTTCACTACTAAAGACGGCACGGGGGATGAGTTATTACAACCCCGTTGGCTTTATTTTTGAGCCGGAAGCGTGAGTCTCCCCTGCGGTGCAGCTTGCAACCTGTATCATATTTGGGTTTAACGGGTTAGCCGCACAATCATGGCGAAACTGAACCTCAAAGCAAAACGCGACTGCATGTGGGACCTGGTCAGCCTGGGCGAAGTTATGTTGCGCCTCGACCCTGGCGACGAGCGCATCTCCACAACCCGCCATTTCCGCGCGTGGGAAGGCGGCGGAGAATACAACGTGGCCCGCGGCCTGAAACGGTGTTTCGGAATGGAGACTGCGATCGTCACCGCGCTCGCCGACAATCCTGTAGGCCGCCTCGTCGAAGACCTGATGCTGCAAGGTGGCGTCAGCCAGAAATACCTTCGCTGGTCGTCGTTCGATGGCGTTGGCCGCACCGTGCGCAACGGATTGAACTTCACCGAGCGCGGCTTTGGCATTCGCCCAGCCCTCGGTTGTTCCGACCGCGGACACACCGCCATTTCCCAACTGAAGCCCGGCGAGATTGATTGGGACCAAATTTTCTCGAAAGACGGAGCCCGCTGGTTCCATACCGGCGGAATTTTCTGCGCCCTTTCGGAGACCACGCCGTTGGTCGCCCAGGAAGCCATGGAAGCCGCCAAGCGCGCCGGCAGCGCGGTTTCTTACGATTTGAATTACCGCTCGTCGCTCTGGAAATCGATTGGGGGAAAAGCGAAAGCGCAGGAAGTAAACCGCCGTCTCGCGCCCCTGGTCGACGTGATGCTGGGCAATGAAGAGGATTTCACGGCCGCGCTGGGCTTTCCCGTGTCCGGTCTTGACGAACACCATTCCAATCTTGAGACGTTGGGGTTCAAGAAGATGATCGAAACGGTGGTGAAGGAATATCCCACGCTCGCCGTGATTGCGACGACATTGCGTCACGCAAAAACGGCAACGCTCAATGACTGGGGAGCTCTGTGCTACCGCGATGGGAGTTTCTTTCAGGCGCCTTTGCGTGAAAATCTAGAAATCTACGATCGTGTTGGCGGCGGCGATTCCTTCGCTTCAGGACTGATCTATGGATTTCTGCAAGGGAAAGACCCGCAGTGGTCGGTCGAATGCGGCGCCGCGCATGGTGCACTCGCCATGACTACACCGGGCGACACGACCATGGCCACGCTCGCGGAAGTCTTGCAAGCCATGGAATCGCGAACCGCGCGCATTGAACGTTGAGATCGAAAGCTAAGATCGAACGTTTAAGATGACTCGCGCATGTGAGAGCGGTGTGAGAACAAATGTGACTATTGACGACGTAATTCGTAGGATCGAAGAAGTTGGAATCATTCCCGTCGTCCGCGCGGCGACGGTCGAGGAGGCAACCCGGGCGGTCGAAGCGATCTGCGCGGGCGGCATTCCCGTAGTCGAAATCACCATGACCGTTCCCAACGCCGTATCGGTCATCCGCGAGGTGGTGCAAAAGCACGGCGACAAAGTCCTCATCGGGGCCGGAACCGTTATCACAGCGGACCAGGCCGAATCCTGCATTCGCGCGGGGGCCGAGTTCCTGGTGAGTCCCGGCTTGTCAGCGACTGTGCTCTCCGTAGCGCGGGTGTCAGAGAAATTGGCGATCCCCGGCGCCCTGACTCCGACCGAACTGATGAATGCTCACGAGCATGGCGCGCGCCTGGTCAAAATATTTCCCTGTGGCAACGTGGGCGGGCCCAAATATTTGAAGTCGCTCAAAGCTCCCTTCCCGCATGCCGCGCTGATTCCGACCGGAGGGGTCAATGCGGCAAATGCCGCGGAGTTCATCGCCGCTGGCGCTTTCGCTCTTGGAGTTGGCGCCGACTTGGTCGACGCGAAAGCCTTGCGCGAGGGCAATCTGGAGAAGATCACTTCGGCGGCCCAGGAATTGGTGAATGCCGTCACGAATGCACGCGCCGCGCTCCGCGAGAAGAAGACTCACTAGCGTCCGTCAATGCGAAGCGCGTTACTGATTCACGCCGCTCGCCAGTACGCCGCCATCGACGGGCAGAACAACGCCAGTCACAAAGCTGGCTGCGTCTGAGGCCAGAAAGACCGCCGCTCCCACCAGTTCTTCGAGTTCGCCAAATCGTTTCATGGGAGTGCGCATCAGCACTTCGTTTCCGCGGCCCGTCCCGACTAACAGTTTCTCGCTGAGCGGCGTGCGGAAATATCCCGGCGCAATCGCGTTGACACAGATTCCGTTTCGCGCCCACTCGATCGCCAGTGACTTCGTCAGCGACGCCAGGCCCGACTTGCTCGCCGAATACGCCGCTACTTCAAAGAGCGCCAGGAATGTCCCCATCGAGGCGATGTTGATGATCCGCCCGTAGCGCCGCTCGATCATGTGCCGTCCGAATACCTGACAAGAGCGCAGCGTGCCCGTCAGGTTCGTCTCCATAATCCGATTCCAGTCCTCTTCCGGATAATCCAGCGTGGGAGCGCGCTTCGTAATGCCCGCCGCGTTGACCAGGATGTCGACTCTCCCGAACGCGTCGACGCACGCTTTCAGCAGTTTCTCCAGAGATTGGCGGTCCGCCACATCGCAAGTCACGCGCAACGACCGGCGCCCCAGAGACTCGATCTCGTCTGCCAGTTCTTTCACCAGCTCGATGCGCCGCGCGCTTGCGACCACATCCGCGCCAGCCTGCGCCAGGCCGAGCGCAAGCGTCTTGCCGATTCCTGAACTGCCCCCGACAACCACCGCTACTTTGCCGTCGAGATCCAGCGGTTTGTAACCCATATGTCCTCGGATATTGCTCGAATTAAAACGGCCTCTACTACGGCGCCTCTACTGGTCGAACCTCACCAGGTGAACGTTACCAGTTAAACATGGTTCCATCGAGCTTCCGGTTCACCGGCAGATAAGCCCGCTCGTACGGAAACTTTGCCGCCAGTGTCTCATCATAGTCGACGCCCAATCCGGGTGCGTCGCCCGGATGCAGGTAGCCGCTCTTGAACGAGTATGCGTGCGGGAAAACCTCGTCGGTCTCGCGCGTATGCCGCATATATTCCTGAATCCCGAAATTGTTTACCGAGATATCAAAATGCAGCGCCGCCGCCATTGCCACTGGAGACAGATCCGTCGCACCGTGGCATCCCGTCCGCACATGATAAATCTCAGCCAGCGCCGCGATTTTCTTCAGATGCGTCAAGCCTCCGCCATGCACCACCGTCATGCGCAGATAATCAATCAGTTGTTCCTGGAGGAGAATGTGCGCATCCCAAACCGAATTGAAAACTTCGCCGACCGCGAGCGGCGTGGTCGTATGCTGCCTGACAATGCGGAAACCCTCCTGCAATTCCGCCGTCACGGCGTCTTCCAGCCAGAACAGGTGATACGGCTCCAAACTCTTTCCCATTCGCGCCGCTTCAATCGGAGTCAGTCGGTGATGAACATCGTGCAGCAGATGAAGGTCGTCTCCAAACTTCAGACGCAGCGCTTCGAACAGCTTGGGAACTTGCAGAAGATATTTCTCGCTCGACCAGACATTCTCTGGCGGCAAGCCTTTCTCCGCCGGCTCATAGTAAAGCTTGTCGTGCGCCACGCCGTAAGTGGAGGGCAGTCCCGGGATTCCCGATTGCGCCCGCACTGCCAGGTAACCCATCGCTTTGTACTTCGCCACTTCCTCCGCGGTTTCTTCAAGGTCGCGCCCATTGGCGTGCCCGTACACCATCACTCCCGTTCGGCTTTGCCCGCCAAGCAGGTTATAGACGGGCGTATTCAGGGCTTTGCCCTTGATGTCCCACAGGGCCATGTCGACCGCCGCGATCGCCGTCATGGTCACCGGCCCGCGCCGCCAGTACGCGCCGCGATACAGGTACTGCCACACATCCTCCGTCTGGAACGGATCGCGTCCTATGAGGCACGGAATCAGGTGGTCGGACAGATAAGACGCAACCGCCAACTCCCGCCCGTTGAGAGTCGCATCCCCCAACCCGTACAAGCCCTCGTCCGTCGATATTTTCAACGTAACGAAATTCCGTCCCGGGCAACTGACGAATACTTTTGCGTCCGTGATCTTCACGAGATCTCTCCTCGATCTTGACTCCAAGAGTGTAACCAAACCGTCAGATGCGGCGCACCAATCCACGTTCGGTTGCTTCGGTATTCCGCAGCAGGAACAGCACCAGAATCATCCCCATCAGCGGAACGACTCCCGCCAGAATCACGATGGGATCGAACGAATGTGTGCCAGCGCCCTGCCGAGCGTCAGAAACATAACCAATCAGCTTGAATGCGATGATCGTCCCGATTCCCGCGCCCGTCCCGCTCAGTCCGGCGACCGACGCCACTGATTCGCTGCCGAACAGGTCCGAAGGCAACACGTTGGCCATAGTTGTGAATCCGGCGTAAGTAAACGTTACAAGGGCGAATAGAAACGCAAGCAAATACAGGTTGGTCGTAAAGATGGTCAGGATGAGCAGAGTCATGCCGATCCCACCGTAAACAATCGGCGCCTTGCGAGCCGCCCCCAGCGACCATCCGCGCTTGATCAGGTAGCCAGAGAACCACCCCGCGAAGGCGCTTCCCACGTCCGCGGCGATGAACGGAATCCATACCGCGATCAATCCGTTCTTGAGTTCAATCCCTTTCGCCACCAGATAAATCGGGAACCACTCCGTAATAAAGAAGAACACGGGATCGGTGAACGCCCTGGCGATGATGGTTCCCCAAGTCTGCCGAAGTCGCAACAGATCGCGCCATCGCGGCCCAGCCTTTCCGGCTTGTGGAGCACTCGATTCGCGCTTGTCCGCCACGATCATGGCCAGTTCGGCCGGGCTGATGCGGCTATGCTGTTCCGGCGGATAATAAAGCCAGCGCCAGGCAATCAGCCATAGAAAGCCCAGCGTTCCCGGGATCATGAAGGCCGGCCGCCATCCCCAGCGAAAGTAAATCCACAAGACAAGAAACGGAGCAACCGCGCCGCCAATGGACGATCCGCTGTCAAACAGCGCCGTCGCCAAGGCGCGTTCTCGTTTCGGAAACCATTCCGAAACCGCCTTTGTCGCAGCCGGCCAGTTCGCCGACTCGCCCGTGCCCAGCAAAAATCGAAATGTTGCGAAACTATAGAACCCGCTCGCCAACGACGTGAGCATCGAGATCGCCGAATACCCGATCACGCTCAGGGTCAGCCCGCGCCGCGTGCCCACGCGGTCCATGAGCTTGCCGAACCCGGTCTGCCCAATGGAATACGCCACCCGGAACGCGATGGCGATATTCGCGTAGTCGGTGTTGGTCCAGTGATATTCGAGTTTCAGATACGGCGCGAGAAGAGAAAGGGTCTGCCGATCGATATAGTTAATGACGGTCGAAGCGAATAGCAGCCCGCCAATCCACCAACGTAGCGACGGAATCGGCCTCCGCGTGATCTGCATTCTGATGGATCGCTTTGCGTCCCTAAGAATTCACCGGCAGTTGCGATTCCTCACGCAGCGAGCTCTGCAGGTTCGCACTGAGCAGCGAAGAAGAGTCCTTGTCCAAGTAAAGAGTCACATTCGGATGCCGGCGCAGAATCGAAGCCGGCGCCAAATTACTGATCTCACCCTCCAGACATGCCTTCACGGCCTGTGCCTTGCGCTGGTCCGGCACCACCGCGATGATCTCCCGGGCTTTGAGAATCTGAAGCGGCGACATCGAAATCGCGCGCTGTGGAACCTGAGAAATATCAGCGAACCATCCTTCGCCCACCTGCTGCCGCCGGCAAGGCTCGTCAAGGTTCACGATGATGTATGGATCCTCAGTGGCAAAATCCGCCGGAGGATCGTTGAACGCGATGTGCCCATTCTCTCCAATCCCTACGAAGGCAATGTCAATCGGCGCGGAGGCCAGTTCCTGACCCACCTCACGGATCACCGCAGCCGGATCCGCGGCGTCTCCATTGATCCAGTGAAAGTTGACGATCCCGGTCTTACTCACCAACCGCTCCCTCAGGAACTTCCGGAAACTTGCGGGATGAGTGGCGGGCAGACCGACGTACTCGTCCAGATGAAAGCCCTCGACCTTTGTCCAATCAATGCCCGAAGCCTTTGTCAGCGCATCCAAGAACTCAAACTGCGAAGCTCCTGTGGCAGCGATGATGCGTGCACGGCTACGCTCCGCAATCGTGCGCCGAATCGCAGTCGCAGCCTGCTCCGCGGCGGCACGGCTCAGCGAAGCTTTATCCGAAAATAATTTGAGTTGCATACGACCCACGCTCCCGATGCGGCCAACCTGACTTTCCATCGAAGCCGCAGATTATACAAAACGCGGACGAAAACGCGGACCAACGAGAGGAACATGCCCGAATCAGATTTCCGCCGATTTAAGCCGCGGGGCCAGCACTTGCACGAAACCGAACGCCACCAAATACGCCAGGCCCGCCATCACAAACACCGGTACATACGAACCTGTGCGCTGCAGAATGTATCCCACGGTCTTGGCAATACACATTCCGCCAACCGCTCCGGCCATAGTGCCGAAGCCTACGACGGAGCCCACGGCCTTCCGCGGAAACATGTCCGAAGCCAGGGTGTAGATATTCGCCGACCACCCTTGATGCGCTCCCGCCGCGATCGCGATCAGGCAGACCGCCAGCCATGCATTCGTCGTACGCGCCGAGATCATGATGGGCGTCACAGCGAACGCACACAACAGCAGCGCGCTCTTGCGACTGGCGTTCAGGGTCCATCCTCGCTTCAGAAGCGAACCCGAAAGCCATCCCCCGCCAATGCTCCCCACGCACGCTCCGCTATAAATGACGAACAGCGGCAGCGCCATGCCGCTCAGGCTCAGCCCGAGATTGCGGCTCAGGAAATCAGGCATCCAGAACAGATAGACCCACCAGATCGGATCGGTAAAGAACTTGCCGATGGCGATTGCCCAAGCCTGGCGAAGGCGCAGCAGCGTTCGCCAAGGGACAGTCTTTTCCAGCATCGTGTTCTGGTCGGGAGGATCGCTCTGGATATGGGCCATTTCTGCTGCCGAAACTTTTGCGTCATGTTCCGGGCGGTGATAGAGCGAGAGCCAACACAGAATCCAGAAAAATCCGATGGCGCCGGTGGCAATGAATGCCATGCGCCATCCAAAGCGATGTGTAATCCAGGGGACCACCAGCGGCGTCACGATGGCGCCGATGTTCGATCCGGAATTGAACAGCCCCGTCGCCAGCGCGCGCTCGCGTTTGGGAAACCACTCGGCAACGGCTTTCACCGCGGCTGGAAAACTGCCGGCCTCGCCGAGTCCTAAACTAAAGCGTGCCGCTGCGAACTGAAGTACCGAGCCCGCCGCCGCGTGCGCCATTGCGGCCGCACTCCACACCAACACCGCCAGAGAGAATCCCTTGCGTGTGCCCAACCTGTCGATCAGCTTCCCGATAAAAAGCAATCCGATGGCATACGCGAACGTGAACGCAAAAATGATGTCGCCGTACCCTTTTTCGGTCCAACCGAACTGGATTTGCAGGGTTGGCTTGAGCAGCGCGATGACCTGCCGGTCCATGTAATTAACGGTGGTCGCGAAAAACAGCAGGCCGCAGATCAGCCACCGCCGGCTGCCCATGCGACTCGCAGGCTCAGGCAGAACTTTTTCCGGAACCGCTGTAACGGGAGGTGGGTTCACGTGAATGTTCGCACTGGTGGATCACTACACATGCTTCAATACACATGCTTCAATACACATGGCGCAAGGCCTCTCCGTCAAGCCGACGGCGAAAGGGGGCGTACCTCAGTTTCAAAGCAGGGTGCAAATCTTCCGAGAGGCGTCATCCTGAACGGAGCCGCTTTTCAGGCGAAGTGAAGGATCTCGCGTGGACTCGGTAGTGGGTCAGTCAAACGACCTACTATCGGGTCTCAGGCAGACGGAACTGGTCGCCCCGAACTGATATGATTCAGAGCTTGAATCGCCGGCTACTCGGCATCGCGACCATGGCCGCCTTCCTTACCGAAGATTTCCTTCTATCGAACGACGCAGCACGGCGTCTTTATCATCAGTTCGCGGCCTCGCAGCCCATTCTCGACTACCACTGTCATCTTTCTCCCCGCGACATTGCAGAAAATCGCCGCTTCGCGAATCTCTTCGAAATCTGGCTTGAAGGTGACCACTATAAATGGCGGGCCATGCGGGCCAACGGCGTTCCGGAAAAATACATTACCGGCGACGCCCTGCCCTACGAAAAATTCCTGGCCTGGGCGCGAACCGTGCCCTACACGCTGCGCAACCCTCTCTACCACTGGACGCACCTCGAACTGCAGCGCTACTTCGGCATTACGGAACTGCTGGATGAGAACTCCGCGCCCTCGATCTGGGAGCGAGCCAACGCCATGTTATCGGGCGGTCTGACTGCGCACGCCATCCTGCAGAAATTCCGCGTCGAAGTCGTATGCACCACTGACGATCCCACTGACGACCTCCGCCATCATCGCGCGATCGCGAAGTCGAACCTTCCGACTCAAGTGTTTCCAGCCTTCCGTCCCGACAAAGCTCTGGCCGTCGGCGATGCGGAGTTCCTGCCCTGGATCGAACACCTTACGAGAACGGCCAACGTCGACATACGAAATCTGAACGACTTTCTGCAAGCTCTTCGCAGCCGTCACGACTACTTTCATTCCCTGGGCTGCCGCCTCTCGGATCACGGATTGGAGCATTGCTATGCGACTCCATGTTCGGAGCGAACGGCTGCCCAGATCTTCGCGAAGGCGCGCGAAGGCCAGTCCATCACCTCTATCACCGAAGATGAGCGCATCCAGTTCGCGTCCTTCATGATGCGTTTCTTCAGCCGCCTCGATGCCGAAAAAGGTTGGACCAAGCAATTGCATCTGGGCGCACTGCGCAACGTGAACACCGCCGCCCGCCGCAAACTCGGACCAGACACGGGTTACGACGCAATCGGCGATTTCCCCCAGGCCCGGCATCTCTCCGCCTACCTCGACTTGCTTGCGCAAGAAAACGCGCTGCCGCAGATGATCCTGTACAACCTGAACCCGGCTGATAACTTACAGTTCGCAACCCTGGCCGGCTGCTTTCAGGATGGAACAGATGGAGCGCGCCCCGGCAAAATTCAATTCGGCAGCGCCTGGTGGTTCCTCGACCAGAAGCAGGGCATCACCGCGCAGCTCGACGCGCTCTCGAACGCCGGCCTGCTCTCGCGTTTTGTCGGCATGGTCACCGACTCTCGCTCCTTCATGTCCTACCCCCGCCACGAATATTTTCGCCGCATCCTTTGCGATGTCATCGGACGAGACATTACACGCGGAGAGCTGCCCAACGACGACGCGCTTCTCGGAAGGCTCATTCAAGATGTCTGCTACCGAAACGCCAAGAATTATCTCCAACTGCCGCTAGCGACCGTCTAAAGAATAAGGTCGATCGTCCTGAGCGAAGCGAAGGATCCCCTTGCTTAGCTCGGACAGTTCTGATAACTCATTTATATTCAATTCGCTGCGGTAATTGTTCAGCCTCGATGCCAGCTTCTGAGCCACGGGCAACTCGCCTCGTCTTTTCCGCAACTAAGAAATTAGTTGACGTTTTAGACGCTGGCACGTCTCACTCGAAGGGGAGGAGAAACCATTGGCCCGCAGCAAGTCCGCAACTCTGACCGAAGCCGAGTTGCGCATCATGAATGTGCTCTGGGAGCGGCGCTCGGCCACCGTCCATGAAGTGCTGGACGCTCTGCCCGCGAAGCCCGCTCTGGCCTACAACTCCGTCCTGACCATCATCCGCATTCTCGAAAAAAAGGGTTACGTGAAGCACGTAAAAGAGGAAGACAAGCGCGCTCATGTGTATCTGCCGCAGATCGACCGCACCGACGCGACGCGGTTCGAGGTGCGGCATCTGGTCAGCCGCTTCTTCGGCAACTCCCATGAACAGCTCGTGTTGAACGCTCTGGAAGAAACCAGCATCGACGCGGAAGAACTCGATCGCCTTCGCCGGTTGCTTGAAAGGAGCAAGTGACCCAACGATGACTGCCGCCTTCAACCTGAATACCATCGCGCAAAACTCGACGGTTCAGATCGTAGACTGCCTGATCGAAGGCACGTTGATCGCGATCGTTGCGGGCGCACTTCTGAGAACAGGCCGCCTGCGGAATTCGAGCACCAAGTTTGCGGTATGGTTTTCTGCCCTAATGGGCATTGCGGCTCTGCCCGCGCTCACCGGAGTTTCAGGCGCGTCGTGGGCGCACGCCACGAGCATCTCCGCGCAGACCGTGAGCCACTCGGCGATTACGCTCCCCGGTTCCTGGGCTCTATACGTTTTCGCTGTGTGGGCCGCGATCGGGGGATGGTTTTTACTCGGTGTCGCCCGCGGCCTGTGGCATCTGCACATTCTGCGCAAGAGTTGCATCCCCGTCGACCCCGCGATGTTAGACGCCCGCCTGCGGGAAACTCTGGCGCGCGAAGGATCGCCGGTGAATGGATCGTCGCGGCGAAGATCGTCGCGGGCGGTCACACTCTGTACATCCGACCGGGTGCAGGTTCCGACCGCCATCGGGCTGATGAAGCCGGCTGTCATCATCCCCAGCTGGGTGATGCAAGAACTCTCTCCCCAGGAGCTCAACCAGATCCTGCTGCACGAACTGGCGCACCTGCACCGCTGGGACGATTGGACTAACCTAGCCCAGAAGCTGGTCAAAGCACTCTTCTTCTTCCATCCCGCGGTGTGGTGGATCGAGCGGCAAGTGTCGTTGGAACGCGAAATGGCCTGCGATGATGCCGTGGTCGCCGAAACCGCCAGCCCCCGGGCCTATGCGGAATGCCTCGCGCACCTTGCCGAGAAGACTCTGCTGCAGCGCAGTCTGATTCATCGAAATTTGGTGGAGCGCAATCTGGCAGAGCGCAGCGTGGCTTTGGCGCAAGCGGCGTTAGGACGCATTCGGCAGACCTCGCTCCGCGTCGCCCAGATTCTCGACGGGAACCGGCGGACCGGTACAGCGAACAACTGGAAGCCCGCCGTCTCATTCGTGGCCGCGTTCGCGATCGCCTGCGTCGCGTGGATTTCGAAAGCGCCCCGTCTGATTGCGTTCCAGGATAGCGACGCCGCACCTTTTGTCAGCCCCGCGGTCGCGCGTATATCACCCATCGGAAATGTGCGCACGAGCATCCTGGCTACTGAGCTAACCGCGTCGAACGTGATTTCCGAACGTCCCTTTGACGTAGTGCAAGCGGGGCTCAAAGTCCATGAGGCTCACCGCAGCTTCAATAGTTCTCCGCGTACGGTCGCGATGCAAGCTCCCACTTCGGCTCCAATCAAGAACAGCGTGGTTCGAACCAGCACGGTTCGAACCAGCACGGTCCGAACGAACGTGGGCCGAACCAGCGCGGATCAAACGAGTCTGGCTCAAACGTATGTCCGCCTGCCCGATGCCGTGATCACTCCCGTGGCCTTCACCGAAACGTTCTTTGTGGTTATCGAGGGCCCAGAGCAAGGTTCCTCCGATCAGCCGGTATTCCAGATTCAGTGGTGGCGCGTGATGGTTCTGCATCCGGCCGTCGATCCCAACAGCAACCGAATTCCACCGAAGAAGACGTAGTTCTTAGACCTAGTTCTTAGACCCAGTCATGAAAGGCAGCGAGACCAGGCGCGAAATATCGATCTTAGAAACTAACGAATTAGTTGTTCAAACTCTCGAAAGGATATAACTCAAATGAATGCAGGAACGTGGTTGAAAGACAGCACAATCAAATGGACGCGGCGGCTGGCGGTGCCAATGCTAGCTCTGGCGCTGGTTGCTTCGTTCGTCACTTATGAATGCGTGAAGCCGGCCGCAGCCCGGGCAGCCGAAGCCGCACCCTCGGCCGCGCCGCTTGACGCCGACAGCGTCAGCGCGATCCTCGCCCTCGACAAGGCCATGGAAACCTTGGCCGCCCGCGTCACCCCAGCGGTGGTCAACGTCACTGTAACTTCACGCACCAAGCCCAACATGGCTGGCCGGCAATTGCCGGAAGACATGCAACAATTCTTCGGCGGCCAAGGCGGTCCGTTCGGCCAATTCTTCGGGCAGCACATGCAGCGCCAACCCCAGATCGAGCATGGCATGGGCAGTGGCGTCGTAATCTCGCCCGACGGATACATCGTCACCAACAACCACGTGGTCGAAGGCGCGGTCGATATCCGCGTGACCACAAGCAATCGCCGTGTCATGAAAGCGAAACTCGTCGGCACCGATCCCCTGACTGACCTGGCCGTCTTGAAAGTGGACGCCAGCGGCCTGGCCAGCGCTCCCTGGGGCGATTCGAAAGAAGTCCGCCCCGGTCAAACCGTGCTGGCCTTCGGCAATCCCTACGGATTCCGTTTCACGGTCACGCGCGGAATCGTCAGCGCCGTGAATCGCGCCAACCCTGACCCCTCGAACCCCAGCAAGCCCGGCGAGTTCATCCAGACCGACGCGGCCATCAACCCTGGCAATTCCGGTGGACCGCTGGTCGATGCCCGCGGTGAGGTGGTCGGCATCAACACCTTCCTTGTCTCTCCTTCCGGCACATTCTCCGGCATGGGATTTGCGATTCCGACGCAGATCGTCAGGCCCACGGTCGAGACGCTGATTCGTGACGGCAAAGTCAGCCACGGCCACATCGGCATCGGCATCGCCGACGTCACTCCCGAGAACGCGAAGTTCTTCGACGAGTCCACTGCGACGGGCGGCGTAGTCACGCAAGTCGAACCAGATTCACCCGGAGCCAAAGCCGGCCTGCAGATCGGCGACGTCATCACCGAAATCGATGGCCAGAAAGTAAGCGACGCCGGCGAACTCCAGGTGTTGGTGGGACAGAAACAGCCCGGCTCGAAAATCACGCTCAACGTTCTGCGCGACGGGAAGAGCATGACGATTCCGGTCACCCTGGAAGAATTGGGCAGCCGCAACCACGACGGCGGCGACAATTCGCCCAGCGGCGAAGGCAAAATGCACTGGGGCATCGGCCTCGGCAACCTGACGCCCGAACTGCGCGATCAACTCCAAGCCCCAACCGAGCTTCGCGGAGCCGTGATCGAGCAGGTGCAGCCAGGAAGCCCAGCCGATAATGCCGGCCTGCAACAGGGAGACATCATCCTCGAAGTGAACCGCCACAAAGTTCAAACGGCGAGCGACGTGCAGCAGGCCCTGGCGAAAGTTCCCAAGGGCGAAGACGCATTGTTGCTGGTCTATTCGAACGGCGGTAATACGTTCCGGGTGCTGCATTCTCCAGAAGGCGCGTAACCGAAAACTGGGAGTGGGCTGTTTCAACAGCCCACTCCCCAAAACTCTGTCATCCCGACCGCAGCTGGAGCGGCAGCGACGGCGGAGTGGAGGGATCTGCTGTTTTGTGTACGCATCCCCTGCTTTGAAAGGGCGCGGCTTTCAGCCGCGCCATGCAGTCGTGAAAAACGAATCGCGGCTTTAGCCGCCGAGGCAACTCAGGGTCGGCCCGCTCCCGAAATCCCCGGCGCCCTCAAATACCGCCCCGCAAATGCCAGAAACGCAGGCCAGTTCGGCGCCGGCGTATGCCCCCCGCTGTGCTGCCGGAACGCAATATCACCATCAAGCAGCGCCGTCTCGATGGGAGGAAATTCGCTGCTTCCCAGATCCTTCCTGCCCAGCAGCTTGTACACCGGACCCGCCCCCCCAGCGGCCAGGAACATTCCCTTCGCATCCACCCACCCATCCCCGCTCATCGCTCCCGCACCAATAAACACTGGACGCGGCGCGCACAACGCGATCAACTCGTGCGCATCCACCGGCAAATCGTTTTCCGTGAGCGGTCCCGCATATTTCAGAAAGTTTCCCGCCATCCAGTGATACTCCCCGGTTCCAGCGACGTTGCCGATCTGCTCGCCGAAGTTGCGCCGGAAAAGTTTAGCCCCACCTTCGCCGGACGAACTGATATACCCGATGGCAAAACGCGGATCATAGGCCATCGCGACCAGCGCCGCCTTGCCGTAGCGCGAGTGCCCTTCGACTCCGACTTGTTTTGCGTCCACCGATTTATCAGTCTCAAAATAGTCGAGCGCCCGGCTCGCGCCCCACGCCCACGCCCGCAGCGCGCCCCAATCCTCGAGCCCGCGGGGCTGGCCCTTATTGACGAGACCAATCACGCCCTCGATCAGCGATTCGCCGTTGTCTTTCTGCACGCTGGTCGGAATGTAAACTGCGTATCCCCAGCCCTTGGCCAGAAGCTGCTGCTGCCAGGTTGGTCCGGGGCCAGGCTTCATCATCTCCGGGAAGCGCTTCATGAGCATGGCCAGCACCTCGGGGCTCAAGCCGAATTCCATCATCACGGGCACTGGGCCGCTCGCGCTGGCCGGGGTGGTCAGAGTCAAATCGACATCTACCTTCACCGGCGGATACGCCGAGTTGTCGACGTGTCCGTTCAGTTTCTTCGTGACGACCGGAACGTCGCCGTTTATTTCTTTCGTGGTGCTGACGACTTCCCAATTCACTTTCGGAGTGTTCCTGGGCACGCGGCCGTAAATCTCGCGGTCGAAATCTTCCATGATCTCTGGCCGCCGCTTTTTCCACCACATCTTCGCGGTCGTGACCTTCTTCCCATTGTTCAACCGCAGCGGGTCGGGAAGCTTCAAATCCGAATTCGCTTTGGACTCGTCGTAATTCGCAGCGTTGGGTGACTTCGGATCCCCGTCCGCGCCGCGTCGCAGCGCAGTGATGTGCAGCAAGTCCATCATGCGTTGATGGTCCTGCTCGGAGGTAAGATGAACCGGCTGAGGGGCAACCCCTGGAGTCTGTGCCTGATCGGAGGGGCTGGAGGAGGGGCCGAACGACGGGATGAAGACCAGCGCAAACCACCCTACGCCACGCAGAATCGATTGCGTTTTCAACATAAGGTCCCCGCTCCGTGCCGTCTCTCGCAGCGCTAATCCGGCTATGGTCGTTGCGGCGCGGGCTGAGGCGGCGCCGCAGTGGGCGCATTGGCCAGAAACGCCGGATCCATCCGCGCGATGTCCACGCGAAAACTGACCGTATCCGCGGTTGGAAACGTAGCTGGTACTTTCTGCGTGACTTTACCAGTGGCCGCCCACTCCGTCCCGCGCTGATACGTTGTCATAA
Source organism: Candidatus Sulfotelmatobacter sp. (assembly GCA_052148475.1). Classification (GTDB taxonomy): domain Bacteria; phylum Acidobacteriota; class Terriglobia; order Terriglobales; family Acidobacteriaceae; genus Sulfotelmatobacter. The sequence continues at coordinate 59,018 of JBKQID010000023.1, read as the reverse complement.
ATCCCACGCAGCTCAGAGCAGCCACGTCGTGCCCCATCGTCGTATGAAAGATTCTGCCTTTTCCATAACTCAGAACCATCAGCATCGGCTCATCACGATCCGTGCCCTTGTTCTCTCGATCGGAACGCGCCGTAGCCAACACGGTCATATGCTCGCCCGGTCCCCGCAAGGTTGCATAAAGCTCGTCGGCTGCGTGCATCCACGCGGATGGCAATCCCTTCATGATCGGATGTTCAGGCTCCCGCGTCACCACCTGGAAAGGAATGCGCGCGCCATGTGAACCCGCCGGGCCGGGGGATGTGTCGGAAACCAGTTTGCCATCCTTGAAATACCAGAGCGGCCCTGATTTCTCCGACCGATTTCTCCACCCGCCGATCCCAATCATCTGTTTCCACGCCGGCCAATCCGCGAACGCGTTGTCGGCCGCATGCACAACCACCAGCCCTCCGCCCTTTTTCACATACTCTTCCAGTTGCTGGCGCAGGTCCGCCGGCCAATCCGGAGCGTCATAATTCCACACGATAGCCTTGTAATCACCGAACTTCGGTTTGAAATCGCTGAAGTCACCGCCAAACTGTGGAGACGTCGTCACCGTAACCTCGAACCGTCCCGTTTCCTCCAGTTCCTTCTTTAGAACCTTGGTGGTCAGTTGCCAGGCGTGATAGGGCCCACCGCTCTGTCCATCCACTAGCAGTACGGGTATAGGTTTCTCCGCCGCCGCAGCTGGGTTGGGCAGAAGCAATGCACTCAAGGCAATCCAAAAGAGGGCAGTGAAAGTCATAATCATGTTTTTTCGGCCGGCAAGTTCTGGGCGCCCCGATTCTAAATCAAAGTGCAACTCACCCGAGCGGCACGTGCGCCAGATTCACCACGCTCAAGACCAGGTAAAAAGCCATGATTCCGACGATGCAGGCCAGCACCAGCAGACGGTAACTCGTCTCCAGCAAGTCGGCAAGCACTCCCGAGACAAAGAGGAACAGGAACGGCATCGCCGCCAGCAGGAATCCCGCGCCCGCAACATCCGGATGCGCCATCCCCAGCCCCAGAAACAACACCGCAACCAACAGCGGAGCAGTGTTGCCAAAGTATCGCGTTCGCGGCCATGAGGCATAGGTCGCCAGCGCGACCGGAAGCCCTAAAACCAGCGCGGGACACGCACGCTCAATCTGCAGCGCAACCTGCTTGTAGACGCCCAGCACCGTGAATCCCCGCCAGGTTGCTCCCCAAAACGCAGCGTGCCGCATGCTCTCCGCGAAGGCATGCGGATGAAAGAAATACATCGCGAACAGCAGAACAAACCCCACCCCGCAAGCCGCCGTCCAGATCACCACTCCCGCCTGCCGGCGCACCGGAGCCACGTAGAGCAGAAAGCCTAGAGCGATCGGAACCAGTACGATCAGCGAAAACTGCGATCCAACCGCGATCGCCAGCGAAATCCCCAGCAGCACGATGCGCCGCCAGTTCCACAACACCACTTCCCGCGGAGCGTAAAGCGTGTGCGCGACTGCGATCGCGGTGAATACGGTCCCAAAGGCTCCCCAGGCCGCAACGATCTCCGGTTCGGTGTGCCAGACCGCGCTTGCCTGAATCAGAGAGGGAGAGAAACAGTAGAAGGTGAGCGCTACGAACCCTCCTAAGTTTCCGCACAGCCGCCGCGCCACGTACCACAGCGACGCACCCAGAAAAACTCCGCAAGCCAGAAACGGAATCCGCGGCAGCCACCGCCAGTAGTTCGCCGAGTCTCGATCAAAGTCCCGTGGCCAGGCCAGAAGCGGGGCGGCGGTAATCACGGAAAGCAGCGGCGACTGCTCGGTGTCGAAACTGTCGAGAGTGACTGCGATGTCAGCGTCTGGGTCCATGTATGGAGCGGCGGCCACGCCGCGTCCGTGCCACTGCTTCCATCCCTCCCCGATCCGGATCGCTTCCGGCGGGTCTGGTTCGTGCGCCGCGCGCAACTCGTTATGCACCAGCCACAAGGCTTGCCCCAGAAAACACAGCAGCAGCAGGCCGGCGAGAAACTGTGGACGTCCGAAACGTTCGCGCGTGAAATATGGACGCATAAGGTCGAGCCGAGTGTTTTACCATGGCGGAGGCAGTTTGCGCGAAAGATTGCGTAGAGATTGCGAGAAATGCTCTGCCATGAGTGAACTCGATCTGAACACAGAGAGCCGTCCCGCGCAGAGTTCAGAGCACAATCCAGAACAGAGCCCCGCGCCCGCGCCGTCCGCTCCGAATTTTGACGTCGCGACCCAACCCTCCTACGCCCGCACGCTGTTTCTCGGCCCGCAGGGGCTGCGTCCAGGTTGGGGACTGGCTTTCTACGCTTTGACTTTCTTGCTGCTGCAGAGACTGGCCGCTGATTTGGCGTCGTCGTGGGATCTCGGCGCCAGCGGTTTGTGGTCGATGATGCTGGCAGAGTTCGGCAGCCTGGTCGCCGCCGTGATTCCGGCGGCGGTGTTGGCGCGAGTCGAGCGTCGCCCGTGGAGTGCGTATGGCTTGCCCGGAAAGCAAGCGTTCGGGCGCTTGTTCTGGATTGGCTCGCTGTGGGGATTCGCCGGGATCAGCGTGCTGATGTTCGTTTTGTATGGGCTGCACTCGTTCGCATTCGGTCATGTCGTACTGCGTGGCGAACGCCTGGCGCGCTTCGCGCTGTTCTGGGCGGTAATGTTCCTGCTCGTCGCCTTGTTCGAGGAGTTTCTGCTGCGCGGCTACACTCAATTCACGCTGGCGCGCGGCGTCGGTTTCTGGCGCGCAGCGATGGCCCTGTCGGGCGCCTTCGGATTGATTCACCTGCGCAACGGCGGTGAGCACTGGAATGGTGCGCTCGCCGCCGCAGTCATCGGATTCTTTTTCTGCTTCACGCTGCGGCGCACCGGGAGCCTCTGGTTTGCCGTGGGTTTTCATGCCGCGTGGGATTGGGGCGAAACTTTCTTCTACTCCGTGCCCGACAGCGGTATGGTCTCTCCCGGTCACCTGCTGAGTTCGTCGCTGCGCGGCCCGCCGTGGCTTAGCGGAGGCTCGGTGGGTCCCGAGGGCAGTGTGCTCTGCTTCGCGGTAGTTGCGGTGGTGTGGATTGCATTTGACCGAATTTATTCGAGGCCAGTGGTTCGCCCCGGATGACGCCCGAGCTTGGTCCTGCCGGACGGTTCCGGTTTGGGAGTGGGTCGCCTCGAAAGTGAAACCGCGCAATCCGCATGTTTCCGCCACGCCCTATACTGATTTCATGACCGCAGAAGCCGACCTGCTGACTCCGCTTCGTCGCTACTGGGGCTACAGTTCGTTCCGGCCATTGCAGGAGCGGATCGTGCGCAGCCTGCTCGCCGGGCATGACACCTGCGTGGTCATGCCTACCGGCGGAGGCAAGTCGCTGTGCTACCAACTTCCGGCCGTCGTGTCGGAGCGGACGACGGTGGTGATTTCTCCACTGATTGCGCTCATGCAGGATCAGGCCGCGCAACTGGCGCAGATGGGGATTCCGGCTGCGGTTCTGAACAGCTCCATCAGCAACGAGGATCAGACTCGCGTCATGCGGCAGGCGCGCGACGGCGCGTTCAGGCTGCTGTATCTGTCGCCCGAGCGCCTGCAGCGCGCCGACACCCTAAGCTGGCTGCAACAAGTCCCGATTTCATTCTTCGCGATCGACGAGGCCCACTGCATTTCTGAGTGGGGACACGAATTCCGCCCCGAGTATCGCCAGTTGAGCAGCCTGCGCGGAAAGTTTCCGGATCGCCCCATCGCAGCATTTACGGCGAGCGCTACCAGGCACGTCCGGCACGACATTCTGACGCAACTCGAATTGCGCAATCCCGACAAATACATTGCCAGCTTTCATCGCCCCAACCTGCGCTACCTGGTGCGTCAGTGCGACAGCGTCGAACACACCGCGCTGCTGGTGACCGCCCTGCGCCATTACGACGAAGGCAATGTGATCGTCTACTCGCCCACCATTAACAAAGTGGAAGAAACCGTCGACTTCTTAGAAGACCAGGGAATCGCGGCAATCGGCTATCACGCCAAGATGGATTCGAGTGACCGGCGCCACAATCAGGAGCGCTGGATGTCGGACGAAGTCCGCGTGCTTGTGGGCACGATCGCGTTCGGGTTGGGCATTAACAAGGCGACCGTGCGGGCCGTCATCCACCTGGCGCTGCCGAAGTCGGTGGAGCAGTTTTATCAGGAGGCGGGCCGCGCCGGGCGCGATGGAAATCCCGCCGACTGCATTCTGCTGTGGCGGAAGCAGGATGCCGGCCTGCTCGGATATTTTGCCAACCAAATTCTGGATGCAGCCGAGCGCGAACGCGCCTGGCAGCGCTATCACACGATTCGCGCGTTTGCCGAATCCGCGAAGTGCCGCCACCGGCAGATCTGCACTCATTTTGGAGAGACTCCGAAGTGGCCGTCCTGCGGCTCCTGTGACGTTTGCGGAGCCGCGCCCGATTGGTTGACCCAAGCCGTGACTCCGGCGGTTGTGCGCCGGGCGGTGGCCGCATCTGGCGGCACTCGAGTCATGGCGAGTGTCGGCGAAGCAGATCAGGGGTTGCGCGAGTATCTGCGCGAGTGGCGGCGCAAGACCGCCAAAGAACAGGGCACCCCTGCCTACGTGGTGCTGCACGACACCTCGCTCGATGAGATTTGCCGGTCGCAGCCGAACTCGATTTCGCAACTGCTAAACATTACTGGAATCGGCGAGCGGAAAGCGGAACTCTACGGCCAGGGAATTCTGTCGGCTTTGCGCGAATATCGTGAAGGCGCGCGCGCGTCTGCGCCGCCGGAAAAGAAAACCGCTCCTGCGCTCGAAACTCTGCAACTCCTGGCGCAGGGTAAGAGCTTCGACGAGATCGCTGCGATCCGCGGACGGCAGATTGCGACCGTAGTGAACGCGGTTGCCGGACTAGTCGAGAAAGGCGAACTGGAATTCCGTCCAGAGTGGATTGATCGCAACCGGCTGGCTGTGATCGAAGCGGCTTGCGAGCGTCTAGGCCTGGCGCAACTGGAGCGCCTGCGAACCCTGAAAGATGCCCTGCCTCCAGAGATCACCTACGATGAAATCAGGCTTGTCGTGGCCCGTCTGCGGCGCGAGGCGAGCCGGAACAAGACGTCGATTCCCGCCTGATCGAGCTCTTCCCAAAACGGGCGACGCTAGTATCTCAAAAGACACTTCGGGGACGACTGGTAAACACTTGGTTTGCTCCCGGGTGTACAATTCCTTGGGTTCCGATTCCTGCCCAGACTCACAGTAAAGAGATAAGTAGATTTGCCAATTCTTGGCATCGCTCGTGACGCTTCCGTGCGGTGAAGCACGTAACTAAGTGCGATAGCGCACTTTAGTTCCTTGAAGGGAGTAGTCATGAGAATTCTGCTATATAACCCCGACAACGGTGTAACTCGCAATTTCATGCCGCACCTCTGGATGTTTCTGCTCCAGTCGCTCACGCCCCCTGGGCATGAAGTGCTGCTGATTGACGGAAACGCGAAACCGATGGACGAGGCTCAGATCGCGCAGTACGTCCGCGACGAGAAAATTGATCTAGTTGGCATCGGCGCCATGACGCGCATGATCGCGAAAGCCTACCGCATCGCCGATGCCATTCGCGCCACCGGAGTGAAAGTCGTGATGGGGGGCCCGCACGTCACCGAACTGGCCGATGAGGCCCTGGGCCGAGATGGCGGCCCGCGCCACGCCGACGCCGTGGCTCTGGGTGAAGCCGACGAAACCTGGCCGCAGATCGTAAAGGACGCGGAGCGCGGCGAACTCAAGGAAATCTACGCCCCGGTAGATGAGACCGGCAAAGAGCGCAAGCCCTCGCTGAAACAATATCCCGTGATTCCGTGGGACTCGATTGACCTGGCCCAATTCAACTTGGTCCCCAAAGCCGCATTCCCGCTGCTGAAGAAAGTCGGCGAAGGCTGGGGGACGTTTCGCATCATTCCTGTCGAGTCGGGCCGAGGCTGCCCTTACGGCTGCGAGTTCTGCACCGTAACGGGTTTTTTCGGCGACTCCATTCGCTTCCGCACCAATGAGAGCGTCGTCAACGAGCTGCTACTTCTGAAGGCCCGCGCCCGCAAAGAAAAAGGACAGATGGCGGTGTTCTTCATCGACGACAACTTCGCCATCAATGTGAAGCGCACCAAATCGCTGCTGCGCGACATTATTGCCGCCGGCGCGCAAGTGCACTGGGTGGCGCAGATCAGCGCCAACCTGCTGCGCGACGAGGAACTGGTCGACCTCATCGCGGCCTCCGGCGGCAAGTGGGTCTTCATTGGCATGGAGTCCATCGATCCGGCGAATCTGAAGGATGTCAACAAAGGCTTCAACAAGCCCGGTGAGTATGCCGAAGTGCTGGAGCGGCTGGCGAAACGCAATGTGTACGCGATCACGTCTTTTATTTTTGGCATGGACAACGACACCACCGGCGTGGCCGAACGCACCCTCTCGCAAGTGCGCACCTGGCCGCCAGGTCTGCCCATCTTCGGGCTGCTGACTCCTTTGCCGGCGACGCCGCTGTACAAGCGGCTCGAGGTAGCTGGCCGGCTGACGCGGCCGAAACACTGGCAGGAGTTTATCCCCTTCGCCATGGCGCATACTCCGCTGAAAATGAGCATCGAAGAAGCGCACGCCGAAGTGAAGTATGGATGGGCGCACGCCTACAGCCCGGAGGCGCTGGCCCAGGCGGTTGATTCGCTGGACGACCAGCCTCTGGGATATCGCATCAACATCTTCCTCGCGCGCTTGTGTTTCCGCGGGATTTATTTCCCCATGATGAGCAAGTTTTCCTGGCTGCGAGTGGTCGCCGAGAACCGCCATACCATCTTCAAGCTGGTGAAGGAAGGCTTCTTCGGGCGCAAAGCGCGGCCACGGAATCCGGACACCGAAGTGGCGTTTGACGAAGCGGCGGCGCCGGAATCGCAGGTCAGCGCGTAGAGCTCGGTTCTTCAGTCGAAAATCAAGAATGAGGAAAATGGCCATCAACCGTTGATGGCCATTTTGTTTCGCTGTGGCAACACGCAGCTATGTCCCTGCGAGTTGTTTCGCTGCATCCCCGCCGGAGCGCACGCAGTCGGGCACTCCGATGCCCCGGTAGGCGTTGCCCGCAAGCGCGAGGCCAGGCAACTGCTGGCGCAGGCGCTCGATACGATCGAGACGATCGAGGTGTCCGACGCCGTATTGCGCCATGGCAGACTTCCATCTGTAGACCCGCGCGAAGAGTGGTTCGGCGCGCAGGCCTGCGATCTGTGGACCCAGGATTTGCTGCAGTTCGTTGCGCACGATCCCGACGATCTGCTGATCGGAGAGCGCCCACACCTCCTCCGCATTCCTTCCTGCAAAAAAACAACGCAGCAAGGCGCGGTCGTCGGGAGCGCGATGCGGAAATTTGTTGTGCACAAAAGTTGCTGCCAGCAATCGTTTGCCTTCGCTGCGGGGCACCAGAAATCCAAAGCCGGGCGGTAGAGACTGGCGGACGTCGCGATCGTAGCCCAGCCCAACGGTAATGGATGAACTGTACTGAATCGCGGCGAGTTCGGCGGAAAGCTCCGGACTCGCGATGCGAAGCACCTGCGCCGCCGCTGCCGCGGGCAGAGCGATGATGACCGCGTCGAACGCGTCCGACTGCAGTCCGGTCCTTCGAGCCTCAGGATCAACTCCGACAATCCAGCTTTCGGTCTCGCGTTGAATGGCCTGCACCGGAGCATTGGTCAACAGCGACGCCGGCGTAAGGCGCGAGACGACCGTCTCGGCCAGATCCTGCATGCCACCCTTGAGCGAGGTAAAGAGCGGAGGCGCTGGCTTGCGCGGTCCGCCCGACATTTTCTTTCGCGCGTCTTTCCTTGCAATGAGCATGGCGCGGCCGAGACTGCCGTACTTGCGCTCCATTTCCGCAAACCGCGGCAAAACAGCGCGGACGCTGAGGCTGGCGGCTTCTCCGCCGTAGACGCCGGAGAGCAGAGGGTCGGCCAGCCGATCGACCATCTCCGAGCCGTAATGGCGCTCGACAAAAGTCGCGACGGATTCATCATGATCGTTTTCATTGCTGGCGACCGCCCGCGGCGGATGAAGAAGCTCCTGCGCCATGCGCAGCTTGGTCTTCCAGGAAAAAAGCGGTGAGAACCCGGTGGGCAGAATTTTTGTCGGAACCATGAACATCAGCCCATCGGGCATTTCGACGAGCTGGCCGTGAGTCAGGATATAAGTCTTGCGGTCGGCGTCGTTGGAGCCGATGAGTTGGTCACCCAGACCGAGGGCGCGGCAGAGATCGGTCGCCCAGGGTTTCTCAGTAATGAAAGAATCGGGGCCGGCCTCCACAATGCATCCGTCGACGTGTTCGGTGCGAAGCACGCCGCCAAGCCGCTCCGACGCTTCGTAGAGAACGTAGTCGAGGTCGGCACCGGCTTGTCGGTGTTCTTCGAGTTCGAAGGCGGCGGCCAGTCCGGAAATGCCTCCGCCGATGATGGCGATGCGAGTCATTTGCGGGTCAGGGCGTGCGGAGCGAATACTCTTGCACGAGACGGGCCAGGTTCTTCACGTTGTCGACTGGCGTTTCGGGCAGAATGCCATGACCGAGATTGAAGATGTGGCCCGCTCGTCCGGCAGCACGGCGGAGAATATCCTCCGCGCGCGATTTCAATTCCTTCCAGTCGGCAAACAGCAGCACAGGATCGAGATTGCCCTGCACGGCGCACGCGTGATCGAGGCGAGCCCAGCCCTCGTCGAGCGGGATGCGCCAGTCCAGTCCGATCACGTCCGCTCCCGTCTCTTTCATGGCGGCAAGCAGCGTGGCGCTGTCAGTGCCGAAATAAATAATTGGCGCGCCGGTCTTCTGCAAAGTCTTCACCATGCCGGTGACGTGCGGAAGCACGTAGCGGCGATAGTCTTCCACGCTGAGGCATCCCACCCAGCTGTCGAAGATCTGAATCACGTCAGCGCCGGCGCGCACCTGATCCGTGGAGTACGCAGTCGTGACCGCGACCAGCTTGCGCATGAGCGCGTCCCAGTCCGCCGGTGAGTTGTACATCATTTTCTTGGCGTGGACGTAGTTGCGCGAGCCTCCGCCTTCAATCATGTAGCTGGCGAGGGTGAAGGGAGCACCGCAGAATCCGATCACCGGCAGCCGATTGCCGAAATGCTTCGCGACCAGGCTCACCGCCTCCGAGACGTAGCCCAGTTCGGCGGTGCGGTCGGTACGCAGTGCGGCGATGTCCTCTTTGCTGCGCACCGGCTTCTCGATCACCGGTCCTTCTCCGGCTGAAAAATGAAAAGGCAGGCCCATGACTTCGAGCGGCAGCAGCAGGTCCGCGAAAATGATGGCCGCGTCGATTCCCAGAATTTCCGCAGCCGTGATGGTGACCTCTGCCGCGAGCGCGGGCTTTTTGCAGATCTCGAGGAGGGAATGCTGGTTGCGAACCGCGCGGTACTCCGGCATGTAACGTCCCGCCTGGCGCATGAACCAGACCGGCGTGCGGTCGACGGCTTGGGACTTGCAGGCGCGAACGAAGCTGGAATTAGGCGCTGACATGAATTCTTGAATGTAGCATCTTTTCCAAAGGAGCGCTGTGATCGCGGCGAGATCACAAACTTAACCACAGGGGACACAGAGTATACAGAGGAAAAATGTGAGCTTGTAAAATCATTGCATGGCGTACAGGGTTGTCTCTGTGTTCGGCATCATGGGGTTGTGCTTTTTCGGCGCGGCTTTTCAGAAGGCCGGAGGGCCAATGGCGCCAACATTCTACAAGGACGTGTTACCAATCTTGCAGGACCACTGTCAAAGCTGCCATCGGCCCGGCGAAGTTGCACCCATGCCGCTGGTCACCTACGAGCAGACACGGCCGTGGGCGGCCGCGATGGCGCACGCGGTCGAGATGAAGATGATGCCGCCGTGGTTTGCCGACCCGCGGTATGGACACTTTGCCAATGACGTCTCTTTGACCCCGCAGCAGATTGCGGCGATTTCAGCGTGGACCGAAGCCGGCGCTCCTCCCGGCGACTCGCACGATGCGCCTGCGCCGCGGAAGTGGGCTGAGAGCTGGAATATTGCGCAGCCTGATCTGGTGGTGAAGATGCCCAAGGCGGTGCAGATTCCGGCGCAGGGCGAGGTCGAGTACACGTACGAGATCGTGCCCACACATTTTGCCGAAGACCGCTGGGTGCAGATGTCGGAGTTTCGCCCAGGGAGTCCGGCGCACGTGCATCATGCGGTGGTGTACATTCGTCCACCGGATTCGCCGTGGCTGCGCCATGCGCCGGTGAGCGAGCCCTTCACCGCGTCCACGTTGAACGATCCGCTGGAACGGCGCGAGGCGCACGAGACGACCAGCGATCTGCTGCTCGTCTATGCGCCCGGTAGTTCGCCAGACCAGTGGCCGGACGGGATGGCAAAGTTTGTGCCCGCCGGGTCGGACCTCGTGTTCCAGATGCACTACACCACCAACGGCGCGGCGGATCAGGATCAGACTAGCATTGGCCTGGTGTTTGCGAAGACTCCGCCGAAGCAGAAGGTGATCACGCTGCAGTTGAATAATCATGCACTGCTCATTCCGCCGGGCGCCGACGACTTTCGCGTGGAAGTGCAGGGCACGCTGCCCAACGATGCGACGCTGCTGAGCCTGTTCCCGCACATGCATCTGCGCGGCAAGCGCTTTGAGTACGATATTGTGCACGAAGACGGCAGCGTCGAAGTATTGTTGCGGGTGAATTATCACTTTCACTGGCAGCTGAGTTACCGGCTCGCCGAGCCGCGCCTGTTAAAGGCAGGGACGCGGCTGCGTGCGATCGCGTGGTACGACAATTCGAAAAACAATCCGCACAATCCTGATCCGGAGAAGCTGGTGACGTGGGGCGATCAAACGTCCGACGAGATGATGGTCGGTTTCTTTGACGTAGCCGTGGCCGCCGGGATGGATAAGTGGAAATTCTTTGTTCGGCATGGGGATGCGAACCCAGAGCAGAATAAGTAGCGGATAAGCTGATTCCAGTCGTTGGGTCTGATTCATGTTTGAATCCATCAATGCGCCGAAGCGCCCGAATTGGATGTTACACGTCGCCTTCGCGGCGGTGCTGGTCGCGCTCGGGGCAGGTTTCGCGTCGCTCTGGCAGATCACGCAGATGCCCCTGCGGTCCTACAAAGGTGCGCTCCCGCCTCTGTCCGCGGAGCAGTCGCAACTCGCGGGCCGCCTTTCAGAGCATGTCAGATATCTATCGGTTACGATCGGAGACCGAAATGTTCAACGCGCGGGATCGCTGCCAGCGGCTACCGACTACTTGCGCAGTAATCTTGCGCAGGTGGGCTATGCGGTCTCTGAGAAGCCTTACTCCGTACACGGCCACGAAGTGAGCAATCTCGAAGCTGAGTTGGTGGGGAGCGACGGTGCTGCCGGAATTGTTGTTGTCGGCGCTCACTACGACAGCGTTGCCGGAACCGTTGGAGCAGATGACAATGCTTCGGGCGTGGCGGCCACTCTGGAACTAGCCCGGATGCTGCATGGAAGCAAGCTGCGACGGACCATTCGGTTTGTGCTGTTCGTCAATGAAGAGCCGCCGTATTTCCAGACGGAGCAAATGGGGAGCTTCGTCTATGCCCAGCAGTTGCGGCACGACGGCGTTCCAGTTTCGGCGATGATTTCGCTGGAAATGCTGGGCTATTATTCTGACGCGCCCGGCAGCCAGAAGTACCCAGCGCTATTTAGCATTTTCTATCCGAAGCGTGGCGACTTCATTGGCTTCGTCGGAAACTCCGAATCGCGAGATCTGGTGCGGCAAGCGACCCGACGATTTCGCGAATCTGCCCAGTTCCCATCCGAGGGCGTTGCCGCACCCGCGATCTGGCCCGGAATCGGATGGTCTGATCAGTGGTCGTTCTGGCAGCAAGGTTACCCGGCTATTATGATTACCGACACGGCTTTGTTTCGAAACCCGTACTATCACACTCCGCTCGACACGCTCGAAAAGGTGAATTTCCGACAAATGGCGCGAGTTGTCGATGGAGTCCGCAGCGTAGTTGTGTCGCTGGCCAACCAGCCATGAGCATTTGTTAGACTCCTAGAGATTCCAACCGAGGCAAACGTTTGATGAACGCAAAGCGAGCGGTCGTTCTGGGGAGTATCGGATTATTTCTGGCATGCTTGATTGCTGCGGCGATGGCGCAGTCCACCGCGACCCCATATGCCCCAGCCCCCGGCCAGGCGGCCGCCAACTCGGCCGGCCCGAGGAAGGCAGAAGAGCAGTTCAAGAACATCCAGGTGCTCAAGGGAATTCCAGCCGATCAACTTTTTCCGACCATGCAGTTCATCACCGCTTCGCTGGGAGTGCAGTGTGATTTCTGCCATGTGCAGGGCGCGTTTGAAAAAGACGATAAGAAAGCCAAACAGACGGCCCGGAAGATGATGGCGATGATGATCGCGATCAACGCGGATGATTTCGACGGGCACCGCGCGGTCACGTGCAATACCTGCCACAACGGCAGTTCCCAGCCGCAAGCGATCCCAGCCGTGATGACTGAGGAGCCCAAGGAAGCGATGGGCGGACCGAAACCGCCGGATGCGAACGGAACCGCCGGACCAACCTCCGCACTGGCCTCCAGGCCAACCGCCGACCAGTTGCTCGAAAAATATGTGCAGGCGGCGGGGGGGGCGGCGGCGATTGAAAAGGTCACGAGCCGCGTCATGAAAGGTTCCATCGACTTCGGCGGCAAATCGTTGCCCATCGATATTTATTCGAAGGATCCCGACAAGCGCATTTCGTTCACGCACATGGCTGAGGGAGACAGCGTCACGGCGTTCGACGGGCATGAGGGATGGCTGGGCACTCCGGGGCGTCCGGGTGTCCGCGGGATGCACGGGAGCGAAATCGACGCGGCATCGATGGACGCGGACCTGCACTTCGCCACGCATTTGAAAGCGATGTTTCGCGAGTTGCAGGTGCAAGGCAGCGAGCCGGTAGGCGACCACGAAGCTTATGTGGTGGTCGGCCAGCGCGAGGGCAAGCCTCCGCTGCGGCTCTATTTTGACCAGCAATCCGGATTGCTGCTAAGGCTTGTGCGCTACGGCGACACGGCGCTGGGCCTGCTTCCAACGCAGATCGACTACGCGGATTACCGCGACACCAATGGCGTCAAGATTCCTTACCGCTGGACGCTGGCCCGGCCGAGCGGACGGTTCACCATCCAGGTGACTGAAGTGAAGCAGAACGTCCCGGTCGACGACGCGAAGTTTGCCAAGCCGCCAGCGGAGGAGCAGAAGGGCCCGGGCCACTAGCGCCCGCGCCAAGCCGGGGTTGTCCCTCAATCGCACTGATTTTCCTTTTGCTGCCCCGCATCGGGCGAGCCGCTTCTGCCACGCCGCAAGGCTGTCCGACCCTTATCTCCAGCGGCCCTGCTGCGCATTCGGATGCAACCGCGACGCGCAATCCAATCTCCCGCCGATTCAATAACAAAACCTGATAGGCACGATAAATAGTTTCGATTTCCGCGAAACCGCCGCGAACGGGTAGAGTGAGGCGGTCTCGCATTGGGGAAAGTCGTGTCTTTCGGAGGAGCAGGAAGTGCAGGGACTGGTCTCCCAACACGGAGAAGGGGGATATGATTGGGAGGCGTCGGCGTGGGGCTGGCCGGAAGTCGCTGGAGCAGTCTTACGCGGCGACAGCGTGAATAACGCAGAACAGGACTTGACGACATATGACGAAGATCGAGGCAGTCATTCAGAACTCCAAGCTGGAAGCGGTAAAAACTGCGCTGCATGAAATCGGCGTCGAGGGCATGACCGTGATCGAGGTGCGCGGGCACGGGCGGCAGAAGGGTCACACCGAGGTTTACCGCGGCCGTGAATACAGCGTGGACCTGATTCCCAAGACCAAGATCGAGATGGTGTTGCCCGATACCTTGGTAGAAAAGGCGGAGCAGGCCATCCTGAACGCGGCTCGTACGGGCAAGATCGGTGACGGCAAGATTTTCCGCTCCCGCATCGATGAGGCCATCCGCATTCGCAACGACGAGCGCGGCGAGGGCGCTCTCTAGGCGCTGCGTGGTCGCACTCGGCCCCATCGGGACGCAACCGGAAAGGTTTGATAGGCAGCAGGTAATGTCGCCTTCCCCCAGTGGCCAGCTTCACGGGGTGAATTACTTTCATGATGGCAGCGTCCTCATTGATCAGCGAATTACGTAGTTCCCTCAGCGAAGAATCGGCCCGGATTCAGCGGGAGTTCGAGGTTTCCGCCGATGGGCGCGCCGCCCTGGCGCAACGTACGCGGCTGGTGGAAGACATCCTCGCTCGCCTGTGGCGCGACATCGTTTCATCCGTTGAAGCCAAGCCCGCCAACTTTGCCCTCGTGGCCACCGGAGGTTTCGGCCGGGGATGGATGTTTCCGTATTCCGATATTGATCTCCTTTTCCTGTTTGGTGACCGAGACGCCGAGAAGGCGTTCAAAGATCCCGTGCGCCGCTTTTCGCAGGAATTGTGGGATCTGCGGCTGAAGCTGAGTCCGGCGTCGCGCACCCTCGGCGAGTGCGACCGCTACGACCCCAACAATACCGAATTCACCATTTCTCTTCTCGACTGCCGCTATCTCGCGGGCGATCACGACCTGTTTCGGCGGCTTCATGACAAAGTCATCCCCAAGCTGGTGATGCGCGAAGCCAAGGCGCTGCTGCAGGGACTGGCGGAGGTCACGCGCGAGCGTCATGCGAAATACGGGATGACGCTGTACCACCTGGAGCCGAATTTGAAAGAGGCTCCGGGCGGCTTGCGCGACTGCAACGTGGCTGCGTGGCTCGCCCTGATTTCCGCCATGGACAAGCTGCACGATTGGCCGGATGCCAGTTCTCTGCGGGCTCCGGTGCGCAAGCAACTGGATTCCGCCCTCGACTTTCTGATGTCGGCGCGCTGCTTTCTGCACTTCCGCCACGGCCGCGATGACAACACGCTGAGTTGGGAGGCGCAGGACGAAGCCGCGGCGCGGAAAATCGGAGCCACGATTGTCGGAGCGCCGACTGGAGGCGCGGATTCCGGAGAGCTCTCGCCCGCCGACTGGATGCGGATTTACTTCGGGCACGCCCGCGCCGTGCAGCGCACCGTCACTCAACTGCTGGAGGAAATTCCGGAGGCGTGGTCGGCACTCTACCGGCAGGTGCAGAGCTGGCGCTCGCGGCTCACGACGGCAGATTTTTCCGTGGTCGATGGTCTCATTTTTCTGCAACAGCCTTCGGCGCTGCAGGATCCTGAAGTGCTGCTCCGGCTCTTTCATTTCATGGCCCACCACGGCTTGAAGTTGAGCGCGACCACCGAGTACCGCATCGAGCAGGCGCTTCCTGCTCTGGCGTCCATGCCGCCCCGCGGAGCCGAACTCTGGCTCTACCTGCAGGAGACTCTGCTGCAGCCGCATGCCGCTGACGCCCTGCGCGCCATGCATTCCTTGCGCCTGTTGACCCTGCTCCTGCCGGAACTGAAGCTCATCGACTCGCTGGTGGTGCGTGATTTCTATCATCGTTTCACCGTGGATGAACATTCGTTTCTGGCCATCGAGAGCCTGCACCGGCTGAAGCAGTCGCAGTCGGAGTGGGACAAGCGCTACTCCGAGCTCCTGAGCGAACTGGAAGATCCGGAATTGCTTTACTTGGCGCTATTGCTGCATGACACAGGAAAAGGCATGCCCGGCGGCAATCACGTGGAGGCCAGCCTCGAGGTTGCCAATCACGCGATGGACCGGCTCGACATCGATCCGAAGGAGCGGGCGGAAGTATTGTTTCTGATCGCCAGTCACCTCGAGTTGTCGGCGGCGCTGCGGCGCGACATTTTCAATCCGGAGACAGTGGCTGCGTTCGCCGAAAAGATGGGAACGCCGGAGCGGCTGAAAATGCTTACCCTCATGACCTATGCCGATATCAAAGCGGTGAATCCTGAGGCGCTGACACCCTGGAAAGCGGAGAACGTCTGGCAGCTCTACATCGGTGCGGAGAATTATCTGAACCGCAGCGCCGACCAGCGCGTGCACGCCGACGTGAATGATGAAAAGCTGGCCCGGCTGCGGTCGCTGGCGCCGGTGACCAGCAGCAAGTTCAAGGAATTCATGGAAGGATTTCCGCAGCGCTATCTGCTGGTGCATTCCGCCGAAGAAGTCATGCGCCACATGAGCATGGCCGACGAGCTCGGCGAAGATCCGGTGCAGGTCGAGTTGAAGCGCGGGCGGCACTGGTACGAGCTGACCCTGGTGACCAGGGACCGTCCCTTTCTGTTTGCCAAGCTGTCGGGCGTGCTGGCCGCGTGGGGCATGAACATTGTGAAGGCCAACGCGTTCTCGAACGAAGCCGGCACGGTGGTCGATACGCTTTACTTTACCGACCGCTTCCGCACGCTGGAACTGAATCTTTCGGAGTGGGAGCGCTTCACGCGCAGCGTGACCAGCGTGCTGCTGGGCGAAGCCGACCTGGAAAAGATGCTGCGCGACCGCCAGCGCGCCGAGAAGGGCGCGATCGCGAAGGTAAAAGTAGAAACGAAGATTGAGTTCGACGATTCATCCTCGTCGACCAGCACGCTCGTACAGGTGATCACGCAGGATCGCCCGCGGCTGCTGCATCGAATCGCGTCCTGCCTGTCGGACCAGGAGTGCAACATTGAGATCGCCCTGATCGATACCGAAGGGCAGATGGCGATCGATACGTTTTACCTGACCTCTGGCGGGAAGAAGCTGAAGCCCGAGCATTGCCGCCAGGTCGAGAAGGCGCTGGTGGAGGAGTTAAGAGGGGAGTGAGGCCCGGCCGCAGTCAGCCGGCCAAAAGAACATCCCAGAATTCCATCTCAATCTGTCCATGATTCAACGCAGAAATGCGCAAAAGAAATGTGCTTCGATCGCCGTCCGATAACGGGTTGGCACCCAGTTCGACCGGGTTGCTGCGGCCTCCAGATATTCGCGCAAACTCTTCCAATGAAGCCCAGAAAGCATTCAGAGAAATTGAAATGGCCACCGGGTCCCAGGTGCCTACACCATGGATGGCAGTGAGAACCGGGAGCGCCGGGTCGCCGGTTTCTATGAACAATGGATCGCCGCAGGCCGTCTCATAGCCAATTACAACCCAGCTTGCCTTCCAAGCGCCGTTCCGATGGCCGCACAACGATGTCCCGTCCGACGCAACCGAATAGCCTACTTGGCCGCCTTCGATTTCCGACACATCGAACAGATGTAGCCCACCGCATCCGAAACTGACCTCGCTGCTGGGCAGCGACGCACGCAGGGCGGTATAGCGGGGCGGCGTAATCACAATTCTATTTCGTCGAAAACTTAAACACCGTCTTCGACTTGAACGTCTGCCCCGGCCTCAATATCGTGCTCGGGAAATCCGGATGGTTCGGCGAATCCGGGAAGTGCTGTGTCTCCAGGCAGAGGCCGTAGCGACGTTTGTAAACGTGGCCGTGCTTGCCAGTCACGGTGCCATCAAGAAAGTTGCCTGTATAGAACTGCACGCCCGGCTGCGTAGTCGAGACTTCCATCACGCGGCCGGTGGTGGGTTCGTACACCCGCGCTGCCAGAACGAGGCCGTCGTCGTTGCTCTTGCGGTTGATGACCCAGTTGTGGTCGTAGCCGTGGGCGAGCACCATCTGATCGTAGCTGTCGTCGATGCGGGCGCCCACTCGCGTGGACGTGGTGAAATCGAGCGGCGTCCCCTTGACAGGCCGAAGTTCGCCGGTGGGGATCAGATTTTTGTCGACCGGGGTGAAACGGTCGGCATTCAGCATGATTTCGTGATTCAGAATATCGCCGTTGCCTTCGCCGGAAAGATTGAAATAACTGTGCTGGCTCAGATTGATGGGCGTGGCCTTGTCGGTGGTCGCTTCATAATCGATGACGAGTTCGTTCTCCTCGGTCAGGGTATAAGTAACTTTAACTTTCACGTTGCCCGGAAAGCCATCGTCGCCGTCTTTGCTGAGATAGGTGAAAGCCACGCCAGTCTTGCCCTTTAGCGCCTCGCCCTCCCACACAACTTTGTTGAAAGTCTTGTCGATGCCGCCGTGCAGCGTGTTGGGCCCGTCGTTCTTGGGCAGCGTGTAGGTCTTGCCGTCGAGCGTGAAAGAGCCGTTGGCAATGCGGTTGGCATAGCGTCCGACAACGGCGCCGATGTATGGCGGATTCGGAATGTAGCCATCGAGATTCTCGTGGCCAAGGACGATATCCGCAATCTGTCCCTTACGGTCCGGGACGCGGATGGAAACGATGATGCCGCCATAATTCATGGCATCGACTTCAACACCGTTTGCGTTGATTAAAGTGAACAAGTTGACGGGCCTCCCGTCCCGCGTGCCGAAAGGTTTCTGCTGAACTCCCGGCTTATGATTTGTGGCAGCCTGTGCGAGCGCGATTCCGCCCATCGCCAGGCTGAGCAGGACGGTAATGAAGATGGATATGGATAAGGTCTTGAGGCGTCTTGGCATCATGCCGGAAAGTGTACTACTTTGATTGGGTTCCTGCCGCATCTCTTGCCCGGGCGAGGCCCAGCGCGCCCTCACTTCTGATACGGCCACTGCGCCTTTGTGAACAGCCCTCCATCGATCCAGATGGTCTGTCCGCTGATGAACGATGCTCCTTTGCTGGCGAGAAACACCACGGCCGGCGCAATGTCGGCGGCCGTGCCCACGCGCCCCAAAGGCGTTAGCTTCGACCATGTGCCCGCGTAGTCCGGATCCTCCGCTCGGGTGCGCTCAGACTCGATCGATCCCGGCGCGATGCAGTTCACTCGTATCCCATAACGCCCCAGTTCGACTGCGGCTTCTTTGGTGAACATCTCAATTCCGCCCTTGCTCGCCGTGTAGGCCACCAGAGACGGGAACGCGAGTTTGTTGCATCCTGAGCCCAGGTTCACGATCGAGCCTCCGCCATGGTCCTTCATGTGCCGCGCCGCTTGTTGCGTGCATAGAAAACAGCCTTTCAGGTTCGTGTCGATGACCAGGTCCCACTCTTCCTCGGTTACGTCGAGAAGCGGCTTCCAGGTCTGCACTCCGGCATTGTTGACCAGAAGATCCAGGCGGCCGAAGACGCCGATCACGCGCTCGAACATTGCCGCCACCTGGCTGCTGGACCGGATGTCAGCCTCAACGGGTAGGACGTCGGCTCCCGCGCCGCCTTGCACGGCGCGGATCTCCGCTACGGTTGCATCCACCAGAGACGCCGGGTCGTTGTAGTAGTTCACTGCCACGCGATACCCGTTCCGCGCCAACTCGAGGGCAATTTCCTTCCCGATTCCCCGGCTCGCCCCAGTTACCAGAGCTGTCTGGCCCTGCAGCATAGTCACCTCGATGGATTACAGAAGATGGATTACAGAAAATGGATCGCTGAGATCACCGCGAAGAGAATCATAGCGAACCGCGGGCAAGAGTGGCGCTCGATTCCATCTTGGATCGGCAGGAATCGCAAAACGTGTTTTCCCGCAAGTCAATCCACTCCACGGAATGCGACGAGGCCATCATGCAGCGATAGTCCTGGCAATGGTGCAGGTCCAGAGTGTGACCCAATTCGTGGACGGACTCTTTGAGCAGACGCTGTCTGAGCAGAGCATCATCCCGGTCAAGGCCGTAGAACTCCTGCCGCAGGCGGTGAACCGAAACCAGCGCGCAGGGCCCTCCCATTTGCGCTTCGCCAAAAACATATTTCAGAATCGGGATGTACAGATCGACGTCGGCCACGGCCAGCAGGCGCCAGTCCCGCGGGCGCACCAGAGGCTGCATGCGCTGCAGAATCTCCGACGAGTGATACTGTTGGCGTTCCGCGTGATACGACGGCGCGGGGTCGAGATTCGAGGGGAGAATCTCACAGTCAACGTGAAGGCACCGGGGAATTTTGGCGCGCAATTCCCGCAGCAGCGAAACCTCCACCTTGCCGACCGGGAGCAGGTGCACCAGATTCATCGGGATCTATCGAGTTTCTACCGGAGTTCGGCTCCAGCCGTAACGCTTCAGCTTGTGATGGAGCGTGACCCGGTCGATGTCGAGAACCTCGGCCGCGCGGCTCTGGTTGCCGCCGCACTCGTCGAGAACCCGCAGGATGTGGGCGCGTTCCATCTCGTCCAGGCTCTTGCCGCTGGTGGCCAGGGGGGGCTGCGTCTTGAAAATGAAATCCTGCTCACGCAACTCCGGCTCCTGCGCCACGACCATGGCCCGCTCGATGGCGTTTTCGAGTTCGCGAACATTGCCGATCCACGGCTGCTGCTGCAACTGGTCCATGGCGGCCGGTGAAACCCGCGTCACGTGCTTACTCATGGCAAGAGAAAACTTGCGCACGAAATGTTCGACCAACGGCGGAATGTCTTCCCGGCGATCGCGCAGCGGCGGCAGCTCGATGCGGAAAACGTTCAGCCGGTAAAACAGATCGGGGCGGAACGTGCCTTCCTCGATCATGCTTTCCAGATTCTTGTTAGTGGCGGCCACGCAGCGGAAATCGACTTTGATGACCTGGTTGCCGCCCACGCGCGTAATCTCGCGCTCCTGTAGCACGCGCAGCAGGTCGGTCTGCGTCTTCAGGCTGATGTCGCCAATCTCGTCCAGAAATACCGTTCCACCTTCGGCGATTTCAAATTTTCCCTTCTTGCGGTATTGCGCTCCGGTGAACGCGCCTTTCTCGTGGCCGAAGAGCTCGCTTTCCAGCAGTGTCTCGGTCAGCGCGCCGCAGTGGATGACGACCAGGGGATGAAATCGGCGCATGCTGGCGGCATGAATGGCGCGCACCACCAATTCTTTCCCGGTTCCGCTCTCACCAGTGATCAAGACATTGGCATCGGTGGGGCCGACGGTTTCGATGGCTTCGAATACTTTGCGCATGGCCGGACTCTGCCCTACCAGGTCGCCGGGGCGCGTGATTTCCGCGACGGTTTCGCGCAGCTGAACGTTTTCCTTTTCCGCGCGCCGGTGCGCCAGCGCCTTCTTCACCAGATGCGCAATCTCGTCCGGATCGAGCGGCTTGCTCACGTAGTCATACGCGCCATTTTTCAGCGCTGTGACCGCCGTCTCCACCGAGGCGTAGCCGGTCATCATGATGACGACCAACTCGGGATCCATCTCGTGCAGGCGCCGCTGCAGTTCGATGCCGTCGGTGCCGCGCATCTTGATGTCGAGCAAAGCCAGATCCCACTTGTTCTCCGCCATGCGGGTGAGGGCGTCGCTGGCGCTTTCGGCGGTTCCAATCTCGTAGCCTTCTTCGCGAAACCATTTTCCCAGGGAATCGCGGACGCTCAGTTCATCGTCGACGATCAGCAGCTTGCCTTGCGTTTCCATGTTCTCCTCACATTCCGCTTGCGGTAACGGCAATCTCGTTGGCCGGGCGCGGAGCGGCTTTTTCTGCATCCGCGTCCCAGGGCAGAGTTACGGTAAAGGTGGTGCCGTGTCCCACCTCAGACTGAACTTCGATGTTTCCGTTGTGGCGCTCCAGAATGCTGTGGCTGATGGCCAGGCCCAGCCCAACGCCGCGTCCCGTCTCTTTGGTCGTGAGAAAAGGTTCAAAAATGCGTGGCAGGATTTCCGGCGGAATTCCACAGCCGTCGTCGCGCACCACAATGCGCACCTGGTCCGGCTCATGGGTGAAGCTGCTCGTGATCCACAGATTACCGCCTTGTGGCAGGGCGTCCAGCGCATTCATCACCAGAGCCAGCAGCACCTGCTCGATCTGTGCGGCGTCGCAGAGCACCGGCGGCAACTCAGGGTCGAGTTGTGGTTGTACCTGAATGCCCGCCAGATCCAACTGGTGTTGCACCAGGCGCAGCGAACGCTCGACCACCTGATTTAAATTCGTGGGCTGCAGGTTCATCGGGGTAGTGCGCGAGAAGGTGAGCAGATTTTTCACCAGATCGCCGCAGCGGCGGCTCTCGGAGGCAATCAGGTCGAGCGAGTCGCAGATCTCCTTCCGTCGAATGCGTCCGCTCTCATCGCGGGGTATTTCTTCGCGGTCCGTCCATTTTCGCAGCAACTTCGCGTAGGTGAGGATGCCGGAGAGCGGATTGTTGATCTCATGCGCCAGCACGGCGGCCATCTTGCCGATGGAGGCCATCTTCTCGGTGTGCAGTGCATGCTCGTGGGCGCGTTTGAGCTCACGCGTCTTTTGCTCGACCCGCTCTTCGAGCGTGCGAGTCCAGGAAAGGTTCTCGCTGTGCTCCGCCTGCAGTTGGCGGCTCATGCCATTGAAGGATTTGGCGAGCTCGCCGATTTCGTCGTTGGAGTGCACGCTGATTTGATAGCCCAAATCGCCGGCGGCGAGGCGTTCGGTGCCGCGTTCGAGCGCTTTCACCGGCCGGCCCACGACTTGCCAAACAAAGAACCAGCTCAGCAGGGCGATTAACAGCAGGGCGCAACCGGTGTAGGCAATCATCCGATGGCTGCTCTCCGCCACCTGGACATCGGTCTTGGCCAGTGAAAGATTGGTGTCGAGCACGCCCAGGATTTGCTGCTCCGCGGGATGGGCATGGCAGGCGGCATTCGAGCAGGCCGGCTGATTCTCGATGGGAGTGATGATGCCCAGCACTCGCGCTCCCGCAACATTGCGATAAATGCGGAAGCGGTCCGGGCGATTCAGGCGCGCCAGCGGTTGCGACTGGGCGTGGCAGGCATAGCAGGCCTCGGCGGTCTTGTCGACGACGTGGTTCTGCTCGGACGCGTCGGTGGTGTACGTGATTCTGCCTTCCTGATCGAAGATGCGGATCTTCTCCATCCCCGGTTCGCTGGCCATCATCTTGATCGAGTGGTGTAGGCCCTCGCGGTCGTTACGCAGCATGTAGTCGGTGGTGCTGTGCTTGATGATGTCGCTGACCCGCTCCGCGCTCAGCAAGGTGTTCTGTTCCAGATGCTGGCGGTGCAGGCGCACGTTCAGATAGCCCAGCAGCGCGAAGATCACGATCATGGCGCCGAGCAAAAGGATGTTCAGCTTGGCGCTGAGACTAAACGTCAGACGCAACCTGCGACCGCGAGTTGGCTCAGTCTCCTGCATGCTCCAGGGCCTGCGAAGCTTCGACTGGCGAAACTTCCATCTCTGCCGCGTCGATCTCTGTTGCCTCGTGAGCGTTTTCTTCCTTGGGGAAGATCGGCAAGTACTTCACCGCCATTCCAAACAGAGCGAAGCCCACGGCGATGATCATGCCGGTCACCGCCAACTCGGTCCACTTGGGAAAGTAGCGAACTCCGGTGGACCCTTCGAAGCCCGTAATACTCACGTTCATCCGGTTAGTAATGAAGCCGAGGACCACCAGCACCGCGGCAAGGTAGAGCCCGTTGGCACTCGATCGCACTTTGCGCTGCACCAGCAAGGCCAGCGGAAGGATGACCGCCAGCGAGATCTCAAGCCAGAACAGGTACATCTCATATCCCGGCCGCAGTGCCAGCCGGAGCACCCCGCGATTAGCCAGGTCTTCGAAGCGGAGGATGGCATAGACCCCGAGCACCACTACCAGAACCCGGCCGAGTTCCTGCAGAACCGGCAGTTCCAGTTGCAATCCGAAATGCTTCGAGCTCATCGACGATTCGAAGATAGTCATCGCGAGCCCCACGGCGATGGCTGAGAGAAAGAAGAACACGGGCAGCAACGGCGTGTACCACAAGGGATACAACTTCTCCGGAACGATCAGATAGAGCGTGCCCAGAGACGATTGATGCAGCGTGGAAAGAATCACGCCGCAAATCACCAGCGGAATCAGAATGGCGCGTACCACCTTTAACGGTTTTTGCAGGTTGAACCGTTCCAGCACGATGGGCGAAAACTCCAGCGCCAGCACCGTGGTGTAGAGCATCACGCAATACGCCACCTCGAACATGACGGAATGCGGATTCCGCATGATCAGCGGATGCCATATGTTGTAGGGTTTCCCCAAGTCGTACATCAGGGCCGCACAAACCAGGATGTAGCCGAGGAAGGCAGTCAGAATCGTCGGCCGGATGATAGAGTGCATCCGCTTGATGTTCAGAATATGAACCGCGGCGGTGAGCGTGAATCCGCCGGCGGCCAACATGACGCCGCACAGTACGTCAAAGCTGATCCAGATGCCCCACGGGAACTGATCGCTGAGGTGCGTCGACGCTCCCAGACCCTGCGTGAAGCGCACAAAGGTGGCGTAGAGGCCGGCGGCCATCAGGAAAAGAAAAACCAGCTTCCAGAAAGTGAACTTGAAACCAGTGCCGACTGCCGTCGCTCGCGCCATTATGGCTTCCTCCCATTCTTGTTGGCGGTCTTCCCATCGCTCGATACATCGGTCGATTTACCAGGTGCCACTCGTCCTTCGGCCAGTGCTACTTCTTCCCGCCGGTGCGTGATCCACCACACCCCGCCTAGCACCATTCCACCCAGAGGAATGAAGTCCGGAATGTGCGACAGGACCCGGTAAGTGAGCATGGGCATGGGATCTTTGGAAAGGCCGGTCTGATAGCCAAAGGTTTCAAACGGAACGGCGGAGAGCAGCAGCACCGAAGTGCCGCCGACTTCCTCGAGCCCGTAAATGTGTTCCACATATTTTCCCGGGTTGTCGCGGATGCGCTTCTGAGCCTCGGCAATCAACTCGTCGCGCTCGCCGAACTTGGTGGCGCCGGTAGGACAGATCTCTGCGCACGCGGTCTGCTTCCCCATCGCTACCCGGTCCGGACACATGGTGCACTTCTGCACCTTCGGCACAAGCTTGCCCCATTCGTATTTCGGAACGCTGAACGGACACGCCACCATGCAGTAGCGGCAACCCATACACTTCGACGCGTCGTACGTCACAGGACCGAGCGCAGTCTTCTGGATCGCGCCTACGGGACAGACCGACGCGCAAGAGGGATCATTGCAATTCATGCACAGGCGGCGCATAAACTTGTCGCCGCGCGTGAGCACGACCGTCATTTTGTGGGCGGACTGTATTTCTTCCGCGGCAATCGTGTCGTCGTAAGGGAGTTTGTTCTGCGCGGCGCAGGCCTGTTCGCATTGCTTGCAGCCAATGCAGACCGTGGAATCGTATAAGAGTGCTTTGCTCATGAGGTATTTCTCCGGACGCGCGGCGGTTCGAGCCAAAGACCCGAGCCAGAACTTGTCCGGAAATCCTTTCGACCGACGCCTGAGCTGAATGAGGAGAAAAGGAGCGATTACCGGCGTAACCGCAGACGGGAATCGGACCGCTTACAAAGCTGCTTACCTCATCAGAGCAGAGGCTGTCGCGAAATTCAGCAGCTTCAGACAGCTAAGATTCTCAACAATTGCGAATTCTCCAGCCGTGACCTGCATCACTTCTGTACGTGACGCTGGTCAACAGGGTTTTGCATCGCTGGCCGAGCTGGTTTCGCGTTGTTTTTCGCAGCAGTGTGGTGATGCGGATCGCATCAGTCGCTCCGCGTATGCTAAGTGATTGATGGCACGCCAGTTCAACTGGCTGCGCGCGGTAATTCCAGGCATATGCGCTCCACTTTCTGTTGTGATGCTCATCAGGAGTCGATGCGGTGATTCTATGCAGCCTCGTCGCGCAACAGACGCGCCCTGTCGCTATCTCACTCACGACGCAAGGGATGCAATGCGCAGCCTTGCTCATTCCGCAGCCTGCTTGAGTTTGGTCTGGCGATTGCTTTTAGCAAAGTGTGAGTGACCCAGTAGTGAGAGGGAACTCCGGGCGAGGTGGTTTATGACAGTCATCATGGTACTGCTTACATTCGCAATCTTTCTGGCAATCGATTATGTGCATGGACAAATGCAATTGGCGAAGCAGCCCGTTCTTCAAACCGCTCCACGGGAAACGGCGCCCCGTATGGTGCCTTCGATCGTCTCCGGCTTCAAGGTTCCCGAAAATGTCCGTTATCACACCGGACATACCTGGGCGCTGAGCGAGAGCCGCGAGCTGGTGCGCGTGGGCCTGGACGATTTCGCATCGAAACTGGTGGGAAAGATTGACAGCATCGCGCTGCCGCAGCGCGGACGCTGGGTTCGCCAGGGCCAGAAGATCTGGACGATTTTCCGCGACGGCAAGTCGGTCGACATGGTTTCGCCGATCGAAGGCACCGTCACCGCCATCAACGAAGCTGTGATGAAAGATCCGGAACTGGCCCGAAAAGATCCCTACGGCGAAGGCTGGCTGCTGACCGTGCAGGCTCCCGATTCCAAGATCAACTTCCGCAATCTGATGGGCGGCACGCTGGCCCGCTTGTGGACCGAGGCCTCCGCTCTGCAACTGCGCAACCGCATGCCGATGCTGGCTGGCGCGCTGGCGCAGGATGGCGGCGAGGCGGTCGACGACCTCACGGCTAATATGCCCGGCGAAGACTGGGCCACCGTGACCAAAGAGTTCTTCCTCTCGTAAGCACGGTTCGTAACAGCAGGGTCGAGAAAGGCTCGCCCGACTTCCAAAAAAAACGCCCGGGATCAATTCCGGGCGGCTTTTTTGTTTGCACTTCTGTTGCACTTGGGGGAAAACTTCAATCGGACAAAATGTTTTCACTCGCAGGTCGCGAGAAGCAACGAAGAATCCAGCCGCCGACCATCACCGCTGAAGTCAGCATGATCACGCGCATATACTGGGCGGCAGGAATGCTGGCATCGCCAAAAATCGTGCGCAGCAGGCCAAAAGTCGCGCTGCTCGCGCACAGCGCAAAATACACGCGCTCTTTCGCGCAGCGCGCAATACTCACCAGCCAGGCCAAGATCGACGCCACGATGAGATAAATCCCGATCAGAACGAAGTCGCCCGTCGCACCCGACCCAGGCAGCAGAACTCCAGCCTTGGGCGAAGCAAACCCGTGCATCGCAATCCCCAGAAAGACCAGGGAGTGAATCAGGGCGATCAGAGCCCGCTTGCGATTGGTAAGAACCCCGAAGTCGTTCATAACTGGCTGATTCAGTTTCGCCCGCCGGACCCGAAGTGTGGTGTGACCCGTCTTACGGCGGATTGTGATTCCCGTCACTGAAACGTAAAAGTAGCGCCGGCAACCCTTCGGCTTCGCCCAGGGCGGGCTCTGCCGGCTGTCACGAGAGCGACGTCTCGGCCTCGCAGGTGGTGGTGCAGTTTGAGAAGAAGGTTCGTATCAGGGCATGCCTTCAGGCATGCCGCACCGTTACGCAGTTCATACCCGGCTTTAGCCGCTGTCGGCCTTAGCCTCAGCGGCTAAAGCCGTAACATTCTCGCGGCCTTCGGCGGCATCGCTTAAGCGATGCCCTGATACGGATCAGTCTTCTCAAATTGCACCACTAACCGAACCGGAAGCGCTCTGGCATCACGCGATTCGCAGTGGTACCATCGCGGGCCATATGGCAACCCGAAGCATCTCTCTCACCTCAGCACTTCTATCTCTAATGTTGGCGCTCGTTGTGAATGCTGTAGGTCAGTCTCAGCCCGTGCCCTCCCACTCGATCGTGCTGCACGCGGCGCGCCTGCTCGATGTGAAGACTGGCCGCATTCTCAAGCCAGGAGAAATCCTGGTCGAGGGCGACCGCATCGCCGAGGTGGGGACTTCGGTCAAGCACCCGGCTGGCGCTGAAATCATCGACCTGGGCGATCGCACGCTTCTTCCCGGCTTGATCGATGCCCACATCCATCTATTTCTTCATCCCGGCGCGGAAGATCTGCAGACCGTGCAGGAATCGGTGCCGCAGCGCACCATCACGGCGACCCTCGCCGCTCGCGATGACCTGATGGCTGGTTTCACCGCCGAGCGCGATATGGGCACCGAAGGCGCCGGGTCGGCCGATACCGCCGTCCGCAATGCGATTGACGAAGGCAGCATTCCCGGGCCCCGGCTGCGCATCAGCGGCAACGCCATCAACATTCTCGGCGGCCACGAAGACGCGATTGGCTACAACCCCGAGCAGCGCGTTCTGCCGAATGCGGATTATGCCAACAACGCAGACGAACTCGTCGCGGTGATGCGCCACCAGTTCAAAGAAGGCGCCGACTTCATCAAGATCTATGAAACGGGAGCAGATTCGGTTCGCGACGGAAAATTCACGACCCCGTATCAGTACACCGAGCCGCAACTTGAGGCCGCGGTGAAGGAAGCAGCGCGCCTGGGACGCCGCGTAGCCGTACACGCCACCGGAGAACCTGGAACGCTTTTCGCCGCGCAGGCGGGCGTGGCCTCCATCGACCATGCCGATCAGCTCAGCGACGAGACCATGCGGCTCATGAAAGAGAAGCAAATCTTCGCCGTGCCCACATTCACCATCTTCGAATACTTTGCCGAGCACGCGGCCACGCCCCAGCAAGCCGCGCGCGAGCATCAGGTGCTCGACATAAAGGTGCAGGAATTCAAAAAGCAGATCGCCGCCGGCGTGCCTATGGCGGTCGGCTCCGACGTAGGCCCGTTTCCCCACGGCACCCAGGCGCGTGAACTTGTACTAATGGCGAAATACGGCATGCCGCCCCTCGCCGTGCTGCAAGCCGACCTGCTGAATGGCGCGAAATTGCTGGGATGGGACGGTCAGATCGGAGCCCTGGATGCCGGTTACTTCGCCGACGTGATCGCGGCGCCCGGCGATCCGACACAAGATATCAGCGTCCTTCAGAACGTCGCCTTTGTGATGAAGGGCGGCATCGTTTACAAGAAATAACCATGACCGATTGTGTGGGACCGATTGAATGGAACAGATTATGTGGGACCGGTCTTTGACCCGGTCATGCGGAGCGCAGCTCTGCTACCCTGCCATAGGACCCCTCGGGCTTAGGTCCGCAGGCGGTAAATCGTCCGGTCCGATCTGCAAAACATTGCACAACCGCCCGCAATTCTCATGAAAGACGGAGGCTAACTAGTTAATTGTAAGCAACTTGCCGCTCCTCTAATGTTGAGTGCGTGGCTGCCCGATTGCCCCTTCCTGAGTGCCGCGCCGGTCATCGGCGGGCACCTATGACCAGCCCCAGCTTCTCTAAGCTCTTCCGATTGTTCTTCTGGTCTGCCGCCCTGTTGGTGGTGAGTTCTGCCTTTTGCCCGGCCGTGCATGCGCAGACGCTGATAGCGTCGGCACCGCTTCCGGACGCGCCACAACCGTCGATGGAGGGCGCAGGCGCACCACCAGCGGCTATCAAGCCGGTGATCGTGACTCCGGTCGCCGTCGCGCCGTCGAGCGCGCCCTCGGAGCACAAGTTCTGGGATACGCAGAATCGCGTGCTGCTATTCGCGGCCGCCGCCTTGAATGGCGCCGATTTCGCTGTGACTCGCGCCAACCTGCAGAGTGGCGGGCAGGAATTGAATCCGGTGGTTCGCGTCTTCGGACGCTCCACCGCCGGGCTGGCCGTGAATTTTGCCGGCGAAACCGCGGGCGTGATCAGCCTCAGCTATTTCTTCCACAAAATCGGCCATCACAAACTGGAGCGGGCCGTCTCCCTGGTCAACATCACGGGCTCCGCCGGCGCCGTCGCTTACGATCTGGCGCACCGCTAAACGAAAGTCTGATAAACCAGAGTCTGAAACGCCTGATGTCCCGCCGCCAACCTGGAAGAGCAGAGGGCGTGCCTCGAAATTGAGTCCAGAGCAAAAGCCCAGCGCAATACGCCAGTAAGTTGGTAGTATTACTAGGCTAAATTCACGCAAGAAACCTTGCGCGCCAACGTACGGAGGCACGAACCGTTATGAAAATCGCAAAAGACGTCACCGAATTGATTGGCCACACGCCGCTGGTGCGGCTGAATAAAGTCACTGAGGGTTGCGTCGCCGAAGTGGTGGCTAAGCTCGAGAGCCAGAACCCTCTGGCCAGCGTGAAAGACCGCATCGGCGTCAGCATGATTACCGAGGCCGAGCGCGAGGGAAAAATCCATCCCGGCAAAACTGTGCTCGTCGAGCCGACCAGCGGCAACACCGGCATCGCTCTGGCGTTCGTCGCGGCCGTCAAAGGCTACAAGCTGATTCTCACTATGCCCGACACCATGAGCCTGGAGCGGCGCGTGCTTCTGCTCGCCTTTGGCGCGGAAATCGTACTCACGCCCGGCACGCGCGGCATGACCGGCGCCATTCTCAAAGCCAAGGAAATTCTCGCCAACACTCCCGACTCCTACATGCTGCAGCAGTTCGACAATCCAGCCAATCCTAAGATTCACTTTGAAACCACCGGGCCTGAAATCTGGGACGACACCGATGGCCGCGTTGACATTCTGATCTCAGGCGTCGGCACCGGCGGAACCATCACCGGAATCAGTGAGTACATCAAGCCGAAGAAGCCTTCGTTCAAAGCCATAGCCGTCGAGCCCACGGACAGCCCCGTTCTCTCCGGCGGCAAACCGTCTCCCCACAAAATTCAAGGCATTGGCGCCGGCTTCGTTCCCAGCATCCTGCGCCGGGACTACGTCGACGAAGTCATCACCGTGACCAACGATGAAGCCATTGCGATGGCCCGCCGGCTTCCGCTCGAGGAAGGACTCTTTGTCGGCATTTCTTCCGGGGCCGCCGTGGTAGCGGCGCTGAAAGTGGCGCAGCGCGCCGAAAATGCCGGTAAGCTGGTGGTGGTGATTCTGCCGTCTTTCGGCGAACGCTACCTGAGCAGTATTCTGTTTCAGGAACTGCGGGAGAAGGCGCTGCAGATTCCCACGGCAACGCTCCCGGCCTGATGCAGAGCGCGTTGCCCAAGTAAGCTTTATCGTGATCGTTTGTCCGGTTACGCATGCCGCACCTGCTGGCCCTAATTCGTGAAGACGTGGCCAATGTGATGGAGCACGATCCGGCGGCCAAGTCCCGCCTGGAAGTGTTCCTGTGCTATGCCGGCCTGCATGCGGTTTGGCTCTACCGCATGAATCATTGGCTGTGGAACCATGGTCTCTTCCTGGCGGGGCGATGGCTGTCGCAGGTCGCGCGCCTTCTCACCGGAATCGAAATTCATCCCGCAGCCAAGATCGGACGCCGGTTATTTATCGACCACGGCATGGGCGTCGTGATCGGCGAGACGGCCATCGTGGGCGATGATGTCACTCTCTATCAGGGCGTGACCTTGGGTGGCACCGGCAAGGAGCACGGCAAACGCCATCCCACCATCGAAGACAGCGTGGTCGTCGGCGGGGGCGCGAAGATTCTGGGCAACATCACGGTCGGAAAGAACTGCCGCATCGGCGCCGGATCGGTGGTGCTGCGCAACGTCCCCGAAAATTCAACCGTTGTCGGTGTGCCCGGCCACATCATTTTCCGCGAAGGCAAGCGCGTCGTCATCACCGACCCCAAGCAGATCAACGACCCGCTCTCCGAAGCCTTGGCGTCGGTCATGACCGAAGTAAACCGGCTGCGCGAGCGCGTGCAGCAACTCGAAGGCAGCGGAGCCCAGAGCGAGCCGCTGACCGAGGCGCTGCAGCGGATCATGGAAGACGTCGACTACCAGATCTAGTCTTCTGCAATCCTCGAGAGAGCGGCCCTTGCACTGCCGCGCCCGGCGGGCCAAGGGAGTCTTTGACAAAGGCAGGCGCCTCCGTTTAATGTTCGTTTGCGTAAACGTTTAC
This sequence comes from Candidatus Sulfotelmatobacter sp., assembly GCA_052148475.1. Lineage (GTDB taxonomy): Bacteria > Acidobacteriota > Terriglobia > Terriglobales > Acidobacteriaceae > Sulfotelmatobacter. The sequence goes on along the minus strand of JBKQID010000023.1, from coordinate 27,645 downwards.
GAAAAACGGTTTTGTTGGTTTGGGTTTGAGTCATTTTGGATTCCTAACTCCCCCCGAATGCTGCTGAAGACATTGCGCGAAGAGGTGCTGGAAGCGAACCTGGAGTTGGTTCGCCGCGGCCTTGTGCTCTATACCTTCGGCAACGCTAGTGGCATCGATCGCAGCCAGGGGCTCGTCGCCATCAAGCCCAGCGGCGTTCCGTATGATCAGCTCAAGCCGGAGCACATTGTGATTACCGATCTCGCCGGGACGATCGTCGACGGAACTCTGCGTCCATCCTCCGACCTGGCGACTCATCTGGAGTTGTACAGACATTTTCCAGCGATCGGCGGAGTGGCGCACACCCACTCCGAATTTGCCACCGCCTGGGCTCAGGCCGAGAAGCCAATTCCGTGCTTCGGCACCACGCATGCCGATTCTTTTCACGGCCCCATTCCCGTCACCGAGCGGCTGAGCCCATCGGAGATTGAGGGAGACTACGAACTCGAAACTGGCGCAAACATCTGCCGCACATTTTCCGAGCTCGATCCCCTCGCAATTCCGGCCGTCCTGGTGGCCGGGCATGCTCCGTTCTGCTGGGGCGCCAACGCCGCGGAAGCCGCCCACCACGCGGTCATCCTCGAATACGTGGCGCGCATGGCGTGTCACACGCTTTCCATCAACGCTGAATCCCGGCCGCTGGCGCGCGAGCTCCACGACAAACATTTTCTGCGCAAGCACGGCCGCAACGCCTACTACGGACAGGTGAAAACGCAATGAATCCTGCTCTGCTGGTGCTGAGCTCCTCCACCCTGGTGCATCTGTCGCCAGTCGACCTGGTCATCATCGTTTTCTATTTTGTCCTGGTCTTGGCCATCGGCCTCTACCTGAAAGAACAGGCCAATACCGGCGAAGATTTTTTCATGGCCGGCCGTGAAATGACGGCGTGGGTGGCGGGCCTCGCATTCCTCTCGGCGAACCTGGGATCGCTCGAACTGATGGGCTGGGCGGGCAACTCGTATAAGTACGGCATCCTCGCGGCCCATTGGTACTGGATCGGCGCCATCCCCGCGATGTTGTTCCTTGCGCTGATCATGATGCCGTTCTACTACGTCTGTAAGACCCATTCGGTGCCCGGTTATCTCAAGCTGCGTTATGGACCAGGCGCCCAGGCGCTGTCGTCGATTTCATTTGCGCTCATGACGGTTCTGATGAGCGGCATCAACATGTACGCCATGGCCGTGGTCATGAAAGTCGTCCTGGGTTGGGATCTTAACTTCAGCATCATCGTGTCGTCGGTCACCGTGGCAATCTACGTCGCCCTGGGCGGCTTACGCTCCGCGATCTTCAATGAGGTTCTCCAATTTTTTCTCATCTGGGCAGGCGCTCTGCTCATACCGATCCTCGGCCTGATCGAAGCCGGCGGGTGGAGCGGACTCAAGCTGAAGATTCTGCACAATCTGACCGAGCAACATGCCGCCAACCCCGGCGCGTACACGCACCTGTGGTCGACCTTAGGCAACTTCAGCGATAACCCAATGGGAATCAATTGGGCCGGCATCGTGTTCGGACTGGGCGCTGTGATCGCCATGGGCTATTGGACGACCGACTTCCTCGTCGTGCAGCGCGTTTTGTCGGCCAAGGATCTGCGCTCGGCGGAACTCGCCCCCATCATCGGCGCGGCGTTCAAGATGATGGTTCCCTTCATCGTGATCCTCCCCGGCTTGCTCGGCCTCGCATTGCTGCGCGACGGCAGTGGCAACCTGCTTCGACTGGTGCCTGCCGACCTGGCGTGGTCACCCGCTGGTCAGGCGCAGGGGTTGCACGGTTACGACGAAGTTCTGCCCCTGATGTTGGCGCGATACTGCGGACCGGGTCTGCTCGGTCTTGGCATTACCGCGCTGATCGCTGGTTTCATGTCCGGCATGGCGGGAAACGTGAGCGCATTCTCCACCGTCTGGACTTATGACATCTACGGTGCGCTGATCAACAAGAACGCTACCGACGAAGGCAAAGTCAGGATGGGCCGCTGGGTCACGGTGATTGGCGTCGGAATCAGTATCGGCACCGCCTATCTCGTGATGCACGCTCAGAGCATCATGGACTACGTCCAGGCGCTGTTCAGTTTCTTCATTGCGCCGCTGTTCGGCACGGTTATTCTCGGCATGCTGTGGAAACGCGCCACCAAAGCGGGCGGCTTCTGGGGTTTGCTCGCCGGCACGCTCTCTTCGGTCGGAATGTACGTCTGGGGAAAACTCGATCCTTCATCGGTACGTTATCTTGCCCTTTCCGATAAAGCCCAGGACCAGGCGCAGAACATGTTCCGCGCTCTGTGGTGCTGGTTGATTTGCGTGATCGTCACCGTGGTCGTCAGCCTGATGACGAAACCGAAATCCGATGACGAGTTGAAAGATCTGGTCTACGGCCTGACGCCGATTCCGAAACAGGAGCACGTCAACTGGTTCCAGAGCCCCATCTTCTGGGGAGCGGTCGTGGCCATTGTGTTCGTCATCCTGCAAATCGTTTTCTGGTAGGAGGGATTCATGAAATCCGGCGGATCGTTGTCGATTTGGTTCTTTATCGGCGTATCTCTGGCAGTGAACGGAGCCGTTATCTTTGCCAGGGGGATTTACGAACTCGCGTATCCGCCCGAGCATCAGGTCGTGCTCTACAACCTGCACGCCAACGTTTGGTGGGGCGCAGTGTTGCTGGTTCTTGGTCTGTTTTTTAGCTTGCGTTTTTCGCCCGCGCGCGAACGAGCGCGCATGGCAGGAAAGTCTTAATCCATTCATAGAGGAAGAGGGATTCTTATGTCTGACAAGAAGTTTTCCGAAAAGAAAATGACCATGGGCGTCATCGTCGGGAACCGCGGATTCTTTCCCGGCCAGTTGGCGCAGTCCGGACGCGAAGAAATGATCCAGGCGCTTACTTTGGCCGGCATCGATTGTGTGGTACTTGGTCCCGAAGACAGCAAGCACGGCGCGGTCGAGACTCACGAGGAAGCTAAGAGATGTGCGGCGCTGTTCCGGAAAAATAGCGAGCGGCTGGATGGCGTGATTGTCTCGCTGCCGAATTTCGGCGACGAGCGCGCCATTGCCGACACTCTGCGCCTCGCCCGCCTCGACGTTCCTGTACTCGTCCAGGCTACACCGGACGATGCGTCAAAGATGACCATCCTGCACCGCCGCGACAGCTTTTGCGGAAAGATGTCGGCCTGCAACAACCTGAGGCAATACGGCATCCCGTATTCGCTGACCCGGCTGCACACCGTCAGTCCCGACTCAGCAGATTTCCGGAAGGATCTGGCGTGGTTTGCCGCCGTCTGCCGCGTCGCCAACGGCCTGCGCAACCTGCGCGTGGGCAGCATCGGCGCGCGTCCAACCGCATTCAACACCGTGCGCTACAGCGAGAAACTGCTCGAGGCCCACGGCATTTCCACCGAGACTCTCGATCTGTCGGAGGTCTTCGGCCGCATCGCCAAGTTGAAAGACGATCACGCCGGAGTGCAGGCCAAGCTCGCCGAAATTCACAAGTACGTGACCACCAGCGGCGTCCCCGACGCAGCCCTGGTCAAAATGGCGAAGCTCGGCTTCGTCATCGATGACTGGATGCAGCAGACCGACGTGAAGGTCAGCGCCGTGCAGTGCTGGACTTCGATGGAAGAATATTTCGGCGTCGTCCCCTGCACCATCATGAGCATGATGAGCAACAACCTGCTGCCCGCGGCCTGCGAAGTTGACGTATGCGGAACCATCAGCATGCACGCGCTCGCGCTGGCGTCGCAGACTCCCAGCGCCCTGCTCGACTGGAACAACAATTACGGCGACGACCCCAACAAGGCCGTCTGCTTCCATTGCAGCAACCTGCCCAAACATTTTTTCCAGGACGTGCGCATGGATTACCAGGAGATCATCGCCGGGACGGTCGGCAAGGATAATACCTTCGGCACCGTCGTCGGCCGCGTCAAGCCCGGTGCCATGAGCTTTGCGCGCTTCTCCACCGACGATACCGCAGGAGTGATTCGCGGCTATGTCGGCGAAGGCTCGTTCACCACCGACGCGCTGAATACCTTCGGCGGCGTGGGCGTGGTGCAGATTGCCGAACTGCAGAAGTTGCTGCACTACATCTGCGAAAACGGATTCGAGCATCACGTGGCGGCAAATTTCTCCACCACCGCCGCCGCCGTTCACGAAGCCGCCGTGCGCTATCTGGGATACCAGATGCACTGGCACGGGAATTGAACCTGATTCGGATGGCGCGAGGTTCGGAACCGTCCCGGCAGACGTGAGCTAGCTGCCTGCGTCAAGAAAACCAGCTGCCTGTCTGGCGGCCCTCCATTGCTCCGTCAACCCTAGCGCGGAAATCCATCTTTCCAAGTAAGGTGTGTCCAGAATTTCGGATCTCAGTTTCAGTACGGATGCCGCATCCTCAATTTGGCGCTGCGATTGCGCCAGCTTGGCCCATTCGAGTTTCGCGATTACCACGTCCTCGGCACTTGCGACAAAAAAACCAAGTCCTTGGAAGTCAACCAACTGGCGACGCCTGAACTCCTCTCGACTAAAGGGGCGAGACTTGCGGAAGATCAGGTCAATCTTCCATCCGGTGATCAGGTCAATTACGTTGAATAAGGACTCGCGCCTGAGAGCTTCCAGGGCCGCATCCAAGTCTGCGTAATATTCGTCTTCCGGCAGACTTTGGACGAAGGTTCGCAGCTGCGACGCGTTGGCTTCGATCACTAAATCGATGTCCTGGGTGGAGCGGGGGACGCCGTAGTGTGCGCTGGCAAACGATCCGGTCAGCATATACGAGATGCCGGCTCGATCGAGAGCCGTTGTGATTCTCCGGAATACTTCCGGGATGCTCATCGCAAACGTGCTGGCAACGGCGCGGGTAGGAAGGCGAGTCGCAGCAGCTCTCGATCAACCTGCGCCTGTTCCCACTCGGGATGGTCAAGGCAAATTCGCTCCCTGGCTAAATCCCGGGCAAAGAGGCTCATCTCGAAAGCGAGGAGAAGGCGTTGTTCTCCTGACATCGCCCGCTGAACCTGGAGCTGAACCTCCTGCGCCGCGCGGCTGGTATCGGTGATGGACACGGCAGAATGTTATCACGCACGCTGCCGCACGGCAGCCACGGGGCTGAAGGGCACATGTCTCCGCATGGATTCCGCCCCCCAAAGGGCCGCGCTTCCACGATAGCACCAACCGTATCGATCACCCGCCGGCGATAGCCCCAACAATCAGGAATGGTTCTTTGCCCGACGCAACCGCCTCGGGCAGCGGCGCATCCGGTGGCTCGTGCGACAGATCTTCCTGGCAAGCGAAGAAGCGCAGAAATGCCCGCCGCTGCCGCGTAACCTGATCGCGGATAGTCCCGCGTAGCATCGGGTAGCGGGCTTCGAGTGCGTCGAGAACTGTGCGCTGCGTGACCGGGCCCTCGACTTCGATCTCGACCTCACGGCCGGCGTGCGCCAGCGTCCGAAGGTGTTGCGGAAGTTCGACGCGAATCACGGCAGTGTCTGCACTTCCACAGAAAGCACGGCGGGCAGGTCGCGGACAATCGGATTCCAGCTGTCTCCCGCGTCGGCCGAGGCGTAGACCTGGCCGCCCGTCGTCCCGAAATAAATGCCGCATTCATCGAGCGAGTCGACGGCCATCGCGTCGCGCAGAACGTTGACGTAGCAGTTCGTCTGCGGCAAGCCTCTCGTCAGCGCTTCCCATTCATTCCCGCCAGTGCGGCTGCGGTAGACCCGCAGCTTGCCCTCATGAACGTAATGCTCGCTATCGCTCTTGATGGGGACAACGTAAACCGTCTCCGGCTCGTGCGCGTGTACGTCGATGACGAATCCGAAATCCGTCGGCAGATTGCCGCTGATCTTGTTCCACTGGTCGCCGGCGTCGTCCGAGCGCATCACGTCCCAGTGCTTCTGCATGAACAACACTCCCGGACGCGACGGGTTCATGGCGATGTGATGCACGCAGTGGCCCACCTCAGCGGTCGGATTCGGAATGTATTTCGAGTAAAGCCCCTGGTTGATCGGTTTCCAATTCTTGCCGCCGTCGTCGGTGCGGAACGCTCCGGCGGCAGAAATCGCAATATACATGCGGTCCGGATTGCTGGGATCGAGAATGATGGTGTGCAGGCACATGCCTCCAGCTCCGGGCTGCCACTTCGGTCCGGTGCCATGGCCGCGCAGGCCGGAGAGTTCGTGCCAGTTCTCGCCGCCGTCAGTTGAGCGGAAGAGCGCCGCGTCTTCCACTCCAGCGTAAACGGTGTCGGGATCGGTGAGCGACGGCTCGAGATGCCAGACGCGCTTGAACTCCCAGGGATGCTGCGTGCCGTCATAAAACTGGTGCGTGGTGAGCGGCTTGCCGGTCTCGGCGGAAACGTCGTAGACAAATTTATTGCTGTCGGACTTCGGCGGCCCGGGCGCCGCGGGTGCGCCCGGTGGAGTTCCGGGCTGGTGCCAGGTTTTGCCGCCATCGTCGGAGCGCTGCATGATTTGTCCGAACCAGCCGCTGGTCTGCGAGGCATAGATGCGGTTGGGATCGGCGGGAGATCCTTTGAGGTGATAAATCTCCCAGCCCGCGAAGTGCGGGCCGCTGACCTCCCAGTTCGCGCGTTTGCCGTCTGCGGAAAGAATGAATGCGCCTTTACGCGTGCCTACCAGGATTCGTACCTTGCTCATGCGGGACCGTCCTCATCGCAACAATGGTCCTGAGATTTTATCTGAGGGAATGATCAGCGAGTCAACTGGATTACTGGAAAGAACTGACCGGAGCGGGAATTCACGCTCGCCACAAAACTAGGACGCAATGTTAATGCTGTGCCGCACCGGTGTTCTGCGCCCCTGCGCGTTCATAGACGCGCACGTAGTCCACCAGCATGGTCTGTGGGAACAGGGTGGTTGCGTCCGGATCCCCCGGCCATCCGCCTCCTACAGCAACGTTCAGCAGCACGAAGAAGGGATGGTCGTAAACCCACTTCGCTCCCTTGGGCAGGTCGGCGGGAGTGCGAGTCGCGTAGACGCGGTCATCCACATAGAAACGGATCGCGTTCGGCTCCCACTCGACGGCGTAAATGTGAAAGTCGTCGGCGAAGCGCGCATCGCCAGGAAGGCCGTAAGGAGCGCCGATGCCGTGCTCGCCGGAGTATCCCGGGCCGTGAATCGTGCCGTGGACCAGCGCAGGCTCTTTGCCGATGTTCTCCATAATGTCAATCTCGCCACCGTTGGGCCAGCCGAGTTTGTCGATGTCGTCGCCCAGCATCCAGAAGGCGGGCCAGATTCCCTGGCCGCGCGGAATCTTGATGCGGGCTTCGAAGCGCCCGTAGGTTTGCGAAAATTTGCCTTGAGTCTTCAAGCGTGCGGAGGTGTAGTTTCTGGTGACGCCGTCCGCGCCGGTATATTTTTCCGCCAAAACTTTAATGACCAGGTTGCCATCCTGTTGCCAGGCGTTTGCCAGGCGGCCGGTGTAGTACTCCAGCTCGTTGTTGCCCCAGCCTCCCCCGCCAGTTTCTGAGACCCATTTCGAGGCGTCGACTGCGGAGCCGTTGGAGCCGTTGAACTCGTCGCTCCAAACCAATTTCCAAGGAGGAGAGATCGGCGGGCTGGCGGCCTGCGCTCCCGCAGAGGAGGCCAAAACGCAATTCATACTCAACAGAATCATTCCGAGCAAAGCTGGGCGCGGGCGGATGGATTTTAATTGTGGTTTCATGGGACTCGCGTAAAGTCGGCTCGTTCGAAGTCGCCGATTCACGGCACCCCCGTACTATACCTCACAGGCTCCGTGTCGTCCCGACCGGAGCCGTTTCTCAGGCAGAGGGAAGAATCTCGCGTGCAGGCCCAGGCGTGCTCACGGTCGCACAGGAGAGAGGATACAGACAGGAGTACAAGCGCGCAAAACAACTCCGCAGCCCGGGCGCTCGATCCCTCGCGGCTGCCTTAGCTTGGAGCTAATCGAATATTTCTGCGTCGCGACTACGGGCGAAGGTCCATCATGCGCTTTCGCGAGCGTCTTCCACTTCCCTCGCTGCGTTCGGCAAGTTGAAGTATGTGTTCGGACGTTTGGGCGCAACCTTCATCCGGCGCGGCGCGGTGTCCTTCTCAATCTGTCGTAGCACAGTCTCCGCGGCGGATGCTCCCCATTCTGCGAGCCACGCCTGCATGTCGTCGGCAAGCGGTTCCAGAAGATTCATATATTCGAGATCCACGGAAGCCACCGGCAAGTTCAGGTCCTGCGGCAGAATTGCGTCAATTGCGATTATGCCTTCAATGCCTCGCTGCTGCAGCTGGACCGAAATCGTATTCCATTCCGAGGCGCAATCAAAAGTTCCAAGAGCCAGCAGATAACCACGCCGGTGCAACAGACTCTGTACCCCAGCCACGACGCGGGCAACCGGACCGCGGCCAATATCAGGAGTGATGGCCGCAACCAGGCGAGTTCGTTTAGTTCGCAGGGACCGTGCCCAGAAATTCGGACGGTAATTCAGCTCACGGGCAGCGCGAAAGACGCGATCTTTCGTGCGTTGCGGGATCGCCAACGCTGCGGGCGTGTTATTTAGAACGGCAGAAACCGAGCATGGCGCCAGCTTCACTCGTTCTGCGACCGTTCGCAGGCTCACCACTTTTTTGTCCGACATATCCCCTCGTTCTTCTCAGAATTTTCAAATACTCCGGCCCTGCAGTTGAAAGCTGAAGCTTTCATTCCGACAACGAGGTCAAAACACGAATGCTCTGCGTGGGAAAACCAAACGGCAATCAGGTTTGGTTGGTCGTCTGCGACTTTGCAGAGGATGTAGAACTACTTTGGAGCAGTCGGGCCTGATAGTCCAACGCAAAAAATCCATTGTAAAGATGTAAAGATCAGTACAGCGATGGATGTGCGCAGCCGCAAGCTGCGAAGCACTCTGACGAGATATGGTTGCGCTCTGCGTGCGCTATCCTTAACCAGATGGGCAGCAGCCTGCCATCTCGAGATCGGAAGCTGATCCAGATCGTCGACGCCGCTCTCGCCGACGTTACTCGGCGCAGCGGGGATTGGCTGGTCTGCCGTTTAGGATGCACGCAATGCTGTATCGGTGTTTTCTCTATCAACCAGCTCGATGCTTTACGCTTGCGGCGCGGCCTCGCCGATCTCGAACAGCTCGCACCCGAGCGGGCCGCGCGCGTGCGCCAGCGGGCTCGTGAGTCGGTTGCCCGGCTGTCGCCAGAGTTTCCTGGAGATCCCCTCACCGGCGTGTTGCACGAAGGCGAAACCGCTGAGCAACAGTTCGCCGATTTCGCCAACCATGAACCTTGCCCGGCGCTCGACCCGCAGACAGGAAGCTGCGAACTCTACGAATCGCGCCCCATGACCTGCCGCGTGTTCGGACCGCCAGTGCGATCCGAGGATGGTTTGGGAGTTTGCGAACTCTGCTTTCAAGGAGCATCCGACGAAGAGATTGCCGCCTGCGAAATGAAGCCCGATCCGGACGACCTGGAATCCCGCCTGCTCGCGCAGCTGGAAAAAAACCCAGGCACTCGCGGAAACACAATCATCGCCTTCTGCCTGGCGTCCTGACCGGATCGGAATCAGGCCTGCTGTTTCTTTTCGAGTTCAGCCCAACGCGCGTACAGTTCGTCCACTTCAGACTGGGCCTGTTCCAGTTCGGTGTGAGCGGCCATCAGGCGATCGCTGTCGCTGGCGATCGCCGGGTCTTCCGCGGCCAACCGCTTCGCCTCCAGCACCAGTTCGGCGTTCGCGACGCGCTCCTCGATGGTCGAATATTCGCGCGCTTCCAGATACGAGAGTTTCTTCTTCGGCGACGTTGCCGGCTCTGCGGGCGCCGTGGCCCGAGTTGTGTCGCGCGCGCCTGTCTGCAAAGCTTGCTGGCGCTCCGCCTGCCAGGTTTCCCATTGCGAGTAGTCGGCAAATCGCTCCGCACCGCCCCGACCATCGAGTCCGAGCACCACGGTCGAGACTCGGTCGAGCATATAGCGATCATGGGTCACCAGCACGAGCGAGCCGCGAAACTCTAGCAGACTCTCCTCCAGTATTTCGAGGGTTGGGATGTCGAGGTCGTTGGTGGGCTCATCCAGCAGAAGAACGTCTGCAGGCTGCAGCATCAACTGGGCAATCAGCACCCGCGCCCGTTCGCCTCCAGAGAGCCGCTCGACCGGCTGGTTCAGCTGTTCGCCCTTGAACAGAAATTTCGCTGCCCACGATGCCACGTGAGTCACGCGGTCCTGATAGATGACCGAATCGCCTTCTGGAGCCAACGCGCGCCGCAGCGTGACCTTCGGGTCGAGTTCCCGGCGCTGGTCGAAATATACGATGCGCAATTTGTCAGCACGACGAATCTCTCCCATGGTTGCAGCTACCTCTCCGCGCAACAGGCGCAGCAGCGTAGTCTTGCCGCTGCCGTTCGGGCCAACTAATCCCACTCTCAACCCCGCTGTGATGATGAAGTTCAGCCCCTCGAACAGCCGGCGCCCTCCGATTTCGTACGCGACATTCTGCAGTTCGATCAGCCGCTTGGTCTTGCGGTCGGTCGCAGAGAAATCGATTTGCGCCGTGCTGCTGCGCGTGCGCGTGTTCAGGTCTGCCAATTCCTCCATCAACTCACCCGCTTTATCGATGCGCGCCTTCGATTTTCGGGTGCGCGCCTTAGCCCCGCGACGCAGCCATTCGATCTCGGAATGAACCAGATTCTCCAGCGCCTCCTGCCGCTTCGACTGCGCGTGCAGAAATTCCTCTTTCTTCTCCAGGAACGTGCTGTAGCGCCCCTTCACCCTCAGCAAGCCATCGGGATAAACCCGGCTGAGTTCCGCCATCTCGGTGGCAACATTCTCCAGAAAATAACGATCGTGACTGATGACCACACAGGCGAATCCAGCTTGCTCCAGCACTTCCTCGAGCCACTCGATCCCGGCCAGGTCCAGATGATTTGTGGGTTCATCGAGCAGCAGAATGTCGGGACCCTGCACCAGCGCTTCGACGATTGCCAGGCGCTTCTGCCAGCCTCCGGAGAGCGAGGCGGCTTCCGCATCCAGGTCGACAAAGCCCGCGCGTCCCAGCGTCTCGGCAAATCGCGTGCCTCGCTCCGCTTCGGGCACCGCGGAACTTTTCAATGCGGCGTCAATCACCGACCGCACCGTATTTCCAGGCCGGAATTCCGACTCCTGCTCCACGTAACTCAGGCGAAGGCGTTTGCGGAACGCGATTTCTCCGCCGTCCGTATCTTCCGTGCCGGCGAGAATTCGCAGCAGCGTCGACTTGCCCGATCCGTTCGGACCGATCAGCCCAATGCGATCTCCCTCGGAAACGGTGAACGACACATTCTGAAATAGCGGATCGGCTCCAAACGCTTTCGAGATGCTGCGAACATTAATCAGCGGCGGCAACGAGGTGCGATCTCCTGAAGGTCGAATGAGGGTCTAGCTTGAGACTATCAGGAAGCACGTCGTACACGCAGAGGCAAGCGCCTTAGCGTTATAGCCCCGAATCGCCGCCGCGTCAGATGAGCTTCCGCCAGCGGGTTAGAGTAGGGAAAGGTGCTGCAAGAATGGGGTGCGAATGGCACAATTTCGGCGGTGCGGGCAGCGGATCGCATACCGATTCTTTGCACTTCCCATGAAAATCCTTTCACAGTGTCGTGAACGGCACGATGCGCGTATACTGGGAGCCGTTAAAAAGGGGATTCACCTTCAGTATTCGACTCTGCCCACGGAAGACAGGTATTCGACATTACCGTCTTTCTCGGCGGTGCAATAAAGAACCCTTGGCGCCATCCGCGCAGCCGTGATAAGGGTTCCGGCCCGTTCACTCGTTAATTCTCAAGCTGTTCTTGTGAGCGAGGAGGGGGTGCCCATATGAAAAGCTTGAAATGGTGTTTTCTGGTTATGGGTTGTGTTCTCAAAACTTCGCCAGAGGAGACTTTCAAGATGAAAAAGTTGGCACTGCACCTCCTAGCTGCCGTCTGCGTTCTACTGGGTTTGTCTTCGCGTTCGCATGCAGAGGGCGCCATTGTCTACGGTCAAATCGAGACCGGAAGTATCAACTCGGCGGGACAGACCGTCGACTACTCTCTCAGCGGAAACGCCAACGACGTGCTGTTCATTCTCACGGAGGCCACCAGCGGCAGTCTCTGCCCAGTGATGACACTCTATAACTCAGGCGGCACCGTGATTGCCAGCGTTGGATGCAGCGGCGGACAAACCTGGTGGGATACGATAACCCTACCCTCGAGCGGCACATACACGTTGGCTATCAGTGACTCCTCAAATTCCAACATCGGCAACTATTCAATTTACGCGCAAAGAACGAATAATCCTTCGGGTGCCGTAAATCTTCCCTTCGCGCAAGTGCAGACCGGCACCATCAGTTCGGTGGCGCAGAGCAACACTTACACCTTCAACGCCAACGCCAACGACATATTCTTCATCATGATGGTCGCAACCAGCGGCAGTCTCTGCCCCTACATGCAGCTTTATGGGCCGACTGGGGCATCGGTGGGCGCCGTCGGGTGCAGCGGTGGCCAGTCCTGGTGGGACACAATCACGGCGTCGACGAGCGGCACCTACACTCTAATCGTTCGCGACCAGTCGAATAGTAATGCCGGCAATTATTCGATTTACGCACAGCGGACGAACAATCCGACGGGGGCCGTAAATCTTCCCTTTGCGCAAGTGCAGACCGGGACAATCAGTTCGGTAGCGCAGAGCAACACTTATACTTTCAACGCCAACGCCAACGACACATTCTTCATCATGATGGTCGCAACCAGCGGCGGTCTCTGCCCTTATATGCAGCTTTATGGGCCGACTGGGGCATCGATCGGCGCCGTCGGGTGTAGCGGTAGCCAGTCCTGGTGGGACACGATCACGGCGCCGACGAGCGGCACGTACACTCTGGTCGTTAGGGACCAGTCGAATACCAATACCGGTAATTATGATATCTATGCACAGCGGACCGACGGTCCCGCGGGGAGCGTCAATCTCCCCTTTGCCCAAGTACAGAAGGGCAGTATCAGCGGAGCAGACCAAAGCAAGACTTACACTTTCAAGGCCAACGCCAACGACACATTCTTCATTATCACGGTCGCAACCAGCGGCAGTCTCTGTCCCTATATGCAGCTTTATGGGCCGACTGGGGTATCGGTTGCCGCCGTCGGTTGTAGCGGTGGCCAGTCTTGGTGGGACACAATCACGGCGTCGACGAGCGGCAAGTACACTCTAATCGTTAGGGACCAGTCCAATACCAATGCTGGCGACTATGATATCTATGCCCAGCGGACAAACAACCCCACCGGGCCCGCGGATCTGCTTTTCGGGCAGACGCAAAGCGGAAGCGTCAGTTCGACGGCGCAGAGTGTTACGTACACCTTCAGGGCCAGCGCCAAGGATCAATTCTTTGTCATGACGGTCGCAACCGGCGGCAGTTTCTGCCCCTACATGCAGCTTTATGGGCCGACCGGGGCATCGCTCGCCGCCGTCGGGTGTAGTGGCGGCCAGTCTTGGTGGGATCCGATCATGCTCCCATCGACTGGAACCTACACACTTATCGTACGTGACCAATCCAACACCAACACCGGCAAATACGTAACTTATGTCCAACGGACGAACGCCCCGTTTGGTTACGCGGTTTTCGGCTGGGGCGGCGGGACCACCAGCGGCAGCGTCACTTTAACCGCGCAGAGCAACACTTACGCCTTCGCCGGCACCGATGGGAATACCATCGATCTCAAGGCGGTAGCCACAAGCGGGAGCCTATGTCCGTACATGCAGCTTTACGCGCCGAGCGGATCCTCGGTTGCAGCTGCCGGTTGCAGCGGTGGGACCGCGGCGCTGAATTCGGTAGCGCTTACCGAGAGTGGAATTTTCATCCTCATAGTTCGTGACCAATCAAACACGAACGCAGGCAACTACAACATTTCAGGTATGTGCTTCGGCGCGTGCCCAGCCATGCCTGCGATCACGTGGCCAACCCCCGCAACCATCTGCTCCGGTACGGCGCTGAGCGCGACTCAGCTGGATGCGGCGGCATCGGTTGGAGGCAGGTTTGTCTATAACCCGGCAGCCGGCGCGGTGCTGGCGATGGGTCCGCAGAACCTGGCGCTGACCTTCACCCCGACCGATACCACGGACTACTCAACGGCCGAGGATTCGGTGCAGCTGACGGTCACCAGTCCATGTGGGGGCATCGTGTCACCGAAATCGCTGAGTTTCACTCAGGTCATCGAGACGACCAGCGCGGCCAAGACGGTGACGTTGAAGAACGCTGACAAAGTCACGCTTACGGACCTCTCGGTATCGGAGACCGGAGACTTCGGAATTTCGGCGAACACCTGCGGATCGACGCTGGCTGCGGGGAAGACCTGCATGGTGAGTATTACCTTCGCGCCCAATGCATTGGGTAAGGTAACCGGGACGCTCACCTTTACCGATAGCGCTCTCAACAGTCCGCAAACGGTGGCGCTGTCGGGGACGGGCGTCGAGCCTGCGACGCTCACTCCCACCAAAGTCACGTACGCCAAACAGAAAGTGGGCACGACCAGCGCGGCGAAGATATTTACCTTAACGAACAATCAAACCGTGGCGCTGACCAGCATTGTGATATCGCCGAGCGGGGACTTTGCGATCTCGGCAACGACATGCGCGACAAGCTTGGTGGAGGGGGAGAAATGCACGATCAGCGTGACGTTCACTCCGACTGAGACCGGAAAGAGGACCGGGCAGCTCAGCGTGAGCGACAGCGCCGCCAACAGTCCGCAGACGGCAAGTTTAACCGGCACCGGAGACTAGGATCGCTTCGCGTTCAGCAGCCAGCCTTTCAAAGATGCGGCCGTTACGAAACGCGGTGGCGAGGGCGGGAGAAATGGACGGTATCTCGATGATGAGGGATGATCGGCCGGCCCCGCCTACCAGGCGGGCTTGCCGTCCTTGAAGCGCAGCGTTACCGTGTCCCCGCTTTTGATCACTTCGCGGGCCAGCATCAGGTCGGCACCATCCTGTTTGACCTTGGAGCCGGTCACTTCAATCGCGTCGTCCGCCTTGAACACGATGCCCATGTCGTCGAGAAATTTCTTGGGACAAAGAAAGACCTGCACTGAATCCGGGCCACTCTTCATCACCAGGTAAGCGAAGGATTTCGCGCCCGTGGCAGGAACAAATTTCAACTCCGCAACCACGCCCTTGAACTTGCTTTCCGTGGCAGGATCATATTTGAGGGAAGCTTGGGGGAATGCAGAGGTGGCTAGGAAGGTTATCGCAGCAAGTTTGAGGAGCTGGTTGAGTCTCGGGCCAATCGCAGACATGGCGGGCCCTCCAGCCGCCAATCGTAGGCTTCCGGCAGGCGAAAAGCAATATGATTCTAAATCGTTTAGCGCAATCTGCTCTTATACTCAATTGCACGGGAGCCTGATTGAAAATGAAAACGATCCAGCCGACACGAATGTTGGCGCGGGTCGTCCTCACGGTCGCAGTGTTCTTCTGCACGACGGCGTTGCCGCGCCTCGTCCATGCCGAGACCGGAGCTGAGGCCTGGCTGCGATATCCCGCATTGAGTCCGCAAGCGGCCAAAAGCTTCGACCGCTTGCCGCCCCAAACCGTGCTGCTCGGCGATTCCGTGGTGGTCAAGACGGCGCAACGCGAACTGGTTCAGGGCCTCGCGCAAATGTTAGGCCGCACGCTGCGCGTGGGAACCAATTCGTCCCTCGAGAATTCCATTGTTCTGGGAACCCTGTCCGATCTGCGCGCCTTGATCCCTGCGCTCCATCGGCCGCAAGACCTGCGAGCCGACGGATACTGGCTCAAGAGCGCAAAGATCCACGGAGCTGATTGCCTGATCATTGCAGGCGCGACCGATCGCGGCGTTCTGTACGGAGTCTTCGCGCTCCTGAGCAAGATTGCACGTGCCGACAACCTGGCAGCGTTCGATATTGCAGCCGTCGACGAAGAGCAGAATCCCTATGCGCCCATCCGCTGGGTGAATCAGTGGGACAACCTCGATGGCCGCATCGAACGCGGATACGGCGGCCCTTCCCTCTTCTTCGCCGATGGAAACGTCCGCACCGATTTGACCAGGGCCGGTCAGTACGCCCGTTTGCTGGCTTCGATCGGTGTCAACGGATGCACCATCAATAACGTGAATGCCGCCCCCGGCGTTCTCGAAGACAATTTCATCGCGCAAGTCAGCCGCATTGCCGACGTGTTCCGGCCCTGGGGCGTTCAACTCTCGCTGTCCGTCGATCTGGGCAGTCCCAAACTGATCGGCGGTCTCGACACGTTCGATCCTCTGGATCCGCGGGTTGCCGAATGGTGGCGCAAGAAGGTCGACGAGATCTACCGCCGCATTCCAGATTTCGGCGGCTTCGTCGTGAAAGCCGATTCCGAGGGCCGCCTCGGCCCCTCCACCTACGGGAGAACCCATGCTGACGCCGCGAACGTGCTTGCGCGCGCCCTCAAACCGCATGGCGGCTTGGTCTTCTATCGCGCCTTTGTCTACAACCACCATCTCGACTGGCACGATTTGAAAAACGATCGTGCCAAAGCCGCCTACGACAATTTCCACCCCCTGGACGGCACATTCGACGACAACGCCATCGTTCAAATCAAGAATGGTCCCATTGATTTCCAGGTGCGAGAACCGGCTTCTCCACTTTTTGCTGGCCTGCGCCACACCAATGAAGCCATCGAACTGCAAATCACCCAGGAATACACCGGACAGCAGCGCCAGCTCTGCTTTCTTGTTCCCATGTGGAAGGAAGGTCTGGACTTCGACGTGCACGTCGATGCGAAGGTCAAAGATCTGGTCGCAGGCCGCGTTTTCCATCGCCCGGTCGGCGGCTTCGTCGGCGTCGCCAACGTTGGCATGGATGCAACCTGGCTGGGCAGTCCGCTCGCGATGGCCAATCTGTACGGCTTCGGCCGCCTTGCGTGGGATCCCAATCTCACTGCCGACAAGATTATCGACGAATGGACGCGCCTCACTTTCGGCAGCGACCCGCTCGTGGTCAAGACCATCACTGCGATCCAGCTGAACTCCTGGCACGTCTACGAAGATTACACCGGCCCCCTCGGCGCTGGAACACTCACCAACATTCTCGGCAATCACTACGATCCCGGCCCCGAGTCCTCGGAGGAAAATGGGTGGGGACAATGGCATCGCGCCGATCACGTAGGAATCGGCATGGATCGCACCATGGCAACGGGCACAGGATTCATCGGCCAGTATCCGCCCCCGGTGCAGGAAGTGTACGAATCGCTGGCCCGGTGTCCCGACAATCTGCTGTTATTTTTCCACCACGTGCCCTACACCTACGTCCTGCATTCGAGGAAAACAGTAGTCCAGCACATCTACGATTCGCACTACGACGGCGCAGATCACGCCCGCGATTTCATTTCGCAATGGAAGGTGCTCGAGGGTCACGTCGATGAAGAACGCTTCCGCGATATCCTGGCTAGGCTCGAATACCAGGCGGCGGAAGCCATCGTGTGGCGGGACGCGATTTGCAACTGGATCTATAAGCTCTCCGCCATTCCAGACGGCAAGGGTCGGGTCGGGAGTTCGCCGTCCCACTGAAACAGCCACTACCCATTGGTACAGTATCTTGCGCATTTGCCTCAGTTCCGTTAACGTTTACGGGTTCCGGGCGTTTCGATGCCTCCCCCGCGGTTGAACCGTTTTTATAAGGAACACGGGCCAGCATAAATGGGCAAAGCTCCCACCACTCTCCGCGACATTGCGCAGGCCCTGGGAACCTCGATCGGCTCCGTGCATCGAGCCTTGCACGACCATCCCGGCGTCAGTCCAGACACTAAAGCCAGGGTCTTGCAGATGGCGAAAACCCTGGGCTATCGCCCCAACCTTGCGGCCAGATTCCTGTCATCCAAGAAAACTCTGCGGATCTCAGTGAACACCCTGCAGGGAACCACATCGTTCTGGGACGAAGTGCGGGCTGGAATTCGCGAAGAAGCTGCATCGATCCTGCTCGAGAATGTTGAAATCGAATTTCGAACCTATCGTCGTCTGGGGGAAGGTGACGAAGAGGCCCTTGCCGCCGCGATCCACGACAAAGTGGACGGCATCATCATCTTCCCGAGCCGCCCTGAAGTTTTGCGGCCCTGGATGCACCGTGCCTCTCACGCCCAGATTCCTGTAGTGTGCGTGGCTACCGACGCTCCCAACAGCGGCCGCCTGGGCATCGTAGCCATTGACACCATGGCCAGTGGCTCCATCGCGGCCGATCTCATGGGAAGATTTCTGGGCTCGCGCGAGGGCTCCATCGCGGTCACTGTGTTCGACATGGCCATTACCGAGCATGCCGAAAAATACGCCGTCTTTCAAAATACCTTGCGCTCGTTTTACCCCAAGCTCCACGCGCTGAAGCCCATCGAAGATCATGACGTGGACGCGGAAGCCTATGGCAAATGCCGCGACCTGTTTGGAAAGTGTCCGAACCTGTGCGGAGTCTACGTGACGACGGAGGCTTCGATTCCCGTGCTGAATGCGGCTCGCGACGCCAAAGTGCTGGACCGCCTCACTATCATTACGACTGACTTGTTTCCTGACCTCGTTCCGCACATTCGATCCGGGGCCGTCGCCGCGACCATTTACCAGCGTCCCCGGGCTCAGGGTCAGATCGCGTTCCGTATGCTGCACGAGTTTCTGGCGGAGGGCGGCAACCAGTCGCATCAAGTCGCACTGGCTCCGCATCTGCTGATGCGCGGCAATCTGGATTTCTTCTTGCAAAGGCTAACCCGGGAATCGGGGAAAGAAAAAGTGCAGCCTCCCCGTGAAGCAAGCCGCGAACTCACGGAGGACTTCGCCTAAGCGCGGACGCGCTGCGAACCTGGTTTAACAGGAAACGTTAACAGGAAACGTTAAGAGGAAAACGTTAAGAGGAAAACGTTAAGAAGAAACCTCGAGGAGGGACCATCGCTTATCTCGGCATCGACGTTGGCACCGGCGGCACGCGGGCGCTCGTCATGGACGACGCCGGAAAAGTCATCGCTTCCGGATCGGAAGAGCACGAACCCTTCGCCAGTCCGCGCCCCGGCTGGGCCGAGCAGGATCCACGCGATTGGTGGCGTGCCTGCGGATCGGCCGTCCACAAGGCGCTGCATGCGTCGCATCTTCGCCCTGACGACATTGCCTGCGTTGGCTTCTCCGGCCAGATGCACGGCGCGGTCCTGCTCGACTCCCGCGATGAAGTCGTGCGCAGCGCCATCATCTGGTGCGATCAGCGCAGCGAGGCGCAGAGCCGCGAACTGGAAGACCTATTCGGCCGGGATGCCTTGATCCGCCTGACCTGCAATCCTCCTCTCACCAATTTCACTCTCACCAAACTGCTCTGGGTTCGCGAGACCGAGCCGCAGAACTGGGCGCGGGTCGCACACGTCATGCTGCCGAAGGATTACGTGCGATTCCGCCTGACCGGTGAACGCGCCATCGACGTGGCGGATGCGTCGGGAACTCTTCTTCTGGATGTGGCTAACCGCCGATGGTCGACCGAAGTGTTGAACAAATCGGGCATTGACGTTGGCTTGCTTCCGGCGCTGCACGAGTCTCCTGAGATTTGCGGAAAAGTGTCGGCCGCGGGCGCCGAGGCCACCGGCCTACGCAGCGGAACTCCCGTAGTGGCCGGAGCCGGAGACCAGGCCGCTGGCGCAGTCGGCATGGGCATCGCCCGCGCCGGAGCGGTCAGCGCCACCATTGGAACGTCCGGCGTCGTCTTCGCCGCGACCGATCGCCCCGCACTCGATCCTCAAGGACGCTTGCACACGTTTTGTCACGCGATCCCAGGGCGCTGGCACGTGATGGGCGTAACCCAGGCTGCGGGTTTGTCTCTGCGCTGGTTCCGCGATCGCTTCGGTGTGCTCTCGTCCGCGCCAGGCCGCGACCCTTACGACATCCTCGCCGACGAAGCCAGTGCAGCGCCCGCCGGCTCCGAGGGAGCGTTCTGGGCGCCCTATCTTATGGGCGAGCGTAGTCCGCATCTCGACCCGAACGCTCGTGCCGCGCTGCTCGGACTCACCGCTTCCCATACCCGTGGCCACATCATTCGCGCCGTTATGGAAGGCGTGGCCTACAGCCTGAAAGACACATTCACCATCTTCGACGAAATGCAGATTCCGGTGACCTCGATCCGACTGGGCGGCGGTGGCGCGCGCTCGCCGCTGTGGCGGCAGATTCAGGCCGACGTCTATGCCCACGAGGTGGAAATCGTAGCCGCCGAAGAAGGCGCAGCTTACGGCGCAGCCATTCTGGCCGGCACCGGAATCGGCGCCTGGAGTTCCGTCGATGAAGCTTGCGATAGCGTGGTCCGCGTGGCCACGCGCATTCCGCTCAGTCAAGCGGATTCAAAAACCATGCAGCAAGCTTATCGCACCTACCGCAAAATCTACCCGGCCCTGCACCAGGCGCTCGGCTAGATTTTCTACTGGGGCCAGAAAGTTGCCTTCAGATTGAGCGTCGCCGTTTCGCTTTCCGAAACATGAATCGTCTCCACCTGATTTTCTAGCTCTCCGCTGAAGAGCGCTTCAGTCAGGATTCCCGACGATCCATCCCAGGTGCGGGAGGCGAAGGCGTAATAGGAGCCGGGACGAAGACCTTCGATGTTGAAGCGGCCGTCCTTGTCGCAGATGGCTGAGCGAATGGATTGACCCGGGATTTGATGCTCTCGGTCCGCATCCACTAGGATGGCCCTCACGCCGACGCCATTCTCCACCGACCCTTGGGCGCGAGCGGAAGGAGATTTGAAAATCAACCGGAGCGGCGCCAGGTTTGAGCCGATATAGATATCTTTGCCGGTTGCATCTTCGGCACCCAACAGGATTGAATCCAGATAGTATCCAGGCATGGCCATCCACTCGCCGACTCGATAGGTACCCGGATAGACATCCTCGATATGCATGCTGCCGTCCGGTCTCTCGATGCCGGCCCCTCCGCTGCCCTCGGCTGACTCCAAAAAGACAGCCACCCGGCTATGTGCATTGTCCCGTCGCGGAAGTCCGTCTACCACCACTTGAAGCGTGAACGGAGGGGCGATCGACACATTCACATCTTCCATATCGTGATCCGGCATTATTACTTCGCTAACCCCCTCCCAGTCGGGGCCCGTTTTCCGGTCCGACACAGCACTGATGTGCCACTTGCCGGAAGGGACTGAGGGAAATTCGAAGTGGCCGTCGTTTCCTGCCGCCGAGTGGGCCTCTGCTACGCCCCACCCGACCCTCGAGCCTAACCACACTTCAGCTCCGGAGACAGGCTTGCCCGCCGCATCTGATACCACACCGCGAAGACGGTACACGGCCGCGGAGCGAAGGCGGATTTCGTATCCACTTAGATCGTCGCCTTCCCGCACCGCGATGGTCTCTGCCCCTTCAATGTTGACCGCATTCGGAAAATAAGTGGTCACCCATGCCCAGTCTCCTTCCTCTGCCGGCTTCTCAGGCAGGGGTGACACGATCTTTAACCGTCGTTGCAGCCATGATCCGGCGAGGACCGGCCTAGCGCGCAGTTGATAGGGACCGGGCTGCAGATATTCGCTGAAGAATCGGCCCTTATCATCAGTAATTGTGACCACGCCGCTGCCCCGCCGGTGAGCACCATAGATTTCCACTCGCACTCGTGGCACTGGATTTCCGTCACTATCCAGTACCCGCCCGCTTAACTTGGCTTCAGGCGCGAGCGGGATCTGTAGCTTTGTCGAACTGCCTCCAGCGACGTGGAATGGTCGGCATGACGGATGAGCGTAATTTGGACCGGGCGCAGGACACGGCAGAGGCTCGTATCCGGGGGGCACTTTGAACGAGGCAATATAATCGCCGTCGCTCATGTGTTCAATCCGGAATTCTCCCGTTGCGTTCGTCGTGACGGAGTAGAGGGACTGGGAAGGATCGGATGCCGGCGCTACGCTGACTGTCACGCCGGAAACACCGGCCTGAGTCCCACGGTTGAACGCAACGCCTTCAATGGCAGCGTTCGGCGCGGCCTGAAAGAGTGCTGCGATGATTAAAATGCCAGTCCACATACAGGCTCCGCCTCGCGCACTGGCTATTCGGTTGTGATTATAGCTGCGCCCAGCGCTCGGGGAAACTCTTCATGTCCGAAGCGGCACGCGCACGCCTGGCGGTCATTTCACTCCGGCAACTTCTGTTCGCCCCGAATCGTGAGCCCCGCCTGCGCCTGCGCAGCCGGCGTTCCCGGCTGTCCCCCGCCCGCGCTAATCACATAGTCCCCCGCCGCGATCATCCGGTCGCCCGCTTCGTTAACGTAGCTCAGGTCGCGGGGCTGCAGCGCAAGCGACACGTGACGCTCTTCACCGGCCCCCACATGAACTCGCGTAAAGCCGCGCAGCGCCCGCAACGGCGCGCCCGCCAACTTGGGAAAATTGATATAGAGCTCCACCACTTCATCGCCCGCCCGCGGGCTGGCGTTCTTCACGTCCACATCGACCGTGACCGGATTCCCCGCATCAAGTTCGGGGCTCGATAACTTCATGTTGCTGTATTCGAATTTCGAGTAACTCAATCCGTAGCCGAATGGATACAGCGGCTCTCCCGCAAAATAGCGATAAGTCCGGTTCTTCATCGCATAATCTTCGAACTCCGGCAACTGCTCCACGCTTTTATAGAAGGTCACGGGCAACCGTCCGCCGGGATTATTCACGCCGGCCAGAGTCTGCGCGATCGCCGTTCCACCCTCTTCTCCCGAGTACCAGGCTTCGACGATTGCATTGGCGTGATCGTTCGCCCAGTTCACCGCCAGCGCGCTGCCGTTCATCAGCACCACCACCAGCGGCTTTCCCGCGCCCTTTAAAGCTCCCAGCAGCGCGGACTCTTCCTCTGGCAGGTTCAGGTTGGTGCGGTCACCGCCCTTGAATCCGGGCACTTCGACCTTCATCTCCTCGCCTTCCAGCTTCGACGTGATGCCGACCACCGCAACCACAACGTCAGCCTCCCGTGCCGCCGATACGGCCTCCACCAGCGGATCGCCGCTGACCGGCAGCCATATCAGTTTGGTGGTGCGGCCCCCCGCCAGGTACTCGAGCTTCACTGCGTAAGCGCGCCCTTTGGTCAGCTGCAGCGTCGCCAGTTGCGGATTAGGATCGTGCCCAACGAAGTCATCGATGACAAGTTTGCCGTCGATCCACAGGCGCTGCATGGAACCCATCAGGCCGATCTGGTACGTGCCTGATTCGGCCGGCTTGAGCAGTCCCGTCCACCGCACCGAGAAATCTTTCATGTCAGCGGGCACAGGAAGCGCATGGGAATTAGGGTGAGACAGTTGTAGATCAACGTAGGGATCGACTCGAACCACTTGCGGAGTTCCCGATAAACCTTGGGCGAAGTACTCGCCCTTGAGTCCGGGCTTGCCGTCGTCTGTCGACAACACTGAAGTCGGAATCACAGGATGGTCGCGGAGGAAGTCGGTGCCGGGCTCGAACGAAACTTGCGCTCCCGGAAACTGCTTGCGAATACCTTCCAGCGCTGTGACCGCATGCGAAGCCGTTCCGCTGTAGTTGCCGTGCAGAACGGCAGTTTGATCCGCCAGCGGGCCAACCACCAGAATCTTCTTCACGCCCGCCGCGAACGGGAGCACCCCGTCGTTCTTCAGCAGCACCATCGATTCGCGCGCCGCTTTAAGCGCCAGTTCCCGGTGCGCCGCGCTGTCAATTTCGGATTCCGGCGTGAGCGCGTATGGAACTTTCTCTGGAGGATCGAACATTCCCAGCCGCATGCGCGCCGTAAACAGCCGTCGCAACGAGAGGTCGAGGTCGGCTTCGGTGAGCAGTCCCTGCTTCACCGCATCCACGAACGGCCTGTAATCGTGGTCGTCTTTTGTGATCGTGAAAAAGTCGGCGCACTCGTTGTCCATGCCCGTTTTGATTGCGGCGGCCGCAGCCTCGGCCTGGCTCTTGACGAACTTGTGCCCTTCGAAAATATCGACGATCGCATCGCAGTCCGACACCACATAGCCGTTAAACTTCCACGCGCCCCGCAACTGATCTTTCAGCAGAAACGTGTTCGCGCAGGCGGGCTGGCCGTTGACGCGGTTATAGGCGCACATCACCGATTCCGCTTTCCCTTCCGTCACCGCCGCACGGAACGCTGGCAAGTAGGTGTCTTCCATGTCGTGCTTCGATACCTGCACATCGATCGTGTGCCGCGACGGCTCCGGCCCGCTGTGCACCGCAAAATGCTTTGGCGTCGAAATCACCCGGAAATATTTCGGATCATCTCCCTGCAGTCCGGTCACGAACGCCACGCCCATGCGTCCCGTAAGAAAAGGATCTTCTCCGTACGTTTCCTGGCCGCGGCCCCAGCGCGGATCGCGGAAAATGTTGATATTCGGAGACCAGAAATCCAGCCCCTCCATAATGTCGCGCCGTCCCGCCCGCACCGCCTGGTTATGCTTGGCTCGGGCCTCGGTGCCGATCACAATCGCCATGTCGTGGATCAAGGGATCGTCGAAGGTAGCCGCCAGCCCAATCGGTTCGGGAAACACGGTAGCCGTTCCGGCATTCGCGACCCCATGCAGCGCTTCGCTCCACCAATCGTAGGCTGGCACTTGCAGTTGCGGGATCGCCCTCGCCTGGTTCACCAGCTGTTGAGCCTTCTCCTCGAGAGTCATCTGCCTGATCAAATCATCGACGCGCACATCGATCGGCTTCGAAGGGTCGAGATAGACGGCGCTGCCGGCCGACTGGGCGCCCGCTTGGACAACCGTATTTACCAGAATGAGAGCCAGGAAAGAAGTGATCTGCAGGATGGTTCGCGTACGTGTCTTCATGGACGATTCTCCTCCGCAACCGGTGTGGTCGACAAGCAGCCAAAAGATCTGGCTGATCCGTAGATGTTGCTCCGTAAACGATTACGGTCGACCGTCGCTTGTAGCACAGCGGAAATCCTGCGGTCAAGACGACCCGCCGCAGGGTAGTCCTGTATTGGCGTTATGAACGAGCGCGGGAACGAGGCGGAGGAACGAGGCGGAGGAACGAACGGAAGGAGCGAACGGGAGGAATGAGGAGGAGGAACGAGGCGCAGGAACGTGGAAGAGCGGCGCTTCAGCGCCGCGTCATGGCCGTGGAGGAATCGGGGCTTTAGCCCCGGTGGTATGCGGCGACGAACTTCTAAGCCCGCCCCTTCTTCGCTGCGACTGCGGCCTCTTTGCCCGCGACTTCCCACGGACGCTTCGGCCGGTCCACTACTGCCTTGTCGCGATTCTCAATCCGATCATAGTGGTAAGACTCGCTCACCGTCCCCAGCGACTCGTTGTACAGGCTGGGCAGACCAAGTCCCACTTTCAGTTCTTCCGCGAAAGATTGCAGTGCCTTCAGGTGGTCGGCCGTTGCCGGGACTTCCGTCTTCGAGGTCTTCAGGAACTGCTGGTATCCGCGGTTGACCAGCTTCGAAATCTCGCTGCCAATCAAATACCCTGGATACGCGAAAATCTTTACGGTGTCATCCGGCCCCTTCTGAATGGCGGCCGACACGTTGTATTTGCGCAGGAACGCACGCACGGTCGCGCCGGGAGCGTCGGTTATGTCGAACCCGTGGTCACGCAGCCAGGCTAGCGCTTCCTCGTAGGTTCGTGCTTCAATAGTTTTAGACATTGCGATTTTGCTTCAACCTTTCCTGCCGGGCCGATGTTCTTTTATTAGATGCTGCAATTATTAGAACGGGCGTAACTTTACACCAGCTGCATCGCCGGGCGAAGCTGATTCATCTAAGTGGTTCACTAAACCTGTTCACTAAACAAGGTACTACATACATCGTTTCGGCACACATAGCACATTACGTTGGTCACGGCGTTTCGGTTCCTCATGTCACATAGTTCTTCAAAAATGGCCCCAATGTCGACTCCGGTGCAACCCGATTTATCGCGGGAAGCTGCGTCTGGACTGGGCGAAACGCTGGGCCACAGCCTCATCGAGCGCATCGGCAACACTCCGCTGCTGCGCCTGGACGCGCTCACCGCCGACCTGCCCGGCGTAGCCCTTCTGGGTAAGGCGGAATGGTATAACCCCGGCGGATCGGTCAAAGATCGCGCCGCGGCCAACATCGTCGCCGAAGCCCGCCGCCGCGGCCAACTCGGCCCTGGCCAGATTCTGCTCGACGCCACCAGCGGCAACACCGGCATCGCCTACGCCATGCTGGGCGCGGCTGAAGGATTCCCCGTCACCCTGTGCATGCCGCAAAATGTTTCGCGCGAGCGCAAACAAATCCTGCAGGGCTACGGCGCCAACATTCTTTATACCGATCCTGCCGACGGTTCCGACGGCGCCATCCGCATGGCCCGCGAACTGGCCGCCAAACATACCGATCAGTATTTTTATGCCGACCAGTATTCCAACGAAGCCAACTGGAAGGCGCACTATCACGGCACGGCCAACGAAATCTGGCAGCAGACCCAGGGCCGCGTGACGCATTTCGTCTCGATGCTCGGAACCAGCGGCACGTTCGTAGGCACCACGCGCCGCCTGAAAGAACTGAATCCCGCGGTCCAGTGCATCTCGCTACAGCCCGACTCGTCCTTCCACGGCATCGAAGGCGCCAAACACATGGCCAGCGCCATCGTCCCCAAAATTTACGATCCACAACTCGCCGATCAGAATCTCGAGATCGCTACCGAAGACGCCTACTCCATGGCGCGCCAACTCTCCCGCACCGCCGGATTGCTGGTAGGAATCTCGGCCGCCGCCGCCGTCGTAGGCTGCCTCAAGGTCGCCCGCGACCTGCCGCTGAAGCGAGGCCGCGACGCCGTCATCGTGACCATCCTCTGCGACTCCGGTGACAAGTATCTGAGCGAAAGATTCTGGAACGAAGGATGATGAAACTGGCGATTGCTGACTGTAAACCGCGGGTGCCCCATCCTAGCCGCGTTCTTTGCGGCTAGGATGGGGATTTTGACTTTCTCGTAACGAGCCGCCACAGATGCTAAGACTTTCTCGTGAAGAGTACGACGCACTTCGCCAACACGGCGAAGAGACCTATCCGTACGAATGCTGTGGCCTGCTATTAGGTCACCTGGACGAAGACGGTACACGCGTAGTCACGTCTACGGCTCGTGCCGGCAACACCCGCACCGATTCGCCACATAACCGGTACAACATCGATCCGCTTGACCAGATTCGCATCCAGCGCGAGGCCCGTGAGCGCGGTGAAGATGTCATTGGTTATTACCACTCCCACCCAGACCATCCTGCGCGTTGGTCTTCGACTGATTTGGCGGAGGCCCACTGGCCTGGGGTTTCCTATGTCATCACTAGCGTCGAGAAGGGAAAGTCTGCAGCGACAAATTCCTTTGAACTGACCTCGTCCGACGAATCCGACAAGCGTTTTGTGGATGAGCCGATCGAAATCACTTGAAAGTGAGGCAGCCCGCAAAACCAGCCCGGCTCTTTCCGTTCGTTAAATCCCTTGTCCCGCGCCGAGTTTGCGCGATTTACACAGCCGAAAAGCAGAAATCTGCCGCCCGTTTCAAATCGATTCATATCAATACAGAGAGCGCAACTCCGCGTCTGGCGCGGGCTGCGCCGGAAATAGGTTGCGGGTTTGCACCAAATCCGGTCATGGGCCTGTGAACGGCGTGCACTCGATTGAAAATACGTGTACTTACAGGCACGCATTTTTCGTTGACGGAAAAAATAGAAGGAGTACAACAGGATTGTTCTTTGACAGCT
>JBKQID010000022.1:0-170234 GCA_052148475.1 Candidatus Sulfotelmatobacter sp. | reverse complement strand
CTTTCCGCCTACTGCTTCTGCGTGGTTATTGAGAGCATCCTCGGCAAACGCAAACCGATGTCCGAGTACCTTACTGATACCGAAGTCCACGACCACGGCAAGTTCATGCTGGCTTTCGTCATGGTCTGGGCCTACTTCAATTTTTCGCAGTGGCTCATCATCTGGGCCGGCAACCTGCCCGCCGAGATCACCTACTATATCCGCCGCCTGAACGGAGGCTGGGGCTACGTCGGCCTGTTCATCGTGATCTTCCACTTCGCCGTCCCGTTCGCAATTCTGTTGTCGCGCCCGTTCAAACGCAACATTCGTAAGCTGGTCTGGCTGGCCGCGTGGCTCCTGCTGATGCGCTATGTGGATTTGTTCTGGATCATCGAGCCAAATTTTTCGAAGACTTTAACCGTGACCTTGGCTGACATAGTCGTGCCGATTGCCATCGGCGGGATCTGGCTGGCCTACTTCTTCTATAACCTGAGTGGCCTGCCGTTGCTCCCGGCCTACGACCCGTCAGCCGTGGAAGTTCTGGAACCTGCCCATCATCACGGAGGCGCATGAGCGAAGAGCTAAGAGTTAGGAGTTAAGAACTACGATGCGAACGAAAAACTGAGAACCGAGAACTGAGAACTGAGAACTGGAAAAATGACAGACGAGACCAATCCCGCAAACCCAACCGGCAACGGCGGCTACGAACGCCAGGACATCGGCGTCGCCGGAGTTCTGTATTTCCTGTTGGGCCTCGCCGTAGCTGGATTGCTCGTCTATTTCATCGTGGACGGCCTCTACCACTTCCTCGACAAGCGCTCCGAGGCCGAGCAGGCTCCGGTCAATCCCCTCGTCACCAATGCTCCTACCGATACGCGCCACATCCCGGCACAGTACCAAGGAAACTACGAGAAATACCTGAAGGAGAACTTCCCAAACCCGCAGTTGGAGATTGATGAGCACACGGAGCTTGGTAAGGATCGCCTTACGGAAGAACAGACCCTGGCCACCTACGATTACATCGACAAGAACGCCGGCACGGTCCGCATCCCCATTGATCGGGCCATGGACTTGATCGTCCAACGCGGCCTCCCCGTGCGCGCGCAAACCAGTTCCGCCGCCGCGCCACCGCAGCCAGAGAAAAAGAGGGGACCCAAGAAGTGAGCGGTCAGAATCACAATTCGATATCCGTAACGAGCCATGGAGGGACGGGCGCCCCCGCCCGTCCGGTCGAGCAAAGCTCGACAGTGATCGGCCGCCTGCGGCCGTGCGGCATTCTGCTGTCCCTCATCCTGCTAGCCTCGAGCGCCTTCGGACAAGCTATGTCCACCGGCATTATGTCCCCGCCCTCCAACGTCCGCCCGCCCTATTTGCAGAACGTAGGCATCGAGCAGCATCTCAACGGCCAAGTCCCTCCGGATCTCACCTTCGTCGACGACGCCGGCCGCACCGTGAAACTCGGCGACTACTTCGGCAAGAAGCCGCTCATCCTCAACCTGGTCTACTACAACTGCACTATGCTTTGCGGAGAAGCCCTGGCTGGCCTCGCCGGTTCCATGAAGATGGTGAAGTTTAACGTCGGCGACGAATTCGATGTGATCACTGTGAGCTTCAATCCCCGCGAGACGCCGGAGATCGCCGCCGCCAAGAAGCAGGACTATCTCAAGCGCTACGGCCGCCCTGGCGCCGCGTCCGGCTGGCATTTCCTGACCGGCCCCGCCGAGTCGATCAACGCGCTCACCAAGGCCGTCGGCTTCCAATATCAGTACGATCCCAAGAGCAACCAGTACGCGCACGCCACCGCCATCATGGTGCTGACGCCTCAGGGCCGCATCTCGCGCTATTTCTACGGCGTCGATTATCCCCCGAAAGATCTGCGCATGGGATTGGTCGAGGCCTCGCAGGGCAAGATCGGCAATGCCGTCGATGCCGTGCTGCTCTACTGCTATCACTACGATCCCACAACCGGAAAATACGGTGCCATCATAAGCAACATTTTGCGCCTGGGCGCGGGATTCACAATTTTGCTTCTCGGCGGCATGATCTTTATTCTGTGGCGGCTGGACAAAGCCGCCGCGCGCAGGATTTCGGGACAGGCAAGACCGATGCTAACGAAACCGATTCAAACGAAACTGACTTAAACGAAACTGACCTAAACGAAATATGTTCGATAATTTTCCATTATGGCCCGAACGGGCCTCCACCGCGGCGGGCAACGTCGATGCCTTGTTCATCTTCCTGCTCATCGTCTCAGGATTGATGACGGCGCTGATTTTCACCGCGGTCGTCTACTTCGCCGCCCGCTACCGACGCCGCAAAGGCGTCCCGGCCGAACAGATCGAAGGTTCCACCCCGCTCGAACTGACCTGGTCGTTCATCCCGCTCGTCGTGTTTATGGTGATCTTCGCCTGGGGAGCCGTCGTCTACTTCAAGAGCCGCACTCCCCCTCGCGATTCGACCGAAGTTTACGTCGTCGCTAAACAATGGATGTGGAAGCTGGAACACGCCGAAGGCCAGCGCGAAATCAACGAACTCCACGTCCCCGTCGGCCGCGACGTTAAGCTCATCATGACTTCGCAAGACGTCATCCATAGCTTCTTCGTGCCCGCCTTCCGCATGAAGCAAGACGTGCTCCCCGGCCGTTATACGGTCGCGTGGTTCCGCGCCACCAAGCCCGGCACGTATCATCTTTTCTGCACCCAGTATTGCGGCACGCAGCACTCGGGCATGATCGGTTCCATCATCGTGCAGGAACCCGCGCAATACGAAGCCTGGATGAGCGGCGGCACCACCGGCCCGCTATCCGCCACCGGAGAAAAAATCTTCGCCGAACTCGGTTGCGTCACCTGCCATCGCATGGATGCCCAGGGCCGCGGCCCCAACCTGCAGGGAGTCTTCGGCAAGCCCGTGCAACTCGAAGATGGACGCACCGTCACCGCCGATGAAAATTACGTTCGCGAGTGCATCCTCGATCCCGGCGCGAAGCGGGTCAAGGGATTCCAACCCATCATGCCCACTTTCCAGGGCCTGATTAGTGAAGAGCAATTGAACGCGCTGGTGGCGTATGTGAAATCGCTGTCGCAGCCCCTCGCCGCCGGGACCAAGACCGCCGCAGCCACAACGCCGCGGGAGCAAGATAAGAACCAAGCCGCAGGAAGTCAGGTGAACCAGTAATGGCTACCGCAACCGTTCCGCCCGCCGCTCAACCGATCGAGCGCGAAAATTATCTGAACAAGCACTACGGCGTCGGCTCGTGGCTTCTGACCACGGACCACAAGCGCATCTCGCTGCTCTACCTGCTCTCCATCACCTTCTTCTTTTTCATCGGCGGATTCTTCGCACTGCTCATCCGCCTCGAACTGCTCACGCCCGCCGGCGACCTGGTCCAGGCCGACACCTACAACAAACTTTTTACCCAGCACGGCATGGTGATGATCTTCTTCTTCCTCATCCCCTCAATTCCCGCCGTGCTCGGAAACTTCCTTGTGCCCATGATGATCGGCGCAAAAGACTTGGCCTTCCCGCGCATCAACCTGCTCAGCTGGTATCTCTACATCATCGGCGGCATCATGATGCTCCATTGCATGCTGACCGGCGGCGTCGATACCGGATGGACCTTCTACACGCCTTTCAGCACGGCTTACACCAACACTAAAATCGTCGAAGCCGGACTCGCCATCTTCGTCGCCGGATTCTCCTCCATCCTCACCGGCCTGAATTTCATCGTCACCATCCACCGTATGCGCTGTCCGGGCATGACCTGGTCGCGCCTCCCGCTATTCATCTGGGCCCACTACGCCACCAGCATCATTCAGATTCTCGGAACGCCCGTCGTCGCCATCACCATCGTGCTGGTCGCCGTCGAACGCACCCTGCACCTCGGCATCTTCGATCCCAAACTCGGCGGTGATCCTCTCCTGTTCCAGCATCTGTTCTGGTTCTATTCGCATCCCGCCGTTTACATTATGATCCTGCCCTCGATGGGCATTATCAGCGAGATCATTGCCTGCTTCTCGCGCAAGCGCATCTTCGGCTATAGCTTCGTCGCGCTCTCCTCGATCGCCATCGCCGTCTTCGGATTCCTGGTCTGGGCGCATCACATGTTCGTCGCCGGCATCTCGGTCTACGCCGCGCTCGTATTTTCCATGCTGAGCTACGCGGTCGCCGTGCCCTCCGCCGTGAAGGTCTTCAACTGGACCGCGACCCTCTACAAAGGTTCCATCCGCTACGATGCGCCCATGCTCTACGCCTTCGGCTTCCTCGGCCTGTTCACCATCGGAGGATTGACGGGCCTGTTCCTCTCCTCTCTTGGCATCGACATGCACGTCCACGATACCTATTTCGTCATCGCCCACTTCCACTACATCATGGTCGGCGGCGCGCTCATGGGATATCTCGGCGGCATGCATTTCTGGTGGCCAAAAATTTCCGGCAAGCTTTATCCTGAAGGCTGGGCCCGCCTCGCCGCCCTCATCGTTTTCATCGGTTTCAACCTGACATTTTTCCCGCAGTTCATCCTCGGCTACCTCGGCATGCCCCGCCGCTACTATCAGTACCCGCAGGAGTTCCAGGTGCTCAACGTACTTTCCACCGCCGGAGCGACCGTACTCGGCGTCGGCTACCTGCTGCCCATGATCTATTTCCTGTGGTCGATGCGCTACGGCAAACCCGCGCCCGACAATCCGTGGAACGCTGCCGGCTTGGAGTGGAAGACCCAATCCCCGCCCACCACTTTCAACTTTGAAGAAGAGCCCGTAGTGACCTGGGAGGCCTACAACTACGAGGAGTTGGACGCGCCTCAGAAGCAGGAGGTTCCCGTTGCACGATAGCTCTACAGCCATTCCCGGCGAAGCTCACGGCCCCGCCCACAATCCGGCCCTCCTGCACCACTTCGCCACCGAGCAGCAGCAGCGCGACTCCGCCAGCCTCGGCATGTGGATTTTCCTCGCCACCGAGGTCATGTTCTTCGGCGGCCTGTTCTGCGCCTACCTGATTTACCGCGGATGGTACTTCTCAGATTTCGCCGCCGCCAGCACCTCCATCAAAGCTGCTCTCGGCGGCGCCAACACCGCCGTCCTCATCTGCAGCAGCTTGACCGTCGTGCTCGCCATCTGGGCCGCGCAAACTTCGCAGCGCGGACTTTTGCTCGCCATGCTCGCACTCACCATGCTCTTCGGCTGCGTCTTCCTCGGCATCAAAGGGATCGAATATAAAGACAAGTTCGATGAGCATCACGTTCCCGGGGCATCCTTCAGCTTTCACGAGGAGATTCCCGGCCATCCCGGTCAATACGCCAATCCGCAACACGCCCAGATTTTCTTTGCTCTGTACTTCGTCATGACCGGACTGCACGCCCTGCACATGATTATCGGCCTCGGCATTTTTGCCTGGCTGTTCTGGATGGCATGGAAAGGCCGGTTCACTCCCGACTATCACACCCCACTCGAAATCGGCGGCCTGTACTGGCACTTCGTCGACATCGTGTGGATTTACCTGTTCCCCTTGCTCTACCTGATCGATCGACATCGGTAAGCCTGGTTACAACTTGAAGTTCTTCGACACAACTCGAGCTGGCGTCATCCTGAGCGTAGCCGCTTTTCAGGCGGAGCGAAGGATCTCGCGTGGAGCACAACGAGTCGTGGCGTCCGCGCAAGGTTCATTGATTCTGAGGGCATCTCATGTCTGACCATTCAAAATCGTCGCCTCTGCCAACCTACTTCGCCGTCTGGATCGCGCTCCTCGCGGGCACTGCCATCACCTACTACGTGGCAAAAATCGACCTCGGAGTTTTCAACGCCGCCGTCGCCCTCATCATCGCGACCACCAAGGCCCTGCTCGTCGCACTCTTCTTTATGCACCTTAAAGGCGCGCACGAAAAACTGCTCAAGCTGGTAGTCATCTCCACCGTATTTTTCCTCTTCATTCTTCTGGTTCTCTCCATGGCCGACTACCGCACCCGCCTCTGGAGCTAAGGTTTCGTGGAGCTAAGGTTTTGTGGAAGAGCGACCCTTTAGGGCCGCGTCACGCACATCATTCACTTGCGGCTTTAGCCGCCGAGGGATCTGCGGTATACTCGCGCATCGACCTGTATTCATCGCAGTCCACGAGGTGACCTATGGCATTCTGCAATTCCTGCGGCGCAACAGTGACTGATGGAACAAAATTCTGCAACAAGTGCGGCTCTCCCATCCCCGCCGGACCATCCGCTCCGGCCGTAACCGCAGCAGCCCCGCTGGTTCCTCCGCCCTCCAAGGGCGGCAGCAGCGCTCTCAAAATCATTCTGATCATCCTCGCCGTCATCATCGGCATCGCACTTCTCGGGATGGTCACTTGCGGTATCGTCCTTCATCGCATCGCCAAGAGCGCTCACGTATCGCCGAATGGCGAAGTGAAAGTCGAAACCCCCTTCGGCTCCATGGAAACCAACCAGGACCCCGCGCAAGCCGCCAAAGACCTTGGCGTTGAAATCTATCCCGGAGCTGTCGCGCAGAAAAACGGCACCGCCACCATGACCTTTGGCAGCATGCACACCGTCACCGCCACTTTCGAAAGCAGCGACCCGGTCGGTAAAGTCTGTGACTTCTACAAAGCCAAGTTCCCCTCGTCCACCATGACGACTTCCGATCAGAATCACTGCACCATCATGTCCGGCGACCAGCAGAACATGATCACTATCACCGCCCAGGCGAACGGCGACACTACGAAACTCGTAATCGCCAACGTGAGCAAAAAAGCCAACTAAGAAACCCCGGGTGCCCCATTTCTCGCACGGTCTTTGCGCGAGAAGTGGGGACTTTGATTCTGCTCTTGCCAAGAGCCCGAAGGCACACCCCCTGATCTGCGATATACTCGCCCGTTGCTCTCCCGCAAAACCATACGGCCGATGCCCGACAACATCATTTCCTCCTCCGACGCCCTCGCTGCAGCCCTCCGCTCCAGAATGCGTGGCGAAGTTCGCTTCGACTCCGGCAGCCGCGCCCTTTACTCCACCGACGGCTCCAACTACCGCCAGGTCCCGATTGGCGTCGTTCTCCCTCACGACACGGATGACGTTCTCGCCGCGCTTTCCCTCTGCCGCGAGTTTGAAGCGCCTGTACTCTGCCGTGGCGGCGGCACTTCGCTCGCCGGACAGTGCTGCAACGTCGCCGTCGTGCTCGATTTTTCCAAGTACATGGCGCGCATCCTCGAAATCGATCCCGCCCGCCGCATCGCCCGCGTGCAGCCTGGTGTCGTGCTCGACCACCTCCGCAACGCTGCCGAAAAATATCACCTCACCTTCGCTCCCGATCCCGCCAGCCACGACCGTTGCACCATCGGCGGCATGATCGGCAACAATTCCTGCGGCGTCCACTCGGTAATGGCGGGAAAGACCGACGACAACATCGAAGAACTGGAAATCGTCACCTACGAAGGCACCCGCCTGACGGTCGGCCAGAATTTCATCCGTGATCATATGGGCACAGACCATGTAGGGACGGACGCCCTCGTCCCTCCAGGCGGCCCAGAAGTATCGGGCCGCAGCGCACTTCGCGCAAACCAAATCTGCTCAGCCCTAAAGCAAATTGCCGAAACCTACGCCGATCTAATCCGCCAAAAATTCCCCCAGATCCCCCGCCGCGTCTCCGGCTACAACCTGAATTACCTGCTTCCCGAAAACGGCTTCCACATAGCCCGCGCTCTAGTCGGTTCCGAAGGAACCTGCGCCACCGTCGTCGAAGCCACCTGCCGTCTAGTCGAAAGTCCTCCTCAGCGCGTGCTCCTCGTCGTCGCCTACCCCGACATTTTTCAGTGCGCCGACCACATCCCCGAAATCATGGAGCACCGCCCCATCGGCCTCGAAGGTTTCGACGATCTTCTCGTCTACTACACGCGCACGAAGGGCATCAATTCCGAAGGCCTCGCCCTGCTCCCCGAAGGTGGAGGCTGGCTCATGGTCGAGTTCGGCGCTCAGACAATTCAAGAAGCCGAATCACACGCGCGCGGCCTGATCGACGCGCTAAACCGCAGCCCGAATCCTCCGAACCTGCGTCTTTACTCGGGCCCGCAAGCCAAGCGCATCTGGGAAATTCGCGAAGCCAGTCTCGGCGTCACCTCGCACGTCCCCGGAGAGCCGCTCAACTGGGAAGGCTGGGAAGACGCCGCCGTCGCTCCCGAAAAACTCGGCGGCTATCTCCGCGACCTCCGCCAACTCATGGCCGCGTTCCACTACAAGGGCTCGCTCTACGGCCACTTCGGCCACGCCTGCGTCCACACCCGCCTCAACTTCGACCTGCAATCGAAAGAAGGCATCGCCAAGTTCCGCAAGTTCGTCGAAGAGGCTGCCGACCTCGTCGTCAGCTACGGCGGTTCCCTCTCCGGCGAACACGGCGACGGACAAGCTCGCGCCGAACTCCTCCCCAAAATGTTCGGCCCGGAATTAATGCAGGCCTTTCGCCAGTTCAAATCCGCATGGGATCCCGATTGGAAGATGAATCCGGGCAAACTCATCGGTTTGCCTGAGAAAACGCCCAACAAGCTCGACGCCAATCTTCGCCTCGGCCCCAACTACGCTCCCTGGGAACCGGATACGCGTTTCCAATTCCCCGACGATCACGGCAGTCTCTCGGCCGCCACTCTGCGCTGCGTAGGCGTCGGCAAATGCCGACGCGAAGAAGGTGGGGTCATGTGCCCCAGCTACCGCGCCACGCGCGAAGAAGAACACTCCACCCGCGGCCGCGCCCACCTGCTCTGGGAGATGACGCAGAGTGAAGTCATTCGCGATGGCTGGCGCAGCGAAGAAGTAAAAGAGTCGCTCGACCTCTGCCTCGCCTGCAAAGGCTGCAAAAGCGATTGCCCGGTCGGCGTCGACGTGGCCACCTACAAGGCCGAATTCCTCTCTCATTATTATGAGGGCCGCGTCCGCCCGCGCAGCGCCTACGCTTTCGGCAACATCGACCTCTGGGCGCGCGCCGCGTCCCATGCCCCGGGCCTGGTGAATCTAACCACGCAGCTTCCATTCGTGCGCGACCTGGCCAAGCTGCTAGCCGGAATCCCGCACCAGCGCACCATCCCCGCCTTCGCCCCCGAAACTTTCAAGCAGTGGTTCCACCGTACGCGCACGTGGAAGAACGCTTCGCCGTGGAAGAGCGGCCCTTTAGGGCCGCCAGGTTCGTATCAGCGCGCGGCTTCAGCCGCGCCGTATAACGACGAAAAGAAGAACAGGGCTTTAGCCCCTGAGGTACTCCTCTGGCCCGACACCTTCAACAACTACTTCCAACCCGCCACCGCCCGCGCCGCCGTCGAAGTCCTCGAAGCCGCTGGCTACCAGGTGCGAATCCCGCAAGCCAATCTCTGCTGCGGCCGTCCTCTCTACGATTTCGGCATGCTCGATCGCGCCCAATCCCTCCTCCTCGATATCCTCGACGAACTCTCGCCTGAAATCGAAGCCGGAATCCCCATCGTCGGCCTCGAGCCCAGCTGCGTCGCCGTCTTCCGCGACGAACTCCTCAACCTCTTCCCCCACGACCACCGCGCCCAAGCCCTAAGCAAACAAACATTCCTGCTCAGCGAATTCCTGGAACAAGACCTCGATAACAAATCCGGCAGCGCTCCCCTGCCACAATTCCCCCGCAAAGCCCTGCTTCACGGCCACTGCCACCACAAATCCATCATGAAGATGACCGCCGAAGAATCCCTCCTCCGCCGCATCGGCGTCGACTTCCAATCTCCCGCCCCCGGATGCTGCGGCATGGCCGGCTCCTTCGGCTTCGAGCGGGATAAAGACAAGTACGACATCTCCCAGGCGATCGGCGAACTCGAACTCCTCCCCGCAGTTCGGCAGGCGCCTAACGACTGGCTCATCATCGCCGATGGATTCAGTTGCCGCGAGCAAATCGCCCAGGGCACCGGCCGCCACGCCCTGCACCTCGCCGAAGTCCTGCAAATGGCGCTCGCTCCAGTCGACCAAACGAACGATCCCTATCCCGAATCCGCCCGAGTCCGCCAAGGCAACGCCGAAGTCCGCGCCTCCATGCAGCATGCCGCGCTGGGCCTCGGAGCCCTCGCCGCCGGCACATTCCTCCTCTGGCAATTCGCCCGCAACCGCTGACCTGTCAACAGCTTATGGAGCGGCGGACGCCCTCGTCCGCCCCCGGGCGAAGCCCGGCTGTTCAGGCGCTCTAGCCCAATCCCACGGTTTCTGGGACAATATAGAAGTCATCTGTGGCGCTCCTTCTCGCGCCCTGAGCGCTAGCCTCTAGCCCAAAAGTTATCGAGCGCCCAATGGATCGCGAACTCACAACTACGCTGGTCAACGCAGACGCCGCCCCGGCTAACGCTCCGTCGTCCCAGCTGTCGGCCCCCGCGCCCCTGCGCGGCTCGGTTCTGGTCCTGATCCAGTTCGATGTCTGCGAAGAAATCCGCCTCGACGAGCTCCGCAAAATCTTCGGCGCCCGCACGGCCGAAGCCAGCTTCAAGCATCAGGCTCCCGGATACGTTCGCTACCAGCGTCCTCCCGTCGAGGAGACGCTTGATCCCCTGATCCTCGACAGCGGCGAGCGCCTCGAAGGCCAGATCAAGTATTACGATTACGGCGTCGTCAGCCTGGTCTTCGAGCTGCCGTTTTCCGGCGACTGGAACACGCTGATCCAGCTTTCCTGCCGCTGGACCTCCGACTCAAATTTCGAGAAGCTGGCCTCGCGGGTGGTCAAGCAGAAGCTGGAACGCGCCGCGCCCGCTCTGGTCAAGCCCTACAGTTCTCAGGAAGCAGGAGGCGAGTGGCTGCAAGAGGACTACTTCATCTTCCATGTGCGCGAGATCAGACTCGCCGACCCGAGGCTCGGCGACCTAAAGTCCGACGACATTAACGCCACGCCCTCGGCCAACGACCTGCTCGCCGCCCACGGAGATCAAATCTCCCAGGTCGTTCGCGGCGAAATGTCCATGCTCTCCGAAGGCGAGCGCCAGGAGATTCTGCAGTCCCGCATCTCCTACTATCCCAACGACCTCGCCGTCATCGGATGGAACGCCGCCTTCATCTACGACACCGACGCCGGCGCCGAAACCGCCATCCAGCTGCTGCAGTACGCCAACTCGCAGCTGCTCGAGTTCCGCCACTACGACGAACTGCTGACCAAGGAACTCGAAAACGTCTACGACTTCCTCGACGCCGGCGGCACCGGACTGTGGTCGCGCTGGCGGACGGCGCGCGCCGCCGCCAAACTGCACACCGTCCTGCTCGACGTGAACGAACTCACCGAGCGCGCCGACAACGCCATCAAGTTCCTCAGCGACATGTTCTCCGCGCGCCTCTACAAGCTGTGCGCGGCCAAGGTCGGCGTCCCCGACTACAAAGACCTGGTCAAAGAAAAACTCCAAACCGCCGAAGACCTCTACCGCTTCATGGTCGAACAATTCAACCAGTCGCGCGCCTTCATCCTCGAACTGATGGTCGTCGTCATCCTCATCATCGAACTGGTCTACTTCTTCCGCGGAAAACCCATCTGAACCGGAAGGGGTTGAGGAAAGCGGACAACGGGAAGGGCACGACTTCAGTCGTGCCGTAACGGCCCACTCACTTTAACCTGTCATCCTGAGCGAAGTTTTCGCCCGCGATCAGCGGACGAAAACGCAGTCGAAGGATCCCTACACCCGATGCCAAGCCCCGCTGATTCCGGGAGTTCTACCCGCCAGCCTGATCACTGGGGTCATATAGTACTTGGCGTAAGCCGCGACTTCCACGACAATGCCGAGTATGGCCGAGCAGTCTTACGGAACGTGGAAAGACTGGCTGCTATGCTTCGCTGCCGCCATCTTCATGCATACACCCAGTTGGCATAGTTCGCGCTGGCATAAGAACCACCCTAACACCCAGCCCCCGACAATTAATCCGACTCTTACTAAAGACCCACAAAATGGCAAGAGCCTGCCGCACAGAGTTCTGGATGTTATCGAGCAGCCCCTATTTACCACGCCTTTTGGAATTGTCGGGGGAATAGTGGGCACATTCTTTTACACTCCGATCTGCTTAGTTTGCGATA
Source organism: Candidatus Sulfotelmatobacter sp. (assembly GCA_052148475.1). Lineage (GTDB taxonomy): Bacteria > Acidobacteriota > Terriglobia > Terriglobales > Acidobacteriaceae > Sulfotelmatobacter. The sequence goes on along the minus strand of JBKQID010000022.1, from coordinate 158,238 downwards.
CCTGCGTGCTTCTAGCTCTTCACCGATCAAAAGCTGTCGCAGACAAAAATAAGAAGACTCAGGTGTTTATCTACGCCCTGCTCTTCTTGGCGACGACGGCAGTCCTCATAGGGGTATCCCATTACGTTCAAAAAGCGGCTCGTGCATACGTTACTGATCTCGTCAACCAAATCATCGCCGGTGTGCGATCAGACACGCGGCCAAGTGCCTACCCGATACCTGGACAGCCCCTCTCTCAAAAGCGGTGCGACGACGTAATCTCCCAAGGCCAAATATTCATTTACCCGCCACCGCCCAATGAGACAAAAAAAAGTCCTAACTACGAATTATCCGAGTGCAGGCTCAGGTATCGCCCTGATCAGTTAACACTCTTTGATTTGTTTAACACGGATTTTTCCGAACCGCCATACACCTACACATCGTCCTATGCCATGAAGATCAGAACTGGCGGCAGCGTCAAGACAGAATCACTTGTGGATTACGCAGTCGTCGCCCAGCTGAGTAGCGCAAACAGGTTCCTTTCGTTCTACATTTGGCCAACTTCTGAAGTTTTCGATGTGTCCATTGAATTGTCGAATAAGTATCAAATAGCACTAAATGATCCGTGGGCCAACATAAAAGTCACTGGGAAGGCAGCCACAGGAGATTCGGAAGCTGCTAGTTCTGAAGACGCGGTTTTCTCAAAACGAGTCTTCATATACTACGAGAATTATTTGACCTTGGAGCAGCTTCTCAATATCCAAAATGCGTTTAAGAAGCAAGGACTGTCTGTGATTTTGCGAGGAAGCGACTATTTGGAAAATGAAAAGTTGCGAGCCAAGCTGGCTACAAAGAACTAAGGAGACTTCGAAAGTGGCGGCCTGCGCCGCCCACACTTCCTAGCGAACCGCACGTGCCCCCGAACCCACTCCAGAATCCTCGCAAACCGAAACTCCCCCCGATCCATCGATCCGTAGATGAACTCGTTGCCCTCCACCGCATCGACTTCGAGGCATGTCCCCTTCCCATTTCTGAGCGGCTGCTTGACCGGGAAGGGCACGACTTACAGTCGTGCCAATTAAGCGCCCACTGAGATCGCGGCTTCAGCCGCTGGGGGCCACGCATCCAGCTTGAATCCCGGGAACGCCGAACAGTACCGGTATTCAGCCGCGCTCCCGACCAGCTTCCCCATCACGGGATTCTGATGAATGTACAGCAGATGTCCCGCAAAGTCGTGGGCATCGCGGACGCGATGGTCCGTGAATCCTTTTTGCCAGATTTCGCGAAGGCTGATTTCTATCCCAACCGCGTGCGAGTAACCTCCCTTGATAAGCTGCATCGCGCGCTCCAGCGTGATGTCAAGCGCAGGAGTAAGCAGTAGGTGAACGTGATCGGGCATCAACACGAAGGCGTGCAGTTGGTAGCGTCTCTGCCTGCGGTACCCATACAGCGTTTTTAGGAAAAGCCTGGCATAGGATTCGACAATGAAGAATCGTCTGCGCTGAAACGTTGAGAACGTCACGAAATAAGTTCCCGGAGGGGATATCAATCTCGTAGGTTTCATGTCGCGGGCCTCAGCGGCTAAAGCCGAGGCTTTAGGCCAGCCTAATGCGGTGCGACTTGAAGTCGCACCCTTCCCGGCCGTTTTATTTTCAATTCGCCCCGATTTGGGATGTCTCAAAACGCGACGCCTCGAGCGGCCAATTTTTCTCCTCCGCCCCCTCGCAGCCCTCCCCAAGCTGGAAATCGCCCGCCCACAACCGCAACAATCTAAAGCATTTGCCTTCTATGCCTACCTTTGTATGTACATAGTTGTACATAATAATGTTCCTGCAGGAACATTTGTCACAAACCACAGATATGTTCCCGCGGGAACATTCCGCATATCCGGTTGCCCCGTCTGAGATAATTCAGTCGTTTCTTTCCATAGGCTTACGGAGACTCCATGCGAGGGCTGAAGGGCAAGCGGGTTTTGATTACGGGCGGGGCGAGCGGGATTGGGGCCGCCACTGCGAAGCGGTTTTTAGAGGAGGGATCGCGGGTGTGCGTGCTGGATCGCGATGCGGCGGCGTGTGAGCGCGTCAAGCACGAGTTGCGCGGCGTGGGCGAGGGCGGAATTTCTGAGGCGATTATTGCCGACGTCACCGACCTGATGCAGGTGGAGGCGGCGTTTGCGGAGGCGATCCGGCTGATGGATGGCGTGGATGTGCTCATCAATAATGCGGGGATCAGCATTCGGCGCAAGTTTCTGGACATCACTCCGGAGGAGTGGGAGCGGGTGATGGCGGTGAACTTGACGGGCATGTTCTATGTGGCGCAAACGGCGGCGCGGCATATGCTGGAGACTTATTCGTCCGAGCGAGGTTCGGGAGTGATTTTGCAGACGGCGTCGACCAATGGGATGGTGGGGCAGCCTTACTATGCGGACTACAACGCGACCAAGGCGGGCGTGATCGAACTGACGAAGACGATGGCTTTGGAACTGGCGCCGCGGGTGCGGGTGTGCGCGGTGGCTCCGGGATATGTGCTGACGCCGATGCAGCGGGCGGAGTATACGGATGCAATGCTGGAGGAAGTGAATGGGAAGATTCCGCTGGGGCGGCATGCTGCGCCGGAAGAGATTGCGGGGCTGTTTGCGTATCTGGCGTCGGAGGATGCGGCGTATGTGACGGGGCAGGTGTTTACGATGGATGGCGGGGAGACGGCGGGAGGGTTGGCCAGCCGGTGACGGGGATGCCTCAGGGGCTGAAGCCCTGATCATTTATCGGAGGCTTACGCGGCCCTGAAGGGCCGCTCTTCCACGGTTGTACGGGCGTCCACTCTTCCACGGTTGTGCGGGCGGCTGCTCTTCCACGGTTACACGGGGGGGGTAGAGATGCTTCGACTGCGCTCGGCGTGACGATTGGGGAGGGTTTTGAAAGGGTGCGGCTTTCAGCCGCACCGCCAGGCGGATCGCCGGGCCGGGCCTTTAGGCGCTGAGGCTATCGATGAAAGCTGCGGTGTTTCTGGGTGGGGGACGGATTACGGGGGCGCTGATCGCGGGGTTGCGGTTGGCGGGGGATCGACGTGCGATTGTGGTGCATGATCGGAATCCGGGGAAGCTGCGGGCGCTGCGGCGGGAATTTCAGGTTGAGGCGGCGCGGGATTTGAAGTCGGCGCTGCTGCGAGCCGAGGCGCTGCGGGCGGAGATGTTGATTATCGCGGTGCGGCCGGGATCGGTAGCGGAGTTGCTGGAGAAGATTGCGGCCTGCGGAGTTCGGATGCCGAAGCTGTGCGTCAGCCTGGCTGCTGGGATTCCGTTGAAGGAATTACGGGCGGGGCTTGGGCGCGGGCTGATTGGAACTGGAGTTCGTGGAACTGGAGTGCCTGGCGCTGGCGTCCGGTGGGCGCGGGCCATGCCGAGTCCGGTGTGCCGCATTGGACATGGGCTGACGGCGGTGACTTACGAGCGCGGGGTTTCGCGGGCGGATCGCGAGCGCGTGCGCGCGTTCTTCGAACTGGTGGGGCCGGTGGTGGAGATTCCTGAGAGCCGATTTGACGCGTTCAGTTCCGCATACTCGCCGAGCCATGGGTATCACGCGCTGGCCACGCTGGCCGCGGCGGCGGAGGCTGCGGGACTGGATCGGAAGACGGCGCTCACGGCGGGGGCGCATGCTTTTGCCGAGGCGATCCTTTATTGGAGGGAGAGCGGGCAGACGCTGGCGGAATTGCTGAGTGAATCGGCGACACCGGGCGGAACTGCGGCCGCAACCATGGACGCGATGAAACGGTATGGCTACGAAAAGGCTGTGGCGGCGGGGCTGCGGGCCGGGATTCGGCGGGCGCGTCTTAATGAGCGGTTGTAGCGGGACAAGCTGTGATCGGTAGTGCGCTTTTTCCAGTTACCTCGGTCATCATCGAACTGGGATGCAGGTCTGTCACAATACGAATATCTAATCCTGCATGTCTTAGCACTACGGGTGCGGTGTTTTGCCCCGGCGGTGGCGGTTGTGGAATGCAGATGGACTCCGAGATGGAAATCTTGACACAGAATACGACGCGGCGCAGCACGCGGATCCGAGTGGAGATTCCAGTCAGCGTGACCAGCCTGGACCGGATGCGGCCGTTTGCCGACAAGTGTGTGGTTTTGATAGTGAGCGCGCAGGGATGCGGGTTTCGAACCTCGCAGGCGCTGCAGCCGGAAACGCCCGTGCTGCTGAGCAACCTGCCGGGTGGCGGCAGCGTGACGGCGCGCGTGGTGAACTGTTTGCCCCTGGGCAACGATGGCAAGTATTTTCTGATCGGGGCGTCGCTGTATACGCACGGAAATGTATGGGGGATTGCGAATCCTCCGGACGATTGGAATCTCGCCGCGCTGAACTATCCTGTGACTGGGCCTGTGACTGGGCCTGCGCCCGGGCCTGCGACCGGGCCTGCGCCCGGGCCTGCGACCGGGCCTGCGCCGAGCCCCGCCAAGGCGGCTCCGGCGAGCGCTCCGAAGCTGACCGTGAAGCAAAAAGCCTGGCCGTACAATCTGGTTGCGGAAGGCGACGAAGCGCGTCCGGGGCGCAAGTAGTGCTGCGACGGTGCCGGCTGCGGGGTTTTGGCGCCAGCAAGACGCAGCAAGCTGCGTTTCTACGGAGCAAAACGAGTCGGTCTTGTTCTTTCGTAACTCGTCATTTTCTTACACGCTGCCATACTCTGAGTAAGCATATGTCTGAACAGGTCAATTCGACGGCGCCGGTTGTGTCAGGCAATGAGAATAAAGTCAGCGACCGCCCGTTTCGGGTGAAGCTGCGCGGGTCGGTGCTGGTGCTGGTGCGGTTGCCGAACAAGCGGTTGGTGAGAGCGGCGTTCCATCAACTGTCGATCTCGGGTGGAGTCATTCATCTGGAAAAGCCGCTCGACGAGAAGCTGGAAGTCGAATTGATTTTTCACCTGCGTGGAGCGACCATCCGCGACAAAGCGCAGATGCTGTTTCCCATGTGGGCGACGCAGGGATGGATGCAGCCGTTCCGCTTCGTCGAGTTATCGGATGCCAGCCGGGAAAACCTGGACACTCATCTGAAGTCTTTTCTGGGCGAAGCGGCCAAAGGCGCTGCGGCCGGCGCCTGAGGCTGAACGTTCCGCCTCGCTCAAAATTTTTCCTGGTAGCCGGTCTTGCTTCCCTCGGCTCATCTATTCATCATTCTCTTTTCAATATTTTCCGTCTCGCTCTTTTCTCCTGGTTACTCTGGTCACTTTTGGGATGGGGAGAGGGGTCTTATGATCCGGATACAGGCTCTCATTCATGAAACGACTCAGTTTTCTGGTGTCTCTCACCAACGACGATAACGATTACCAGCAGGAACAAGCAGCGGTAGCGGAGAAGGCTGCGCGCCGCCTGGGCGTGGAGGTGAAGATCATCCACGCCAACAATGATGCTCTGGCGCAGAGCCAGCAACTGCTGCAGTACGTACAAACGCCCGCGGATAGTCGACCCAGCGCAATCATATTCGAACCCGCGGGTGGAACCGCATTCCCTCAAGTGGCGCGAGCAGCGGCGGCAGCGGGCATTGGGTGGGTTGTGCTGAATCATGAAGTGGATTACATCCTGGAGTTGCGGCGGCATTTTAAAGTTCCGGTGTTTGCCATCAGTTCCGATCATGAAGAAGTGGGCAAGATTCAGGGGGAGCAATTTGGGGCGCTGCTGCCGAATGGCGGATCCATTCTGTACATCGAAGGACCGGCGAATAGTTCGGCGGCGAAAGAACGAACGGCGGGAATGCTGAAAAGCAAACCAGCCAACATTCAAGTGAAGACGATGCGGGCGAACTGGACGGAAGAGAGCGCGTATAAGACGGTGAGTTCGTGGCTGCGGCTGCGCACGTCGCAGGAAAGCCACGTGGACCTGGTGGGCGCGCAGGACGACAGCATGGCGATGGGCGCGAGAAAAGCGTTCAGCGAGATCCCCGAAAGTGAGCGGGCACGGTGGATGAAGATTCCGATCACGGGCTGCGACGGGATGCCGAAGACCGGGCAGGCGTGGGTGCGTAATGGCACGCTGGCGGCGACGATTTATATTCGCGCGAACACCGACCTCGCGATTGAGATGCTGGTCGAAGCGTTCAAGGGCGGGGCTCAGCCGCCGGAGCGAAAATTAACGCAACCGGAGTCAGTGCCGGCGCTGGCCGATCTGGCGAAGGCGTGGAAGATGCAGAAAGGCGCTGGGGTTTAGGGAAGCTCGGATTAAGGTCCCGATAGAAAGCGTAAACCACAGGGGACACAGAGGCGCACAGAGGAACGCGGAGCTTAATCTGAGCTTCCTCAGGTTCTGGTGCGGGACCAACTGCGTGAGGGAATTGTGCGACTGGCTGGCACACCATCTCCGTGCCTTGCAACGAAGCTCGGGAATCATCGATTCTCGCACCCACAAAACCAGGTCGTCGGGTCAACTAAGCGTGATCGAGGTTTTGGGTCAGGTGAGGGATTGCTTTGGGTTTCCGATCGTCCGCGAAATGGCCTCAAACGGTGTTTAAGGGGCGGCTTCTTCAAGTTTGAGCGTCGCAGCAGGAGTCAGAAGTCGGGTGATGGCAGCGCAGAGTTGCTCGGTATCCACAGGTTTGGCAAGGAATAGTTTCGCTCCTAGCTGTAGAGCTACATTCTTAATGTCGGGGTCTTCGTTACCGCTTACGACAATCACGGGAATGTTTTGGGTTTTTGTGGAACGTTTCAGCCGCTTGAGAACGTCGATGCCGGAACCGCCAGGCATGTTGATGTCGAGCACGATGGCTTGCGGAATATGGTGCCGAGCGAATATTCCCGCCTGCGCCGTATCGAGGGCGGCGAGGACTTCGAAGCCTCTTTTTTCAAGGGCCATCCTTAGCACCTGAATTTGAAACCGCGAATCATCGATCACCAGAACCTTTTGCAGCATCTCACGAGCCTCAGGTCGGGGCAGTCTGATCCCAGCTAACTCATCTCTTCTATCGGCTCATCTATGCAGTTTCATTAGTTACGACAACCATGTTTCTGAGATGCTGCAACTGTAAGGCTTCGTGGACTTGCACTACGGCAGACCTAAGATTTCAGGCCAGATTACTTCGCGCCCCGGTCATCGAGAACGAACTGACTCGCTGGTAAGAGGCAGAGGAGTTAACGGGCCCCTGCGAGCTAGACAGGGTTTTTGTCTGCTGGTTTTGGTCTTGGTCATTGTGAGGGCTTAGCGGTCGGGACCTTTTCCTTTTGGTCTGTATCGACAGAGAAGAGCATGAAGTGATCAAAAGCGTGCCGGCGAAAGTAGCGATGTTGGCGAAAGTCGAAGTATATCTCTGCAGTTTTCGGCAACCAGAGAGTCGTATTCTTTTTGGGGAACGGCACCGGGCCATATTCCACGGTCTGGTGCTCGCTGAGCAACTGGATTTCAGGCATGGGCTTGACCATGTCGGCTTCGATGTGCAGGATTTGAAAAGTGTCTGCGGTAATCCAGACTCTGCCTTTGAGATCGACGGGAAAAGCCTGACCGGTGAAAGCATAGCTGTGCATTCGATTGCGACGGTCATGACGCTGGCGGAAGTGCACTAACCAGGTGGCCTGTCCGCGCCAGGTGGCCTGTCCCTCACAATCCAAATCGAAGTCTTTTTGCATGTCGGGATGAAAGACGAGGGCCAGGGCTATGAAGCCTGTGCTGGCAATGGCATCGGGATACCCTGCCTGCGCAGATTTGTCCGAGCGGTATTCTTCGATGAACACAGCGCCCGGTTCGGGTTCTGACACCATGGCGACGTAGTCGTATTTTCGCGTCTCAGTGCGAGTTGCAAAGCCAAACGCATCGATCGACTGATGGAATAACTCTTCGTCGGCAGCGAAGCGGGCGAGGTCCCGAACTAAGTCCTGTACTCGTTTCCCCGATTCGTCGATCACCTGCGCGGCGGGGCATGCAATCCCGGGGGAGAGAGTTGGCTTCGCGTCATCAACGTCAGGAGGCCGCCAGGTTTGAGTTATGAGCGCAGGATCGGGAACGGCTCCGAGTGGATCAGCGCGGGAGACATTGACATCTGAATTCTTCGCGTCGCTATCGACCACGGGGCGGGAGTTGGCTCTCTTGAGATCTGCGATCAAGTTGTGGACTTGGTAAACCATGGGATTCTGGGGAGAATCCCTCAGGAAAACCTCGAGGGCCTGAATAGCCTCCTGCTCGTGCCCGAGCGCAATGAGCGCACGGGCGAGGACGAGCTCGGCAGGACTGGCAATCGTCTTTCCGTCCCTCTGGCCTTTAGTGATCGCGATTTGAGCTTCGTCGCGAGCCTTGCCGTAGTCCTTCTGTTGAAGATAGGTGTCTGCCAATAAATTATGAGGCAGCCAATTGTCGTCGTCGGCCAGAACGGCTTGTTCCAAGGCTGATCTGGCCGCGGGATAGTTTTCTTGTTCCAAGTCGGTTCTGCCGAGCAGAGTCAGCGCCCGGGCGTTGTGGGGGCTGAGGGATGCGGCTGCGGTCAAGTACCTTCCTGCTTGCACATAGTCCTTCCGCTGGAAGTTGAGATAACCCAATAGAAAGTTAATGTCTGAGTTGGAGGGGGCCAATTTGTAGGCGGTCCCCAGATGCTTCTGCGCTTCGGCGAGGTCGCCCACCTTCAGCAGAGACACCGCGTGCTGGGCCTCTTTTCGTGCCTTCGGAGAGATGATGCCTGAGGTGACGTCGAGGTTGATGGCGGAGGGATCGCGCTGCAGGACAATGTCAATCGGTTGCGGGTGGATTGTGCTCACCGATTGTACTTCTTGACGAGCGGTGAGATATCCCAGGGCGCTCGCCTCAATTTCATAGTTTCCGAACGCCATATTGATGAACACACCGTCTTCGTCGCCTTCGATGGTCTGGAATACACCAATGTGATTGGCGAGATTGGTGAGGTCCAGCCGGACCAGCCCCCGCAGGCGAGCGCCCGTGTTCTCGGCGAACACATGGAAGATGAAGAGTCCGGTGCCCGGAGCGGTGTCATAACTCGACATTCCTGGAACATATTTCGGAGTTCTTGAAGCGTCACCCGGGCTTTGGGCCGGGATCTGGGCGAGAGCGTTCACGATGGGCAGGCATACGATTAACAAGATGCAGAGTGTGCGGGCGATGGCGTGTTCGATGGGACAGATACGAAGCATAGCGGGCCTAAGATTTCTGCTCGCGGGCGGGCTTCGTCGCTGGGCTCTTTGCATTTTTCCCCGGAATCGACGGAGTCGAGCGTGTAGTGATCGGAACTGTGGCGGCGATAGCAGTTGGGTTTGCGGAAATCGGGCGAACAGGCAGTTGCATATCGCAGCAAGACTAGCATTAAGGCCTGATGACAAGCTATCGAGGACGAAACCCCTTCCGCGTTGTTCACGAAATCAGTTTACGCTGATTGACCGGGCGAGTTTTTGGAGTTCAGCCTTCCATGGTGGAGACGTCGCCAGCGTCGACTCCGGCTTCTTTGGCTTTCAGAAAGCGGCGGAGGATTTTTCCGGAACGGGTTTTGGGGAGCGAGGCTACGAACTCCAGCGAACTGGGCGTGGCGATTGGGCCTAGTTCTCGTCTCACGTGCTCGATGAGCGCGGCGGCCAGGGCTTCCGAGGGAGCGTGGTCGGCGCGAACCTGGACGAAGGCTTTGATCGACTCGCCCTTCAGCGGATCGGGAATGCCGATGGCGGCCGCTTCGGCGACGGCCGGATGCGAGACTAGAGCGCTTTCGACTTCGGCGGTGCCGATGCGATGTCCGGCGACGTTGAGCACGTCGTCGGAGCGGCCGAGGACGGCGATGTATCCGTCTTCATCTTTCATGGCTACGTCGCCGGTGACGTAGTAGCCGGGGAAAAATTGCCAGTCGCGCTCATATCTTGCGGGGTCGCGCCAGACTGTACGCAACATGCAGGGGAAGGGACGCTTCAGCACGAGACGTCCGCCGACATTGGGAGGGACGGGCTTGCCGTCTTCATCGAGGATATCGGCTTCGGCGCCGGGGACGGCGACTCCAACTTTGCCGGGACGCATGGCCATGGAGGGCGGCGTGCCTAGCGCGGGGCAACCTAATTCGGTTTGCCACCAGTTGTCGATGACGTAGCCCCACTTGCCGTCGCCGGCGAGATGAGTTTGCGCCCAACGCCAGGCTTCTGGATTCAGCGGCTCGCCGGCGCAGGCGATCACACGGAGCGTGGTGAGATCGTGAGCGGCAGGATAGGTTTCTCCGTAGCGCATGAACATGCGCAGAGCGGTGGGCGCGGTGAACATTTTGGTGACGCCGTAGCGCTCGACGATTTCCCAGGCGACTCCCGGATTCGGGAAGTCGATGGCGCCTTCGCGGAATAACGTTGTGACGCCGGCGCAGAGCGGGGCGTAGACGATGTAGGAATGGCCGACGACCCATCCGATGTCGGAAGTGCACCAGAAGATGTCGCGCTCGCCGACGTCGAAGAAACTTTCCAGATGATAAGTGGTGCCGACCATGTATCCGCCATGAACGTGCAACACGCCTTTCGGCTTTCCGGTGGAACCGGAAGTGTAGAGCAGAAAGAGAGGATCTTCGGCGTCCATTTCTTCGGCGGGACAGTGCGGCGGAAACTTGAGCAGATCGTTGAAGTCGATTTCGCGGGGCGCGTTGATTTCGGTTTTGCCGCGGGAGTAGACGATGACTTTTTCGACGCAGTCGAGCGATTCCAGAGCTTCGTCGACGATTGCCTTCAGGGCGATGGTTTTCCCGCGGCGATAGCCGATGTCTCCGGCGATGACAATTTTGGCTTGCGCGTCGGTGATGCGATCGCGCAGCGCAGTGTGTCCGAGTCCAGCGTAGACGACGGAATGAATCGCGCCGATGCGGGCGCAGGCCAACATGGCCACTGCGCCTTCGATGGTGAGCGGCATGTAGATGATGACGCGGTCGCCTTTCACTACGCCCAAAGACTTCAGGCCGTTGGCGAAGCGGCAGACCTGGCGGTAGAGCTGGCGGTAGGTGACGATGCGCTCGGAGCCATCTTCGCCGAGCCAGATGAAGGCGGCGCGATTGGCGAGTGCGGAGTTGGCGTGGCGATCGAGCGCATTGATGGTGATGTTGGTCTTCGCGCCGGTGAACCACTTGTGGTGGACGCCGTCCCACTCGAGGACCTTGGTCCACGGTTGTGACCACGCGAAGCTGCGGGCGTAGTCTCCCCAGAAACCTTCAGGATCGTTGAAGGAATGTTCGCGTTCTCCATTCCAATTTTTTTGCAGCACGTGGTCGGCGACGATGGCGGGCGCTGCGTATTCCTGATCCATGTGCAGCAGGTTGGAAATGTTTTCTGGCTTGGTGAGGGGAAGCGCGCTCATGCGAAACCTCCTGGAGCAGCGAGCAAAGAGCGAAGGGCAGACAGCGTAAGGACGATGTGGATTCTGCTGCGAGGGCGGTGGGGGCAGCAGTGACCAGGATCACAAGTGCATGTGTTTTTGGTCGGGGGAGGAACTGGAGAGAGCGGAAGCAGGCGATGCGGGACGAACATTCGACGGGCGCGGCGATGACGGCGAGACCCGGTGAAACCGCTATGCATTATCGATTTTGTTCCAGGCGGGAAATTGCAACGAGTCAGGGCCACTGCTTTCGAGAAATGGGATCGCGTGATGTAAATCACCTCAATCCGTGCGTGGACGCACATCTTCGCGGATGTTTCTGTCCTAGTGTGACTCCCCATTACGTCCGAGAAAAACAGCCTCGGAACTCAGGCCCAAGGGTCCCAAACCGGGATCCCGGTCGCGCGACAGCAAGAAATGCAGGTCCGCGCTCCCGACTGCACGACGACCAAATGTCCGTGTGCCCACGATGGCACGTGTAAGCGGAACTACTCCCATGAAGGAGGAGACATTTCATCATGCCCAAGTTCAAGCAGCCGAAGTTCAAGCAATGGATTTGTAGCGCACTCCTAGCCGCCGTATCGGTCGCGCCGGCCCTAGCCGGGGCGAAAGACGCCGCCGACCCGAAGAAACCCGCCGAGACCGCCAACCCAGCCTCTGCTAACCCAGCCGCGCAGCCGGCCACCGCTGCCAACCCCAACCCATCCCCGGTCGTCGGGAATGCCAACGTCACAGCCTTACTGGGCGTGTTGGTGATGAAGGGAGTGTTGGCGCCGAGCGAGGCCAACGCGATTCGCAACGCGGCTCCCGAGGCGGAGTTTCAGCTGCTAGTGGATGCGCTGGCGCGCAAGGGAGTGGTGAGCGCGGCCGATTTGACGGCGGCGGGGAATCCCAGTCCTGCGGCTCAGCCGGCTGCGGTTGCCCCTGCTCCGGTTGCCCCTGTCCCGGTTGCGGTCGCAGTCTCAACCCCGGCAGCGCAGGCAGCCCCGGCACCGGCACCGAAAGAGACCAAGCCGCCGGCTCCCGCAGTCGTGTCGGCCGTCGCTCCTTTGCGCGTGTTGCCGGTCGATCCTCCGGTAAAGGACGGTCTGAAGGCAGCCTTTTCGATGGGCCCGGTGAAGATGACGCCGTACGGATTCCTGAAAGCGACAGGCGTGTACGACACCAGCAATCCGAATGGCGATGACATGCCGTTTCCAGGCTTGTTCCTGGCGACACCGCAAGTTACCAGTACGGGCCCCACGAAGGACCCCGAATTTCATTTGAAGGCACGGTCGAGTCGGATCGGAGCCAACTTCGAATTCGGCGACATTTCGCCCAAGATCACCCTGACAGGGCGCATTGAAGGCGACTTTGAGGGCAACTTCAGCGAAGTGGACAACCGCGATGTATCGTCGATTCGCAGCAGCATGTTCTCGTTCCGCCAGGCTTGGGTGCGTTTGGATTATGCCGCCAGCGACAACACCGACATTTACTTCGAGGGCGGGCAGGACTGGACACTGTTCGGATCGAGCGCTCTGCCGAATCTGCTGGAAACCACAGCGCTGGGCTACTGGTACGGCGACATCTACGAGCGATCGCCGCAATTCCAGTTTGGTGCGGTGTTCAAGGCGGGCGGTTCGCGCAATGTGAAAGTTTCACCCACTATTGCCATCATGATGCCGACCAGCAGCCAGATTGAAAAGCTGGGGAGCTTGGGTCTGGCCGGTCAGATCGGACAGGCCGAGCGTGAGGGCGCGGACTCGGGCCGTCCGGAGTTGGAGGGCAGGGTGGCGTTGCAATTCCAGTTGGACAAAGCGCCAGCCGTAGCCCCAGCGCAAATCATTCTTTCCGGAGTGGACGGGCGGCGAACCTCTATCGTTCCCAACTCGTCCTATTGCACGAACGTGCTGACCTGCGGCGGAGGTCTGACTCCGGCCAACTATGTAGCTGCCTTCCCCGGCGGCTTTACCGCGTCCAGCAACATCTACGGTCTGCAAGGCGCGCTGCAACTGCCGACGCGATGGTTCACGCTGGTGGTGAGCGGCTATCGCGGTGGCGACCTGCGCTTCTTCTTCGGCGGCCAGGTCAACAGCTATGCCACCGATACCAGCGGGCTGAGCAACATTGTAGGCGGGGCAAACTCCACCTTCACCGGCTACAACGTCGGATTCGCGACGCTCGATGGTGGCCCGATGGTAGCAGCCGGTGGTGCGGTACTGGGTTGCAACGTCGCGGCCGCGACTGCTGCGCTTTGCCCGCAGGGCCATGTCGTGGTGGCTCCGCAGAGGGCGATTCGGGCGTTTGGCGGATTCGTCAACCTTGGACTGCCGCTGTCGCGGTGGTTCAATGCGAATCCGAAAGGCCACAACGCAGGCTGGCAACTCTATCTGCATATGGGCAAGGACCAGGTACCCAACCATGACCTCAACTATGCCGGCTACAGCGCCAACGCCAATACTTTGGCTCCGTTGCCGCTTTTGATGGGCAAGCTGGCTGCGGCCACCCTGTACTACAAGCTCAACCCCAACGTCACGTTCGGTTTTGAGCAGTCAATCTACGCTACGCGTCTGCTGGATGGTGTTGCGGCATACACGATTGCTGGACAGCCGTCGAACGAGTGGCAGGATCATCGCACCGAGTTCGGCCCCATTTTTACGTTCTAGAGTGGGACTGCATTCGCGGCATTGCGAGGGCGGACGCCGCAGGGGGTTCGCCCTCGCATAAACACAGAAACGCATAATACCGGTTGCGGAAGCGGCATGCCGGGAGCACAATGTGAGCCGCAAATCTGGGCCGGTTGGAAAATGGCCTCCCGGAGCGGCGCGTGGAGCAGGATTCAGAGGAGCGTCATGAATCACCGTAGGAACGCGGTCTGCCTAGCGGCCTGGTTGTGCCTTTCGGTGTGCGCCGGAGCCGCGGTGAAGAACGGCGCCATTCGCATCACGGTTGTGGATTCGCAGACGCGGTCGGTCACGCTCGACGGCAGCGGGGTCGAGAAGAACTGCGACGGAGTCAACTACGATGCCTATTGCCACAGCAGCAAAGCGGCAGAGATCACGAATTTGCTGCTGGTGCAGGCAGGCGACCGGGCGCCGTTTTGGGTGAGTTGCAGCATCGAGACCAAGTGGTCGAGGTGCACTCCCTTGCCCAAGGGTGAGAGCTTCAATGCCCGGCAGGAGAAACGCGGGCTGAGCATTTACTTCGTGGATGACCGCGGCAAAGTGCGCCAGCAGTTGTACACCTATGTCGGTGACGAGGCGAAGGGAAAGTCGGAGGCAGTGGCTGCGGCTGAGATTCCGCCAACCCCAGTTCCGCCGATTCAAGCTCAAGCATCTCGAGCTCGACCAAGTCAGGTCCAACCAAGTCAGGCGCCGGCTGTGCAAGACGCGCGGACATCAGAGCCTCCGGCGAGGGCCGACGAGGTGGTGAAGTGCAGTTTCGCTTCGACTCCCGCGGGAGCGGAGATCACCGTGGATGGGAAATATGTGGGCAGCACGCCCTCCGCTCTCAGTTTGGCGGTGGGAACGCATGCGGTCGAGGTTTCGTTGCCGGGCTTTGTGCAATGGAAGCGGGAATTAACGGTTTCGGCCGGGTCGTTACTGAGCGTGAACGCGGTTTTGGAAAAAGTGCAGTAAGGCAAATGTCTTCAGTGGCGCGGTCTTGTTGAAACGTTCTTAGGGAAGCTCTGATTACGGCCCGACGGAAGGCTTAAATCACAGAGGACACAAAGGAACCCGGGGCTTAATCAGAGCTTCAGTAACGAAACGTACTTAGTGAAACGTTCTTAGGGAAACGTTCTTGTTGAAACGGTCTTAGCGATGTGGAAATCGTTGGGCAGCGTCCGGTGTGGCTCGAAGCAATCCGCTTGACGAATCGGGAAACTAATTTGCACGGGTGCCCGAGACGTCACCCGGTTCGCAACTCATTTTGGTGCAAAGGAGAATAACTGTGGCGAACGCAAATATAGAGTCCGGCAGTCCTGGCATTAGTCGTTGGTGGCGGGTGGTGGGCGGAATGTCGATGAACCTGGCACTGGGCACGCTGTACGCCTGGAGCATATTCGTGGCCCCGTTGGAAAAAGAGTTTGGTTGGAAGCGGGCAGATACGGCCTCGGTGTTCACCTGGGCGGTGGTCGTGTTCGCACTCACGTTTATCGTGGCAGGGCGACTGCAGGACAAGTTCGGCCCATTCTGGGTTTCCTTGACTGGCGGGGTACTGGTCAGCCTGGGATTCTTCCTGTGCTCCTTTACGCACAGCTTGAGCTACCTGATTGTGTGTTTCGGGGTGATCGGCGGGCTGGGCAACGGATTTGGCTATGCCACGCCGATACCGGTGATGGCCAAATGGTTTCCGGATAAGCGTGGTCTGGCGGTAGGGCTGGCGGTGGGCGGATACGGCGGAGGGTCGGCAATCTTTGGACCGCTGGCCAACTTGAAGCTGATTCCGGCATACGGCGTGCACACGACGTTCCAGATCCTGGGAGTGATCTTCCTGATCATGACCGTGTTTGGCGCGTTCCTGCTGAAGAACCCGCCGGCGGGCTACAAACCGGCCGGATGGGTGCCGGCGCCGGCAGCTAAGGCTGCCGCGACTACCTATGATTTCACTCCGAGCGAGGTGCTGCGCACTCCAGCGTTCTACTTCATGTGGGTTGCCTACGCGCTGGGATGTTCGGCGGGTCTGATGGTGATCAGCCAGTTAGTGCCTTTCGCGAAAAGCGTGGGGATTGCCAGCGCGGCCATCGCCACCATGGGCCTAGTCGTGGGAGCAGTCGGCAACGCCTCGGGCCGCATCCTGTCGGGCTGGATGTCAGATACGCTGGGCCGGCTGAACACGCTGCGCCTCATGATCGGCGTCTCGATGATTGCCATGCCAATCCTCTACAAGGTCGGCGGCAATGTAACGCTGTTGTACGCAACCGTGTTCGTCGTGTACTGGTGTTACGGAACGCAGCTTTCGGTGAATGGCTCGACGGCGGCGGACTTCTGGGGTACCAAGAATGCCGGCATCAATTACGGCATGCTATTCACCGCCTGGGGTGTAGCCGGCATCATCGGACCCAGAATCGCGGGAGTGCTTTTCGACAAGTACAAGAACTATCAGATGGCGTTCTACGCGGCGGCGGTTCTGGCGGCAGTGGCATTGCTCTGCGAGCTGGCAGCGAAGCGCCCGGCAGCGCCACAAGGAGCAATCGTTGGAGTGAAGTCGACAGCGGCGGCTTAGTTCGCAAGAGAAGGTATTGCGGTCGGGCAGCGGATTGTTATCATCCGGGGGGCGCTCTAAGGTGGGATCGTGCATGCCTGGTTCGCGCATGCGAAGAGCGCGACATTTCAAGAGCGCCCATTCTGCCCGCATGGCGATTTGCGTTAGTACGGCAGTAGAGCGGTAGTCAAAAAATTGCTGCAAGCGGCACAAATTCATTCAAATCCAAGAGGTGACTGATATGGCGGAGATTCGTGAGAAACAGAGGGTGGTTGAGACCAGCGAGGCGCAGATCGCGGTGCATTGGCGGGAGGAGGAATACTATTATCCTTCTTCGAAGTTTATCGGCCAGGCGAATCTGACGGATCCCGATGTGCTCAACCGCTTCAGCGAGGAGAAGTTTCCGGAATGCTTCCGGGAATACGCCGATCTGCTGAGTTGGAACCAGTACTGGCACACCACGCTCGACACCAGCGATCCGCCGTTTTGGAAGTGGTTTGTGGGCGGCAAGCTCAATGCGTCGTACAACTGCATCGACCGGCATCTGGCCAAGCACCAGAACAAGGCGGCGTTGATTTTTGTTCCGGAGCCGGAGAATGAAGCGCCGGTATCGGTGACCTATCGCGAACTCTATGTGCGGGTGAATGAATTTGCCGCGCTGCTGCGGGATTTCTGCGGGCTGAAGGCGGGAGATCGCGTCACCATCCACATGCCCATGGTTCCGGAGTTGCCGGTCACCATGCTGGCTTGCGCGCGCCTGGGAGTGATTCACTCGGTGGTGTTTGGCGGGTTCAGCGGCGAGGCTTGCGGCACGCGCGTGGCTGACTCCGCCAGCCATGTGCTGATCACGATGGATGGCTATTACCGCAATGGCAAGCTGCTCGATCACAAAGCGGGCGCCGACATTGCACTCGAAGTCGCCAGCAAAGAAGGACACGCGGTCAGCAAGGTGCTGGTGTGGAGGCGGCAAGCCGGCCAGAATGCTTCGGCAGCGCCGTTTGTGAAGGGCCGCGACTTTTTCGTGGACGAAGTGCTGCCCAACTACGCGGGTGAAATCGTGGCGCCGATTCCGATGGATGCGGAAGCGCCGCTATTTCTGATGTACACCAGCGGCAGCACGGGCAAGCCCAAGGGATGCCAGCATCGCACGGGTGGCTACCTGTCGTATGTGGCGGGGACTTCCAAGTACATTCAGGATATTCATCCTGAGGATGTGTACTGGTGCATGGCCGACATCGGATGGATCACGGGGCATTCATACATTGTGTATGGTCCGCTGGCGCTGGCGGCGACCAGCGTCATCTACGAAGGCGTGCCGACTTATCCGGATGCGGGGCGAGTGTGGCGGATTGCCGAGCGGCTGGGAGTGAATATTTTTCACACGTCGCCGACCGCGATTCGTATGTTGCGCAAGGCAGGGCACGATGAGCCGACCAAGTACAACTACCATTTCAAACACATGACCACGGTAGGAGAGCCGATTGAGCCTGAAGTCTGGCGCTGGTACTACGAGACGGTGGGCAAGCGCGAGGCGGTGATCGTCGACACCTGGTGGCAGACGGAAAACGGAGGATTCCTGTGCAGCACGAAACCTGCACTGGATCCGATGAAGCCGGGCAGCGCGGGGCCGGGGATGCCGGGAATTTTTCCGGAGATTCGCGATGAAATGGGAGAGATTGTGGCCGCGGGATCGGGCAAGGCTGGAAACATTTGTATTCGCAATCCGTGGCCGGGCATTATGCAGACGATCTGGGGCGATCGCGAGCGCTTCGTGAACCAGTATTACCGGAAATATTGCAAGGACCCCAACAGCAAGAACTGGCGGGACTGGCCGTATTTCGCGGCGGACGGAGCGGTGGAAGCGGTGGACGGGTATTTCCGGATTCTCGGACGCGTGGACGACGTGATCAACGTGGCCGGCCACCGGCTGGGCACCAAGGAAATCGAGTCGGCGTGCCTGACGGTTTCGGAAGTGGCGGAAGCGGCGGTGGTGCCCGTGGTCGATGAGATCAAGGGGCGCGTGCCGGAAGTCTACATCGCGCTGCAGCCGGGACTGGCGCCCAGTCAGGAAATCATCGACAAGGTCAACAAGGCAATCGAAACCATGATTGGTAAGATTGCCCGGCCGAAGCACATCCACATTGTGCCGGATATGCCGAAGACGCGTTCCGGAAAACTGATGCGCCGCGTGCTGGCTTCCATCTCGAACCGGATGAGCACCGGGGACATTACGACCCTGGCGAATCCGGACGTGGTGGAGAAGGTGCGGGAACTGGTGCAGGGCAAAGAGCCGGTTGTGATCGCGGAAGTGGCCGAGGATATCAAGCGGTTCGGGACCGAGGAGTAGAAGGCGAGAGCTTCCCCCGGAAAACCGGCGAGCTGAACTGTGTTCTGAACGATGGCTCCTGAGCTATGGGTCCGCGAATATGCTAGATTGAGGTTCGCGGGCCTATAGCTCAACGGTTAGAGCAGCAGACTCATAATCTGTTGGTTCCAGGTTCAAATCCTGGTGGGCCCACCAAACCTGTCTTGGTTCACCTTTCAAGTTGCTGACGAATCGTCCGAAGTCTTCGTCATCATTTCCCGTCAGAGATAATTGTTGTCTGGGCTCTGGGAATCAATCCCTGTGCGCCCGCACGACAAAACGACTCGGCGCTGGACCGACAAAATAAAATGGGTAGCAGGTCACAAGCGTAAGCGAGGATTCGGTCGATGGGGCCAGGACGCTCAGGTCATTGGGCGCTACGACCTTCGCCCAATCCACCACGAAGCGGAATAACTCAGTACTGGTCTGAAACTGAATCTCGTCATTCTTGCGAATGTCTTTTAACCCGCGGAAGAAAGTGTCGCGGTGCCCAGCGATTCCACTGTTCCCGGCCTCCCCGGGAAGTGGAGTGCCTTCGATGTGCCCCGTTCCTCGCCGCAACATTCGGGAACCTGTCCCTTGTAGCACTGCGACGGAGAGTCCAAGTCTCGGGATATCCAGGCGTCCTAGAACGTCGCCGGGTTTGATTGCAGGTTTGGGCTGACTTTCGTGGGGCTCTTTTTCCAGCTGGATCTGGTTTTCCAGGGACCGTTTTGCAGAGGCTTGGTAGAGTCTGGCGTCGAGCAGAGTAAAACCCACGTAACCGAGCGCGAGAACGCCGGTAATGATAAGGAGGCGCTGACTCCAAAGTAGAAGCCTTGGCATGTGCGTTGGGACGAGATCCTCTTCAGTTGTGAGTTTCATGGTCAGTGAGCTTCGCCAGGGGTGGTTCAAGTGCCGAGGGCGCGAAGTAACCGGTTCGGGTGCGCACCGACAAACGCCCATGGCCCGGCGCGCTTGCTTTTACTTGGATGACTCGATAGGTTCCGTCGCGCTTTCGGTTCGTGGGAATGTAGGCAATGGTGTACTGGTTGCGGATATCGCGAGCAATGCGCTCGCAGATGGGTGTAACCTCTTCGAGTGCTTCTGGCAGAAATGCCTCGCCACCCGTTGCCTTCGCAAGACGCTTGAGGACGCCGGGATTGCGATCGGCATCCTGGTCATCGAAGATGCCGATGGTGTAGATGATTACGCCCGGCTGCCCAACCAGGGCCATGATTTCGGTCAGCTTGTGGTGGCTGGCGTTGTCGCCTCCGTCGCTGACCACAATCAGCACTTTCTTATCCCGATTCCCCTTCTTCAGGTGTTCGAGTGCGACGGCAACCGCATCGTACAGCGCGGTCTCACCATCGGCCGCGACTCTGGAAAGGGCAACCTGCAACTGAGCCGGCTGGTCGGTGAACGCAATATTGCCAGGAAGGCCAAACGCAGCGTTCTCGTTGAAATTGACCACGAACATCTGGTCTTGCGGGTTGCTGGAGCGGGCAAATGCCATCGCAGCGGCGATCACGTCGTGCCGCTTCGACATCATACTTCCGCTGTTGTCCACCACCAGACCAACCGTAACTGGGACATCTGCGTGGCTGAAGTACTTGATTGGCTGAAGAACTCCATCCTCGTAGACCTGGAAATTGTCTTGGTTGAGTCCGGAGACGAGAATGTTTTTGCGGTCTTGGGCGGTCGCTCCCAGGACCACCATGTCCACATTTACTTTGATGGTGTATTCGCCGCCCGGGCGGGTTGGCGCAGGCGCGGGTTCTTTCGTCTGAGCCCAACTCGACACGGTTATCAGAAAAAGAAGAGCCGCCAGCCACGGGGAGAAATGTGGCGTGTCCAGCAGCTTCGGTTCACTTTGTGGTGGCGGCGCGGATAAGTAACGCTCAGGCATTGGTATTTCTTTCAGCTCACCTGATGTAGTGCCCCGGATAACCGGAAGGCGCGAACGAGCGCGCCTGTCCGGTTATTCCGATCAACTGGCACGGATGGATCTTCCGAGGGTATCCATCCACTGATTTGATCAAACGCTTTGCTTCGAAAAAGCCGAGAGCGCAAAGCCGGCGCCAATCGTCAGCAGCCCAAACAGGGCAATCAACGGAAGCGGGCTGGCCGTGGCAGGTAGAGGATCAGCGGCAGCCACCACGACTGGTTCTGGAGCAGCAACCGGAGCGGCTTCAGCAGCCACCGGGGGAGCCTCAACAACTTGCGCTAATTCGACCGGTTCCCCGGTTGGGGCGACCGCCTCGATGGGCGCTGTTTTCAGGGCCTCGACGGGTGCGGTTTCCAGTTCGACTGAAGTTGCCAGCACAGGTTCATTGGTTTCCTTGGCCAACTCGAGGGCTCGCGGCTTGGCATAAACGAATTCCTCGCCCCATGAACGTCCGGGGTAGAACCACGCTCGCAACGCCTCAGGCTCTCCGGCGGGCCGCTCGCGAAACGTGATGACCGTTTTGTCAGTCGGTTTCAACCGGTAATTCGGAATTGCGAGGATGGTGGTGAGCACCTGGGTTTCGTCCTGATTGAAAATCTGGACGATGTGACGGTCGGATTGCGAATCCAGAATCTTGAAGACATAGGTGCCGGCGGGCAAGCTATGTTGACCCACACCCGGAACTTCGATTGGTCCGCTAAAGGTGATAACGGTCTTCCGGTTCCAGTCATCCGCCCTGGCAGTGGGCACGACGAGTAAACCGAGAACAGCGAGGCTGAGTGCGATTCCTAGCCCTTTAAGCAGTTTCATGATCTCTCCTGTAGTTTCTCCGACAAACTCGCCCGGTGGTGGTGGTGCAACAAGAGCTCTTTATGCTGTCGGCTTCACAAGAGATCTACAGCCGGAGAGTCCGGCTTGCTTTCTTTCAAAAACCGTGGAAAGTTGTTCGAGGTCCAGTATCGAGCATGGGGATTTCGATTACTGGTCAAAATTGATCGTCTTGCACTTGAGTGCCTTTGAAGGCGTTCTTGGAGAAGGTGTCTTGGAAGGACGGTCGCCGGTCTTGCCTCTCCGGTACGAGTGTTTTCTGGTCTTTGCTTCCACCCCTTCGGCAGCGGAGGGCTTCCGCTCTCGGTGTGGCTCGGTGCGCGGCGCGCCCGGATGCAACTCGCACACTTCCTTAGTCGCCACAACCGCGACCTTCGCCGTGCGTGTAAGATAATCTTTTGGCCGTGGAATCGCTCTGAATTCATTGAGGGAAGTTATGGCGCACAATGTTTTTTGTGTGAAGTTGAAGAAAGAAATGCCGGGGCTCGAGGAGCCACCGTTCGACAACGATCTGGGACAGAAGGTGTATGACAACGTGTCGCAGGAAGCGTGGCGGATGTGGGTGGAGCATTGCAAGATGCTGCTGAACGAGTACCGGCTGAATCCGGCGCGGCGCGAGGATCAGGAAGTCATCGTGAAGCAGATGGAACAGTTTTTCTTCGGGGAAGGATCGGCCAAGCCGAAGGAGTACGTGCCGCCGGCGCAGTGAGCCGGGGCTAAAGCCCCATCAAGTTTGCCCGCTTTACGCGGCGCTAAAGCGCCGCTCTTCCACGGTTCTGCCGACGGTTCTCGTTCGGTTCTCCCACGGTACTCTGATGGACAGGACTGAGGCCGGGAGCTTTCCTCATGGTGGTTTCTAGGTTGTGCTCCGCAGCGTGCCCGCCTCGGGAGACTCGCGGAGGAATGGTGCGGCGCCTAGAAGCAAGGCGACCGCGGGAAGCGCGACCCAGTTGGCGACGGCGAGTCCAAAGCCAACGAGTATGAAGAAATGGACGCCATCGATGGCGAGTCCCCAGGGCAAAATCAATAACATCACAATCAGCATCAGGAGGGCTGGGGACAGGCCTGCGGCGAGGCGCGCACGGACGGGGCCATGGGCGCGCTGGGAGAGATTCGCTCCCAGAGCTCCGCAAAGTGGCAGACCGGCAAGCCAGGGCCAGTAGAGCGTAATGCCCATGCCGTGGATCCAGACCAGGCGGGGCTGAAGACCCAGTAGTTGCGCCGCCATCAGAGAAACACTCGCGCCCAGTAGAGTGAAAAGAGTGGGCAGCCACAGGGACTTGGTGCGGTGGTTCATAAGGACCTCCTCGGATTTTGCGCGGTGAATGTCTTCGGCTAGAACGCGCCAGTTGCCGACTTCTTGCAGGGTCTGTTCCATCGCGGCTGAGTTTGACAGCCCGTGGGCGCGAACGCTTTCGTAGGTTTCTTCCATGTGAATCGCGAGTTCCGCGATCACTTCTTCTGTCGCGCCAGGTGGAAGATTCAGCGCGGACATATTCTCACTGACGATTCTCTTCCAATCAGGCATGGCTCACTCCGGCAACGCTGTCGAGCGCATCGAGGCGTTTACGTCACCCGTGGGCAAAGGGGTCGAGTCTGCGGATCCCTGCCACAGGAAAGGCAGAGCACCTAACAGCAAGGCCAGCCCGGGGACTACCGCCCAGTTTTCTGCGTCGATAGCGAAGAAGGTGAGTGCCCAAGGGTACCCGTCGGCAAAACGCCAAGGCAGAAGCAGCAGCATCACGATGCCTAGAAGAAGGGCCGGGGAAGTCGCCACCATAAGACGTGTCTTGCGAGGGGCGTCCGCGCGTTGCGCTAAGAAGGCTCCTGCGGCACCCACAAGAATGAGCGTAGCCAGCCCCGGCAAGGGGAACCAAACAGGAATGGGCCGCCTCAAGACTAGTTCTGGATGGTCAATCCGCTCCAGAACCACGAGCGAAAGGTTTGCTCCCAGCCAGGTGACCGTCACCGAAAGCCACAAGCGCTTGACGCGATCATTCGTTGGGTTTGCGCATTGCTCCAAGTAGGCTGCCGCGGCACAGACCAGGGGAAGCGTAGCCAGCCAGGGCAAGTAGAACAGAATCAGATTTGGATAGAGGCGGTCAGCCCGCTGCGGAACCATAACCAGCAAGCTTGCGCCCAGCCAAGCGACGGCCACCAAAAGCCACCAACGCTTGATGCGATCATTCATCGGATTCCTCCTTAGTCTTGTCCGGCAGATTCGTTTGAGAAGAATGTCCCAATCGTCGACTTCCTCAAGAGTACGTTCCAATGCCGCCTGAGGCGCGCATCCGCGATCAAGCAGGTCGTTGTAAGTCTCCTCCAAGTGCGTCGACAGCTCTTCGACGACCTCATCCGTTTGCGTCACGAGCGGCGGTTGCATCCTGTGTCGGACCAGTTCCTGCCAATCAGGCATGGCTGACTCCGGCCAGGGTGTCGAGCGCCTGGAAAAATGTGCGCCACTCTTGCCGCAGGGGGGCGAGTTGGCGGCGGCCGGCGGGGGTGAGGCGATAGTAGCGGCGGTCGCGGCCGGCGTGGTTGGCCTGCCAGCGGCCTTCGACCCAGCCGTGTTTTTCCATGTCGTAAAGCAGGGGATAGAGCGAGGCCAGGGTGAATTTCAGGGCGCCGCCGGTGCGTTCGCCGATCTGCTTGGCGATTTCGAAGCCGTAGAGCGGCTGCTCGGCGAGGATGGAGAGGATGGCGAGTTCGCCGCTTCCGCGGGCGATTTTGGAGCGAATGCGTTTGGTCATATTCGGTATATCCGGCGTTCCGGAATCGCAGCATAGGATTCCTATGTTTGGAGTATAGGAATCCTATATTGTGGGGTCAACGTTACGCTGGTACCTGATGCATGGGGTTTTGAACGCCGCCGTAAGCCGGCCCCAGGGGCTAAAGCCCGTCTGAACTCAGACGCTTTACGCGGCCCTGAAGGGCCGCTCTTCCACGTTGATATGCGCTCTTCCACGGTTGATGTGCGCTTTTCTGCGCAAGTTCGGCTCCGTGTGACCGTTCTCTGTTTTGTTGCTGTGCGTTTCTCCAGCGCGGAGGACTTCAGATGAAACGTCAAAGGGGATTTACTTTGATTGAACTGCTGATCGTGGTCGCGCTCATTATCATCATTGCCGCGATCGCGATTCCGAGTATGACTAACGCGAAGATCAATGCGGATGAGGCTTCGGCCGTGACTTCCATCCGGGCCATCAACACGGCGGAGGTGTCATACATGGCGGCGTACGGCGGATATGCGGAGTCGCTGGCCAACCTGGGCGGGGCGGAACCTTGCGCCAAGTCGGTGGCTACAGCATGTTTGCTGGATGAGAGCCTGGCGGGAGGGGTGAAGTCCGGGTATAACTTTGCGGCCGTGGGGAGTGGGGCGGCGAATGGGATGAGCACAAGCTATGTGGCGAGCGCGGCGCCGGTGGTCTTTGATCGGACCGGGAAGCGGTTGTTTTGCTCGACGGATAAGAATGTGATTCGCGTGGATTTGAATGGTGGGGGGAGTACGACGCCTCCGGATGCAGCGCAGTGCATGGGGTTCAAGGCGCTGCAGTGACGCACAGGGGCTAAAGCCATCAGTTAAGAGAGTGTCCTTGATCGCAGCGCTGAAAGCGCTGCGCCACCCAAAAGCGTTACCCGGGGCTGAAGCCCGACTGATTTTCAGACGCTTTACGCGGCCCTGAAGGGCTGCTCTTCCACGTCGTTCACAGGGCGGTGAAGCGCCTTCCACGGTAATGTAGGCCATTTGTGGTTGCGACGAGTGCGTTTCGCTGGTTACTTCGATAGTTACCTATGCACCAAAATTGATGCACATTTCATCAACCCGTAACATTGCGCTGCTAGAAATAAGAATATGGATCCGCACGTGTACAACACGCTGATCCTTTCCGACCTGCACCTGGGTGCAGAGACGAGTCATGCCCGCGAGGCCACGCGGGTGCTGAAAGAAAATCGCTTCGAGCGGCTGATTCTGCTGGGCGACATTTTTGCCGATCTCAATTTTGCCCGCCTCACCAAGGAACACTGGAAGTTTCTCGGGTATATCCGAAAGCTATCCAATCCCAAGCGCAACATTGAGGTGGTGTGGGTGGAAGGCAATCACGACCACGGGTTGACCGACATCATGTCGCACCTGGTGGGGATTCGCGTGTACCAGCATTACAGCTGGGAATACCGCGGGCTGCGGCACATTGCGATTCATGGTCACCAGTTCGACGGGTTCCAGGTGGACCGGATACGGCTAAGCCAGTGGGGGACGTCGCTGTACCTGCTGCTGCAGAAGCTGGACTTCAAGAGCCAGCCGGTTGCGCGGATGATTGACCGGCTGAACACGCGGTGGCTGCGCATGTCGCCGAAAGTGGCGGCGGGAGCGCTGAGTTACGCGCGGCATCATGGGGCAGACCGTATTTTCTGCGGGCATACGCACGAGGCGATTCACGTGGAGCAGGACGGCATTCAGTACTACAACTCTGGGGGTTGGGTCGATTCGCGGCTTACCTATTTGACGGTTGATGAACAGGGGGTAGAAATTCATGACTTCAATCAGCACGACCACGAGCACGGGGAACGAGCTGACGATCGTGATTCCGGCGAAGAACGAAGCGAAGCTGATTCCGCGCTTGTTGACCTCGCTGACGAATCAGGATTACTCAAAGATGTCGAGTACGAGGGTGTTAGTCGCTGACGCGAACTCGACGGATGGAACTCCGGAGATCGTGATGAGCTTTCGCGACCGGCTGAACGTGAGCGTGATTCGCGGTGGAATGCCCTCGGTGGGACGCAACCAGGGCGCGGCGCAGGCGGATACTTCCTACCTGCTGTTTTTGGATGCGGATATCGAACTCGCCGACCGGTCGCTGATACGGCGCTGCGTGGAGCGGGCGCAAAGCAAGCAACTGCACTGCGTGACCACGAACATTTTGTGCAAGGAAGGCAGCTGGATCGACAAGCTGTTCTATGCCGGCAACGATTTCTTTCAGTACTTGTCGTGGCTGCATCGTCCGTTTGCGACTGGAATGTTCATGTTCTTCGACCGGAAGAAGTTCTTGGAGCTGGGCGGATTTCACGAGCAGATTCTGTTTGCGGAAGACTACTGCCTGAGCAACCAGGTTGAGCGCAAGCGCTTCTCCATTGTGCGCGGCGGAGTTTACACCACGAACCGGCGCTTCCAGAAAATGGGACACCTGCGGGTGGGTTGGCTGTTCCTGTGGACGGCAATGAACTTCTGGAACGAGAAGTACTTCCTGCGCGACCACAAATACTGGGCGCACGAACCGGATAGCGTGCCGCGTTAATCCCACTCTAACGTCGCAAAAGGCGCGCCGTTAGAATGGGGCACCCTCTTTTCTTTAAACGAGTTTTTGCCGGCGACACAAGACAGGATTCAGCCAACCAGCTGGATCCTTTTTTGCGCTTCGTTCGGATTGGCGATCGTCTTCGGCCCGCGAGCTCTTAAAAGTGAAACGCTATACCGGTCGAGAGCCGGTAGTTGTTTTGTCCGGCTCCGAAAAAGTGGGTGCGCACGTAATCGCCTTCCACCCGCCACGCAACATGGCTGAAAATCTTATAGTCCAGGCCTCCGCCAGCAGCGGTTGCGTAGGAAGTGTCGGAACCGGGAATTACATTTGCAGCTGCCGCGGCACCGCTTGTGGTCACATGTCCAACACCAACCTCAAACTCCGCGAATGGACGGAACTTGCCGGCAGGAAACGAAACGCGCGGGCCGAACATGGCTTCATATTGGTGAGCGTTCGCGCTGGCGTAGGTGGGGCCCGTGCAGAGCGAGCAGAGGGTCGGGAGGTTCAGCGAACCATAGTGGCCGGTGAAGTCGGCCACGAATCCCAGGAAGGGCACCAGTTTGCCTTCGAGCGTGGCCTGGAATCCGTTGAAGTCGCCGCGGTTCGGCGAAAAATCGGTGTTGTAGTAGGTGTAACCGAAGTAGACGTTGCCGCTGGGCACTTGGGCCGCCGCGGCACCGGCAAACAGCATGAGCATGAAGGCAACGAAAAAAGCGTTGCGCATGATTCTCCTCCAGAAAAGTTGTAAGAGACAAACGGCGCATCAGGCTAGTTAGATGCGATAGTGCGCATTCGCGTTTGTTAAGTCCATAACAACAGGGTTCAGCCCACCAGCTGAATCCTGTTTTGCGTGGAGCAGATCGCTGACTAGAAGCGCACGACCAGGCCCGTCGAGAGGCGCAGGCTGCTCTGGTAGGCGTTGAACAAGTGGGTCGAGACGTAGTCGCCCTGGAATCGCAGGGCGATGGGGCGAATGATGCGGTAGTCAAGGCCTCCGCCGGAGGCCGCGGCAAACGATGTGTCGGAGATGATGCCGTTGATGCTGGCGTGGCCAAATCCGAACTCGAATTCGGCGAAGGGGCGAAACTTCCCGAGGGGCGCCGAGAAACGCGGTCCGAACATTCCCTCAAACGCATGGATGTTGTAGCCCGACGGGCAAGGACCTCCGCTGGGACAGGGATTGGAAGGAGGAGTGAATTTCTGGGAACCGTACTGGCCGCTGAAATCGGCCACAATGCCCACGCCGGGGAAGATCTTCCGCTCGAGAGAACCTTCCCAGCCGTTGAGGTTGGCGCGGCCCATATTGGAGAAATTCGTGTTGTAGTAGGAGTAACCGAAGAAAACATTGGAGGTTGGTACTTGAGCGAGGGCGGGCGCAGCGAGAAGGAATAAAGCAAAAAGGACTGCTGTAATCCGGGCCATCCGACTCCTCCTCTCTTATTGGCTAATGATGCGGCTAAGCCGGTAGAGAGTTGTTCAGCGGCGTCAGAAGCGGATGACGATTCCGGTCGAGATGCGAATATCGTTTTGGGAAGTGCTGAAAAAGTTGGTGCGGATGTAGTCGCCTTCGAGGCGCACGGCGACGAGGCGAACCAGGCGATAATCGAGGCCTCCGCCGAGCGCGGTGGCCCATGAGGTATTGGTGGGAGAGAATCCGTTGGAACTGACGTGCGCGACGCCCACGAAGAACTCGCCAAAGGGCGTGATCTTGCCTACAGGCACTGAAACCCGTGGGCCGAACAGGACTTCATACTGGTGGCCGGTCACTTTCACGTTGACTGGTCCGCCGCCGCCCACAGGCGTGAGTTCCGTGAAGTTCTGAGTGCCGTAGTGTCCGCTGATGTCGGTCACCAGGCCGATAAAGGGCGCAAGTTTTCCTTCGAGAGAGCCTTCCCAGCCGTGGAAGTTGGGACGAGTGACGTCGTCGAGGGCGGACGAACTGGCGTTCTCAAAGGAATATCCGAAAAATACGTTGCCCGACGCGGGGATTTGAGCGCTAGCCAATCCCGCGCAAATGCAGAGCAGAACTACGACCCAAATAGCTTTGAGCATTACGAGACACTCCTTCCCTGGCTCCCATGAACCCGCGCAGAACGAAAAAGTTCCTGCCCCAATCATAGATTCAGATCGGGGCAGATGAGTTGATCAAGTGAGTACTGGGAGGGCCGACTCAGAAGCGCCAGACGATTCCGGTGGAGGCGTGGTAGTCGTCCTGGTTGGCGCTGAGGTAGTGACCGTGGAGGTAATCGCCCTGAATGCGCCAGGAAAAATTCTTGAAGGGAAGTTTATAGTCGGCGCCGCCCCCGAAATCAAGGGCGAACGGGTTGTAGATGAAGCCACCGGAGTTGACGTGCCGGATTCCGGCCATGGCGTGGATGAAGGGGCGCCATTTTCCGTAGTTGACGGAGAGGCGCGGGCCCCCAACGAAGACATATTGCGTGATTTTATCGGTGCCCCTGCGGTAGTAGCCGCTGCCATCGCCCACCAGCCCAAGGTGCGGGAAGCGGGCAAAGGGAAAGTCCTCAAACGATCCCTCAAACCCGCGATAACTCTGCTGGTTGATGACGTCGGTGAGCTGGCCGTAGGAGACGCCGCCGTACACGTTGCCGTTGGGAAGAAGTTTGTTGAATTGTGCCGACATCGGAATCGAGAACAATAGGAACCCAGCAAACGCCAGCACTGCGGCAGCAGTCTTCGACACGAATTATTCCTCCTCGGCGGTTGCGCCGGCAAAAAGTGCAATTTAATCAACGAAATCTGTTAGATGCAGTGTACTGGATGCCCAAGATGTCCCAGTCGACAAATTTTGTCCCGGCCGCGCCGGGCTTGCGGACTGCGCCCCATGAGTGAAAATTTATCGGATTTTCATGGTTCCAAAACCATCGCACCTGCGTCTATCTACTAGCATGCAACCAATGGACACGAATTGGCAAATGGGGCCGCGGGGGCAAGTGGCGGCTGCTTTCGAGCCATATGCTTTCGAGCCATATAAGGGGTGGAAGTTGAAACTCAGTCTGGAAACACGCAATCGCGGCGATATCGTTATCGTGCACTGCCAGGGCCGCATCGTCTATCGCGATGAAGCGGCGGAGCTGTCGCGGGTGGTGGGCGAAGCGCAGCAGCAGGCGAAGAAGCTGGTGCTCGATCTCAGTGGGGTGAATTCCATCGACAGCGCCGGCATTGGCGAGTTGGCTCTGCTGCAAACCTGGTCCCAGCAATCCGGGACCCAGGGACGAAACGGAAGCCTGAAGTTTGCGGGAGCGAGTCCGCTGGTCAGCGAACTGCTCGAGCTGACGAATCTGGATTCGGTGCTGGAAGTGTATCCCACGGTGGAGGCGGCGCTGGCGGCGTTCCACGAAGAACAGGTGGGTGAAGAGCAGGTCTGCGCCGACTGCTGAGCGGGACGCTAGCCTTTTAAGGAGCAAGGACGGGAGTTCGCCTTGCTCTTTTTTCTTTAATTTGCGGCCTCAGTTTTCGCGCTGGAAGCGGTAGCGGCCTTTGCGCTCCAGGGCTACGGCTTCGGCCACTTTCAGAAATGCGCGGGCGGCGTGCGACAGGTTCGCATCTTTGCGGTAGATGAGGCGGAGCTTTCGTTTCAACTGCAATTCGCGCACCGGGATTCCTACCAGCTCTCCTCTGGACAATTCGGTCTCGACGCTGATCTCGGGGACCAAGGCCACTCCATGGCCCATGGCAATGAATTGCTTGATAGCTTGCAGCGTGGGCAGTTCCAAGTCCATGTGCAGCGGGGTTTTGTGGGTTTTGAACAGCTGGATGACTTTCTCCCGATACGGTGATGGAACAATGTGCGCCACGAAAGATTCCGCGCCCAACTGCCGAATGCTGACCTGGCGCGCGGAGGCGAGCGGATGTTTGGGGGGAACGACGAGCACGAGTTCGTCGAGATACACGACCACCGACTGCAGGCTCGCTTCCTGAGGTTCGTAGGAGAGCACGCCGAATTCAGCACTGTAGCGCAGCACGTCGTCTGGGATGTGACTGCCCAGGGCGCGTTCGACCATAATCTTGATCATGGGGTGCAAGCGGCGGAATTCAGCCAGCAGGGGCAGCAGGTAGAGCACGGTAAATTCGTTGGCCGCGATGACCAGCTTGCCTTTCTGCAGTTCGCGCAGTTCGGTGAGGGATTCGGCCGCTTCGGTGCGCAGATTGATGAGCTTTTCGGCGTATTCGAGCAGAACCTTGCCGGCGTCGGTGAGCACGCCTTCGCGGGAAGAGCGGTCGAACAGGGCTTCGCCAAGTTCGTCTTCGAGTTTGCGGATGGTCTGGCTGACGGCAGACTGCGTGCGGTAGAGTTTCTCGGCGGCGCGGGAGAAGCGGTGTTCGCGGGCCACGGCGAGAAATACTTCGAGTTGGGAAAGCTCCACGAGTTGGGCTCCTTAATCAGTACTCGGTAATCCATTAGTAAAACTTATTATACAACTTTTACTAATGATTGTTGAAGAATTATAAGTTTTGCTTCTAGGGGTTTCGGCCCGTAGCATAAGGGGTTAGTTTGGTCTTGAGGGAGATACGTTTCTTGAGGAGATCATGACCGTAGAACGCCCCCGCATCACGATTTTCGATACCACGCTTCGCGATGGCGAGCAGTCGCCGGGTTGCAGTATGAACCAGCCGGAAAAGCTGCGCCTGGCGCACCAGCTCGACCGCCTGGGCGTGGATGTGATCGAGGCCGGGTTCCCGATCGCCTCGGATGGCGACTTCGAATCCGTGAAGGCGATTGCCGCGGCGGTGCGGCGGCCCATCATCGCGGGATTGGCGCGCGCCTGCCGTCCTGATATTGAGCGTGCGTGGGAGGCTTTGCAGTATGCGGCGCGGCCGCGCATTCATGTGTTTCTGGCGACTTCCGACATTCACCTGCAATACAAGCTGCGGATAACGCGCGACCAATGTGTGGCGCAGGCAGCCGATGCGATTCGCTTCGCTAAATCGCTGTGTGAAGATGTGGAGTTTTCTCCCGAGGACGCGACTCGCACCGAGCCCGATTTTCTGTGTCGGGTGTTGGAGGCGGTGGTTGAAGCCGGGGCCACCACGCTGAATATTCCCGACACAGTCGGCTACACCGTTCCGGCGGAGTTTGGGGATCTGATCACGACGATTCGGCAGCGCGTGAAGGGGATCGAGAACGTAATTATTTCCGCGCATTGCCACAACGATCTGGGTATGGCGGTCGCCAACGCGCTGGCCGCGGTGGCGGGGGGAGCACGGCAGGTGGAGTGCACGATCAACGGAATTGGCGAGCGGGCGGGCAATGCGTCGCTCGAAGAAGTTGTGATGGCGATGCGGGTGCGGCCGGATCGCTTCGGGTACGAAACCGGAGTGGTGGGCGACCAGATTTTTGCTTCCAGCCAGATGTTGAGCGAGATTACGGGCGTGCCGGTGCAGCCGAACAAGGCGATTACCGGGCGCAACGCTTTTGCGCATGAGGCGGGCATCCATCAGGATGGCGTGCTGAAGAATCCGCTGACCTACGAAATCATGACGCCGCAATCGGTGGGCGTGCCCGATTCGAAGCTGGTGCTGGGCAAGCATTCTGGCCGTCACGCGCTGAGCATCCGCTGCGAACAACTAGGCTACCAGTTCGACCGGCGCGCGCTCGACGACATTTACCGGCGCTTCGTGCGGCTGGCGGACAAGATCAAGCATGTGGAAGATCATCACCTGCTGGAACTGATTCGCGACACGCACAAGCCGTCAGGGTCGGCGACGCCGTTGATCGAGAAGATTGTTCCGCAGCAGGCAGCCGTGGTGAATGCACCTCAGCCCGAACCCGTGCAGGAGCCCGAGAAGCCGTTTCCGGTGGGCCCGCAGACCAACGCGTTCGGAGTTCGCTTGCCGGCTCACGGCGATTCCCATCACGAGCAGACGCAGCAGGAAGATTATCTTTGGGGCGTGTAGGGGATTGGGGTCGTGCGGTTCCCGGCGTGCGTCGTAGTTCTCTTTCGCCCCTCTGGGGCTTCCTCATTTTCGGCTTGGCACCCACGGCTTACGCCGTGGGCTGTATTCTTTGGCCGCCTCGCGGCTGGGTTCCATTAGACTAATTCCCGCATGCTTCTGAAACTCACCATTCTTCCTGGCGACGGCATTGGGCCGGAAGTGACCGAACAGGCCGTGCTCGTTCTGCAGGCGGTAGCCGACCGATTTGGCCATCAGCTTCAGTTGCAAAACAAACTCATTGGCGGAGCGGCGCTGGCTGCGACGAATGATCCGCTGCCCGCGGATACCGTCGAGGCTTGCCTAGCTTCATCGGCGGTGCTGCTGGGCGCGGTGGGAAGCCCGGCGTTCGATCACAATCCTGGTCATCTTCGTCCTGAGGCGGGATTGCTGCGCATACGGCGCGAGTTGGGTGCGTACGCGAATCTGCGGCCAGCGGTATTTTTTCCGGCGCTCGAGGATTGTTCTCCGTTAAGACCGAAAATTGTCCGCGGCACTAACATCATGATCGTGCGCGAACTTTTGGGCGGAGCTTACTTTGGGCAACCCAGATCGATCGAAGGTGAACCCGGATCGCGGGTTGCGATCAACACCATGAAGTATGGGGAATCTGAGATTGATCGCATTGCACGTGTGGCGTTTGAGTTGGCGATGAAGCGGCGGCGCAAGGTGCTGTCGGTGGACAAGGCTAACGTGCTGGAATGCTCGCGGCTGTGGAGGGAAGTTGTGACGCGGGTGGGGAAAGATTATCCCGAGGTGAAGCTGGGGCACCAGTATGTGGATTCGGCGGCCATGCTGCTGGTGCAGCGGCCTACGGATTTCGACGTGCTGCTCACCGAGAACATGTTTGGCGACATTCTTTCGGATCAGGCCGGCGGCGTTGTGGGATCGCTCGGGCTGCTGGCGTCGGCGAGCGTGGGCGGGCCGGTTGGGCTGTACGAGCCGGTGCATGGGTCGGCGCCGGACATTGCCGGGAGAGGGATTGCGAATCCGCTGGGGGCGATTCTGTCGGGGGCGATGTTGCTGCGGCATTCGTTTCAGTTGGAGAAGGAAGCGGCGTGCGTGGAGAAGGCGGTTTCGGCTATGCTCGCGCAGGGGGCGCGGACGGCGGATCTGGCGGGGAAAACGCATGCTTCGATTTCGACTACGGAGATGGGGAAGCGAGTCGTTGATGCGGTGAAGACTGCGGCGTAGCGTATGAGTTTGGGGCGTTGACCCCGTAGTGCAGGCGTTCGTGGTTCCCACCCTAGCCGCAAAAAGCGCGGCTAGGATGGGGCACCCACTGGCTGCTGGTATCAGGGAAATCAAAGACCTGGGCCCGACCATCCTCTGTCGAGAGTCCCCACTTCTCACGCAAAAACCTGCGCGAGAAATGGGGCACCCGACATCAGAAAAACCTTCTGCACTTATAACTAGTCTTGGGGGCCGCTGTGGCCGGGCAGCGGCTGCGTCGCGGACGCTGGGGGGGCGTCGTACTTGCCGGTCAGGTTGTTCCAGCGGACGTGCAGCATTTCCAGGACCATGCGGGAGCCGTCGACCAGGGGATTGATACTGGTGCCTTCGCGGTGGGCCCAGGCGACGGGGACTTCCTGCACCTTGAATTTGAATTTGCGGGCCAGGAAAAGGATTTCGGGATCGAATCCCCAGCGCTCGATTTTTTGCAGCGGGAAGATGGCCTGCACCGCGGGTTGCTTGAAGGCTTTGAAGCCGCATTGCGTGTCGGCGAAGTGCAGGCCGAGGGTGAGGCGCAGGGCCAGATTGAAAATGCGGCCAAAGAGTTGGCGGTGCAGAGGCTGGCGCTGGGTCTGGGTTTCGACGCGGAGCCAGCGGGAACCGATGGCGATATCCGCGCCGCTTTCGAGCGCAGCGAAAAGTTTGGGAGCTTCTTCGATGGGCGAGGAGAGGTCGGCGTCGCTGAACAGCACGATGCGGCCGCGGGCTTGGAGCATGCCGTTGCGCACGCTGTAGCCTTTGCCGCGATTGCCCGGGTTTTCGACGAGCCGCAGGGTGGGATCTTTTTTTGCGAATGAGCGCACAATGTCGGCCGTGTTGTCGCGCGATCCGTCATTGACGACGATGATTTCGGCGTTCCAGCCCTGCGCGTGCACGTAGGGCAGCACCTTCTCTAGGGTCGCGCCGAGGCGGGCGCTCTCGTTGTAGGCCGGGATGACGATGGTGTAAGCGGGGTCCAAAAAAGCAGTTCTCAGTTCTCAGTTCTCGGTTCTCAGTCGGCGGGACTGAGTTCTGATCGCTGGTCACCTGTAAGGCAATGTCATTGTACGTTGTGGTTTTAGGATTTCGGAAATTGGAGTTGGGTTGAAGTATCTCTGGGGCTAAAGCCCTCCGAAGAGAGATTGCTCAATCGCAGCGCTGAAAGCGCTGCGCCACCCAAAAGGCGAGCCTTCCGCATAGGAAGCCCCGGGGCTAAAGCCCGCGAATTCCAGGCACTTTGACGCGGCGCTGAAGCGCCGCTCTTCCACGCTGGACGGAGAACTGAGAACTGAGAACTGCTTTACGCTACCTGGCGTTTCTGCTCGAGCATGGAGAAGTATTCTGCCACTAATTCCGCGTCCCAGAGGCCGCGGGCGGCTTCCTCGCGCATGGTCTCGGCGGTTTGTTCGTGGGTCAGCGCCGGTTTGTAGGAGCGGGCGGTGCGGAGCGCATCGTAGACGTCGACGACCTGCAGAACCCGGGGCAGCGCGGGAATCTCCGCTGCGGTCAGGCCGTCAGGATAGCCGGAACCGTCGGAATGTTCGTGATGGTGGCGGATAATGGGCAGCACCAGGCGGAGGGAATGCAGCGGACGGCAGATGTTTTCGCCGGTGATGGGGTGCATCTTCATGATCAGCCATTCGGCGGGGGTGAGGTCGCTGCCTTTTTTCAGAATTTCATCGGGGACGGCAATCTTGCCGAGATCGTGAAGATATCCGCCGCGCTTCAGGGCAATAATGGAATCTTCGTCCATACCGAGGTGGCGTCCGAGGTCGGCGGCGCGAACGGAAAGGCGCTCGCAGTGGCCCTCAGTGTAGGGGTCGCGGCCTTCGACGATCAGGCCCAGGGTGCACAGAACGGAGTCGGCAGTTTCTAACTCGTCGGTAAACTCTTTCAGGCGGAGTAGCGATTTCACGCGGGCAATGAGTTCCTCGGCGAGCACTGGCTTATTGAGGAAGTCGTCGGCGCCGGCTTCGATGCCGCGGACTTTGTCGGTGCTGTCGCTGAGTCCGGTGATGAGCACGAAAGGGATCAGGCGCGTGGCCGGGTTTTCCTTCAGGCCCCGGCAGAAGTCGTAGCCGGACTTGCCAGGCATCATCACGTCGGAGAGGATCAGGTCGGGCAGTTGGCGGCGGACTTCGGCCTCGCCCTGCTCGGCAGTCGAGGCGGTGACCACGTCGTAGCCGCGCATAGTGAGCAACTGGCTCATCAGGCCGGCAATGCCGGGCTGGTCGTCGACGACCAGGATTCGCGGGGCACGACGTCGTGGTAAAAGGTCACCCATATTCAGATAAGAGGCGGCTTCGCCCCTGGAAGTTGTCCGGGCATCCGGATGCGCCGGATTTCGAGTGGGGGGAGAGAAGCTCATGGCAAATCGTTATTCTGGCTCTTATGATTCTACAGTCATTCTCCGCTTTCCGCTGGAAGTGGGCCA
Organism: Candidatus Sulfotelmatobacter sp.; assembly: GCA_052148475.1. Lineage (GTDB taxonomy): Bacteria > Acidobacteriota > Terriglobia > Terriglobales > Acidobacteriaceae > Sulfotelmatobacter. The sequence goes on along the minus strand of JBKQID010000022.1, from coordinate 121,758 downwards.
GCTTTTTGGAACAGTAGCACCGATTGTGGCCCTCGGCTATTCCCATTTCGACACCTGATAGTGCGCTGATGTGACGGTAAGTCTTGCCTTGGGGCTCGTCCGGTGCCTACTCTCGGCTCATGCGGGTGACGCAAACTGGGATGGTTCTTGGGATGGCCAGCGTGATGCTGCTGACGGCGGCAATGGGCGCGCCTGCGAAAGTTCATGTCATCACATTCGGGAAAGGGATGGCGGTGCAGTGGTTTCCGGGCTCGGCGAATGATAAAGGGATCACTATCAAGGTGCGCGCGCTGGTCGTGGATGCGCGGGTCAAAGAGTACGTGCTGGGCGCGCCGCACGAGGTGACGGAGCGGCTGTTCGTGGTGCGCCGCGCGTTTCGCGTGAATGATAGTCTTCCTGAAGATCCCGCCCCGCGCTGGCAATGGCAACGGGGAGGATGGCTGCTAGTCGACCGGGTGACGGGGCGCGTCGCTCCGATCAATTTGCCGGAGTTTGACGCGTATTATTCCGCGGCCAGTTGGTATCGCGACTATGTCGCTTATTGTGGCGTGGCGGACGACGGCAAGAAGACGTACGCCATGGTGGCGCAACTCAGCCGGCGCAAGCCGGTGTTGAAGAAAGAACTATCGAGCTTGGGGGGAACCAGCAGCGGCGTTGCGGACGATGCGGCGCCTGACTCGGCCTGCCCAGCGCCGACGTGGGAGCGGGGACCGGTGCGGGTCAGCTTTGAGCCGGCAGGCAGTGCGCGGCAGACGTTTGCTATTCGCGGGCATGTGGTGGATTTGGTGGAGGATGCGGAGGAGGAGGAGAAATAGGGACGAAGTCAGAATGCAGAATGCAAAATGCAGAAGTAAGAATGCAGCAGTAATGTCTTACTTCAGCATTCTGCATTCTGACTTCTGCATTTTCTTCAGTCTCCTGCCGCTTCCACCGCGGGCAGTTCTTCTGCGACCGTTTTTTCTTTCACCTTGGCGCTAGTGACTAGGATGACGGAGAACACGACGATGGCGCTGCCTGCGAGGATGAAGCGGTCGACGCGCTCGTGCAGAATCAGCCAGCCGAGAAACACGGCTACCACGGGATTCACGTACGCGTAGGTCGAAACCTTGGACGTGGGAACGTGCTCCAGCAGCCAGATGTAGGCGGTGTAGCCGATCCAGGAACCGCAGACCACAAGATACAGAGTGGCGCTGATGCCGCGGACGGTCCAGACCACGCGGGATAGGTCGCCGGCGATCAGCGCAAAGATAAAGTTGCCCGCTCCGGCGGCGGTAACTTGCCAGGCAGTGGCGCTGAACACGTCCATACCCGACTGCCAGCGCTTCGACAACACCGATCCCAGGGCCCAGGAGAACGATCCGGCGATCAGGCTGATCGAGGCCCAGAATTCGCGACGCCCCATGCTGCCGGCCTGCAACTGCGGCCAGACCAGGACGAACAGTCCGACGATTCCCAGCGCCAGGCCCGCCTTGCCGCGCCCGGAGATGTGGTGGTCGCCGAGCAAGAGCGAATCGAGAACCAGGAACCAGAGCGGAGTGATGGCGATGATGAGCGCGGCCAGACCCGAGGATACGGCGAGCTCGGCATACGACAGCGTGAGGTTGCCGCCCATCAGCAGCAGAAGGCCTACGACCGCGGCCAGCGCGATCTGCTTCGGAGAATAGAAAATCCGGCGTCCGGTGGCGGCGCACACCGCCAGCATGACCGTGCCCGCAATCGAAAACCGCACCGCGCACATGAGCGCGGGAGGGATGGTCTGCACCGCGATGTCGATGCCGAGATAGGTCGAGCCCCAGAACAGGTAGACGAGTCCGAAGGCAAGAATCACCATCCACGGGCGTGGGCGCTGAGCGGATTGCATGGGCGTGAGAGACAGGGGGAAGTTAAAAGATATCAGACGAGCGCGGGGGCGGGGTGGATTCTAAAGTTGGATTCTAAAAGTCGAGGAGAAGTGGGAACGTGGGGAATGGCGATGCATCGACACCTATTCGTCGGAGTAGAAACCTTTTCCCTGTCGCCTGGCCTCGCGGGCTGACTCAGTTCGGGCTTACTCAGTTCGATCCGGCAGTCGAGCTGGCCGGTTGCAGGACGGCTGCTGGCACCTCGAATTGGATGGGGCGGTTGTAATCGGAGTAAGAATAGTGGCCGCCGTTTTTCATCGTCATCTCGTACGGGAGATGGTCGTCCAGGCCGATGCACATCGAACCGTCCTGGGCAAGAACGGCGGTCCTCACGGCGAATTTCCACTCCTGGCAGCGCGCTCCGTTGACCGTTTTCTTGTCGCCCTTTTCAGTCATGGCGTGGCTGACCATGGTGTACATATCCGGCAGCAGGTCGCGAACCGTGCCGCGGGCAAGGTTGTCGCAATACCACTTGGCGGAATAGCGCTCGCCGGCGTAACCGTTGTTCTCCCAGGATCCGTCGCGGTCCCGGGTGTAGCGCTGGTCGCCGACCAGCAACTCTTCTTCTTTCACTTCGAAAGGAGCATCCGGGTTGGACTGCGCATCGTGAGACTGCTGGTGGACAATCACCTGGTTGCAATCGACCTCCCACAGCCGTTCCGACTGCTGGGAAGTCGACGCGCTCTCGATATATGCGCCGCGAAAGCTTTTGACCTGCTTGATCGATTCCAGTGTTTTCTTAAACTCCACGTCTCCGCTGCTCGGGTTCACGGCCTGACCCACTGCCCAGATGATCACGCACCCGACTAGCAGACTCGCAACGATCCAAAGCCGACTACGGTTACCCATAGAATCCTCTCCCCAAGCACCTCTCGCGCCTAGATTAGTAGGCTGAATCGGAGCTTGAAAGTTACGGACGTACCTGCACGGCGATGGCGTTTGCCTTCGAGATAGTTTCCGGTTAGGCGAACGTCCCTGAAGTTATGATTAGGGCGAGGAGCAGGAACCGTGACCACGCGTCGAGACAAGGTTCGTTCCCCTAAAATTCGCCAAGACAAGATTCGTCAAGACAGGGTTCGTCGAGACGAGGTTAGTTCCAATCAGATTCGGGGACTCCAGGTTCACGCTCAGTCCAAGGTCTCTACGCCTCTCAGCCAAGCCGCTGTGCGAATCTTTGCCGCCAATGAGCGGATGAACCAGATTCTGATCGAACACCTGGAAGCGGCCGCCTGGACGGCCAAGCCTCCGGGGAAGGCCCGCACGATCGCGGCAATCTTCACCCACATGCACAACGTGCGCACGAAGTGGGTGCGGCTGACTGCTCCGCACTTGAAAGTCCCGGCTCAACTTGATCGCGCGCACTGCACACCGCAGCAGGCCCGCGCGGCATTGGAGGAGAGCGCCGCGCGCTGCGCGGAGATGCTCGCGGAAGCGCTCGGCGGCGGCGAGGGCCGGATCGACAAATTCCTCCGCGATGGCTGGGGCCGGCCCTGGCCGGTGGGCCCGGAAATGCTGTGCTACATGCTGGCTCACGAAGCTCACCATCGCGGGCAGGTGTGTTTGCTGGCGCATCAAATGGGATTTCCGTTGCCGATCGGGGTGACGTCGGGGCTCTGGAATTGGGAGAAGTTGTGGAAGGAGTGCGGGGCGCCTGGCGGGCCGGGCTACGACGCTTAAGCCCGCCTTACGCGGCACTGAAGCGCCGCTCTTCCACGAAGCTCTTCCGGGGCTGCGTTGGGCTTCGGCTACTTCAGCTTTTCGTATTCTGCTTTCGCCGTTTTGAGGATTGGTATCTCAGGGTCGGCGTCCTTCCAGGCGGCGAAGAAATCCTGGTAGGCGGTGCGGGCTTTGGCATGGTCGCCTTGGAGTACGTAAGCGCGCCCAAGATTGAGGTGCGAAAGCGGGTATTCCTCTGAGAAGCCGGCGGCGCCGCGGTGATCGAGGATGCGTTGAAACTCGACGGCTGCCTTGGCGCCATCGTGCATCTTGAGATAGATCATGCCGCGCAGAAAAACGGGCGCGACGCCGACGGCGCGGGGCCCAGTTCCGAATTCGTAGGCGCGCAGCGGCTCGAGCGTGCTGATCGCCGCCGCAAGGTTGTTCTTCTCCAACTCTTGCATAGCTCGCGTTTCGGGAATGACCAGCGACTGGATGAAGCGATTGTCGGGAACGTCATGCTGCAGGCCAGCGATTAGAGCCGACGATTTTTGGATGTCGCCCACGGTAGCGAGGACGAGAGCTGCTTCCGAGCGAGTATCGGGGTCCGCGGATAGTTCTACAGCCTGCGAGGCTTTCTGCCGCGCTTCGGCTTGATATCCAAGCAGCGCGTCGTCGTAGGCCTCCAAAGTCATCACGTTTGCTGCGAATTCCTTTGCGCCGGCGCTGATGATCTGCTGGCGTGTTTGTTTCCACAGTTCGTGCGATGCGTTGACCCTGCCTTGGGCAGACTCCCAGGCTGAACTGAAGAACATGACGAAGGGCTCTATGGATGTGCCCTTCACCGCCTCCATCTGCTGCTTTAAGGCGGCGTGGTCGCCGTGCATGTAGGCGAGATCGACGAGCACGAAGCGAGAGCCGCTTCCGCTCAATTTTTTGGCTACGGCCTCGTCCGCAATCGCTTTGGCCTCATCGAAGCGGTTTAGCGCTTCGTAGGCACCAGCCATATTGTCATAGGCGTAGCGGTCTTGGGGATCGAGGCGGTGGGCCTGGCTGGCCATGTCCAGCGCTTTTTCGGGCTGCCCTAATGCGGAGAGGCAGAGCGCCGCGTTGTCGTAGGGCACGGTGTCGCGGAGATAGGTTTGCCGCCACTCGGCGTAAACGGCCAGGGATTTATCCACATCCAGGGTGACTTCATCGTAATAGTGCGCCTGGATGTAAAACTTCTCCCGCTCACTGGCGCGATCGCGCAGTTCGTAGGCTTTCTTGAGCGCCTGAGCGCCCTCCGAGTTTCGAGCCATGTTGGTGAGAGCAACTCCCATGGTGGCCCAGGCCATGGCGAAGTTAGGGTCCAATTCCACAGCTTTCTGCAGATGGGGAAGCGCGGCGTCGTCTTGCATTTTCTGGTGTTCATCGTGGCCGGAAGTAAAGGCCTGCAGGGCTTCGAGGGACGACGTGGTGGCCTGCTCCAGCGGGGTGGCAAACTGCTGTACCGAAGCCAGCGACTCGCCCATCTTTTGCCGAAGGTCAGAGGCGGCTTTGTCGAGCGATTTCAGAACCTGCTCTTTGCTTTCGACTTCGACCTGTTCGCTAGCCAAAGAATCGCCGGTCGAACCATTGGCGGCGGTCAGTGTGACCACGTAGTGATTGCCCAGGCTGGCGATGGTTCCGGTCAGCATGGCTTTGATGCCCTGACGCTGGCAGATTTCGCGAGCGACATCGTTGGTGAGGCGTTCGTCCGGCGGCTTGCCCATAAAGCGCAGGGCTTCGCGAATCTTGGATTCCGAAACAATGTTCAAATACGGCGACTGCTCGAGTTGCACGGCCAAGGCCTGCTTCAGCGTGCCGTCAAAGACGGCGTCGCCGGTGGTGTTGACGAAATCGGCCAGCAGGACGCTGTCTTTCTCGGTGAGCTTGGCGGACTGGCGGGAGCGCACGTACAGGATGCCGGCGATGAGCAGGATCAGCACGAGCAGTGCAGGGACAAGAATCCTCCACAACTTGTTCGGCGGCGAGACCGCGCTCACGGCGGCAGAAGCTACTGCGGCGGGTGAAGACGCGGGCGCGGTGCGCGCCGATGCGGAAGGTCGCGCGGGAGGTTGTGCCAAGGCCGACGGACCGGAGTCCGCGGCGGCAGGCAAGGAGCCGGAACTGATCGCCACCGCGCGGCCGCTGTCGGTATCGCGCTTCAGGCGCTGCAGGTCGGCGCGAATGTCGGCCGCGCTCTGGTAGCGCAGGTTGCGATCTTTCTCCAGCGCCTTGTTGATGACGTCTTCCAGTTTCGGAGGCAGGTCGGGATTGAGGCGAATTGGGGAAACGGGGGCGCGGTCGAGAATCGACTGAAAAATCAGCGCTGAAGTTTCACCGCGAAACGGCAACGTTCCGGTCGCCATTTCGTAGAGCACTACTCCGAAAGAAAACAGGTCGGTGCGCGGGTCGAGTTCTTTTCCCTTGGCCTGCTCGGGCGACATGTAGGCGACGGTGCCGAGAGTCGAACCGGGGCTGGTGAGATGCTCGTCGACTACGACCGCGGTGGGTGCCGTCACGTCCGGAACTTCTCCGGATGTTGCGGGGCTGGCTTTCACCTTGGCGAGGCCGAAGTCGAGAATCTTAGCGTGTCCGCGCTTGGTGACGAAGATGTTGGCGGGCTTGATGTCGCGGTGAACAATGCCTCCGGCGTGGGCCGCGTCGAGGGCGTCGGCGATTTCGATACCGAGGGAAAGGATCGTCTCCAACTCCATGGCCCGGTTGCCGATGAGATGCTTGAGCGTGGCGCCGTCGAGGAACTCCATGACGAGGAAGGTGCGGTTGTCTTCCTCGCCGATGTCGTAAATGGTGCAGATGTTGGGGTGGTTGAGCGCGGATGCGGCCTTGGCCTCGCGTCGAAAGCGCTCCAGGGCCTGGCGGTCTTGCGCGAGATCCTCGGGAAGGAATTTGAGAGCGACGAAGCGGCCGAGGCGCGTGTCTTCAGCCTTGTAGACCACGCCCATGCCGCCGCCACCGAGCTTTTCGACGATGCGGTAATGAGAGATGGTTTGGTCGAGCATGGTCTGGTTTGAGCTGGAAAGTCCGCCCCAAGTGAGTCGAGCCATGCTAAGGCGCGGGCAGGCGGAAGTCAAAAAGAAGGTCGAGCGTCGTAGAAGAGCGGCCCTTCAGGGCCGCGTTTGGACGATGCAGGAAGGCTCTAGTTTCCGAGGTCGGCTGCGATCGCACTGAAGAACAAAACCAATCTACAGGGGCTGAAGCCCAATGCCCTGGCACGCTGGACGCGGCGCTGAAGCGCCGCTCTTCCACGGTCTTCTCCTTTGGTTAGTGTCCTGGTGTCCTGACACTACCTCTCTTTCCGTGGTCTTCTCTTTCACTTTTTCCACGGTCTTCATTTTTCCACGGTTCAGTCTTCATCGTGCGCTGGGCTGCGATGCCCCGCTGGGGCACGGTAATCGTCGTGAGTGCGCATTCGTTACTAAAGAGGGGGTTACGGCTTTCAGGCCTTCCGGCTATAATCAGGCAGTGATGTCGACGGTTCGCGATGCTGCGGAACAAATCCAATTCGGCTGTGCCCACCTCGCGTCGGGCTTACTCATCTCGGGCCGAATGCTGGCTGCACGGCTTAGTGTGCCCGCGGCGTTACCGGGCAAATCTGCCTTCGCGGTTGCGTCCTAGCCTGTTCGGCAGCGACTAATTCCCTCCATCCTCCACTCTGATTCGCTTCGGCCTGCGTGATTCCAGGAGTAGGGCCGGACCCTCAGGGGCTAAAGCCCGAATCATTTAGGTGCTTTAGCGGCACGACTGAAGTCGTGCCCTTCCCAAACCCAATCTGCGAAACCAGTTCGAAAGTTACTGGCCGCTGTCCAAGGAGGAATATCATGACTACGAACACAATGACCGCAATCGGACCGAAGATCAAGACTGCCCTGCCCGGACCCAACGCCCAGCGCGTGCTCGAGGGTGATGAGAAATATATTTCGCCGTCGTATACGCGGTCGTACCCGCTGGTGGCCAAGAGCGGACGCGGCATTGTAGTGACGGACGTAGACGGCAACGAGTTTTTTGATTTTTCCGCCGGTATTGCCGTGACTTCGACCGGACATTGCCATCCCGACGTGGTGGCCGCGATTCAGAAGCAGGCGGGCGAACTGATCCACATGTCGGGAACAGATTTCTATTACGAGAGCATGGTCGAACTGGCGGCGCGGCTGTCGAAGATCGCACCCATGCCGGGACCGCACCGCATTTACTACGGCAACTCGGGGGCGGAGGCGATCGAGTGTGCTCTGAAGCTGGCGCGCTACCATACGAAACGGCAGAACGTAATCGCATTCTTTGGCGCTTTTCACGGGCGGACGATGGGCGCGCTGTCGCTGACGGCGTCGAAGCCGCAGCAGCGGCGGCGCTTTGCTCCGCTGGTGCCGGGCGTGACGCACGTGCGTTATCCCGACGTATACCGCGGCTGCGTGGGTGGTGGCGCGCAGGATGCCGAAAACTTCGCGCTGGGCTGCGCCCGCTTCATCGAAGAGAAATTGTTTAAGACTACGCTGGCGCCGGAGGAAGTAGCGGCGATTTTCGTCGAGCCGGTGCAGGGCGAAGGCGGCTACGTGGTGGCTCCGAAGGTTTTCATGCAGGAACTGCGGCGCATCTGTGATCGGCACGGCATCCTGCTGGTGGTGGACGAAGTGCAGAGCGGCATTGGGCGCACCGGGAAGTGGTTTGCGGTCGAGCACAGTGAGGTCGAGCCGGACATGGTTTGCATGGCGAAGGGCATTGCCTCGGGCATGCCCCTGGGCGTCACCATGACGCGCGCGGAAATCATGGACTGGGTTCCGGGGTCGCACGCATCGACCTTTGGCGGCAACCCGGTGGCGATCGCAGCCGCTCTCGCAACTCTTGATGTGATCGAGAAGGAGCATCTGCTGGAGAACTCGGCGAGCGTGGGCGATCACATGATGAAGCGCATGGCCGACTGGCCGAAGAAACTGAAGCTGGTGGGCGATGTGCGCGGCCGCGGTTTGATGATTGGCGTCGACATTGTCCGGGACAAGGTCACGCGGGAATACGGCAACACCGAGCGCGACCGCATTGTGGAACGAGCGTTCGAGCACGGAGTGCTGTTCCTGGGTTGCGGGCCGAGCACGGTTCGCATCTGCCCGGCGCTGGTGGTCACGAAGGAAGAAGCCGACGTCGCGGTCGACGTGCTCGAAGAGTGCATTGCCGCGGTGGGTGCGGGCGCGTAAATAGAGCGAGCCGATGAGAACCGAAGGCATCCGGGCTAGCTTTTTATGCCCGCCCGCTCCCGGATGCCTGCGGCTGCCATCAGCCGGCCGGTCTTGCCGCGTTCGGCGCGATAGGAAAATAACAGATCGGGGCGACAGTTGGTGCAGAGCGGGGATGCCTCGATATTCTTCTTCGGCACGCCCGCGTCCAGCAATTGTTGACGGTTGGCTTCCACCAGGTCGAGAAATATTTTCTTGGGCAAATCGCTATGTCCAGGGGCGCGGGCCGTCAGAAAAAGCAGCGGATACTTTTCGCGCACGGGGTCAGACTCTTTGACTTCGTGAAACAGGCTGGCCCCGTAGGCAAACTGCGATTCAAACTTGATGCGCACCTCTTCCCCGACTTCATAGCAGCAGCCTTGAATGCCGGGGCCAATCGCCGCCTTCAGATCGCGGGGACGGCTACCGAAACAACGCCGCATCTCTCCTACACCTTTCTCGACGATGCGCTTGACGGTGCCGCGCCAGCCCGCATGGAATACGCCGGCCACATGCCGCTTGGCGTCGACGAGAACCACGGGCAGACAGTCGGCGGTCTGGATGGCGAGCAGCAGGCCGGGAGTCGCGGTGATCAGGCCATCGCCGGTCATCTCTCCAGTCATCTCGCCGGTCACCCGCGGCTCGGGAATCGCATCGATGCAGTGAATGAGGTCGGAATGAATCTGGCGCAGAGTGATTAGGGGCCAGGTGGACCGGAGTTTGGGTAAACCAGACGGACGAATTCGTCCGTCTCCACATGCGCCGATCTCGCGGAGAAAGGCGGCGCGGTTGCGTTTCACCGCAGCGCAGGAATCGTCCGGGGTGAAGCCGAGGTTGAGGCTGCCCCGGCCATAGGCGCGCGACGATCCGCCCAGGCGCGTGGAAAAGCCGTGGACCAGCCAGGGCAGAGCGCTGAGATGCTGAGCACGGAGGATGGTAAGTTGAGTTCTGTTGGGGGCCCGGGTCGGCACAGGTCCATGTTACCTGAAGGTATTGTGTGGAGCGGACACTCCTGTCCGCCGCTTTTGATTTTTGTTTGTTCTAGTTTTCTGGCTTTTGTCTTTTTGGGCCAAATGGATTCCTGGAAAATCATCTGCAACCGCGAAGGCAGCGGAGAGGAGTGTCCACTCCACACGTGCTATAGTTTTATGCATGTTTGCGGACTTCACGGCCACCGATCGCTGGACGAAGAAGCAGGTGCATTGCGTCTACCAGGCGATGATCGTCGCCATTGCCACGCGGCATGCCGACGCGGTCGACATTAAGTTTCTGGTGGATGGACGGAAAGTTTGGGTGGCGCTGCCGCATCCGGCGTGGGTGGAATACAAGAAGCGCACCGGCAAGGTGATCACTGATTCACTGGCCCAGGAGATCGCCGGACATTACCTGAAGACAGCTCTTGAGTCGGGCGAAGGCGGCGGGCGCGAGATGTTTTCGCTGACGGTGGAAGAAACGCTGGCCCATCTCGACATGGTTGTGGCTGAGATGCAAGCCCAGCCGGCGTAGACGCGATTCCCTCTGGAGCGAAAGCGTTGGCCGAGCGCCTTTACGGCACGGTTGAAGCCGTGCCCTTCCATGTTGCAGCCTAGGATTCTCTAACGGTCCTACTTCGGCTCTGACTTTCTGACGAGATAGGAAACCATCATGATGGCCATCACAATAAAAACGCCGGCGCTCAACGACCCTCTTAGAATCATTCGCATTCCCGGTAAGCCCGGGTAATGAATCACGGCAAGCCCAACGGAGAGCGCTAGCGTTAAGGCTAGGATGGCCGCTCCGGCAATGATTATTCGACTCGTAATTTGGCCAGCCTTCTTAAGCACGACTATCCTCTAAATCACGACCGCTTCTTTGTACTCTCCGAACACGCGGCGCATGGCGTCGGAAATTTCTCCTACGGTTGCTGAGGCTTCGACTGCAGCGAGGATGCGCGGCATGACATTGGCTCCCGACCGCGCCGCTTCTTCTACGCCGGCCAGGGCGGCCTGCCAGGGACCGGCATCGCGTTTGGCGCGCAGGGCACGCAGGCGTTCGACCTGCTTCGGTTCGAGCGCGGGATCGATGCGCTGAATCGGGATCGGCTTTTCTTCTTCCACCTCGAAGCGGTTCACGCCGACTACGATCGCTTCCTGGTTGTCGACTTTCTGCTGGTATTCATACGCGGCGTTTTGAATTTCGTGTTGCACGAAGCCGCGCTCGATGGCCTTGAGCATCCCACCGAGAACTTCGATCTTGCCTAAGTATTCGGCTGCGCGCTTCTCAATTTCGTTGGTCAGCGATTCCACATAATACGAACCGGCGAGCGGGTCGATGGTCTGCGGAGCGCCCGACTCGTAGGCGATGATCTGCTGGGTGCGGAGCGCGATACGGGCCGCCTGTTCGGTGGGCAGGGCCAGGGCTTCGTCGTAAGAATTGGTGTGCAGCGACTGCGTTCCGCCGAGAACGGCCGCCATAGCCTGAATGGCGGTGCGGACAATGTTGTTTTCCGGTTGCTGCGCGGTCAGCGTCGAGCCAGCAGTCTGCGTATGGAAGCGCAACATCCACGATTTGGGGTTTCTCGCTTTGAAGTGCTCGCGCATGATGCGCGCCCACATGCGGCGCGCGGCGCGGAACTTGGCTACTTCTTCCAGGAAATTACTGTGGGCATTGAAGAAGAACGACAGACGCGGCGCGAATTGATCCACATCCAGGCCGGCTTTGATTGCGGCCTCGACATAGGCCATGCCGTTGCCCAGCGTGAACGCCACTTCCTGCACGGCGGTCGATCCGGCCTCACGCATGTGGTAGCCGGAAATCGAAATCGTATTCCACTCGGGCACGTTTTCGTTGGCCCAGGCAAACATGTCGGTGATGACGCGCATGGCCTGCTGGGGCGGATAAATATAGGTCCCGCGAGCGATGTACTCTTTGAGCACATCGTTCTGCACCGTGCCGGAAAGTTTGCGGATATCTTCATTCGAACCCTGGCGTCGCGCCACGGCCACATACAGGGCGAGCAGAATCGACGCCGTGGCATTGATGGTCATCGATGTAGAGATTTTGGTGAGTTCGATGCCGTCGAACAGGCGCTGCATGTCTTCGATGGAATCGACGGCGACACCGACCTTGCCGACTTCGCCCGCGGCCAGGGGATGATCGGAATCCAGGCCAATCTGGGTGGGCAGATCGAACGCCACCGACAAGCCGGTCGTGCCGTTGGCCAGCAGATATTTGTAGCGTTTGTTCGATTCCTCGGCGTCGCCCATGCCCGCGTATTGGCGCATGGTCCAAAGGCGGCCGCGGTACATAGTGGCCTGCACTCCGCGGGTGAAGGGATACTCGCCGGGATAGCCAACTTCGCTTTCGTAGTCGGAGCCTTTGAGGTCGGCCGGAGTGTAGAGGGGACTCACGGGGATGTGGGAGGAAGTTTCAATTTCTGCTGCGACGTCGGAACCCGACTTCGGTTTTTCTGTCATCAATCTTCCCCTAAGTCTTCGCCAACCCGAAACTAGCAAAGCTCGTCAGGGCTTTGTCATCCTGAGGCTCGCGCTCTTTGCGGGCCGAAGGAGCTATGCACCCTGCTGCGAGTGCACAGGTCCTTCGCGGCTACGCCGCTCAGGATGACAGAGCCAAACCCCCGAGGAGTACTACGGGCGCTGGCTTCGCCTCCGCGCTCGCCAGAACGAACTCAGGCCGAACCAGGCAAACGTCAGCGCGACACCGATGGCAATCGCCAAACGACCGACGCCCGCTCCACCGGCATGATACTTGCCGTACTCCCTCACGATGGCCACGGAGAAACTGAACGCCATGATGAGGAAAAGAAGTCCCATAACCTCGAGCCACAACTGGTGGGCGGCGCGTGTGAACGAGCGCGTCATGGTGCGGACTGCGCCCATCACGGCGCGGAACGTGCGGCTGCGCCCGACTTGCTGCCCGGCGACACGCGCCACCGCCCCAACCTTTTGTAATGTACGAATTTTGCTCACCTCCTCGATTTTAACAGCCTGCGGCGCTACAATGACGCAACCTGCAGGGATGCCGCGCGGGGAGAGCAGGCCGCACCGATCTTTCGCCCGTCCGCATCTAAAAGGATAAGCCGTTATGCCGACTTTCGCCCCCGACTTGGCGCAGCTCAAATCCGGCATGAAAGCCGCATGGATGGCGGGCGACTTCGGCCAGATTGCGGGGTTCATTTCCGGCGAAGCTCAGGAGTTTGTCGACCGGCTAAACCTCAAGCGTGGCACGAAGGTTCTGGATGTGGCATGTGGCACGGGCAACAGCGCGATTCCCGCGGCCAAGGCCGGCGCCCAAGTTACCGGAGTGGATATCGCTAGCAACCTGCTGGAGCAGGCCAGGAAGCGGGCTGCCGCCGAGGGAGTCAAGATTGGTTTTGAGGAGGGCGACGCGGAAGAACTTCGCTGCGCGGACGGTTCGTTCGACGTGGTCGTGAGCATGTTCGGCGCCATGTTTGCCCCGCGGCCAGAGCGGGTCGTCACCGAATTCCTTCGGGTATGCCGGCCGGGAGGGATGATCGCGATGGCGAACTGGACTTCGCAGGGCTTTGTTGCCAAGACCACGCAGGCCACAGCCAACCTGGTCCCACCGCCGCCCGGCGTTCCTCCGCCGATTCTTTGGGGAGATGAGGCCACCGTCAGGCAGCGATTGGGTCACGGATGTGGGGATCTGAAATGCACTCGGCGCAAGGTGATGATGACCTATCCTTTCCCGCCGAAAGAAACCATGGATTTTTTTCGCCGCTATTTCGGACCGACGAAGATGGCGTTTTCCAGGCTGGATACTGCCGGGCAAGCCACTCTGGCCAGTCAACTGGAATCGCTGTGGGTGGAACACAACATGGCGACCGACGGCACCACCGCCGTGGAAAGCGAATATCTCGAGGTGCACGCAATTCGCGCCTGAGGTAGGATCGTGATAAGTTGAGTTCTAGACGGGGGACACAGTGGATCAACAACTCAAGCAACTCATGAAAGAACTCGGCGAGGCCATCAACGAATCTCTTTCCGACTCCGAGCAGATTTCCGAAGTTGTCTCCCGCATCAAAGAAGGTGGGTACGACATCTTCCTGGTACTCGAAGCCACGATCGGAGTGAGCAAGCAGGGAGAGAAGTCGCCCGACAAGACTTCGCTGGTGACCACGTTGTCGACGAATCCTGAATTCAAGATCAACGACCAGGACCTGAAATTCCTGAAGTCGCTGCGCATCAAGATCGACGAAGAGAAGCACGACAAGGACAAGCACGAGAAAGAACCGCAGGGCAAAGACAAGCTGGAAAGAGATAAGCACGACAAAGACAGCTAGCCCGTCCGCGTTTGATCTGGCCGAGATCCTTCGGCTGCTCTCAGGATGACCTCCCTCTGGCGACTGCTTTCAGGTCCTAGTCAGCCAACACCTGATCCAGCAGCTGTTCCACGGCGCGGCGGCCCTCTAAAATCGAGGATTTGTGATCGGGCGTACCGGAAAGGTCGGTATTCGCGAAAGCGATCCTGCCGAATGGGGCTGCGCGTAGAACGTCTCCCGGCGCGGGCTTGCCGTCTTTGCCGAAATAGAATCCGGGGGCGGGGCTGGCGTAGGCGTGCCCCCAGCGGTTCAGGATAATGCCGGCGATGTCGTGCACCGCATCGAAACCAGAGCGAGCGAACATATCGGTAAACTGCTGACGAATCTGCCGCTCGTACTCGCGAAACGGAGTTGAAATTAATTCCGCGCGGCCCATGTGTCCTTGCTGCTCGGCGGTTTGGCCCGGGTAAGAGTACAAGACCTTGATAGCCAGCACGACCGGCGAGTCGGGCCCCATGGTCGGCGAATCCGCCCCGCAGAGCGCCAGCTTGCGGACCTGCATGTAAGTTCCCAGGCCCTCAAACCACTGGCAGCCGGAAATCCCCATCTTGTAAAGGAATCTCCAGTTGCGTACCGCAACGTTGGCCACCATGCAAGGGGAGCGATAGAACTGCGCGTAAGCCTCTCTGCGATCTGCGGGAAGCTCGCGGACAATATGCCGGGTCGTCCAGCTTCCCCCGGCCATCACCACGGAACGCGCTTTCACGCGATACGTCTTGCCGCCGCAAGTGTAGGCTATGGTCACCGATTCTGATTTCATCGGATCGCCATCGTGTTTCACCCATACTGCGGTCGAATCCAAGCGAATGCGCGCAGCGGCTCCGGGGCGATCGAGAGCGGCAAAATTCACGGGGTTGCGACAAACATCTTCGAGCGAATGGGACCCGGCAATCGACTCCGGAATCAGGGTCTTGGCGATGAGTCGCGCGATACCGCTATTGCCGTCGGGGAACATTTCTGTTCCGTCCTCGGGGATGGGGCCCAGCTCATCAAAGGCATAGGCAGTGTAGCCGGAAAGCGCATCCGGGCCGAGACCGAAGCCTCCGCCTTCGTCGGGCGCAAAGGTTCGGATGGTTTCGCGGCTGATGCCGTACCGTTCCATCATGTGGTCTTCGAGTGTGATGGTATCGAGCCGGCGGGAGATGGGGTCACCGCGGTACTGCGGTTTCTGCGCGGCCTGATCGGGCGACTGATACCGCAACAACTCCTCGCGGGCTTTTGCCGAAATCGGCGCTCCTTCCAATTTCTTGTTTCCAGATTTCTCACCCCAGGGATCGGTTACCCAGACGCCTTGTGGCCGGCCGAACTTCGCTCCGAAATAAAGACCGTAGGGCGCCGACCCGAGATAGGGCGTGCGCGTCAGAGGTATCTCCGGCGCGGGGCCTGCCCACTGCTGATATTCCAGACGCGGCACCTTCAGGCCGATCGACTCGTAGAATCGCGCCATAAAGCTGTGGGGAAACGGAGGCCAAAAAAGCGCGGAACCTTGATGCGCTATCAGGCGGTGTCCGTCCACCAGAAACTCGTTGCGCTTGGCTTCGCCGCCGAAAATGGGATGGTTGTCGAGAACCAAGCAAGTCTTGCCATCCCCGGCCTGGCGCTGAAAAATCAGGGCCGCCGCGAGGCCGCTGATACCGCCGCCTACGACTACGCAGTCGTAAAACTCCCCGGTGTCGATGACGCTGGCGGGCAGGCTCTCAAACGCACCATCGCGAATCTGGTGGCCGGCCTCAAGAACCGCGCTGGTGTTGCCGTTCGAATTGGCGTAGTCGCCGACGCCGCCATAGCCGGTGAAGTCGTCTTCATTCGTGGCGGAAACCGAACGGGCAGCGGCATTCGCGGCCAGCAAGTTCGCCGGAGACACGGGATTCAGCAGCAGGCCGCCGGAGGCCAGGAGCGTGGAGTTCAGGAAGTCCCGCCGTGTAATGGCTTGCTCCATTCCCAGCGCGTGGTCGGCGCGAGAATCTCTGCTGGTGTCTGCCGAAGGCTTGAATTGCTTCGAATGCAAGATCGTTTTTCTTGGCAATTTCATCACTGTCGCCGAAATTCCGCAGGCGTTGTGCAGCATTATACGGACTTCGTGATCTGGGGAGGGCAATAACAACGGGGCACCTGTGCTACCATCTACTGTTTTCTTTTCGCATCTGCCGTGCGGAAAGCGAGATTCCGCTGGGGCGAAGCACACGCAACGGAATCTGAGGGTCCGTAATGAAAGATACTCTGGGGGTGGTCTTGGCGGGCGGCGCGGGCGAGCGCCTTTATCCTCTCACGCGTGACCGGGCCAAGCCAGCGGTCACGTTTGGCGGTATCTACCGCATCGTTGACATCACTCTCTCCAACTGTTTGAACTCCGATCTGCGCCGGGTTTACATCCTGACCATGTACAAGGCGCTTTCGCTCAACCGGCACATCCGCGAAGGCTGGAACATCCTGGGACGCGAGGTGGGCGAGTTCATCGAGGTGCTGCCGCCCATGAAGCGGGTGAGCGACCAGTGGTATCAGGGCACGGCCGACGCGGTGTATCAGAACATTTATTCAATCGGCTCGGAGCAACCCAAATACGTGCTGGTTCTTGGCGGCGACCACATCTACAAAATGGATTACGGCAAGATGATGAAGCAGCACCAGGACTCGGCTGCCGACATCACGCTGGCTACAATTCAGATCGATCCGGACCAGACTCGTCACTTCGGCGTGGTCGACGTCGACAAAGACGGCCGCATCAACGGGTTTCAGGAAAAGCCGAAGACCACGACTTTGCGTTCGCCGTTGAATCCGGAAAAAGTCGCGGGATCGATGGGCGTATATCTGTTCAACGCCGACGTGCTGATTCCGGTGCTGCTGAAGGACGCCGAGAACCCACAGTCCAGCCACGACTTCGGCAAAGACATTCTGCCCAAGATGGTCGACGACTACCGCGTGTTCGCCTACGACTTCGTCGATGAGAACAAGAAAGAAGCTCTCTACTGGCGCGACGTAGGCACGCTGGAGGCCTACTACGAAGCCAACATGGACATCGTCTCGGTCTCGCCCATCTTCAACCTGTATGACGAAGAGTGGCCGATCCGCACCCACCAGCGGCAATATCCTCCGGCGAAATTCGTGTTCGCGGAAACAGGGCGCACTGGCACGGCGCTCGATTCCATCGTCTCCAACGGCTGCATCATCTCGGGCGGCAGCGTAAAGAATTCCGTGCTCTCGCCCGATGTGCGCGTCAACTCCTACTCTGAAGTCGATGACTGCATTCTGTTTTCGCACGTCAGCGTGGGACGCCGCTGCCGCATTCGCAGGGCGATCCTCGACCGCGACGTGCATATTCCCGAAGGCACCACCATCGGCTACGACGCCGAGGCCGACCGGCAGCGTTATTTCGTCACCGAAAGCGGCATCACCGTGGTCACGCGGGATTATTCGCTGTTTGAGAATCCGGTGACGGTGGACTACTTCACCAGCGAGTAGGGCGCGACGGGGCTGCGCGTGTGGCGCTGACAATTCTGCTAAGCTTACCGCTTACTTTCGCGCCGCTGGGAGAGGCTCCGCTGCTTCATGAAGAAACGACCCTCGCATCGTACTCTGGGATTTATTCTCACGTTCGTCATTGCTGTGACCGCCGGCCTGCAATCCGGGGCGTCTTCAGTTCCCTCTGACAAGGACAAAGAGAAAGAGAAAGCCGACCTGCTGCTCTCGACCATGCAAGCCGAGATGCAGCGTGCTCAGGGCAGCCTGGGCAAGCTGGATCCTGCGCCCTATTTCATGAGCTATTCCGTGTATGACGAGAGCGTCGTGCTGGCCATCGGCAGCCAGGGGAGCCTGGTGAATTCGACGGCGGCGCGGCGGCGGGCGGTCGACGTCAGCATGCGGATTGGCGCGCCTACGCTCGACAACGCGCACGCGGAGAATCGCGCCTCCGCCCGGACTTCGGGATCTCTGCCGCTCGAGGATGACCGCAACGCCATTGCTCACGAACTCTGGCGCCTGACCTACGAGGAATATCGCAAGGCCTCGAAGGCCTACCTGAATGTGAAGACCAACACGCAGGTGCATGCGCAGGAGGAAGACACTTCTCCGGATTTTTCCGAGGAAAAACCGCCGACCCATGTCGACTACAAAGACGTGGCGCCCACACCTGACCAGCGCGCGATGGAAAAATTTGCCCGCGAATACTCGGCGCGCTTTCGCAACTATCCATACATTTATTCCTCGATGGTGATGATCTCGGCACAAAAGACGCGCTTCCATTTCTTGTCGACCGAAGGCAATCACGTGGTGGCTCCCAGCGCGTTCGTCCGCGTGGCCATTGAAGCGGAAACCCGCGCCGAGGACGGCATGGAACTGATGCGCGTCGAAACTTTTCAGGCGGAGAGCCTCAGCCACTTGCCGCCGGAAGCCGAGATTGCGGCGCGCGTGGAAAAAATGGCGTCCGATCTGAAAGCGCTGCGCGAGGCTCCGCTGGCCGAGCCCTTCGACGGACCGGCGCTGCTCTCCGGCCGTGCTGCCGGCGTGTTTTTCCACGAAGTGCTCGGGCACCGCCTGGAAGGTCATCGCCAGCGCGGCGAACAGGAAGGACAGACTTTCACCAAGAAGGTGGGCCAGCCGGTGCTTCCGGAATTCCTGAGCGTGGTGGACGATCCCACGCAGCGACAGTTGAACGGGATGGATCTGGGCGGATGGTACGAGTTCGACGACGAGGGGATGCCCGCCACGCGCGTCGAGGTCATCAAGGACGGCATTTTGAAAAACTTTCTGATGTCGCGCATGCCCATCAAGAATTTTGCCAACTCGAACGGGCACGGGCGCTCGCAGCCGGGACTGATGCCGACCGGGCGGCAGGGCAACCTGATCGTGACATCGTCGCGCACGGTGAAAGATTCGGAGTTGCGGCAAAAGCTGATCGAGGAAGTCAAAAAACAAAACAAGCCGTATGGGCTGTATTTCGAAGATATTCAAGGGGGCTTCACGCTGACCCAGCGTGCTATGCCGCAAGCCTTCCAGGTTCTGCCCGTGCTGGTCTGGCGAGTCTATGCCGATGGGCGGCCGGACGAACTGGTGCGCGGCATCGACATCGTGGGCACGCCACTGGCTGCGCTGAATCGGATTATGTTGACTGGTGAGAAGACAGAAATCTTTAACGGCATGTGCGGGGCGGAGTCAGGGCAGGTTCCGGTCGCAGCCGCCGCGCCTGCCATGTTGTTCTCTGAGATTGAAGTGCAGAAGCGCGCACATTCTCTCAACCGGCAGCCCATTCTGCCAGCTCCGTCAGCCGAAGATGCGGCCAAGGGGAAAGACGCGGGGGCAAAGCAATGACGACCGCAATGATCTCGGCGGCACGACCCTCGACTGCACGACCCTCGGCTGCACGAACGAAGACGAACAACAGGCTTACTTGGCGGATGGTCGGCACACTGCTGGCGTTCGGCGTTTTGGCTGCGGCGGCGTTCGCCCAGCAGAAAAGCGGGCCGGGCGGAGACGATGTGGTCCTCGCGGCCATGCGAGCCGAACTTGACCGCTCCAAGGCGCAACTGAAGATGGAGCAGGTGGATGCGCCCTATTACATCGAATACCGAATTTTCGATCTGGATCATTATTCCGCCGAAGCCTCATTCGGAGCCCTGCGCATCGACGTGCGCTCGCGCTATCGCTTTCTGCGGGTGGTGGTGCGAATCGGCGATTACAAACAGGACAGCTACTTCGGCCAGGGCAAGGGCACCATCGACTACATGCCGCTGGACAACGACATGCTGGCGCTGCGGCATCAGTTGTGGCTGGCCACCGACCGGGCTTATAAATCGGCGGCCGAGTCGCTGACCGCCAAGCTGGCGCAGCTAAAACAACTCACCGTCGACCAGCCGGTGGACGATTTTGCGCACGCCGATCCGGTGCAGTCAGTCGGGCCGCTGGCCACACTCGACTTCGATGCTGAACCTTACAAGCGCATGCTGCAGGATGCGTCGGCGCTCTACAAGAATGATGCTGAGATCGAGTCGTTTGAAGCGAGCCTGAACTTTCACACGGTGAACCGGTACTTCGTTAATTCCGAAGGCACGGTGGTGCGCAGCGGGCAGAGCCTGTATGAAATGACGGTTTCAACATCGACTCAGGCCGAGGACGGCATGAGCCTGGCGCGCAATGCGGCATTCACAGTGGGCAGCCTGAAGGAGCTTCCGTCGGCCACGGAATTCGTCGCGCGGGCTACTCAACTGGCTGCCAGCCTGAAGGAACTGCGGGCCGCTCCGGTGACGGAAGAAGAATACCGCGGTCCGGTGCTATTTTCCGCGGACGCGGCCGCCGCTGTTTTTTCCGACCTGGTGGGCGACAACATTCTGGGCCACAAGCCGGAACTGGGCAAGAACTCTCGCACCACGGGGGCGTTCGCGGCCAGTTATAAGAGCCGCGTTTTGCCTGAATTTCTCTCTGTGGTCGCCGACCCTGCGATCGCGACCTATCACGGCGAGGCGTTGCTCGGCCACTACGAGATCGACGATGAGGGCGTCCCGGCACAACGGGTCTCGCTGATTGAGAAGGGTACGCTGGTGAATTACCTGATCGGCCGGGAGCCGATTCGCGATTTTCCTGTGTCGAACGGCCACGGCCGCGCGCAGGTTCCTACGGGAGAGCCGCGACCCCACAACAGCAACCTGATCGTGACTGCTTCGCAACCTACATCGAAAGATGACTTGAAGAAGAAGCTGGTCGAGCTTTGCCAGCAACGCGATCTGCCCTTTTGTTTCTACGTAGAAACTTTTGGTCCGAAGCTGACTCCGCGTCTTCTGTACAAAGTCTGGACGAAGGATGGACACGAGGAACTGGTACGGGGCGCGGCCTTCGGGGATCTTGATATTCGCGCCCTGCGCAGCAACCTGATCGCTGCTGGGGACGACGCCCATGTCGAGAATCACCTGCTGAATATCCCGCACAGCATCGTGGCGCCGTCCATCCTGTTTGACGAACTCGAAGTGAAGCGGGCAAACCAGAACAAAGAGAAGTTGCCGGAGTATCCCGCGCCGGCGGTGATGAAGTAGAGGCGCGGTTCCACAGGGGCTGAAGCCCATCGCGAGGGGAATCTTTAGGCAGCGCTAAAGCGCCGCTCTTCCACGACAACCCATGCGGCGCAGCGTATGCGGCGCGAAGAGTGGAAGAGCGGCCCTTTAGGCCGCGTGGTGGACCAGAATTGATGCCGGGCTTTAGCCCTGGTGGTCGTCTCGCGTCGTGGCAAAACCATTCACAGGGGCTGAAGCCCGCTCTGAGCAGAACTCAAACGCGGCGCTGAAGCGCCGCTCTTCCACGTCAGCGGACGCCGCATTTCTACTTAACGCGCGCGGCGTTTGGCCTCGCGCTCGCAACCCCTACGAAACGGCGGCGACCACGGCGGCGGCTTGCGCGTCCTCTTCGGCCTTCAGCACGCGATACCAGGTGAACATGATGAGCAGGGACAAGCGGCTGTCGGGCACGGCGCCGGCCACCGGCACTTCGACGGTTTTGTCGCGGACGTCCAAGATCAGCACGGGCTGACCATCCTCGCCGATCACGCTCCAGACCGGACGCCACCAGCCTCTGCACTGCAGGCGAAAACTCTGGCCGTCGGCAAAGGTCAGAGTGCTGCCGCCGCCCCATTCGGCTTTGAAGGTCGCGATCGGCTGTTGCGAGGCCGAGTCGAAGACCTCGGCGCCATTGCCCAGAAATCCGCACCGGCGGAATATCCAGCTTCCGTTCTGAGTATTGGCGGCAAAGTCCGACGACCAGAAACTCGGCCGGTCGAGCGTGCCGACAACCTGGTCGTTGAGTTTGAGTTCGGATCTGCGGCTGCAGGAAATTTTCTTCCAGGTGAGTCCGCCGGAAAGCGCGGAGGAGGAAGAGAGAGGAATCATAAACACCTCCAGTGAAGGTATTCGATCCAATTCCATGCTAGCAGGGGAGTGTTAAAAGCGTGTGAAGAGCCATAACCCTCGCCGTTACAACGTGCAACGACGAAGATGACCTGCAGCTGGCGGCTTGCACTGTCTGGCCGAACGCGCTACTCTTTTCGCCGATTCTGACAACGGATTCTGATCGAACTGCTCGATGTGCCGCGAGGTACCACGTGAAATCTCTTGCAGCCATAAGGATTGCACTCCTTGTGTTCTGTGCGGCTAGCTTCGCTGCCGCGCAGACTCAAACTAATTCTCGCCCTCTTGTAACGATTGATTCCGGCACTCTCGAAGGGGCACACTTCGGAGCAGCGGCGAATGAAGTCATGTTCCTCGGCATTCCCTACGCCACCCCGCCTACTGGAGAGCGGCGCTGGGCGCCCCCTCAGCCCGTCGAGAAATGGCAGGGCACCCGCAAAGCAAACGCGTATGGGGCAGCTTGTCCGCAGGTGGACGACCCGTGGACTGAAGCGTTGGCAAAGGAGATCGTCCAAGCCTTCGAACCTTATTTCAGCTACCGCACCGACGAAGATTGTCTCTATCTGAATGTGTTCACGACCAACTTGCCGGGAGATCGACCCGCTGCCAAGAACCTTCCCGTGATGTTCTGGATTCACGGCGGCGGCAACGTTAGTGGTGCGAGCCAAGTCGATGCCATGGGTGCCGCGCTGGCGCGAAAGGGAGTGGTTCTGGTCAGCACGAACTTTCGTCTTGGCGCACTTGGTTTTCTGGCTCACCCGGCGCTGACCGCCGAGTCACCGCATCATGCCTCGGGAAACTACGGGCTACTCGACCAGATCGCCTCGCTCGAATGGGTACGCCGCAACATCGAAAGCTTCGGGGGAGATTCATCGAACGTTACCATCTTTGGCGGATCAAATGGCGCAGTTAATGTTTGCTATCTGATGGCATCGCCGCTGGCGCGTGGGTTGTTCCACCGCGCAATTCTGGAGAGCAACACGTGCAGCGATTTTATTTCTCCGTCGTTGAAGACACCCTCCAACTACTGGGAGGGCAGTGGCACGTCGGAAGACATTGGATTGGAGCTGATGCACGACCTCGGTATACCCGATGGCCCGGATGCGTTGACGAAACTGCGCGCGAAGAGCGTGAAGGAAATTCTCGACGCCTCGAATCGCGATCCGGCGGTGCACTGGGGGCTAGGGACTGTAGATGGCTGGGTGCTGACCGAGCAGCCCGCTACAGCCCTTGTGCAGGGACGGTTGACGAAGGTGCCGGTAATCGTCGGGAGCAATTCCGATGAGGCGACAGTCACAGTCGAAGACGACTTGCGTGCCGCGCCGACGTTAGCCAGTTACAAGGCTTATCTGAAGAGCGAATTCGAGAACGACACTGACGCCGACGAACTTTTTCGCATGTATCCGGCAGCCACGGATGCGGATGCTCGCTCCGCATTCATCCGCTTCGACACAGATTACAACTTCGGGTTTGCTGTCCATCGCCTCGCCCTGAATGCAGCACGTGGCGGACAGAAAGCGTGGTTCTACTACTTCACTTATCCGGGAAGATCCAAATACTACGCTGGACTCGGCGCATGTCACGAAATCGAACTCACATTTCTCACTGGATGGTTCCGCCCCTCCCAATGGGGCGAACCCAACGATGAAGACAAGAACCTCGCCGATTTGATGACGGGATACTGGACGCAGTTCGCCAAGACGGGCGATCCCAATGGCATGGGTCTTCCGCCGTGGCCGGTCTACGATCCCAAAACAGACATGGTGCAGGAAATCGGCCACGAGGTAAAACAGCGGCCAACTCCTCACACCGACCGTTTCGCTGTGTTCGAGCGCAACCTGAATCGCGGGCTAGCATCGATTTCGGAGTCGAGAACGGTGTCGGGCACTGCTCCGCAGAAATGAACCCCAAGTAGCTGGAGCACATCGCTCCGCAAAATTCTTGCCCCTCGCTTGCTACAATGCCCTGTTTCACGCACTCGTGGTTATTCCGACCGCGAACTTCAGAGGCCATAATCTCGTACTGGGTTGTAGGCAGGGCTTGGAAAAGAGTCTCAGAGGTCGCATCGTTCAAGCCAGGCTTCGAAGTTAAGTCTCAAGAGTTGTAGCAGATTTCCGGGGAGTGCAAGTGGAAGACGTACAGGTGGTCGCGATGCTGGTGCGGCGATGTATCGCCGGCGACTCGACCGCTTGGGAGGAAATCGTGCAGACCTATAGCCGCCGGATATACAACATCTGCTACCGCTTTGCCGGGACGAGCGACGACGCCCAGGACCTGACGCAGGAAGTCTTCATCAAGATGTACCGGACGCTTCCCAGCTACGACCACACCAAGGGAGCGTTCGTGACCTGGGTGACGACCATCACGCGCAACCTGCTGGTCGACCATTTCCGCAAGTCGAAGCAGGACCGGATGACCGACTCCATGGACACGACGGCGTCGGACCATGAGGATGCGCAGCCGCTCAGTGAGCAAATTCCTGACCAATCCGCGCCCCCCGATGCCCACGTACGCAGCCGGGAGGTCTCGGAGACGGTGCATGCGGCTCTGGCCCGGCTTTCGCCAGAGCTGCGGGAAGCATTGATTCTAAGGGACTTACAGGATATGGACTACCGTGAAATAGCTGCCGTTTTGAAGGTTCCGGAGGGTACCGTGAAATCGCGAATAAATCGAGGGCGGGCGGAACTTGCACGCCTGCTACAACGTACCTATAGGCAGGTGATGTGATGCCAGACCATACCAGTAACGGAATGCAGTGCAACGAGTTCGAGCACCTGCTCGCCGACGCCATCGACGGCGTTGTCAGTGGGGCCGGACTCAGCCGCTTCCAGGCCCACGCCCGGGTATGCCGGGCCTGCGGGCCGCTGCTCGCTGAAGCTGAGGCGGGCCGCAACTGGCTGAAGGGTCTCACGGAGGTGGAGCCTCCAGCCAGCCTGGTCACGAACATTCTGGCATCGACGACGGGCGTTGACACCCAGCGCCTGCGAGTGACTGTGCGCTCTCCCCAGCCGCGAATTTCCTGGTGGGAACACGTGCAGGCCACGCTGGTCGAATCGCTGTTCGAGCCGATCTGGGGAATGGTCCGCCAGCCGCGCTTTGCCATGTCGTTTGGCATGGCATTTTTTGCGCTGTCGGTGGGTCTGACCGTGGCCGGTGTGAAACCCGCCGACCTGCGCCAGATCAGCCTGCGGCCAAAGGCGATCCAACAGACGTATTTCCATACGCGCACGCGGTTGGTGCACTACTACGAGAACATCCGGGTGGTGTATGAAGTCGAGGCCCGCTTGCGCGAAGTGAAACGCAACCTCACGCCAGTTGAACCGGTTCTTAAACCGGCTCGACCGGCCAAAACGAAAGACGACAAGAACGACACAACACAACAGCCCGAGCAGAAGCAGGAGCGCAACTACAGCCAGACCGATAGCCATCTCATTCTGGCCAGCGCTCACATGGGTCCATCTGTAGACGATCTGCCTGTAGTGTCGGTGACCACGTACAGGAGGTTCGTATGAACTGCAACACACACGGCGATACCGCCGCAGTGGCGTTCTGCCGCACGTGCGGCAAGCCACTCTGTAACCAGTGCACCCGCGACGTACGCGGCGTGATCTACTGCGAGGCCTGCCTGGCCGCGCGCATGGAAGGAACGGCGCCAGCGCCCTTTGTTCCGGTTGTTCCCGTCACGCCGCCGCCCACCGGATATCAGCAGTTCATGGATCAGGGCCTCGGAGTCAAGGTTCCACCGGGACCGTCTTCCGGGCCAAATCCGGCGGTGGCCGGAATTCTGGCCGGATTCTTTCCTATTGGCGTGGGCGCGGTGTATACCGGCCAGTACGCCAAGGGACTGTCGCACCTGGTGATCATGGTGCTGCTGATCCTCGGGGTCAGTTCCAATCTACCCTGGTTCGTGATCACGGTCCTGGGGATCTTGATCGGGTTCTTCTACATCTACCAGATCATCGACGCGGCACGCAGCGCCCGGGCCATCCAAATGGGTGAGCCCGCTCCAGATCCATTCGGGCTGGCGCAAACCTTCGGCACTGGCGAGAAGTTCGAAGGGACGAAGGTTCCCACCGGCGCCGCCGTGCTGATCGCGTTGGGCGTGCTCTTCCTGTTGCACACGGCCGGGCTGTTTGAGATTGGGATGGATCTAGTGGTGTCGCTGGTCCTGATCTTTCTAGGCGTTTGGCTCTTTGCCAAGCACTGGGGTCTGATCGGCGGCAGTGCGGGCATTTGCCAGTGCCAGCGCTGCCGCACCCGGAAACTAATGGGGCCAGCGATGTTGGTGACCATTGGAGTGCTTCTGCTGCTCGACAACACTGGGCGACTGGGATTCCACAAGACCTGGCCCGCGATTCTGTTGGTGATCGGAGTGGTCAAGCTGATGCAGAGCAATGCTACGACGGACGGGCACATCGGCTCCCTGCCTCCGGGTATGCCGCCAGGAGCTCCAACGGGATTCCCGCAGGGATTTCCGCAGACGGGTCCGCAGGGGAGTGCACCGAATGCCGCGCCGCCGCAGTCCCCGCAGAACCCAGATCAGACGGCCTCTCCCGGTGAGGTGAAAAATGTCTAGCCAATTCCCGACGAACCCAGGCACTCCAAATCCAGGCGCGCCGAATCCGGTCACGCCTCCTGCGTTTTCACCGCTTCCTCCGCTGCCGCCGAGGCCGCATCGCTCGCTGGCCGGGCCCTTCGTTCTGATTGTGTTTGGCACGGTCTGCCTGCTGGGCACGATGGGGGTTTTGTCGCGCGTCCGGATGTGGCACCTGTTCGCCAACTACTGGCCGGTGCTGCTGATTTTCTGGGGCGTGATTAAACTGATCGAGCACCAGCGCGCCCAGCGCGAGGGAACCCGCGCCGCAGGAATTGGCGCGGGCGGGGTCTTCCTGGTCGTCATGATCGTGGTTTTCGGTCTGATCGCGAACCAGCTGGAACGCGTGAACTGGTCAGGACTGCGCGACCAGTTGAACATCGACGACAATGGCGACATCTCCAGTATTTTCGGCCAAAGCTACAGCTTCAACGACAATCTCGAGCAAGCCTTCCCCGCGGGAGCCAGCCTGAAGATCATCGACACTCATGGCGCGGTCAGCGTGCACGCCTCCGACGACAACAAGATCACCGTGGTCGTGCGCAAGCGTGTGGGCGCCGATAGTCAGAGCGACGCCGACGAATACAACAGCAAAACCAAGCCCACGATTACCGTCATGGGCGGCCTGGTTACGCTCGACGCCAAGGCCGAAGCCGCGGGAGATCATCCGGTCGAGGTGGATCTTGACGTTTCTCTGCCGCGTAAAGTATCGGTCGCGATTACGTCCCGCAAGGGCGATGTGAATCTGGTGGGGCGCGAAGGCAATGTCGACATCTCAGCCCAGCATTCCGACACGACCGTGGAAGACGTAACCGGGAACGTGAAGGTGAGTCAGGAAAAGGGCTCGGTAAAGATCGAGCAGATCAACGGCGATGTGCATGTGGAAGGCCGGGTCGACGAAGTCTCGCTGGCCGACATCAAAGGCGCGGCGCAGCTGGACGGCGAATTTCAGGAAAGCGTGAAGCTGGCGCGCATCGCGAAGACGGTGATTTTGAAGTCCACACGCACCGACATGGAGTTCTCGCGCATCGAGGGCGATCTTGACCTCGACTCCGGCGAACTGCACGCCGGGCAGATTACGGGCCCGCTGCATTTGACCACGCGCGAGAAAAACATCCGGCTCGACGACGTCTCAGGAGACGTCCGCCTGCAGGACAACGATGGCACAATCGAAGTTGGGATGCGCACGCTGGGCAACGTGCAGATCGACAGCCGCAACGGCGACCTGCAGCTCAGCCTGCCCGATAAGGCGGGATTCCGCCTGGATGCGCACACCCGCGACGGCGAGATACAGTCGGATTTTCCTGAACTGAAAGTGAACAACGACGAGCACGAGGCGAAGGCCAGCGGCAGCGTGGGCAACGCAGCGTCGCACATCGTGCTCAACAACGAGCACGAAGGCATCGAGATTCGCAAGGCCAGTGCGCAGCCGCCAAGACCGCCCGAGGGGCCAAAGCCACCGACGAATCCGGCCAAGGCTGGGAAAGAGCTGCCGGCACCCAAGGTGAGGGTAGAGCCGACCGAAAACTAATGACGCTGCCCGAGCCGGGATCTGCGCGAAAGGGATTCGCAATTACGGGGCTGGCAGTCGCTTTCGGTTGGCCTCTCTTATTCGCAATTCCCGGGCTCTCCGCTCACAAGCTCAGCGACAGTCGCGATGATGTCGTCAACATTTCAGTGAAGTGGGCGGTCTTGCTCGGTCTGGGCATTCTCGCGTTTCTCGTTCAGCGATGGAAACCTTCTGACCTGGGGATTCGAAGATTGGGGTTGGCTGATGTCTTAGCCGCACTCGGTGGCCTGATCCTTGCGTTTGTCCTGAGTGGGATTGCCAGCCACATCGTCGTCATGCCTACCTCTCTGTCCGACGTGCGCAAGTTAGCGGCCGTGCCACTCGGTTTGCGGATTGGCCTGGTGCTCACTGCGGCGATTTGTGAAGAATTCATATACCGGGGATACGCAATAGAAGAACTGGGATATTTGACAGGCAGCCGCAGGCTGGCGGGATTTCTTTCCTGGCTTGTGTTTGCCATCAGCCATGTGTCACTTTACGGCGTATCCCGCGCGCTCGTTGTTCCTGCAATTGTAGGCGCTGTTCTGACGGGACTGTATCTATGGCGCCGCAGTCTACCGGCCTGCATGCTGATGCATGCGCTGATGAACGGGATTTTTCTGATCCTCGTTCCGGCAATCGCGCAGGGGTGAGAGTCTTTTGTGCGGAAGAGATCGAGCCAATCGGAGTAAGTGGAATTCCGTGGAATCGCGAGAATGCAGTTCCGTCGGTGATGCCTGCACGGCGGTAATACTTCTGTTCGGCATCCTGTTGGTTTGCTTCGTGCATGCGCATGCGGCGCAGGCGGAGCAAGCTGCAAAGATTGCCAGCCTTATGTCGGCCTTGCATGAACGAGGCCAGTTCAACGGCGCCGTCCTGGTCGCCGCGCGGGGAAGCGTCATCTACCGCGGTGCGTTCGGCAAGGCGAACTTTCAAACCAACACCGATCTGACTCCCGAAACTCCTCTCTGTCTGGCTTCTGTGACCAAGCAGTTTACGGCCATGGCGATCATGATTCTGGCCGAAGAAGGGAAGCTCGACTACGACGATTCGGTTTCAAAGTACGTTCGAGAATTTTCTCGCTCGGAGCGCATGAGCAAGATTACTGTGAGACAGCTTTTGACCCATACTTCGGGGATCCCGGACTTTGGCGATCTCGCGGTCGACGATTCCCTTCTCACTCAAGAAGGACTGATCGAGGTCCTGTTGCAGAAAGAGTCTCTCTTTTCCAGCGCCGGCCAGAAATACCGCTACAGTAATCCCGGCTACGTCCTGCTGGCAATTGTGGTGGAAAGAGTCTCCGGCCAATCCTTCAGCGATTTCCTCGAACAGAAAGTCTTCAAGCCTCTCGGCATGGGCAGTACATTCGTCTATGACAATCCGCTGAAGCGAAATCGGCAGGCAGCCACCGGCTACGACCAATTTGGGCAGGAAGATGATGTGCAGGCGACGTCCATCCCGGGCGATGGCGGCATTTACTCAACGGTGGATGATCTCTTGAAATGGGACCAGGCGTTGTACACCGACAAGCTAGTGCCGCAGTCCGCGTTGGCCGTGGCATTTACACCCGGCAAGGTGGAGGAGGGAAGCTCCACTTATGGCTTTGGCTGGAATGTAGGTGACAAGGGCGGCGGCAAATATGTTTGGCATACCGGCAGCACGGCGGGTTTTCGGGCGTTCATCGAGCGGCGGCTCACGGATCGAGTCACGGTCATATTGTTGACCAACAAGGGCAACAGTAAACGCACAGAGATGAACGACGCCATTCTGAATATTCTGGCGGGTAGGCCGTACGTTATGCCCAGAATGTCGGGTGCGGAGAAACTGTACGGAGTCATCCGTGCTTCGGGAACTCAGGCATCGGGGATTCAGACCGCCCTGCAGCTGTACGATTCCCTGAAGACGAACACGGACTACGATCTGGGCGAGTCCGAGTTAAACACGTTGGGCTATCAGCTGCTCAACAGCGACAAGCGGGTCGACGATGCCATTGCGATTTTCAAATTGAATACAACCGCGCACCCCTTGTCCTCCAACGCGTACGACAGTCTCGCTGAAGCCTATCGAAAGAGTGGCGCTGCCGAACTCGCCATCAGCAACTACCAGAATGCCGTCATGCTCGACTCCTCCAACTTGCACGCGGTCGCGATGCTG
The DNA here is from genome assembly GCA_052148475.1 of Candidatus Sulfotelmatobacter sp. Classification (GTDB taxonomy): domain Bacteria; phylum Acidobacteriota; class Terriglobia; order Terriglobales; family Acidobacteriaceae; genus Sulfotelmatobacter. The sequence continues at coordinate 91,431 of JBKQID010000022.1, read as the reverse complement.
AAGGAAATGGGACAGCATCCGCGGAATCGATTCATACTTTTGCTGGAAGTGGCTGGGGTCGTTTTGTTGGCGATAGCAGGGGCGTACGCGATCAGGATTTGGCGCGCCAGGAGATTCGGCGGACGCGGTGCTGCTTGAGTTCGGCTTACGATTACGCCTCCCCCGCGCTCATTTCACAATTCCTCCCAAAATAGACCCCGCCGTCGAGTCGGAGATCGTTGATCCAAGCATTTCTTTTTGGCCCCATGATGCCTGCAACCCGCTGTTTCTAATATAGATAATCTGTCGGCAACTACCAGCCGGAAGTTCGAACCAAGAAAAAGCTTGCATTTTATAGTGATATAGTTAACTATATCACTACTGATCAAGGGTGATGGCTTTCCAGTTCGGCAAGCCGAGCGAAGAGCGGAACCTACGACGAGGCCTAAGGAAGCTTAAGGAGAATGAAACATGAAATCCCTTCGTTGGATGTTGGTGGTTGCAGTGATGTCGCTCTCCACCCTGGCACTTGCCCAGATGGACGAGCCAAAGTCCGGCGCGCAACCGTCGGATGCGCAGAAGTCGTTCGACAAATTGAAAACTCTGGCGGGTTCCTGGGAAGGCACTGTGAGCACCCAACCACCCAGTCCAGAGATAGACGGCAAGCAGGTGCACGCCTCGTTGCGCGTGACTTCGATGGGGAACGCGATCATGCATGAGATGACGGGAGCCGGAAGACCCGACGATCCGATCACCATGCTTTATCTGGACGGGGACCGCCTGCTGCTGACCCATTATTGCGACGCGGGAAATCGGCCGCGCATGACGGGCAAGATTTCGCCGGACGGAAAGACGGTAGAGTTCGAGTTTCTCGATGTGGCCGGGAGCACGCAGTACGGGCACATGCACCACGCCGTCTTTACCGAGATTGATGGCAACCACCACACAGAAGACTGGACGTACATGCAGCCTGGGGACAAGCCGGTGCATGCGCACATCGAACTGCAACGCACGAAATGAAAAACACTTTTAGAAGCTTTCTGAGGAGAATGAAATATGAAATCGCTGCATTTAGTATTGGCCGTTGCTCTGATGTCGCTCTCGGCGGTGGCTCTCGCCCAGTCCGACGCGCAAAAGTCTTTCGATCAGATGAAAACCCTGGCAGGTTCCTGGGAAGGTGTGCTGAAGACCTTCCCGCCTACACCTGAGGTAGACGGCAAGCACGCGCAAACTACGCTGCGCGTGACGTCGATGGGAAATGCGCTCATGCATGAGATGAGGATCGAGGGTCGAGCGGACGACCCGATCACCATGTTCTACATGAATGACGATCGCTTGACCCTTACCCACTACTGCGATGCCGGGAACCGGCCGAGGATGACGGCCAAGGCTTCGCCTGATGGGAAGACGGTGGAATTCGAGTTTCTCGACGTCGCGGGCAGCACGCAGTACGGTCACATGCACCATGCGTTGTTCACGTTCATCGACGCCAACCATCACACCGAGGACTGGACGTTTATGGTGGGCGACAAACCAGTGCAGGCGCACTTCGAACTGCAGCGAACAAAATGATGGGAAGCGTCTCGTTGTTCAGGCAATCGTGGTTCAGGCAATCAGGGCTAAAGCAATCTGGACTCGGGCAATTTGGAAACCCATGACGGACCGTGAGTGGAACGACAGTCAGCCGATTTACCGCCAGCTGCGCGACCGCGTGGTCGCGATGATCCTCGATGGCGTGCTCAAGGAAGGTGATCCGCTGCCTTCGGTACGCAGCGTCGCGGCCGAGTATCGCCTGAATCACCTCACGGTCCTGAAGGGTTATCAAGAACTGGTCGACGAGGGACTGGTCGAGAGCAGGCGAGGACTGGGTATGTTTATCAATGCCGGCGCGCGCAATCTGCTGCTGCAGGGCGAACGCCAGAAATTTCTTGCGGAAGAGTGGCCGCGGGTCTACGCCACCATTCAGCGGCTGGGCCTGAAGGCGGAAGAACTGCTGAACGAGGCTGCGAGCCGCACGGCTTCGCGCGGCACTGCGTCGTCGAATACTGCATCGACCGGTGATGGATCGCCTAGTAACGCAGGGCCCAGTATCGTGTCGTCGAATCCCGCACAGGAGAAAACCAAGCCATGAGGGTTATCGAAGCCCGCGGCCTGCGCAAGGCCTTCGGCACCACCATCGCGCTGGACGGCGTGGATCTGCGGGTGGAGGAGGGCCGGATCCTCGGACTGATCGGACCGAACGGCGCGGGCAAGACCACCGCGCTGGACGCGATTCTCGGCCTTACCTCTTATCAGGGAGAGCTTCGCGTGCTGGGGCGCGATCCCTGGACCGAGCGCGATCAACTGATGCGCGATGTCTGCTTCATTGCGGATGTCGCGGTGCTTCCGCGCTGGATCAAGGTTTCGCAGGCGCTCGACTACGTCGCCGGAGTGCATCCGCGCTTCGATCGCGCCAAGGCAGAGAGTTTTCTCGCCAAGACCACCATCCGGCGCGACAGCAAGGTTAGGCAATTATCGAAAGGCATGGTGGCTCAGCTGCACCTCGCGCTAGTGATGGCCATTGACGCGAGACTGCTGGTGCTGGACGAGCCCACGCTGGGCCTCGACATCCTGTACCGCAAGCAGTTCTACGATTCGCTGTTGAACGACTACTACGACCGCAGCCGCACCATTGTTGTGACCACACATCAGGTGGAGGAGATCCAGAACGTGCTCACCGACGTGATGTTCATCGACCGCGGCCGGATCGTCTTCGGTTGCAGCATGGAAGATTTTGAGTCGCGGTATGTGGAAGTGATGGTGAATCCCGAGCAGGTCGCAGCCGCACGGGCACTGAAGCCTATGCACGAACGACCAGTGCTCGGACGCAGCGTGATGCTGTTTGATCTGGCACCCGATGGCGGTGCGAATCAGAAACTCGAACGCCAGCAACTCTGCGCGTTGGGCGAGGTGCACACGCCCAGCCTCGCCGACTTGTTTGTAGCGGTGATGAGCCATCAAGGCACAGCCCCAGGAGCAACTCGATGAATAGTCACTCCAATGCCATGCCCGCGTCTCCACTCGGCTCACAGGGAATCGCGCCCGCAGTCTTTTCGGCCGCCCGGCTGATGTACTGGTCGATCCGCCGTGAATTCTGGGAGAACCGCTCCCTCTACATCGCGCCGCTGGGCGCCGCCGCTCTGTTCCTGTTCGGCTTCATGATCAGCCTGATCCATCTACCCGCGAGAGTGCGGGCCGCCGCGGTTAACCCGGCGCTGCAATACAGCCTCTTCGAGCACTCGTACATGCTGGCGGCGGGGCTGATTATGGGGACTACTTTTATTGTCGCGTTGTTTTACTGTCTCGACGCATTGCACGGCGAACGTCGCGACCGCAGCATCCTGTTCTGGAAGTCGCTGCCGGTTTCCGATCTCACCACCGTGCTCTCCAAGGCCAGCGTTCCGATCTTCATCCTGCCGGCGATCACCTTCGCCATTACCGTAGCTTTGTGGATCATGATGCGTCTGCTGAGCGGTGCCGTGCTGCTGGGAAGCGGTCTGAGTTGGCCGATGGAGCCGTTCCATTTCTCATTGTTCCCGATGTCGTTGATGCTGCTCTACCACCTGCTTGGCATTCATGGGCTGTGGTATGCGCCCATCTACGGCTGGCTGATCCTGGTTTCGGCATGGGCTCGGCGCGCGGCATTTCTATGGGCCACGGTACCGCTGCTCGCGATCGGCATCGTCGAGAAGATTGCCTTCAACACTTCCCATTTCGCCAACATGCTGGCATACCGGTTCGGCGGCGGGGGGGAACCCATGGGGTCCATGGGGTCGAAGGCTACAGGGATCGAGGCGCTTTTGATGCCGAACCTGAGTGTGGGTCAGTTTCTTGTGAGCCCGGGTCTGTGGACCGGCTTCGCCCTAGCCGCACTTTTCCTCGCCCTGGCCATGCGAGTGCGACGCTCTCGAGGACCGATCTGATACGCATGCAGCTTTTTCCGATGCCTACATTAAGGAGAAAAGGAGGAGACCATGTCAGCTTCGCCCCTGTTGCTTCTTCACATTTGCGGCGGCGGTATTGGGTTGCTGTCGGGTGCCGTAGCCATGAGTTACCGCAAGGGCTCCCGCGGGCATCGCGTCGCTGGAAACGTTTTTTTCGTTTCCATGTTGTGCATGGCCGGCGCCGGGGCATACATGGCGCTGATGAGATCCGAAACAGGCAATGTTTTCGGGGGCGTGCTCGCTTTCTACCTGGTGGCAACGGGATGGATGACGGTCATACGCAAAGAGGGGCAAACCGGCATTTTCGAATGGGTGGCGTTTCTGGCCGCTTTGGCGGTCGGAACCGTCATCGTGACTTTTGGAATACAAGCGGCGATGAGTCCGACCGGGACAAAAGTCGGTATTCCCGCTGGCATGCATTTCTTCTTCGGCTTCCTGGCTCTGCTGGCAGCTGCAGGGGACCTACGCATGCTGCTGCGCGGTGGGATTTTCGGAGTACAGCGAATCGCACGCCATCTTTGGCGGATGTGCTTCGCGCTGTTTGCCGCTTCCGCGTCTTTGTTCCTGGCGCGGCCCCACTTGTTTCCCGCTTTCATGCGCAAGACGGGCATACTTTTCCTGCTGGGGATTTTGCCACTGCTATTGATGATTTTCTGGCTGGTGCGAGTGCGCTTCAAAAATGCGTTCAAGAAAATTGCCTCTTCCTATCCCGCCCATGCCGATCGTGGGGAATTGCGTGGGCAAACATTGATGGAACGCACTTCGCGGACTTCGCCTTCGGAGTTCCCTGTTTCTTAATAGCGTAGGAGGTAGTGAGAAGTCGCTTGACCGCAACGCTCCTTTAGGGCAACGCCGTCTTCTTCTTGACCAGTTCTTCCACGCGAGCCAGCACCTCGTCCTCGGTCAACGCGGTTGAGTTGATCACAACCGCGTCGGTGGCTGCGACTAGTGGAGACGCTGCCCGGGTGCGGTCGCGCCGGTCGCGTTCGCGGAGTTCGGCGGCCACGCTGGCCGCCACCTCGCCCTGGATTTTCTGCTGCGCCATGCGGCGCTGCTCGCGCACTACTGGATCGGCATCGAGAAAAATCTTCAGGTCGGCATGAGGAAAGACTTGCGTGCCAATGTCACGGCCTTCCATTACGACGCCGCCGCCCGCGCCCATTTCGCGCTGGTGCGCAACCATCCACTCACGCACCTTGGGATGCACCGAGACGCGCGACGCCGCTTCCGAAACATCGCGCTCGCGGATGCGGGAAGAAATATCGCGGCCGTCGAGCAGCGTGCGGTTTCCGCCGATGGTGGGCTCGAGTTGAATGTGCAGGGTCTCGGCCAGTTTGACCAGCGCGGCCTCGTCGTCGAACGAGGCATCGCGCTCAATGGCATTCAGCGCTAGGGCGCGATACATCGCGCCGCTCTCCAGGTTGACGTAGCCGAGTTTTCGGGCCAGGCGCGAGGCGATGGTGCTCTTGCCGGCGCCCGCCGGGCCGTCAATGGCGATGGTCAGTTTGCGAGGAGCTGGTTGATCGGCGGAATGGTCGTTCATGGTCGAAGGTAAAAGATCGAAGGTAAAGATTGTACACGGCGGCTGTTGCGTGCAGCCGCACGGCTCTGGGCAGTGGCACAGCTTCGGAAGAAGGTTCGTATCAGGGCATGCTTTCAGGCATGCCACACCGTTACACAGTTTCACATCAGGCTTTAGCCCATGTTGAGCCAAGCCTCAGCGGCTAAAGCCGTTAGGCCTCACGTCCTTTGGCGGCATCGCTAAAGCGATGCCCTGATACGGATCACTCTTCTCCAATCGCACCGCCGTCGGACTCTACGGTGCTTCGACGGGAATGGTCCGCACCTGTTCCGCGGTCCAGCCTGACTCGCGCAGCCTGCGAATGCTGAGCGCGTCGTGGCGTTTCGCCAGACGCACGCCCGCCTCATCGCGCACGAGGTCACAGTGATAATAGTCGGGCGCAGCCAGTTCCAGCGCGCGAAACAAAAGAATCTGACGAGCCGTGGACTTCAGCAGATCGGCGCCGCGCACGACTTCAGTGATCCGCATGGCGGCGTCGTCGACTACAACCGCCAGCTGATAAGCCGGCACGTCGTCGCGCCTCCACACGATGAAGTCGCCGAAATCTTTTCCGGCGATCATGCGCTGCGGTCCCAGATGCTGATCGGTGAAGCTGATCTCCTCGCCGTCGGGGACGCGAAAGCGCCAATTCACTCCTGCACATGTGGCGACGGTCGCCTCGCCGGTCCCGCGCGGGCGAAGCCGAGCGGCTCCGGCAACATCGGGCCGGCACGTCCCCGGATACACCGGCTCATCGTCGGAATCATTCGGGGCACCCGCCGCCTGCGCCACATCCTTCCGCGAACACGTGCAGGGATAAACCATTCCGCGCTCGCGCAACGCCTTCCACGCTGCCAGATAATGCTCCCGCCGTTCGCTCTGCGTGTAGGGACCGCAGTGGCCGCCGCAGTCCGGTCCCTCGATCCAGTCGATACCCAGCCAGCGCAAATCCTCGAACATGGCCTGCACAAATTCCGGACGGCAGCGCTGCGAATCCAGGTCCTCATTGCGGAAGATCAGATGGCCGCCACGCTCCGCCGCCCGCCGCGCGGCGGTCCAGAAGGTGCGCGCGTGGCCGAGGTGCAGTAGTCCGGTGGGCGACGGGGCAAGCCGCCCGCGATAGGGCTTGCGATTGGTTTCAATCGGCATGAATCACGCTCAGTTTATCGCGATGGATCCCGAGAACCTGTGGGAAGAGCCAGCCCCCACGTGATAGCCTATGGGGTGCGGGGGTGCGGAACTGCTTCGGGAATCTGAAGTTCGCCCCAGCTCGTTGCATTTCTTTACATGGGGCTCGACCCAAAACCTACGTCAGCGCCGCTATCCCATTCATCCAGTGGGACTTCCGCGGATTCTTCCGAGCCACTGGAGGTGCAACTTTCGGGCGGCGACGGGGTTGACACTAGTGTGAGCTCAGCCGCACTCGACCGGGGCATGCTGATGGCTGCGACGACGCCGCAAGGGCCCGCCGCTTTCTCGGCGACGCTGGGCGCGGAGTCACCGTCCGACGCCGAGATTATGTTGCGGGCCAAGGCGGGCGACCAGTCGGCGTTTGATTACCTGGTGCAGAAGTATCGCCGCCCGATGATCAGTTTCATGTACCGGATGGCGCGCAATGCGGCTGCGGCCGAAGATCTGGCGCAGGAAGTTTTCTTGCGGGTATATCGCTCGCGGGCAAGTTACGAGGCCAGCGCGAAATTTACCACTTGGCTGTATCGCATCGCGACCAACCTGGCGGTCAATCATGCGCGCGATACGCGGCACGAGCGTCCGGAAGTTACGGTCAGCCTGGACGAACCCGACGAGGAAAGCGGCACGACGCTCGAATTGCCGGACGGCAACCTGACCGCCGAACAGGTCATGGTACGGCGGGAGCGGATGCTGGCCATCCGGAGTAAGGTGGAGGCGCTGCCCGAACAGCAGCGGCTGGCGGTGATCATGCATAAGTACCAGCAGATGGACTACAAGCAGATTGCCGAGGTTTTGAAGAAGAGCGAGTCGGCGACCAAGTCGTTGCTCTTCCGGGCTTATGAAACTTTGCGGGAACAGTTAAAAGAATTTGTCTAGAATGATTGGTTTTTCCCGTGATTCTTGTGGGCGGTAGCGGCGGAGAGCATTAAAGGGGAAGTGGTTATGAACTGCAATGAAATTCGTGAACGGATGCCCGAAGTGGCCGCTGGCTTCAGCGAAACCACGGCGGACGAGAGCAAGCATCTGGAAAGCTGTGGCGCTTGCGCCGAAGAACTGAAGGCGATGCGCGCCACCATGGCGGTGCTGGATGAATGGCAGGTGCCGGAGCCGTCGCCGTATTTCGACGTGCGCTTTCAGGCCCGATTGCGGGAAGAAATGGCCAAACCGCAAGCGGGCTGGCTGCATTGGTTCCGGCGTCCAGTGCTGGCGGCGGCGCTTACAGTAATCCTGGGTGTGGGCGTGGGTGTGTACGTCACCAAGGACAAGACCGAGCAAGGACCGCCCGTTGCCGATGCGGGGCCGGGCACGGCGGTGAGCGATCTGCAGGCTTTGGAAAACAATCACGACATGTATTCGGATTTCGAGATGCTGGATGATCTGGCCGTGCAGCAGGATGTGGAAGCGAATCCGTAGAAGCGTCGCGCGGCACGGAATCGCGGCGAGGTGCAACGCAGGAAACGGGGAACCATGAGTCGGGGACAACTTAGGTCGGGATGGCTGGCGATTGCCGGTTTGGCTATAGCTATGGCCATGCCTTCCCCCGGTCTGGCGGACACCGTTCTTCCGCACGCCGCTCCCGTGCGCAGCGGCCTTTTCCACCCGCTTCAGGGACATGAGGCAGCACCACCGGCTCCGCGGCAACAAGCACCGAGGCCAGCGCCGGGAGGGATAAGGCCGGCACCGAGACTAGGGCCGGGGATGCGGCCAGGGATGGGGCGTCCGCGGGTGCAGGGCCATGCCGGGGACTGGCTGCGGCGCTACAAAGATCTGCCCCCGGCAGAACAAGAACGCGCCCTGCAGAACGATCCTGGGTTTCGCCTTCTGCCACCAGCGCGGCAGCAACTGCTGCGGCAGCGACTGCGGCATTTCTCCAGTCTGCCGCCACAACAGCAGGAGCGCATGCTGAACCGCATGGAAACCTGGGAGCATCTGACGCCTGCGCAGAAACAACAGGCGCGGCAAATCTATGGCCAGATGCGGCAACTTCCTCCAGATCGGCAGCGCATGGTGACGACGGCGGTACGCGACTTGCGTTCGATGCCACCGGACCAGCGCGAAAAAGTGATCGACTCCCCGCGCTTTCGAGGCATGTTCTCTGACCAGGAGCGCGAGATGATGCGCGGGGCCACGCGTCTGCCACTCGCTCCGGCGGAAGGTGACGGGCAGTAGAACAGTTCTCAGTTCTCAGTTCTCAGTTCTCAGTTCTCAGTTCTCAGTTCTCAGTTCTCAGTTCTCAGTTCTCAGAAAAGGCTACGCCCGCGGTTACGAGATGCAACGGTTATCTTTGTGTAACACAGGCCTTAAGCTGCTCGTTTGATTGAGGCGATCAGGCCGTTTAGGATTCTTCCCAACTCCGCCGCTTGTGAAAGCAAAACCTGGACCTGTTTTGCGGGAAGATATTCAAGATTTTGGGCGATGGTGAGCTGGGTCTCGATCTCGACCAGCGATCCTCGTGCCTGGCTCAGAAAGTGGTGGAACTCCTTTCGCGAGAATCGCGCCTGCCCTTCCGCGATGTTGCTTGGGACCGAGACTGCAGCTCTTCTAAGCTGGTTGGTCAGCCCGTACAATTCGTCCCGCGGAAATGCCCGAGTCGCTTGATATATCTCGGTCACCAGCTGCATCGCTCTCTGCCACGCGATCAAGTCTCTATAAGATTCACCCATATTACCTCCGCAAGATGGTTGCACAACAACTCCGCAGAGGGCTGTGACGAGTGAACATTCCACCCGCTAAACCGCTGTTGAATTCCCACAAGGGTGCATCCACAAGAGACGCAGCCGCATCTGTTTCTGAGAACTGAGAACTTCTAGTTCCGCAGCAGATTGCGGGCGATGAAGAACACATTGGCCGGGCGCTCGCCCAGCCGCCGCATGAAGTAGGGATACCACTCGGTGCCGAACGGGACGTAGACGCGCATGCGCCAGCCGTCGCGGACCAGACGCTGCTGCAGGTCGCGGCGGATACCGTACAGCATTTGAAACTCGAAGGAATTGCGCGCGATCTTTTCACGGGTGGCGAAGGCTTGCGCTTCCCTGATGATATTTTCGTCGTGCGTGGCCAGACCGTGATAAGTACCGCTCTTCATCAGGATCTTCATCAGCTTGATGTAGTTCACGTCCACGTCGGCTTTGCTTTCAAACGCGATGCTGGCGGGTTCCTTGTACGCTCCCTTGCACAGGCGGATGCGGATGCCTTCCGCCAGCAGTTTTTCGACATCGCTCTCGGAGCGCTTCAGATAGGCCTGAATCACGGTGCCGACGCAATTCTGATTGCCCGGCATGCGATGCAGCTCGTGAACGAAATCCAGCGTGCGCTGGGTATACGGAGAACCCTCCATATCGACGCGCACAAAACCTGTCGGCTTCATCGCCGCCGCTTTGGCCACGAGGCCGGCGACAATGTCGCGAGCCAATTGCTCATCGACGTCGAGGCCCATGTGGGTCAGCTTCAGGCTGATGTTGGCGTTGAGCTGGTTGGCGGCAATGGCATCGAGAATCTGGTGGTAGAGCTGCGCGCTCTGGCGGGCTTCGTCGAGGTTGGTGACGTTCTCGCCCAGGTTGTCGATGCTGACGCTCATGCCGGAGCGATTGACGGCCTGGGTGACGCGCACGGCGTCGGCAATTTCCGTACCCGCGACGAAGCGGCCAGAAACGCGGCGGCCGATGGCGGTGCGCTCGGCAAAACCGCGCAAGGAACGACTTTCAGAAAGACGGACGAAGAACGCCCTTAGCATGAAATACCTGCCAGATCCGGACCGATCGAGTCCGAAAAGATAAAGATAACGCGCGGGAAGATGCGAAAAGGAATGGCGGCCACGTGTAGGAGGACCACAGAAATTTGTATCACAAACCGGGGACACAGCAGGTAGGACCGGGATCACAAGTCGTAGGTCAGTTTGAAAGTTGTCATTCCGAAGCGCGGTCTTATCGCGCGAGGAACCTGTTGTTTGCCCGGCCAACAACAGGTTCCTCACCGGGCTTTCAGCCCGATTCGGAATGACAAAATGAAACTTGCTCAAAACTGACCCACTATCGGATCACCACATTGAGATGTTATTCAGGCGCGGAGAATTTTACTTCCACCACTTCACGGGATTCGTGAGCTGCAGCTTCCCATTTCCAGCGGCGGACCGCATTCACGGCGGACTGGGCCAGCACCGGATGTCCACCTTTGATGTCGACGGTCTTCACGGTGCCATCGGGAGCGACCAGCACTTCGACTTTCACAATTCCGGCCAGGCCCATGTTGCGGGCAAGGGCCGGATAGGGTGCGGCCACGCGCTCTAACAGCCGTCGTTTGCTCGCTTCCTGAGCCCGGGAATGCGTGGGAGTAAGGCACAACGCGGCAAGAAGCAGGGTCCCAACTACGGCCTGCCGCAACAGGGTCTTCATCTGAGAATATTCTAAAGAAAACTCAGCGACGGCTGAAGGTCACCGAAGTACTAGCCTGTTTCGATTAGCGCGGTTCGGTTCGTCGTTTATTTGCCGTGCTCTTCATTTTCCGTGCTCTTCGAGGAATTTCTCGACTTCGATGGCGGCCATACAGCCGGTTCCGGCAGCCGTGATGGCTTGGCGATAGCGGCGGTCCTGCACGTCGCCGCAGGCGAAGACGCCGTGCACTCGGGTAAGAACGTAATTGTGGGTTTTGAGGTAGCCATCGGCATCGGTGTCGAGCTGACCGGCAAACATTTTCGCGTTGGGCTCGTGGCCGATGCCGAGAAACAGCGCGTTGGTGGGGAAGTCCCAGACCTTGCCGGTCTTCACGTTGCGCAACTTCAGACCGGTAACTTCTTTGTGGTTGATGTCGTACACGTCTTCGACCACGGTGTCGAGCAGGAACTGAATCTTTGGGTGCTTCTGGGCGCGTTCCAGCATGATCTTCGAGGCGCGGAAGGCATCGCGGCGATGAATGATTGTCACTTTTGTGGCGAAGCGGGTGAGGAAGATGGCTTCCTCCATGGCCGAATCGCCGCCGCCGACCACGACGATTTCCTTGCCCGAAAAAAAGAAACCGTCACACGTTGCACAGGACGACACACCGTGCCCGATGAGTTGCTGCTCGTGCGGCAAACCTAACCACCGGGCGGAGGCACCGCTGGCAATGATCAGCGTCTGAGCGTGGACTTGATGAACGCCCAGATGCAGCGTAAAGGGCCGCTGGCTGAGGTCGGCGCTGGTAAGGTGCGCCATGCGATATTCGGCGCCGAAGCGTTCGGCCTGCTTGCGCATGTTTTCGACCAACTGCGGGCCGAGGATGCCCTCGGGAAATCCAGGAAAGTTCTCGACCAGCGTGGTCATGGAAAGTTGTCCGCCGGGCTCGTGGCCTTCGACGACCAGCGGTTTCAGGTTGGCGCGCGCAGTGTAGAGCGCGGCAGTGTGGCCGGAGCATCCCGACCCGATGATGACGACTTCTCTGGTTTCGCTCATGGATGATTTTTCTGGCTGCTGGTTAGATGGCTGAGTTCCGATTTTGATGCACGCCCAGTTGCAGGACCTTAACCACAAAGGGCACGAAGGTCCACGAAGGAAAGCACATGAGAATAAAGCCTTCGTGATACTTCGTGTCCTTCGTGGTTCATGGTTCTTCTCGCGACAAGCAGGTCATTTCTTTTCTTCCGCCGGCTTCGCCGCTTTCGGCTTTGGCGCGGCCTTCGGTTTCGACTCGCTGATGACAGCCAGCTCTTCGGGCACAATCTTTTTCACGTTCAACAGGGCGCGGTAGTTCGTCAGCACGTCGGACGCGCTGCGGAATAGCGGTTCATAGGCGCTTTGGTCGATCGCCGCACCGCTTTCGGCGGCGGAACAACGCGCCAGCGCGATGGAAGGTTTTCCAAAACGTTCGAGGCGCACCCGGTTGGCGGGAGTGTTGGAGGCGAGCATGGCCTCGGAACTGGTAACCGACGAGGCGCTGTCTTCGAGCGCGAGCTGAATCAGATCCTTGGGATCGCGCACGTGCAGCACCAGGGTCTCGACCATGTTCGCGCCGTCGTTGCTGAAAGAATACTGCACGCTGGCAAAAAGCGCCTGCACGGAAAATTCGCGGCGAATGCGGACGTAATTCGCCACCGAGGGCTCGCCGGCAACATGCCCAGGCTGTCCGGCCGCTATGAAGCTGGGCATGTCGGTCAGGGTGGAGCGGCCGCGGGTGACTTCGAAATCGGCGCTGAACAGCGGCTGCTTGGGGATGCGGGCCAGCGCCGCGGCGATTTCTTTCTGCTCCTCGGCGGAGGGCGTGCACACGTTCAGCATGTTCACCTTCACCGGCGGATTTGCGGGCGGCGCGGCTGGTGGCTCCTGCGCGGCCATCGGCGGCGCCAGCGCAAGGGCGAGTAGACCGGTCAGGAGTATCGGAAGCAGAATTCTGGGCGGCATGCTAGGAGCTTGGCTTGGCACTATCTTAGGCACTGTTTTAGGCACTGGGCTAGGCACTGGGAAATTCTAAATGAGAAAGGCCGGAATCTTAAGTCCCAAACGATGTCCGAAACGATGTGCGGTTCGCGGGAGCCCGCTCGGTCGTCGTAGAATTGACCATGGCAAATCTGACGTTGGTGTATGGCATGAGGCTGTTGCCTTCAGAGGATGTGGCCGAGGTGGGGCAGGCTCCCGTGAAGCTCAAGACTGGCCGGGAGGCCCACGTGACCATGCACGTTCTCGAAGGCAGCAAAGAGGAGATTGAAAAGCAATTGCGCACCAGTTTGGAAGCGTTCTTCGATCTCTATCCGGAGATCTAGCGGCGGGCGCAAAATCAGATCGACTGTCACCCTGAGCGAAGCGAAGGACCTATGGAGTCGAGCGAGTGCAGAGGTCCTTCGCTTCGCTCGGGATGACAAATCTAATATTCGACGAACAGCATGCGACGGCTCTATCAAGAATTGCGGCTCCGGCTGATCAAGGCGGGATTGTGGCCGGAGGGCCGCCTGGCGTGGCTGGCCTGCTACCTGGCGGGTATGGCCACGGTGCTGTTCGCGCTGCAGAAGTTGCTGGGGATCTTTGCCAAGTCCTGGGGCGAACATTTAGGAGGCTGGGTCGGGTTCCTGGCGCTGGTCGCCGGCGTGCTCTTCTTTGTCCTCGCCTTCGGGTGGGTGAAGCGGAGAATCCTGTGGCGGTTGCGGAACCGGCTGATTGTCACCTACGTCTTCATCGGCGTGATTCCGGTGGTGCTGCTGCTGGCGATGGCGGGCTTCTCGCTGTTTTTGTTTGGCGGGCAGTTCGCCAGCTACGTGGTGATTTCTGAACTCAACACCCAACTCCGCAGCGCGGAGGCAGTCAATGCGGCCATCAGCAACGAACTGGCGGCGGGGCTGGCACGCGGAAACAGTCCCACGGCGGAGTCGCTATCCGGCTTGAAAAAACGCGATCGCGCCTGGGGACACCGGCAAGTGCAGGCCTGGCAGGGAACCAGAGCGGTGCCGCTTTCCAGCGAGGCCTCCGCAGCATCCGCTTTTTCTTATCCCGCCTTCATCGACAAGAAAGACAACGACTACGCTCGAGCTTCACTCCAGGGCAAACCATTTCATGAGATTGTGAGCGACCACGGGAAACTCTATCTCCGCGTTGTGTCGGTTCTTCCCATGGGCGCAACCTCGCTGATCGTGGTTACGAGCGAACCGTTGGACAAGGCTCTGGTAGGGAAAATCGCCGAAGACCTGGGGGAAATCACTCTCTACAGCGATGTCGCGCCCGACGAACCAGCCGGACCCATCACACCAGCCGCAGCGGATTCCGGCGTGAAGACGTCGTTCTCTTACAACGCAAACAACAAGAGCGGCGTGGTAGTAACGCGGGGCTCCGGCGACCAACGCTCATCCGAGGTCCTGTCTTCCACTTTCACCGTCGGCACCTCCCCGCAGCCCACAGGTTTCATGGACCAGGAGATCCCTTTCGTTACCCCTCTGCAGGCTGTCGATTGGAATTCGGGGGCGACCATAGGGCGAGACATACTGCTGAAGGTGAGGACCCGGCCCTCCAAGCTCTACGGGCATTTGTTTGCGGCACTCGGCGAATTTGCCGGGTACGTGGTGGATGCTCTGATCGTGGTTGCTGCATTCTTCGCCATCATCGAGCTGATTGCTCTGATCATCGGCACGCGCATGACCCGCACCGTGACGGCGGCGGTGGCACAATTGCACGAAGCCACCAAACATGTGGACCGCGGCGACTTCAGCCACCGCATCCCGGTGAAATCCAGCGACCAACTGGCGGATCTGGCGCACTCGTTCAACTCGATGACTGCCTCGATCGAGAAGCTGATTCTGGAACAGAAGGAAAAGCAGCGGCTGGAGAACGAGCTGGCGATCGCGCAGGAAGTGCAGGCGCAGTTGTTCCCGCGCCAGGTTTCGGAACTGGAATCGCTCGAAGTGCATGGCTTCTGCCGTCCCGCGCGCACCGTCAGCGGAGACTATTACGATTTTCTGACGGCCAGTTCCCACAAGCTGATTCTGGCGGTGGGCGACATCAGCGGAAAAGGAATTTCGGCGGCTTTGCTGATGGCGACCATCCACTCGGCGGTGCGCGCTTACAGCGTGGAGAATCTGCCCCAGATGCGGGAGCCGGTGGCTGTGGGCGCGGTGGCGGGAGCGGGCCGGGTGCTGGCGGCGTGGCCCGAGGGAGTGGAAGTTTCTCCCGGTGCGCTGCTCAGCCTGCTCAATCATCAGCTTTACGAGAGCACGCCGCCGGAAAAGTACGCCACGCTCTTCCTGGGAGTCTATGACGGGCGCTCGCACCGCCTGACCTACAGCAATGGCGGACACCTGCCTCCCATTCTGATCGCGACCGATGGCTCGATCCGGAGGCTGGAAGCCGGGGGAACAGTCGTGGGCCTGTTCGATCATATGAGTTATGCCGAGGGCGCAGTCGAAATGCATCCTGGCGAGGTTTTCCTGGCTTATAGTGACGGCGTGACCGAACCGGAAAATGATTTTGGAGAATTTGGCGAGCAGCGGCTGATTGACCTGGTCCGCGACAACCGCGAGCTGCCGCTGCCCGAGATTAGCCAAATTGTGACGCTGGCGGTGGAGAACTGGATCGGCGATAATGAACAGCCGGATGATGTAACGCTGGTTCTGGCCCGAGCGCGATAGTCTGGACAACACTCCGGTAGTGCCAGAATGGGCAGGGACGTGGCGCGGTGGAGAGGGACTTATATTGACAGAAGGGGTACCATGCAATACCTTGGTGCCTCGGTTTTAAACATTCCGTACGCGGGAGTAGCATAACCACGGCAATGCGCCGGGGCTCCATCCCGGAGATGACGGTTCGAAACCGTTCCTCCCGCCCCAGTTTTCGCTTGGAGCGAGGCGTCGCGGCGTCAGACTTTCTGCTTTTTCCAGCGGCCCTGTCCAGCCCACGCTCTATCCATGCATCAAAAAAAAACGGCGGATGGTCGGAGCCCATCCGCCGCTTCCTCAGGAGGTGTGAGTGATGTTCGCCCACCGGAACAAGGCCATGCTATCCCCGGCCCTCGCAGAGGGTGAGATCACGAAGGTACTTTTCGAGTAAGTCTGGACAGGGGCAGTTCTGTCTTGGGAATCATCCCGATACGGAAGCCAAAATGCGCCCTCCGGTTGGCTTCGGATTGAGAATCCCTCATTATTTCTTAGACAAGCCCAGCACCCGCCCGGAGACGGCGCCATTCTGCAACATGCCGCCAATGATCATCGGACCCAGCGGGGTGTTCAGGATTGCTCCCGCGTCGGCGCGCGCGTCGGAAGTGTTTTCCGTGATCGTCTCCCAGCGGGCACCGTGCACTTCAAAATCGAAGGTTACAGGCGAGATGTCGGCGAGCTTGCCGTCGTTATCCAGACCCTTGTAGTCATGCAGATTGGCCGTGCCGCCGGAGAAGAGGATTCTGTGACCCTCCCCCGCGCCCGCCACAATGCCGAACCGCCCCGGCCCGGGATGGGAAGGCAATTTGCTCCACTCGATTTTGTTGGGATCCTTCTTGTCGATCTTGCCCATCCAGCACTCGTCCGACACGACGTAAGGATTGCCCGCCGCCGGGTTCTTTCTGGCGCCGTCGACGTAGACGATGGCATCATCGGTCAGGGCCCCGGCATGGCCAAAGACCGCAGGCCCGGGAAAGGGCGTGGCCTGGCTCCAGGTATTCTTCTCGACGTCGTAGACTTGCACATTGTTGACCGGCCCGTTCTTCGATCGTCCTCCGACCAAATAGATGTAGCGGTCGTGATTCACGCCGATGACCGCGCGGTCGACGGGGACAGGAATGTCTTCGCCGCGGTACCAGCGATGTTCGTCGGCCAGGTAGGCGTTGACGTCGCCGACCGTGAGTTCAGTTCCCTGCCCGTCGACCACATAGCCGCCAAAAAGATAGACCTTCCCTTTCGCTCCAATGGCGGCAGCTCCCAGCCGGCCGGCCACTCCGGGGACCGGGGGACCTTCGGTCCACTTTCCGGTTTTGAAGCGTAGAACGTACAGCTCGTTAGAAATGTCGTTCCAGGTTCTCTTGGGACCGATGCCCATCATCGAATACGCTTCGATCCCGCCCTTGAGCGATGCGACCGCGTTGCCAGAAACCTCGATGGGCATGGGTGGAATCTTCGATTGATCGGCCGCCAGAATAAAAACGGCGGACAGCAAGGGAAACAGGAGGATAAAGACAGGGGGTTTCTTCATTGCTGAGATATTACGTCTTCACACAGGCGGCGGCCAAGAGCGAGGGTTTCGTAGTGCCGGCATCTTGCCGGCTGTCGCGTGGGCGTCTCGCCCACGCTGCGGCAGGCGAGGATGCCCGCCGCGACCAGCCGCCGGGACGGCGGCGCTACCAATTCATATTGACCAGGCCCTGGCGCACGCCGTGAATGAAGTCGGTGTAGGCGGGGGTCTGTCCGTTGGCGCGCATGTGGGTAGCAATTTGTCCGCGATGATAGGACGAGTGCAGGATCACGTGAGTCAGGACGTCGACGATGGTGCTGGTCCACTGCTCGCCCTTGCTGTTCTTGTAGGAAATGGACTGAGACACGTCGCCGGCGGTGATGAGGTCGAGAAATTCGAGCCAGAGCCCACCGAGAGTCGCGGCCTCAGCCTCACACTGCGCCAGATCGGGCTCGGGCCATACCGGGACGCTTTGCGGCTGCTGTTTCAGCCGCTCCAGCCAGACGCGTTCGGCGGCGAGAATGTGCGACATGAGCTGCAGGGAACGGTGATTCGGGGTGTGGTTGACCCCGCCGGCGGCCCGGATCGCGGCCAAGACTTCCCGGTTCGCCCATTCGTCGTAGGAGAACTCGCGGCGCAGATAGTCAGCAAGATTCACGGAATCGCCCTCTGTCGCGTAGATACCGCGACTCCACCAATGTAGCCCGTGGCGATTGCCCGAGGCAATGTTGTAACCGTCCTTTCACATTGCGGGACTAGACTGCATGGTTGCATTGTGCACGGAAGCGATTCAAAATTCCCCACGTCTCGCACAAAGCGCGAGACATGGGGCACCCGGTGTCTTAGTCTGATCTCTTGTCGCGGTCACTCTGATCTCTTATGCCACGCAAAGCGTCGACGTCTAAAAAAGCCGCAGCTGAAGACGAATTAGCATCCACCTCACGTCCTGCCAAGGCCGCGGCCGAACCGAAACTTGGCGGGCCGGACGACCTGGCGCGGCTCGCGCTGAAGGCCTGCCTGATTGCCCGGGATGCGGCGTTTAACGTCCGCGACCTGCTGACCAACAATTCGCGCATGGCGTTTCTGGCCATCAAGGATTGTGAAAAGGAGCTCGACCTGATCGAGCGGCAGATCGACGAGCGCCTGCCCGAGGCCATCACGCGGGTGAATGAAGCGCGCGCCCGCCAGCTGCTTTCCAGCCTGAAGTCGACGACCGACCTGGAGCGCATTGGCGATCTGGTCATGAGCGTGGCCATGCGGGTGCAGGCCCGAACCTCGAAGATGGCTGCATCTGACGTTCGCCAGCTGGTGGAAATGTCGGCCGTGCTGCGCGAAATGCTCGACCTGGTTCACCGGGGATTCTCCACGCTGGACCTGGAGTGCGCCCGCAAAGTATTGCAGATGGACAAAGAAATCGACCGCGTATGTCATGGACTTTTCCAGAAGCACCTGGCGGAAACGGTGGCGCAGGGCGATACCACGGGCTTCGACGTGCTGCTCATGGCGCAGGCGCTGGAGCGTGCCGGAGACCATACGACCAATCTGGCCGAAGATTTATATAGCCTGATCGAAGGCCGCAGCCTGCGGCATGCCCCCAAGAAGAAGTCGGCGAATTAGCTGGGAACTGGATTTCTTTCCTACAAATTCATCGTTCATTAACACACGAGAAACATCCGCGCAACATTCCCCCAATAGAGTCTTCTATACGTCCCCCTTTCGACCGGGAAGTGCAGACACTTCGTGGGGTACTCTGAAACGCCAAAATGCATCTGCCAGCCGAAGTCCACGAACCGTCCTCGAATGTAGCCAGCGCAAGCGCGTTCCGCCCCGTCATTTTTGTGGTCGAGGACGACGAAGACATCGCCCGCCTGATTTCGCACAATCTGCAGGCGTCCGGATTCGAAGTGCAGAGTTTCGTCAGCGGGGCTTCGGTGCTCACCGAAGCGGTGCGGGAGATGCCGGCGCTGTTTCTTCTGGACGTGATGCTGCCGGGAACCGACGGCTTCGAACTCTGCCGCCACATCCGGCAGACACCGGTGCTTTCGGCCACTCCCATCATTTTTCTGACCGCAAAAACCGGGGAAGCCGACCGGGTCAAGGGACTGGAACTGGGCGGCGACGACTACATCACCAAGCCCTTCAGCCCGCGCGAGCTGGTGGCCCGCATTCGCAGCGTGCTGCGCGGGTTGGGGCAGGTTCCGGCGGCCGGCGAAGTGATGAAGCTGGGCGACCTGGAAATTGACGTGTCGTCGATGACGGTGCAGGCCAAGGGGCGCAACGTCCTGACCACGGTGCGCGAATTCCGCCTGCTGGAATACCTGGCCAGCCATCGCGGCCGCGTGCTGACCCGCGATCAACTGCTGGATGCGGTGTGGAAAGAGACTCCGTTCGTCACCCCGCGATCGATCGACGTCTATATCCGCCGCTTGCGCGAGAAGATTGAAGTCGACCCCCGCCATCCGCAATATCTGAAGACGCTGCGCGGCATCGGCTACCGCTTCGAAGTGCCGAAATAATCAGCCGCAAGAAAAACTGGCCACGGATCGACACCGATTCCCACGGATCAAAGACCTTCACTTTCTTGGTTTATGCGTGAATATCCGTGCAATCCGTGGCTAAGGATTCCGCTTCCCGTGATCCACTCTTTTCATCGCACGTTCCGGCTGGGTCGTTTATTCTGCCTACATCCCTGTGATGGCGCTGAACGATCCCAAACCGCTGTGGAAGGCCGACGACCAGCAGGCGCGGCTGGCCGAACTGATTGCACATTCCGACGAGCCTGCGAAAGATAATCCGCTGCGGCGCGACGTGCGCTCGCTGGGCGCGATCCTCGGGCAGGTGCTGGTGGAGCAGTCGGGCCAGGACTTATTCGACTCCGTGGAAGAGCTGCGCCGCCTGCTGATCGAGCATCGCGAAACGGCTCGGCAAAGTCCGGAGCAGGCCTCTTCGACCGAGCTGATGCTCAAGGCACAAGAGATCGTCTCCGGCATGGACTTGTCGCACGCCTACCAGGTCACCAAGGCCTTTGCGACGTATTTCGAGCTGACCAATCTGGCCGAGACCAACCACCGGCAGCGCCGCCGCCGCGCCGGCAAATTGGATCGTGAACATCCGCCGCTCCCCGGCTCGTTTCGCGGAACGCTGGTGCGCATGAAAGAGGCTGGAATCCCGGCAGCCGACGCCCTCGCCGCGCTCCACCAGATCGCGATTACGCCCGTCTTCACCGCGCATCCGACCGAGGTTGCCCGGCAGACCGTTCTGCTGAAGCGGCGCCGCATAGCGCAAGAACTGGAACGCCTCGACCGCCTTCCGCTCACCTCCGAGGAAGCGGAGGACTGCGAAAATAACATTCGCGCCGAAGTCACGTCGCTCTGGCAGACCGACGAAGTCCGCATGGCGAAACCTACGGTGGACGACGAGATTCGCATGGGGCTGCGTTATTTCCGCTTCTCGATCTTCGCCTCTCTTCCGCGGCTCTATGACGAAATTGTGGAATCGTTCCGCGACATTTATGGAATGGTTCTCGACGAGTCTTCGGTTCCGAATGTGGTTCATTTCGGATCATGGATTGGCGGCGACCGCGACGGCAATCCCCTGGTGAAGCCGGAGTGCATTCGCGATGCTCTCGACATGGCGCGAGCCTTGATCCTGCGCGAATATCTGGACCGCGTGGAAGCTCTGAGTGATCGGCTGAGTTCTTCCCGCCGGCAGATCTCGGTTTCGGAAGAATTACTGGCGCGGCTCAGCCATTACGAGCGCACCATTCCCGGCGTGCATCTGGCGTGGGGCCCCGACAATCAGGCAGAAAGTTACCGCCGTTTTCTTGCATACATGTTTCACCGGCTGCAGCGGACTCGCGAGGGAGCGGAGACTCCGGCCCGCTACCGTGACGCTGCCGAGTTTGAACAGGATCTTCTGCTCATCTGGAATAGCCTGATCGCGCACCGCGGTGAACGACTGGCTCGAACCTACATCGGCTCGCTGCTGCGAATGGTACGGAAGTTCGGCTTTCACCTGCAGACGCTCGACATCCGTCAACATGCGCGGGTGCATGCGCAAGTGCTCAAGGAACTTGGAAGCACGTCGCATCCGAATGCCGAATCCGCAGCCGCCATCGAATTGCTGGAAACATTCCGAATCATTGCGCAGGTCAAGCGAACGTATCCAGCGCAGTCGATCCGCAACTACATCATCAGCGGGGCGGAATCGGAGGGTGATGTGCTGGCGGTTCTACGGCTGGCAAAATTGGCCGACGTCCAAGTCGCCGGATCGGCCGACGACCCTGGACTGATGCCGGTGCCGCTATTCGAATCGATCGACTCGCTGCGCACCGCTGGCGCCGTCATGCGGCGCCTGTGGAGCGATCCCGAATATCAGCCGTTGCTCGATTCCTGGGGACGCTGGCAGGAAGTCATGCTCGGTTATTCCGACTCCAACAAAGACGGTGGCATGCTCACCAGCACCTGGGAGCTTTATAAAGCGCATCGCGAGTTGCATCATGCAGCGCAAGAGAATGGAGTAAAGCTCCGACTCTTCCACGGCCGTGGTGGAACCGTTGGCCGCGGCGGAGGGCCTACGCATGCGGCGATTCTGGCGCAACCTCCGGGATGTTTTTCCGGCCAGATTCGCATCACCGAGCAAGGCGAAGTGCTCAACTGGAAATATGCCGACACGGTGCTCGCGGAATGGAATCTGGAGCTAATGATCGCGGCCAGCCTGGAAGCGCTGACGCTGCATGGAGAACAGCAGTCGCAGCATCCCGCCGGCTGGGAAGAAGCTGTTGAAGAGATGTCGCAGGAGGCGTACCGCGTGTACCGGCGCGAGATCGCCGACAATCCCGACGTGCTGGAATATTTCGAGCAGGCGACTCCGGTCAACGAGTTGGACACGGCGCGCATTGGATCGCGCCCTTCACGTCGCACCAAGGGTCGCCGACTCGAAGACCTACGCGCCATCCCGTGGGTATTTGGCTGGATGCAGAGCCGGCATGCTGTGCCCGCATGGTTTGGGGTAGGTCATGCGCTCGAACATTTCGCCAAAAGCGGTCCGGGGCACGAGCAACTTCTGCGCCAGATCGCGCGCGGATTTCCGGTGTTCTCGGAACTCTTGCGCAACGTGGAACTGGGCATGGCCAAGGCGGATCTCGGCATCGCGCGCGATTATTCCGGGCTGGTGAAAAATGCGGCGCTGCGCAAACGCGTCTTTTCCATGCTGGAGGAGGAATTCCTGCGCTCCCGCCGCATGATTCTGCGCGTCACGGGGCAGCGGGAATTGTTAGGACGCAATCGCGTGCTGGCCCGGTCAATCCGCCTGCGCAACCCGTATGTGGACCCGATGAGCCTGATTCAAGTGGAACTGCTGCGGCGCAAGCAGCAGGGGCAGAAAAGCTCGGAGCTGGAGTATCCGCTGGGCGCGACTATCAACGGCATCGCTGCCGGCCTGCATAACACCGGCTAGAAGCTGCTCGACTGCTTCTTTGTAGCTTCGCCGACAACAGCGAGGCTCGAAACTTCGCGGGGCGGCGTTTTCTTCTTCGGCGGTTGCTTCGCCGCCTCCGCTCGTTTCCGCTCCTGGTACCGGCGGTCATGAGATTGTTGATCGGACGCTTGTTTCTTCATGTCCCTATCATTTCACAGATCTCGCAGCTCCGGTCGAAACGCTAATTCTTGGCCGGCGGCTTCGCCAGGTATTGGGCCATAGATCCGCTGGAAACAAATCCCTGCCCGTCACTTTTGTCGGGAGCCTCTTCGTTCGGTAGATGCAGAATCCAGATGCGGTCTCCCTGCGCCACCGGAGCGCCGGACAGAAATTCATACGGCTGGCCATTCAACTCGAACGTTACCCTGCTCTCCTTGATTTGACCCTCCACTGCACCTTCCAACGGCGACAACGATACAAGATAGCGTCCGTCGTGTGGCACGTGAAGTACGATCCCCTCGTCTCTTTCTTTACTCTTAACCGTCATACCATCGAAATCGGCCACGACCTGTGTGCCCCGCATGAACACCGGTGCGACGAAGCGAACCTCGCCTGGATT
Organism: Candidatus Sulfotelmatobacter sp.; assembly: GCA_052148475.1. Lineage (GTDB taxonomy): Bacteria > Acidobacteriota > Terriglobia > Terriglobales > Acidobacteriaceae > Sulfotelmatobacter. The sequence goes on along the minus strand of JBKQID010000022.1, from coordinate 68,070 downwards.
GGGATCGAGCTGTTCATCTCCTCCGACAGAAAGTGAGGTCGGCATATGATCCAACAACTCCCCCGTAATTGTCATAGGATCGGCCCCTTCCACCTTGGCTTCCAATTTCTCTCCCACCTGAAACCAGTACGTCGTCTCCGGAAAACCATCAATCTGGTCGCTCGAAAAGCTGCCAGAACCAGACAAGAATCGCGCGCGCACCCCAATCTCTATGCGATCTCCCTGGTTAGAAATAACTCTGAATCCGAAAAGCTCCGCTCCCCCGTTGAAGGCCTGCACCGAACCACAAGAATCAGCCTTCCCGTCTTTCAGCGAAAGAGCACACCGTACTGTATGTCCCGTTGCCGATTTGGCCGTCAACATCAACACTGGCCCTTGCGTGTGCGCGCGCACCCTTACCATAACCAGGCTGGAACCCAGCACGACGGTTGCCGCTAACAGCATGGCAAATGCAAACCTCGGTATTCTCATAGTCTCCCATCCTTTTTCCCACCATTTCGGCGTAATCCTCCGGGCTTGCTCCCAGAGCTTTACTTCTGTTTCTTCCACTGCTTGCAAGCTTGCTACGCGGCGCAATTCCGCCCCTATCTCGACGTATTCCTGCAGCCGCATGCGACACGCCGCACATACCCCAATGTGTTCGGCTGCGGGCGGAGGAATCATTTCCCGGTCGCAAAGCGCCGAGACGAACTGAACCGCTTCTTCGCACTTCATTTCTTCGCGCTTCCTTCCCGGCGTTATGTCTCCGAGCTTCATGCACCCTCCTTCAGTTGCGGTCGTGGACTTCGCCAGATTTTTCGCAGCGCCTCGCGTGCGGCAAACAGCCGAGATCTAACGGTTCCCACCGGGATTTCCAGTGTTTCGGCAAGTTCCGAATATGAATATCCTTCCACTTCGCGCAACCACAGCAATGACCGTTGCTCCTCCGGCAATCGCTGGAACGCGTCTTCCATGGCTGGCGCGGTCTCTGTGCGGAAGACAGTCACATCGTTTTCTGTTTCCGTGTCCGTCGAACCCTGCTTCCGCCACCACTCCGCGGCTCGTTTCCGACCGATTCCGAAAAGATAGGCTCGCAGAGCTCCGCGCTCCGGATGAAATCCGTTTGGCCGACTCCATACGTGCGTAAATGTCTCTTGCATAATGTCTTCTGCCGCTTGTCGATTGCCAACCACGTGCCGCAGAAAAATCTCCAACCGCGGCGCATTTTGCCGATAGAATTCATCAAAGGCTTGCGCGTCCCCCCGGCGTATCCGTTCCCAAACCTGTTGGTCGTCAGGCAATCTGCTTCTCCATCCTCTTATTCGGGTTTAGCCACCGAAAAGTTCAGGTGGAAAGAAAATATACTGGTGCGCTTGACAAGGCGCGTCCCCGAGCGCACAATTCTTAAAGGCGAAGAAAAAGCGAATACGCCTCCGCGGCTCCAGTCTCTAAACCTAGCCCCGGCGTTCCCTGAAATCTTCCGAGGAATCTTATGTCTTCCGCAGTGATTTCTACTTCGGCGGCCCTGGGCCGCCCTTTTGTCTTTGACGCTGGCGCCGATCCTGAGGTGTTCGCGCCTTCCGCCGCCATACGTAGAGATCAGGCGGAAGCCCAGGAATCGCCCATCGAGCGCCTTCAATCAACCATCAACAATCAGCAATCAAAAATTCCTCCGGCGCGCGTAACCCCGGCTTCGCAGCTCGAGATACGTCCAGCCCCGGAGATGGTTTCGAGCGGCGTCCCCGCCATCGACGCCCTCACCGGCGGCCTGCCGCGCGGATGCCTGACAGAACTTTGCGGCCCGGCGTCCTCGGGACGCACGACCATGCTCCTGGCCGCACTGGCCGCCGCCACGCGCCGCGGAGAATTCTGCGCTGTGGTGGATGCCAGCGACGCACTCGATCCCCAGTCTGCCGCAGCCGCCGGCGTGGACCTGGAACGGCTGCTGTGGGTGCGTTGCGGAGAGGATTTATCTGGAAAAGAAAATTCACCACGGAGACACGCTTCGACTCCGCCCAGGGCAGGCTCCGACACGGAGAAAAATGGAAATCAATGGGTGGGGGTTTTTGCCCAAGCCACTTTCGATTTTGATCGCACCAACTCTCGCCAGTCCGAACATCGTCTCGAGCAAGTTCTGCGGGCCACCGATTTGCTGCTTGAAAGCGGAGGCTTCGGCCTGATCGCTCTCGATCTGGGCGATCTGCCGCCTCAGGCAGCGCGCCATATTCCGTTGACCACGTGGTTTCGCTTCCGCCGCGCGGTCGAGTACACGCCCACGATCCTGCTGGCTGTCGAGCAACGTCCCATCGCCGGCAGTTGCTCTTCGCTGTTGCTGCAGTTGGGACCGGCAGACGGATCAGCCGCTGATCCCGAAAATACCGAGCCCGCCCACGCGCAATTGCTGACTGGACTGAATATCAATGCCGATCTCATTCGTTCGCGCTTAGACCGCAAACCCGCCCGCTCCGTCGTGTTCGCAACCAAAACCGCCTGGGCGGGATGAAGAATTGAATCATTGAGAGATTGAGTCATTGACTCATTGCATTGGCGGCTCAATCTCTCAATGACTCAATCACTCAATGAGCCAATGGTTTCGCCATGCCGTTTGCCTGCATCTACGTGCCGAATTTTCCCGTGGCGGCTGCCCTGCGCGCCGAACCGGAACTGCAGGCGCGTGCCCTCGCCATTCTCGAAGGCAAGCCTCCGCTGGAAACAATTGTCGCGGTCAATGAAAAGACCGCCGGCATGGGCATTGCGCCGGGCATGACCAAGGCGCAAGGCGAACTGTGCGCGGAACTTGCCTTGCGCCCGCGTTCTGCGCTGCAGGAATCCGCCGCGCACGCCGCGTTGCTCGATTGCGCCCAGTCGTTCTCGCCGTGCGTGGAAGACGCAGCCTGTGATACTGCCCTGCTCGATCTCGCGGGCATGGAGTCTCTGTTGGGATCGTTGCCGGAAATTTCCCGCGCGATCTATAGCCGCGCGGCCGCGCTGGGACTTGCAGCCAACGTTGCCGTAGCTTCCAATCCCGATGCGGCTGTGCTGGCTGCTCGAGGATTTTCCGGCGTCACGGTGATTCTTGCAGGCAAAGAGGCAGAGCAATTGGGCCCTTTGCCGATGGAAGTTTTGTTTGTGAATCATCTGGAAGAATACTGGCGGGAAAGAGACGAGAAAAAAACCGCCGCGCGCCTGCTCGAAACTCTCGACCGCTGGGGCATTCGCAACCTGCGTGGACTGGCCGCGCTGCCGGAAGTTTCGCTCAGCGAGCGTCTGGGACAAGAAGGCCTGCGCCTACAGCAACTGGCGCGCGGCGCCGCTTCGCGCACTCTGGTTCCCGTGGAAGCGCCGCCAGTATTTGAAGAGTCTGTCGAGCTGGAGCACCCGATCGTCCTGCTTGAACCGCTGGCCTTTCTGCTGAATCGCCTGCTCGAACAAATTTGCGCGCGGTTAGGTTCGCGGGCCCTGGCCACGCAGGAACTGCGCCTCACGCTGGAGTTGGAAAACTTTTCCGCACTCGGTCAACAATCAACAATCAACAATCAACAATTCCGGCGCACTCTCCGCCTGCCCCTTCCCATGCTCGACACCAAAGTGTTTCTGAAATTGCTGCAACTGGATTTGAACGCGCATCCGCCGGGAGCGCCCATCGTAAAGATCCATCTGGCGGCCGAACCGGCGCGGCCGCGATCGGCGCAGGCCGGGCTGTTTCTGCCTCCTTCGCCGGAGCCGGAAAAACTGGAACTCACCCTCGCCCGCATTGCGGGGATGGTCGGCGAAAACAAAGTTGGCGCGCTGGAGATGCTCGACACGCATCATCCCGAGGGCTTTCGCATGCGGCGCTTCGTGGCCGAAGCTCCACGAAAAAGTACGCCCGAAAAAACATCCGGCCCGGCAGAAGAACCATCGATTGTCACTGCCTTGCGCCGCTTTCGTCCGCCGCTGCGCGCCCATGTGACTTTGGAAAATGGCCAGCCTACGCATCTGGTTTGTCGAAACCGAAACACCGTCGAGGGCGAAGTGCTGTGGCGAGCCGGCCCCTGGCGCTTTTCCGGCGACTGGTGGGAACACGAAGCCTGGTCGCGTGACGAGTGGGACATTGCTCTGCAAAACAACGCTCTGCGCAACAGCGATGCCGTCTTTTTCTGCCGTCTGGTGCACGATTTGCTCGGCGGCGGCTGGTTCGTGGAAGGAACGTATGACTGAATTCGAGTTCTCAGTTCTCGGTTCTCAGTTCTCAGCAAGAACTCGGCATCGAAAGGTTTCCACTGAGAACTGAGCTGGCAACTGAGAACTTGTACATCGAACTTCACGCCCGCTCGGCTTTCAGTTTTCTCGAAGGCGCTTCTCTGCCTGAGGAACTGGTTGCAGTGTGTGCCCAGTTCGGCATGCCCGCAATGGCGCTGCTTGACACGGACGGCGTGTACGGGGCACCGCGCTTTCACCTCGCCGCGAGTAAAGCAAAGATCAAAGCTCACATGGGCGCGGAAGTTACGTGCGGGTCTCTCCACTCTGTCATCCTGAGCGGAGCATGCGCTGCACGAAGTGCAGCACATGCGGAGTCGAAAGATCCCTACCGACCGTCCGCGAAAAACGTAGGGATTCCTCGCTCCGCTCAGAATGACAAGTCTGCGGGGCATGCTAACTCCTTCCGCCTTCCGTTGCTCGTCGCGTCCCGCGCCAGCTACCAGAATCTTTGCCGGCTGATCACCAAAATGAAATTGCGCGCAAGAAAAGGCGAAGGCGCGGTCTATGCGGACGAACTGCAAGAGCACGCTTCCGGCCTCATCTGCCTCACCGGCGGCGCGGAAGGCCCGCTGGCGGCGGGGTTGCGGCAAGGCGGCATCGACGAAGCCCGGCGGCACGTCGATCAACTCATCGGAATCTTCGGGCCCGGCAACGTCTACGTTGAACTGCAGCGTCATTTCCAGCGCGAAGAAGAATCCCGCAACCGCGCCGCGATCGACATCGCGCGCTCGCTCAATCTTCCTCTGCTGGCTACCAACGGAGTCTGCTACGCCTCCGCCAAAGCTCGCGAACTCTGCGACGCCTTCAGCGCGATTCGCCATCACCGCACACTCTCGACTGCCGGACGCCTGCTCGCCCGCAACTCCGAACGCTTTCTGAAATCCGCGCAGGAGATGCAGCAACTTTTCGCCGACCTGCCCGAAGCCCTCGCCAACACACTGGAAGTTTCTTCGCGCCTGGAGTTCACACTCAACGATCTCGGCTACGAATTCCCGCGCTATCCCGTGCCCGATGGCGAGACCATGAATTCGTTTCTCCGCGGGCGCGCCTGGGAAGGCTTTCATGACCGCTACGGCCGCAAGTCGCATGACTTGCAAGCCCGCGCCCGTCTTCAAATCGAAAAAGAATTAAAGCTGATCGAGAAACTCAAACTGGCAGGATACTTCCTCATCGTCTGGGATCTCATCCGCTTCTGCCGCGAGCAAAACATTCTCGTCCAAGGACGCGGATCCGCCGCCAATAGCGCCGTCTGCTACTCGCTGGGCATCACCGCGGTCGACGCGGTCAGCATGGAATTGCTCTTCGAGCGTTTTCTTTCCGAAGAACGCGGCGAATGGCCCGACATTGATCTCGACCTGCCCAGCGGCGACGAACGCGAAAAAGTTATTCAGTATGTTTACCAGCGATACGGCGAGCGCGGCGCCGCAATGACCGCCAATGTGATTACCTATCGCAACCGCATGGCCGCGCGCGAAATGGGTAAAGCGCTGGGCTTCGATCCGGAAACTCTGCAGAAAATTTCTGCCGCCGTTGCCACCTGGGAATTTCGCGACGAGAACGACGCGCTCGACCGCCGCTTCCGCAATGCCGGACTCGACCTGAACCATCCCCGGCTGCGCAAATATTACGAACTCTGCCTCGCCGTGCAGGACATGCCGCGCCATCTCGGCCAGCACTCCGGCGGCATGGTCATTTGCCAGGGCCAACTCGATTCGGTCGTGCCGCTCGAACCTGCGTCCATGCCTGGCCGCGTGGTGGTGCAGTGGGACAAAGAAGATTGCGCCGACATGGGCATCATCAAAGTCGATCTGCTTGGCCTCGGCATGATGGCTGTACTCAAGGATTCGATCGAACTTATTCGCGCGCATTATCACGAAGAAGTCGAACTCGCGCATCTGCCGCAGGACGATCCTCCGGTCTATTCCGCGCTGCAGCAGGCCGACACCATCGGTCTGTTTCAAGTAGAAAGCCGCGCGCAAATGTCGTGCCTGCCGCGCCTGCGCCCTAAAAAGTTTTACGACATTGTGGTGCAGGTCGCGATCATCCGCCCGGGGCCGATTGTCGGGCAGATGGTGAATCCGTTTTTGCAGCGCCGTCAGGGACGAGAAGATGTGACCTATCCGCACCCATCACTCGAGCCTGTGCTGAAGCGCACGCTCGGCGTGCCACTTTTTCAGGAACAACTGCTGCGGCTGGCCATGATCGCTGCGAACTTCACCGGAGGCGAGGCCGAGGAACTGCGGCGCGCCATGGGCTTTAAACGCTCGCAGGCGCGCATGAGAGAAATCGAAGCCAAACTGCGCGCCGGCATGACGCACAACGGCATTCCGCAGAAAGCGCAGGAAGAAATTATTCTCTCCATCACTTCGTTCGCGCTCTACGGATTTCCGGAATCGCACGCCGCCAGCTTCGCGCTGATCGCCTATGCCAGCGCCTACTTGAAATGCCATTTCCTGGCCGCATTTACCGCGGCCCTGCTCAACAACCAGCCCATGGGATTTTATTCGCCGGCGACCATCGTCAAAGATGCGCAACGGCACGGATTGAAGTTGCTGCCGGTGAATGTGACGTGCTCGGAGTGGATGTGCACGCTGGAAGCAGTGGCCAGTGGTCAGTTGCCAGTTGGCAGTAAAACCTCAATCGCGCTACGCATGGGATTGCGTCACGTTCGCGGGTTGCGGGAAGAAGCGGCACAGGCTCTGGTTCGTGAACGGGCGCGCGCGCCCTTCGTCTCCATTCACGACCTCACGCGGCGTGTGCCTGAATTGCGCAAAGACGAACTCAGCACGCTGGCGGAAATCGGCGCGTTGAATGCAGTGGCCAGTACCCAGTTGCCAGTGGCCAGTAAAACCCGCCGCGGATCTTCACGGATATTTACGGATTCAATCAACATTTCAATCAACAATCAAAAATCAACAATCAACAATTCTGCACCCCAGTTTCACCGCCGCGACGCGCTCTGGCAGGTCGAACGCGCGGTCCGAGGCTCGGGGCCCCTGCTCGAAGCTCAGCCCGAGCCCGACTCGCCCTCGCCGCTTGCGCCCATGAACCAGGAGGAGCGGCTGGTCGCCGACTTCCACGGCACCGGACTCACCGTCGGCCCGCATCCCATGGCCTACCGCCGCGAGTGGCTCAATGCCATGGGCATTCGCCGCGCCAGTGAACTGCGCGACCTGCCCAACGGAAAGCGGCTGCGCATTGGAGGCTGCGTTATTACCCGCCAGCGTCCGGGAACCGCCAAGGGATTCGTGTTTGTCAGCCTGGAAGACGAAACCGGCGTGGCTAACGCCATCATCACGCCCGACCTGTTTCACCGCAATCGCTTGCTGCTGGCCAGCGAGCGCTTCCTCGCCATTGAAGGCATCCTGCAAAATCAGGACAACGTCATCTCCGTGCGCGCCGAACGGGTTCTGCCGCTGTTTGTTACGAAAGCCGAAACCGTCTCGCATGATTTCCATTGAGCCTCGAAGTCCCTGCTATTATGCTGTCCGCAAAACGGAGGCCCCGCCATGATGGAGCTTTTCGATGCCGGCAAGAATCTCGTACGGGTCGAGCAAACCCGCCTTCGTCACCAACTCATTGAAGGGGACCGCCAAGAACGGATCGCGCAGCACAAGCGGGACGTAGCCGAGCGCCGAGCCCTTCTTGCAGCAACTCCGGGCGCTGCCCAGCCTTTGAATCTGTTCGCCGACGGGGATTCCTGGTTCGACTACCCGCTCCCACTCGAAGGACGCAATGACGTTATTCGCTCCATCGGCACTCATGGCAAACCGCAGCCCCTCATCCTGAACCTGGCTCACTACGGGGACGAGGCCCGCGACCTGCTCGGAGTGAAACGTCGTCAACGGATCATCGACAATCTCAGCGATGAGGAAAACGGCCGCTTCGACGCCATTCTATTTTCCGGCGGGGGCAACGACACGGTCGGCAATCAGTTCTGTCTGTGGATCCAGGATTACGTCTCCGGAATGAAGCCCAGTGAGGGTATCAACGCGCAGCGCCTGGCGGCGGTCCTCGGCGTCGTGCGCAGCGCCTATGAAGATTTAATTGTCATTCGCGACAGAATCTTACCGGAGTGTCCCATCCTGGTTCACGCCTACGATTTTGCCATTCCCACCGATAAGGGTATTTGCGGCAAACTGATTGGCCCGTGGTTGAAGCCTTCTCTCGTCTACCGCGGCTGGACGGATATGGAAGCTGGAACGCTGGTGGTGAAAGAGTTCCTGCTGCAGTTCCGTAATACGCTCACCCAGATCGCGGCCGCTCATAAGAACGTGGTTTATGTGGAAACTCAAGGCACGCTCGCCCCCGACGAATGGGAGAACGAATTACATCCCACGCCGCCGGGGTTTGACAAGATCGCCGGGAAATTTCTAGCCGCGCTCAGAGCAATCTTTCCCGGACGAATCTAGTTTCGACGGATTGAGCGCTGCTTATTTACCGGTGTAGCTCACTCTCCAAATCGAGTTCGAGCCGTCGTCGCTGACCAGCAGCGAACCGTCGGGCGCAACCGTGATCCCGACCGGACGTCCCCACACATGCCCGTCGGGCAGCACGAAGCCGGTCAGGAAATCCTGATATTCACCATTGGCATGCCCGGTCCCACGTAGCGGCACGCGAATCACTTCATAGCCGACGCGGACCGACTTGTTCCACGAACCATGTTCCGAAGCAAACAGTTCGCCGCTATATTCCGCCGGAAATTGCTTGCCCTGATAGAACGTGAACTCCAGCGACGCGTTATGCGGCTGCAGCAGTACGTCGGGAACGACTACTTTGTCCTTCAATTCTGGATGCTTGCCCTTTTGCCGCGGATCCTGATTCGCCCCGATATACCACCAGGGCCAGCCGTAGAATCCGCCCTCTTGCACATGCGTGATGTAGTCCGGCACAAGGTTGTCGCCGAGCGCGTCGCGCTCGTTCACAGAGCACCAGAGTTCGCCGGTTTGCGGATTCACCAGAATTCCACCGCCTGCATTGCGAATGCCGTAGGCATACACCTGCAGCTGGCAATTCGCCGCGTCGCACCACAAAATGTCGGCGCGATCTTTCTCGCCCGGGTGCGTATCCACGTCATCGTCATTCGACTTCGAGCCCACGGCGACAAACATTTTTTTGCCGTCCAGCGAGAAGTCGACCGCGCGCGTCCAATGGCCACCGCCCGATGGCAGGTCGGCGATATGCTGTGACGCACCGCTGGCCTGCAAATCTCCGTTGTGGTAAGGGAAGCGAATCACTTCGTTAGTGTCGCCGATATAAACCCATTGCGGATTGGGACCGGGCGGATAAAACGCAATCCCGTAGGGCTGTTTCAATCCTTTGGCGAAAATCTGCATCTGCTCCGGCTTGCCGTCACCGGTCATTCCCCGGAATACGCGAATGCGCCCCGGATCGCTTTCCGCCAGGAAGATGTCGCCGTTGGGAGCGGTCCGCAACAATCGCGGATTCTCGAGATCCGAGGCGAAGAGCTCCACCTTGAAACCGGCAGGGGCCACCGGCCACGCGTTCTGCGGACGCGCCACCACCTCGGCGCCGTTGTTCGACGATGAAGTCGCATAGGGCGGGGGAAGATCTTTGGGCGTGATCTTGCGAGTTGTGCCCGGCGCCTCATAGCGGAAGTCGGTGAAAGGCGCGTTCGGGGACGCGTCTTTGATCTTGCCGGTATCGACTTCGGCTGCGGGGGCTGCACTGGCGCTCGCTTGGCCCGACGCCATGGCTTCCACGTAGGTCACAACCTGCCATCGCTTCTCTTCGGGGAGCGCTTCCCATGACGGCATTCCGTTGTCCTTGTCGCCCTTGGTGATGAACCAGAAGATCTCGCCTGAAGTCACTCCCTTGAGTTTGCCATCCACCAGCGACGGCACGTTGCCCGTGCCCTTGCCGGCTTTTCCGTGGCAAGCCAGGCAGTTGCGCGCATAAACCGTCTTGCCCACATTCGCGGCAGCCGGTTGGCCCGCAAACGGATTCTTCTGGGCTTTGGCGGATGCGGGCGCGTCGTGAAATGGAGTGTCGACCGCGTGCAAGGCCGCAACGAAAACCATGGTAACGAGGAAGAGAGACGAGAGAACTGCCGGGATGATCCTGCTGGCACCTGAGCGCATAAGCACCCTCACGAGTGAATTTTCCCACATAGATTAGACGGTTGCCGCAAAAGATGCACGAATCCAACGTCAATCGAGATCGGCCCAACTGATCTGCGGGCAGCAGCTTGGTCCCGTCGGAAATCAGACGGGCCGCGACCTTACGAACGCGAATCGCTCTTTAAGGCGCAAGAAAGGCGACTCGTAGAAACGATACGACAGGGACGCCATCAACAGCGTCATCGCTAAACCCAGCCACCAGTAGAGGATGAACTTGCCCCAATTCCTGGCGTATCCGCCTACCAGTTTGTCGGCCAGGTAAAGCGCCAGCATGTGAAACACATACAGTCCGTAAGAGATTTTTCCCAGGTACCGTAGCCAGCGCGGCGAGACGCCAATGCCGTACACCGACATGAAGATGAGCCAACTTCCCAGCGCGATAGCGGGATAGCCGATCATCATGAAGGCCAAAGTCAGGTGAAAGTAGTGTCCCGCGAACAGCCACAGCGCGACGCCCAGGGCCAGGAAACTCAACCGTAGGAACCATTGGAGTTGCAACTGCGTTTTCCGCAGGATCACTGCCGTAGCGATTCCCAGCGCCAAGGGGTCGAGCCGGGTAATGGTGTTGGTGGAGATTTCCACGTCGGAATGCCGCTGCTGGGCGTATTTCAACAGAACCATCCTGCCAATCTCGGCCACAACCAGTAACAAGCCACTGGCCAGCAACAGAGTCTTGGCTCGGCGGGCGAAGGCAATGAGAGCCGGCCAGAGCAGATAGAACTGTTCTTCAAAACTCACGCTCCACAGCGGATTCATGACGGACTGAGGAAAGCCAACGAGCGACGTCATCCAATTTCCCGACAACAGAAGAAAGGCAACAATATAGCGCAAAGGAAATGTCTGATTGGGATCGATCAGCGGCAAAACCGCGCCGATCAGCACGGCCAGAAAATACAACGGCCAGATTCTCAGCATGCGGCGGACGTAGAAAGACCGGAGATGCACGGAGCCGAACTGTTCTCTCTCGCGGAGCAGAAGCTCCGTAATGAGGTAGGCGCTCAGCAGAAAGAAAAGATCGACGCCGAAACTTCCCGCCCGCGCTGCGCTGGCCAGAAACGCTCCGAAAGGAATGTGCCGCGCCGCATAGTAATCGGCCTCATGAGCGAAAGTATGGTGAATAAATACCGCAAAGAAGGCGAAGAAGCGCAGGCAATCCAGTTCAGGTCGGTAGAAGCGCTGCGCCGCTGACGCGGAACCGGCCTCCTGATTCTTATCGCTGTTCTTATCACTAACGATTGCTGCAGGGGACATTCCGGTGGAAGATTCTAACACTCCGCCTCAAGGTCGGTTTCCAGCGTTTCACTCTCTTCCTCAATTGTTACGAAGCGCAACCATGGGGTCGATGCGCGAGGCTCTGCGAGCGGGAAGATAACCGGCAAAGACTGCCACCATGGCGAGCGTGAGAACCACCGCGGCGAACGTTAGCGGGTCAGTAGGAGTTGTGTTGAAAAGCAGCGCGGCGATCGCCCTCGCCACCACCAGCGAGGCAATGATTCCGGTGGCAATTCCAATCAGGGTCAGGCGAAGCGTCCTGGCGATCACGCGGAGTTGCACGTGACCCGTGGTTGCGCCCAGAGCCATGCGGATGCCGATCTCCTGGGTGCGCTGCGTCACCGAGTAGGAGATGACGCCGTAAATGCCGAGCGCGGCCAGCAACAGTCCCAGAGTGGCGAACGCGGCGACCAGCAGAATGAAGAAACGGCGCGGCGAGACGGCGCGGTCGACGATAGTCCGGATGGGCCGGAACTCGGCGGCAGGCTGTTTCGGATTCAGCTCGCGCAGCGCGCGCAGAACCGGCGCGGCAAGAGTCGCCGGCGGCAGGCTGCTGCGGACGACCAGTTGCGCGCCGTTGGGACCTTGCTGCGTTACCGGATAGTAAATTTGCGACCCTGCCCCACTTTCCACCGTTTCTTCGTGGACATCGTCGACTACCCCAACGACGATGTCTTCCTCTTGATCGCGCATCAGGATCTTGCCGACTGCATCTTCACCCGGCCAGTAGACGCGAGCGGCCGACGCATTGATCAGCACCACTCTCTGGCTATGCGGTCCGTCGGCCCAGGTGAAGTCTCGCCCGTGCAGCCGAATGCCCATGGCATGGATGAATCCCGGCGTGATCACATAGACCAGTGGGTCGGGCAATTGGCCAGGAGCGAACGCCTTTCCCTTGGGCACAGGCATATCCCATTCGCGGTTTGGTCCGAGGGGAAGATAATCCGCCATGCCTGCGGCTTCGACGCCGGGCAACGCGCTCACGCGGGCGAGAACCTGCTGGAAAATTTCGCTGCGTTTGGCCACGCTGGCGTCATTGGTCGGCGCGGTGTCGTCGTAGTCCACTTTGATGGAGGCGGCGCGGTCGGGCTGGAAACCGAGGTCAACGTCAAGCACTTTGAGAAAACTGCGCATCAGCAGGCCCGCGCTGACCAGCAGCACGCAGGCCAACGCAACCTCAGACACGACCAGCCCGGCGCGGACGCGCTCATGTTTGCGGCCCAGGCCCGCGCCCGCGCCCGAATCTTTGAGCACTTCCTGGAGATTCCCGCTGGCCATCCTGAGCCCCGGAAGCAGGCCGAACATCATGGCGGTAAAGACGGCGATCAGAACGGTCCAGCCCAGCGCCTGGCTGTCGATGTGCAGAGTGCTGAGCAGCGGTAGCGCCACCGATCCCTGGTGCGCAAGCCACGCGATCAACGCTCCGGCCAGTCCCAGCCCCAACCCCGCGCCTGCGCCGGAGAGCACCAGGCTTTCGATGAGCAACTGGCGCACGATGCGTCCGCGGCTCGCCCCCAGCGCGCCACGGACCGCAAACTCCTTGGCGCGCGCGGCGGTGCGAGACAGTAGCAGGTTGGAGAGGTTCACCCCGGCGATCAGCAGAATCGCGCCCACCGCGCACCATAACGCAATCAGCGAGCGGCGCAGCTTACCCGTAACGTAATCCTTCAGCGGCACAGGAATGAGATCGCCTTTGTAGCGACCCAGTGTCTCGGGATATTTCGTATTGAAATACATGTTGGGCGCGACGCGGTTGGCGTCGTCGAGGGCCTGGGCCACCGTCACGCCGGGCTTGAGGCGGCCGACGAGGGTGACGATGTTGCCCCAATTCCGCTCCATATTTAAATCGAGCGGGGTGAACAGATCGACTTTCGCGCCGGGAGAAAACACCGCGCCGAAATCGAAGCTGTCGGGCAACACGCCTACCACGGTGAGCGGCGTCCCATTCAGTTCGATGACCTTGCCTACGATCTCCGGATCGGCATTGAATTGCTGCCGCCAGTAGGCGTTGGCCAGCAGAATAACGGGGTGGAACCCGCCGCGAGCCTCTTCTGGAGTGAACAGGCGGCCCATGGCGGGCTGCACGCCGAGAACCTGGAAGAAGTTTCCAATGACTTCAATACTCGTGGCCGGTTGCGGCTCCCCGCGGCCGGTAAGGCGAAGATTGTCCGCAGTGCTGAAGGCCATGTATCCGGTTACGTCCTGGTAGGCGCGGCTCTGTTCGCGAAATTCTTCGTAGGCGTCGGCCGAGTAGGTGGCGCACGAGAGGCCGCAGGCAGTCGGCGGCGGGGCAATCCACACCAGTTCGCGCGAGTCGGGAAACGGCAGGGGGCGCAGCAGCAGGGTGTTGACTACACTGAAGACGGCAATGTTGGCTCCGATGGCAAGAGCCAGGATGACGACCGCGACGAACGTGAAGCCCCGATCGCGGCTCAGCGTGCGGAGCGCGTATTTCAGGTCCTGAAAAAAAATATCCTGCCCAAAAATATCCAGCTTCATGCGCTCTCGCTCCTCGTACTCTCCCACAGCGGGGATCACTGAATCTTAGACGCACCGCTGTGAGAAGCGTAAGCCCGGCGGTCGAAGGCCGTCGAGATGCTGGCACGTGACCGTCCAACCGGCAGGCACGGTTGGAACAATTTCCTCTGCGCCCCGCCATCTTTGCACGGTACCAATTTCCCATGTCTTGTAACGTCAGGGACATTTCAACGACTTAGGGAAACATCTGGGTGTTGGCAGAGTAGTTGCATCGCCCTCGATACAACCAATTCCCTCCCCAAGGAGACTGCTATGAAGAAGTTCCGAGACTTAGTACGCACTGTGTTTCCCGCGGTCCTTCTGATTGCCGGACTCGGCTATCTGGCGGCAACCGCACAAAACTCGAGACCCAACAACGTTGTGTCGGCTCAAGACCCGATGCAGCAACCGGATAATCAGAAGCCGGCAACTGAAACCAAAACATTCGCCGGAAAGATTGTGAAGAACGGCAACGCACTCGTTCTTTCCGATCAGGATGGCAAGACGACCTACAAACTGGACGATCAACAGAAGGCGAAGGAGTTCGTGAACCAGGACGTGAAAGTAACCGGAGTCCTCGATGCCTCCACTGGCATGATTCGTGTCAGTGCGGTCGATCCGGCATAAGATCGATCCAGCATAAATCGATCCAGCATAAGCCGGTCTTAACCGAGGGGCGGCCCCGCGCGCCTCCGCCCCGCGCTTTCATTTCTTCGATCGCTATTTCTTCGAATCTTTCGACTAGGGTTTGGTTCCCACCAGTCGCATATACTCACTCAGAGTCACAAAGCGGTAGCCTCGCGCTTTGAGAGTTGCGATCAATTCCGGCATCATCGCCACGGTCGTCGACAACTCATGGAAGGCAAGAATGTGGGTGTACACTCCGCGCCTTTCCCGCTGTTCCACTTGCTTCAAGACGGCATCCGCCAGCGAAGGCTTGGGGCAGTCGCTGGCTTTTCTGGCACAAAGATAGTCGAGCGAGTTCACGTCGCGCAGCGCAATGGGGTTCTCCTGCGAGATGGTCAGCAGGTGATAGCCCTGCCGCTCGAGATCATGGCGGGCATCGTCGGAAATGATCCAGTCGGGAGGACGGAGGTAGTGCGGCTGTGTGCCGGTGACCGCCTTGATCGCCGCCGCGCCTCGATTCACGTCACCGATAACCCATTGCTCTCCGCTTTTCCGCTCGGCGCCGCGCAGTTCGATGTGGCTATAGGTGTGGTCTTCCAGTTCATGGCCGCGGCGCACTAATTCTTCCGCCGCGTCGAGGCAGGTGATTCCCACATTTTCTTCGTAACGCCGGTCCCCCCACGTCTTCGGGGAGAGTCGCCATCCCACGACAAAAAACGTTGCCTTAACGCCACTTTTGTCGAGCACGTTCAGCAAACTCGGGCCGGGGTGCTCGCCCTTGCTGCCAAACAAAACGTAGGGGCGTGGGCCATCGTCAAAGGTGAGAGCAATCAGCTTATCGCTCGAAAAAGCCGCCCCGGCATTCAGGAAAAGCAGCATGACTGCCGCGAGCATTTTGAAGGATGACAACAGTTCTCTAGAAATGATTTTCGCCATCGCATCTTCAATTATTGGATCCGATCCTCCCCGTGGCTAATTACCTTTGTAGATGGCCCATCGGACAACGGGCCAGGGCCAGCATTCCGGGGAATGTCGTGGAATTTTCTAATGGGGTTACGGTAGGAAGGTTTGGTAGCGCTACCGGGAATCGAACCCGGGTTTGAAGATTGAGAATCTTCCGTCCTAACCCCTAGACGATAGCGCCTCGCATTTATAATCAACGTTTTAGGCGACGTTGATTGCCGGCAGCCACTTTTACTTTCACTACACTTTCACCATTGAATCTGCTCGCTTCGACTCGTCGCATCGCCATCGTGAGATCCCCCTCCGAAGCGATTGCGTATCGGTCGAACACGGACCGCGTTTTGTGTCCGCTGATTTTCATGGCGAGAGTTTCGGGAACGCCAGCGTTAACTAAGTTGCGAACGGCTGACCGGCGCAAGTCATGGACGATAAGCCCTTCGTAACGAGGGTCGTACTTCTTCCCCTCTACCTCAATTTTACGGCCAAGACCGCATGCTGCACAAGCCGTCACCCACTCCTTACGCAGGTTCGTCCCGTCGAAAACTCGACCGACTTTCGGCTCGACACCAAGGAGCATGTTGACGAGAACCGAGGGCAAAGGGACGATGCGAGGCTCATCATTCTTAGTTTCGTGGAGTCTGAGGATTCGACGCGCAAGATCGACCTGAGGCCATTCAGCCTGCAGAGCCTCACCTAAACGGACGCCATCGTAATACAGCAGCGTGATGAGAGGGCGGAGATGGGTTGGCAACAGGCTCGACGGAGTTGGTCAAGCAACTCGGGCGTTACCGTTCCCGTGGATAGGACGTTCTGCCCGCTGTCGACAACCTCGAATCCCTTCTTCGCCAGATAGTCCGGGTCGCTAACTAGGTGTGGAATCATCTCGGCTTTGGTGATGGAAGATGGCACCTCCCAGTACGGGCGGAAGACTACGTACTCCATCGTGTCGCTGAACACGGGAGTGTCATGGCCGCCATAGGCTTTGCCGACCACAACTTCCATTGTCACGCCGATATTGAAATCTTTGTCATAGGCGCGCAGACGGAATTCTGGGATATTCACCACGATCGACGCTTTCTGATACAAGTCCGGCATCCACCGCCAACGCTCCAGAATAAGTCGCATTTGGCGAACTCGACGGTTCAACGGAACGTTCAAGTCAGCCACGGTCCTAGAGTCAATTCGCCCGTTCGGATCTCGTCCATGCCGTCGCTGAAAATTCTTGACGGCATCGACCAGCACACCTGCGTAAGCTGTTTGATCAGCGGGAATGTTGGCGTTCGCCGGAAGATCGCCGACTAGCCGAAGAAGTCGCGCGAGCCGCGGGACGCCGGGATAAGCATCGCCGGGGACAATCGTTTTCTTTGTTGCCGGAAGCGGTTCCCCGTCGTCTTTCTTCGCCAGGTCAATATAAGTTTGTAAGGCTCGAATCGTGCACCGGTAACCGGGATACGGCGGCTCCACGCGCGCCAAAGCACCGACAACGTCGCCCGCGTTGACCACGTGGTCTTTGAGTAATTCGGCGAGATCGTATTTCTTGGATTCATCATCGAGAGCGAACGCGAAGTGCTTCGGATTCACCTTACCAATGTGGAGATCAGAAATATATCGCATCGCGCAAACCGTAAGCGCGAGATCGAATTTCACAGCATCCGCCTCGCTGGGCTGCCGCGTTGCGGGTTTAAGTCTCGCCAGCCGCTCACTCCACCTGGGTCCGTCATAGTCATCCGCGGAGAGTCCTTTTTGATCCGCTTTGAGCAGCAGGGCGAGTATCTGCTGGGCCTGCGTAGTCGGCTCCATTGCCTTGACCCACCACAATGACTCTCGATCGAGCTCGTAGAATTTCTTTACATGTTTGCTGTAATCGCTGAAATCAGGCCAACGCAGATCGGGGAGGCTACCGGCGCCAATGGCTGCGTGCAACCAAGCTTGGCCTTCGGAGCTGAGCTCTGGTGCCGTCGCCGTGTCACTGCTGGAAGTTGCAAGCGGCATCTGAGCAGAGCTCGCGGCGCTGGATCCAGTTCCGCACGATAGTGCGATCAAAATCACCGGCACCGAAAGTCGAGGGTGTCGTCCCCAAAGCCCTAATCGCTTCACTGAATCCTCCGGATCCCCATGCCAGTCCCAGCCGGAATTGGGGTCTAATGCCCGGGCCGTGCGCGGTTAGATCCGCACACTAGATCACCTTAATTCCTCACCGTTAAGACGGAGCAGCCCGCACCGCAGACCACTTCATACGCCGTGGCCCACGGCAGGTGTGAGGCTGTACCGATGTAGGTTGAATGATGCAAACCCAAAGTGATCGCGTCGGCTTTGAAGATGTCGGATGCTTTCAAGATTTCTTCACTTGCCGATCCGAACTCGACAATAAATTCAGGTGTGCCTGCCAGCCTGGGGTTCTGCGACATCATGTCCTCGAGTCGCCGAAGGCTGGTCACACGAACCTTCTCTCGCATTTGCATGACATCGCCGGCTGTCGGCCGATCCACGCCCTCCGGCCTCAGGACGGCAGGAACCACGTGGAGCAAGACAAGTTTTGTTCCGAAGTGGTTAGCGGCCGAGATGGCGTACGGTAAGGCGCGCAACGACGGTCCGCTGAAATCTGTTGCGAACAGAAAGGGCCGGATTGGTCGAGCGCTACCGACAGGGGAATCCTGCAGGGAGCCTGGACCCACGGTCAAAACCAAGCAGCCAGCATGACGAAAAATTTGTTCCGCCACTGAACCGAGGAGTAGCTTCCCCAAACCTCGTCGTGCGTGCGTGCCGATGACCACCAGATCTATATGCTCTTGCCTGAGTATTGTTTCCAACTCCTCCCACACGTTACCTTGGCGAACGATCACCTCATGGTTGAGGCCGGCTAGCGCCCCACTTTGAACAAGGCGTTTCTCCAACTCACTGGCATCCCTCAAAACTATCTCCGTGGCCACATTCATTGCCTCCGGACCAGCGAGAGTGAATCCCAGCGAAGAAACGACGTGCGCCAGGTAAAGTTTCGCCCCATGTGACGGGCGATAGCGAGAGCGTGGCGGAGGGCTTTGTCCGACGCTTCCGAGAAATCCGTTGCAATGAGGATAGACTTCACGAGAATGTCCCCAGTCGCTGCGACGAGTGACATACGCCCCCTTTCCTTGTTAGTGCGCCGCCGTTCGCGGCCCTATTCTACTGGTTACCTTCCAGCGTGTTCCTGATGGTCGTGAGCGCGGTTTGGAGGTTTGAAACCGACCGGCCCACGGCAGCCTTTCGAATGATCGATCCCTTGGCACCGGTTAGACCCGCCTGTTCTGAACCCATCGCCATGATCAGATAAAAGCCAGGTTGCTTCAAGTGGTCCTTGTCGCGGATGCAAAAGGAGAGATCGAGCGCCGTTTCGAAGTAGTGGCTCGAATAGAGCTGTTTTTCTGCGATAGCATAAGCGACCTGGTCGGTGGGGTTCCCGCGCATGGTCACGATTTGCACGACACGCAGCGTTGGTTTCAATCCGAACTTTACCTTTGCCCAGTAGAACGTGTCTTCGACGTTCTCGGGTTTCGCGTTCGGGTAGGCGAGGAGATAAGTGTAGAACTCCGGCAAATGAGCTGGCAAAGCCTTGGTGTAGCTGAGCATGTAGGCGAACTGCTCGGGCACCACGGTTGGGTCATGCTTATCGTTATAGACCCCTAGTGCCTGATCGCCCTTGCGCTGGTAGGCGAGTAAACGTTGCAGTGCCGTCTTCTGCAGGAGGCGATTCACTTGCTCGTTCACGTCGGCGGCAGACCAATTGATGTCTCGGTGAAACTCTTCGATGGAGCTCGCCGGCAGCTGAAACTGACAATCGCCGGGCGTGCACTTCTTCAAGGCCTGGATCTCATCGTTGTCAAATGAGAAATCCTTCAGGTCAGAAAGCTGCGGAGGATTGCCGAACACCCCGAGCGCCCAATAGGCGGGAAGCTCGCGACGCCGGTCGAAATCGCGCTCAGACTGGAGGTAGCTCTCAGGAGTGGCATGAATGTAGATGGCGCCGAACAAAAAGACCTCAGCCGGCGCGCGAGACGGCAGGGCTTTGGCGACGGCCTTTCCGCTTCGGATGGCGGCGATCTGATCGTCACTCAGTCCGATGTCCTGCCGAAAAAAGGTTTGCAGGTCACGACTCGACTGCGAAGAGCCAGGCACAGCGACCCACACAATCAAGATCAGCCATGCAGCCGTGCGGATGACGCTTCGGATCATCGTAGCCTGAATCATGGCAACTTTCCTCGGGGAGCCTTTCACAGCATCCTTCATAACGCGTCCTTTCAGCTTCTCGCCTGGAACCACCGTGTCAATCTCTCGGGTGCCGGCCACGAACGGGATATTGTTGAACTTGCTCGCCTTGCTCGCGTTCTTCCCGTTGTGCTTTGGGTCTGTACCACTTGAAGTAGACCAGGGCGCCGACACCAGCTGTTACTGCGAGCGCGACCAGGAAATACACCATTGGGTGGTAGTAGCGCGAGAAGAATCCGATCATTCGCGGGCCATAGATGCGGCCCAAATAAGCCACGACAAAGAAACGCACCGCACGCCCTGCGGTCAGCGCAGAGAGGAACTTTCTGCGCGGGTACTGCATGACACCAGCGGCCATCAGAACGGAGGTGAAGGGAAATGGCGGCGGTAGTACGGAACCGGCAAATACGGTGACGACTCCGTGTTTCTCGAAGATCTTGTAGAGTTTTTCTGCGCGCTGTTTTCCCACTTTCTTTTCCAAGGTCTTCTGGCCGCCTTTTTCGGACAGACTGTAGGTCAGATAGCCACCAAGCACTTCTCCCATCGTGGCCATGAACGCGTAGTAGGCCCACCATTCGTGGTGGTGCGCCGAAAGCGCGATGACGAATACGTCCACGCTTCCGGCAGGAGCAGAAACAAAAGGAGTGTTGTCGGCGATGCCAAGCAGGATCAAGCCAGGCCCTCCGAGGCGGTGAATCCATTTCCACACCGACGCGGACAATAAGAATAGAGACAGGATTCTCATACCAGAACCAGCCGCACAGTCCGCGCCTTTTCGGCAGCATTCCGTTCGCTCCTTGCCGATCTTGGTTTGGCGAACATTCGTACACGTAATCCGACTTCACGCGAATCGGCAGCACTCAATCCATTCAAAACGAACCATCAGAAGATCCGGCCGATTTGGAAAAAAAACTTTCCCCGCCCATAATTACCCACAACGCCTCCGACTTCCAGCGGTCCGAAAATTGTGTTGACGACGAAAGCACCAACAACGTCGTTGGGGAGTTCCGGAGGATTGGTGGCGTTCGGCAGTTGATAAGTCTTACCTAATTCATACATTCCGATGAAATCCAAGGTGTCGCCCACTAGAGGCGGCAACTTCAACAGCTGCCGGATATACCCAAGTTGGAACAGGAAATATTGATCAGCAAGTAGTTCGTTCGTGCCATACGCAACTAAACGCTGAGTGCCCCCGAGGGAGAACGTCGGTATTCCAGTCTTGTATCCGAAGCTAGTCCCACCATAAGCGTTGAAGTAAATCGAAGAGGGACTGTTCAAGCGGAAAACGTTCTGGGATTGAATTTCCAGCAGCGGGAAGCCCTGAGGAGCCGCAGGGTTGGCATTGAACCATTGTGCGTCCACCTTCAGGGTGCGGCCGGAGCGTGGAATGACTGGCTGATCCAACTCATCCAGGAGGTATTGCAGCCGGACATCTCCCGTTCTTCCCGAAACTGCTGGTAAAGCGTTTGGATTTCCGATCTGTCGTGAGAGGCGTTCATACCCTCCCTCGTATCCGAAGCGCAGTTCGCCGCTCCGCCCGAACTCATAACCCACATCCAGGCCGCCACCGGCTTCGCTCCTTCTGTAGTCGGCGATCAGGTTGTTCCCGGAATACACGTTGTACGGTGCGCTGGAGAATCCAAGCCGCGGAGCGACAAACCATGGGCTCGTAGCTTTGAAGGGCCGGTAATACTCGCTGGCGATGCCGTCTTGTGAACCCACGATCACATCATTGCGCAACTCTGAGCGGAAGCCTCCGAAATCCAAAAACGTGATTCGCGCACCAAAGCTGAAGAGCACGTTGTTGTAATCTGAGCCGTCAATCAAGATCAGAGGACGCACCACCGGCGGAGCATATGGCTTTGCGTCGGTTTGGATTTGCAGACCCTGTTGGCCGTTTCGATCGACCATGGAATAGCTGAGATTCAGGAAGCGCCCCATCCCGGAGAGGGTCATGATCTGGTCATCCAACCTTGCTGTGTCGACGGGCTCTCCCACCACACTGGACATGTCTTGCTCGATTGCGCCGGCCAGCCTCGGATTCGTGCCGGTCACTTCAACAAATTCCGGGACAGGCGCCTGCCTGCGGCGCGCGTTACGACTGGCCAAGTATCGGTTCCAGGTTGCTTCATCGACGGAAAAGGCAGAGAGGATGGAAGCCTTCGCGGCGGCAGCCTGGTATCCCGCCCTAATGATGGCATCGGCCTGGTCGTAGTCCATTGCGGTGTACTTCTGCAACGGTACCGTAATGAGGAGGTCCGCTTGCTCCATCGAACGGAGTTCATTGGCTGCGATTACGACGGAGATCGATCGACTTAGCACTACAGAGCCGGAGAGAGGTTTCTCGAGATCAAGCGGAGCAACCTCGAGGTGGATTCCGAGTACCAAGTCAGCTCCCATCTCTTTTGCGATGCTGATAGGGATATTGTTCAACAATCCACCGTCCGCAAAGATATGGTCACCCGAGCGGACCGGCGTGAAGACGCCAGGTAGAGACATGGTGGATCTGAGGGCCAGAGCCAGAGGACCGCTGCGAAAGACATATTCTTTGCCGGATTGCAGGTCGGTTGCCACGCAGGCGAACGGAATGGGGAGATCGTCGAAGCTCTTGAGCTCGGAATACGGGAGCGCTATGCGATCAAGGATCAGAGAAACCTGCTGACCAGAATTGAACCCGGCTGGAAAGTGCAATCCCTTTCGCAATCCAAATTCGAGGGAGCTTGGATAGTCATGAGCGTCTTGTTTGCGCCGGAATGCGAGATCAAGGAACGGCGTCTGGCCCCGCAACACCTCATCCCAGTCGATTGTCTGAACGACCTGACGTATTTCACCAGCAGAGCTGCCGGTTGCGTACAGGCCCCCAACCAGGCCACCCATGCTGGTGCCAGCGACGTAACTCATCGGTATTCGGTGTTCTTCCAGCCACTGAATCACACCGATATGCGCCAACCCCAGTGCTCCGCCGCCCTCGAGAACCAAGCCGATGCTCGGGCGCTTTGTTGTGCCTGCAGTGGGCGAGTCCTGCGCGACAGCGTAAGCAGTCGCCAAGGCGGTCCCGAAAACCACAACGCACACTCGGATTGGCCATTCCATTTCCACATCTCTCGAACTGCGCTTAGACCGCGACCGCCACGGTACCTCCACTCTTGGCCGCATTGTTGGCGGGTTTTCCGCGGAGGAGGCGCTGTTTGGCAACTTCCACCAGTAAGAGATAGACTCCCGTCGCGACGGCAACAAAACCGAAGTACGACGCGGGCAATGGCGTGAAGCCGAGCACCCCTGCCAGCGGGCTGAACGGCAAGTAAGTTCCAACTGCCACAGCAGCAAGACAGGTCGCAATCAAGGGACGGCTAGGGCGGCTGCGCAGTGGATTTTTCGCCGTACGGATGACGAATAGCACCAACGTCTGGGTTGCCAGTGACTCGACAAACCAACCCGTATGAAACTGTGCCTCGCTCGCGTGGAAAAAATGCACCAACACATAAAACGTCAGAAAATCAAAAATGGAACTGATCGGTCCGATGAACACCATGAAGTTGCGGATTAAGCTGATATCCCAGTGCTGGGGCTTTTTGAGATAAGTCTCGTCAACATTGTCCGTTGGAATGGTAAGTTGGGACAAGTCGTAAAGAAGGTTGTTCAGCAGGATTTGCATAGGCAACATCGGCAAGAACGGCAGGAAGAGCGAAGCTCCCGCCATGCTGAACATATTCCCAAAGTTCGAACTTGTGCCCATCAACAGATACTTCATCACGTTGCCAAAGGCTTTGCGTCCTTCAATGATCCCATCATGGAGAACCTGCAGACCCGGCTCAACCAGAATCACGTCAGCAACCTCGCGAGCCACGTCGACCGCACTTGACACTGAAATACCGACGTCGGCCGCGTGAAGCGACGGCGCATCGTTGACGCCGTCTCCCATGAACCCCACCGCGTGTCCGTTGTGTTTGAGGGCCAGCAGAATCCGGTTTTTCTGCGCCGGAGAAATACGGGCGAACACGCGGGTCTGCTCGACGACGTGCGACAAGGCGGGGTCCGTCATCTTTTCCATTTCCTCGCCAGTGATAATTTTTCCAGGGTCGACGCCTACCTCCGTGCAGACGTGGCCGGTGACGCGGTCGTTGTCCCCAGAGATAACTTTGATCTCAACCCCATCCTGCTTTAGAGAAGCCACAATCTGGGCGGCGTCAGGCAGGGGCTCATCCGCAAAGCTTAAGAAACCGGCCAGAATCAGATTGCGCTCATCCTTCACGGAATAATCCGCACTAGCGGCAACTTCGACGTAAGCTATCGCCAGCGAGCGGAAACCCTGGCTATTCAAATCGTCGCTCGTCCGCTGCATGCGCTTGGCAGCCGCGTCGTCGATCGGTACTGTATTGCCTTCAATCTCGTAACCGGAAAGAAGTGGGAAAATCCCTTCCGGAGCGCCTTTCGTGATGAGAATTCGTTGGGATTGCCGCTCGACAACAACCGAGAGTCGCCGCCGCTCGAAATCGAATGGAATCTCATCGCGTTTCGTGTAATCGTCGATCTTTGGTGGAGGCTGACGGAGGATGACGTCATCGAGTGGACTGCGGATGCCGGTCTCGAACTTGCTGTTGAGATAGGCAAGTTCCAGCGTGCGCTGGGATGGATTTCCAAAGGGATCGAGCGAGCGATCGAGCGACATGGTTCCGGCGGTGAGGGTTCCAGTTTTATCGCTGCAAAGCACATCAAGACTGCCAAGGTTCTCAATCGCGGAAAGATGCTTGACGATGACCTTCTTATGGGCCATTGCCACGGCACCTTTCGAAAGCGTCACCGACGTAATCATGGGCAGGAACTCAGGGGTCAACCCCACGGCCAGCGCCACGGCAAACAGCAGAGATTGAAGGGGGTCGCGGTGACGCACAACGCTGACAATAAGCAGGAACAGGACGAGAAAAAAGACCGTGCGGGCAAGGAGTTGGCTGAAATCACGCAAGCCGAGATCGAAGGCTGTGGCTTCCGGACGTGACGCGAGGCGCGATGCAATATCGCCGAAGGCGGTTCGAGAGCCCGTCGCCACGACCTCAGCCGTTGCCGTTCCGCTGACCACGGATGTCCCGAGAAAGACCATGTTGTGGGCGTCCGCCTTAGTGGAAGCGGGATCTCCAGTCGCTTCCTTGTCGGTGGGGAGCGACTCGCCGGTTAGCGATGCTTGCAGAACGTACAGATCGCGCGCAGTCAAGAGCCGTGCATCTGCAGGAACCATGTCTCCGGCTGAAAGACGGATCGCGTCTCCGGGCACCACATCACGCCGCCGAAGTTCTTTCCACTGCCCGTCGCGCAGAACGGTCGCCGTGGGGGCAACTTGGGCCCGCAGTTTGTCGACTGCGCGTTGAGACCGATAGGTTTGACTTAGGTCGATCGCGGTGCTCAGCAGGACAATGACGCCGATTATGCCCGCGTCCACTCTCTCGCCCAGGAATGCCGATGTGACCGCGGCAATCAGCAGGATCAAAACCAGGGGGTTGGTGAACGAATGCCAGAGGTCGGAAAGAACGGAACGGTGCTGGGTCGCAGCCGGCTCATTCGGCCCGAACCGGCCAAGTCGTGCCTCTGCCTCCTGAGCTGTCAAGCCGGCGATCGCGACGCGGGTTTCGTCTGCATTGGGCGACATGGTTAGGGCTCTCATTCGACGTCAACTTTTGCGCGGTCGTTGGTTGCGACCTCCCGAACATTAGCGCGTTCGAGCTAGTCTCAAACGTCGTTGCAACGCACACACAAGCGCCCGGCGCGCCCAAAACATCCGCCCCTTGAATGCGCTCACCGAGATGCCAAGAACCTGACTTGACTCTTTGGCGGAGAGACCTTCTATCCCGCCGAGTTGAAACGCAGTTCTCATTCCGTCTGCAAGCTCACCGATGTGCTCTTCAACGAGAGCCTGGATCTCGTTCGCGGCAGAGATTTTCTCCGGGTCGGGATACGCCTCGATGGCAGCGCGGGGCAAGCATTCTGATTGACTCTCCAGGATCTCGTCCAGAGACGTTTCGGTATACCGTCTCTTCTTTCGAAGTATCATGAGAGCCGAGTTTATGACGATGCGCGTAAGCCACGTTGAAAAAGAGGACCGGCCTTGGAAGGAGTGCAGGTTGGAGTAAGCCTTGCATAAGCCGTCTTGTACTGCATCCTCGGCGTCTTCTTTGTTGTGTAATAGCGCCAATGCAGTCCGATAGAGTCTGCAAGTGTGACGGGCGAAGATCTGCTCGTGGGCGCGAGCATCCCCAGCGATGGCTCGCTGAACGACTGCCCACTCTTCGCCCAGGGCACGCGGGGCGGCCGCTTTGTCACAACTCAACTGCTTCGAAGTGGATGAGTTGCACCTTGCTGGCCTTGCTCTTCGTACCGTAACCGGGGGAGCACCCACCGGGGGCAGGACATTGGATAAACACGCTTGCAACACTCCCATATGCGCGATCCTCACTTTCATTCACACTAGAACCCATTCCATCTAAGCAGGAAATGCCAGCCGTCCGCTCACATCTTGTGCAGACCGACTGCCAGTACGATCCAAGCCCAGCCGTAGAAGATCAGGTCGATCCCAATAAAAAGGCCCACCACCCACAGACCCGAGGCCGGCCATTGCATCAGAAGCAAAACGCCCATAATTGCCGAGAGGCCTCCGTTGACAGCTTGCCAACCCCAGCCAGGCAGGTGGGTCCACATTGAGGCAATCAGTTGATAGAGTCCGGCAACCAGAAAGAACACGGACATGACGAATGTGACAGCTTCTGCACTGATCACCGGCCTGAACACCATAAGTGCTCCCGTGATTCCGAACAGAAGCGCCACGAGTATGTGCAGGAAAAAACCTGCCCACTTACCGACCATAAAGGCATGCACGAATTCGAGAATGCCGGAAAACAACAAGACCCAGCCGAAGAACACCATCGAGGCCACCGTGGCCGTAACGGCGCGCACGACTGCGGCGATGCCAAGCAGCAACAATACGATGCCAAACGCGAGAAACCATCCCCAGTTGTGAATCATCTCCGGCGTAGCACCAACGATCACTTCAAATGGACCAAACATTTTCAGACCTCCTTCTATTTTCTATTCTTCAGATACCGAATATCGGCAGCTGGCTCTCAGTCCGACCGCCATCCGAGTAATCTTTTTTCTTTCGCGACTGCTTCGAGCTTCTTCCGGGTGGCTATCGAATACATCAACCGGCTCAGGCCACTGATGACGAACTTTGTGCTGACGATGGCCCCTATCAGCCGCATTGAACTGAGGGGCCACAAACACCAGATGATGAATGCGAAGAAAATGGTCGCGATCGCGCCGGAAGCAATCCATCCAGAACCTGCCATGGAGCGTAGCTGGGAAAAAATGACGAATTCCGCCACGCCTTCGAACAGGACAATTGTCCCTGCTGCGAAAATGAGGTTCTTTAAGTCGATTTCAGAAACGAAGAAGAGGAGAAGATAGAAGCCCCCGAAGATGTACAAGAGACCTATCAGCAAGCGCCACAGAGCTTCTCCGTCGTCCCGTGTAGCGAAAGCGTAAAGGAAGTATGCGAAGCCGCCCGTGATAAAGATCCAACCGGATAAGACAGAAGGGGCCAGGCGCATCGCGATTGACAGAAAGGTGCCCACCGATCCCAGAGCGATCATAAAGACCGCGCCGGCGATAGCCAATTCGTTCGACTTCATAAGCTCGGTGGTGCTACGTCCGGTCATGACGTTCTTCCCCTCCAAGTGACTTCACTTATTAATGACTGGCACTACTAGTTGCCGGGTATCGAGAAACCGCCTGCGGAAACGCGGGGATGTTCGTCCCGTCATCAGCTGCCTGTCGACGATCGTCGACCAGCAATTCATGCGCATTCTTGCTGTATACAGCCTGGTTCAGATCGTCCTCGGGCCGAATGACCACACCCTTCAGGTTGATCCCAGCAAACAAGCCACGGCTGCGTGAGTAAGACAGAATCTCTGCGCGCATCAGCGCATCAGTACCTGTGCCTGCTTCGCGGCCGACCGGACCAGCGGCAACGGCGGCATCCGTCCCAAGCTCAAATTTGTCCTTCATCAACGAACCCACGGCATCGTCGTTCATGAACAGCAGAACGATATCGGTCGCCGATGCGCCGATTTGCGGCCCCACGCTGCCACCGGCCGCGCGAAAGAATACGGGATTGCTCCAGCCCGCGCTGGTGCGACGGCTCACGACGCCGCGCCCGCCTTCACCGCCAATCAGAAAGGCCGCCTTGATGACCTGCGGGAACACGGCCACTGCCTTGGCATGGGCCAGCAGTTCCCGTGGAATTGCTTTGTCGGGAGTATGCATAATCTCATCGAACACCTTCCCGGCTTTAACAGACTGCGCAGCTGCTTCCTTCACTTTCGCGTCATGGTCGTCGCCTGAGCGCGCTGGCGGCGTTCCGGATGCCAACGCCAGGAAGGCCACCGCGAGGGCGAGTATGCGCTTCTGGTTTTTCATAATCACGTCAACTCCTCCCTGCCCGCTCTGCCGCATGAAAACAGCAGATGCTTCGAGGTACATCTGGTCTTACAGCAACACGAAGACCACACCTAAGCTCTTGAAAACGCTTTGAGCACACAGATCGCCGGGACGCGCTTCATTCGTGAATTCGCGAAGTTCGTGAAAAGCCCCGCGATAAGACGCGGGCGTAGTTGGGCGGTTAGCGGGATTGAAGCGAGACCGAAACAGTGAAGGGATTACTTTGTCGCCTGTAAGTCGAGGCGCTTGAGAATGCCGCTGGCCGGGTCGAGCAGGATGACATAGGGCTGTGGCTGATGGATCGCGTGAGGGTAGAATGCTATGAGGTCGCTCGCGATCTGTACCGCTTCCAGAGTCCACCGCGTTGCACTGCGATTCTCGCCGCGTTGCACGCCCAGGTTTAAAATCTTGTTTGATTTCATGAGTCCTCCCCGATTCATCCCTTACGGTTTTCAACTCTGAACGTCTGTGTTCGATCCCAACGTCCGAGGGCAATCCATTAGCGAAGTGCTCAAAGCAAAAGCTGAGTGTCCCTGGCCGGAGAAATTTGCAGTGCTGTTCGCTGATTACTAAGATGTCTGGGCGGGGCCACAATCGGCTTCAAGATTGCTTCTCCGAACACTGAAAATTCTCGTCCTCGCGGTACACGATCTCCCGGCCCTGTTCGTCCCATTGAATTACCGTCACATGCGTGTAACCCTGATCGTCGATGCGAACGCGGATTGATGTGCCGTCTTCCGTCATACGCTACCTCCGTCCGTCCCTTCGATCGCTCGCAACGGCGCAATTCCTCGCGTGGGATTTCCAACAGCCATGCGGAGATCCTCACAATCGCGGTACGTTGCCCTGCTATCCTCGTATCCTGAAGCGCCTTCGACTCGTCTTGAGTTGTGCCCGCTTCTGGAGTTTGTGAATGCAATGGAAGCGCCATTGATAAGTTCTTCAAAACGCTCAAGCTCGCGCATTTCTAAGCGGGAATCTCTTCGCGAATTCGCGAGAGTTGTGACGACGTGCGGTGGATTGTGAGAGGCAGGGACGGCCGCCACTCGGCAACTTCCTGCTTACGCCCGATTCACCAGGACTACGACACTTCTTGCCTCGACCCGATGCAGATCCCCGAGCACCTCCGGCTCCGAGCCGGGCTCGGCGATGTCGTGAGGCGAGGGCTTGGCCGTATCCACAGCAAGGCACCAACGTCTGCCTGGCACTGCGGGTAGCTCAAAATCCAGGCTATTCCAGAACATGTTGAACATTACGTGCAAGTCGGGGTCTGCGCCGAAGCCGGCCACAGTCATCGCGAGCGCCCGCGCCCCTGCATCGTCCCACCCCGGCTGGTCGAGATTCGTGCCGTGCCACGATAAGTCTCTTAAGCCTCGCTCGTTCACCGAGCCGTCGAAAAACTGGTCGCGGCGGAGTGCCGGATGCAACTTCCGAAAACGAATCATGTTTTTGCAAAAACGAAACAGGTCGGAGTTTTTACTCCCAAGGGTCCAGTCGAACCAGTTAATCTCGTTGTCCTGGCAATATGGATTGTTATTACCTTTCTGCGAACGCCGCACCTCGTCCCCAGCCACAAACATGGGAACGCCACGCGAGAGCAGAAGGATTGCCATAAAGTTGCGCACCTGACGGCTGCGGAGCGACTCGACGCTGGGATCGTCGGAATCGCCTTCCACTCCGCAGTTCCAGCTGAGGTTATCGTTGATGCCGTCACAGTTGGATTCGCCGTTCGCTTCGTTGTGCTTCTGGTTGTAGGAGACCAGATCGTTGAGGGTAAAACCGTCATGACAGGTCACAAAATTAACGCTGTTCAAGGGGGACCCTCCCCTCTCTTGATAAATATCGGCGCTACCTGCTAAGCGCGAAGCAATGGTCCCCACAACCCCGGGATCGCCTTTCACGAAGCGTCGAACGTCGTCGCGATAGCGGCCGTTCCATTCGGCCCAGCGGTCACCGGGGAAATGTCCGATCTGGTACAGGCCGGCGGCGTCCCATGCTTCCGCAATCAACTTTGTGTCCGCCAGATCTTCGTCCAACTCGATCTGCCAAACCAGCGGAGGGTGCACTGCAGGCGCGCCATCCTCACCGCGCGAAAGGATGGAACCCTCGTCGAAGCGGAAGCCGTCGACATGGGTCTCCCGAACCCAGTAACGGAGGCAGTCGACGATCAGTTTTTGGGCCATGGGGTGATTGCAGTTGAGAGTGTTCCCACATCCGGAAAAATCCATGTAGTATTCCAGTGCCCAGGGCACCAGCAAATAATAAGAGCGGTTATCGATGCCTTTGAAGGAATACGTAGGCCCATGGTGGTTGCCTTCGTCCGTGTGATTGAAGACAACATCGAGAATGACTTCAATACCCGCCTTGTGCATCGCTTTGACTAAATCGCGGAACTCGCGCAAGTGACTGCCGGATTCGGGCTCGAGGCAATAAGAGGACTGGGGCGCAAAGTAGCCGATGGTGCTGTATCCCCAATAATTGTTGAGGGGCTTCCCGTCGACGACTTTGAGCAGGGCCTTCTCATCGAAATCAAAGATTGGAAGCAACTCTACGGCGTTGATGCCGAGATCTTTGAGGTAAGGAATCTTTTCGATGAGGCCGGCGAAAGTCCCGGGATGTCGCACGCCGGAGGTCGGAGATTGCGTGAAGCCGCGGACGTGCGCCTCGTAGATGATGATCTCCTCCATCGGACGGTTGAGCGGCTTGTCGCCTTCCCAGTCGTAGCCGGAAGCGTCTATGACGACTGAGCGCATGGATGCCCCAAGATTGTCCGCCGGCGTGCAGGCACTGCCGCGATCCCAAAGAGAGTTAGAATTGCCGCGGGCATAGGGATCGATCAGGACTTTGTTCTTGTTGAATCGCTGCCCGGCGGAGTCAAACCGGCCATCGACACGGTACGCATAGTGCGCTCCAGGTTTCAGACCGCGGACGAAGGCATGCCAGAAGTGGAACGTCTTGTTTAGATAAGGATCGAACCGAATCGTTTGGATTGGCTCCAGCGAGTCGTGCGCTGAGAACAGGAGCAGCTCGACGCCTGTCGCATTCGAGGAAGCCAGTGAGAAATTCACTCCCGCAGGCGAAGGTGTGGCTCCCAGCGGGTGAGGAGATCCAGCCTCAACCGGAAATGGAGCGGGCCCAACGGACTTGTCTAAAAGCGGGCTGACCATTGTGTTTCCTCCGCGTGGGCCCCTTGAAGGAATGATACTTATTTCTTCTGCACCCGCTTCAAGTCCTCTCGCAAGGTCTTGTTGCGTGGGTCGAGGGCCAGAGCAGCCTCATACTGCTGGGCTGCGAGGTCCGGCTTCTTTTCGTTTTCAAAGAGCCTACCGAGCCACGCGTAGGCCGAGGAGTGCTCGGGGACTTCGGAATTGTCGGGGACGGAATCGATGTAGCTGCGAAGATCTTTTTCCGCGGCCTCCGCATTCCTGTTTTCCAGTACCAGCACGACACCGCGATAATAACTCAGCCGGCGATCGGAAGGGTCGATTTTCGCCGCGGCTTCGACGGCTTGATCCATGTGCTCAGAGTCGCTCCTGTCGCGATAGTAGTCCGCAATTTCGAAATAGGCATCGATTCGGTTGGGCGCCGATTTGAGGACTTCCTGATACGCATTGCTGGCTTGCTCAAACTTCTTCCGCACGGCATAGAGATCAGCCAGAGCCAACTGTCCTTCCATCGGATCCACGGCAGACAGCGCGCGGATCTGCTCCAAGGCACGGCCTTCGCCGCCGCCGAGTTCGCCAGGAGCATTCGCCATAAAATCAATCAGGTCTCGCTGAGCGCTGATATTGGTGGAGTCCAGACGGACCGCCGTCTCAAATTCTTTGTGGGTCCGCCGTGCCAGGGAAAAGGCGGCAGCCATGTTCGAGTGGCTGCTCTCGTCGGCTTTGCGGCCATAAGCCCGCCCCAGCCAATCGTGGTACTCGGAGCGGCCCGGCTCCAGAGCGACTGCTCGCTCCCAAGTTGAAATCGCACGGTTGAAATCGCGGACCTCAAAGTAACAACGGCCCAGCCAATAATAATGCCAATAATAATAATGAGAGGCGTCCTTCGGATTTTGTGCGATGGTGGCTTGCAGTACCTCAGCCGCTCGGCTATAGGAGCCCGCGTTGTAAAGCCTCTCAATTTCCGGCGGGAGGGCGACAAGCCCCGACGGCTGGGCTCGGGCTAGTTGCGCCACTATCGCAGCGGCCGACAAGGCCGCCGCGGCAATCAGAGCACACCGTCCAGCTTTCTTCGGTTTCAATGCCACTCCCTGTCAGCGCGGTTCGCCGCCTCCAGGATATCCCGCAGAGCTCGCTTGAACCCATCGATTCGATCCTTGTGTGCCCGTGAGTTTGCCTGCTTTGCACCTCGCAAGTCAGTCTCTAGCTGGCGAAAGTCCGAGTGCAGGTCGTCCAGCTTTGACTGAATCTTTTGGTGAAGCTTATCCAATCTCGATTGCCCACAGGATTCGGAGTTAGTTGTGCGCGAGTTCGATTCTTGACGTCGTTTAATGCCTTGTTTCCGCACCAGTCTTGTACCTCCCATTCAGCGGGCTACGGATCGGCCGGGAAAGTTGGGTGCCACAGAGCCAGCCAGACCATGCGGCGATACGACGAGTGATCGTGCTAAAACGCAGCCGCCCGGGGTACTCCACCGCAGGAGCGACTCTACTTCCTTGCGCGGTGAGCCTGATCATTTCTCCGGGCGGCTGCTGATCCGGGACCAGAAATTTCTGGAGGCAAATGAGGGAACTCGCCTCTCGCCATTCCTGGCCAATCCGGAATGCCCTACGGCTGGCTAGCTCTTGTGCTTCGCGCCAAATTCTTCCAGCGAAGCCTTGAATTTGCCCATTTCCGCGACGATGTCATCCTTAATCTTCTCCGCCACCTTCGCTGCGACGCCGACCTTCAGAAGCTGGTGCAACTTCTTTTCGATCTCTTCTCTCTTGGCTTTCAGAGCGTTGATTTTTTCGATCTTCGCCTCCGCCTTGTTCTTCTTGGCGTGGGCTTCAAACTCCTCGATCAGTGCCTTCGCTTCGTGCAACTGGGCACTGACCTTCTCTTCGTGTGCTTTTGCTTCTGCAGTCGTCATGTTCTTATTTCCTCCATATCGCGTTCATCGAGTTACTACTGGCATTTCAGTGAAACCGATTGAATGGGCTTAGGCGGCGGTCTTGTTCAGGACTTTCTCCACTTTCGCCTGCTGATCAGGGTTCAGGGTCGTGCGCAGAATCGTTCCTCCATAGCCGCGGAACTGATCGGCCACAATGTCGGGATCGGCGGTGCGCAGGATGGCATAGATTGCCGAGTCGCCGGGCTGGATCAATGTCCCCACCCGCTGGACGAACTCATCGGGGATGCCGAACTCTTCCTTCCACGACGACGCGTCGGCGGCACCGAGCCCGGCACCAAGTGCCGTCCCACCGATTGCACCAGCCGCCATTGCGCCAGCCGCCGCAGCGGCGCTCGCCCCGGCGGTGAACGGAATCGCGAGAGTCGCCCCGATCAGCAAGCCCCAGAGACCGCCCAATGCGGCACCATCACCCGTGGTCATCTGATAGCTCTGATCGACTCGCAGCTTGCCGTTGTAGTCGCGGTAGACGGCAACGGCATCGTGCAGATCAACCACCCAATCGTCATTCAGGGCCAGCAACTGGTTGAGCACCTGCGAAGCGCGGTACATGTCTTTCTTGAAACCAACTACTATCAATTCAGCCACAATGTTTCTCCTTTTCAGTATCGTGCCAATTCGATCGGATCGCGAGTTCGTCACGCTTGTGACATTCCTCGTCGATCCTTCCGTATCGTTATGCAATGCGGAGGCCAAACCTAAACCCTTGAAAACGTTTCGAGAGACGAAACCTTCGGGTGACGGTTTCTTCGTGAAATCGCGAACTTCGCTAGAAACCACAGCGGATGTCAACGGTCGGCGCCGGCTGCCATCGGCGGCACCAAGCGAAACTACCTTCGCTCCCGTGCAAGTCATGCCGCAACGTGGACCCAGCCGGCTTCGACTTTCGTCTCGTAGGTGCGAATGGATTCGGTGCGGACGTACTTCATCAGCATGCCGACCTGTTGCAGAAATGCAGCCACTCTTGGCGGAAGGGTTTCGCTGCCCAGGTCTCCCGGAACTGGGCCGGAGAGGGCTTGCCCAGTAGTGACGTCGAACTGGGCGCAGTGCATAGGACAGGTAACGACCTTACCGTCGAGCGTGCCTAATTCCAGCGGGGCATTCATGTGTCCGCAGCGTCGCTCGATGGCGTAGTAAGTTCCGCCGCAATTGCAGATGACGATCTCGTGTCCGTCAAGCTCGACGGTTTTCATCCCGCCGGGCGCGATCTCATCGGTGCGGATGGCGCGGATGAACTTGTCACTCAAGGCCTACGTCCTTTGGCGGCAGTTGGGGCAGGCTGTCAGGGTCGACTACATCCGTGTGCACGAACAAGCCGCACCAGCAGCGTTTGATGGCGTCGAAATGTTCCCGGTGGAAGGGAATGCAGGGGCAGACGATCTGCATGTCGCGCCCGCGGTCGTGGCGTATGGGCTGGCAGGGACAGAAAGGGATTCCGTGCTTGGCCTCCAGCATGACCTCCTGTTCGAGCAGAAAATCTTTCAAGTCGACGTCGGGCGTGAATTTGAAGCCCATCGGCTCGACGACTTTCTCGAAGAAATACTGAAGCGTCTTTTTTCTTGAGTTAGTTTCCATTCCACTCCGCCTTACGCTTTCAGCGCCTTCGAATAAAGGTCCGGCCTATAGCCTGCGATGACCTCGTCACCGATCTTGACGAATGGGAAGCCTGTCGCGCCAGCGGCATCGAGCTCCTGCAGAATCTTCCCCTGAGTTGCCTCGTCAGCGAGATCATAGTCAATGTAGGTGAAGGGTATCTTGTGCTCGGCGAAGAACTGCTTCGCCTTACGGCACCAGGGACAAGTTGAGAGAGTATATAGGCTTACTTTTTTCATGGCCTTTCCTTTGAGCCGACGTTAACGAACAGTTTTCCCGCCTCAAGCTTTGTTGAGTACACAGTGAGCCCAAGCTCCGGCGCATCGAGGAACCTGCCAGTCCGAACGTCGAAACGCCAATCATGACATCCGCAGACGATCGTGTAGCCCTCCAGCCTCCCCATGAACAGCGGGCATGCCATGTGCGCACACTTGCCTGAAACCGCGTACACTGTGCCGCCGATGCGCGCCAGAAGGACATTCACTCCCAGCGGATAGACCGGCGCCATTTGGCCTTCCGGCAATAGGGTGTCGTCCAACACGTACACCCAGTTGAGGGCACTGGTCGACGTGGCTCCTGTTTTTCCTGGCACTTCCGGTTCGTGGATGAAGTTCATCTCTTGCCTTTGCGACCTAGATCTGATCGTGAATCTTCTTAGTGCCTGCGACTTTTCCCCACGAGCTACGGCGTATACATCAGTTCAATGCCTTCACTGGCATGACCGGTTGATCCGATATGCCACT
The DNA here is from genome assembly GCA_052148475.1 of Candidatus Sulfotelmatobacter sp. Classification (GTDB taxonomy): domain Bacteria; phylum Acidobacteriota; class Terriglobia; order Terriglobales; family Acidobacteriaceae; genus Sulfotelmatobacter. The sequence goes on along the minus strand of JBKQID010000022.1, from coordinate 32,153 downwards.
CGACGAGCTCCCAGTCGAGAAACATTCCAACCACACGATTCGGAGAACGGCAACCGTCGGTACTGAGAGGTACACCCCTGCGATACCTCCTACTTGACCGCCTACCATGAGCGCGAATACGACGGTCAGGGGCTGCAGCTCCACGTTGTCACCCATGATGCGAGGCGAGTTCACATAGTCCTGCACAAGCCTCCAAATCACCAGCAATCCCGCCATCCAGATCCAGTGCGCGTGAGTCAGGAAGCCGATCACCAGAATAGCCGCAGCCGAAGCGATCCATCCGAGAGCGGGGATGAACTCCAGGACGCCACCCAAAAAGCCCAACGCGATCGCATAGGGAAATTTCAGGACGAGCATCGAAACGCTGTAGAAGACGAAGGAGAGGGCCCCCAAGGCGAGCTGCGCGCGAATGTACCGGGCGAGCATCGTATCAACCCTCCGCAAGATTCGCTGAACCGATGCGCCATTTCCACGGGATGCAATCGCTTCCACAAATGCATCCGCCATCGGACGTCCATCTCGCAGAATAAAGATGGCCAGGATGGGGATCGCGAATATCCAGAACGCGCTGGTTGCGACATAGGCTGCGGATGCCGCACCGCGCTCGAAAACACGGGCGATGAATTCATGGTTGCGCGCTAACCAGTCGTGAATCCACTGTTGCTGAGCCGCGCTCAGGCCATGCTTGGCTTCCAGATCGGCGGCAGCGCTTCCACTGGAAAGACCTTGCAGGATCTCCGGCACAGCCGCATTAAGCTTCTTAATTTGCGCCGCCACGCGCGGTCCAACCTCGTATCCCAAACTGCCCAGCACAAGCGTCCCGATGAGATATACCTGCGCAATCGCCAAAGTGCGATTCTTCTGACCCAGTCGCGAACGCCGTTGTGCCAGCGAGACCGCTGGTTCCAGCAAGTATGCAAACAGCACTGACAGCACCAAAATGAAGAAGGCACCACGCGCCAGATAGACGATCGACGCCGCGGCCAAGAAGAACGCCACGGTAGTGACCACGTTGCCCGTTCGATCGTCAAATGACAACATGCAGCTCCGATATCGATATTCGCCATCCGCACTTGTTATGCGGCGTCTTGCCCAATTGCCTGATTTCCGGTTTCGTCCGGCTGCTTGAGGCGTTCGGAGACTCCCATAATGATCAGGCTGACGCCGCGAGCCGCGGCTGCAATACCAACCAGAGCGCTGATCACGATGGCTCCCACAAAGACCCACCTCATCAACCCGACGCCAACAACGATTGAAGCAATCGCCGCGATCACGCGGAGTGCGCGATCTTTCGGGCCCTCGCCTGAATATCTCGCGAAGAAGAGCTCCAACACTCCCACCAGGATTGCCCAGAGCCCGATCAACTCCACGGCCGCGTAGATCGTCCGTCCGGGCCAAAACACGGCAACGATTGCCACTGCGAGCCCAATGCCGCCACGAACTCGGGAAGAGCGCTTATCGGTGGCTGTGCCGAACAAGTTCACTATCCCGTCGGTCGCTACCAAGGCTACTAGCGCCAGCACCCCGGCAACGGCCGTCATGCTTGCAGAAAGCGGCTTCGCCACCCGGGAAATTATGTCCAGAATTCGAGCCGACAGGATTCCGGCAGGAAGTGCAACCGCGGCGATGCCGAATGCAATTGCGAGCAAGCCCATCAGCACGAGTTTCCACCAGGAGCTTGGCTTTTCCGAATCGTGACGCAACATTGTCTTACCTCCCTGTTCGGACTCCTCCAAGGCTCGGTACGCGATAGACGAACGCGCACCGAACCCATGGCTGGAGTCTTACACTATGACCGCACTCGAGCTGCCCGCAATCTGAGCGCTCTGAGTCCAAAACCCGAGAGAAGAGTGATGGTGCCGAGAAACCCAATGAAGGGAAGCTGGCTCGCGGTCTTGGGCAATGTCGCGGAAGCGAGCACCACCGGAGCAGCGGGAGCTGGAGCAGGCGATGCATCTGCCAGAAGCACCACCACTAGGATCGGCAGATCTGCCGGCGGATCCTGTGGCGGCATCGTGCCAGCAACTTCTTTCTGCTGCTCAACGACTGTCTCCGGCACCTCGACGACTTTGGTCGCTGTCACCTTCATCCCTTTCTGCAGACCCCAGGCATCCGTCATCTGGCCATCGATATTGAACTTCTGTCCTTCTGGGATTTTGAACTGCTGATTGGTTCCGTCCTCCAGAGTCAGGATGACTGACCTCGGTGGATTCACTTCCCACACCGTGCCCGTGACACTCTTCACCGTAGTGATAGTTTCCGGCGTCGTCGTGGTCGTGATGGTCCGCTCCAGCGTCATACCCGGTTTCAAATCGTGAATTCCGAGTTGCTGGCCACCTACCGTAGCCCTGGCACTTTCCGGGATATTGGCAAAATGTATGAGCTTGCCTTTCTCAGTCTTGACGACGAGGTCGTTTCCATCGACTAACATTACGGTGCCACGATCGACTTTCACTTCCGTCGTCGCCTGCCCATCGGTTGTATAGTTTTCTGTTTGTACTTGAGCTCTCATAGTCAGGCTGAGGGCCACACCCACAGCCCCAACCGCGAGCACCAGTCGAGCCGACTGCCATTTGTTGCTTGCCTTCATTGTGTTTTCTCCTTGTTAAGTTTTGGAAGTTCTGTTCCAAGTTCTGATACTGTGGCCTGCCCGGCATCCCCCAAAGACGCCTGCACGATGTAACGCTGCGGTGCATCTCCGACGAAATAAAACGGATAGCAGGTCACCAGAGTGAGGGAGGGCTGAGGTCGGGACTGGAGCACCCACACATCGCTGGGTTTCACAATCATGACGTTGTCGACGGTATAGATAAATCTGCGATGCAGCGCAGCGAGCTCGATCCGATCACCTACCTGGATATCCTTCAAGCTGCGGAAGAAACCGTCTCTGTGCGCCGCGATCCCGATATTTCCTTGCTCCCCAGGCCTCGCAGTTCCAAGGATTCGACCTGCTCCCCGGTTGAGAGTGAGCACGTCGGTCCCCTCGAAAACTGGAACGTCAAGCCCCATCTTGGGAATGGAGAGGACCGCGAGCGGTGTCCCCAATCTGGTGGCCAAGGCCACCGTGTATGCCTCAACCCGCTTCGCTGACCACAGACTGAAATTGACCGCCGCGAGAGAAAGCTGATTTCCCTCACTCTTCGCGGCGGGCGGACCTGCTTTCAATTCGGCAAAACTCCACAGCCCCGCACGGTACATAACCGCTCCATGAATTTGCGCAGCAAGATACACCAGCACAAGAGCCAGGCCCGCAACCAGCAAAAGGCATTCAATCCTGCGCTGCGCCATCGGACTTTGGCTCGACATGGGAATGGCTCCAATTCCAGCTGTCTTCAGACAGCTCTGCCTTGCACTTTAGGCAAGCTGCTAATCGCACCCGCGAAACCAACCAGCGCCGCACCGTCAAAAATGAGGTCGATGCCAATCACGATGCCGACGAAGTAAACGCTAGCTGCAGTCCAGGTGGCCAACAGGTAGACCCCGAGAGCAACTGAGACCAGGCCGGAAAAAACCGTCCATCCCCAGCGGGGGAACTGAATCACACTGGCCCCGATCCCGCGGAACAACCCTCCGACGATAAAGAGCGCCGCGAGCAGCATGGTCACTCCTTCTGCGCCTGCGTCCGGGTGACGAATCAGGAGATATCCCGTTACTCCGCGGATAATCGCGTTCAGCAGGTACAGGAAGAATCCGTGCCAGCTGAAGGCGTAAAACGAATTTACGAGCCATACCACTCCACTGATCGCAAGGACCCAGCCCAGCGCCAGAATTGAAAAGGTGGTTGCAGTCTGCGCCTTGCCGACACACGTGATGCCGAGAATCATCAGCAGAATGCCGCAGACGAGGAACCAGCCCCAGGACTTCCTGACTTGCTCGAGGCCAGCGACGAAAGCATCCGTAATACCGCTCATTGTCCTTCTCCTTATTAGCGCACTACCTATCCGGCAGTGCGATTCAATCGATCTACCGCAGAAACGTTTCCGGAGCGTTGGCGGGAACTGCCAACGGCTTAGCCGATTTCGGGTCCGGGTTGAACTTTTTGAAAACCGACGGGTTCTTGCGGAAGTGCCGCTCCAACGCATCGACGCGATTCTGGTCGTTGGGGTGATCTGACAGGAGTTGCGGCACCTGTTCCGCCTTGGCGTCCTTAAAATCTTGGAACAACCACACGAGTCCCCAAGGGTTGTATCCGGTGGCCGCACACACGTCCGAGCCGGTGATATCGGCGCGTGATTCCACATCTCGGGAGTAGCTCAGCGAATGCAGCTTGCCGAGGAAAGCGATGGCCAACATTTGCGCGACAGAAGGGCTCAATAGAATGGCAGCTCCGACTTCCCGCTCCGCGATCTTTTCCCGCTTCTCCATCAACTCCATGGTGTCGTGATGGATAGTGTGGGAGACCTCGTGGCACAAAGTTCCGGCGAGTTCGTCGGTGTTCTTTACGAAATACAGGAGAGAATCGACAACATAAACGTTGCCACCGGGAGTGGCGAACGCGTTCGGTTGCTGCTCGTGGACTAAGTAGAACTTAAATGGATGGTTGTATCGCGGCTGCGCCGACCGCGTGATCGCGTCTGCAATCGGTTTCAGCTGATCATAAAGAGGAGACGATTCTATGATTTCGCCCTTCGCCTTGAGTTCGTCGAAGACTTCCTGACCCAATTGCACCTCTTCGTCCTGATCCTGCGCTTGAGCCGCTAGTGGAGTTGTTGCAGTCCCAACCACCAACAGGCACAACGCCGCGGCGGTGGTATGGAGAAGCGCGTTGCGAAAAGTTCCGTGTGCATTCATGGTCCATTTCCCTCGAGCAGCATTAGTCTCCGCTGCGTGTCCGTAAAGCGGACATTCATTCCGGCCGGCATGAAGGGTGCCCACAGCTACACTGGAGCACGACTTCGCCGACATCATCGGCGTCCGAACAGTAGTCACTGCAGTACTCCTGCACAGGTGGAACCTGACATTGACACTGCTCGTGAGCGCACTTGCGCGTATTTGCGACGTCTGTGATGTTTCCCATAGTCCATCTCACTGCTTCGACGTTTGGCGAACAGTCTCTCGAACGGCATCGGCCCACTGCTCGCCGGTGCTCCGAACAAACAACTTCAACGTTGCTGATCAACAGTCCTCGAACTGGTTCGCACGCAACTCCGCCGCACTAAACAGCGGTTGCTGGCATTTCCCACAACGACAAGTGGACAACGTGTCTGAGTCGGAGTGACTCATTAGGATTCCGTACGCGTTGCCACACTGCTCGCAGGAAATAACCACGATCTCCCCGTCAACCTTGACCATTTCAGCTTCGAGGTTCATCTTCGACCTCTTAAAGTTCCGAGCACGATTTTTCCACTCTCGGGCGGTCGAGTGTACGGGTGCGGTCGAAGAGTCACCGAGGATTGCCTCATCTGCAAGTATCCGCAGATAAACTGCATGATGGCGACAGCCATCAGAATCCAACCTAGAAGCATCGTCCTGATGGTCGCCGGAGCGAGAGGATAACCAAGGACGAGCAGGCTTAGTAAGGCGATCAAGTTGCCGATGACGATAGCTGTCCCTCGACGTGTCTCAATCTCGCCGGTCATCCTTCCTGGTGCAGACATAGAATCCTCTCGTCAACAAAGCTGAAATTGCCGTGTCGCATCTGTTCTCGATCACGCCGTTTGAAGCTCGTGATCGCGATCATGCATCGCGCGCTAAACGTGTATTTCTGCTGCCCTGGCTTTCAAGGCGGCTGCCTTGGCCTTAAGGATCTCGGCTTTGGCTGTTTCTTGGCGCTCCGCAGCCTCACGTCTTTCTTTGGCCTTTTGCAGCTGCGCCTGGATCTTGGAGTCGAGCTGGTTGATCTTTTCCTGGAGCTTGGCTTTGCGGTCGGCGTGAGCCTTGGCCTGCTCGGCCTTCATGTGTGCCAGATCGGCCTTCATAGCGGCGACGTGCTCTTCGTGGATTGTGTGTTTTACATCGGAGAGAGCTCGCCGAAAAACGATTCCGCCCAGCGACTCCATGTGCCGGTCCACGGGAGCTGTCGAATCTTCGTCGACGTCCGCAACGACTGCGAACTTGCTTGGTAGCAGTTCCTTGGTCACGTCCGCAATGAAGTCGTTACCAATCCTGACGTTGTTCAGGTCCACCGTGCTGCCGGCAAGCAAACCCACGACGGCACCGATCGCCAGGCTGGTCGGCCCACCCAGAAGGCCGATCAGAGTTCCAAGTTCGGTACCGGCCAGAGTCCCGAACGGCCCAAAGTCATCCTCTTTGTTTACTGTCACAGTTCCATCCGCGTGCTTCGTCAGCATGGCGTGGGCGTAGACGCTGATGATGCCTTCGTCGTCCAGTTGCAGGAGCGCAGTCTTTCCTTCGTACGCCTTGTCTTCGTTGTCAAAGACAACAACCAGCATTCTGTTCATGGTCTCGCTCCTTCTTGATCTAGTGCCCTCGTTCTGATTTCCTAGTGAATGCAAGGTAAGCGCCATTGCTAAGTTCTTCAGAACACTCGGGGTCGCGCATCACAGAGCGACGATCTCTCCGCGAATTCGCGAAGTCCGTGAAAACAGGATTCGCCCAGAAGCGTTCCCTTAGACTCTTTTGAAACTGTGTTTGTTGAGATTCATCGACCGGATCTTCGATTCCAGCGTGGAGGCTGGAATGCCAAGCTTCGCTGCTGCACCCGACGGACCTGACACCCGGCCTCTCGCTTCGGCCAGAGCGGCGCTAATCAGTTCTCGATCCTCAGTTACGGACCTTCTGAAAGAAGGCTGTATTGCCCCTCCGCTCTGCGAAGTGTTCTGCCGGAGCCAGCTCTTCTTGACCGAGAGGTTTCCCTTTTGATAAATCACTACGGATCTCTCGACCACGTTTTGCAACTCACGGATGTTTCCCGGCCATGCGTATCGAGCCAACGCCTCCATGGTTTCCGAAGAAATCGACTCGATCCTCTTGTTCATTTGCTTGGCGAACTGCCGGACGAAATGCAGCACCAGCAGCGGAATATCCTCCGGGCGTTCGCGCAAAGGAGGAATGGAGATCGGGAAAACATTCAGTCGGTAGAAAAGGTCACTGCGGAACTGCTTCTCTAGGATCATCTCTCCGAGGTTGCGATGCGTCGCGGCGACGACACGAACGTCCACTTCTTTCGTCCGCGTACTCCCCAACCGCTCGAACTCCCGCTCTTGCAGGACGCGCAGGAGTTTGGGTTGCAGCTCCAGCGGGATATCGCCAATTTCATCCAGGAACAACGATCCCTGATCAGCCAACTCAAACCGGCCGATCCTTTGCGTGATCGCACCCGTGAAGGCGCCTCGCTCGTGACCAAACAGTTCGCTCTCGAGCAGACCGCCCGGAATTGCAGCGCAGTTCACTTTTACCAGCGTGTGCCTCTTTCGCCGACTACGATCATGAATTGCACGCGCGATGAGCTCCTTGCCAGTGCCCGTTTCTCCCAGCAACAGGACAGTCGAATCGGTTTCTGCAACCATTTCGACCTGTTGCAGCACCTCCCGGAGTGAGGAACTCTGCCCCACAATTCCCTCGCAGCCCGCTATAGAACTCATCTCGCCCTCAGCGCACATCTCCTCAGGCAAGCTGTTGCTGCTCGAGTCAACACCAGCCGACGGAAAATCCCCGGGGTAGTTTTCAGCTGGGGAAACATCAGTCAAATTCATGGCAGTTCTCCAAAACTCAGATTAGGCCGACTTCTTTGTTTGCGGGCGCTCCTGTAGAAAAATACAGCGTAAGAACTGTCGCATCTGGGGTGGCCGAAAATCCTGATCGCGTTCATGCTGACGGATGAGCCGCATTCTCAAGGACAGACTCTGGAAAGTCCTTCAGAGAACTCTGAAAAACCATGAAAAACTCGGAAACCGTCCCCACCAACGAGCTGCCGGTTCCAGCGAGCGACTCCTACCGTTTCGGACAGTTCGTGCTCGATCCCCGTAGGCGTGCACTGTCTCGCGCTGGTTCACCCGTTTTTCTCACTCCTAAAGCGTTCGACGTCCTGAAGTTCCTCGTTCAAAACCCCAACCGCTTAGTCACCAAGGAGGAGTTGCTGCAGGCAGTGTGGGGAGACACCTTCGTGGAAGAAGGGAATCTGACGCAATACATCTCGCATTTACGCAAGGCCCTCGGGGACAACTCGGAAGACACTCGCTTGATCGTGACCATCGCTCGAAAGGGCTACCAGTTCACGGGGAATGTGGGTGCTATTGCAGAAGCAGGGGACATTTCGAAGCCAACTCCGGTTCGAATCCCCGCCACTGAGAGCCGGCAAAGCGATATGCCACCGGTCCTTGATTTTCGCGCGAAAGAGGCGGTCCCGAAGGCACAAAAGCTCTGGCAGAGAGCTGCGGGCGTGGCCGCGTCCGCTGCCATTTTACTGGGCGCGGGCTACACATCTTGGCGGCACTTTCAGGTCGCAGGACCGCCAAGGTCGACCAAAGTCATGCTCGCCGTACTGCCGTTTGAGAATCTCACCGGCGATCCCAACAAGGAATATCTGGCGGACGGTCTGACCGAGGAAACGATCTCACAGCTAGGCCAGCTCAACCCGGAAGAGCTTGGTGTAATCGCGCGGACGTCCGTCATGGGATACAAACACAAAGACGAACGCCTGGACCAGGTCGGACGCGATCTTTCTGTGCAGTATGTGCTGGAAGACAGCCTTCGCGAAAGCGGAGACCACATGCGTCTTACCGCCCAGCTCATTCAGGTAAAGGACCAAACTCACTTGTGGGCACAGGATTACGACTATCCGGTGAAAGACGTTCTTAATGTCGAAGATGATGTAGCCAAGGCGGTTGCGCACGAAATCCGAGTGCGTTTGACTTCGAAAAAGCAAGTCGAGTTGGCCCAGTCGCACCCGGTCAATCCGGAAGCCTTCGATGCCTACTTGCAGGGGTACTACTTCTTTGAGCGGAACACCAACAAAGATACGGATATGGCGGCAAAGTATTACGAACGGGCGACTCAACTTGATCCCTCCTATGCTTTGGCTTGGGCCGGGTTGTCTCGGGTACGCAAGTGGCAGGCGAGCGCAGGTCTAGTTCCCGCTGAGGAGGGCTACCGGCTTGCACGTGAAGAGGTGGAGCGAGCTTTAGCACTGAACCCGAACCTGGCGGCGGCCCATGCCCAAATGGGGCGGATTAAACAACAGGTCGACTTCGATTGGGCTGGAGCGGATGCTTCCTTCCAGCGGGCGATCGCTCTCGATCATGGAGATCCCGCAAATGTACGGGCGGCGGCTTCGTCGGCGGCCATGCTCGGTCGCCTTGATGAGGGTCTTCGATTGGCCCGACAAGCCGTTGACTTGGATCCGCTCAATGCAAGTAGTTGGGAGAGCCTTGGAGAGAAAGAGTTTTGGATGGGACAGTTAGACGAAGCCGCAAGGGATAGCAAGAAGGCGCTTGAACTCAGCCCCGATGTTTTTCCCGGTCCTGTCCAGTTGAGCCAAATCTATGTGTTGCAGGGGCGGCCCCAGGATGCTCTGCTTGAAATCAAGCTCGTACGCTATGACCCCGAACGTGCTTTTCTGTATCCGATTACGTATTACGCGCTTGGCCGGAAAAAGGAGTCGGATGCCGCATTGACTAAGTTAATTACGAAATACCATGCAAGCATGGCGTACGAGATCGCCAAGGTTTATGCTTTCCGGAACCAGTCCAACGAAGCGTTCGAGTGGCTAGACCGAGCTTATGCCCAACGTGATAGCGGTCTGATCGGAACGAAAGTTGACCCTCTACTGAAGAGCTTGCACAACGATCCGCGATATGCCGCGTTCTTGAAGAAAATCAACCTGCCCGACCTGAGAAACGGTCCGCCATCTCGGAGTGATTCGATCGTGAATTCGACAGCAGTGTTAGAACGATTTAAATCGACGTTTGTCGATTTTTGGCTCCTTGATCCTGTGGTCGAGCGTTGATGGTGAACTCCAAGTCGAGCTTGCTGTCCCAGACGGACCCGCGATTCGCCGCGATTCCAAGCCCCATCGTTACAAAGACGAGGAGTAAGACTTCAACCGCCCGGGTATCTATTCCTCGCTCTGGCGATCAGCTGGCTTTCTGTTCCGGTACGCCCAGCTCTTCGTGCTTGCCGACGAACTCATCTTCCAGAGCGGCCCACTGCGGTAGCCCGAGAATGTCCTCGTACTCTTTGAACGTGACCGACTCCTCTGGAGGCATCGGGCGACCTGCCTTGAGATCCTCGACCGCCTTCCGGATGGCGCGGGTCACGCGGAAGATGACCGTCGTCGGGTAAAGCAGCATCGTATACCCGAGTGCGTGAAGGTCCTTTGGGTCCATCCAAGGCGTCCGGCCGCCGCCTTCGAGAATGCTCGTCGCCAGCGCGGCCCCTCGCAGCCTTTGCCCCACCTTCTGCAATTGCTCCATCGTTTCCACTGCCTCTACGTAGACCCCGTCGGCTCCCGCCTTCAGGTAGAGTTCGGCCCGGCGCAGAGCCTCGTCGAGTCCGAGCGGCGCCAGCGCGTCCGTCCGCGCCATGATGAAGGTCTCCGGGTTGTGGCGCATCGCCGCCGCCGCACGAATTTTCCCGACGTGGACCTCCGCCGGCACCACCTTCTTCCCCAGCATGTGGCCGCAGCGCTTCGGCGCCTGCTGGTCCTCGAGGAAGATCGCCGATGCGCCCATCGCCTCATAGGCCTGCACGACGCGAGTCACGTTCTTCGCGTCACCGTAGGCATCGTCAGCATCGACGAGCACCGGAAGCGAGGATGCGGCGATCGTGTCGCGCATCACCGCGCTGTTCTCCCCGAACTGCGCGAGATCGAGATCCGGATAGGCAAAGCGCGACCCGACAAGCGCAAAGCCGCCGATCTGGTAGGCCGGATACCCGGCCACTTCGATCAGGCGGGCAGTCAGCGCGTCGTGCGCAACGGGTAACACGAGCGGCGCGCTCTCCTGAAGCGCTTGTCTCCAAGTTTTGCGAGGGCGATTCTGCTTCTGCGTGTCGATCGGCACTGGGTGGGACTGAGAGACCCCACTCGCAGTGGTGTGAGGGATACTACTCTGGTTGTTCTGTGCCATTTGTTTTTCTCCCTAAGTGAAGTTTGGTTGAGCTGGATTTTGCGCGTGAGTGCTCCGTTTCTTCGCGCGCACAGAGTCTGCAAAACAGCTGACCCATAGCCCCACAACCGGTCTTTCGCGTCGAGATCAGAATTCCTTCGACTGCTGGAAACTCACCAACACTATGCCGTCGCCGGCTATAGTCTTGTTCTCATTCTCAGGAGTAAACGCGAGAAGTAGACCTTCAGGAGACGTCCAGACCAGGAATGGCGGATGAGTGGCCACCTTCAGCTCAAACTTGTCCGCATGCCACTCCCGCCCGGCCAATAATAGTTTCTCCTGTCCGAGATATTTCAAATGGCCAGACAGAGTCGTCGTGAAGATTGGATCTTCTCTGCTGCCTTCCTCCAACATCACGAGTTCGACCGGCGTCATCGTTTTCCGGTCGTGACTTGCGGAACGTGTGATGCTGCTCAAGGAAAATGCCGAAATCGGCCACATGAGGCCGGCAGGCTCGTCCACCGGCACGTCTAACTTCACATTCTGAGTCACATCCTTCGCATTCGATGTGCATGCGATCTTCCCGGGCAGGAAATCGCAACTAAGAGGCCCCGAATCTGCGCTCCATCGCAGCCGTCTGAACTCCTTCAATCCCAGGACAGAGAAACCGGCAGAAAGGTGAACTGAGAATTGATGGCTATGAGCTTGATCGGAAGGCGAACGGTAGCTTCTGGTGCCGTTGACCTCGAAAGTTCCATCCTGGAGCCGCCATAGAGTCCAAGCCTCACTAAAACCATAGACTGCCGGATCGGAAGGTCCGACGCCGTTTTCGGTCAGAGTTTTGTATTCGCCTGCGGCCACTTGAACACCCGCCGCTCCTGGCTCCGTGTTTTGTTGCGTGGCATCCTGGATTCCCAAGCAATTAGGAAATTCATGCGAAGCCGACACGCGACTACCGGAAAACAGGCAAACGGCGGTGACGAAGGCCACCCCGGATCGTAGGATTACTGAACGAAGGACGGCCGGAAATTGCTTCTCACCTACCCTATGACTCATCAATTCTATCGGCCTCTACCGTCACGATATCGCCGTCCATAACCTTCGCAGTGAACGGAACCGGAGTCCCATTCCTTTTGAGAGTCCGCCAAAACAAATGGCACACTGAAGTAGCAACGTCGCGCACCGTGGTGTCCTCACTGATTGCCACCATCGACCGCCCCTGGTCGGGATCTACTAGCGTCACGGTTATCAAAACTGCTATCTCCAATTTTCTCCCCGCCGATAAATTTGCGGGGAGTAATACGGCTGCTCGCCTAACGAACCGACTGCGCATGTATCGTCAGTCCAGTGCGCATGGATTGTGTTTACAGTCGCACTGGACTTCGACTTCCTGCTCATCATCAGCGTCCGAACAGTAATCGCTGCAATAAGTGTCGAAGGATGGTACTTGACACTCGCACTGCGAATACGCACATTTGTGTTGTCCACCCACGTCCATGATTTCTGCCATGATGCACCTCCGTTACCTGAACTTGCTGACCTTGGGCGCTGCCACAGCCCAAGGCACTACAGCTCGCAGTGAATCGCCTTCCCGTTATGCCGAGTCACGCGCTTTTTCTCACTTCTCTGCCGTCACGTTGCAGTGTCGAACGATACGTCGCTGGGAGCTGCAGCACAGAGCGAACCTGTAACAACTGCACAAGCTGGGAACGGGAGACCATTCCCTGCAAGGCGCCATTCTCGACCACGGGCAGTTGATTGACATCGTTGCGGGCCATGAGTTTCAACGCGTCCAAAACCGGAGTGTCTGGAGTGATGATGTGCAGCTCCTGCAAGGGTCGCATGGCTTCGCGAACGGTGTAACTATTCCATCGGTCGCGTGGGATCTTGCTCACGTCGCGCGGGGTGACGAGGCCCGCCAGGCGACCCTGGTCCTCCACGGCGAAACACCTCTGGCCCGTCGTCAGAAGATAAGTATCGACAAACTCCTGCAGGCTCATTGCGCGGTTCACAACAACGCAGTCGCGCGACATGACCTCAGAGACCCGTACGCCGCGAAGTTTCTCGGTGGTCTCCACATCGGCGTAGCTCGCCTTAGCCGCGTCCATTAGAAACCAGCCGATGAATGCGATCCAAAGGCCGCCGAAGCCAGCGCCGTGGAAAAACTGCCATATCCCATCGAGGATGAATAGAAGAGCCACGACTTGGCCGACCCGGGCAGCGATGCGGGTGGAGCGATCTGCGTTCTTGGTAATCGCCCACACGATCGAGCGCAGCACGCGACCACCATCCAGCGGAAAGCCGGGAATCATGTTGAAGACTGCAAGGGCGATGTTGATATACCCCAACCAGACAAGAACCCCAGTCACAGCGGTTGTCGGTTCGGTGGAACGTTGCCAGCCAAGGCCGAGCGCGATTGCAAGGCAGCCAAAACCGATAACCAGGCTGGCGATTGGCCCCGCGATCGCGACCCAGAATTCTGTTTTCGCGTCAGTGGCGTCGTCCTGGATTTGGGATACACCACCGAGCGCGAACAAAGTGATCCCTGTGACTTTCATTCCCCGGGACTGGGCCACCTTTGAATGGGCGAGTTCATGCAGCAGCAGGGTGACGAAGAACAGGGCTGCCGTGACCACCGCGGCAGTCCAGATCTGTCCCGACCCCCAATTCGGGTTTACCTGACGAAAGTGCTCGCCCAGGGAAAACACGATCAGGGCTGCAATGATGAGCCAACTGTAATGGAGACCGATCTCAATTCCTGAGATTCTTCCTAGTTTGATGTTGGAGCGCATGCACGGCCTTCCTTATTCCAAAACAACGCGTTGTTCCGTAGTTTGCTGCCCACGCCTAGGCTGCGCGAAGTCCGCGTTCCACACTGTTGGCGCCGCTTCGAATCTTCGCGGCAATCATGATTCTTGAGATTCCCCCGAACAACACCGAGGCTCCGACTAATGTTCCGATCGCCCACACGGAGCTAGAGGGCCATTTGACCAGGATCAATATGCCAATCAAGAAGCTTGCGGCAGCGTCTAACAAAAACCATCCCCAGCCCTCGATCGGTCTGACCTGGAAGGCCGTCGCGGTGGCAAGCCCCGCCTGCACAAGCAGCAGCGTTCCGAGGAGGGCTGTCAGCGCTTCGACACCGGCTATGGGAGAAAATGCCAGGAAGAAGCCAACGACCTCGAAGAGCACACTCAAGAGCACCTTTAGGAAAAACTTCCCAACCTTCAGGGAGTGAAGCGCAAACACGAATTGAGCGATGCCAACGAGAATGAGTACCCAACCGAGCAAAACGACAGTGATCGTCGCCGTCATGAAGGGGGAAATGATCAAGAATGTCCCCAATACAGCAGTCAAGACGCCCATCGAAATGCTCCATGCAGAACGTTTCTTCACTTCTTCAATCAAGCTCTGTGCAGACATCGGGATTCTCCTGCTGTTCTAGAAATGTTTTTCAGAAGGGAAGTTTTTTGACCTCCCTTCTGACAGGTGCTGAACTGGGCCGAGGGGTTTCGCGCTTACGAGGCCTTGGCCTTTGCAGCCGCCGCTTTTGCCTTGAGCACCTGGACTTTTGCCTGGGCCTGACGCTCCGCCGCTTCGCGTTTGTCTTTGGCCTTTTGCAACTGCGTTTGGATCTTGGAGTCGAGTTGGTTGATCTTCTCCTGAAGCTTGGCTTTGCGGTCGGCGTGAGCCTTGGCCTGCTCGGCCTTCATCTCAGCCAGATCGGCCTTCATGGCGTTGACGTTCTCCTCGTGGATTGTGTGTTTCACGTCTGAGAGAGCCCTGCGAAACACGGTCCCCCCGATCGCTTCCATGCGGGTGTCGACAGGCGTGGTCCAGTCCTCTTCAATTTCCGCGACCACAGCCACTTTGTTCGGGATTAAGGCTTTTGAGACGTCGTCGATGAAGTCATCGCCGATGCGGGCGTTATTCAAGTCTACCGCCGCGCCCCCCAGCACTCCCGTTGCGGCCCCAACAGCCAGGCCCACCGGTCCGCCGAGTAACCCGATCAGACTTCCAAATGAAGTGCCGAGCAGGGTGCCAATCGGTCCGTAGTCGTCTTCCTGCTTCACAGTTGTGGTGCCATCAGGATGTTTGGTAATCACCGCGTAGGCATAGACGCTGATGCTGCCCTCGCCATCGAGTTGCAAAAGGGCTCTTTTTCCCTCATAAGCTTTGACTTCGTTGTCAAAAACCACTACTAGCATTCTGTCCATGATGTTTTCGCTCCTTTTTGTTTTGGTCGTTCTTCTAAGGCTTATGAATGCAATGCAATCTCCATTGGTAACTTCTTCGAAACGCTCAGGTTCGAACAGTCCGGAATCACAATTCCTTCGCAAATTCGCGAAGTTCGTGAAATATCGGCGATTCCGAAGAAGCGCTGCTCGCAAAAGCTAAACATCGCCTTCCCGCCTTTCGACGATCGGATTTCGCCAACCTGACGACCTTTGATCTCGGCTGAACACCTGGGTGGCGTTGTACCAACTCCGTAAAGGACTGACGACACTCGCCTTCCAAATCAGCAAAGCGTGTGGCATCTCAACTGCACTCACGCACGCATTGGCATTCACGTCAGTAACAACTCCAGCGGTAACGCTTGTCGGAGGGCACCACCATACTCCGAACTAACGGAGAGCCGGCGAAGGACCACATGCCAATGCTGAGGAGACAGAGGAGAAAGCCATCTTCGGCGTTCCAGAAGAGGGCGACAACAAACACGGCGTGATAACGCCGCAAAAAAGGAGAACCATCATGGCAACGTTGATAGTCGTTGGTTTCAAGAAAGACATGTACCGTGCATCGGAGGTGCTCAATCGGTTGCAATCAATGAACGATGACTGGGTAGTCGACTTGCGCGACGCCGTCGCCGCCTACCGCGACTACAACGGTAAGCTGCGGGTTGACCAAAGCTACACCACGACTCCCGGCGAAGGAGCGGCTTTGGGTGGTCTACTGGGATCACTAATCGGGCTCACCATTGCGGCGATTCCGTTCACCGGCGGAGCCAGCGCAGTGGCGGCCGGCACGCTCGCGGCGGGAGCCGGCGTCGGCGCCGCTCTGGGCGCGGGGGCTGGTGCAGCCGACGCCTCCTGGTGGAAGGATGAGTTCGGCATCCCGGCGGATTTCGTCAAGCAGGTTGGCGCGATGATCCAGCCCGGGGACTCGGCGATCTATGCGCTCGTGCGCACCGCCAATCCCGACATTCTGGCCGATCAGTTCCGGGGCTATGGCGGCACGATTCTGAGCACCACGTTGAACCGTGATCAGCAGGCGAAGGTGGAGAGGATCCTGAATAGGGCAGCTTAGATCATCGATCTGCAACTTTCAGTCAAAGCAGAAGTCACCCCGAGCTGAAGAGTCAGTCAGACCCCAGTAAAGCCAAACTCAGAATTAGCTGCAGGTGACAGCTGCCAAGAGTTGGAATTCTGCCTGGCCGAGCAAGCCCGATCCCGGATCAACAAGGCGTCGGCAAGCGATGCGTGATGCTTCGATGGCTTCGTTGATTCGGGATTGGCGAGTTGTCCCATCCCAATCCTGACCCGAGCTTTGTCTGAGTCGAAATGGAACGCAAAACACTGCAGGGAGAGACAAGCGGATCGAGTAAAAGCGAGCGAGGTCATGAATATGCCTGACACGGGAGAAGATCGAGAAATCAAGCAACGTATAAATGCGAATGAAGAGGAAGTTGTCCGAGAATCGAAGAAGTTTTTGCAGAAAGCAAGAGCGGACTTAAATACCACGAAGAAAGAGCCAGGCACATGGCCGGTTCGGCAGCGATCCAAACCTAAGAACTGAACGGGTTGTGGTCAAGAAGCAACCGCAAAGGATAGCTCTGAGTTACAGGCTCTCTACCGTGACGTGCGGAAGACTGCCAATCGTGAGGGTTCGACATGTGAGAAGTCGACCTTATTTTCTCAGTGTGGCGAGGATGGCTTTGTCGACCACGCTGGTGGGCTCTGTAGCCCCCGCTAGGGAAAGCTTCAGAAGATCACCGGAACGCTCGCACGTCAATTGGAACGTAAGTCCGTGCACGCACCCCACTATAAGCCCGGTGCAGGCTCCTCCGTCCAAGTCGCCCAAGTCAAGCAGGCAACTACTGCTCCCTCTTCGTTCGCACCGTGAGTACGGGACAGTGTGCCCATGAAATAATCTCGTAGACTTTGTCGCGCAGGTGCGTGGCCCATGTCTCTTCGGGACGCACGTCCATGACGACAATGTCAGCGCTGATTTCGTCAGCCACCTGGAGAATACGCGCCGTGGAGTTCTTCGCAACTTCAATTCGCAATACGGGCTCTACGGGAAGGTGACCGGTGCCTTCTGGCAAGAGATTTCGTAGGATCCGACGGTACGGTCTGAGCCATTCGTGATCGGGTCGCTTGGGCTCCTCCTGTTCCACAACGTGCAGCAGCAAGAGCCGAGACTTGTACCGAATCGCCAGCCGGATAGCATATTGCAGACCGTAATGCGACTCCTCCCAGAAGTTGGTGACATAGAGTAGCTGTGCGAGTGGCGCACGTCCGCTGGTAAAAGATGCGTGCGGCCCGACTGTCAGAACCGGACATGTTGATTTGCGAACGATCTCCTCCTCCACTGATCCAAAAAAGAACTTCTTGATGTCCGATTTCCCACTGGCGCCCACGGCGACCAGGTCAACGTGCTCTGATCGGGAAACCTCTTCAACAACCTCCCAAACTCCGCCTTCCCGCAGCCACATTCTGTGCTGGACAGTTCCAAACAGAGTCTCCAAGGAACCCATTTTTCGTTGGGCATCCATCTCAATCTCCTGGGACATGTCCACCTCTGCCTCCGGTGACGCGATTGCAATCTCCGAAGGATGAATCACATGCAAAACATGAACCACGGAATTGGACTCTTTTGCGATTGGCACCACGCAAGTAAGGGCAGAAAGCGAAGTCGGTGAAAAATCGGTAGCGACCAAGATATTCTTCAAAGAAACTTCAATGGGAGTGGTAAGTTGTGCCATATTCCTCCTATTCGAGTGGGTGAGCTCCTGGCCGGCTGAGATCGATCTCCACAGCCCTCGCCCTGAATGGCCGCCTGAACAAGTTCTCAATCCTTTTCAGGTGCATTTGTGTTTCCGAATGATTATCGATTTCCGTTGCATCGACTCCCCTTTCGAGTCAGCAGGTTACGCAACGACCGGAGCCCGCAGCATGGGGCTGACCGTCCGGCAGTCTTCGCCACAACGACGGAATAGTGTCGGAAGAGGCACTCTCGAACAATCGCAACAGCCGTTGGACCTCGAACCTAACCTATCCATTTCACGGCAGTTGCTGGAGCGCAGGGTTTCTGTCTTCATTCGGAAAGCCAGATGCACTTGTCCCATCCGGAAGCTTAAGAAGTGTAGGAGAGGGAGGTCGGGAGGTCGGAAGATCTCTGCTCGGAAAACAAAATACGCTACGAAAGAAGGAGGATCCAATGTTTGGCAAAACTCAAGAAGTGAAGAAATCGCATTCCGCATGGAGCATTTTCGGAGGCCTTATGAGCGCGGCCCTGGCGGTGTTCCTGATCGTTCACCCACTTAAGAAAAAGGCCTAGACCTCGTAACGCGAGATACCTTAGCCGGTTCGATACCTGTCCAAATGGGGGTCGAAAGACCTCCCATTTGGAAAACAGAATATGCCAGATGCTAAATGCTGCTAGTGGTTGAATCTTCCGATCACATACAGCACCAGCGACAGCACTATACTCACAAGGATGCAGGTCGCTAGCGGAAAATAGAAGGTGGTGTTCTTCCCGCGGTAAATGATATCGCCGGGGAGTCGTCCGATAGGCAGATTGAGGTGCTCCAGCAAAACGAAGATGAGTCCCAACACCGCCAGGACCACACCGAAGATTATCAACATCTTTCCGAGACCGGCCATTGTCAACTCCACCGGCCTCATGCCCTCCGCACAGTTCGTTCTTGGAACGTCGCTCTTTTAGTATCCCCGCGCGGTCAACACCGGACAGCGAGCCTCCGAAACAACCCGATATGCTGTTGTTCCAAAATGATCGCCGGAATGGGTCTGGGAGTCAGCACCACGCACCCCCATAACAATCAAATCGATGTCGGAGTTAGCAGCTACTTTCAAGATGCAATCCGCCGGAGATCCGAATTCCACTCTAAATTCCTGTTCGAGTGCTATGCCCCGCGGTAGACGGAGCAATTCACGCAATCGCTGGCCAAATAACTCCTCAAATCTGGTTATCGTCTGCGGGTCCTCGGTGACATTCGATAAGACGTGAACCGAGATCAATCGGGCCGTGAACTTGTGCGCCAAGGAGATCGCGCAGTTCATTGCCTGTTGGCAGCCGGGGGAGAAATCGCTTGCAAACAAGATGTTGCGAGGCCTGGGCTCTGGTATGAATTCACGGCTTTGTGGTCCCACGGTCAGCACCGGGTGGTGTGCCTCTCTGAGGGTCGCTTCAGCCACTGCTCCCATCAGCAACTCCTGCAGTCCACCACGGCCGTGCGTGCCCAGAGCAATGACGTCAATACCGTGTTGTTCGGCAGCCTGCTGAAGCGTTCCCTTGATCTCGCCTTCTTCCAGAAGAGTTTCGTATGGGACGTTGTAGAAGGAGGTTTCCCGTACCAGTTCGTCCATTCGTTTGCGCGCAAATGTCTTGATGCGTCCTGCGATTTCGGGGACGAGCGCAGTGGGTAAGAATTCGAACATCTCCGGCGCTACGACATGCGCTATGAAAATCTTCCCTTCATACTGTGCTGCCAATGCGACCGCATAAGGTAGAGCCAATTCTGATGAGCTCGAAAAATCCGTTATGAACAAAACCTTTCCGAGTTGAATTTCATCCGCTGTAAGGAAATCCTCCATAATATGCCTGCCTTTCGGCTCCATAACCATGGCAGTTCGATCACCAAACCGTTGAAGACCCCGCCGGTGTGCTGCGGTAAAGGAGCGGGATGGACTTGCCCGCGCCGCAGACTACTTAATCAAGAAACCAAGCGGCGATATTACGTCCAACTGACGAATCGAAGGCGTCTAAGGTCTCCTCAACAAGCATATCGCGAACATTAGAGCTGCCACCATGACGATCGATGGTCCGGGACCGAACTTGGGAACCGCCGCGTTCAGTAGCAGCCCTATTCCGACTGATATCGTGCTGGCGAGCGATGAAGCAATTAGAAAGTGGGACATCTTGTCGGTCAGACGGCGTCCGATGGCAGCGGGGAGGATGATCAAAGAACCTGCCAGGAGCGCCCCCATGAAGCGCAGCCCCACGAGTATGGTCAAACTAAAGAGCAACAGATACCAGAGATTCACCCGGTTCACGTTGACTCCGGTTGCGGTCGCCAGTTCCGGCGAAAATATAGCCAACACCAATTGATCTCGCAGTTTCCAGATCACGGCGATGATGAAAACCACGGCCAGGACGCCCAGGAGGAAGCCGAACAAAGAGGTAGCATGATTCTTGCCGAACAGAGCGTCGACTAACTCGTCGCTGGGCGTGATGGCAGCGCCAATCCCGAGCGCGGCGGCAAACACAACCCCAATAACGCTCTCAGTCGCCAGTCCCGTTTTCTTCTGCAGCTCCCATATCAACAGCGTTCCCAGAAAGAGGGTCGTCGCAGCGCCCAGCAGCGGGTTGATCTTCAGCAAGAATGCCAGTCCGAATCCGGGGAGGGCCAAATGAGAAATGACATCTCCGGCGAGAAGCATGCGCTTCATCAGACCAAAGCTTCCGACCAGGCCAGCGGCGACGGCGAAGAGCAGCGCCACCATAATCGAGTAACTTACGCTAGTGTGCGTCAGCCAGGACATGAGAGTGTTCGAATCAGACTCCGTGGTGTTCCTGGAGGTGCTGATAGTACTTGGGGGGTGCTGAGTAAAGAGCCTCCAATGCCTCGGGAGTCAACACTTCTTTCGGTGGACCAAAACAAGGCTTCCCCTTGCCAACGCACAGCACTGTTGTGGCGTTCCGGTAGACGACGCTCAAGTCGTGCGAAACCAGCACCACGCTTATGTTCTGCTCTTCTTGAATACGGTGGAGCAAGTCATAGACGCGCTCCTCGGTGAGTTCGTCGAGGCTGGCGGTCGGCTCGTCGAACAGGATTACGTTCGGTCGTCCTAACAGTGCCGCAGCGATCAATATCCTCTGAAACTGCCCACCCGACAGGATGCCAATGTTGGCATTCAACAACTCAGGGGTAAGATTGGTGGTCGAGACTGCTCTGGCTACGTCCGCTTGGTTCAATTTGAGGAAACGGGCTTTGGCATTCAACAGGTCGTTTGCCGACAGTGGCAATTGCCGGTCAGCAGCCACTCTCTGCGGGACGTATCCGATGCGTGCGCCTTCCATCCACTTAACCTCGCCTTGATAAGGGAGAATATGCAGAAGCGTTCTCAGCAGCACTGTCTTGCCGGCGCCGTTGGGCCCAATAATAGCCAGCATCTCCCCGGCATGGAGCTCAAAACTCAGACCCGATAGAATGCTCCGCCCCTCCAGGTTTACTGTTAACCCTTTCACGGAAAGAATCGTCTTCGCCAGTTCCTGCATATCAGTCGACCACCTTGGGAACTTGGAATCGTCGATACTGTTTGGGCAAATTACGGCGACGCCACCGCGGCGCTTTACCTCTTCTTCGAGTAAAGAGTCCGACGCAAGTTTACTCTCCCGCCTTTAGGAACGACTTAAGGATCGCAGTCGCCTAGGCCGCGATCTCAAGTTTGTCGTCGACGTCCCAGACGCCAGGAGCAGACCAGGCTGCTCTCTCGGCATCCTCGCGCTCCGCCCAGGAGCTGACCTTGCCTCGTAGAACGACCTTGTTGCCATCGACTTCGACCTTGATGCGCTGGCCATCCAGTTCGGCGGAGCGCTTGAACGCATTTTCGATCTTCCCCTTAAGGTCCGACGGGGCGACAACCGCCTTAAGGTTGATCGAATTGGTCACGCCGGTTACCCCCGTCAGGTTTTGGACGGCGTCTTCCGCGGCTGCCTGCTGAAATTTGAAATCGACCGTTCCTTCGAGGGTCAGCCAACCTTGGTCTACCTTCACCTTGATTGCGTCTTTGGGAACCCAAACATGCCATTTAAGGGCACTCAGGGCCGCCTGAGCGATGTCCTGGTCGTCGCGCTGATGGAACGCAGGAAGGTCCACTTGCGTCTCGTCGGTGACGGCCTTGACCCCGGTTACGCGCTGGGCAGCCTCTGATGCCGCATACTTTTCGGCATAGTTGCTGACTTTCCCTGTGAGGGTGACGATTCCGCCTTTTGCAATCACACCAATGTTTGAGGGATCAACACTGGGCTCGTACTGTAGTTCATCCATGACATCCCTTTGCAGCTGCGTATCGGTTTTCATTAGAAATCCTCCTTCGGCGCATACTGCACTTGAATCACCAGATCCGAAGACTCGAGGTCTGAGGGACTCACGCTTGTGAGAACAAATAACTCTCGTCATTCTGACGCGACATCACCAGGCGTATTCCGGAGAGAGATTTTGCAGAATCCCGCCAGCCCTCTTTGAGCTGTTCACGATCGGATCGCCTCGTTTCGCCACAGTGACGAAATAGTGCCGGGGAGGCTGTTTCGCGGGCGTAGCGGCACTAAGGAACTCGAAACCTAACCTTTCGATTTCACGGTAATTATTCAGCTTCAAGGAGTTCTTGCTTGATTCGGAAAGCAAAATGCGACTAACTCATGAATCAAATGCCACAGGAAGAATGTATTTGAATTACCAACGCGCACGATCCCAAGGAGGAAAACAGTATGAATCGTATTTTGGTAGTGGTCTTTAGCGAAGCCGGAAAGGCCTTTGAAGGGCGCGATGCACTGAAGAGTCTTGGTCACGATGACAGTATCGCCCTCCATGCCTACGCGATCATCACAAAGAAAGCCGACGGCACCATCGTCAATGAGGAAGACCACCACGCAGGGTTTAGCTTGCTGCCTGGAACTTCCCTGAGGAGCCTGATTGAGAGCCTCAGCAAGCCAATCGTCCCCCTTGGCGCAGCAACCGAGGCGCTTGACCCCGGCGCAGACCAAGATGAGACTCGGGTCGTTTCTGACTTTGTAAACGAAGTTTCGAGGCAGCTGAATCCGGGCAAATTCGCCCTGGTGGCAGAGATTGACGAGGAGTGGACGCCTTGGGTCAACCTGCGCATGACGGAATTGGGGGGCGTCGTTTATCGCTGTCCTCTTTCCGACGTGAATGACGTAGCAGAGTCGGAAGACATCGTTGCTATGAAGGCCGATCTTGCCCAGAAGAGAGCCGAGCATGCCCGGGCAAGCGCCGTTCACAAAGCCAAGCTGCTCGAAAAGATCAATCAACTTGATACCAAGATTCAGCAGCGGCTGCAGAAGGCAAAGGAACGGCGTGTAAGCGCCGAAGTTAAGGATCAGGCTAAAGTCAATACGCTCGAGGCGAAGGCAGCGCGCGCGCGTGGACAGATGCAGGCGAATGATCGGAAGAAGGTAGGATGAATGCTCAAGCGCAAAGCTTCATCGAGCGCTAAACTGCTCCTCTACTGATTGGTTTTGCCCGTGCTTGCCGCTCTGTCGATCGCCTGCTGGATTCGTACTGGATCTCCCAGGGAATAGTGGCGAAGAGACTTGAGGTGGTCATCCAGATCCTGGACAAGCGGCGCGCCGGTGGGAATGTTCAGATCCACAATCTGCTGGTCGGGGACATCCTCCAAGTACTTTACGAGCGCTCGCAGGCTGTTCCCATGGGCCGCAATCAGTACCCGCTTCTCCGACCGGATGCTCGGGGCGATCAGTTCCTGCCAGCAGGGCATGAAGCGCGCCCCCGTGTCCTTAAGGCATTCCGTGACGGGAAGTTGTTGTTTTGTGAGGTTCTGGTAGCGCGGATCCTTTCCGGGATAACGTGGATCTGTTTCGACCAGTGCTGGCGGGCGAATGTCATAACTCCTGCGCCAGATTTTCACCTGCTGTTCGCCGTACTTCGCTGCCGTTTCAGCCTTGTTGAGGCCTTGCAACGCCCCATGATGTCGTTCGTTCAGTCGCCAGTCGCGTTGCACGGGAATCCACATGAGGTCCATCTCGTCTAACACGATCCACAGGGTGCGGATCGCCCGTTTCAACAGCGACGTGAAGGCGAAGTCGAAGTGTTGAAGTGTTTGGATGACCGCAAAAACAGAGTTGTCAGCGCCCAAGCGACGGACACGAGCCGAGGTTCAACAGTTGGTGGCGGAATTCATGAGCAGCGGCATGCGGCGGAGCGAGTTTTGCCGCAGTCGGGGTTTGAGTTTCAGTACGCTGGATCGCCATCTGAAGAAGCTGCGTTGGAAGAGAAGGCGTAAGCCAATTTCCTCGACCGGTCGTTTGGTGCCGGTGGAGTTGGTCGCCAGGAAATCGCCGAAGCGGCACCAACCTAGTTGTGGGCTGGCTGTGGTACTGCCGGGCGGGCGCCGGATCGAGGCACATCCTGATTTTGATACGAGTACGTTCGAACGCCTGGTGGGCATCCTGGAGCGGACCTAAGCCGTGTTTGGACTGGGTCCAGCCACACGGATTTATCTTGCTGCCGGAGTCACCGACATGCGCAAGGGGTTCGAGGGGCTGCACGGTCTGGTTCGGGATCGATTGTCGTGTGAGCCTCTGAGCGGGCACCTGTTCTTGTTCTGCAACGCCCAGCGCAACCGGCTAAAGGTCCTGGTCTGGGATGGTAGCGGACTCTGGGTCTGCGCCAAGAGGTTGGAGAAAGGGCGCTTCACCTGGCCGCAATCCGGCGATGCGCGGGGCAAGGTTGTCCTGAGTCACGAAGAGCTCTCCTTATTACTCGGTGGTATCGATCTGACCAAGACCAAGCACAAGCGGTGGTACCGAAAAGTATCACCGGAAGGACATGCCGCCGCATGAGTTGCTTGCTTGAACGTTTCGATCAACTCTGGTAAATCAGTAACCCATTGTGAGTGCGCGTCCCATTCCTTCAGCGCCAGCCGATCTGGAACTCATCGCACAACTGAAGAGCAAGCTACAGTACGCGGAGCTGCGGATTCGAGTGCTGGAAGAGCGTCTGCGGCTGATGCGGATTGAGAAGTATGGTGCGGGCGGAGAAAAACTTTCGCAGGCGCAAATGCAATTGTTCGAGCTTGAGCCTGTTGTCAGTGAAACCGAGCAGGCGGAGAGTGAGCACGCACCAGTGAATCGCTCTACCAAGAAATCCATCAAACATCCGGGCCGCCAAGAGTTGCCGGCGAATCTTCCTCGCATTGAGCGGATTCTGCCCTGTACACCGGATCAGCGCGTATGCAAACGCTGCGGAAAAGAAACAGTGGTGATCGGCTACGAAGAGAGTTCCCAGTTGGATGTGGAACCGGCGAAGTACTTCGTACTGGTTACGAAACGAGAGAAGCGGGCTTGCCGGTCGTGTGAGGATCTCGGCGTCGTCTCAGCGCCCCTGCCGCCACGAATCATCGAGAAGTGCCTGGCGAGTGACCGGATCGTAATCGAGACGGTCGTCAGCAAGTATTGCAACCACACGCCCCTGCATCGGCAGAGCATGATTCTGGAAAGGGACCTCCGCTTGGAAATCAGCCGCGCAACGCTGGACGGCTGGGTCCTCAAAGTGGGCGAGTTGCTGATTCCGATGGTCGCGGCAATGAGGCGAGAGTTGATAAGCGGAGCTTACATACAGGCGGACGAAACCCCGGTGGATGTGCAGATGCACGAAGGCCGAGGGAAAAATCATCAAGCTTATTTGTGGCAGTACAGCCGACCCGGAGGAAGCGTGGTGTTCGATTTCCGCTTGGGTCGCGGACGGGACGGACCGAGGCGGTTCCTGGGACAGTTCGAAGGCATTCTCCAAACCGACGGATATGCGGCGTATGACCAGATCGGTGGGCCGAGCATGGTACATGCAGCTTGCTGGGCTCATGCCAGAAGACAATTCTTCGAGGCGGTGCAACTAAATCCGCGAGACCCAGTTGCAACCCCGATTGTGGCTCAGATGGACGAGTTGTTTGCCGTCGATGCAGAAGCTTGCCGCAAAACGCTGACTACCGCGGTGCGCCATATCCGGCGTCAGGAAGCAGCCAAGCCTCTTCTCGATGATATTCGCAGCAAGATCGAGGCGGCGCTATCCGCTGCATTGCCTTCCAGCGCACTCAGCAAGGCTTGCCAGTATGCGCTCGCACTGTGGAAGAAGCTCACCCGCTTCTTGGAGTATCCCGAATTGGAGCTAAGTACTAACCTCGCGGAGAACTCAATGCGTGCGGTTGCACTTGGTCGAAAGAATTGGTTGCACATCGGCAGCCCACAAGCGGGACTGAAGGTTGCAGCGATTCTCTCGGTCGTGGAAAGTTGCCGACGGATGAGGATCTCCGTTCGCGAATACCTGGCTACGGTGCTTCCCGGACTTGCTAATCGCCCCATCAGCTGCCTCTCGGATCTTACTCCTGCCGTGTGGGTAGCCCAGCATTCCTAAAGTCTCTCCGCCATGCAGTGAGAAGCTCAATTCGGCCCTGCGAAGGGTTAGGAGATGGCCACTTCTTGCTCGTCGCCTAAAAATGAGGGAGATTCATAGGTGTCGAGCGTAGACAACTAATTTGAAACGTTTTATATTACAGGCTCAATTTGATATCGAGGCTGAGGTGACTACTACATGAGGTCCGCATTCCTACAACTCGCATTTGTTTCGCTCGCCGTCGCCACGATTTGTTCTGCGCAGGATTCGTCTTTCCGACCGAAGGGACAGCAGATTCCCGTACCCGCATGCCTGACCATGAAAGGACTGTGGGAAGGAGGATCGAAACCGTGTAGCCAGACAGAACATGAGTCGTGGCTCGCCGATATCGCGCACTGGAGGATAGAACGTCGTATTCGTGTTGGCTACGACGGTGCCAGGTACGACTTGCCCGCCTTGCTGTGGACGCAGTCGAGTTTCATGCAGCCCCAGATGATGGTGCAGGATCGGTTCTTCTATGATCCGGTCGCAGGGAAGTACACCGTAGACCGTTACCTTGATGACCTTGAGAAACGGTACGGCGGTATCGATGCGGTTCTGATCTGGCCAACCTACCCGAACATGGGAATCGACAATCGAAATGAGCACGACCTGATTCGCAGCATGCCGGGAGGTCTCACCGGCGTCAGGCAAATGGTTGCCGACTTCCACCGTCGTGGCGTACGCGTGTTGTTTCCGATGATGATGTGGGACCAGGGTACCCGCGATCCTGGAATGCCTTGGCCGCAGGCGATTGCCGGCCTGATGAAAGACATTGATGCCGATGGCATCAACGGTGATACTCAGGACGGCGTTCCCCTAGCATTCTCGCTAGCCGCCGACAAAATTGACCATCCCCTCGCGTTTGAACCCGAGGGAAGCCCGTCAGACGAAGCCTTGGCGTGGAACGTGATGACGTGGGGCCAGTACGAATTTCCTTTCACTCCTCTCGTGGACAAATTCAAGTGGCTTGAAACGCGGCACATGGTAAACATCTCGCACCGCTGGAACCGCGACAAAACAGATGATTTACAGTTCGCTTTTTTTAATGGCGTTGGCTGGGAAAGTTGGGAGAACATCTGGGGCATTTGGAATGGCATCACGCCGCGCGACGCAGAAGCCACTCGACGGGTGGCTACGATCGAACGTGGGGTTTCGCCTTTCCTCATTAGCAAAGACTGGGAACCGATGTCGCCCATGCTCCGCTACGGCGAGTACGCGAGCCGGTGGCCGCTGGGCGGAGAAGCAGTTTGGACGATTGTGAACCGTAACGAATACGACGTCGATGGCGACGAGATCGAGGTCACAGCTAAAGACAATCTTCGTTACTTCGACCTTTACCACGGAGTGGAACTCAAGCCTCAAGCCAGGCCGGGAGGCAAACCCGTGCTTTGCTTTTCGATCGAAGCCAAAGGATATGGCGCCATCTTGGCGACCAACACCGCGCCCGATCAAAAGGTGCTGGCCTTAATGTCCAAGATGAAAGAGCTGACCGGAACGCCGTTGTCGAGTTACGCGCATGAGTGGAAAGCCCTGCCCCAGCAGATCGTTCCGATCGCAGCGACAAAAGCTGCAAGTAGTGTGCCTGCGGGCATGGTCAAGATCCCTGAAGCGGATTTTCTTTTCAAGGTTTCCGGAATCGAGATTGAGGGGTTCAACGATGTCGGCGTCGATGTCCAATATCCGTGGGAGGACTCCCCGCGACGCTTTCACGAGCACCCTGTGCATGTGACTTCTTTTTATATCGACAAGTACCCGGTCACGAACGCTGAATTCAAGAAATTCCTCGACTCGACCCACTATCATCCTAAAGACGCCCTGAATTTTCTCCGCGATTGGAAGGATGGAAGCTACCCCGCGGGATGGGAAAACAAACCGGTGACTTGGGTGTCGCAGCAAGACGCCCGGGCATACGCAAGTTGGGCTGGAAAACGCCTGCCTCATGAGTGGGAGTGGCAGTACGCGGCTCAAGGCACCGACGGTCGCCTCTATCCCTGGGGCAACGACTGGGACGGCGGCGCCGTGCCTGTACCTGACAAATCGCGCACGATGCGAGGTCCAGATCCGGTTGATGCACATCCAAAAGGAGCGAGTCCATTCGGGGTCATGGACATGGTAGGGAATGTGTGGCAATGGACGGAGGAATTTGTTGACGAGCACACACGGGGCGGCATTCTCCGCGGCGGCAGTTACTATCAGCCGCAGGGCTCAATCTGGTACTTCCCACAGGCCTATAAGCTGAACGAGCATGGGAAGCTGCTGCTGATGTCCCCCAGCATGGACCGCTCCGGGGGAGTTGGATTCCGTTGCGTAGTAGACGCGCAATGATCGGTTCGGCAAAGTTCTGTAGCGCTGACGAAGACACTCGGGCGTGCTTCAACGAGGCAAGTCATGACAGCACCTGTGACAATGCGACAAATCGCTGATCGCGCCGGCGTCTCAATTGGCACAGTTTCGCATGTAATCAATGAAACCGCGACAGTTCGACCGAAGCTGCGAGAGCGCGTGATCGAAGCAATTCGCAGCATGGGCTATCAGCCGAGTGCCTTAGCGCAGGGACTCCGGAAAAACCGGACCAACATTCTCGGAATGGTGATTCCGGATATTACGAACCCGTTCTTCCCGGGCGTGGTTCGCGGCGTCGAAGACATGGCCTACAAGCGCTCTCTGCGCGTGATCCTCTGCAACGCCGACAACGATCCTGCCAAGGAAGCGTCGTACGTTCGTGAATTGCGCTCCTATAAGATTGCTGGCCTGCTGATCATTCCGGCGGTGGGTCCGGACATCGCGGGTCACCTCAGAGCCTACGCGTCGGCGGCGGTCCCTGTGGTTTGCCTTGACCGGGTCCCGGATGGGTGGAAGGGTGACGCCGTCCTGGTGGCCAATGCGGATGGTGCTTATCTGGCAACGCGCCATTTGATTCAGATGGGGCATAAACGTTTAGCCGTGATTACTGGGCCGCTCAAGCTGACCAACGCGGCAGAACGTTTGAAAGGCTTTACCCGTGCGTTAGACGAAGCCCAGATAGAAATTGAGCCAGAGTTTGTTCAGGAAGCGCGCTTCGATACCGCCAGTGGTTACCAGGCGGCCCTGCGTCTCCTTCGGATGCTCCCGCGCCCAACTGCTGTTTTTGCATGCAACGATCTGATGGCTTTTGGTGTACTGCAGGCGGCTCGAGAACTCAGACTGCGATGTCCGGAAGACCTGTCGATCGCAGGTTTTGATAGTCTTGAGTTTACCCAGTTCACAGATCCTTCTCTGACATCTGTCTACCAGCCGGGATATCAGTTGGGCGCTACCGCTGCCCGTCTTCTACTGCAAAGGCTCGACGGGATGCGGTCTGCGCCGGAAAAGGTCCTTCTTCCGACGGAACTGAAAAAGCGTAATTCTGTCGGACCGCCTCCTGCCGCTCTTCAGGAAAGCATAGAGCGAACAACTAAAGTCCGCAAACGCATTAGCCCGGTGCGCAAGAACCAACAGGTCTGAGCATTTCCCAAGACAAGTTTTTCCGGCTTCCATTTCCCTTTGCGGCGGGTAACACACTCAGCTCCCAGGCGGGAGCACTTTGTAGAATCTGTATCCGTAACCGGGCAGCTCTACAACGACGGGCTGGAAAACGTCTGGTCGAGCCTTCAATTCTCCATTTTCTAGGTCGACGATGCCTGTTGTGTCCACGATGCTCAGATCCACATGGATCGTTTGGCCTGTGGATTGGAAGTTGTAGACTGCAAGCACACGTTCGGATAATCCATCCTTTGCCGTTTTCAGAATCGCGTAATACTTATCGTCGGCATTGGTTCGAATTCGCCTGCGTGTTGCAGTGGGAAACAGGGCGGGGTGCGCCGCTTTCAACTGCAGGGTCTTTGACTCTTCGGCATCGGGACTGCCCTCGCGAGCGCCGTAGACGATGATGTCTCCAATGCCAGCCAGCACCGCCTGCTGCAGGTGTCTCTTTACAGGGTCTTCCGCAAAATTCATCGAGTGAGCATAAAGAACAGCGCCGGCATCGAGGATTGGGTCATGATATGAGCGCAGCCGCAGCTCGATTTCGCTGGGATCGCCCGATTTAACGGATTGCTCAATGATGTCGCCTTGCCACTTGAACGTGTTGGGCGCGTAAGACAGGCCATAGTCGTGTAGAACGTCGTAGCCGGCCTCGGTGATCCATGCTGAGTCCCTGCCCCCTTCCGGATCCATAAACACGTTTCCGTAGCTACGGATGATGTCTGTGATGTACTTGCGATTCTGCGCCCAGGTTTGATTTGGATAGCAGAGAGGCGCGTCAATCAACATGCCGTCGATTCCCGTATCCATCCAGAATCGGACAACCTGTGCGGCTTGCTCCCGCCACTCCGCGGAACCCCAATTCAGCTGAGGGAGTGGGATCAGTGTGCCATCTTTCCCCGTTGCTTTCCACCGCGCCCAGTAATATGTGTTCGCCTTCTCGCTGAACTTCCAGCCCCAGTAGTCGTTTGCTCGGTCCCGCTCTTCAGGTGTGACGTAAATATCCTCCTGGGTGCGTGGAGGCGGTGTATCGGCTTTATCGGACCATAGGAACCACCTGACCTTTGGCGTGTCGTGGCCGGCGCGTTTGTCGCGCACCGCTTCAAGCCAATCGGGAGCTTCAACGCTAAAGTATCCGAGGTTAATAAACACGACAACAGCAATACCTTTGCTATGAGCTAGGCGTACTGCTCGCCGGAAATCTTCGATAGTACCGACTTCAGGATCGATGCGGAAATGGTTGACGGTATCGAGTCCGTTGTAGGCAGCGCGCCCCTCCGCTGGGGCGAAGATTTCGATGGCTTGAATTCCTTGACCTTTGATCTGGTCGAGTTGGAGCGAAAGCTCATTCGGATCCAACGAGAGTTCATGCCCGTAGTGCATGTGCTTCTTGAAAGTTACGATCTCCCATCCTGCAACCTGTTGATACCAGCAGGGAGGCAGTAGGGTTCGCAGGCTCTCATCCTTCTTCGCTGATCGACATTCGGGTTTTGGCGTTTCTGTGCCGGTTGACAGGGCCAGGGGTAAGATGACGAATAGAAAACACAAACCGAAAAGCGTGGTTGTTCTCATAAGAAGGGCCAGCCAGAGAAAAGTTTGAAGCCTTTTATACACCGACCAGAATATCTGTCAAGGATACGCTGAAGTTCGGGTGGGGCGGCTTTTGCACCAATACAAACTGAAGAAGCGGACAAAGATTGGATGAACAGAAAGGGTGCTGCGAACGGAGTAGCCGGATCCGCGGCAAAAACAGTAGGTCTGAGAATTTCTCAAGAAAAACTCAAGCAAAGGTAGTACCTCTTCAAACTGAGGCACTACACCAGCAAAACTGTTCTTGACAATTGCAAACTGGCGGGAGTAACTTGTTTTTGTTTCTGATTTGAAACGTTTCAAGTAGACGGGCGTCACACAATCGATTGTGGAACCTGCACCGTCCCAGGAGACACAGTATGCCAACCCCCTTGTCGCGGTTCATGGCTTCGCTGCCGATCGTTTTCGCATTCGCTGAGGCCTCGTTCTCCAAAATCCGCCGATTTAGCCCCACTATGAAGCCGTTTTCGTTCGCTGCCTTGATGAGCGTTCGTGTTCTCGGTTTTGCTCTGCTACTTCTTGCATTATCTCCGCACGCGGTTGCGCAGTTTGCGCAGCGCGGCGGTTTGGCGGGCACAGTGTCCGACCCTTCTGGCGCGGTCGTTCCAGGGGCACAAATTACG
>JBKQID010000021.1:0-106013 GCA_052148475.1 Candidatus Sulfotelmatobacter sp. | reverse complement strand
CGCGATTCGTGGCGGAGCACGGATATTCTCCGTCGTTTGAAGAGATAGGCAAGGGGTTGGAGTTGACTTCTCTTGCCACGGTACACAAGCACGTCACCAACCTGGAGAAGAAGGGACTGCTGACGCGCGACTACAACCGCAGCCGCTCGATTGATCTGCTGCCTCCGAAAGGACGGCTGAAGCAGGCGATGAGCGTGAATACCGGCTTGGTGCTGCCGCTGCTGGGGCGCATCGCGGCCGGGCAGCCGATTGAGGCCGTGCAAAATAACGAGACCATTTCACTGGCGGATTTTGTGCGCTCGAAAGAAGTGTTTGTGCTCGAGGTGCGCGGCGATTCGATGCAGGACGAAGCCATCCTCGACGGCGACTATGTGCTGGTGGAAAAAGCGCGCACCGCGCACAACGGCGACATTGTGGTCGCGCTCGTGGATCAAAGCGACGCCACGCTGAAACGCTTTTACCGCGAGGGCGACAGCATCCGCCTGCAGCCTTCCAACGTGACCATGAAGCCGATCATAGTTCCGGCCGCGTCGGTGGATGTGCAGGGGCGGGTGATTGGGGTTCTGAGGAAGTATTAGCAGTTGTCAGTTGTCAGTTGTCAGTTGTCCGATTCCGCTTCTTTCCCTCAGTACAGGTGGAAATCTACTTCCACTGCAATTTTTGTGGACACGGGCTCGCCTTCTTTCTCAGCTGGCCTGAATTTCCAGCCTTCCACCGCACGAACGGCTTGCGCGTCGAGGCCGCAGCCCAACGGATTGATGATTTGAATGTTGGTGGGAAGGCCCTCTTTGTCAACCACGAGGCCAAGGGTAACCGTTCC
Source organism: Candidatus Sulfotelmatobacter sp. (assembly GCA_052148475.1). Lineage (GTDB taxonomy): Bacteria > Acidobacteriota > Terriglobia > Terriglobales > Acidobacteriaceae > Sulfotelmatobacter. The sequence goes on along the minus strand of JBKQID010000021.1, from coordinate 105,193 downwards.
CTGGTATTTCGCCTGTCGCGCCGGCTCGCTGAATTCTGGCTCATGTTGAAAGACTATCCTAGCAGGCCTGATACCGTGCCCGGCGCCAAGCTCCGCAACATTGAAGGGTTGTGCAGCCGCGTCAGTGGGAGTTGACGCGCTTTTCCCCGACGATGCTACTCCCGGAATCGCCTGCAACTCCGGAGCAAAGCGACAGTTCGAATCCTTGGCACCTGCGCCGGGCCGAAAACAGGGTTTCCAGTAATCGGGCACCAATTCCGCAAGATTGTCGTGCTGCGTGAGAAAGATCCTGGCCAGCACCGCGTCGGCACTATCACCGGTCACTTCATTCGAGCTGAACTTGACTTCAATGCGGAGATCTTTCGCTCTCTCATAGTCTTCGCCCGCCTTCCCCGCGGGAGTTGGTACCGAGAAGAAGCCGATTTCGCGGAGCCAACCCAGTCGTAGACGAGTTGCCTGGATTCTCAGGCGATGATTCGACACCCGCACATCCTCAACGCGTACGAATCCGTCCACGGTCCAATCGCCAGAAATCGCAGTCTTCGAGAGCTGCCCGGTCTCGTCGTAACCGAGAGAAGAGCCATTGTAGAAATTGCGAAGGACAAAGGTCTTGCCGTTATATTGGTCACGGAGATGCTGTTGCAGGCCGTTCTCGTTGGCATGCGCTGGAACGACGGCAGACGCCAGGCACGAGACCGCGACAAGGGCAAGATGCAGTAGATGTCGCATCGCCACCTAATTCTAATGCAATTGGGGCCCAGACAAGAACGCCCGGGAGATGTCCCGGGCGTTGACCTTGCTGAACGATCCTACCAGAACTCAGCCGATGTGCCGGTTCAGCGCCTGGGCGATGGTGTCCTTCGGCTTGTAGCCGACGATTTGTTCGACCACCTGCCCGCCCTTGAACACCAGCAACGTTGGGATGCCGGTGACCTTGTAGCGCATGGGTGTTGCGCTGTTGGAGTCGACGTCCATCTTGCCGATTTTGATCTTGCCCTGATACTCGGCGGCCAGTTCTTCGACAATGGGGGCGATAGCGCGGCAGGGGCCGCACCAGGTTGCCCAGAAGTCCACAAGGACGGGCTTGTCCGATTTCAAAACATCCTGGTCGAAGTTCGCATCGGTGACTTCGACGATTCCGTTACCTGCCATTTTTCATTTCTCCTGAATGTCAACATCGCAACCTCAGCGACGCTCCATGGCGTGACGCTCCACAGCCTGCGCCGCCTTGCGACTCTGGTATGAGTGCTCCCGCTAGGGGTCCAACCCTCTATCGTAACACCGACATTAGATGCTTGGGGGATGGGAAAGTCGCAAGACCTACGATGCTCACGGATGCGTTGCTTTTTGGCGGTTCGCGCCGGGCGGGCGGGCGGGAGTGAATGATTTGATGAAGCTAACCAACTGCCAGCGCTGGGCTTCCGGCAGTTTGGACCAGACTGGCATGCCGCGGCGAACCACGCCGTTGGTCAGCAGCCAAAACAGCGTGCCGGGAGTGGCCTGCTGCACTTCGTCGGCGAGCAGACTGGGGGCTTTTTTGCCGCCCTCGGCCATCTCTCCGTGGCACTCGGCGCAATGCAAACTGAAAAGTTTGCCGCCTGCGCCCACGACATCGGGATCGGTTTCGAGCGGATTGCGGCGAGCCGCCGCCTTCCTGGGAGCCTTCACCAGTTCCGCATAAACGGAGCTGGCTTTGTCTTTGTCTTTGTCGTCTTTGTCCTCGCCGGCGGGCCTGGAGCGAGTCTGCGCCAGCGCAACGCCGAAGGTCAGCAGCAGAACAAGGGCAGCTCGCAGCTTCATTGGCGACCTCCGAAGAGACGGCTCATCGCCGTGCCGAACCCTGAAAACTCGCGGGAGACCCCCCAGCGCAGCAGGAACCGATGGCTGTTCTCGTTGAGGCCGAATCCGGGCGACAGGCGCAGGGTCCAATCGGAAGGCAGGTTCCACGCAATCACCGGCGCCAGGTAGTGCGATGTGTTGTGCAAACCGAAACTGTAGCGGTCGCCCAGGCCGCCATACATTTCGATTCCGGCGATGAAATTCTCCGGGCAAAAGCTGCAGCGCTGCGCGGAGGCTTTCAGGGCCAGGGGGCGGCTGGCGCCGATGGCGTAGCCGAACTCCCAGGGATTTCCGCCGGTAACGTTCTTGGTGGCGATAGTGTTTTCGGCGATGTTCCAACCATTAAACGTGCTCGACAGCAGTAGTTTGCTTTCGATCTCGTGATCGTGTTCCTGGCGGGCGATCGCATTCGGAACCGCGTAGTCCGCTTCAACATCGTGGCCTTCTACTTCTTTCAGAATTTTGTCGGCCCCGCTGGTCTGCTCGTATTCGATGTAGAGCACGGGATTGATGAAGTGCTCCCGCTCCAGCAGGCGGAAACGATTCTCCCAGCGGAAGCCGGTGAAGAGAGTGCTGTCATTGAATGTAGTCTGGCCATCAAAATAGAGTTCGGTGGTCCACCAGGCGGTCGCACCGTATTCGAACTCGGCCCAGAAGGCGTGAAAATCGTTGCCGGCGCGTTGCGTGCCGAACGTGGAGAAATATTCGACCTCGAGGCTGCCGGGCTCTTCCAGATAGTGGTCATAAGTGACGATGTAAGGACTCTCCTGGGCCGGAGCCGGGAGAGCACCGAAGAGCAGGACAAGACCGAGCCAGAAGGGAAACACCTGCGCGAGCCAGGATGCGGCACAGGCCGCCCAAGACATCGCACCGGGCAATGGAGATTGAGTCTGCAGCGTGATGGGAGGCAAGCGGAGTCTTTAATTCCTTTCCAGTCGACGATGGCTATGGTATAGTTGCGATCCGGTCGCAACTAGTAGTTGCAACTCAGTCGCATCTAAGCTACACTCAAGATATTGCGGGAATGCCATTCGCGCCGTCAAGCGCCGGCGGAAGAATTCGTCGCACTCTGGCTGCGACCAGTTGCGACAGCGAGGATTGCAGTGCCACTTCCCCAGACCGAAACGCCGGGACGCCTGCAGGCGCACTTCGCCGAGCGCGGAATCCGCATGACCCAACAACGGCGCGCCATCTTGAGCGTGATCGAAACGGCCAGCAAGCATCTGGATGCCAGTCAGATCCTTCGCAAGGCGCAGAGGATCGATGCCAGCGTCGACCGCAGCACGGTGTACCGGACTTTGCAACTGCTGAAGCGGCAGGGACTGATCGACGAACTCGACCTGATGCATATCAACGGCGAAGGCCATTACTACGAGCGCAAACTGGAGCGCGACCACATCCACATGGCTTGCCTTCGCTGTGGCAAGATCACGGAGTTTGTCAGCGACAGTTTTGAGAGGCTGAAGCAGCAAGTGGAAAAAGACTGCAGATTCCGGGTGCTGGTTTCACGCCTGGAGATGGGCGGATATTGCTCGGTTTGCCGGGGACCGCAGCGAGCAGGCTAAATCAAGCGATGCAGATCAGACCTCTCACTGCCGACGACGCGAACGAGTGGTGGAAACTTCGACTCGAAGCACTGGAGCGTGAGCCTGAGGCATTCAGCGCGTCCCCTGACGAGCACCGTGCCCTCAGCCAAAATGACGTGGCGAAACGCCTGGGATCCGCGGATGGCGACTCGTTCGTTATGGGTGCTTTTGACTATGGCTCCTTGATAGGCATGGCAGGCTTCCATCGCGAGACCGGACCGAAGTCACGACATAAAAGCCGCATCTGGGGCGTCTATGTGACCTCGGAGCGGCGCGGACAAGGGGTTGGGCGGAGGCTGCTGGAAGCAATCCTGGAGCGCACCACCCGAAACGAAGGCGTCGAACAAATATTGATTTCGGTTACAGCCACACAAACTGCTGCCGCGGCCCTATACCGTTCTCTCGGATTTGAATCGTTTGGCCACGAACCCCGGGCACTGAAGGTCGGTAACCGCTGGATCGACGAGGAGCACATGCTGTTGCGCATAAAGCGCTCCAATGGCGGGTGAGACAGCCCTCGGCAAGGGTGAAAGAATAAGAAAAGCGCCCTCGACTTTTTCAAGTCCAGGACGCCTCGGCAGCCCTCCCCCAGAACTGCCAAACCACGAGATGGATATTAGAATCCCCTTCGTTTTGTGTAAATGTCACTTCGGTAACTTAGTTAGCGCAAAGCTAAGTTGAGGGCTGACTGAAGTAACTTTGCAGGATCTTTGCAAGGATCAGGTGCGCTCGCCTACTGTTTCTGCCAGGTTTGGCCGGCATCGGCGGTGGTCCAGACTTCACCCGCAGAGGTTGAGAACTTTCCGTGCTGCGCGTCGGAGAATTCCAAGCTGACGACGTCGTCAGTGAGCGCCGAGCCTGACGCGACTGGGACGACACGGGTCCAGTGATTGCCGGCATCCGACGAACGATAGAGCGCGCCGCCAGAACCACCCACCCACACATCTGAATCAGCCACGGCGAGGGCGCGGAAGGTGAAATCTGCTACTCCCTTACGGGACTTGTCCAGAGCTTTTGTCTTCGCCCGGGTCTCGGCGGCGACTGCGACACTCGCGCCGTTGAGGGCGGGAATCGCATTGACGTCGACCGCTTGCCAGGTCTTGCCTTGATCGAAGGACCGGCGCAGGACGCCGGCAGAATTAAGGGACCAGAACGTCTGCAAACCGCCGGGCGACAAGGCAACCAGCTGGGTGAAGTTGCGACCATTCACTGGGACTTGGCTGACTTCGCGATTCGTAATCGTGTCTGCGACGCTCGCGGTGTCCGACTGAACCTGCATATTTTGCGCGGAAACCTCGACCATTTCCGAGACGCTGCCGGGGCTCAATGTGAAGCTGTACATCGAAGGCTGATTGGCGTCGTAGTGAAGGTCCTTGACGGCGGTCGCGAATCCTGGAGCTTCCGCTTGCACTCGATAGTTTCCCGTGGGAAGGCCGGCAATCAACCATGCTCCTTGAGAATCGGTCACCGTATTGGTGACCCCTCCCGTCTTGGCGGGAATTACCGTAATCCGGGCGTTCGAAACCACCGCTCCTGAGGGATCAACGACATGACCACCGATCTGCCCCGGTGCGGGTTGCGGCAAGGGCTTGTCCCTTCTCACGCGCAGCTCGTCCGCCGCCGGCTGCTGCGCTGCAGCCTGATACTGCAGCAGATTCGTATCTGTATTCTGAGCCTGCGAAGTAAGTTCAGCTGCTCCGGATGCCTCCACAGTCCGAGCAACCGCCGGAGCCTGCGGATTCACAGATGGCGCAGCGGCTTGCTGCTTCCCGAACGCAGCCGAGGGCACGGCCGCTTGATTCTGGGCCGTGTTTTGCTGCCACTGATTGGCCAACACCGGGCCGCCGACCCTGCGACCAGCAACGCTGCCGCGGGTACTGCCATGGAACTGCTGCGTGAGGGCAGGTGGTGGCGGCGGAGCGGGGTGAGGGTTGCTCTTCTTATCCGAGACTGGGGCGCTGTCAATGTCGAAGGAATCGGCGAGCGCCGGGGAGGCAGGCGACTGGATCTTTTTATCCTTCTCCGCAGTCGTCGGGGCAACGGGCGCGGTTGCCAGCGGCTGATTCTTGGCCTCCGTAGTCTCAGACTGCGGGGCAGACGCCTTGTTGGACGCAGACATCGTCCTATGCTGGAAACGCGCCTGATAGCGCAGGATTCCGACCGAGCCAATGACCACCACCCCCGCCGCCACAAACGCCCAGCGCAGAGCAGGCCAGGTCAGCCATCCGCTCGGCGAGGGCTTGATGGCGCGTTCGACCGGCTCCATGGCGGGTAAAGCCAGCGCCACAATTTCGCGGCATTCGCCACAGCGGGCCAGGTGCTCGAGCACTACGTCCCGCTCGAGTTCGGGCAGCGAATGCTCGGTGAAGGCCGTCAGCGCGTCCGCGTCGGGATGATTGACAGCGGGGGTTGCGGCCCTCAGGCGCTCGCGCACGATTTTGGGGACATTTTGCATTTCAGCTTCCAGCGATCGACCTAAGCTCCCTAAGACCCGGTTTCTTCCCTCTATCCTTCGCCCTCCCGGACGCGTGCCTCTACTCTCTTCTCAGAGAACGCGGCAGGAGGCGAATCTTGCGCCAGGCTGCGGCGAATATCCAGCTGCAGGTCGCGGACGTCGACCTCCAGGGCCTCCTCGGCCTGGCGCCGCGACATGCCCCGTCGCACCAGCGCCGCGACAATCTGCTTGCGCAGGGCCTTGGCCAGTTTGTCGAGCTTGCGGCTGATGGTAGACTCGTGCACACCGAGCATGCGGGCGATTTCGGCCAGAGTGCGGCCATCAAGATAGTACGCGCTCAGCACCATGCGGTCTTCGCCGGAAAGAAAAGCCAGGGCCTCGTCGGTGGCCTGCCACAGGCGCTGGTCGGCGGCGGGAACGGGCTCGGGATCGGGCGCGGCGAATTGAATGCCTTCTTCCGATTCCTCGTCGAGGCTCACCAGCCGTTTCGTGCGGCGGTAGCGATTGACATATTCCTGGGCCAATACCGTGCGCAGCCAGCCTTCGAGCGATCCCCGGCCGGTGTAGGAAGCGAGTTTGGAGACGCGTTGCCCGTCGCGGGTATTGGTGCCGTAAAGATCGGCGTAGAGCGTGTCGGCCAGTTCGCGAGCGGCGGAGTCTTCGCGCGCAATGCGCAGGGCCGAAAGATAGAGCTTTTCACGGAACTTGGTGAGGAAGACCTCCCAGGCGGAATTGACGCCCGCGGCGCAGGCGCGGGCGAGGGCGAGTTCGTCCACTCGCAGGCTCAGAAAAAAGGTGCGGACTTCCGTCTCGGAGCTCGCCGCCGTGGCATGTTTCGAGCCCACTTCACAAAGGATAATGGCAAAAGATTCCCGCGTGAGACCAATCTTCTCGCAGCCGCTTTTGGCGTGGAGATCCGCCAGCAGTTCGTTGACCACGGATTGCACGGCGGAGATTGGTTTGGTCGAACTCATGTTCAGTCAAGCATGTTTGGTCGAACAAATCTAGTCACACCGTGCCGCGGCGGCCGTCAGCTAACCCGCTGCCCGCGCCGCTTTGCACTCGTCGCACGGACAGATTTCACGCAGAAACTTCCAGGAATACAGGCCCAGGTCGTGGTTATCGTTCCAGGAAAACTTGATGGCGTATTTGCCCACGCCCTCCGCGGATACGGGCTTGGCGGTGGGCTTGAAGATCAGCAGCGCACCGGGCGCGGCCGTGACAGGGTCGCCCGGGCGGCGGCCAGCCTTGCCGCGCTCGTCCTCGCACATCGCGCATGGGCAGGCGTCGCGCAAGTAAGGGAAATTGTAGTGCGACACATGGCCGTCGTTCCACTCAATGTCGACGCCCGTGCCGGTGGTGAGATTCACCTTGACCGACTTGGGATCGGTGGCCGCCGTGGCGGCCTGGAGCGGGGACTGCATGGACTAAGTATCGCACAGCGGCGAAAAGGTCAATTGGATAACCGTCTCACGCGGAGTAATGCGCCTCGGCGCTAGCCTCGGATCGACACTCTCGCCCGGATTGTGACGATCTCAGCGATCGTGAGAAACAACGCGTAGCTGGCGAATAGAAACGCGCCGTATCTGCCCGCCGTCTCCGGATGCATCCGGGGCATGAATCGCGCGAAGTCAGAGAGCAGCGCGGCCTCGCCGAACATCCCAGGAAGTGCGATCAGCAGCGCCGCCAAGGCCCAATCTGCCGCGGGCACGTGGCGCCACTTCAGCAGTAGGATACAGATTGCCGCCGTCACAATCGGCGTGATCACAAAGTTGATCCAGTAACGCTGGCTGCTGCCCTCAAAAACATGCGCCCCGCGAAACTCGTACAAAATCGTTCCGGCGACCCAGAAGGCTGCACCGAAAAATCCGAAGAGGAATCTGTCCTGCGTTGTCATAGATTGCTCCGTAGCCTTTCTAATCATGTACCATATGGTACATCACGTGTTGTACCACATGGTACATTAAAGTGACGACATGCTGCCCAAGAAAAAATTGCGCCGCAGCCGGGAACAACTCCTGGAGGCCTGCCTCGGGGCGTTCATCCGCGCAGGAACGCTGGACCTCAGTCTCGACGCGATGGCCAAGGCAGTCGGGAGTAGCAAGCGGATGCTGGTCCATTACTTCGGCAACCGTGACGCCATCGAAGAACTGGCCATGGCGCTGCTCGAGGACCGGCTGCGCGCCCGCTTTCGCGCAGGGGCATTTCCCGCGGACGCGTCGCTGCAATCCGTAGTCGCAGCCTTGTGGGAGCAAACGACCAGTCCCGCGTCTCAAGGGGTGGTTCGGCTGACGATGGATTTGACGCGGAGAAGTTGGAGCGGGTCGGACCGGGCCCGCAAGTTCTTCGAGGAGCAGCAGCGGCTATGGTCCGAGATGCTGCGGGAATTTCTGCCTGATCCTGGGGCTGTCGAAACCCTCCTGCAGTTGTTTCAGGGCGCGATGCTCGTCTACCTGGTCAGCGGAGATCGGGAACGCGGTAGACGCGCCCTCGATCGTTTCATCTCCGCCGAATCGGAGTTATCGGCGCGGGCTCGACCACGCGACGCCCGCAGCAAGTGAACGGACGGCCAATGGACACCAAGATCGCGCCAACCCGCCATTGCCGAATGCGGCCAAGTTCCTGTAAGATTTAGGTTTGCCCTACAAGTACTGAATTTCTTTATCTGAATTCCCTGGGAGTCGTCATGGCACAACAATGTGATATCTGCGGCAAGAAGCCGCAAGCGGGAAACCGCATCAGCCACGCCCACAACGTCACCAAGCGGCGCTGGAACATCAATCTGAAGCCGGTGCACGCTCGCGTGGGCGCGGCCACCAAGCGTATGCGCGTCTGCACGTCCTGCCTGCGCAGCGGCAAAGTCGTCAAAGCGTAAGAACTTAACCACAGAGGACCCGGCTTCGCTCAGGGCAGGCACAGCGTTCCACTGAGGATTTCATTCCTCTGTGTGCCCCTGTGTCCTCTGTGGCTAGACTTCTTATTTAATCGCCAGCAACTGTATGTCGAAGATGAGCGTGGCGTTGGGCGGGATGATGTTCTTAAATCCCTGATCGCGGTAAGCCAGCTCCGGCGGGATGCGCAATTGCCGCTTGCCGCCCACCTTCATGCCGGCAACGCCTTCATCCCATCCCTTAATAACGCTGCCCTCTCCCAGCGTAAATTCGTACGGCGAATTCACGTCGACCGAGCTGTCGAACTTCTTGCCTGTGGTAAGCCATCCGGTGTAGTGGACCTTGACGTGGTCCCCCGCCTTGGCAATGGGGCCGAGCCCGAGTTTGATGTCCCAGTACTGCAAGCCGGATTCAGTCGTGACGCCGTCCCCCGTGACCTTGGTAGGAGCGTTGGTGTTTGGACGAACCGCCTGAATCTTCGGTTTCTGGGCGGGAGTCTGTGCGAGGACCGCGAGCGCGGCGAGGACGACTGCGGCAATTGCAATGACTCTCTTGTAGATCATGAAATGCTCCTGCCAACAAATATTAAACAGAGGCCAGTGAGAAACATAGGGGCATTGAGCTTCTTCTGTGTCCTCCGTGTCCTCTGTGGTTAAAGCCTTGTTGCTATGCCAGTGCGATGGCGTCGATTTCCACCAGCACGTCCTTCGGCAGGCGCGCAACTTCAACCGTGGAGCGCGCCGGCGGCGCAGTGCTGAAGTACTTCCCATAGACGGCGTTCATAGCTGCGAAATCACCCATGTTCTTCAGGAAGACGGTGGAGCGCACGACCTTCCCCAAGCCGCTGCCGGCAGCTTCCAGAATCTCCGACAGATTGCGCAGCACGCGGTCGGTCTGCGCGGCAACATCTCCGGCGATGACTTGCTGCGTCGCCGGATCGATCGCAATCTGTCCAGAAGTGAAGATAAATCCGTTGGCCTTGATGGCCTGCGAGTACGGGCCGATGGCTTGCGGAGCGTCCTTGGTGGAAATGATTTCGCGCATAAAAATCCAGTTCTCAGTTCTCGGTTGCCTGTTCTCAGTGAAAACGCTAACCGCAAAACATACTGCGGTTCGGCACCAATTTATCACGTCGATCGTAGGCTTTTCATTGAGAACTGAGAACTGGCAACTGAGCACTGCTTCTTAGATTTTCTGCAGCCTCTGCACTTCATGTACGCCGGGAATCTTTCGCAGGCCGGCAATGATCTGCTCGAGATGTTTCAAATCGGAGATGTCGAGGACGACCTCGACGCTGGCCTGGCTGTTGGCAGTATGCGCGGTAATGTTGCGGATATTGCTTTTGGCGTCGCCGATCACGCCGGTAATGTTCTTCAACATGCCGAAGCGGTCGTCGCAGAAGACCGTGAGTTTCACGGCATAGGCGGTGGGAGTGGTTTCGTCACGGGCCCATTCGACATCGATGCGGCGCTCGGGTTCATACATCAGGTTGGTCACGTTCGGGCAGTGGATCGAGTGTACGGCCACGCCTTTGCCACGGGTGATGTAGCCGACAATGCTTTCTCCGCGAATGGGATTACAACATTGGGCGCGGTAGACCAGCATGTCGCCCTGCCCGCGCACGGTAATGGCATTGTGGTCGCCGAAGACGCGGCGCACGACGCTGGCGATGGCGCCTGGCTGCGAAGTCAGGCCCTCGGACTCGATGTCGCCGGCAATGGAATGCGTCGCCCCGGCGGGCAGCAATCGCGCCAGCACCTGCCGCGCGGAATATTTTCCGTAGCCAATACCTGACATCAAGTCGTCGGTTTTGCCCAGGCCATAGCCGGAAGCAACCTTCAGCAGATCTTCATCTTTGATTTCTTTCAGCGCGATGCGGTATTTGCGCGCCTCTTTCTCGATTAGCTTTCGGCCGATTTCAATGGCGCGTTCGCGCTGGTGAACGTTGAGCCAGTGCTTGATCTTATTTCGCGAGCGGGACGATTTGACCAAGCCCAGCCAGTCGCGGCTGGGCTTGTGGCCGGGCTGCGTAAGAATCTCGACGATGTCGCCGGAGTGCAATTTGTGGCGCAGCGGCACCATGCGTCCGTTGACCTTCGCGCCCACGCAGGTGTGGCCAACCTCGGTGTGCACACTGTAGGCGAAGTCGACCGGAGTGGCGTCGCGCGGCAGCACTACAACCTTCCCTTTCGGCGTAAACGTGTAGACCTCTTCGGGATAGAGATCGACCTTCAGCGTGGAGAGAAATTCGTTGGGATCACTGACGTCGCGCTGCCACTCGACCACCTGCCGCAGCCACGCCAGGCGTTGCTCGTCCTGGGCTGAGACCGGGCCGTCTTTATATTTCCAGTGCGCGGCGATTCCCTCTTCCGCCATCTTGTGCATCTCTTCGGTGCGGATCTGGATTTCAAATGGTGTGCCATCTTCCGTGATCACCGAAGTGTGCAGCGACTGGTAAAAATTCGGCCGGGGCATGGCAATGAAATCCTTGATGCGTCCCGGCACCGGCCGCCACAGGTTGTGAATGATGCCCAGCACCGCGTAGCAATCCTGCAAGGAACGGGTGATGACGCGCATGGCGCATAGGTCGTAAACCTGGTCGACGGAGATGTGCTGGCGCTGCAGCTTCTTGTGAATGCTGTAGAGCCGCTTGATGCGGCTTTCGACGCGCGCCTGGATGCCGGCCTCTTTCAGCTTGTCAGATATGGTCTCCTGCATCTTGGCAATAAAGGCCTCGCCCTGCTTGCGCCGGGCGTTGACCGATTTTTCCACCTGCTCGTAACCCGGAGGATCGAGAAAGCGGAAGCCCAAGTCTTCCAGTTCGCCGCGAATCTTCCCCATGCCTAAACGGTGGGCGATGGGGGCATAGATCTCCAGCGTTTCCTCGGCGATTTTGCGCTGACGATCAGGCTGCAGGTGTTCGAGCGTGCGCATGTTGTGCAGCCGGTCGGCCAGCTTGATGAGGATTACGCGAATGTCGTCGACCATGGCGAGCATCATCTTGCGCAGGTTTTCGGCTTGCTGCTCTTCGCGGGTCGCGAAATCAATTTTGCTGATCTTGGTGACGCCTTCGACGATGTGGGCGACCTGCTCGCCGAATTCTTTGCGGATGTCGACAATCGTGACTGAAGTATCCTCGACGGAATCGTGCAGCAGCCCGGCGGCCACCGCGACCGGATCCATCTTCATTTCGGCGAGCACCAGCGCGACTTCGAGCGGATGGACCAGGTAAGGCTCGCCGGAAGCGCGAGTCTGGCCTTCATGATGTTTCAGAGAGTAATCGTAGGCCTTCTTGATGATGGTGAGATCGTCCTGCGGACGGTTCTCCTGCATCCGCTTCATCAAGTCGCGAAACTTGGTGAGAGTCAGGGCAGTGGTAGCAATCTGTTGGCGCAAGCTCGCCATGTTCGATTATAGCCCGCGACGCCCGTGTGGAGCGGGCGACGCTGCCCGCTGACGTTCACCGACACAAGCAATATCCGGGTGCCCCGTGTCTGGTGCACTTGCGAGACGTGGGGATTTTGAAGCTTGACCTTCCAGCATTTTCACCAGTTTCGACGCTTTCAAATCCGTCTGTGGTTTGTTCGCGCGCTTCGCGACTGATAGAGTGGCAACTTAGTCAATCATGATTTCGCGAATCCTGGTCAGCGGCGTGTCCGGGCCCATCGGGGCCGCGCTCCTTCCGACTCTCAAAACCCGCGGATTCGAAGTCACCCGCCTGGTGCGTGCGGCGCCTGCGGGCGATGGCCAGCTTTTCTGGGATCCTGCGAAGCCGGTTGCGCCCGAGGCAGTGTCCGGCTTCGATGCCGTCATTCATCTCGCGGGCGAGAGCATTGTCGGACGCTGGACGGCAGAGAAGAAACGGAAGATCCGCAACAGCCGGGTCGTGGGCACCGGGAATCTGGCGCGGGCCCTCGCGCAGGCAAAAGACAAGCCTCAGGTATTCGTGTGCAGTTCGGCAATTGGATTCTACGGCGACCGCGGCGACGAAGTTTTGAACGAGGAGAGTGCGCCGGGCGAAGGTTTTCTGCCGGACGTTTGCCGCGAGTGGGAAGCGGTCACGCAGCCAGCTCTGGATGCGGGCATTCGCACGGTGAGCATGCGCACCGGTGTGGTGCTCAGCCCCACAGGCGGCGCGCTCGGAAAGATGCTGACCCCCTTCAAGATGGGCCTGGGCGGCAGAATCGGAAACGGACGGCAGTGGATGAGTTGGATCGACGTGCAGGACATGGTGGGCGCGATTCATCACATCCTGAAAAGCGATCTGGTGAAGGGCCCGGTAAACCTGGTCGCGCCCAAGCCGGTGACAAACTCCGAATTCACCCAGACGTTGGCCGGCGTGCTTTCCCGCCCCGCCATTTTTCCCGTGCCAGCCTTCGTGGTAAAGCTGGCCTTTGGCGAAATGGGAGAAACTGTCCTGCTGGGCAGCCAGCGCGTCGAACCGGCACAGCTGGTCGCCAGCGGATATCCCTTCCGCTTCAGCGATCTGCGCGCATCGCTGGAGAATATTCTCAGAAGCTAGCGCTCCGATTCGCACTCGCGTGAGGTCGTTGGGGTCCTCCTTACGAATCTAATTCTTTTTCGGTATTGGCCGCGGCATTCATTTCGTCTTGCAGCTTTTGCAGAAGCTGGGCGCGTTGTTCTGTGCTCAACTCGCGCTGCAGTTCTTCCAGCGCCAGCGCCACGATGTGGTAATGGTGCGCACCGGCGAACTTAGGGTCGGCAGTGATGTTGAGCCAGAGCCGATGCATCAGTTCAACGTCCTGCGGACGCATACGGGGAGTGTGCGGGCCCAGGGCAAATTCGCGAATCGCGCCGTCAGGAGCGCACACCTCCAGAATCAACCGCGGACGCGGCTCCGGCAGACGCTCCCAGGCATCGCCCGTCAACTTGGCCTGCTCGTCGGCGGTGAGCTTGTTGGAGAGCCCGCAGATCACTCGGCTGGAATCGAGCCGCTGCGCCGTCACCATGATGGCCTCGAACACATCCGTCGCGGGCACAACCAGCAGCGAGATAGGCTTGCCCTCTTTTTCCGCCACCGCCACGGCCGCAGTGAAAAGCTCCTGCTCGTAGTGGTCAAAAACCTGGCTGGCTTCCAGAACCGTGTTACCACCGAAACTGTGCTCGCGATGGTACAGGCGGGCGCTCATGACCACGACGTCCTGCTTGCCGGTGTGAGTGTGGCCGAGTACGTGCCGCAAGTAGTACAAATTGCGCGGATCGCGCACCGCCACCAGAATGTTGCCCGCGCGCACTCCCATGGCCCCGCTGCCCAGTTCCTGATTGCCGTAAACGCGGAACTGGTCAAGTTGTTCGGGCTTGCCGTGGCGCTCTTTGGCAACGTGATGCTCCGAGAACGTGAAGATCGTGAAGAACACTCCGCTGAAGATCAAGCCCGCGATCGTAGCTTCGTACTTGGTAAACAGATTAACGATCGCGGTAACGAACAGCACCCCTGAAATGAGCGCCAAGCCGATGGGAATTTCAGTTTTTCCAATGTGCAGGTTGCCCGGCACTTTCCATTCGCGATTCCCCGGCTCAGTGAAACGCAGCACCAGCACGGCCAGGGACTTCATGGTGAAGCTCCAAATCACGCCGAAGGCATACAGCGCAGCCAGCACGTACACATTGCCCAGGCTGAGAAACACGGTCAGCAACTGCATGCAGACGATCAGGTTGATGATGCGGTAGCTGGTGCCGTAGCGGTGATGCGGTTTCTGAAACCAACTGGTCAGCACACCGTCTTCAGCCACGCGATTCAAGACGCCGTTCGCGCCCACGATGGACGTGTTCTGCGCCCCCGCCAGAATCAGCACGCCCACCAGCACCACGAAGCCGTGGAACAGCAACTTCACGCTGGTCGGCCCCACTAGATACATGGCGATGCCGCCGATGAGGTTGGCGAAATAATCCGGGCGGACGTTGTCCGGAATGATCATCACGGCGAAGAACGAAACCAGCGAGGTGAACAGCAGGCTGTAGACAAAAATCACCAGCCCGGTCTTCTCCAGGTTCTTCAACTTCGGGTGTTCGATTTCGCGGTTGACCTGGGCCAGCGTTTCTTCGCCGCTCATGGCCAGCACCGAGTGGCCGAAGCCGACGAACAGAATGATCCAGGTGATGTGTCCGAACCAGGTTCCGTTAAGCCAGCCCAACGATTCTTTATTCAGCGGAACCACGCCTGGGTGCAGCGGGTTGGGCGGCAACGGCATGGCCACCGGAGACCGCAAAACCGTGATCGTGCACCAGATAATCAGAATCACCACCATCACCGTGGTGATGGCCATAATCTGCAGCGCCTTCTGGCTCGATTCGTGGATGCCCTGCGTGTTCTTCCACCAGAAGTAAGCGATGATGATGACCGCCAACCCCGCCGCGAAGTGGTCATCGGAAAAACTGAGCTGCCGGTTGAAAAAATAGACTCCGAGGTCTTTGACGAATCCCGCCAGGTATTGCCCGGCAGAGACCGCGCTGATGGGCCCGGTCAGGACGTAGTCAAACAGCAGCGCCGAGACCGAGAACTTGGCGAGCGTGCCGCCCATGGCCTCTTTGACCACGCGGTACACGCCGCCGCGCACGAACATGCTGCTGGATTCGATATACAGCGCCCGCACGGCGTAACTGAACAGCATGACCGCGAGGATGAACCAGGGAGCGCTCTTGCCGATGACTTTCTCGGCGTCGCCGCCCGCGTAATAGGCCGAAGAGGCTAAATCCGACAGCACGATCGCGGAGGCGCGCCAGAACGAAATAAAAGTCAGCATCACCGTGGTGGCGACGAAGACCTTTACTGCCGGTTTTGTACCTTCAGGGACGGTGGCCATGCTTCAGATGGAGTGCAGAAACTGCAATGCAAGCTAAACCATTGAAGATAGCACAGCGGGAGCGAATGAGGACGTTCAGTGAATCAGCTGGGCGCCTGACATACTGTGTTTAGGTCGAGCGCGTATCCAGATGGCTTGGCAGCCAACCTACAACAACCTTTTTCGCAGCTTCGTCCCAGAAGAAGTAAATACGCAAGCAGAACCGCTCATCTCTGTCGGAACCCTTCCGAAGGTGAAACTCCAGCAGCCTCTTACGCTCCGACCCTAGTGGGTAGATGACTTTATATTCATCACCCTGTTCTCCCGCACGCGAGTCACTGATAGAAAGTGACAGTTCCAACCCCAGTTCCTTCAATCTCTCGTCACATACGTAGCGGCGCTTATGCGCTAACTCTCGCGGCGATGTCCGCATGTTCCAGTATTCGGTCCCTAGGAGATCGAGGGCCGAATATATTAAAGCTATGTCTCCATACCGAGACTTCTTCGCAGCGCCGACAGCCCTTGGATGAATCATGACCCGCTCCGGGTGTCGTCCTGCTAACCACTGCTCCAAATCGCTCAGGCTATCGGGGACGGTGTGATCTCCACCCTCGACCTCCGGATTAAACGCTTCAACTTGCTCGATGACCCCATCCGCGTCTCTTGCGTTCTTAAATCTCTCAACGCGGATCTCAATCGCCTTAGACCTCGACTTAGCCTCGTCGATCATCGTATCGACGATGATCGGGAGCGTCGTGTTGTCGCGCATAATGAAAACGCATATGAGAATTTCTGTGGCACCACGACTGACCGCATCGAAGAACGCGCCCTTGAAGCGATTTACGTTAAGCTCATCCGTGTTGCGATATTGCGGAATCCACACCACCGCGCCACTCTCCAGCAGCTTGCCCATCCGCTTCTGGAGTTCGGGCAGGACGTGTTTGAAAAATCCCGCAATATAAACAATTCGCACACAGACGCTCCACCCGGCCTCTTATCGTTTCAGGACGTCGAATACAACTCCGACGGGCAGCTTCAGTGATCTCAGATCATCCAGAGGTAGCTCCAAAATCACTTTACGGACAAGATCACGAAATCTAGCCTCTTCACCGATCGGGGGAGCGGGCTCGGCCATGGCATGGACAGAAAGCCTTTTCATGGGAACGGGGCTATGGCGAAGGACACCGGCAGTCGTGGAGATTGATAGCTCGCGAAGAGAAGACTCGAAGCGCTCAATCAATTTGTCGCGTCGAAAAGCCTGCCACTCTCGACTGCATCCATTTCTGAGCGCCGTTGCGGAAAATCGGACGTACCATTTTGGGTCGCGCAGGACAGCTTCGAGGTTAGCGCGGCAAGGCTCCGACAGGGTGGAGACAAATTCTCTAGCGATCTCAATGTGGATTTCGCTCGTCGGCTTTGGAATAATCACCCACGGCTCGGGAGGAACGCTGCCCTGAGGGAACGTTCGCAGCACCCCGCTGTGGCGATTGGCTCCAATCACAAACGGATAGCCAGGGTTGGAGTATGCTTTCCAATCGTAGCCACCTTGAGTCGGCAGCCGATCGCTCGTCGGTGTTGTTGGACTGGAAGGTGGCTTTGCCGCGTTTTCCGCCTTCTCCGCCGAAACGATCGTGTAAATCACATCCTGCCCAGATCGTCCTTTTTCGGCGACTGCAGGAACGTGCACCCTGATAAACTCTCTCAGGTTGCGGCAGCGGTAATGGAAGGGTTGAAAATCCCGGAAGGTTCCCCTTAGTGCTGAACCAAGGTGGACGCCGAGCATCGTCTGGTTGGGAGTTGCGGAGATTAGTTCGGTAATCCGGCTGGAAACGTCTTGAAGTTGTTCCACTGGTCATCCTCGCTTTCGGCGCCCAGTGAAAAAATGGATTGAGTCTGGGAGGAACGGGTTTTAGCCCGAACCTCCCATATCTCTTGCCAAGTTCTTCTTTTAGGGCCCTTGTTTATTGTCGCGAGGTTGACCTAAGAGGGCAGAACGGGTTTGCAAATTCCCGATCTTCTTCAGAACGGCAGCGACGATAGATTGCCGTCACCCTAGTGGTCTTCGGCTTAGTTCCATATCCGATTCGAGCGGGACATTGCCACGCGGGAACACGCTGGCCCCATCTCATCATCTAAAAGACTACTGCTAACTAGTAGCATTGTCAATATGGACGAATGGATTACGAAAGTCATTTGGACTCTGCAGGCTTGCACGAGACCGAGCTTCGCTCCGGCCGGACGGCGACATCTCTGCACTCTTCTGCCCGGCTCGGCGCGAGATAGGTATGGGTGATCCGGTCGTGCCAGCAGAGCCGGTCTTCATCCAGGAAGACCCAGGCGTATCCCATGCCCACGGCAAGACCGGACAGGCAGCCCGCCAGGGCGCGCCAGCGGCGCAGGGAGCGAGTGGTGGAAGTACCGTCGAAGCGGGTCAGCTCGAGTCCGGCGGCGCGCAATCCCGGAGTACTGGCAGCGTAGACGATCAGCAGATACTGGTAGGCCGCCCAGAACAGGCAGGGGATTCCCGCCGCCAGTCCCAGCATTTGAAGCAGCGGAGGACGCGTCGCGGCCACCTTCCAGAAAATGAAACCGAACAGCGCCGACGCCGTGGCGATGATCACTCCGTCGACCAGGGCCGCCAAGAGACGCAACCCCAGCGGCGCGCTTTGCAGAGGGATGTCGATGCCGGGCCGCTTCTCGGCTTCTTCCTGCTCGGCCGCTTCGATGGTAATTCCGCCCAGCGCCGGAGCCGGAGGCGCAACCTCGGGGACTTCGAGAATTCGCGGCCGCTCGCTGACCGGCTCGGCCAGTTGATCGAGCGGAGGCGGAGGAGGTCCCCAGGCAAACCGCGGAAACTCGATGATCTTCGCCCCGCCGATCTTTGCCCCGCCAGCATGCACGGAGTGTCCCGAGGAATTTCCAGAAGAAGTTCCGGCGAGATTTCCGGCTGGCGCGGGTATGGGCGAAAGCGAGGCTTCTGACGGCTGCGCGTGCCCGGATTCAACATCCGTCTCCAGTGTGGAGCAGGGCCCAGGCCGCATTTCATCGAGCGCGAGGGCATGGTTCGAGACCGACTCGAACGTCGGGACCGGCGCCGATCCGCCCGGGGCATTTGACCGAGTCGACCATTCCACCTCTTCAAACTGCAAACGCAGCGACGGGTAACGGGGCGGACGCACCTTACGGCGCGCGCGATAGCGGCTGAGCCGGGCGGAAAGTTCGTCGCGCCATGCAGGCGCATCCTGGGCGGGAGCTGTCGAATCCGATTCGACGGCGGACACCGCAGCCGAATTCACCACAGGAACTTCACTCGCCATCCCGGTGACTTCCGGATCGATCCCCTCCGTCGCAAGAGCGGCAACGAACGACGACGCACTCCCGGACTCGGCGCCGGGACTCGACTGCGCCACAGCAGTGGGAAGCGGCTCCGACGGGCAACGGCAAACTTCTCCACACAGCGAACAATTCATGAAAGCCAGTCTTTCTAAGTAAACCGCGTAAATAAGCCGCTGGGTAAACCGCTGATAAACCGCGAACGAACTCGCAAAATCACGCCAGATCGCGCCCAACGTACAACCGGAAGGCAACCCAGGGGAATCCTAGCCCTTTTCGCCACTTTGCCGCGCGGCCAGCGCCGTGCTAACTTCACGATGCCGCGACCCGAACGCCGAAAGGCCAGGTACGTCTGCGATGGACGATCTTCTTCCGCTGATTTTCTTCCGATGACTCTTCGCACTAGATTCCTTATCACGGCGCTGTTTCTTTGTCATCAGCTTCCCGCCTCTGCGCTAGTAACCAGCCAGTTGCTTTCCGGAGATTCCGGCCAATCTGCGGCTCCGTCCACAAATAAAATCGCGCAAAAGAATCAGCCCCCAGCGCCGGCGGCAAGCACGCTCTGTGCCAGCCAGGCTGCAACCCAGGACTCTGACTCCACCACGATCTGTGCACTGCAGCAGGAAAAAACCGGCGATATCTACCAACTGCACGGCGACGCCGAGATCCACTACCGCACCTACATCCTGCGGGCCGACGAAGTGACTTACAACTCCGACAGCGGCGAAGCCACGGCCTCCGGCCACGTGACGCTCGACGGCGGTCCCAACGACGAACACATTAAGGCCAGTCATGGCACTTACAATCTCACGGCCGAGACCGGGCGCTTCTACGACGTCACGGCAACCACTGGACTCCGCGTTCGCGGCAACTTCGTGATGCTGACCTCGACCGCCCCGTTTGCGTTCACCGGCAAAATCGTCGACAAGACCAGCTCCGACCACTACGTCGTCTATGACGGCACCATTACCACCTGCGAGCTGCCCCATCCCAAGTGGCAGTTTCACGCCCACAAGGTCGTCGTCGATGTGGGTGGCAATGCCCAGATTATTCACAGCACCTTCTGGCTGCATGGACTCCCGGTTCTCTACTTTCCTTACGCGACTCATCCCGTGGACCGGGAAGCCCGCGAAACTGGATTTCTGGTGCCTTCTGGTGGCCGGTCGTCCACCAACGGCAATGAGATCGGCGACGCCTTCTACTGGGTGATCAACCGCAGCATGGACGCAACCATCGGAGCGGAATATTTTTCCAAACGTGGTTGGTCGCAGCGCGGTGAATTTCGCGTGCGCCCCGGCGAAGAGTCCTACATTGATTTGAGCTTCTTCGGAGTGATTGACCGCGGCATCAGCCAAGGGTCCGGCATGCCGCCGCTTCGAGAGGGCGGCCAGGAGGCCCGCCTTATCGCCGCAGACGACTTTGCCAGTTTTCGTGCCGTCTCCAATATCGACTACCTGAGTTCATTTTTGTTCCGGCTGGCTTTCAACGAAGTTTTCACCCAGGCCGTGAACTCGGAAGTGAAGTCGCAGGCTTTTCTTTCGAAGTCAGAAAATGGCTACTTGTTCGGCGGCATGGTGGAGCGCTACCAGAATTTCTTTCAAACCACCGTCAACGGCGCGTTGTCGAACCCGCCCGTGTTTGATGACGTCCAGATCTGGCACACCCCCAGCGGCGACGCTTCCAGCGTGGACCGGCGGCTGGGACGCTCGCCATTTTTCTGGTCGTTCGATGCGTCCATGGCAGGCCTGCAGCGCAGCGAGCCCGGCTTTCACACCGGAGAACTGCTGGGACGCTTCGATTTCAATCCCGAGATTTCCCTGCCCTTGCAGTTCGGCGGCTGGATCCTGCGCCCCGCACTGACCCTGCATGAGACCTACTACACCGAGCGTTTTGTGAACGGACTCGCCGTCGACGATCCCACCAACCGCCAGGCCCTGGACGCCTCGGTGGAATTGCGCCCGCCAGTCCTGGAGAAAATCTTCGAGAAAGAATTTCTGGGACGGAAGTGGAAGCATGTAATCGAACCGCGAGCTGTCTACCGGTATGTGACCGGGGTGAATGATTTCGCGAATGTGCTCCACTTCGACGAGCGCGACATCCTGAGCAATACCCACGAAGTCGAATACGGATTCGTGACCCGCCTCTATGCCAAAGGGCCGTCATCGCAAGCTCAGGAATGCGAGAAGCCCATGACCGGCCTGGCGGTCGGCGCGGCCGCTCCGGAACAGATCGTCCCCTGGGGACGCCAAAACAACCTCGAGAACCTGCCCTGCCTCAAAGCGCCCGAGGTGCGCGAGGTTGCCACCTGGGAGGTTGCGCAAAAGTATTTCCTCGATCCCAACTTCGGCGGAGCACTTGTGACCGGACAGCGCAACGTCTTTACCACCACCGAAGACCTGACCGGCATAGCGTTCGCCACCGAGCCGCGGCATCTTTCTCCGATCGTGTCGCGCCTGCGGGCTGCCACCAGCAGCAATACGGACACGGAGTGGGACCTCGACTACGACTTTCAGTTGGGCCGCATCAACGCCAGCACCCTGCTGGTCAACTACAATCTGGGACCTTTTACTGTGGGCGGTGGGGACGCGTTTCTGCAGATTCCGCAACCCGTCACCAGTCCCTTCACGCAAACTGAAGGAAAGTGCAGCTCCACCATCACCACCCAACCAACCTGCAGGTTTAACCAGTTCCGCGTGGCGTTGGGCTTTGGCGGGCTGACCCGCCGCGGATTCAGCGCCGCCAGCAGCGTCGGCTTCGATTCCGAAACTCGCCAACTGCAGTTCGCCACGGCGCAAACCACCTACAACTGGGACTGCTGCGGTGTGACCCTGGAATACCGCCGCTATTCCATCGCGAATGTGCGCAATGAAAATCTGTTCCGCTTCACCTTCACCCTGGCGAACATCGGCTCGTTCGGAAATCTCCGGCGCCAGGAACGGCTGTACTAGCGCCTGCGCCCGAACCCCCGAGGCTGGTACCATAGTGGCCATGCAGTCCCCCGAAGCCGCCGTCGGCGCCAAAGATTCTCAGCTGCAGGCCCAGCTCCGCCAACTGGGCCGGCTGCTGGTCGCCTATTCTGGCGGGGTCGATTCCGCATATCTCGCCTGGGCCGCTCACCGCGCTCTCGGCACCGGCATGCTGGCGGTGATCGCCGACTCGCCCAGCCTGGCGCGCACGCAGTTGAGCGACGCCCTCGCCTTCGCCAACGAGCAGGGGATTCCTCTGGAAATCATCTCCACGTCGGAACTCGACCGCCCGGAATACATCCGCAACGACGGGCAGCGCTGCTTTCAATGCAAAGACGAACTGTTTGCAGTGATGGAAGAACTCCGCGCTACGCGCGGCTTCGACGCCATTGCCTACGGAGTAAACCTGGACGATCAGGGCGACTTCCGTCCGGGCCAGCAAGCCGCCCGGCAGCACCACGTCGCCGCCCCTTTATTGCAGGCAGGGCTTACGAAACAGGAGATTCGCGAACTGGCTCGCCAGGCCGGCCTGCGCATCTGGGACAAACCGGCATCAGCCTGCCTCTCTTCGCGCATCGAGTACGGCCGCCCGGTCACGCGCGAGGCGCTCGAAGTGGTTGAGCGCGGAGAAGACGCGGTTCGCGCCCTCGGCTTTCGGCAGTTCCGGGTGCGCCACCATGGCGAAATCGTCCGCATCGAGATCGCCCGCGAAGAACTGGAACGCGCTCTCGATCCCGCGATGGCGGCCCAGTTCACCGCGATCTTCAAAGCCTTGGGATTCAAGTTCGTCACTCTCGACCTGGAAGGATTTCGCTCCGGGTCAATGAATTCGTTGCTGCCCGCCGAACAACTGCGCCGCACCGGCTGACGATTCGCAGGTTTCGATTCGGGTTTTTGGGTGGCGCAGCGCTTCCAGCGCTGCGATCAGACTTTTCCTCTCAGCCAGGCTTCAGCCCCAGGGCCACCTTTCGGGTCGGCTCCCAAACGCTGTGAGATAATCGAAAAGACGAAAAGTGATGCTGAGGCGGTTCCTGGTGACTCTAATTCGACGTTCGCTGCTCCTCCTGCTTCTGGTTTGTCTGGGTTGTGTTGCCCAGTCCGCGCCTCCTGACATGGCGCGCAAAATCGAGCGCCAGGTGCGCTCTTTCTACAGCATTCCCGTTGACGTAAAAGTAACCGTTGGCGCAGTCGCTCCCAGCACCGACTGGCCAAGCTATGACACGGTTTCTGTAAGCATCGACGGCGGCGACGGCAAGCCTAAAAATTACGACTTTCTGTTGTCCAAGGACCGCGCCACGATGCTGCGCGTCACCAAGTTTGACTTGACCAAGGATCCATTTGCCGAACTGATGCGCAAAATCGACGTCAACGGCCGGCCTTCCCGCGGAGCCAAGTCCGCCAAGGTTGTGCTGGTGAATTTCGACGACTTCGAGTGCCCGTTCTGCTCGCGCATGCATCAGACGCTGTTTCCCGAAATCCTCAAGGAATACGGCGACCGGGTTACCTTCATTTACAAAGACGACCCGCTGTCGGAGATTCATCCCTGGGCCATCCATGCCGCTGTCGACGCCAACTGCCTGGCGGTGCAAAGCGGGGATGCCTATTGGGACTTCGCCGACTATATTCATGCCAACAAGCAGGAAGTCGACTCGGAGCGGACCTCTGGTGCGCGCTTCGCAGCCATCGACAAAATGACCATGCTGCAAGGGCAGAAACACAGCCTGGACGCGAGCAAGCTGGAATCCTGCGTCAAGAATCAGAACGAAGATGCGGTGCGAGCGTCGATGAAAGAAGCTGACGACCTTGGCATCAACGGAACGCCCGCTATCTTCATCAACGGCCAGAAGCTTGACGGCGCGGTTCCCATCAGCGAGGTGCGCGCCGCACTGGACGCGGCTTTGAAAGACGCCGGAGAACCTGTGCCGCAGCACCTTCCATCGGCTCTGGCGCCAGCATCCAAGTAGGGGGTGATTGGCGGAAGCGACTGGCCGCTTCCGCGGCCTGGATTTTCGTTTTGTGGTTGTAGTGTGGAACGGAGAACATTCTTGAAAACAAACTCATCCTTTGTCCGGTTCGCCGCGGCGCTCTCGGCCGCCGCACTGCTCGCAGCCCTCGCCGCCTGTAATTCGCAGACTGGCGGCGACGTGATGGCTACCGTGGATGGCCGGAAGATTTTCCGCACCGACGTTGACAAGTATTATGACAGCCAGGTCGCGTCCGCCCAGCAGGCGCCCACCGGCGAGCAGGCCACCGCCTTGCGCCTGAACATCTTGCACCAGATGATTGAGGACGAAATCACCATGCGGCGCGCCGAAAAGCTCGGCCTGCTGGCGACCGATGAAGAAGTGGACCGCAAGTACAACGAACTCAAGTCTCCCTTCACCCAGGAGGAATTCGACAAACGCCTCAAAGACAGCAAGCGGACGGTGGCCGACATCAAGCGCGATATCCGCCGCTCGATCACTCTCGACAAGGTCATGAACAAGGAAGTGTCGTCCAAGATCAACGTCACCGACCAGGACATTACCGATTACTACAACGCGCATAAGGGCGAGTTCAACCTGATCGAAACGCAATACCACCTGGCCCAGATCATGGTGACCCCGATGCCCAACCCGCAGGCCCACGACCAGAACGACAAGGCGCAGAACGAAGGCGACGCGCGCAAGAAGATCCAGCAGATCGCCAACCGCCTCGATAGCGGCGACGATTTCGCCACCCTGGCGATGAAGTATTCCGAAGACCCGGAAACCTCCGGCAACGGCGGCGATCTCGGCACCGTCCCGGAGTCCGGCCTGAAGGGGGCCGATCCGGCTACCCGCGACATGGTGATGAAACTCAAGCCCGGGCAGTACAGTTCGATCATTACGGTGGTGGACCGTACGAACAAGTTGATGGGATTTCGCATTGTGAAGCTGGTATCGAAGGAACCCGCGGGCCAGCACGAACTGTCCGATCCACGAGTGCAGCAGGCCATCCGTTCGCAGCTTCACGATCGCCGCGAGCAATTGCTGAAAGCCGCTTATTACGAGGTTTTGCGCGATTCGGCTAAGGTCGAGAATTTCTATGCTAAGAAAGTTCTCGACAGCAATGGGATCGAGAAATAACTCGTCTCGATTCGCACCCAGCTTTGAAAGGACGCGGCTTCAAGCCGCGCCGCCGGGAGTCAATAACGGCGTGGGCCTCAGCCCCTGAGGGAACTCCTCTTCCGCGGGATGCATCGATGAGGCCAACACGTAGCTACTCGACGATCGCCAGCACATCCCCGGCGTTCACGGCCGCGCCTTCGCCGACCAGGATCTTCTGAATCGTACCCTTCTTCGGCGACTTGATTTCGTTCTGCATCTTCATCGCTTCCACCACCAGCACGCCCGCGCCCGCTTCGACCCCGTCGCCTTGTTTCACCAGCACGCGCACGATCTTGCCCGGCATGGGCGCCGTCAGCTTCCTGGGGCCGTGATCATCCACCGCACGCACGCGACCGCGCAACGACCGCGGATCGCGGACTTCCGCTGCAAACCGTGCGCTGCCCACCCAGAGATGCGTCTCGCCGGCCACGCGCTCGCACTTCACTTCGTAAGCCTGGTTGCCGATGCGCAGAGAGAGCACATCGGGCCGCGCCAGCACGGCGTCGACTTCAACCTCGCGTCCATCCACCAGGCACGACCATCCGCCCTCCGCCCGATCGAGATCGAGCCGGTAGTGCTTGCCGTCTATGGTGATGTCGTAAATCATCAGAACCGATTCTGAGTCGTCATGTACCGGTTTCCTATCTCACCGACCGCTTCGTGGAAGGGCACGGCTTCAGCCGTGCCATAACTCGCTAACAAAAATGTGGGCTTTAGCCCCTGCGGCTCGCAGAATCCAGCGCGAACGTTGATGAAGCAGATAGTGCGGCTGCGCGTCAACGCGTCGCCTCCTTGTGCGCCGCGATCTTCCAGTTGGACGCGGCCGTCAGCTTCCTATTCGTGGAGCCGTCCACCGCCGAGCGCTCACCCGCTCCAGCGCCGGCAGCACCCAGCACCGCAAATATCCCGGCGGCAATCACCGCGACTTCGATCGTCTTGGGATCGGCCGGGGCCTCGTTTCGCTTCTGCTTCAAAAGGCGATCAAGGAAACCAGTGTCCAGCTTGGCCGCGCGAAAATCCGGATCGCTTAAGATTCGCCGGAACAACGAAATATTCGTCTTGATCCCGCCCACAAAATATTCGTTCAGCGCGCGGGTCAGCCGGCTGATGGCCTGCTCGCGGTCCGTTCCGTAGCCGATCAGCTTGGCCAGCAGCGGATCGTAGTCCATGGGCACGGTCCAGCCTTCGTACATGCCGCTATCGCGCCGAATGCCTGGCCCCGAGGGCAACAGCAGCAGCGTGATCTTGCCCGGACTCGGGAAATAATTGTTGTCGGGATCTTCGGCGTAGATGCGGCATTCGATGGCGTGTCCGCGAATCACGACTTGCTCCTGGGTGAACGGCAACCGCTCGCCCGCCGCAATCCGAATCTGCAGGTGCACCAGATCAAGGCCGGTGATCAACTCGGTCACTGGATGCTCCACTTGCAGCCGCGTGTTCATCTCCAGGAAATAAAAATTCTTCTGCTCGTCGACCAGAAATTCCACTGTGCCGGCATTCGTGTACGCCGCAGCCTGGGCCACGCGGACTGCGACCTCTCCCATCCTGCGCCGCATGTCAGCGTCCACGATCGGCGACGGCGCTTCCTCAATCACCTTCTGATGCCGCCGCTGCAACGAACACTCGCGCTCACCCAGATACACCGTATTGCCGTGCTCGTCGGCCAACACCTGCATCTCGATGTGTCGCGGATTGACGATCGCTTTCTCGATATAAACTTCGTTGTCGCCAAACGATCGCTCCGCCTCGCTGCGCGCTCCCTCGAGTGCCGACTTCAGTTCTTCCGGCGCATGCACCAGACGCATGCCCTTGCCGCCGCCGCCCGCCGCGGCCTTCAGCATCACGGGATAGCCGATGCGGGCAGCGACTTCCTCCGCCTGCTCGAACGATTCCAGGCCGCGCGACGTACCGGGCACCAACGGCACGCCGGCGCCCTCCATGGCCTGCCGTGCCTTCGTTTTCGAGCCCATGGCGTCCATGGCCGCGGCCGTGGGGCCGATGAACTTTACGCCAGCATCGGCGCAGGCGCGAGCGAACTTCGCATTCTCGGAAAGAAAACCGTACCCAGGATGAATAGCGTCGGCCCCGGATCGCGCGGCGACGTCGAGAATTTTTGGAATGTTCAGGTACGACTCCGATGCGGCCGGCGCCCCGATCGAATACGCTTCGTCAGCTTTGCGGACGTGCAGCGAGGCACGATCCACCTCCGAGTAGACCGCAACCGCAGCAATTCCCATCTCGTGGCAAGCGCGGATGACGCGCACCGCAATCTCGCCCCGGTTCGCGATGAGAATCTTCTTGAACATAGAAATGAAGAACTGAAGAAGCGAACTCGCAAAATGTCCGCCGGTTGTGCTGCCGCCTACGCTCCCGACTGGACTGGATATTCTACTGGAGGCTCGGGCAGGCGGGTTAGCTCTTATCCGCGATTGGTTGGCGGCGCGCGAAAGCTTCCGAGATCAGGAAGACCCCTAAGATAAGTAACTCCGGCTCGATGGCGTGCCGGTACCGGGCATTCACAAATACAAAGTAGTACGTCGTAGGATAGGTCAGAACCAGCCCCGCGAAAAGCCACGCCCCGCGCCGCTTTTGGCGTAGCGCGCGCCCCAGCCCCCAGATCGCGAGTACCGACGTCGCAAGAAACAGCGAGCTGCGAAAATCTACCGGAGCCAGGCTGCTAGTTT
Source organism: Candidatus Sulfotelmatobacter sp. (assembly GCA_052148475.1). GTDB lineage: Bacteria > Acidobacteriota > Terriglobia > Terriglobales > Acidobacteriaceae > Sulfotelmatobacter. The sequence goes on along the minus strand of JBKQID010000021.1, from coordinate 77,508 downwards.
CGCGTGGAACACCATTCCAGTAGTAGAAGAAGCGCTTCAAGCTGACCACCACGAACCGGCCGGGATTTCCACCAATCCACTCCACGGCAAGACGCTTGCAATCGGCGGAATATGCCAGTTCTCCCATGCGCTGAAATTTCTCGAACTCCAGCTTGTTCTGGCTGGGCTGCAGGTAGGCCATCAGCATGCCGTCGGCGCCTTTCCAGTTGCCCAACCGCAACTGCAGACCGAAATCATCGCGCAGAAAAACGAAGCGTCCGAAAACTTCGTAGTTGCGGATCAACCACGGCGAGAGCACGAGAAAAAAAATAACAGACGATGCAGCCACGCCGGCCAGCGAAGGCAAGTCTCGCTTGAATCTCTGCCGCCAGATCCATAAGCCGCAGAATGGCAGAAAAGTAAGCATCGAGGGATTCGCCAGCGCACCCACGCCCCACAGCGCCCCAAAAATCATCCAGCCCTGCAGGCCGGGCCACTCTTCCTTCTCGAAAGCCATCTCGAGAGCCACAAGAAAAATCAGGCTGAGGACGAGCGGAGTGAAGGTCGTATCCCACAGCCAGTGAATCGACCAGTACCAGACGTAAGGCAGCAACGCCCACACTCCCGCCGACCAAAGCGCCACGCGCTCGTCGAACATTCGTTCCGCGATCAGATAAACCGGGACACAAGTCAGCACGGCAAACAGGCTATTGATGGTTAGCAGCACCCAGGCCGACGCGTAGGTGTATACGCCAAACAGCTTGAACACTCCGCCCATCAGATAGGGATACAGAGGAGGTTCCCATGCGGTTGGCCCGGTATTGCCGCCGTAGGGATTGCTGAAGCCTTCGCCCAGAGCGATGGAGCGCGCGATGCGGCCCATCTCCCAGCCGAAAGCGAAGTGGTCATCTCCGGTCCGCGTCTTGTACTCGCGAAGAATTCCGATCGCCGCAACCTGCAGAACGAACGAGAGCAGCATCAGCCGCAGAAGAGACCTGCGGATCACCGGGGACAATGCAAACCTTCGCGCCGGTTTCGAAGTGTCGGTCTTCACCAGACTTTCAACCATCGCCCCAAGCTTTCTGAAGAACTTGGCACGGAAGATGCCAGCGCAGTCGCTTCGATCGACGCTGTGACAGCCGAGACTCGTCTTGTTTCCAGGAAAGCGATGATTAAGGCCTCCGGGTTCCTCTGTGCGCCTCTGTGTCTTCTGTGGTTTAGCTTTTGTGTTGGACCCTAATCAGAGCTTCCCTGGGACGGCGGCAGGCGCTGGAAGCTTACCGCAAACGGCAACCCGGAGTGATCCTCCGCCGGCACCGGCTGCATCCACTGGGAAGGCCGCGCCAAACGATAACGGATCAGGGTCCAGATCGCCAGCCAGCCATCGGAGTGGCGGATTTTCTTTCCTTCCACCGCCGAACGCGGATGGTACGAAATGGGAACCTCTGCGATCTTCTCGCCCATCCGGCACAGCTTCGCCGTCACTTCCGGGCAGAACTCAAAGCGCTGGCACGCCAGTTCCATTCGCGCCACCAAAGATCGGCGAAAAACTTTATAGCAGGTAGCTTCGTCGTGGATGCCCGCTCCGTAAAGAAGATTGGTGAGGTGAGTCAGCAGTTTGGCTCCAAGAAAGAAGCGCAAGCCGCGCTCCGGACGGTCCGGGCGCACACCGTAGACCACATTCGCCGTGCCCGCCTCGAGCGGACTCAGCAGTCGCGGATAATCCTGCGGATCATATTCCAGGTCGGAGTCTTGAATCAGCACATACTCGCCCCGGGCATAGGCCAGCGCGGTGCGAATGGCAGCGCCCTTGCCATGATTTTTCTCGTGAAAGACGACGGTAACGTCATCGAGCGGCGGCAGCGCCTGCAGTTTTTCGCGAGTACCGTCGGTCGAGCCGTCGTCGACGATGATGATTTCCTTTTTCACCGGCGAGGCCTGAATCGCCTGCAACAGTTCGTCCAGGTGCGCCGCCTCGTTGTAGACCGGCACAATCACCGACACGTATCCCTTCCAGCGCGTGTCGGTTGCCTGCGGGTCGTGACGCGGTGCGGTTTCCACGTAAGTCATAGTCGAGGCTTCGTGCCCATCAGGGCTCGATTCGAAAAATACGCGCGAGTGCAAGGATTTTCTAGCATAGTATCATCTGGAATCGAACGGACTTCCAGCGCTAGCATGCAGCCACCCCAAGCCGCGGCGGACCAGACTCCAGACCCTTCCCCGCTCTCACCGGACCGTGTACGCCGAGTTCATTGGCTGACTCTTCTTCTGCTGCTGGCGGCTTGTGCCGCCGTTCGATTTCTATTCCTGACCCGCAAGCCCTTCTGGTTTGATGAGTGTTTCAGCGTGGAGGTCGCCCGGCTGGACTGGCGCAACTTCCTGCACCTGCTGTGGTGGCGCGAAGCCAACATGTCGCTCTACTACGTGCTGCTGCGGATCTGGTTGCTTTTTAAAACGCATAGTGGACCGAGCCAGTTCTTCATCCGCAGCCTCTCCGTGCTGATTGCCGCAGCCACAGTACCAGCAACCTACTGGCTGGCCCGGATGCTTTACGGTCGGCGCGTCGCTTTGATCGCGGCCGCTCTGTTCACATTTAATGCCTACAGCGTCCGCTACGCTCAGGAAGCCCGCAGCTACGCACTGCTCCTGCTGCTGGCGACGCTCTCGTCCGGCTTCCTGATTGCCTGGGTGCGCGAGTCCGCGCGCGAGCCAGTCCGTCGCAACCGGCGCGCCTATGTCCTGGTCAGCGTCCTGGCGGTGTACGCGCATTTTTACGCGCTGCTGTTAGTCGCGGCGCAGGTGCTGACGCTGCGCCGGCTCCGAAGCGGCTCTCATGGTCCAGATCAATCGACACAATCCGAGGCGCTGCTGTCGGCGGAACTGCGGCGCGCCTGGATCACAATCGGCCTCGCCGTTTCGCCTCTTCTGCTATTTGTAGTCAAGACCGGCGCCGGTCCGATCCGCTGGATTCAACGGCCAAGCCTGCGCGATGTGATCGAGTTCTACGAGCACCTGGCCGGCGGCAATGATTGGACCCTCCTGATCGTCTGCGCTGCGGCCTGCACCGCCGCCCTGGTCCCGGTCGGGAAACAGCTCTGGGCGCGCGCTCAGCCCTGGGAAACGTGGCGAGTCTACTTTCTCCTGGTCTGGCTGTTTTTTCCGGTCGTGCTCACAGTTCTGCTGTCGTTTGCTCGCCCGGTCTTTCTGGGCCGCTACATGATCTTCTGCCTGCCCGCACTCCTGATTCTTGTGGCTGCCGGGTTGGCACGGCTGCGCTCATCATGGCTGCTGGGAGCCGCGCTCGCCGGCATTTTCCTTCTCGGCTCGCGGGGAATTTTCTTTGTCTATGCGCACGACTTCGACAATGAGCGCGACGCCTGCGTCGCAGCTGCCGCCTTCATCCTCGACCACGCTCAACCGGGAGACGCCGTGATCTTCCACATCGCCGAAACTCGCATTCCTTACGAATTTGTCCGCTCCCTTCGATCTGGAGAAGATATCGCCAGCCCGACCTTCGCGACTCAACTCGGCCCGGAGATTCTCTTCCCTCACCACGCAGCAGGCCTCGACTACCGTGACTTCACGGGCAAGCCCACGGCGGATTTCGTGCGCGCGGCCATGCCAGGGCATCCCCGAGTGTGGATCATGCTGATGAACAACGGCCCTTCCGGCAATCCCGATCCCACGACCGTGATGCTGACCCAGGTCGTGCCGGAATCGTTCCCCAGGATGTTGCGCTGGCAATTCACGAAAGTGGAAGTCCGCCTCTATACCAAACCATAAGCCCGCGCCGCACACCGTGTGCCGAGTCGCACTTCCAGAAATGCAAAAGCCTCCATCGCTCATCGAGCGAAGGAGGCTGAACTCCCCAAGCAGAAACTAAGCTATTTAGGCTGGTCCATGACAATTCCGCCGCCCTGGCTCTGCGCAGCTTTGTCGGCTATCGCCTTCTTCACGCGCAGGGTTTCGTCGACCCAATGGTCCGCGGTCTTCAGATCTTCAGCGCGGGCGGCAAGATCGTCGCACTCAACGTCGCCCTTCTCGCGGTACATCAGGTTCAGGTAGGCCATGGCATCGGCATACTCCGCACGAATCTCTATCGCCTTCTTGAGGCTGTCGATGCCTTCCTGGATAGAGGCCGAATTCTTGGCTTTCAACTCGCTGCAGACCTTCGCCTGATCCTTGTTCTTCGGATTCAGATTCTCTTCCGGCTTCATGCCCAGCTTGGCGCGTTCTTCCATGCGCGGCTGGTAGCACGCCGTCCAGTCGATCACGCCCACCGAGTAGTAGGGCTCGGGATCGTTGGGGTCCAGATCCGACGCCATGCGGTAGTACTTCTTCGCGTCGTCCCATTTCTTCTCATTCAAGTACAGGTACGCGATGCCCTTCGCTGCGTTCACTTTCTGATCGCGAGAGGGATTGGCGTCGATTACAGTCTGATATTCCTTGATGGCATCGTCCGCCGTGCGCAGATTATCTGGCGAATCCACGCCGGGTATATATTGCGAAACGTATGCCGTCGCCAGGTACATGCGGGCATTGATCAGGGCCGGATCGAGATCCACAGCCTTCTGGAAGTGGTCGATGGCCTGCTCGTAGTGGTTGTTCTTGTAAGATTCCACGCCCTTGTTGAGCTGGTCGCGCGCTCGTAGCTTGTTGCATCCCACAGAGGACAAGAGCGCCAGCGCTGCGGCTGCCAGCGTGATTATTTTCAGGTTCTTATTCATTGCGGTATAAGTCTCCCTCGACACAGCATCCTAGGCCCAGAGACATCGGTTTGACAAGTACGGCAAGCACGACGGGTACGATGAGCACATCGACCGCGGGCCGCGGGCGCGCACGGAAGCCTCGCGCTCCCGTGCCGTGGGCCGACAACGAACAAACGCACAACACGCTCCGGGCTCGCCAGACAGACGGCTTAGTTGCCCGCTTCGATCTTCGCGGTAATCAGGCCGACTTTGTCCACACCGGCGGCGTGCGCAATATCGATCACATTGGCGACGTTGGCAAAGGGGATGGCGTCATCGCCCTTCACGAACATGACCTTTTCCGCGCGCTGCTTGTAAATATCGGTCAGACGCCCCTGCAGGTTGTCCCAGGTCGCATCTTCGTTGTTGATCTTCACGCCCGGCTGCGATCCCACGCCACGATCGATCAACTGCACCACGATGGTCCGGTCCGGGGTAGTGTTCTTGGGTGCGTTCGGTGGAGGCGGCTGAGGAACCAGCGCATCCAATCCTTTCGGAGTGACGGGCGAGATCACCATGAAGATGATCAGCAGAACCAGTAGAACGTCAATGAGCGGGGTGACGTTCATGTTTGCATTTTGGCCTCCGCTCGGGCCAACTGCCATTCCCATGGTCGTTCTCCTCTATTGCCCTGGCGCAGCCGGAGCTGGCGGGGCGTTTGGAGCTGTTTTTCTCTGATCGGTGAGCAAGCCAAGATCATCGACCCCGGCGGCACGGACATTGTCCACCACCTGCACCACATAGCCAAAACGAGTCCGCATGTCCGCTTTCACGTACACGCGCTTGTCCTGCTTGTTGGCCAGGCGGTCTTTCACCTTCTGGGTCAAGCCGTCGACCTGAATCTGGTCGCTGCCGAAATACACCTTGCCATCCTTCGTAATAGAGACCAGCAAGGCGTCTTCCTTGTCCGCGTCCGGCATTTGTTCCGGGTTGTTGACCGGGGCCATGTCCACGCTGATACCTTTCTGCAACATGGGCGTGACCACCATGAAGATGATCAGCAGAACCAGCATCACATCCACCATGGGTGTGACGTTGATATCCGAGCTGACCTTCGCTCCTTCGTTCCGTTTCGCTAATGCCATAGCTAGATATCTCCCGTACTGGGCCCCAGGTTTAAGTTGGGAAGGTCCGGCGCCGGATTGCTCCAGCGCCGGACAAGCAACTCACTCGAGAGACCGTGGGTGCCCCATTCCTCGCGCGTCCTAGGCGCGAGAAGTGAGGGACGTTCTTACCGGCGAACGTCGCCGCGCTTCTTCAGGAAGTAATCGATCAGTTCGCTCGACGAGTTGTCCATCTCGACGTCGAACGCTTCCACGCGGCCGGTCAGATAGTTGAACATCATGACGGCCGGGATGGCGACGAGCAGCCCGATGGCCGTCGTGACCAGCGCTTCGGCGATACCACCGGCGACTGCTGCCAATCCGGTGGCCTTCGAGTTGTTGATGCCGATGAAGGCGTTCAGAATGCCCATCACCGTTCCGAACAGTCCCACGAAGGGAGCGGTCGAGCCGATGGTGGCGAGGCCGCCCAATCCGCGCTTGAGTTCGGCGTGGACGATGGCTTCGGTGCGTTCCAGAGCGCGCTTGGAGGCTTCAATGGTTTCGCCAGGGATTGCGCCCGGGGAATCCTGGTGAGCCTTGAATTCCATCAGGCCAGCGGTGACGACCTTGGCCAGGTGGCTCTTCTTGTTGCGCTCGGCAACCTTGATGGCTTCGTCGATACGGCCATCGCGCAGCGCTCCCGCCACGGCGGGGGCGAATGCACGCGACTGTTTGCGAGCCGCGCTATAGGCCATCCAGCGATCGATCATCACGCCGATCGACCAACCGGACATGATGAAGAGAATGATGACCACGGTTCTGGCGACCCATCCCATTGCTTTCCACAAGCCCAACGGGTCGGTCGCGATGGCGCCGCCGCCTTCCTGGACCATCCAGGTGGCTGCGACGTGAACGTGACTGAGAAGTGCTGCTGCTGCGTGAGTTGCGAACATGAGTTGCTTTTCCCTCCTCGGAACTCTCTACTTTACTTGGACACTGTGATGCGCTTTGCGGTGCCAACATCAAAGAAATTCGGTTTCCGGCGGGCCTGCGGCTTTCGCCACACACACGAAACTACTCGGCCATACCTTCAAAGAGAGCACAGGGTACGGCGGCCGTTCCCGGGCTTCTTTAGGAAGCCCCTCCCGGCCACCGCGATTCAGGTGGGAAGGGGAGGGCCATGCACACTACTGCCAATAACTCTAAACCGCGCCCAGCTGGGGAGTTTAGCCCCCAGCGAGCGTGAAGTTTACCTGCACTTGCGTGTCGACCTCGACCGGCTCTCCGTTCAGCAGGTACGGCTTATACTTCCACTGCTTCACGGCTTCGATCGCGGCCGGCGCCAGCATCGGATGACCGCTTACCAGCGTCAGGTTCTCGATGCTTCCATCCTTGCTAATCTGCGCCTGCAGAACCACCGTGCCCTGAATGCGGGCCTGGCGCGCCAGCGGCGGATAGGTCGGGTTGACCTTGCGGATCAGCAGTCCCGATGATACGCCCGACGATACGCGCACGCGCTGTGGAGTGGCAATGTGCGGCGCCACGGTCGGAGTGGAGCTGAGAACGCTGCCAATCACGCCACCCATCGATCCGCCCGGAATACCGCCCGGAACGCCGCCTACCACGCCTGTCGAAGCCATGGCCGGAGGAGCTTCGTCTTCCTGGATCATCTTCACTTTTTGCGGAATCTTGGTGGGCGTGCGCAGTTCACCGTTGACGATATCAGTCTGAATCACCTTGACGTGCTGCACGGCTGCAGCGGCTGGCGGTGGAGGCGGTGGCGGCGGCGGGGGGGCCACCAGGAGGAACATCATTTGTCCCTTGGGCAAGGCTTCCGTGAAAATCAGCGGGATCAGAACCATCACGCCGATGATCATGAACTCGATCATAAACGCGACCACGGACGTGCGGCCCCGCTTCGTCTTAAGCCTGCCGCCGGACTCGATAAGGCTGTCTTCAAACATTGTGATTCTCCCCTAACTTCTTTCAGACCCCTAAAGACGTTTAGACACCGACTGCTTCCCCTTTGCTCCCGCTTTCTTTGAAACACCCTGAGGCCAACCCACGCCCCAACGGCGCCTCGGAGCAAACCCTTCTAACTGCTTACATAAGAAGGCCTACCACAATCATTACCACTGCACCATCGGGTAACTTACCTAGCTTTCCCAGCCGGCATGGCCATCGGTCGCTTGCCTCTTTCAATCCGCCAATCCTGGTAAGCCACCAGGATCGGCGCCGCGATCGCAATCGACGAATACGTTCCGATTAAAATGCCGATGACTAAAGCGAGGCTGAATCCACGAAGCACCTCGCCGCCGAATAAAAAGAGTGCGAGTACGGTAAGGAAGGTAAGGCCCGCTGTCAAGATCGTTCTGCTTAGAGTCTGATTAATACTCCGGTTAACGATGTCCGACAGTTTCTCGCGCCGCATGAGTTTAATGTTTTCCCGGATGCGGTCAAATACCACGATCGTGTCGTTATTAGAGTAACCAATCAGGGTCAAAATCGCCGCGATCACCGTTAGGGAAATGTCCGTCTTGGTGAGCGAAAACGCTCCTACCGTGATCAGGGTGTCGTGAAACACCGTGACCACCGCGGCCACGCCGTAAATCCACTCAAACCGGAAGCCCAGGTAAACCAGCATCCCCAATAGCGAATAGAGGGTAGCCAATCCCGCCTGCTGGCGCAACTGCCCGCCCACCTGGGGCCCCACGATCTCCACATGGCGCACCCCAAAGTCGGAAAGGAAGAAGCCGTCCGCCAGCGATGCCGCAACTGCAGGGGACACATTCGGAGCGCTCTTCAGCTGGTCGAGAGAATTGAACACTCCGCCGAGAGCCTTTTCCCGATAATCCACCACGGCCTGCGCCTGCGCCGTGTATTTCACGTCGGCATCGGTTCCCAGATGCAGCGGATCTTTATCGATTAGGGATTGCTTGATTTTCAAAGAACTGGCGTTGTTCAGGTCGTCCTTGCCGGCTGGAGCATTGCTCTCCAGCGCCTGGATGATTTTCAGTTTCCCCTGATCTAAGGCTTGGTCGCTGGTTTCACGGACGGCGAGATCAATCAAGACCTCGTTCAGCGCCGCCTGATCGTAGGGCTGAATCTTCGGATCGTGCAAGCCTGCCCGGTCCATCGCGGCCCGCACCGCCCCCAGGTCGGGAGTATGCGAGAACTTCACATACACCAAAGTTCCTCCGCGGAAATCCACGCCCCACGGAATACCGTGCCAGAACACCATGGAAAGCACGCCCGCGACGCTGAAGATCAGCGAAAAGGCGAGAAAATACCACTTTTTGCCCAGAAAATCTATGTTGGTATTGCGAAAGAACTCCACGGGTTTTCTCTAGCCCCTTATCTATCTATGACTTAGCGCCAATCTGGCGCCCAACAATTTCTTTCCAAGCCCCCAAGATTCGTATCAGGGCATGCCTTCAGGCATGTCGTAACCGCCTATGGACATCGACCGGCTTTAGCCGCTGCGCGTCCGCACGAAGCCCAGCGGCTAAAGCCGTTCGCCGGTCGTTCTTTTCCGGCATCGCCGAGCGATGCCCTGATACGAATCGTTTCCGTCAAACCGGACAGCAGGCACCGGATCCTAAATGCTGAGCGCCTCGCCGCGTTGCTTCCGGCTCAGCACCCAGTCGAAGATCACGCGCGACACGAACACTGCAGTAAACAGGTTCGCCAGCAAACCAAACGTGAGCGTGGTCGCGAATCCTTTCACCGGCCCGGTGCCAAAAATGAACAGAATTGCAGCCGAAAGGATGGTGGTGACGTGCGTATCCACGATCGTGATCCAGGCATGACTGAAGCCCTGATCCACGGCCGAGGGCGGCGTCTTGCCATTGCGCAACTCCTCGCGAATGCGCTCAAAGATCAGCACATTGGAATCCACGCCCATGCCGACCGTCAGAATCACGCCCGCAATTCCCGGCAAGGTAAGCGCGACGTTGACCCCGGCAATCGTCGACCACCCCAGGAACCCGAGCAGAATAATCAGGTTCATGATCAGCGCCAGGTCAGCATTGATGCCCGCGCCGCGGTAATAAACCAGCATGAAAATCAGTACCGCGCCCATGCCAATCACGGTCGCCATCACGCCCGAGCGAATCGAATCCGCGCCCAGCGACGGTCCCACCGTGCGCTCTTCCAGATACTTCATACTGGCAGGCAGAGCGCCGGACCGCAGAATCATCGAAAGATCCTTAGCCTGCTGCTCCGTCATCCGGCCGCCGCTGATCGAGCCCTGGTCGCGGATCGGTTCCTTGATATTGGCAACTTCCTGCACTTGGTTGTCGAGGACCACGGCCAGGCTGTCGCCCACATGATCGGACGTGAACTTGTAAAACCGCTGCCCACCCTCGCCGGTCAGTGTGAAGCTGACGCTGGGCTGGCCATTCTGATCGCTGCTGGGCTGCGCGTCGCGCAGATCCTTGCCGCTTACCGCCGAAACGCGCGACACCAGGTACCACGCCGGCCCCTCCGACCCCGCTCCGGGCATGCTGTGCCCCTGAAGAAGAATGGCATCCTGGGGCAGAACGCCGGGCTGAGTCTGTGCCTGCAGTGCCGCCTGCTCGCTCGAATACGGCCCACCCAGAGACTGCTTGATCTCCAGCATCGCGGTCGACTGCACCAGGGCCTTCACCCGCCCGGGATCGTCCACGCCCGGCAACTGCATAAGAATCTGATAGTCCCCGAGCCCATGCTCCTGAATGGTAGGCTCGCTGACGCCGAGCGCGTCAACCCGGTTGCGGATGGTCTCGATGGCCTGCGAGACCGCCTTATTCTTCAGGTCGACCAGCAGCGAGGGCTTCATCGCCAGGTTCCACGAATTATCGGGGCCACCGGTCACGTCATACTCGGGAAGGTGATCCTGCACGATGCTCAGCAGATCGGAGCGCGAGGCGGGCTGCACGCCCTTCACCACGATGTGGTCGGGATTGCCCTGCGGGTCCGGCTGGGAAACATCGGTGTAATCGATTTTGCGCGTGCGCAGCTGTTCTTTCACAACTTCGATGGCGTTCTGCGCTACCACATTCACCGCATCATTAACCTGCACCTGCAGGATCAGGTGCGTTCCACCCTTCAAATCGAGGCCGAGGTGGATGTGATCGGTCAACGCCGTGAGCAGCCCCTGCCCGGAAAGATTTTTGGGAATCCCAAAAATTCCGAACAGAAAAAACAGCATCGTGGCGATGATGAATCCAAGCTTATAGAGAAGATTCTTGTTCATATAAAAGACTGAATTTCAGGTTTCGAGTTTCCAGTCTGGCTGCGGTCGAAACTGGAAACTGAAAACGCGGAACTATTTTCCCTTCGTTTCTTCCTCGGGAGTCGTCACAATAGCCACCGAGGCCTTGGTCACTTCCAGCACCACATTGTTCGGAGGAACGCGCAAGTGAATAGCATCGTCTTTGAGCGCCATCACGGTTCCCCGCAAGCCTCCGCTAGTGGTGACCTTGTCGCCGGTCTTGAGCTGATCCAGCATGGCTTGCCATTTTTTCTGGCGGCGTTGCTGCGGCAAGATCAACAGAAAATAAAAAATGGCGATCATGGGTACGAACATGATCAGCAACGACAGTCCGCCACCGCCTGGCGCCTGTAATATAAGTGCAGCTTGCATGTTCAAAATGTCCGCGCGGATGGATTCCGCGAAAAACCGCCCGCGCCCATTAGCGCCGCGGGAGCTGTTATTTCACCACCGGGGTTTGGATCGACTTCGGCCGGGTTCCTTCTGTTTCAGGCTTGAATCCGGGGAGGCCATCCGTCGAGGTCATGGTTTCGATCGTGACCAGACACGAGAAGAAACGGGACTCTTCCCCAAGTCAAATAGAATGCCGCACCCGCCGCATAGTGTCAAGGTAGAAACTCAGGTTGTGGATCGTATTCAAGACCTGCGCCAGCACTTCGTTGGATGCATAAAGGTGACGTAAATAGGCCCGCGAGTAGCGCCGGCACACCCGGCAGCCGCAATTTGGATCGAGCGGGCCCGCATCCTGAGCATAGCGGGCCTGCTTGATCGAAACTCTGCCCTCCGAAGTAAAAAGCAGCCCATGCCGCGCCGCCCGCGTGGGCAGCACGCAATCCATCATGTCCACGCCCAGGTTGGCATACTCGACAATTTCCTCCGGCGTGCCCACTCCCATCAGGTAGCGCGGCTTGTCGGCCGGCAAGTGCTCCAGCGTCGACTCGACAATCTCGCGGGTGAGTTCGCGCGGCTCTCCCACGCTCAGCCCGCCAATGGCGTAGCCGGGGAAACCAATCTCAATCGTCCGCTCCGCCGATTCCTTCCTCAGAGCGCGATCCATCCCTCCCTGCACGATGCCGAAGAGAGCCTGCGTGGCCTCACCAGAAATCGGGTGCCCCATTCCAGGAATCGGGTGCCCCATTCTAGCCGCGCTTTTTGCGGCTAGAGTGGGGGTTTCCGCCGCCGTGCTCCACGGCACCTCGTTCTTATGCTCCTCAAAATATTCTTTGCTGCGCGCCGCCCACCGTGCAGTCATTTCCATCGAAGCCCGCATGCGGGCCTGATCCGCCGGATACTCCGTGCACTCATCGAACGCCATAATAATGTCAGCGCCCAGTCCGATCTGCGCCTCCATCGCGCTCTCTGGGCTGAAAAAATGCGATGAACCATCCAGATGTGAGCGAAACGTCACACCTTCCTCACTGACCTTGCGCAGCTCGTTCAGGCTGAACACCTGAAATCCGCCCGAGTCGGTCAGGATCGCCCTCGGCCACGCCATAAACCCATGCAGCCCGCCCAGCTTTCGCACGGTGCTGACGCCAGGCCGCAGGTAGAGGTGGTAAGTGTTGCCAAGAATAATCTGCGCGCCCAGTTCTTCCAGTATGTCCTGCGGCACGCCCTTCACCGACCCCACCGTCCCCACCGGCATAAACACCGGAGTCTCGATGGCGGCATGCGGCGTAACCAGCCGCCCGGTGCGCGCTTTGCCGTGCGTAGAATCGATGTGAAACGAGAGCGACATTCTTTGCGATTGTAGCAACGCGAATGATCGCGTACTGCTTATGGAGCGGCGGACGCCCTCGTCCGCCGGACGCTGCCCCCCGGACGAGGCGTCCGGGGCTCCACGAAAATTCGTCACACACTCAGCGCAAGGATTTCGGCCTCGATCTTTCCGCCGCGAATCGCGATGCGCCCCACCGTCACCGGCAATTTGAAGCGCCGCGGCCCTGCGCTCCCAGGATTGAAATAAAGCACTCCGCCGCGCGTCTCCTGCTTCGCAACATGGCTGTGCCCCGAAATCACGATGCGGAACCCCGCCACTTCCGGCTTCAGATCGAGCCGCGCCAGATCGTGCAAAACATAAATGGAAATCCCGCCGATCTCTAGGACTTCAGTCTCGGGCAGCCGGCGCGCCCACGCGGCCTTGTCGACATTACCGCGAATGGCGGTCACGGGCGCGAGGCTTGCGAGTTGTTCAAGAATCTCCGCCGCGCCCACATCTCCGGCGTGAATAATGTGTTCCGACCCGCGCAGCGCCTCAATCGCCTCGGGCCGAAGCAATCCGTGTGTGTCGGAAATGACGCCGATCAGAATGGAAGTTCTCAGTTCTAGTGTAGCGCCGCCGTCCCCGGCGGCTGTCGCGGGGGCGTCCCGCCCGCGCGCCCTACGAAACTGGTAAGCATGAGCGTTCCGAAGTCTGAAGTCCGAGGTCCGGTTTCCCTCACTGCCCCTTCATCTTCTCCACAAACCTCCCGATGCTGACCACCGCCCGACCGATAGTTCCCGCGCCCAATCTCCTGCGCGTCCTCACGGGCCGTCACGCGCAGCGTATAAAAGCGGCCATCGAACGATTCCAAAACTGCCTGAGCCTTGATGTGAGCTCCAATACCGCTGGCGGCGCGGTGTTCCACGTGAATGGCAGTCCCCACCGTGATCTCGTCGCCCTCGCAGTAAGGCTGCAGCGCGTGAAACGCCGCCGTCTCCATCAGCCGGATCATGTCGGGCGTCGAATACACCGGCGGCAACTCCGGATGGTGCGACGTGAGCGTGTGCCGGAACTCAACCGTCTCCTCCGCCTCGCCCCGCGTCCCTAACGGAATTTGTCTAGCCACAGCCGTTACCTCTCAAAAAAGAAATGAGCCAACGATTCTAACGAAATCGTTGGCCCCATCCAGTCTCGACTCCGAAAATTCGATTTCCCAACTACGCCGTCGCCATCCTCCGCGCGTTGATCCCGTCCAGCGCCTTCCACAACATTCGTGCCGCGTTCTCGGCCGCGTCCAGAGCCGCGTCGGCGGTTTCGGGGTGGGCGGCGATCCGCTTTTCCAGCTGCTTGCGCCACACATTCGAGTGGTACACGTCGGCCGTGGTATGCAGCGAGAAGTAGCCGCAGGTCTTGTCGTCGGCGCCGTACATTTCCCGTAAACCGCGCTCCTTCTCCTTGGCGATGCGCGGCACTTGCGATTCGTAGGTATAGAAAGCCGCCAGCGCATCCTCGGGCGAGCCGTCGCTGGCAACCTGATGAAAGTGCTCGATCAGCTGCCGAATCTCCCGCACCGGACTATGCCACTCCAGGTTCCGGCTCGATCCCATGCCCTCCGCGAAGTCGAGCCACAGGTCGGAGTGCGGCACCGCATCCCGGCCCGGCCGCCCGTCGACGCCCTTCTCGTCGCACATATTCCCCAGCACCGCCCGCCGCAGTTCGCCTTCCTCCAGACGCATGCCCAGCGCCGCCAGGTACGAGGGAAACGCCTCGACGTGGTGGTAATAATCCTGCGCATATTCCCGCAGATCCTCGCGCGTTAACTCGCCGGCCGACCACGCCTTGTAAAACGGATGGCAGAGCAGATCATACTTGCCGATGCGCGCATCCAGTTGCTCAAAGAATTCCGCGGTTTTCATGAAGCCCTCTCTGGCGTTCGATTCGGACAGCCCAATATACGGGCGAAAAGGCAGCGCGGGCAAGTGATCGGGATCACAATCCGCCTCAAGTTGCTAGAATGAAAGAGGAAGCGGTGCGGAGAAAATCGATACGCTGTTGCATGCCGACGGTTTGTAAGAACTATTGTTTTCTTCGCTTTGAATTTTGTTTTTGCTTTGAAAGGGCGCGGCTTCAAGCCGCGCCATAAGTATCCCAAGAATCAAACTCGGCTTCAGCCGCTGAGGGATGCCGGTCACCCATGCAGTTCACCGAACAATTCGACGTAGTGGTGGTCGGCGCCGGCCATGCCGGATGCGAAGCCGCCATGGCCGCGGCGCGCATGGGCCTGAAGACCGCCCTCTACACCCTCAACGTCGACCTGATCGCGCAAATGTCGTGCAACCCCGCCGTGGGCGGTATCGCCAAAGGACACCTCGTCCGCGAAGTCGACGCCCTCGGCGGCATCATGGGCGAAATCACCGACGCGGTCGGCATCCAGTTCCGCCTGCTGAATACTTCCCGCGGCCCTGCCGTCTGGTCGCCCCGCGCGCAGTGCGACAAGCAAGCATATCGCCTGAAAATGCGCGAAGTCCTCGAATCGCAGCCCAATCTGAAGATTAAGCAGGCGGAAGTCGCGGATCTGATTGTAGGAAGTTCTCAGTTCTCAGTTCTCAGTTCTCAGCAAGATCAAGGGCACGACTTCGGTCGTACAGGACAGGACGTCGACTCAAATGCGGCGTCATCAGGTGAGGGTTTTGATTTTACTGAGAACCGAGAACTGAGAACTGAGAACTCGAGTCAGAACTCGCGCCGCCGTATTCTAGGCGTCCGCCTCCGCGACGGCCGCACTGTCGGCGCGCCCGCCGTCATTATCACGACCGGCACGTTCCTCAACGGCCTCATCCACTGCGGCGAGCAGCAATATCCTGCCGGACGTTCCGGCGAGCCCAACGCTGTCCTGCTGGGCGAAGCCTTGAAGAAGCTCGGCCTGCGCGGATGCCGCCTCAAGACCGGCACTCCGCCGCGCCTCGACGGACGCAGCATCGACTGGTCGCGCTTCCCCGCGCAACCCGGCGACGCCGATCCCACGCCGTTCAGTTTTCGCACCAAGCGCGTCGCGCACCACGACTCGCAGGTCCCTTGCTACATCGCTTACACCACGGCCGAAACCCACCGCATCATCCGCGAAAACGTGCACCGTTCGCCCATGTACAGCGGCCAGATCCAGTCCATCGGCCCGCGCTACTGCCCTTCGATCGAAGACAAGATTGTGAAGTTTCCCGACAAGGAGACGCACCAGCTCTTCCTCGAGCCCGAAGGCCTGAACACGCACGAGATTTACGTCAACGGCATGAGCACATCCTTGCCGGTCGAAGTCCAGCTCGCGATCCTCAAGTCGATCCCCGGCCTTGAGAATGCCGAGATGCTGCGCCCAGGCTACGCCATCGAATACGACTCCATCGATCCCACCGAACTGGAGCGTACGCTCGAAACTCGCAGGATTGCCGGCCTATTCCTCGGCGGCCAGATCAACGGGACATCAGGCTATGAGGAAGCCGCCTGCCAGGGCCTGATGGCGGGCATCAACGCCGCGCTGCAGGTGAAGCGCGAGCCGCCGCTGATTCTCGACCGCACCGAAGCCTACACTGCGATCCTGATCGACGACTTGATCTCGAAGGGCACAAACGAACCCTACCGCATGTTCACCTCGCGCGCCGAGTTCCGCCTGCATCTGCGCATCGACAACGCCGACCGCCGCCTCACCCCGCACGGCCGCCGCGTGGGCTTGATCTCCGACGGCGCCTGGGCCGATTTTCAGTCGAAGCAGCAGCGCCTAGCCGAGCTAAAGAAGATGTTGGAGAGCACGCGCCTCACTCCCGAGATGTTAGCGTCTTGTCATTCTGAGCGAAGCGAAGAACCTGTGCAGTTCCCCGTCGATGGCACTGGGCGCGGGGATCACGAATGGGATTCCGCGGCGGGCCAGCCAATCGCCCAACTCCTCAAGCGCCCCGAAGTCACAATAGAGCAACTGGTTCCCATCCTGCAGAAATTCGGCCCGGGTTTTTTCACAAGAAATTCCTCAGTGTCCTCTGCGTCCTCTGTGGTAAAGATTCCTTCGGAAGTAAGAAATGAGCTCAAATCCGTCGAGACCGAGATCAAGTACGAAGGCTACCTCCTCCAGCAACAGCGCGCCATGGAGCGCCTGAAGAAGGCCGAGCAGCACTCGATTCCCGACTGGTTCGATTACCACTCCGTCAGCGGACTCTCGCGCGAGATGCAGGAAAAACTCACCCACGTCCGCCCGCGCACCATCGGCCAAGCCTCACGGATTCCCGGCGTAACCCCCGCCGCGGTTTCGCTGGTCAACGTCTACATCGAAATTCAATCCCGTCGCCGCGACCAGGCCGCCGCTCTCTGATGAAACGGCTCCAATAAAGCGCGGTTTCAGGGTTCGCTGAAAAACTCGATTTTGGGTGGCGCAGCGCGTTCAGCGCCGCGATAAAGCCTTCCTCTTCTGTGAGGGCTTTAGCCCCGAGGCCTCCGCAGCAAGTTTTTCAAACCATCAGCCGCGCCACAAACGCGGAAACAGAAATCCCGTGCTTCGCCGGTACGACGCATACTCCTCGCCGAGCTCCGTCGTCAGCAGCTTTTCCTCACGCAGGGCCTTATGGGAATGCGCCGCCCATATCACCGCGACGGCCAGAACCCCGCGCCACTCCCCGATCACCAGCGCCGTGCCCATCGCCGCCACCAGCATCCCCGTATAAATCGGATGCCGCACCCACGCATACGGACCTGACCGGATGACCCGATGCCCCTCCTTGAGCGTGACCCGCGCGCTCCAGTACTGGCCAATCGAATACCGCGCCCAGATCGCAACCAGCACGCCCACGCTCGTCAGAGCGATTCCGCCCCAGACAATCCAATCGTCCGCAGGCAGAAACCGCAGCCCCAGCGGCCCCACTCGCAGTGATTTGGAAAACAGCAGTTCAAACGCCAGCACCATGGGAACGATCGTGGACAACCGGTTGGTCAGCGATTCCGCCGTCTTGGTGCGCTTCACCTGCAACCAAGCGATCGCCCAATAGGCAGCGAAGACATACCAGGGAATCAGTTCGAGCTGCCACATCGTCAGCGGGGTTTTCACAACATCCACTCTAAACAAGAAAGCCCGTTCAAGAAAGACAGTCAAGAGGTAGTCGATGCGGGCGCTACAATGGCCTGAGCATGTTTGCGCAGTATGACTGCCCAAGCATGATTGCCCGAATATGATTGCCCATCTGCGCGGAAAGCTGCTGGCCAAGCATCCCAACCAGGCCATCGTCGAAACGGCCGGCGTCGGCTACGACGTCACCATCACCGTGCCAACTTTCTCCGACCTGCCGGCGGTTGGCGCCGAAGTCGCCTTGCTCATCCATACCCATGTGCGCGAAGACTTGATCGCGCTCTATGGATTCCTGCGTCCCGCGGAGAAGCTGCTGTTCGAAAAGCTGATCACCGTCAACGGCATCGGCCCCAAGCTGGCCATCACCATTCTGAGCGGCATGGCCGCCGACGAAATGGTGGGCGCGATTCGCGGCAACGACGTATCGCGCCTCACCCGCATCCCGGGCATCGGCAAGAAGACCGCCGAACGCATGGTCCTGGAACTGCGCGACAAGCTCCCCGAAGCCGGACCGGCCTCAGCCCCCGCCGTTCCTGCGATGAACGCGACCGAAGAAGACGTCCTCTCCGCCTTGCTGAACTTGGGATATCAGCGCCCTGCCGCAGAGAAAGCTTTGACCGGCGTCAGGAAAAGTGGAGACGCAAAATCCTTCGACCAGATGTTCCGGCTGGTCTTGAGCCAGCTCTCAAAATAGCCGGATTTCCCGGTAGACAAAGCGGGCGCCACTCTGCCACCGCGCATGGGAGATACTTTTGCCGACAAGTTCTCCGACCTCTGGCCCGCGGTACTGTTACAGTTCAATCTGTAACAGTACCGAAAGCACACACCCCTTGCCATTCCACCTAACCTCCGGCATAATAAAAGTTTGCCTCGATCTCCCCGGACTCTTCCGGAACAAGGATATAAGACCTGTGTTAATGATTCGTCTGGCGCGCCGTGGTGCGCGCAAACAACCGCACTATCGCATCGTGGTGATTGAAAAGGAGCGCGCCCGCAACGGCCGTCCGGTGGAAGTGGTCGGGACCTACAATCCCCGCACCAATCCCGCCAGCGTCGAGTTGAAGCGCGATCGCGTCGAGTACTGGGTGTCGAAGGGTGCCCAGATGTCGGAGCGCGTGAACAAACTGTTCACCAAGGCTCCGGCCCCGGCCGCCGCCTCCGTCGCCTAGTTCAGTCTGTCGACGGCAGTGACACTGCGATCCGTATCAGGGCACGCCTTAAGGCGTGCCGCGAGGCCGGAGCAATCAGACCGGCTTTAGCCGCTGAGAAGGTCGCGGCCGCTTCCTCAATCGTTTGATTTCACCATGAGAAGCAAATTATGACTGAGCCCTCTGGAGATGTGCGCGCTCTGGTTGAGTTGATCGCGAAATCGCTGGTCGACACGCCCGAAGAAGTTTTCGTCGAGAAATTCGACGACGATGTGATCGAACTGGAAGTCGCCGAAAGCGATGTGGGCAAGGTGATCGGCCGCCAGGGACGCACCGCTCGCGCCCTGCGCGCTCTGCTGAGCGCTGCCGGTCACCGCGCGCGCAAGCGCTACACGCTCGAAATCATCGAGTAGGTGCAAGTCTTGAAAGGGCGCGGCTTTAGCCGCTGAGGGCGAGCGCCGTTGAGTACCGAATCAAGCGGCGAGTTCATCACTCTGGCCCGCGTGGTCAAGACGCAAGGCCGGCACGGCGAAGTCGCTGCAGAGATGCACAGCGACGTCCCCGGACGCTTCGCCGCAGGTATAAAGTTGTTCGCTCTACCGAAGGTGCCGGACTTGCAATCGCAGAACTCGCGCCGCGAACTGGTAGTCGAAGATTTGTGGCCGCACAAGGGCCTGGTAGTCCTGAAGTTTCGCGGCGTTGATTCGATGAATGACGCCGAGCTTCTGATCGGATCTGAGTTGCAGGTCCCGAGCGCCGAACGTGCGAGCCTGGAAGCGGGCTGGACTTATGTCAGCGACCTGATCGGCTGTGTCGTCGTCGATCACGCCCGCGAAATCGGCCGCATCGAAGACGTTCAGTTCGGAGCCGGCGAAGCTCCGCTGCTGATCGTGGCCAACGGCGCTGGGGAAAAGTTTGACGTACCCTTCGCCGAAGCGTACTTGGAAGATGTCGACCTGGCGCAGCGGCAAGTGCGCATGAATCTTCCCGAGGGCATGCTCGAAATCAATGCCCCGGTAACACCGGAAGAAAAGCAGGAACAGCATTCAGAAAGAAAAAAACTTGGGAAGAGGCGCTAAGCAGGTTTCCCCTGTGAGCCTCAGTGTCCTCTGTGGTTAAAGGTTTTAGGTCCAGGTCCTGATGAAAGCCGATATCCTGACGATTTTTCCCGGCTTCTTCCAAGGACCGCTGGATCACGGCATCACCCGCCGGGCCTCGGAAATGGGGCTGGCGAAAATCGAAGTCCACGACTTGCGGCAGTTCACGCACGACCGGCACCGCACCGTGGATGACCGCCCTTTCGGCGGCGGCGAGGGCATGGTGCTCAAGCCGGAACCGATCTTTGATTGCTTAGAACCGCTACAACTGGCCTCGCGTGAGGAACGGTTAGCGGGCGAGGCAAGGGAGAGCGTAGTCCTGCTTTCGGCGCAGGGTGAGCGTTTCACGCAGAAAGTTGCCGCGGAATTAGCGACGCTGGATCGCATCGTTCTGATCTGCGGCCGCTACGAGGGCGTGGACGAGCGCGTGGCCGATTTTATCGCCGACCGCGAGCTCTCGATCGGCGACTACGTGCTCAGCGGCGGTGAGCTGGGCGCGGCGGTGATCATTGAAGCGGTCACGCGCTTGTTGCCCGGTGCAGTGGGCAATGAAGCTTCGACGCGGCAGGAATCGTTCACCGCGCACGCTCAGAGTGAGGCCGGCGCAGCGGATTCGACCTGCGGCTCCGGCGGATTGCTCGACTATCCGCACTACACGCGCCCCGCGGAGTTTCGCGGGATGCCTGTACCGGAGGTGCTGCTCAACGGCGATCACCAGGAAATCCGCCGCTGGCGCCGCGAGCAGGCATTAAAGAAGACGCTGCGCAACCGCCCGGACTTGTTAGAGGGTGCGACCCTCAGCGATGAAGACGCAGAGATTTTGGCACGCATCAAGGCCAATCGCGGTTAGCCTTGCTGCACCGGCGACTGCGGCACAGATTCGTATCAGGGTACGCCTTCAGGCATACCGGGCAGATGGAGATTCGTATCAGGGCATGCCTTCAGGCATACCGAAGAAGAACGACAGAATCGCGCCTTTAGGCGCTGCGAAAGACGAAGGATAAAACGACAATGTCAAACTTAATCATCGAAAAGCTGCTGGCCAAATCGCAACGCACCGACATCCCCGCATTCCACCCTGGCGACACCGTTCGGGTGCACGTGAAGATCAAGGAAGGCGATAAGGAACGCGTGCAGGCCTTCGAAGGCGTGGTCATCAAGCGCGACAGCGGACCGCAGGCCAGCTTTACCGTCCGCAAAATGAGTTTCGGCCAGGGCGTCGAGCGCATCTTCCCCGTGCACTCCAAGGTGATCGACAAGGTCGAACTGCTGCGCTCGTCCAAGGTTCGCCGCGCCCGCCTGTTCTACCTCCGAGGCCTGAGGGGCAAAGCCGCCCGCCTGCGCGACGTAGAAAAGAGCTAGGGTCGAAGAGACTAAGTTGCGGCCGCGAAGCCGTGCCGCCCGGCGGACGAAGGCGTCCGCCGCTCCACTTGCCATCGCTTTTGAATTGACTCGTTTAACCGGCCGCCGCCAGCGGCTCCGTCACCACTTCCACCGCAGCGAACTCCTCGACCCGCTTGGTTTTCAACTTGCTCAATACATAGCTGAGCAGCGGACGGTCGCCCCGGCGGATTTCCTGAAACTCCACGCCCATCTGAAGATTGTCGACCAGATATTTCACCTGCGCCTTCACCGCCACGCTGATGTCGAACATGCTCAACGTCAAGCGGAAGTCAGTTCCGGGCCGCAAAATTTCCGTGCCCGCGATGCGCGCGCCGTATTCTGAAATCTGCTGCACCTCGCCCGCGACGCGCTGCACCCCGTCGATCACCTCGGCCTGACCCTCGACGTAGAACCGCGGACGCCGCCGCCGGTTGGCCGCCGGGCGGTCAAACCCCGGCGCCGACTTGCCCGACATTCCCTTGGGGCCTTCGAGTATGACTGGCTGGTACTGCTCTTCGAACTGCCGCAACTCTTCTTCCCAGGGCGTCCTGCCTTCGACACACTGCACCGAGAACTGCCTGCGCAGCGGCGACGAAGGATCGCCGGCCCACACCACCTGACAGATAGCCTTGTTGCGCCCGCGCTCCACCATCACCAGGTCGCCAAGGTTGACCGGGCGCGCGCTCAGCAGACGCGCGCCGTGCGGGTGAATGTCATAGGTACACGCCATCTCCGCCGGCCCGCGCCCTTCCTGGCCGACCAGGCTCCAGCGGACGGGAAGAGCCAGGTGCACGACTTTGCCAGTGAGCAGGCCGTCTTGTTGCGGGTTGGTTTTGCGTTCCAAGAATGCTTCTCGCGTTCGCGTGCAACTGAGGCGAAGTTACCAGTACATGTACGACCGGGCAATGTACGGCCGTAATCCACCCGATGGTTACGACCCGGCATTACCCCCGTGGGGGAGGCCTGGCCCGCGCGTGCCACTGGCTGAGAAAAGCAGGTTCCCTTCGACTCCGCTCAGGGCAGGCTCTCGCTTCGCTCGGAATGACAATTCACTTCTCGGAATGGCAATTCTGTTTTTTGATTTTCTTCTTTGCTGACGTCGAAAGCTCTTGCGGGAATTCGTGCACTCGAAGAAGATGGTCAGCAACCCCAGTGTCTGTGATGAAATCGCCTTCCGCACGAACGTCTGCACCACCGTCCGCACCAACTCTCGCACGAACGCTGTCGCCGTCCGCGGCCAAGCTGCGGCTGCTGAAGAAGCTGCGCTGCACGCTGCGCTATGAGAAGCAGGCCTGGGCGGCGGGTTCGAGGCTAGTGGCGGGCGTGGATGAAGTGGGGCGCGGGTCTCTGTTCGGCTGCGTTGTCGCTGCGGCGGTGATTCTCGATCCGGCCTACCGGGTGCGCGGGCTGCGCGATTCCAAGTTGCTGCCGCCGGAGCGTCGCGAGGTGCTGGCGGAGCGCATTCGCGAGCACGCTGTGGCGTGGGCGGTGGCGGCGGTGGACGCGGCGCGCATCGATCAGATCAATATTTATCACGCTTCGCGAGCCGCCATGCGCGAAGCGGTGATGCGACTGGCGCCTGCGGCCGACCACCTGCTCGTCGATGCGATGCGCCTCGACTGCGAGCAGCCGCAGGTTCCGATCATTCATGGCGACGCGCTCTCGGCCTCGATCGCGGCCGCATCGATTCTGGCGAAGGTGGAGCGCGACCGCATGATGTGCGAGTGGGACGCGGTTTTTCCTGCGTACGGGCTGGCCTCGCACAAGGGATACAGCACGCCGAAACATCTGGCCGCGCTGCGTGAGCTGGGGCCGACGCCGCTGCACCGGCAGTCGTTTGCGCCGGTGTGGCAGAATCCGGTGCCACAGGAGGCCTTTGCGTTTATGAGTGAGGACGAGCCTGTGGAAGAGATAAGCGCTGAAGATCTGGCGGGTTAGGGGCGAGGGGCGGGAGTTTTCCACAATGTTCCTGAAGGAACATTCTTATGTACAATGTTGTATGTACTTTGGTCTGATATTTCGGTAAGCCCAGTCGGAAGAGGGAGTTATGGATAGACGAAAGAAGGAACGAGCGAGCGCCAAGGTGGGGCAGCGGCGAGCCAGGGGTAGACGCAGGACCAGGACGGTGAAAGCGGGCGCATTGAGCCTGTCGGCGCCGGCTCCGCAGTCGAAGCTGCACGCCATGAAGATTCGAGATCTGTACCGTCCACTGAAGAAGCCCATCACGGTGCGAATCGATGCGGATGTGCTGGCGTGGTTCAAGAAGGATGGGCGGCGGTACCAGACGCGCATCAACCAGGCTCTGCGGAAAGCGATGGAGCGGGAGATGAAAGCCGGGTAACAACGATTGATCCTTTCTGCAGGAGTCACCCCCCCACTTCTCGCGCAAAGGGCGCGCGAGAAATGGGGCACCCATCGATCTTGTTTTGGCTTGAGGTTGTGATGCTCTATTTGTTCTTCGTTCGCCGCGTTTGTGGATGCGTCTACCTGAGCACCCTGGTGCTCTTCTTTGCGGGGTGCGGCGGTGGGTCGTCGTCGCAAAATTCAAACCCGCCGCCACCGCCTCCGCAGCCGGTTTGTGCCGCGCCGGCGACGAGCAATCCTGTGGGCGGCGGCGGAATCTATTCCCAGATTCAAATTGATCCGGCAGTTTACGGGACTCGTGATCCTTCGGGCCTCACCGTGTTCGGCTTTAGTCAAGAGAGCCAGAATCTTCCGGCTGATCCGCAGGTTCTGGAGATGCAGGCCAACATTGTTCCGCGGGCCTGGCAGCGCTGGGACGTTTACGGGACGCAATCGTCGCAATACAACTGGAGTTATCCGGCGCAGGCGCAGGCGGCGGGAATTACGTTTATTGGTGGAAGCACGGCGACGGTTTTGTTTCCGGACGAGTTCCCGGTGGCTGCGCAATTCAACAGTGTGGTTTCCTGCAACGCGCAAGGACAGCCCGTGGTCCACGCCCCACTCAATTATTACCGGGGAAGCATGGCCTCGCCAGCCTACCGCAATTACATCATCGGCATCGGCGAGTTGCAGATCGACGGCGGCGTCGACGGACTTTTCTTCGACGAGGCCGACGAAAGCTATGAAGGCGCGACCTATGGAAATGGCAATGAAGGTTTCGACGACGCCGATGTTGCCGATTTCGGCGGGTTCCTGTGCGCGAAGTATTCGAACCTGAGCGCAGCGCAGTGGCAGACACAGTTCGGGGTGATGGCCGCGGACAAACTCAATTGCTCGACTTCCTCGGATCAGTGGGGACGGACGTTTAACTATCGTGGATATCTGGCCAGAAATGGCTGGCAGACGGACCCGCTGAATTCATCGAATCCGCTGGCCGCGGAGTGGGGGAGCATGCAGGGCGGGCATCCGGAGCCGGAAAATGGCACATTCACCGGAACTTATACCAGCCTGGTGTACTGGCAGAATATTGTGGTGACGCTGCGCAACTATGCGCGGCAGAAGTATGGGAAAGAAATCTACATCACAGCGAATGGAGTATTTCCCTTCGTCGATTTCCAGATGAACGGGCTTTGGGATGGGAATCCTGACGGGCCGGGCGGGACTTCGGCGGACTACTGCCCGGTGACTGCGAGCGGAGATCTGGATGGAACGCAGTCGCTGCTGGCGGCTTTTCTGAGCATCAAGCAGCGTTCGGCGCGCATTGATGGCCGCGTTGTTCCGGTTGCGGCCTTCATTGATTGGCCGACTGGAGTGATGACGCGATATCTTTCCTTGCCGTCGTCAGAACAGTCGGACTACTGGCGGATGTACGTGCCGGAAGCGCTGGCTGCCACGGTGTATCTGAACATGCACCTGCTCGATACCATTGGCGACCCGACGGCTACGCAGCTGGGGTTGATGCCGCTGTTCGAGCAGACTGCGGCGTTTTATGAAATGCCGGCCCATGCGGCGCTCTATCACGGCACGCAGGATTTGCCGGGTGCCGTCACCGTATCGGTTCCGAACATCAGCACAAATCTCACGCAGCTCAGTGATGGCCGCACCGTCGCCCATTTGATCAACCATAATTACTCGCAGGGATTTCAGGAGCAGGACGGAGTGGGCGTCGCATTTCCTCTGGCGCAGGCTCCGACGACGGTGACGCTGGTGTCGCCCGATTATTCTGCGGATACGGAGGTGCCGTTTACTTATTCGGGTGGACTGGCGCAGGTGGTGGTTCCGAAGTTAATTGCCTATGTGGCCGTGGTGGCGCAGTGAAATCTTTCGCCGCTGGACTAATCGAAAACCCCACTTCTCGCGCACAAAACGCGCGAGAAATGGGGCACCCGGACTTCAGGTGACGGAAAAGTCAAAATCCCCACCCTGTCGCCAAGAACGCGACAAGGGTGGGGCACCCTCACTTGGAGTTCACGGCTTCATTCAGGTCTTGCAGTAGCTTCGTGTTTTTCACGAGGGCGCGCTGGAGGATTTCTGCTTGCCGCTTGGCGGTGGGCCAGTCTTGGGCTTCGACGGCTTCGGTTAATCCCGGGAGTTCCAGGTGGGCGTAGGTGAATCTGGCGCCGTAGAGGATGTGTTTGAACCAGGGACGTCCGGGGATGCCGTCGGGGTTGAGCCAGTTGCGCTCGACTTGCATCATGCCGTGATTCAGGGTGAGGGCGAGGTTGGGGTCGATTTTTCCCGACGCGAGTTTGCGAGTCAGGGATTCATTGAGCCCCTTCCCTGCAGCTTCGAATGCATCGATCGCGTCGAGAATTGCTTGGAACTCTGGCGGCGGCTGTCGAGCTTCGCTCGACCGGACGGGCGAGGGCGCCCGTCCCCACATGGTTATTGCCGCGGGCTGGGCTTTCATTAGCTCGCTTACGAACTGGCGGACGTTGGCGGCGTAGGTGGCGAAATCGAGAGGCAACAGGTCAGCGTTGGCCAGGCGCAGCGCGGTTACGCCCCAGAGCTGGCTCATCAGCGTGTGGTATTTGTAGCCGGGATCGCCAAAGTGATTCATCCAGTAGAAATCGTCGTAGCCGGAATGGTAGACGCCGTAGTCGCCTTCGAATTCGAGGCCGATGACGGGCATACCGACGAAATTGAGAAAGACCGTGTGGTCGCTGCCACTGCCGATGCGGGTGTCGGCCAGAGTGGACCCACTGACGCCGGAATCGTTGAACTGCGCGGCGGACGAACCTTCTTTTCTCTTGCGCTCGATCGTCGCCTTCCAGGCGTCGTACAGAGTTTGTCCTGACGGATCTTGCAGCGTGCGCGTTGTTTCTTCAAGCATTGGCGCGAGCGAGGCAACGGCCTGGCCGTGGAAGTTGGGGCCGGACGTGGCTTCGTCGACGTTGATGTAGGCGACGGCCTTGGCGCGGAGGTCGTCGGCGAATTGTTCTCCCCATTCGGTGGAACCGGTGAGGCCAACTTCTTCGCCGTCCCAACTGCAGACGATGATGGTGCGGCGGGGGCGCATGCCTTGTTGGGCGAGCTGGCCGAGGGCGCGGGTGAGCTCCATCATGCTGGCCGTGCCGCTGCTGGGATCGACGCCGCCGAAGACCCAGGCGTCGCGGTGATTGCCGAGGACGACCCATTCGTCGGGGAGTTCGGCGCCGCGGATGCGGGCTTCGACGACGTAGTAGGGCTGGGTGCCGTTGTCCATCTCGATTTTGAGATGGGCTTTTTCTTTTTCACCGCCAAAGCGATAGGGAAAACCGAGGCCGCCCTGCCATGATTCTGGAGCGACGGGTCCGTCGAGATTTTCGAGCAGCGGCTTGGCGTCGTGCCAGGAGAGCGGGAGGGCCATGATTTTCGGGGCGGAGAGAGCTTGCTCGATCGGAATGCGTTTCGCGCCGGGGATTGAGGCCCAGCCTGGGGTTTGCGGATCGCCGGGGACCATGAAGTCGTAGGTGATGGCGCCGCGCTGAATTTTATATTCGGGGCCCCAGGGGCCGTCGGGATCGACTTTACCCTTTTTATAGCCGTCTTCGGCGGGGTCGCTGTAGATCAGAATCGCGGCTGCGCCTTCGCGCTGCGCGGTGAGCGCTTTGAATCCGCGATAGCTGTAGGGATTGGAATAGCGGACGAGAACAATTTTGCCTTTGACGGTGATGCCGTTTTTTCGCAGCAGGTCGTAGTCTTCGGGATTGCCGCTGTGGGCGTAGACCACGGGAGCGGTGACCTCGCCGGAGATGGACATGCCGAGCCATGCGCCTGAGATGGCGGGATTTTTGGAGTCGTCGTCGCCGGGGATTGGGGCTTCGCGGAGGACGGCTTGATAGTGTGTGGGCGCGATCATTTCCAGCGAGGCGGATTTGGGATTGGTGCCGTAGACGTCGTAGCGGCGGATGATTACGTCTTCGAGGCCTTGCTTTTTCCACTCGTCGCGAATGTATTCGGCGAGTTCGTTGTTGCGCTTGGAGCCGGCGACGTGGGGTTCGGCGGTGAAGATGCGGTGCTGGCGGCGTTCTTCGTCGGGCGTGGGGAGGGATTTGAATTTTTCTTCGACGGCTGTTTCGTGGGCCGCGGAGGCGGGGGTGAAGCCGAGGATTTGGGCGTTGGCGGATGCGGAGAACAGGATTAGCAGGGCGATTGTTGAGCAGATGGTGGCGCGGGGGAGGCTCATAGAGTTCTCTTCGGATTTTCGATGCAAAGAGTACCACAGGGGCTAAAGCCCGGCGACCGTCGGGAGCTAACGCGGCGCTGAAGCGCCGCTCTTCCACGGTTGCCACCACGGAACCGGTGGGAGTCGGGGCAGCGGCGCTGCGCACCGCCTGACCGGGCCAGAGGGGCCCGGTCCCACATCATCAAATTCACATCATCGAATTCACACGATCAACGTCAAGACTCGGCGCTACTTGGCTTTCAGGATATCGGTTAGCAGGTCTGGTTTGGAGTCGTCGCGGACCAGGTGGGGATATTTTTCGCCGCCTTGGTAGTCGATTTTGTAGGTCTTGTAGTAGTCGGTGTTTTCGATCAGGAGTTCGATGGGCGCGGGGCTGTCTTTGGCGGCTTTCAGCGCGTCTTTCAGGACATCGGAGGAAAAGCGGCGGCCGTTGACCGCGACCAGCTTCATTCCGGGGCCAATGCCGGCGAGGGCTGCGGGCATGCCTTCGATGGTGTCGGCGATGGCGCCCTCGGCGCTGAGTTCAAGGCCGAGCGAGTAACGGGTGCCGACGAAACGGCGGCCGCCTTCCATGGGGGACGGGGTTTCGTCGTAGACGACTTTCCATCCGCTGCCTTCGATGCCGCCGAGCGGGGCACCGGGGCCGTGATTGGTGAGGCGCTCGGTCCAGAAGCCGCGCCAGTCGTAGGGTGTGATCTGGTTGAGGGCGCTGACCACGTCGTCGAAAGTGTAGGGTTTGACCTGCGGTCCGGTGCTGGGCCCGCCGTGGAAGAGGTGGCAGAAATCGTCGATCGATTTGGCGCCCTTGGTCTGCTGGCGGATGATGACATCGACCCAGAGCCAGTTCAGCGTGTCTTCTTCGTAGAAATCGACGCCGCGACGCCACGATCCCCAGGCGCGGGGAGAGAAATAAAGTTCGGGGGCGGCGTCGGCGGTGTCTTGCAAATTGCGCCATTCGCGGCCGGGGGTGTGGTCGAGCGCGGCGGCTGTGATGGCCAGGGTGTCGCGGTCCTGATCGGCGGTGAGCAGGCCACTGCGGGCGGTGAGCACGAAGCCGAGATAGTTGGTGAGGCCTTCGTAGACCCAGAGCAGATCGTCCTGCATGGGCTGCTGGTAGTCGGGTGTGGCGAGGTCGGCGGGACGGCGGAACTTTCCGTTCCAGGAGTGGACGTATTCGTGGGGCAGAAGACCGGACGACTGCTTGCGGGCCATGTCGTCGACGAGGGCGTTCTCGGGGACGCGGCTGTCGTCGGATTCGTGGTGCTCCAGGCCGAAGTGGGCGACGTGATCGCTCAACGTATAGAGGAAGTGGTAATCGCGGTAATGGTGGGCGCCGAAAAGTTTCTGCGCCTGATCGACCAGACTTTTGTAGTGGTCCCAAACTTCCGGGGGAGCGTCGAGGGCGGCGGCGCTGTCGGCGGCGATGTCCATCTCGGTGAGGGGA
This sequence comes from Candidatus Sulfotelmatobacter sp., assembly GCA_052148475.1. Classification (GTDB taxonomy): domain Bacteria; phylum Acidobacteriota; class Terriglobia; order Terriglobales; family Acidobacteriaceae; genus Sulfotelmatobacter. The sequence continues at coordinate 48,038 of JBKQID010000021.1, read as the reverse complement.
TCCTGGGCTAGGGGGACGACCTTCAGGAATTCTCCGGTGATGACCGGCGAGTCGACCAGCGTGGTGAGGGAAACGGTGGCGAAGTGGATTTCGTTTCCGCTCTGGCTGTTGACGGGAAGAGGCGTGCCGAACTTCCATCCGTCGGGAAGCTTCAGACTGGCGGAGTAGTTGATGTCGTCGGACTTCCAGCCTTTGGGATAAAGCAGGACCTGGTTCCAGCTGATGATGGCGAGCTTGTCGGTGGCGGAGGAACCGGCGGAGAATCCGCCTTCGAAAGTTGCGGGCGAAAGGAAGTCGAGTTCGGCGGCGATTTCGGTCGTGCCTGCGGGTACTTCGACGTGGAGGGTGAAGCCGTCGTCGAGAGCGCGGCGCCATTTCAGGGTCTTGCCGCCGGCGGAAAATTTCAGTCCCGCGAGGTCGATGACCGGGCCGTCAGGGGCGTGTTCGCCGGGAATCCACTTCGGGTAATAGAGCGTGAGATCGCCGGGGGTGGCGGGAATCTTCAGCGAGGCGTGGAAAATTTTTCGGGGAGCGTGCATGGCGTCGACCGAGATGGTGACGGTGGGCGTTGTTGCGGCGAACGCGGAAACTGCTACGACTAGGATGCAGACTGCTCCCAAGGTTCTTGCGAGTTTCATTCTTCCCGGGCCCCCATGTGCGATGAAGTAAATCCGACTAATGCGAAGTTGAAACTATAGCAGTCCGAGCGTGCGATGGTACAGGGACGGTAGGGCGCCGACGGACATCCAGAATGCTAGGATGGCACCAATGCAGGAACGAACGGACGCGCAATGAAAATAGGCTTCCCGTTAGTCGTTTGTCTCATCGGCGCCATCGCCAACTTTGCCCTGGGGGCGAAGCTGCGTCACTTTCGAGTTCGAGAAAAGCCGCCAGCATCGCGCGCCGGGCTGTCACTAGAGGAGAGGCAGCGAAAGATCACGATAGCGAGGCGAATCGTTATCGCCACGGCGTGGTTCATGCTAGCCGGGGCACTCTTTTTTGCCTGGCTTGAAAATTCAAGATGAGAACGACTGGCTGCTATGATGCGGCAGATGCCGCGGCGCGGGAAATTCATTACCTTCGAAGGGCTGGACGGAACCGGCAAGAGCACGCAGATGCGGAGGCTGGCGGCGGTGGTGCGGGCGGCTGGACATAAAGTTGTCGAGACGCGGGAGCCGGGCGGAACGGCGACCGGAGAGAAGATCCGCAAGGTGCTGCTCGATTCCGGGACGGCGGGACTGGTGCCGCTGGCGGAGATGGCGCTGATGTTTGCATCGCGGGCGCAGCATATTGCCGAAGTGATCGAGCCGGCGCTGGCCGCGGGCAGCATTGTGCTGTGCGACCGGTTTACGGATTCGACCGAGGCTTATCAGGGCAGCGGGCGGCGGCTGGGCAGTGAGGCGGTGCGCGAGCTGCATCGGGTGTTGTGTGGGAATCTGCAGCCGGATTTGACGATCCTGTTGGATTCGGACGCGGCGGCCAGCCTGAGCCGGGCGCGAAGAAGGAACAAGCGCACATCGAAGGCCGCGAGCCGCGGGCATAGCGACGAGAATCGATTCGAGCAGGAGACGCGGGCGTTTTTCGCGCGCGTGCACGAAGGTTATCTGGCGATCGCGGCGCGGGACCATGCGCGAGTCACGGTGGTGAACGCGCGTGGGACGCCGGAGCAGACGCATGCCAAGATCGTGGAGATTGTTTCGCGAAAAATGGCGTTAATGAATGCGGCGAAGAGAGGGCAGCATGTCCATCTACGTTGACCGGCGGCGTTTTCTGGAGAATGCGGCTTGGACCCTGGCGGCTGCGAAAATTGTGCCTCGGGCGTGGGGAGCGGCGTCTCAGAATCCTGCGAGCCCGGCGGTTGTTTCTAATCCGAAGAAGGCTTATGGCTCGGGTTATTTCGGCGAGTGGATTCAGGATGAGTTTGGGCTGCCGGCGTTTCATTACACCTGCGATCAGGTCAAAGATCCGAAAGCTGTGACCGAGGTGAATGCGGGGATACTGGCGGCGACGGAACACATTCACCAGGTGGGCAATGATCGCGTGGTGGCGATTGCGTCGAATTACGGCCACGTTCGGGTGCGACAGGATGAAGGCGCGCCGAAATTTTTGAATGACTACGCGCCGGAGCGCGGCTGTTACGGCGGAGGGTTCGGATACCTCACCGACGGGGCGGCGGTGCTGAGCACGTTTTATCGGGGGGATGGGAACAGCGGGAATGGCGCCAGCTTTGAGCGCGTATTTGGCATTGGATATTTCCGCAAGAAGGTTACCGGGCACGGGTACGCGGTGGAGCAGGTTATTTTCGCGCCGTTCGGGGATGATCCTGTGCTGATTTCGCAGGTCACGATTACGAACCCGGGTGCGGCCGAAGCGAACTTGCGCTGGGTTGAATATTGGGGATGCCAGGTTTATCAGTTCTCGTTCCGGGCGTTCATGGAACTTTCTGGCGGTCAGAGCATGCACGAGATGCGGCGAGATTTTGGGACGCGGTTCGCGCATCACTTTCGCGCTGCGGCGGGCGGATCGGGCTTGCGGGAGAACAAGGAGTTTCTGGGTCGCGATCCGGGGGAGGAGCAACGGTTTCAAGGAGTGGTTGCGTATTTGGAGAAGAGTCCGAACGTGTTTCTCACGCCGCCGGATCCGAAAGCTCCCAAAGGTGCGGCTTTCGACGATCTGAATCCTCCGGCGACGTTCCTGATCTCGCTGGATGCTGCGGCGAGCGGGATGACGAGCAACGGCAAGGGATTCTTTGGGTCGGGAGGCGCCGAGCATCCGGCGGGGCTGGAGCGCGAACTGGATGGCGATCTGGGACAAACCGGGGCGGAGAGCGCGCTGTTGCTGGAGCGGAAGTTTTCGCTCAAGCCAGGGGAAAGCCGGACGCTCAGTTTTCTCTACGGTTATGAGGCGTCGGGCACTGATCTGGATTCTCTGATCACGAAGTATCGAAAAGGCGCGTCGAGTGCGCTGCGGGAGTCGAGTGATCAGTGGAAACGACATGGCTTGCGATTCAGTACGCCAGAGGAGCCGTGGGTCGAGCGCGAAGTTACGTGGAACCACTACTACCTGCGGAGTGGATTCACCTACGACGACTTTTTCAAGCAGCACATCATTTCGCAAGCCAGCATTTATCAGTACGTGATGGGATTTCAGGGAGCGGCGCGCGATCCGCTGCAACATGCGCTGCCGTTTCTGTTCAGCGATCCCGACCTGGTGAGGGAGGTGCTGCGCTACACGTTGAAGGAGGTGCGGCCGGACGGATCGATTCCGTATGGAATTGTGGGGCACGGCATGCCGATGCCGACCACCAGCGACAATTCCAGTGACATGCCGCTGTGGCTGATCTGGGCGGTCAGTGAATATGTTCTGGCGACGCGCGACGTGGGATTTCTGGATTCGGATGTGGTGACGGTTTACGGGGAGGGCGCGGGGCGCGAGTCGGTGCGCAATCTGCTGGCGCGTTGCTACAAACGTCTGACCGACACTGTGAAAACCGGCGAACACGGCTTGATGCGGATGCTGCAGGACGATTGGAACGACGCGCTGGTGAACGCGTGGACGACGCAAGCCGAGTCGAAAGAAGTTGTGGAGAAAGGCGAGAGCGTGCTCAACTCCGCGATGGCGGCGTACGTTTTCGATTACTACGCACGGATGCTGAAGTATGCGGGCGTGGAGGACGGGCTGACTTCGGCGATCCGGCAAAAAGCGGAAGAGCACCGCCGGGCGGTTCAGGGGCAGTGGACGGGCCAGTGGTTTCGGCGCGCGTGGCTGGGGCCGGCCAATGGCTGGCTGGGCGAAAAATGCTTGTGGATCGAGCCCCAGCCGTGGGCCGTGATTGGGGGAAGTGCTGATGCGGAGCAGACGCGCACACTGATCCAGAATATGGATCGAGAGCTGCGGCAGGTTTCGCCGATCGGGGCGATCCAACTCAGCGCAGGTCCGGATCAGGTGCAGCGTGGGGCGTGGAAGTCTGAGCCGGGAACGCAGGTCGCCGGGGGCGTTTGGCCGTCACTGAATCAAACTTTGATTTGGGCGCTGGCTGGGGTCGACGGGGCGATGGCGTGGGACGAGTGGAAGAAGAATTCTTTTGCCCGGCACGCGGAAGTGTATCCCGAGATCTGGTACGGCACATGGAGTGGGCCGGACGTGCTGAATTCGGTGTTGAGCAAGCATCCTGGCGGCACCACTGGAGGCAAGCCGTTCGGGTGGACCGACTTTCCGGTACTGAACATGCATACGCATGCGTGTCCGCTGTATGCGTTGTCGAAGTTGATCGGGTTGGAGTTCAGCGAATCGGGGTTGCAGATGGCGCCGAAGTTGCCGCTGGCATCCTACCGTTTTGAATCGCCGTTGCTGGGGCTGATCAAGTCGGCTGACGGTTACGAGGGGTGGTACAACCCTGGTTCTCAAACGACATACAGCATTCGCCTGAAGATTCCTGCGCAGGAAGCGAAGCGCTTCTCGCGGGTCGAGGTGAATGGGAAGAAAATCCGGGCGCAAATGGTGGATGAGGCATTGGAGATGCGCGGGCTGGGGGGCGCGGGAACGGCGCTGCGGTGGTCGGTTTCTCTGAAGTAAAAGTCCCCACTTCTCGCGCAAAAGGCGCGCGAGAAATGGGGCACCCTGGGCGCTTCGATTTACAATGATTTGTTTTCTCCGTATCTCTGTGCCTCCGTGGTGAGCTTGTGCCATGCCTTTTTCTGACTTTTACGGCAATGCGGAAACCATTCATCGCCTGCGCGAGATGCTGGCGCGCGAGCGGTTTCCGCATGCGGTGGTGCTTTCGGGCGGGCGGGGAGCGGGGAAGTATACGCTGGCGCTGATGCTGGCGCAGGCGCTGAACTGTCTTGCGCCCGCCACTACCGATGGGCTGCCGGATTTTTGCGGGAAATGCGCGAACTGCACTCGCATCGCGCAGGCGGCGGATTTGGACGCGCGCTTTGCCGAGGCTGTGGAGGCGCGCGAGAATCTGCGCGAGACCGACAAAAAAGAGACGCGGCTGTTTGTGCAGACGCATCCCGATGTGCTCATCATTCCGCCCGATCCGCCGCAGATGATGATCAAGGTGGACCAGGTGCGGCGGGTGATTGAGACGATTTATTACCGGCCAGCGGAGGGCCGGGAGCGGGTTTACATCTTCACCGATTCGGGGTTCATGAAGGAGGCGGCGAATTCGCTGCTCAAAGTGTTGGAGGAGCCGCCAGAGTTCGCAACGATTTTTCTGTTGACGGAGAATCCTGGAGAGCTGCTGCCGACGATCCGGTCGCGGTCGATGGTGTTTCCGCTGGGTGCGTTGCCGGGGGAGGAGATCGAGAAGTATTTAGCGGAGCATCGTCCGCAGTGGAAGGCGGCTGAGCGGGCGTTGGTGGCGCGGCTGTCGGAAGGGGCGGTGGGACAGGCGCGTGGGTTCGACCTGGCGGCATATGTGGCGGCTCGCGGACATGCGCTGGCAATTTTAAATTCGGCGCTGCGGGGCGGAGAGCATAGCGAGCTGTTCAAAGTCACCGAGTCATACCGGCCCGGTGCCGAGGGGCGGGAGAAAACCGAGCAGCTGATTCGGACGCTTTATTCGTTGTTGCGCGATCTGGCGTCGATTGAGGCGGGGGCGCCGGAGTTGGTTCGCAATACTGACATTGCAGGCGAGTTGAAGCGGCTGGCGGAGTCGGCCGACTTCGAGTGGATTACGGCGGCGTCGGACCGGCTGGCGGAAGTGGAGCGCGGGATGCGACGGAATCTGTTGCGGTCGCTGTCGCTGGATGCGTTTGCAGCGGCGCTGGAGAAGGAGTAGTCGGAAACTCCCGGATCAGCTTCAGGTGATGCAGACGGGCACGAGGTCCTTCGATTGCGCGGCGCCTTCGCTTCGCGATTCCGCCACTCCGCTCAGGATGACAGGCCGAGTATTCTGTGCCGCTTGTTCACGCTTCCTCACACTAATCCGCTCGCAAAGATTTCATGGGGTCGATGGAGGCGGCACGACGGGCTGGCAGCAACGACGCCGCCAAGGCCAGCATCAGCACCAAGACCGCGGCCAGCGTGAGCACCAGTGGGTCAAAAGGGCTCACGCCGAACACCAGCGTCCGCAGCAAACGCGAAGCGGCCGCTGCTCCCAGCAGTCCCAGCGCGCAACCTGCCAGGGCCAGCTTGGCAGCGGACTTGAACACCAGGCCGAGAATTCCTGCGCGCGGCGCGCCCAGAGCCATGCGGATGGCCATCTCTTGCTCGCGGAGCGCGGCCGAAAACGCGATCACGCTGTAGATGCCGAGCGCGGCCAGCAGCACGGCCGCGATGGCGAAGGAGGAGATGAGCACGGTGTTGAATCGACGTTCGGCTTCGCTATCGGAAACCGTCTGCTGCATGCTTTGCACCTGGGTGAGCGGCAGCTGGGCATCGATCGAGCGGACGGTCTCGCGAAGCGTATTTTGCATCTGCTCCGGTTCCATTGCGGTGCGTAGGGCGATGTAGCCACCGTTGCCCTGCAGGTCCGTGGGCGAGGCAAAGGTGCCCAGGGATTTTTCAAACTGGTCGATGGGCTCGTAGTACTGCTCTTTGTCAGGGACGTCGGGCGAATACTCCTTCACGTCGGCGACTTCGCCGACAATCGTAACCCAGGGCGTCGGCGACTCCTGCATGCCAATGCGCATACGCTTGCCGATGGCGTTCCCGCCGGGCCAGTAATGCTCGGCAAGCTTGTGGTTCACAATGGCGACCAGCTGCGAGTTCTCGTTATCGGCGGGAGTGAACAAGCGGCCCGCCAGCAACGGGGTTCCCATCGCCTGCATGTAATCGCCCTGAATCTGGATCGGGGTAGCCAGGTTCATGTTCGCGCCTTTTGGCGGAACGTAGCCTTCTGCGATGAACGTGCTGTTGCCTTGGCTGCCCGCGGCCGGAAGAAACGAAGTAAGCCCTACCGAGTTCACGCCGGGAAGCTGGCGCAAGCGGCGAATAAGTTCCTCGTTGAATTGATCGACCGCGGACTGGGTTGGATACTGTTGATGCGGCAGCGAGTAGGAAGCCACGAGGTCGTGGTCGGGGCGGAAGCCGAGATCGACGGCGCGCATTTTTTCAAAACTGCGCAAGAGCAAGCCGGAACCAACCAGCAGCACCAAGGCGATAGCGATTTCGCCGATCACCAACGTGGAACGCAGCCGGGCGTGGGCGCCGCCGGGCGTGCCGGTGCGCCCGCCTTCCTTAAGAGTGTCATTCACGCTAGTCCGGAGGGCAGCGAAAGCCGGAGCCAAGCCGCAGACCAAGCCGGTGATCACGGCCAAACCAATGGCGAAAGCGATTACTTGCCAGTCGAGAGAGATCTCATCGAGCCGGGGCAGAGTGTCGGGCAAGCGGCTGACGCCGACACGTACGGCGATCGCGGCAAGACCGAGGCCGAGTAAGCCTCCGCTCACACTCAATACCAGGCTCTCAAGAATCGCCTGCCGCAGGAGTGCTCCGGAGGGCGCGCCCAGGGCCATGCGCACCGCGATTTCTCGGCGGCGCTGGATGGCCCGGACCAGCAGTAATCCAGCCAGATTGGCGCATGCGATGAGTAGCACCACAAAAATCGCCAAAAATAATGTGCGCACCAGTTGACGCGCATCAGACACGGTTTCTTCATGCAGCGAGTGCACCACGGCATGTATGTGCAAACTCGACATGAACGCGGGGTAATTGCGCATGGTCTCCTGGGCCACGCGCTCGGCGTCGGTCTCCGCCTGCGCGGCGGCGATCCCCGGCTTGAGCCGGCCGACCATGCTGAAGGTCCAGTTGGCCGCGCTTGCCGCTGAAAGCTCCTGTTCTGTAAAGCTCATCGGAATCCACAGCTCGCTTGAGTTCAGGTGCCCCGGCATCAGGGGGAACTCGAAGTTACGCGGCATGACGCCGATCACCACATACGGCTTGCGGTCGAGCAGGATCTTTTTCCCCAGCACGCCCGGATCGCCGTGCAGGCGGTTTTGCCAGAGCGAATAACTGACGACCGCTATGGGCGCTTGCTGGTCGTCCTCCTGCTGGGTGAAGAATCGCCCCATCAAGGGCGCGACCCCCAGAGCCGGGAAGACTCCGCCCGAGAGGCGAGACCCATTGATTTGTGCCGGGTCGCCCACGCCGGAGAATTCATAATTGCCTGGCTTGTACGCGCCCAGGCTCTCGAAGCTATGCGTATCGCGAGTGTAGTTCTGAATGTCGGGAGCGGTGACCCCGGCCTCGCCATTGCCTCCCACATCGGCGCCCTGCAGAATGTCGCCCAGCGATACCAGACTTTCGGGATGGGGAAAGGGCAGCGGCCGCAGCAGGACGCTCTCAACCACGGAGAAGACGGCGGTCGTGGCCCCGATTCCGAGGGCGAGCATAAGCACGGCCGTGGAGGTAAATCCTGGCGCTTTCAACAGATGGCGGACTGCAATCCGAAGGTCTTGGAATGGCATGGGCAACTCCGGGAACGAGTGAAGAGGAAGGTAGCATTCCAAATGCCCAAAGGTAGTTTGGGTAAGTGATTGTTCCTACAAGGCCTGCCAGGGACGTATGGGACTGGCGACGGGGAAAGCGTCCGAATATCGAAACGGACTGTCCGAGAGTGGACATTGCTCCTCGGTAACGGGCGGTCGGGGAAGCACTCCCTGTTAAGGAAAGCTCTGAATGAGGTTCCGACAGAAAGACTCGACTACAGAGGACACAGGGGACGCAGAGGAACCTGGACGAGCTTCCTCAGTGGACGATCTACGTCTTGGCCTCCGCGCGGGACACGCGGAGGTAACCGGTTCGATGGTTACCTTGGTCTGGTCCACCACTCGTCCCAGAGGTATCTAATAGATATATTTTTCAATTGGTTGCCGGGATTACTCCGGTGGTTCTACTCCCTTCTGGGAGATTGCCCGCGTACTACCTGCCGCCTATAATCGACCTACTCTGGTAAGGGATTCTCCGTCAGGTTCCGGGTAGAACCAAGTTCCGGTTGAACAATGAACGTTGAACACGGTTCTGATTGAACATGGGGAGGGCGATGTGTGGCCCTCCAGCGAAGGTTCGGTGAAAGGGAAAAGCCCGGATGATGCGAAAGCGCCTGCAATTCGCACTGATGCTGACGGCTAGGACCGCAGTTGCGACCTCCTTCTCTTTATCTTTATGCTTCTCATTCTTGATGGTGCCGCCGCGCGCGTGGGCGGCGGTGGCGGTGACGGTGGAAGACGGCGAAGATACGCCTCAGATAATTACTCCCACCGAAGAACACGGGCGCAAGGTGTACGTGAACGATCCTGCCCCGGTGCGGATGCGGCCCGTGGAAGCTCCGCAGCCGAAGCGCTCGAAGCTGGTGTATTGGAGCAGCAAGGAAAACCGCTGGAAGCCGGTGCCCTCGGCGAATACGGCCTCCATGCAAGCGGCACGGTCGGCCGCGGCTGAGGTCAGCCAATATTACGGCCACGATTCGGTACAGTCGGCGAATGCGAAGATTCTGGCGGCCAACTCCCGCGGACATCAGGCTTCGCAGGAAGAAGTGGACTCTTCGATTGTGATGGCGGCGGCCCGGCACAATGTGGATCCGAACCTGGTGCGCGCGGTGATCAAAGTGGAATCCAATTTCAACTCCAACGCGGTTTCGCGCAAGGGCGCCATTGGGCTGATGCAGTTGATGCCCTCGACGGCGCGGGAACTCAAAGTGAAGAATCCATTTGACCCTGATCAGAACGTGGATGCCGGAGTTCGACATCTCAAGTACTTGCTGGAGAGCTACAACGGCAACGTGGACTTAACCTTGGCGGCCTATAACGCGGGCGAGGGAGCGGTGCGGCGCAGTGCGGGCGTGCCGCATTATTCGGAAACTCAAAATTATGTGCGGAGGATTACGAACCTCTACTACGGAGGGTTCGATCTTACTCCGTCCGGCCCGACCCATGATCCCGTGCGGGTTCAACGAGATGCACGGGGTGTGCTTTATATCAGCAACACGGATTAGGTTGGCGGCATCTGTTCTAGGAGTAATGGGAATCAAAATCCCCACCCTGTCGCAAAGAACGCGACAAGGATGGGGCACCCTAAGCAAGTTAGTTGTATTTGGAATCTCTCAGGTACCTTAGGCAGTTCAACTGCAACGTTGGATCGAGACAGTAACGGACCGACGACTTGAAAATGAAATCGAGCCAGCGCAGCTTGCGCTGGGTGGCGCTGCTGTTGCTGGTGGCGCTGCCTGGAGTGCAGGCTCATGCCCGCGCGCATCACACCGATTCACATCATGGAGACGCTTGGGCGCGGGACCGCTTTGCCGCCGCCGAGCGCATGCGGGAAGCGCTGAATGGACGTCCTCCAGCCGAGCGCACGCGCCGCGACTACCAGCGGGTTATCAACTCCTATCGCAGTGTTTATTTCGGTGCGCCGACCTCGACCAAGGCCGACCCGAGCGTAGTGGCCGTGGCCGAGACGCTGGTGGAGATGGGGCGGCGCTTCGACGACGACAAGATTCTGCATGAAGCTATCGCCCAGTATAAGTTTCTGCGGAAAGAGTATCCGGGCAGCAAGTACCGGTGCGACGCCTTGTTCACGATGGGCGAGATTTACAAGGATGATCTGAATGACCCCGAGCAGGCGCGTGGCGTGTTTCAGGAGTTTCTGCACCGCTATCCGCACAACCGTCTGGTAGAGGATGCGCAGCAGGCAGTCGCGGAACTGGACCGCGACGCCGCCGCCGGGAAAAAGGCGGCTGCCGCTGCCGCAAAGAAGCCGGGCAAGGAGACGGCCGACAAGAACAAGACGGCCAAGGACTCTCCGGGCAAGGATGTTGATTCGCATCCGGATTCTGAAACCGAAGCGGACGCGGATTCGGAGGCAAGTGCGCCGGAGTCGTCCGTTGCGCGCGCGGGACGGTTGCCGCGGGTGACGGGGATCCGGCACTGGTCGACGCCGGACTACACCCGTGTTGCTATTGATCTGGAGAGCGACATCAAGTTTGGATCGCAGCGCATTGCGAATCCGGATCGCATCTTTTTCGACTTGCGAGATACGAAGCTGGCGTCGACGCTGGTGGGCAAGAGCTTCGACGTGGATGATGGCTTCCTGAAAAAGATTCGGGTGGCGCAGTTTCAGCCGGGGCGCACGCGGGTTGTGCTGGAAGTGGCCGACCTCTCGGATTATGAAGCGTTTCTGCTGCCGAATCCCTACCGGCTGATTATCGACATACATGGCAAGGATGCTCACGGCAAAGACAGCCAGATGGCGCGCGCGAGAGAACTCAAGGACGCTGACACTGCGACGGCCGACGTGGAGGCACCGCCGAAGGCGGGGTCGAAATCCGATGCGCCCAAGCCGGATGTTCCGAAGTCTGAGCTGAAGGCCGACGTGAAGGCGCTGGCCGGCAAGCCGGTCAGCAAGCGGGAGCAGATTCATGCCGACCCGAGCGTCGACCCGAACGCGGACCCGAACATCGCCTCGAAGGATGCAGCGGACAGTTCGAAGACGCACTCGCCGGCAGCAGCAGTGAAGACGGTCGTGGTCGACAACAACACGACGGCAGGCCCCATCAAGAAGGTGATCGTGGCAGCGAGCGAGGATGACGTCGACACGCCTCCCGTGAAGGCAGCGAGGGTCACGCCTCCAGCAGGGCATGCGCATGCGTCATCCGCCGCGTCTGCCGCGCATTCTGCGTCTACTCATACGACGGAGAGTGAGCCGGATTCCGATGCCGCTTCGTCTGACGAGAAGGCGGCAGGCGACGCTCCGCCCGCCGGTTCCGCGCGCAGCCAGCCGTTATCGCGTCTGAGCGCCAGCCACAAATCGACGGATCTGGATATTCACGAGGCTAAGCCTACGGCGCGCGGCGACCGGTCGTTGATTCGGGCGTTGGGGCTGAAGATTGGCAGGATCGTGATTGATCCCGGGCATGGCGGCCATGATACTGGAACCATTGGTCCCAATGGGCTGCAGGAAAAAGATCTGGTGCTCGAAGTGGGGCGACGGCTGGGCAAGTTGCTGGAGACGCGGCTGGGCGCAGAGGTGGTTTACACGCGCAAGGACGATACGTTCATTCCTCTGGAGACGCGCACGGCGATCGCCAACCAGCAGCGCGCCGACCTGTTTATCTCGATCCACGCCAACTCGAGCCGGGACGCGGCCGCGCGCGGCGTGGAAACCTACTACCTGAATTTCACGTCTTCGCCGGAAGCGCTGGAAGTGGCGGCGCGGGAGAACGCGGTTTCGGAGAAATCCATTTACGAGCTGCAGGATCTGGTGAAGAAGATCGCGCTGAAGGAGAAGATCGAAGAGTCGCGCGAATTTGCCGGAGATGTGCAGGAGTCGCTGCATGGCGGGCTGGCAGCGAAGAGCCCGGCCATCCGCGACCGCGGAGTGAAGAAGGCGCCGTTCATCGTGCTGATTGGCGCCAACATGCCGTCGATTCTGGCGGAGATTTCGTTTGTCAGCAATCCTACGGACGAACATCGGCTGGAGACCAGCGAATACCGCCAGCGCATTGCCGAGTCGCTCTATCGCGGAATCGCGAAGTATGTGGACGGATTGAGCGGAGTGAAAGTAGCGAGCAAACTCGACAAAGCCGCCGGGCAATAACAATCAGCGATTCGCGCTGACTCGTTGCAGGCCTGGAACTGTCGCTTTCTGCCAGGACCCAAGGAAATCAAAAGCCCACTTCTCGCGCAGCGAACGCGCGAGAAATGGGGCACCCGGTTTGAAACGGAATCCCGGCTTACTGGATGGAGCTGCCTACCTGCGAGAAGACGTTGTTGGCGTTGGAGCCGATCAGACGGACGGTGCCGACGACAATGACGAGGATCACGGCCAGCATGACCGAGTATTCAGCGATGTCCTGACCTTCTTCGTCGGACCAAAACCGGTTCAGCCACGCATGGCTTTTCGAAGGCTTGCGGAATGAATGCCCCATATATTTATCCGATGACTCCCTTTCCTTAACTCCCCCTACGCAACGACTGAGGGCTGAACAACCGGCGGTTGTGGAATGGGCTGGCGCCTGTATTCGGCAAAATTCAGCCCCCACACTTCACCATCGTAAGTTAATGCCTGCAGCCCGACCTGAAACTCGGAGGTTCCCTTCATCTTCTTCGTCCAGACCACGCGATACTGATTCTTGCGCTGGCGATAGAAAATCGTGATCTCGTCTTGCAACTTCAGTTCGTGATGAACCGACCCCAAGCGCACTCCGTCGGGCGTTACATCGAGGGTGATGACCAACTCCTCGAACGGTTTTCCGGCGCTATCCTGGCCCTTGACTCGAACGGGAATCACGGCTTTGGTGCGATTTCCGCGCCGACTATTCGCGCTTGCCTCTGATGGCATTCGGTCACCCACAGCTAGTTTGCCGCGAGGGGCGCACTTTGGGAATGGCCCCGATGTGTAGGATGGGGCCTGAAGGTAACCAGCCTTGGCGGTCGAGCCATGAGGTGTGGCAAATGCGTTGGCAAGAGCTTTCCAATCAGGCACTTACGAGGCGCTGGAAACTTTTCTTTGGGCTCTGTGGTCTAATTAGCTTAACGGTTCGCTCAATCCGGGGAGATGCATGAGTTTTTCCCGTTCTGTCGGTGTTTTGATTTCTCTCGCAGGTCTGTTGGGCATGGCGATCGCGGCGGACAAGCCTGCGGCGCAAAAGCCGGCTCGTCCCGCGGAGCAGGCTCCTGCGACGCTTCCTCAGCAAATTCTTCCGCAGCAATTTGGCGGCTGGCAGATGCAGGGCTCGGCTCAGACCAGCACGGACCCCGCGGTTGCGGACCCGGCGAACGCTGCCGTCTTGAAGGAGTACCGCTTTTCGGACACAGCCATTGCCACCTACACGCGCGACGATGGGCGCACACTGAAGATTCGCGCGGCACGCTTTGCCGACGCTTCGGGGGCGTTCGGCGCCTACACGTTTTATCTGCAGCCGCAGATGACGGCAGAGAATACGAAAGAAGATAAGATCGGCGATCAGGCAGCGGCACTGGGCGAGCGCGTGCTCTTCTATCGCGGGCATGTGCTGGTGGACGCGCAGTTCAGCCGGGAATCGGCCATGTCGGGAGCGCAGTTGCGCGAACTGGCGGGAGCGCTGCCGCGTCCCAGCGGATATTCGGCCAACCTGCCTACGTTTATCGAGTTCATGCCGCGCCACGGCTACGTTGCCAACACGCAGAAGTATGTGATGGGCCCGGTCGCGCTGGCCGCGCTGGCGCCGCCGGTTTCCGCCGACCTGGTGGACTTCAATGCCAGTTCCGAAGTGACGGTGGGGCGCTACGAAACGCCGAGCGGGGAAGCGACGTTGATGCTGATTTCGTATCCCACGCCGCAACTCGCTGCCGAGCATTTGCGCCGCATCGATGCGGCGCATCAGTTGGCGCAACCGCAGGCCGGGGCTTCGAGTGTCGAGAGTGCGGGTTCATTCTTCGACAAACGCACGGGGCCGATTGTGGTGATAGCGAGTGGAGGCGTGTCCGACAGCGATGCGAAGTCGCTGCTGGGGACGGTGAATTACGAAGCCAACGTTACGTGGAGTCAGCCAAGCAGTGATCCGCAGGTACGCGACCTGTACCAGCTGATTCTTAACATCGTGGTGCTCTGCGGAATTCTGGCGGGACTCGCGGTGGTGGCGGGCGTGGCTTTTGGGGGAATCCGCATTCTGATGAAGCGGTGGTATCCCGACAAGATCTTTGACCGGCCCGAGCAGATGGAATTCATCTCGCTGCACCTTACGGAAACGGTGGTCAAGGGAGCGGCGCAGGGTAGAAATGAGGGGGAGTGCCAGGCGCCGCAAAACCCGGTGTGAGGTCGCCCCAGCTCCTCCGAACATCCTCTGAACTGGCTCCGAACTCAGGTAAGTGCCTTTAGAAAGATCGGCTTAGGGTCTTCGTGGGGGCGTTTTGTCTCAAATTGGTACAATCGCAGGTGGTATTGATTGATTCTGTAACTAATTGAAAACAAAGACATTTATTTCACAAAAATCGCTTGACACCCCCGTTTTTAGACTCATAAGATTTGCGCAGAAAGTTTTGACGGATTTCAAAGCTCCGTTGGAACTATTCTCCCTTGAAGAAGAGGCTGCCCTGTTGCCGGGTAGCCTCTTCGTTTTTTTAGTTCACGTTTTTCACCCATGTTTTTTCATCATGGCGCGCGCGCAGGAAACCGGCGATGGCGGGATGCGAAACCGGGATTGCGAAACCCGAAATGCGAAACATGGAACTGCCGCGGGTTTTCTACGTATCCTCTGTTGAGAGATATGTCGAGCGATGTTGAACGTGTTTTGTGAAATGCAGGCGTGTCTGGCGGAATCATTGAGGAGGGCTTCATGTTCTGCGATGGCTGCGGCGGAGCGGTACAACCAGGGCAGGCGTTTTGCAGCCGGTGTGGCAAGCAGGTGGTGGGGCCAGTGTCGCTCATGCAACCGCTGCCGGGCCGGGTGCAGTCGCACATACATCTGCTGGGCATTTTGTGGCTGGCCATGTCGGCATTTAACGCGGTGGGCGGTTTGATCCTGTTGGTGCTGGCGAACACACTGTTTGCTCATCTGCATGAAATGGGAGCGCCGCCGGAAGTCCCTACAGGATTCTTGAGCGCGCTGGTGGGCACGCTGGGAATCATCGTTCTGGCAAAAGCAGTGTGCGGATTCTTCGCGGGCTGGGGATTGCTGCATCGCGAACCCTGGGCGCGCGTGGTCGCGCTGGTGCTGTCATTTATCTCGCTGTTCAATATCCCGTTCGGCACCGCGATCGGGGTGTACACGATGTGGGTATTGCTGCCGGGGGCGTCGCAGCAGGAATATGACGCGCTGGTGGAGACGCGGGCGGCGTAGGCCGGGTGGGTTCGGGTACTGTGGACGTGTCGTGGAGACTTATCAACAGCCACCGCGTGGAGTTATCCTTAATCTGGACGGCGCGGAATTGTTTTGTGCCAAAAAAGGGTGAACCTTGAGGCCGACTCTTGCGTACTCTTCGAACTGGAGGTGCTTATGAACCACCCATTTCGGCTCTTAGCCGTTTCGTTGCTGTTCACGTCTGTGGGGTTCTGCCAGAGCGTCCAAGAAACCACGGATCTCCAGCATCAGAAATTTGAAACGAACCTGAGCAGCGGTGCTAACCTCCGTTTGCACCTGCACGAGGGGGATTTCCGCGTCGTAGGCAGCGACTCGGAGAAGATTTCGGTTCGCGTCGAAGGCAAGAACGCGGAGCAGGCGAAGCAAATCAAGATCCGACTGAAGCGCTCGGATGGGGCTGTCGATCTGAAACTTTCGCATGTGCCGAAGAAGGAATTGCAGGTGACGATCGAAATTCCCAGATCGACAAACCTGTATGCGCGGATGCGCGGTGGCGATCTTTCGGTGGAGGGTGTCGTGGGAGATAAGGATCTTGAGCTAACCGGCGGCGACTTAACCATTCAGGTGGGAAGCCCGGAAGACTATGCGCATGTCGATGTCTCTGTGAGGTTCGGAGACGTGAGCGGTACCCAGTTCGGCGATCCCAAAGGCTGGCTCGGGAATTCTGTCCGGAAAGACGGTAGCGGAAAATACAGACTTCATGCGCATGTCATGGCCGGCGATCTGGTGCTGAAATCCTGAGACCTTCTGCATCTCGTGAAATGGAATCGAATCAACTTTGCAAGTGATTAGAGAAAACCAGGCCATCGCCCCGCCACCTTCTCTGTGATGATGTGAGGATGCGTAGGTCTTGATTTGGGGCGGAGTGCGGCGCACAGACATCAGGTGCATCACTGATGAGGCAGCATACGTCGAGGCCCCTCAGTTCATAGTATTCTGCGATGGCCACAAGAATGGCGACGGTCAACCGAGATTGCCCGTTTACATCGAAAATCGTGCATACATGCGTAACGTAACTCCTTAATCTTGACTCTCGGTTATTACGAAAACCGGAATTAATGCATTTCAAGTAACACTTCCTCAGTAGGACACGACTGCGACTAGCCGCTGAGCTTCCAAAGTTTCGATCGAATGTGTAGACAGGCCGTTAGCACGTCGCGGACGGCGTATCTTTGATTGCGACGCTGTTCGGTTTTCGTAACAAGAGCACAAATTCCAATCTCCACAGACCGTTGGCCCTTATCGTCCGCCCCAATCTGTACGATGAGATTGTTCGTTAGCGGCGGCGAGTTGCTCCATTTCATCACTCCGTCCTACGACTTTGTAATGTACGGGCCCGCATTGGCTCCCGCAGTGGTGGAATCTGGATTCAACCTGACTATACAATCGATGTCACCGCTACCGTTCTTGATCTGCCGGACTCGGGCAGCAGCGGGCTCACCTGGGCTTGGAATTTCGCCAAATCGTTCGTCGGCGGGTTTACTGTAAGCACTGGACCCGGCTCGTGTCTCAGCGTGGCTACCAGCGGGTTTACGTCTGCTGCCAGCGCCGCACGCAGCGCAATCAACAATATCAAAACGATCGGCGCCCCTCTCGTTCAATCCCTGCCCGGGAGCGGTAACGCCGCCAGCGGGGCGCTGTACACTATGGCGAATTATGCTCAGCAAATGCAAGCCCCCGCTGAAGATGTGGCAGCGTACACGATTGCGGCCGGAACGCTAAGCGCTGCTGCGACTGGTGTTGCTCAGGGCGGTCAGGCAGTAGTCGCTGCGGCGAGCAATCCAGCCACTCTCTTGGGGGCGGCAGATTTGGCGCTGGCCTACGGAGTCGGGAAGGAAGCGGTAGCAGCATATCAAGGGAAGTGTCGCTGAACGGGGAAACTCGATTCTAGCTGCGCTTTTTGAAATGCTCAATTCCAACGGGCTGCTAAAGGGGCAATGAGCTTGACACCTTTCAGAGTAGAGCGTGGCCTTTCGAAGCGAATTCCAGACGTGTGCTTTCTGGTTGGCTCTGCGCTGCTAGTTTGCATAATGGCTGTCGGAGCGTTCGTAATAACGGAGGTTCGCCACATCAGCCCTATGTGGGTATTCCTGAGCGGGATTACCTTTGTCTTTTTGGTCTGGGTCAGAGAAGAGTACCGAAAGGAATTTCAGTCCGTCCGATTCATCTTCTTCGTCTGCGGTTGGCTTTTGATCAATTTAGTCGTAGTCGTAGTCGTAGTCGTGCTAGGTTCCTTTGGGTGGTTATACTTGATTTTGTCTCTGTTTTTAGAACAGGTCCTCTTCTACCTGACTGCCTACTGGCTGTTCGGATTGCGCCCGCCTTTGGGGCATCGTCGTGAGCCCTGAATCGTGTATTGAGGGCATGAACGACATGAGCGGGTTCCGCATTAATTCGCGGTTGCGAAGGCTCACAAAACCCGTCGATGCCCTGTGCAAACAGAGAGCTGAAGAATTGAAAAGAGGTCTAGCGAAAACGCATCGCGTCGCCGTCGCCATTTTTGTGGCCATCGCAGAATACTGTGAGCTCAGGGGCTGCGACGTAGGGTACCTCATCAGGTGATGCACCTGATTTCTGTGCGCCGCACTCCGCCCCAAATCAAAATCTACGCATTGTCACATCATCCCAGAGGACGGGGTCTCTGGGACCATGTCTTTCCCTTCTCCCCCCCGTCATTGACTCTCCTTTGCGGCGTCCCTAACATGACGGTCGTGAACCCCGTGAATGTAGTTTGCAAGCTATTCCGTGGCAGTCAATGCTGTCGTAGTTTGCTCGTGCTGCTGGCACTGTGCGGCAGCAGTCTTTTTGCGCAGGGCGCGCCGCCTTCGGTGGTGGTGACCTGGACCAAGAAAACTCCCAATCACACCACGCCTACGCTGCAGGCGGTGGTGAATCCCATGCTGCGGCGTGGGTCACCGATCCACGATGCGGCGTTGACGGCGCTGCGCGGGCTGGGATGCGATTATGTCCGCTATGCCTTCTGGTTTCCGTATCCCAAGCTGGCGGTGGCCGAGTTGCGGCCTCCTGACCAGAATCAGACTTACTGGGACTTCCAGTACATGGACCCGCTGGTGGAAGATTTTCAGACGGCCGGCGGCGGACATCCGATTGTGTGGAGCTTCAGCACCATTCCCCAGTGGATGTTCACGACGCCGCAGCCGGTGGTGTATCCGGACGATCCTAACCAGGTGATGTGGAACTATTCGCAGGGGAAAGAACTGCGCGATGTGCAGGCGCTGGCCGACTACTATGCGCGCGTGGCGAGCTGGTACACGCAAGGCGGCTTTACCGATGAGTTGGGGAAGTTCCATGCGTCCGGGCATCACTACGACATGCGTTATTGGGAGGTCTTCAACGAAGTTGACGGCGAGCACGAACCGACAGCCGCGCAGTATGTGGAGCGTTACGACGCGATTGTCGAGGCCGTGCGCAAGGTCGCTCCGCAGATGAAGTTTGTGGCGCTCGCGTTGTCGTATCCGGAGGGTGGGGCGCGCATGTTCGAATATTTTCTGGATCCAAAGAACCACAAGCCAGGCATACCGCTCGACTACATTTCTTTCCACGTGTATGCGACGCCCAGCGCTGATCAGACTGTCGACCAGTGGCAGTACACTTTTTTTGACCGGGCGAACGAGTTTGTGTCGGCGACCCGGTACATCCTGCGAATACGAGATCGCCTGTCTCCGTCGACCAAGGTCATGATCAACGAAGCTGGATCGATCCTCAACGGCGATATGTTTCAGGGCGAGCCGAATCATTTGGAGAAGCCGATTCCGCCGGCTTACTGGAACCTGAGCGGGGCGCTGTACGCCTACGACTATATCCAGTTGGCGCAACTGGGCGTGGATACGTTGGGCGAGTCGCAACTGGTGGGCTATCCCAGCCAGTTTCCGAGCGTGGGCATGATCGATTGGACCACCGGCAAGCCCAACGCGCGGCTGACCGTGCTCGAGTTGCTCAAGAACAATTTTGGACCGGGCGACGAGTTAGCCGATACCGAGGTGAAGAACAATGGCTTGCCGGCCGATACCGATGGGGTCGCGGCGCAGGCTTTCATAACTAGCAGTCAGGTCGGCAGCCAGCGGAAACTGGTGTTGATCAACCAGCGAAACCGCGAGATTGTGGTGGAGCTGCCGAAAGAGTGTGCCGGGGCTACGCTGCAGAGCATTGGAGGGGAGTCGCCCGATCTGGTGAAGCAGGATGTCGGAGATGTGCGAGTGCGCCTGCTGCCATTCTCCGTGTCGGTCGTGACGTTGAAGGACTAACCGGTGTTGCCGAGGTCGTTGGGCGACCTGCGCCGCAGGCGGGACGCGGCAATTTGATAAAATAAGCCAGCGCAACCGAACGTCAAGCGTTCAAGGCCGACATAGCTCAGTTGGTAGAGCGCGGCCCGCACGGTTCGCAATGCGCCGCATCCACAAGTCACTTAGCCTCCCTGTTCCAACGATTAAGAGTCACCTTTAAAGGGCTAGAAGATTCTCAATCGCAACTACCCCCCATCTCCACGTAAGTTGCAGAAAACACATTTTAGACCGTTAGGTAAAGTGCAGTCCCGTTAGGCTAACCGGTGAAAGTCTCGGTACAGTTGCAGCTTCGATGCTGGTGCCAGTGTGCCAGCTGTGCGCCAGATTATCGGGAGGGAGCACGTTGCCGAGAACGCTAGGCCAGATCGTATCGAGGGGAAGACGTCGGCGGCTCGTCCGCGTCTTCCTCGGCCGTGACCACCAAACCCGACTCGAGTCGTACTGCCATTCACTTGAAGCGACTATAGGGATCTCGATTCCGAAGAGGTAATCAGGATGTACGTCGAGACCGAGAATGACGGCTGGCATAGGCGACTCCATCGAGAGGGGCACCCAACATGCGCAACCTTTTCCGCGCGGCTGTAGAGAATGCAGTTCTCCTCTCCCGGGTTTGCGAGAACTCACATTCCAGGCGGCTCAGTTTTCGGGGGCCAGGTCAGGATCAAGTTCCATCGGGACTCTGTCAGCGCGGCACCGATTGTCGAGCGGGACACGGCAACAGGAAGATGCCAAAAGAGAAACATTGAGAAGTTAATTCCAGCGGTAGGTTTTCACGCTAGCAGGGGGACCTTCGGCGGCCACAGTCGCCCGGTACCCGTCTTCGGGACTGAGATCTGCCAGAGACCAGTGTTGGGCGATTACAGCGTCGCCGCGGATCTCCTCGATCTCGGGATTGAGATCGGGGTCGGCAGAAACGGTGAAATCTGACAACGGGAAGGAGAGCCCGGCACCTGTCGCTTTGAGGAAAGCCTCCTTCCTGGTCCAGCAGGCAAAGAATGCCTGTAGGTGGAGATTCTGCGGTAGAGCCTCGAGACTTGCGCGCTCGCGAGCGGAGAAAAACCTTTCTGAGAGCGCAGCCGTGTCGATGTCACCGCGTATCTTTTCAATGTCAACACCGATCCTGCGATCCGCGGTCACCCCAATGAGCGCGATGTTCGCGGAGTGGGAAACATTAAACTCTAGCCGCCCGGGATTTTGCTCCGCAGCCAGTTCCGGTTTGCCTGTGGGCTGATACTCAAAGTGTATTTCGTCTGCCGACATTCCTAGATATCGGCCCAGAAGGGACCGTAGCGCGCTGCGGCAATGCACAAAGTGTAAACAATCCCGCTCAAAGTGAAAGCGCTTGGCACGCCCTAGTTCATCAGGAGAAAGAATGTTGTTCACCTGTGCTGCTAAGACCGGTTGGTCAAGCAGCACTCGCCAAATATCGATCCGGTCACGGGAACACCTCGGGGTCGGCGGGCCCTCGGACCACCACTGCGGTTTGTCAGGGCGTGGCTTCATGTTGCCGGCAACAGGTGAAATTTAATCATGCTTCCCGGCGATCATAACCGCCTGGGCGTGGCTGGGTTGGCACCGCGGGGCCGTTCACGCCTTCCACAAAACAGAACATTCGTCCAGAGAACGAACCCTACTCCAAGTTCGCTTGCACCGGCACGATTTCTGCCCTCATCCTAAAGTGTGTCCCACTAGAGCTCATTTACGCGGTGTGTGACTTCGACTGCGTGACTGCAGCCTGCTAAAGAACGAAGACTTACTGAGCGGACCTGGCAGTCGAGCGGCGACAGATGGAGCCGAACGTCGCAAGCATAAATAAAAAACCGCAAGAACTCCATACCTTAAGTTAGCGCTTATGAGGCCGGGCCCGAGGGCCTTGCCCTGGGCAAAGCCCCATAAGCGCTAGCTTACGGATTTCCTTCCGGTGCGGTTCTGAATTCCCTCAAGCGCTACTCCTAATTGCCGGGGCCCACAGTCAGACGAGTGCCGGCGAACGCGAGGTTGATGTCGGTTTGTATAGCTGGTCCATTTCCCTGCTCGTCGTCGGGGATGACACGCAAATGGAGCTGGCCGATCGCCATCGGGAGACTGCAATAGGATCCGGGATCGACCGTGCACTGCACGCCCGGTAAACCATCGACGTACATCCGCACCCGGCGCTTTGAGTTGTTGCGCAGCTCAAGGCAGCTGGACCGGGCCGGATCGGCGCGGTAACAGGAGTTAGCACCCTCGGTCGCCGGCTCCAGGCGAATGTTTTCCACTGGCGGTGCGTTGTTCGGTGCGGGTCCCGCGGCCGAGACGGGATTCGGCTTTCGATAAGCAGCCACCGCGACGGGCGGAGTGGGCCGTGGCTGAAAGCAAACCGCTTGCGCGCTCGCGATGCGGCCGCGCGCAGCGGTGACCGCGGCCTGTTGCTGGTAGAGCATTCCCTGATATTTGCCGTTCAGTATCGCGTCCACCAGATTCCCTCGCGGGGTGAGGTCCACGCTGAAGACGGCGACTTCACGCTGGAAGTCGGCCATGGCGCCGGTACAGTCGCCCTTGGCCTGGGCCTTTTGTCCTTTATGGGAAAGATCGTTGCCCGTTTTGGCCGCGCTCTTCCAACGGCGTTCCACTTCATTGAACCACTGCACGTGCTGGGCGTGGGTCGCATGATTGCGCGCCAACTGGCGTTCGCGAGCATCAGAATTGCCGCTGCCGCCACCGCACCCGGAAACGCACACGCCTTGCACGTCGGGGACCTGCGCACGCAGCGCCGACGGCAAACCGACCATGACGATCAAAGCTGCCCACAAACTTATGCGCCGAAACATGCTTCCTCACGTGGTGCCAGGAATACGCGGGCAAATCGAATGTGCCCTGCGGAGGGAGGTACTCGATTGTTGTGTAGCAGGGGAAGCGGGAACAAGCAAAACAGCACCAGAGGGAGAACGAAGGTAATGCAGGGAACTGGCGCCTAGCAGTTTGCTGAAGAACTGGTCTTTGCGTCGAGGGCATTGCCGCAGCGGCTGAAGCCGAAATTGATTTTGGACGACTTACGGCGCGGCTTGAAGCCGCGCCCTTTCAAAACATGATTGGAACTCGAGTTTTTCAGCCTCTGCTAGGGGACTTGTGGGACACCCTAACGCGTAGACCGAACTCGCTCCCGCGAGTCCACCCGCGCCAAAAACAAAAGGCTCCAACCGTCGAGGCTGAAGCCCTCCATCTTTGGGCCGAACATTCGCAGTTCCGCTCCTACTTCTTGGTGGCCTTCGCCTCCATGAACGGCATCCAGTTCGTGCCATCCACCGATACTTCAAACTTCAGACTGTAGCTGGTCGGTGTCAGCACCTTGATCGCCATCCTCTGCTTGATTTCCTGTCCGCCGTAGGTCTGCGAACTCGTCCACGTCCAGGTATCGGCGCTGACTGTGCCCTTCGAATTCTCCCGCCGTCCCTGGCTGTTAAATTCGTTGTAGGTATAAACGTTTTCCTCTGTGTCGTAGCCCATGTACGAAACTGCCTTGCCGTCGCCGCCCAACTCCGGAGGCATCTTGAAGTCGGCATGACCCTCCACGAAGAACTTGCCGGGCATCCACTCCGTGGTGTCGGTCGAACTGAATTTTCCGCCCGCTCCCCATGGACCTTGCGCGATCGTCCCTTCCACCGTCCATGTGCCCACGAAGTATTCGAGTTTCTTCACTTCCGGGCCGGGCACGGGCGCCATCTGGGCCCAGGCGGAAGCCGCAAACAGAACGAGGGTTGAAATCAGGATGGTCTTGAAATTCATGTGTGCGCTCCTTGATTGAAAGAATATTGGTCGGAAAAGCTTGGCTGGAACAGCTCCTGGCTGTTCGCTCTTAGCCTTTAGCTTTTAACCAAAAGCCAGCGGAGCATTTCGCAAGGATCGTAGCGGGCCCAGGCGCGCCTGCCCAGTGCGATTCGTCAGACGCGGGGTATGACAATTGTCAGATCAAAGTGTCAGATCAGAATTGCCATGTCGTGATCACTTCGCCTTGGTCGCCTTCCCGTCCATGAACAATATCCATTTCTTTCCATCCTCGGACGACTCGAAGGAGAAGTCGTACGACGTGGGAGAAGTCACCTTCATGGTGAAGCGGCCTTTCATCGCCATGCTGCCCATCTTCCAGTCGTTGGTCCACACGAAGGTGTCGCCATCGAGCGTGCCCTTGGAGTCGGTGAATTCCCCCCAGCTATTGAACTCGCGGTAGGTATAGAACTTGTCCTCGGCGGAATAACCCATGACCGACATCCCCACCCCGTTCCCCATGGTGGTCTTATAGTCAGAATGGCAGACGAGGTAGAATCCGCCTTCCATCCACTCGCATTTCTCGGTCTCCGTGGTCTTGCCGCCCGGACCCATCGCGCCCGGCTTCATGTCGCCTTCCATCGTCCACGAACCGGCAAACATCTCGAGCTTCTTGAGTTCCGGCCCCGGCTTCGGCATCTCCTGCGCGGTCGCCGCCGCCGCCAGTACCAGCCACGCCGCTAAAATCATTGCTGTGTTTTTCATTGCATGCCTCGGATTTCATTCTTGATTGTTGATTTCTCATTGCTGATTGCTGGCTGATTGAAGACCCGCCCCTTACTTCGGCGAAATAGTAGCTTCACTCCTGCAGGAGCGTCAACCATTGCCCCAGGGCCGATTTTCAATCAACAAATCAGAAGTCAACAATCAACAATTGTGTTCTCTACCAGTCTCCGTAATGCGCCACCGTCATCTGCAGAAACTTCATCTTCCACAGGTCCCCCTGCTTCACCCAGGTCGTGCTGAAGTGCTGATACCGCGGCGGTGGTCCCTGATCTTCCGCCGCCGGAACCCGCAGCACTACGTTATAGGTGACGATGGCGACGTCATCGCTCACCGGGACGACCTTCATGTCGTAAGCGAGCAAGTTCAATCCGCCGCCCGACATACTGTCAATCATGTCCTGCCGCCCCCCGACGTCGCCGCCGAAGTCGACCAGAGTGAAGTCGTCGGCCAGCGTACGCTTGAAAAACGCTGCATCGCCTTTTTTTGCCGCCTCAATGAAACTCTTCTCCGCGGCCATCAAAGTTTGCTCCAGCGGACTCAGAGGCTTGGCCGGCGCGTTTGCGCTCTGCGCGCTGGCTTGACACGCCAGACAAAGCAACACCACTCCCGCTACGAAAAAAGTTTTCATCATCCCTCCCGGTCGCTCAACGATTGTCAATCGACTTCCTCCGTAACTCCCGGCAATCCGTCAATACTCTGCCGGTTCTTCTCCTGCCGGTAAATCTTCAAACCCTCCGTCCCCCGCTTGCGGCACCAGGCAGGCAGATCCGGCCGCTCCGACTCATACTGGAGCAACGGTACTCCATAACCGCAGGAATCGCTAATCCGCGTAACTTCGACAATCATGATCGCACGCGTTCCTTCATACAATGGAAAATGTCTTTGCAGCGTCGCGAACTCCGCCTCCTGTGGTTCGACGGCCCGGCCCCGTCCATGTAAGCGCAAAATCTTCGGCGCCCCCTGAAATGCGCAGAACATCAGCACAATCCGCCCGTTTTCCCGCAAGTGAGCCAGGGTCTCGACTCCACTCCCAAAAATGTCGAGATACGCGACCGTCCTCGGCCCCAGAATTCGGAACGTATCCAGCCCCTTGGGCGAGAGATTGACGTGCCCGTTCGCATCCAGTGGCGCCGTCGCCACAAAAAACACTGGTTGCGTCTGAATAAACTTCCGAAGCGCCCCGTCGATTTCCGGATAAGGTTTCGCCACGACTACCCTTGAATCTTCCCCACCAACTCCGCCCGCGGAACCGAAATCTGCTCGCCCGTAGCCAGATTCTTCAGCGTGAACACACCCGCCTTCACTTCATTCTCGCCGACAATCAGTATGTACTTCGCCCCTGCCTTCGTGGCCGCCTCAAACGATTTCTTCAGCCGGAAGCTGTCATCTCCCAACTCCACCACCAGATCGTGCCGCCGCAGTTCCCGCGCCAGGCGGGCTGCCTCGCCGTTCATTCCCGCCATGGGTGCCACATACACATTCGGCTTGCGCACGACGCTCTCCGCCGTGGCTTTTTCCTGCAGCGACATCACCAGCCGGTCTTCGCCGATCGCGAATCCAATCCCCGGAGCCGCCGGCCCGCCCAGAGCCTCCGACAGCCCGTCATACCGCCCGCCGCCGAGGATCGCGTTCTGCGCTCCCAGCGCCCCGTGTGTGAACTCGAACGCCGTCCGCGTGTAGTAATCGAGCCCGCGCACCAGCCTGTCGTTGATATGAAACTCGACACCCACCGACCGCAGAATCTCCTGCACCGCCTCAAAATGCTTGCGCGAATCTTCGCCAAGAAACTGCGTGATGCGCGGCAGCGTCTCGATGATCGGCTGATCCTCCGGCACCTTGCAGTCAAACACGCGCAGAGGATTGGTCACCGCCCGCCGCTGGCAGTCGCCGCACATCTTCTCTTTGACTGGATCGAGGGCCTTGCGCAGCGCCTCGTTGAACTGGGCGCGGTCGGCCGGAGTGCCGACCGAATTCAACTCCAGATTCCAATCGGTGATGCCCAGCCGGTCCAGCAGCGTAGCCAGCATCTCGAGCACTTCCGCATCCCGCGCCGGAGACTCGCTGCCTGCCGACGGCGGCCCGATGACCTCCGCCCCGATCTGATAGAACTGCCGGTACCGCCCTTTCTGCGGCCGCTCCCGCCGAAACTGCGGGCCGATGTAGTAGAGCTTGTTCAGCCCGCGATCCCAAAGCTTGTGCTCGATGTAAGCGCGCACCGTTCCAGCCGTGTTTTCTGGACGCAACGTCAGCGACTGTCCCCGATCGCCTTCCGCTCGCCCGCGATCCTCCCAGGTATACATTTCTTTCGAAACGATATCCGTCTCTTCGCCCACCCCCCGCGCGAACAACTCCGTCGACTCGAAAATTGGGGTGCGAATTTCCTGGAAGTTGTAGGCGCGGAACACGTCCCGCACCGCCGCCTCCACAAAATTCCACAGCGCCGTCTCCGGCGGCAGCAGATCCCGCGTTCCTCGAACTGCTTTGATCATGAGAACCAGCTCTCAGCTTTTACCTAACAGCCGCCCGCACCGTCAAATCCGCGGCGTTGTCGCTTTTCGCGGCATGTCAATTCCGTAAGCACGTTCACTTCCCCTGTCTACGACCATCATGGTGAGAAGTGTGCCGGGAAATCCAAAGAAGAACGTCACGACTTTCCAGAAGGCTGAACCGGTCGCCTGAGCATGCATCGCGGTGAAACTAAGGTTGGCGAAGACCCAGACCGCGTCGACGCCGTCGTTAGCCGAAGGTGTCATAAGCTGCATCTCCTCTCGTGTATCGTGAGCCTTTACCGCTCGGCCAGATACTCGTCTTTGTAGCCAAGATAATTCCGCGCATAACGCATGATCGTTTCTTCCTCGGCTTTTTCGAGCTTCCGCCGGAACTTCCCCGGCGACCCCATCCACAACGACCCCGGCTCGACCACGGTCTTCTCGGGAATCAGCGTCCCGGCGGCGATGATCGATCCCGCCCCAATCCTCGCGCCATTCAAGATGATCGTCCCCATCCCGATCAAACAGCGGTCTTCAATCACGCAGCCATGCAGCGTCACCGAATGCCCCACCGTGACGTACTCGCCCAGATACACGCCCCACTGCTGCTTCATGCCGTGGAGCACGCTGTTGTCCTGCACATTGGAGTGCGCCCCAATGCGAATCTCGTGCACGTCCCCGCGCACCACGGCATTCATCCACACCGAGGCATGCTCGCCCAGCACCACATCGCCAATAATCTGCGCTGAGTCGTCCACATAGCAGGTCGCCGGAATCGCCGGCCACACACCCTTATAAGATCGAATCATATTCAGGCTGGAATCATGTTTGATGGAACCATATTTAGGTTTGAACCATGGTCTCAAAAGGAAACTGAAAATACCACGAGAACACCTTCCGGCGTAAGGCCCGCAATCGCCAGTAGTGGGTCAGTTTGAAAGTGTCATTCCGAAGCGCGGTCTTATCGCGCGAGGAACCTGCTGTTTGCCCGGCGAACAGCAGGTTCCTCACCGGGCTTTCAGCCCGATTCGGAATGACAAAATGAAATTTGCTCAAACTGACCCACTACCCAATCGCCGCAAAGATCTTCCTCGTGGACCTTAGTGCCCTTCGTGGTTGAGGCTCTTACATTCCCACTCCGGGAACCATGCCAAATAAGTCCCCTCACATCACAGAGTTTTTCTCCCCACCCATGCTATACAAGTCTTGGTTTCCAAATCTTCCGCGGAGAAGCTTTCCGGCCGCTCATGTCTAGGATGCGCCCTCCGGCACTTCTCCACGGATTTCCCGCCTCGCGCCCGGTAAGCGTGCGTCGGGCCGTCCCTCCGAGCTGATCTCGCGAGATCCGATCTCCGGATCACGATCCTGCACGCAGGGGCGACCTTATGTCTTCGACGCGTGGTTACTCGCTCAGGGCTCTCATCCTCTTCCTGACCGTACTGCCCATGGGCCTCAAAGCTCAGGATTCGGCAACCGGGGCCATCCGCGGCATCGTCTTCGATTCCACTGGCGGCCGCATTCCCCAGGCGTCAATCGTGGTGGTCAACACCGCGACCAGCGTGCGCTTCTCCGCGACCAGCGATGCCCAAGGCGCCTTCACTCTCGATATGCTGCCGCCCGGCGACTACTCCGCTCGCGCCGTTGCGCCGGGAATGTCGCCGCAAGTTACGCCCCAGTTGCACGTCGACGTTGGCGGCGCGGCCGCGCTCAAGTTCCGCCTCACGGTCGCCGGCGTCCAGGAGACTGTCACTGTCTCCGCCGCCCCCGCACTGGTCGAGACCCAGCCCAGCGCCGTCTCCACTCTGCTCGACGAACGTGCGCTGGCCGATTTTCCCCTGAACGGCCGGCGCTTCTCCGATCTCGCCCTGTTATCCCCGGGCGTTACCCAGGACCCGCGCAGCCTCAACTCCTCCACCAACGGCGATCTCGCGTTCGGCGGCATTCGCGGATTCCAGAATACGTTCCTTGTCGACGGCGGTGATTACAACAACTCCTTCTTCGCTCAGCCGCGCGGACGCGACCGCGCCCCCTACGTAATCTCCCCCGAAGTGGTGCAGGAATTCCGTGTCTCCACTACCACCTACGGCGCCGAGCAAGGCCGCTCCGGTGGCGCCGTCATCAACGTTGTCACTAAGTCGGGCTCCAATCACCTGCACGGTACCGCGTTCTACCATCTCCGCGACAGTTCGCTGGGCGCGGCCAATGATTTCCTGGACCAGACCGCCGCGCCCGTGGAACCAGCCGGTGGATGGCCCTGCTCGGGCATCAACGGGAATACTCAGCCCCTCCAGCCGCACAACCGCCAGCAACAGTTCGGAGGCACCGTCGGCGGTCCGCTCAAGCGCAACAAAGTTTTCTTCTTTGCCGGATTCGATCAGCACATCTTTCACGACCCTAATGTCGTCGAATTCGTGGGCGGCGGCACGCAGGTCATTCCTCAGGCCGGAGCCGGACCCTACACCCCCGGCGACTTCGAGGCAACAGATCAATCCCTGGTCTGCGGCGCCGCCGCGCAACTGACTTCGCTCGCCGGAGAATATCCTGCCGCGCAAATCGGCAATAGCGCCTACGCCAAGCTCGATATCAATCTCACCGCTCGCAACCAACTTGCGCTCAAAGTCACAACCACCCGTTACTGGGGAGCGAACAACGTGTTCCTCGACCCCGCCAGCCCAGTTACCTACGACTCTCTCAGCGACAACGGCGAAGAACTCGTCTCCACTGAGACCGGCAGCCTTTCCCTGACCTCCAACCTCTCGCCGCGCTGGATCAGCCATCTCCGCGCCCAGTTCTCCCGCGACCTGCAGCAGTCCTATAGCAACACCAGCGATGTCCTGACCAAAATCCCCAACATCCTCGACGGCATCGGGCGCTCTGACCTTCTGCCTCGTCAGACCCGCGAGCATCGCCTGCACCTTGCTGAAACCATAAGCATCGAGGGCTCCCGCAACTCGTGGAAGTTCGGCGGCGACGGCCTCATCACCTGGCTCTACGATTTCTTCCCCAGCCAGCAGAGCGGCGAATACCTTTTCGATCCTCTGAAGGTCGACCCTTTCACTTTCGAGCCCATGGAAGCCGGGCTTGAACTCACGCCCTTGCGCGCCTACGCTCACCAGGTGCCGCACTACTATCTGCAGAATTTTGGCAGCGCCACCTCGCGTCCTAACACCAACGAATACGCCGCCTTCGGGCAAGATACCGTCCGCGTCACCGACCGTCTTGCCGTGAACCTCGGCGTACGCTGGGACCTGCAAACCTTCTCGACCGCCGGACTACTCTCCAACCCGCTGTTCCCGCCCTCCGGCAAAGTTCCGTTCCAGCCCTACAACTTCGCCCCGCGCGCCGGACTCGCCTATTCTTTCGGCAAAACTCGTCCACTCGTGGTCCGCGCCGGATACGGCATCTTCTTCGTCCGCATTCCGCAGATCTACAACTCGGTCATTCAAACCGAAAACGGCATCACCGACTCGCAAATCTTTCTCAATAACACCGATTATTACGACCACCAGGTTTTCCCCGCCTATCCCAACCCGCTGGTGGTCTGCCCGGTCATGTCCGCCGCCTGCTCGTTGCCCGCGGGATTCACTCAAGGTGTGACCAATGAGGTCTCCGCTTTCGCTCCCAACTTCGTGACTCCTCGCGTCCAGCAGGCCAGCCTCACGCTGGAAAAAGAAGTGGCTGGCCACACCACCGTGGCTCTCTCATTCCTCAGCGTTCGCGGCGAACATCTCATCCGCGCGCTCGACGTAAACCTTCCCCAGCCCGTCGCCCTGACTTACCCCATCTTCGACTCCACCGGCTCGATCTTTCAGGGCGGCTACTACACCGTCGATTCCTTCGCGACCTGGCAGTTCACTCAGTCGCTGACCTGTCCATTTCCTCCGTGCATCAATCCGCTCGGACGGCCCATCGCGCAACTCGGCGCCATCAACGAATTCCAGAGCGCCTCATCCAGCTACTACAACGGCGGCACGCTCTCCATCGATCGCCGCGTCGCTCGCGGTTCCTATCTGCACCTTTCCTACACCTACGCTCATGCCATTGATGACGGGCAGGACGCCCTCGTCGCCGGGCAACCCGCCAGCGTGCAAAACTCCTACGATCCCAGCGCCGAGCGCGGACCCAGCGTCACCGACCAGCGCCAGCGCCTGGATGCCGCTTTCTCCGTCGAGCCCCGCCCGTTTCATCGCGGGCACGAGTTTCTCGGCCGCGTCTTCAACGACTGGAAAATCGCTTCGGTCGTGAATTACGGCAGCGGCCGACCCTTCAGCGCCACCGTCGCCGGCGATCCCAACCAGGACGGCAACGACTTCAACGACCGTCTCCCTGGCTACAGCCGCAACGCCTTCACCGGACCCGACTACGCCACCGCCGACCTCCGCCTGGGCAAGACCCTGCATTTCCACGAACGCTACAAAATCAATCTGACCGCCGAATCTTTCAACATGTTCAACCGCGATAACCAGCGCGTCACCATCACCTCGAACGGCTTGGTTTCCACCGCCAGCACCTTCGTCCAAAGCTCCGTCACCGCCAACGTCGCCCCCTATCCCGGCTACTACGAGTTGCCCGGCGCCTTCACCAAGCCCAACGCCGCCTACGCTCCGAGACAAATTCAGCTAAGCTTGAAGCTCATTTTCTGAGGATTCCTGGTCTCGACAACTCAAATCGTCATCCCGACTTTACTTTGTCATCCCGATTTCCTTTGTCCTCCCAACCGGAGCTGGCCCTTCCCGAAAGGGCCCAGCGTAGTGGAGGGACCTGTGTTTCTTGCAACGCGCATCGCCCAATCGTCTCAAATTGATTCACTTTCCCATTTCGGCGCAGAATCTTGCACATATTTCCCCCGCCTCCACTTGACTTGCGGTCAAATCCTTGTAATAACTATTCGGTCCATCCGGACCGGTTTGGGGGTGTGTCAGTTTGGCAGAAGTTAGACTTCAAGAGGGAGAATCCCTCGAGAACGCTCTGCGCCGTTTCAAACGCAAGGTGCAACAGGAAGACATTATCAAGGAGGTTAAGCGCCACTCCTTTTACCTGAAGCCCGGCGAGAAAAAGCGTGTCAAAGCCGCTCTCGCTCGCAAACGAGCGCGCAAGAAAACGCGCAAAGAGCAGGACTAGCAAGGATTAGACGCAGCAAAGAGCCGCTCCTTCCCGGGGCGGCTCTGCTCAATCTGGCCCCCACCATGTTGAGCTGCAAGAGGGAACTCATACTCATCATTCTTCCGGCATATAAAGCACGATAGTCAGTACCCACGCCCCTCCTGGGCGCGTGGCGGGCCGAGTCCAAGGGGCGGTACAGAGGGGGAGCAGTACACAACCTGTATTTTCGGTGAACCACCGCAGTTCTTTCCCCGCGGGTGGGCGCGGAAACGGGCTGAAGGGAGCCATCCTCAATGGATTTTCAGGACAAGGTGCTGAAGTGCATCGACTGTGGGAGTGATTTCATTTTCACTGCCGGGGAACAGCTTTTCTTTCACGACAAGCAATTCAAGAACGAACCCAAGCGTTGCAAGGCTTGCAAGACCAAGCGGGTCTCCGTGCTCGGCGCGCCTCCTGCGCCCGGACAGAACTACCGCTACACCAAAGTCGAAACTCAGGCCACCTGCTCGGGCTGCGGGAAACAAACCACCGTTCCATTCCGTCCCACGCAAGGCCGCCCCGTCTTCTGCCGCGAATGCTTCCAATCGCGCAGGACGGCGGCTTCGGCATAATCCGCGCTGCCGCTGCCTCTTCGCATCGAGGACGGCGGAAGTGTGGGTTACCATAGGAGTTGTGTCGGGATATTTTGTAGAAAACTTCGGCTGCCGCGCTACCCAGGCTGACGGCGCCGCTCTCGAGCGCCAGTTCGAAGAGCGCGGCATGGCCCGCGCCTGCTCGGCTGCGCAGGCCAGCGTGGTGGTTTTGAACACCTGCACCGTCACTGCTGGCGCGGACCAGGACGCGCGCGCCGCGATCCGCCGCGTGCGCCGGCAAAACCCCGATGCGCGCATCGTGGTTACCGGCTGCTACGCCCAGCGCGCCCCGGAAGAGATTGCGGCGCTGCCCGGCGTCAGCCTCGTCATCGGCAACTCCCACAAACATCAGCTTGCGGAAATCGTGTTGCCCGATCTTTTCCGCGCCGGGAATGCTAAGGTCGATGGACTAAAGACAAATTTTGTCCCGCTGGCCCGACTGGCTGAGAACCGAGAACTGAGAACTGAGAACTCCATCTTCGTCTCCGACATTTTCGCGCACACTGAACTCCTCGCCGCACCTGTCTTCGACGCCGCCAATGAACGCACCCGCCCCAATCTCAAAGTTCAGGATGGCTGCGACAACCGCTGCTCGTTCTGCGTGATTCCCTACGTGCGGGGCCAGAGCCGCTCACTCGAGATCGATCGCATCCTTGGTGAAGTAAATGGACTGGTGGAATCCGGGTATCGAGAAGTGGTAATCAGCGGAATCAATTTAGGCAGATGGGGACGAGATCTGGAAGTCAGGCCTCAGACATCAGACCTCAGCCAAACCTTGGCGTCTGAAGCCCGGAGGCCGAGGTCTGAGGTCGGCTTGGAATCGCTCATTCGCGCCATCCTTGGTGAGACCGCTCTGGAGAAACTCCGCATTTCTTCGGTCGAGCCCATGGATTGGAGCGATGAAATGATCGCTCTGGTCGCGTCCTCCCCGCGCATTGCCAAGCACGCGCACGTCCCCATGCAATCGGGTAGTGACGCGGTATTGCGCCGCATGCATCGCAAATATCGTCCGTGGCATTATCGAGAGAAGATCGAGAAGATTCGCACCGCCATGCCTAGCGCCGCCATTGGCGCCGACGTTATGGTCGGATTCCCCGGCGAGACCGACGCCGAGTTCGACGCCACGCGCCGCATGATCGAAGAACTGCCGTTTACCTATCTCCACGTTTTCACTTATTCGGCACGCCCCGGAACTCCGGCGGCCGCGATGACGAATCAGGTCCCGGTTCACCTGGCCCGCGAGCGCAATCGCATTCTGCGCGAGTTGGCGGCGGAGAAGAAACTGGCGTTCATGCGCGGCTTCGTCGGGAAAGCCGTCGACGCGATTACGCTACGAACATGTGGGGACGGGCGCCTCTCCCGTCCCGCCGAGCGCAGCGAGGCGCTCGCCTACTCCGAGGCCCTCACCGACAATTACCTCAAGCTGCGCCTGCGCGGAGAGCATGAGCCCAACCGCTGGCAGCGCGCACAGATTGAAGATGTAGTCGATGGAGCGCTGGTTGGGATGTGCAGCATCAAACTGGCTAGCGTGTCTTAGGTTTGTCTTTGGGCGTGTTTTCAAATCGCACTGTCGGCAGCATCGCCCCCACCCTTCGCGAAAAGCATGCGAAGGATGGGGCACCCTCTATTTGGTGAGGTCGGACGAAATCAAACCCTTGGCTCCCGCCTGCTGGTATAAACGACTTGTTCTGATCTCGGGAGATCGCAATGAACATGACTCGACCACGCTGCTTGCTGATTCCCGTACTCTGCCCTTGCTTGCTCTTCATCTCTGGACTGTCGGCCCAAACTCTGCAGGTCGTCGACGCCGACGGTCACGCCACCACCCTCACCGCCGCGCAGATCGCGAACGCCCCACATGTGGCCGTCGACACGCACGATCACGCCGCGGCCGCACATTTTGAAGGAGTACCGTTGTCGGCTGTGCTCTCGCTCGCGGGCGTTCAACTCGGCGATACCATGCGCGGACCGCGCATGGCGGAGGCGCTGCTGGTGGAAGCGGCGGATGGCTATAAAGTCGTGTTCGCGCTCGCCGAGGCTGATCCCGCATTTGCCACTCGCGAAATCATCCTGGCCGATAAGCGCGACGGAAAGCCGCTCGACGCCAAAGAAGGCCCATTCAGAATTGTGGCGCCCGGCGACGCCAGGCCGGCCCGCTGGGTTCGTCAGGTCACCACGCTGCGAGTGATAGCCGTGAAGTGATCGCCGACGAATCTGGTCCGGCTGCTCCTGCACGATCGCATGTTCGGTGGTGCCCACCCGTCGAGAACCGCAATGTGGGCAGCCTGTGTCGTCGTGATTCGAGGTTGGGAGCGTTCCGGGTTTGGAAATGTGGGCCCACGCCGACCTGTTTTGGTGGAAGCATAGTTTTTTGTGGGAGCTATAATTGGCGACCAATGGCCCTGGCCTCTGGCACAAGACTCAGTCAATACGAGATTCTCTCGCCGCTTGGGGCGGGCAGCATGGGCGAGGTGTATCGGGCGCGCGATACGCGGCTGGAGCGCGACGTAGCCATCAAGGTTCTGCCGGAGTTGGTATCGACGGCGCCCGAAAGGCTGCAGCGCTTCGAAGTGGAAGCGAAAGCGGCCGCGGCGCTGAATCATCCCAACATTCTTGCGGTGTACCAGATGGGAACCTACGCGGGCGTTCCTTATCTGGTGTCGGAACTGCTGGAAGGCAAGACGCTGGCCGAGACGGTGAGGCGGGGGCCGCTGCCGCTGCGCAAGGCGATTGACTACGGAGTGCAGATTGCGCACGGCCTCGCGGCAGCGCACGAAAAAGGAATTATCCACCGCGATCTTAAGCCTGACAATCTGTTCGTCACCAAAGAGGGACGAGTCAAGATACTGGATTTCGGTCTGGCGAAAGTTGTTGCTCCTAACGACGTGACGGAGAACCCGGCTCCCACGCTCACCTTGCCCGGCGTCGCCATGGGAACCGTGGGCTACATGTCGCCCGAGCAGGTGCGCGGGCTGGAGACCGACCACCGCACCGACATTTTCGCCTTCGGCGCAATCCTCTACGAAATGGTGATGGGGAAGCGGACGTTCGAGCGGAAAACGTCGGCTGATACGATGAGCGCGATTCTGAACGAAGATCCCGAGCCCATATCGGATATCGCGCCGGAAACGCCAGTGGCGTTGCAGAGAGTGATACTGCGCTGCCTGGAAAAAAATGTAGAGCAACGATTTCAGTCGGCCTCCGATCTGGCGTTCGCCCTGGAAGCTCTGTCGGACACGGGATTGGCGACGCAGTCGGGCGGCCACGCGATCCTGAAAGACAGAACCAAAGCCGTCGGAATCAGGGCCGACGCAGCGAAAGACGAGACGAAAAAAGCCGGAACGAAGCCAGAGCCTCATCGTTTCGCCACCATGCTCGCTGCTGCCGTGTTGTTTGTGCTGGCCGCCATGGTGATGGTTTATTTTTGGATGCAGCCCGCACCGGTTCCCACCGTTTCCAACTACATTCAGCTCACCCACGACGGACTGCCCAAGTCGCTGCTCGGAACCGACGGCTCCAGGCTTTACCTGGGATTAGGCGCGGGAAGTTCGGAAAGCCTGGCCTCCCACAGCGTGGCAGAGATGTCGATCTCGGGCGGCGAGCCAAGAAGAATGTCGATTCTGCCTTCTCCGGACATGGTTCCCGTGGATTTGTCGCCAGACGGGTCGGAACTTCTGGTCGTCGATGGGCGCGGCGCGCCTCCCCGGGGGCCGATCTGGAGTCTGCCCATTCTTGGCGGTTCACCGCGCAGACTCGGAGACGCCTCAGGAGAAACTGCTGCCTGGTCTCCTGACGGCACGACGCTGGCCTACAGCGACCTGAGCGATTTGTTTGTGGCCAAGGCGGATGGAACGGACGCACGCAAGTTGCTTACGGTGAAGGGCGACATTAAGAATGTGATTTGGTCGCCCGACAACAGCCAGGTGCGTTTTGATGCCACCGAAAGTGCCGGAACCAGGGGTGAGCAGTTCCTCTGGGAAGTGTCGGCGGCGGGGACCGGTTTGCATCGCTTGCTCAGCGGTGGGCACCATCTACCCGACGAGTGTTGCGGGAAGTGGACGCCCGATGGGAAGTATTTCGTTTTCCAGTCGAATGGTCAGGTTTGGGCTCTTCCGCGCAAAGGCAGATTCCTGCACTCTGAACCCGAGCCCTTTGCCTTGACTTCCAGCCCGCTGTCGTTGTCTTCTCCACTTCCGAGCCGGGACGGTAAGAAGCTGTTCGTGGTGGGGCAGAACTACCGCGGCGAGTTGATGCGCTATGACTCGAAGAGCGGTCAGTTCGCGCCCTTCCTCGGCGGCATTTCAGCCGAATACGTTGCCTTTTCGAAAGATGGCCAGTGGGTGACCTACGTTTCCTATCGCGAGGGCACACTGTGGCGAAGCCGGCTGGACGGGAGCGAGCGTCTGCAGCTGACCTATCCTCCCATGTATCCCGTGCTGCCGCGCTGGTCGCCCGATGGCAAGAAAATCATTTTCTTCGAGTTCGCGTCGAGCGCCGACAAGCCGGCAAGAATTTATGAAGTCTCCCCGGATGGCGGAAGTCCGCGGCAACTGCTACCCGGCGACCCGCGCCAACAACTGGACCCGAACTGGTCGCCCGACGGGAGCAAGATCGTGTTCAGCAATGAATCGAATGATCGTTCCTCGGCGATCCATGTGCTGGATGTGGCGAGCCGCAAAGTTTCGGATCTGCCCGATTCGCAGGGGCTGTTCTCGCCCCGCTGGTCGCCCGACGGCCGGCATGTTTCCGCATTTTCGGCGGACTCAAAGACCCTCCTGCTGTTTGACTTCCAGACGCAAAAATGGACCGCGCTGGCTACGGGTTCGTTGAGCTGGCTGAACTGGTCGCACGACGGACAGTACGTCTACGTTCTGGACAATGAAGGGAAAAATGCGGTGGTCCGAATTCGGATCGGCGACCATAAGATAGAACAAGTAGCCGACCTGAAAAGCTTTGCGACCGCTGGCCGCTACGGCGGCGGTCTGGCTCTCACGCCCGACGACTCGCCCTTGCTGCTGCGCGACACCGGAACGCAGGATGTGTATTCGGTCGACTGGAAAGCGCCGTAGTGCCTGTCTCCACTTAGGTTCCGAAACGTTCGGCGGCGCGAGCTTTCGCTTTGGCGGCTTCTTCTTCCCGATTCTTGGGCGGCGCGGTGGTTTCGAGCGAGCGCAGAAGGCGAATCGAGATGTCTGCTACATCGTCGATGGCGGCCAGAAACACGGTTTCGTTGGCCTTGGACGGTTTGTTGAAGCCGGTGATTTTGCGCACGAACTGCAGCGAAGCGGCGCGCACCTCATCCTCGGTAACCGGCGGGTCGAAGTTGAAGAGGGTCTTGATATTTCTGCACATGCGGTTGTGACCTCGCGTATCAGAATGCCCATCTATAAGAGACGTAGCTTGCTACGTCTCTGCGGCAGACTTACGTCCTCCATTTTCTCGCAGGAGGGCGGTCCTGTGGAATCCTCATGCTATAATTCTTTATTCTCAGTCGCTTAGAGCACGGAGGACTGTATCGATAAACGCTTTATCCGCACCAACGATCGTATTCGGGCGCGTGAAATCCGCGTGATTGACGACGAAGGGCAGCAGCTTGGCATCATGCCGCCTTACGAAGCCATCAAAAAAGCCCGCGAAAAGAATCTGGACCTGGTTGAGATTTCGCCCACCGCGCAGCCTCCCGTGTGCCGCATCATGGACTACGGGAAATATTTGTACCAGCAGGAAAAGAAAGAGCGTGAGGCCAAGAAGCACCAGAAAACGATCACGGTGAAAGAGGTCAAGTTCCGCATCAATGTGGACGACCACGATTACGAGACCAAGAAGAATCACGTGCTGCGCTTCCTCGATGGAGGAGACAAAGTGAAGGCAACTATCTTCTTCCGCGGCCGCGAAATGACTCGCACCGGGCTCGGGCGAACCATACTGGAGAGGTTGATCAAGGACGTGGAACCGCAGAGCATAGTAGAGTTCCGGCCGCGGCAGGAAGGCAATACGCTGCACGCGATATTGGCACCGAAGAAGTCGGCGGCGGAGCGGGAAAAGGAAAAAGAGAAGGCAGCCAAGCAGAAAGCGAAGCAAGAACGACAGGAAAAGATGCTGCAGGAAAAGCTGGCGCAGAACAAGTTGGCGCCGGAGAAAAAAGACGAGCATCCGGCGGCGGCAGCAGCAGCGGCGGTGGAGGCTCCGAATCCTGGTTCGCAGGCGTAGCGTTTGCAGACTTAGCAACTTCGCCGAGCAGGTTTCACAATTGGACGAGAATGTCCGTGAGTCGCTCCCACGATTCCAAAGAAATTGAATAGTAGAATTTGAATATTAGAGCTGACGGCTTGCGGCCAGCAGCTGATTCCGAGGAATTATGCCGAAATTGAAAACGCACAAGGGCGCGTCCAAGCGCTTCAAGAAAACTGCCACCGGCAAGGTGAAGCGGGGACATTCGGGCCTGCGTCATATGCTGACGTCCAAGGCCCACAAACGCAAACGTAAGTTGGGCACCGCTACACTGGTGAGCGACGGCGATCTCCGCAAAGTGAAGCGGATGATTCCGTATCAGTAGGAAAAGTTTTCCTTCGAGCACTTAGTGTCACGAAGGAACTGCGGACCGAAAGTTCGCATTGCGGGCTGAAGCTAAGCCTGCAGGCGCGTGAAGAGGCCAGAGATCGCCGCAACGGTGAATCGTCCTTGCCTCCAGCCGCCAGTACATAGAAAGCAAAAAAGGAGAAGATCATGCCACGTGTAAAACGCGGGACCAAACGCCGCGCCAAGCGCAAGAAAATATTAAACCGCGCGAGCGGATACTTCCTCACCAAATCGAAGCTCTATCGCTCCGCAAAAGAAGCTGTGGAGCGCGGCCTCAAGTTCGCTTTTTCTGGACGCAAGCAGAGGAAGCGGCAGTATCGCTCTCTCTGGATTGTTCGCATCGGCGCGGCTGCGAAGCTGAACGGGCTGAGCTACAACCAGTTCATCCACGGATTGAAGAAAGCCGGAGTGGACCTGGACCGCAAGATTCTGGCGGACTTAGCGGTGCGGGATGCGGCGGCGTTCAAGAACCTGGTCGAACAGGCGAAGGGCGCGCTCGCGTAGACCAGCCTTGAGCTATTGGCATTTAGCTGTAACAGATTGGGGCGGCGGGCGTCCTGGGGACGCGGCTGCCCTGCTCTATTTGGCCGGTTCAGGCGTGGCGGGTAGGGATCCTTCGACTTCGCAGACCGATTCGCGAAGTGCGAATCGGTTTGCTCCGCTCAGGATGACAGCTTCTAGAGAGTGCAGAAGAACGTGGCATACACCATTCCTAAGTTGACGGATTATTCGGCAGCGGCGCTGGAGAAGGCGGCTGCTGAGCTGCTTTCCGCGAGCGATCAGGAGTGGCAAGAGGTGAGGAATGAGGCGGACTGGAAAGCCCTCCGGGATCGCTGGATGGCTCGCAAGAACGGCATTCTCACTCTGGTTAACGACCTGTGGCTCAAGCCCGCGCCGAAGGAAGCTAAGCGCGATGTGGGGCAACGAGTAAATGAGATCAAGGCTCAGGTAGAAAGGGACGTTGAAAAAGGTCGAGGACTAGCGAAGAACTACCCCATCCTCCACGAGTGCTTTTCATCCTCTGTCGACATCACTCTCCCTGGACTCCGCCGGCCCATCGGCGCGGAGCATCCGGTTGTCAAGACTACGAACGAGATGGTTAGGGTATTTCAGAAACTCGGCTATTCCGTAGCCGACGGGCCTGTGGTCGAGACTGACTATTACAACTTTGAGGCTTTGAATTTTCCGCCGAATCATCCGGCGCGGGATACGCAGGATACGTTGTTCATCGCGGGGCAGCAGGGGAAGGCGCAGCGAGAGCGGTTACTGCTGCGGACGCATACTTCTCCGGTACAGATTCGGACGATGGAGAAGATGCGGCCGCCGATCCGGATTGTGATTCCCGGGACGGTGCACCGTAACGATCCTCCGGATGCGAGCCACTCGCCGATGTTTCATCAGATCGAGGGGCTGGCGGTCGACACCAACATCACATTTGGCGATTTGAAAGGCACACTTGATCATGCGATGAAGGAGTTTTTTGGATCGAACGTGAAGACGAGCTTCCGTCCGTCGTTTTTTCCGTTCACCGAGCCGAGCGCGGAGATGTTTGTTTCGTGCTTCATCTGCGGCGGGAGCGGGAAGCGCGGGATGGATCCTTGCCGACCTTGCAAGCAGACGGGATGGATC
Source organism: Candidatus Sulfotelmatobacter sp. (assembly GCA_052148475.1). Classification (GTDB taxonomy): domain Bacteria; phylum Acidobacteriota; class Terriglobia; order Terriglobales; family Acidobacteriaceae; genus Sulfotelmatobacter. Next base: position 6,988 of record JBKQID010000021.1, on the reverse strand, counting down.
GAGATTCTGGGCTGCGGTATGGTGGATCCCAACGTGTTCGAGTTTGTGAAGGACAACGGGTATGACCCGAAGAAGGTTTCGGGATTTGCATTTGGCATGGGAGCAGATCGGATCGCGCTGCTGAAGTACGGGGTAGATGATTTGCAGTTGTTTTTTCAGGGAGATGTGAGGTTCTTGGGGCAGTTTGCTTAGAAAGCTAGAGCCGCAGGCCCTCATGAAACGAACACCATTACTCGTGTTTAGGATTGCTTGGATAATTGCTTCCCTGGCCGTGCTCGTTGTAACTCTTGCTAAGTACGACGGCGCACCGAACAGTGACGTAGCGGATTTTGAGGGTGGGACGATGATCTTCCTGTCGTTCCCGGCAGGCTGGATAGTGGCTGCTCTGTTCGTTGGTGTGTCGGCGGTTATGACCGACTACGAACCAATTTAGGAGGCGATCCTCCTAGGGGAGGTGCGGCCTGCCAACAATTTGAAGCAGCGAAGGGCACCGTGAGAATTCCCTGACGTTGCAAGCTTGAGGTTGAGACGATAGGGATCCTTCGACTGCGGGAGTGCTTCCGCTTCGCGGAGGCACTCCCTTCGCTCAGGATGACAGTAAATGAAACTTTCTCCACAGTGGGTGCGGGAGTTTGTTGATCTCAGCGTCGATGACCGGCGGCTGGCAGAGGATTTGACTGTGGCGGGAATTGCGGTCGAAGGAATCAGCGGTTCCGGTGCGGACGCCGTATTCGAGATGGAGATTGGGACGAACCGACCGGATGCGATGAATCATTACGGCGTGGCGCGAGAGGCGGCAGCGATTTATGATTTGCCGCTGAAGGCGCTTGAGGCGAAGCTTCTCTCAGGCGCTAGAACCGCGTCAGATTCGGACTCTACCGCAGCGCTGAAGCGCTGCGCCACCAAAAATCCTGCGGATTTCAGCATCACGGTCGAGGAACCGCAGCTGTGTCCGAGGTTTTCGGCGCGGGTGGTACGCAGAACGAAGATCAAGGCTTCCCCCGAGAGGATTGCACACCGGTTGCAGCTCCTTGAGCAACGTCCCATCAGCAATGCCGTCGATGCCACTAACTATGTTTTGTGGGAGATGGGTAAGCCGACGCACGTCTTCGATATGGATTTGCTCGAAGGCAGAAAGCTCATCATTCGAAAAGCCAAAGACGGCGAGAAACTGAAAACGCTCGATGGCGTGGAGCGCACGCTGACGTCGGACGATCTCGTCGTTGCCGATGCGACAAAGCCCGTCGGACTCGCCGGAGTGATGGGCGGGTTCGACACCATGATCACGGACAAGACGCGGAATATTTTGATCGAATCGGCGTGGTGGGATCCGGTGACGGTGCGTAAGACTTCGCGGCGTCATGGAATTCATACGGACGCTTCGCACCGGTTCGAGCGCGGAGCGGATTTTGAGTCGACGATTTTGTCGTGCGATTTGGTGGCGGCGCTGATTCTTGAATCGGGCGGCGGAGAAATGGTAGGCGATGCGATCGATGTGGTATCGCGACAGATTGACCAGGCACCGGTGGTGCTGCGGGTTTCCGAAGTGCAGCGCATTCTGGGCGGGAATCTGGATGTAGGAGAGATTTTCCGCATCCTGAAAAAGCTTGGATTTAGTTTAATTCCCGAAGGACAGGAAGACGCGATGTTTCGGGTACAGATTCCGAGCTGGCGGATGGATGTGGAGCGCGAGATCGATGTGATCGAAGAAATCGCGAGGCTGCACGGTTATGACAAGTTCGAGAATACTTTGCCGACTTATAGCGGAGCGGTGGTGGAGTTGCCGCACGCGGCCATGGACGCGACTTTGCGCGAGCGGGCTTTGGCGCTGGGATACAACGAGGCGGTGTCGCTGACATTTATTTCACACGCGGACGCGGAAATGTTTGGATTTTCAGGTGCCGTAGAGGGCAGTACCTCAGCGGCTAAAACCGGTCATCAATCTGAAGTTGAAATCGCAGCGCTGGAAGCGCTGCGCCACCCAAAAACGACTTCGCGCCAGGTACTGGAGCTGGAAAATCCGCTGAGCGAAGAAGCATCGGTGATGCGAACATCGATGGCGCCGGGCATGCTGGACATGCTTGCGTGGAATTTGAATCGGGATTCTGAAAGCGTCCGGCTGTTTGAAATGGGGCGAGTTTACGAAATGCGAGGCGGGGAGCGGGTGGAGCCTGCGCGCGCATGCCTGGGGGCGACGCTGGCGGCGGTGAAGGGGTCGCTGCCCGCCAGCGGAGTGCTGGATGTGAGCAAAGGCGAGCAGGCCGCAGCGGCGGAGGCGTTTCGATCGTTCAAGGGTGACGTGGAGAATCTGCTGGCGGCGTTTGCTTATCGTGAACTGAGTTTCGATCGGGAGACGGCGGGGCATTTTCATCCAGGACGATCGGCGCGGGCGCTGATGGATGGGACGGTGGTGGCGCAGTTTGGACAGATTGCCGAAGAGGTAAAGTGGCAGCGGAAGTTGCGGCAGGATGTGTTTCTGGCGGAGATTGATCTGGAACAGTTGCATGCGCGCGGACTTAGGACGGTGAAGTTTGCGCCGCTGGCAAAGTATCCGGCGGTGGAGCGGGATTTCTCGTTTGTGTTTGCCGATGAAGTTGGGTTCGAGGCGATGCGGCGAGCGGTGATGAGGCTGCGGTTGGGCGCGCTGCGGTCTTTGATCCCGGTGGAGATTTTTCGCGGCGGATCGATTGCGGAGGGAAAGTATTCGGTTCTGCTGCGCGCGCGGTTGCAGTCGGATGAAGAGACGCTGCGGGATGAGCAGATTGCACGGTGGTCGGGGGAGATTGTTAGGGCGCTGCAGGGGTTGGGGGGAGTGCAGCGAGCGTAGGGCGGTGGAGATTCCTGGCGTTGTTTGTGCTGGCACATAGGGATCCTTCGACTGCGCATTTGCTTTCGCTTCGCGATAGCAAATGCTTCGCTCAGGATGACAAGTCATTCTTGACGTCGTGTGCTAATCTGCCTGCTATGGCGGAAGGAATTTCTTCTTTATCCACTTCCAAGAAGCACTTTCTCAGTGACAAGGTTTCACAGTTTACCGAGTCAGTAATTCGGGACATGACCCGGCAGGCGATGCTTTATGGAGCGGTGAATCTGGCGCAGGGGTTTCCGGATTTTGCGGCTCCGGCGGAGATCAAGCAGGCGGCGCGGGCGGCGATTGATGGCGACGTGAATCAGTACGCGATCACGTGGGGCGCGAAGAATTTGCGCAACGCTATTGCGCGGCAGATGGGCCTGTGGCAAGAGATGGCGGTCGATCCGGAAAAAGAGATTACGGTATGCTGCGGATCGACCGAGGCGATGATTTCGACTTTGCTCGCGGTTTGTAACGCGGGTGATGAGGTCGTCATCTTCGAACCGTTTTATGAGAACTACGGTCCGGATTCGGTGCTGAGCGGGGCACGGCCGCGGTTTGTGAAGCTACGTCCGCCGATGAGCGAAGGCGGCGAGTGGACTTTCGATGAGAAAGAGTTGCGGGCGGCGTTTGATAAGCACACGAAGGCCATCATTCTAAATACGCCGAACAATCCTACGGGGAAAGTTTTCACGCGAGCGGAGCTCGAGCTGATACGCGATCTGTGCATCGAGTTCGATGTGCTGGCGATCACGGATGAGATTTACGAACACATTTTGTATGACGGGACCGAGCACATTTCGATGGCGTCGCTGGAGGGGATGCAGGACCGGACGGTGACGATCAACGGAATGTCGAAGACGTACAGCGTGACGGGATGGCGCGTGGGATGGGCGGTCGGGCCGGAGAAGATCACGAATGCGATCCGCAAGGTACACGATTTTTTGACGGTGGGAGCACCGGCGCCGTTGCAGGAGGCGGGCGCGGCGGCGTTGAGTTTGCCGGCGGAATATTACGCCAAGCTGGCGGAAAGATATCGGGTGCGGCGGGATCACTTGATGCCGGCGTTGGAGGCGGCGGGATTCAGGTGTTTTCGTCCGCGGGGGGCGTATTACGTTATGACCGACATTTCGGCGTTTGGGTTTGCCAATGACGTGGAGTTTACGAAGTATCTGGTCAAAGACGTCGGAGTGGCGGCGGTGCCAGGGTCGAGTTTTTATCGCGATGCGCGGGATGGGGCGCGGCAGGTGCGGTTTGCATTCTGCAAGAAGTTGGAAACGCTGGACGCGGCGGCGGAGAAGTTGGAGAAGTTGCGGGCGCGGAAGTGATCTCTTATGTACGTCAGGGGCTGAAGCCCGCGTCCATAGAGCCTTCTATCGCAGCGCTGGAAGCGCTGAGCCACCCAAAATCCGTTCAAAGACACGCGGGCAAGAGTGCCCGCTCCACACGGGTCTGGCTACGCCGGCGGACAGCCGAAGGCGGCTGTCCTTACATGACTTGTGCCGGCCGACTCGCTACTTCGTGACTACGCCGCAGGCGATGCGGTCGCCGGAGTTGCCGGCGGGATCGGTCTTCATGTCGTCGGCTTTGGCGTGGATCACGATCGCCGTGCCGCCGTCGCTAAAGAGAGAGTGGGCGCCGTCACCGAGGGTTACATCTTTGTCTTCCACGGTGGCATCGGCTTTGCCTTTCACGTCGACAGTGAAGTTCAGCATGTCGCCGGCGTGGTGGCCTTCGGGGTTCTCGAATCCGTGCTTCTTGCCTTCGGGATTGAAATGCGGGCCCGCGGACTTGAAGTCTGGCCCATCGCACTTTGGATTTTGATGAAAGTGGATGGCATGCTCGCCAGGGGGGAGATCGTGCAAGTGAAGCTTGAGGGCAACACCTGATCCCTGTCGCGACAGGATGATGGTGCCGTCGGGTTTGCCTTGGGCGTCCTTGACTTCGACCTTGGTCTTGGCTGCGCTGGGTAGAGCGAAAACAATCAGAGCGACAGCCGCGGCTAGCTTGGGGAGGGTTGTGTGTTTCATGCGGGAAATTATAGCCAAAGTCGCACCTACAAGGACACGTTGGCACTAGGGGGCCATGCTCGATCCACAGGACGGTGGAGTATACTTCGTGAAAGTTTGAAATTTTCCCAGGGGAAGAGTGCACTCATGGCGTTGAATGCGGTGGAGCAGGTAACGGAGCAGGTTCCGGCAGATGATTTTCAGGAGCTGGAAGAGAAGATTTATCGCACTATCGAAATGTACAAGGCGGCGCGGCAGGCGCAGGCTACGGCGGAACGTGACGCACAACGCGCACGACAGCAACTGGATGAGCGTGAGCAACAGTTGGTTACGCTGAGGCGTGAGGCGGTGCAGCTGCGCAAAGAGCGGGAAGAGATTCGCGCGCGAGTGGAGAAGATGCTGGAGCAGATCGAGACGATTGCAGAGGCGAGTTAGTCTGGCGCTGGCTAATGACTTTGGGCTTCGCCAGATGTGAGCGTGTTTGGTGGGTGTGTGGAGCGAAGTAGAAGGATGCTGAAAGCAGGTTCCTCGCTTTGCTCGGAATGACAGGGGTTACTCGTTATGGCGACGGCGGCTAAGAATTCTACAGTGAAGGACGCGCAGAACGGCAGCGTGCGAGTGGAGATTTTTGATCAGGCTTATAATTTGCGCGGGTCTGATCCGGAATACATTCTGAAGCTGGCGGAGTATGTGGACTCAAAGATGCGGGCCGTGGCCGAAGCCACGAATACGATTGACACCGTGCGACTGGCGGTGCTGGCGGCGCTGAACATCGCCGATGAGTATCACCTTTTGCGGCGGAAGCAGGAGAACGGGGCGACTGATTACCAGAAGCGCGCGCATGTATTGGCAAGTGCGTTGGATGAAGTGTTGACAGAAAACCGCAAGGCGGGCTGAGTAGGTTAAACCCTTCGAAGTGTTATTCCACGTCGAGACAAGTAATCCAGCCGGTGTGTCGCTGTGAATTTCAAAAGACTATAACGGTTTCCGTTTTTGCACAGGGCTAGATGCCAATTGCAAGCGGTGTTCGGATTGGGGGATTACTTTGGTTGCAAGTGATCTGCCAACTATTTGCGATTCCCCTATTGCTAATCTGCAGGCAGTTCTCCTAGCATCACAGGTGAAAGCCGGCCTGCGGGGTTGGTGATGACGGTAACCGATTTTTGAACCAATGCTGAATGAACGGGGACTCGACTCGAACTAGGATCCGGTGTGCAACGCTCCGCCACGCGGAGATGCCTAAAGGGTCTCGGCGGGTTCCCAACGTCTACCTGACGGTTCATTCTCGGCCCGTCTCACGGCACAGTGGGTCGGCTTGAATTGTTTCCGCGGCGCGGGCTTCTGCCCTGATAGAACATTCTTCTGGAAACGAAGGATGTTCGGAGTCCACTCCCCACCTGCATCACCGGTATCGGAATTCTTGCCGCACAGATCGCTCAACGTTCAAACCGACAGAGCCGTAAAGCTATAGGGATGCTTCGACTGCGCAGGAACATCGCTTCGCGCTGCTCCTGCTCCGCTCAGCATGACAGACAAATCAGTAACTGCCTGGTCCGCTCACCCTCACAAAAAGCGGTAAGTTCCCTGCTACACTGGTTCACGTAGCAAATGCATGTTTCCTGCATCTAATTAAACTGTGTATCCACAATTAGTGCATTTCGGGCGATTCTTTCTGCCGACGTATGGCTTCCTGGTTTCAACGGGAGTGCTGATCGGGTTATGGATCAGCGTGCGCAAGTCCGAGCGGCTGGGGATCGACGGCGATAAGGCATGGAACCTGGGGATTCTGGTGGTGCTGTGCGGAATTCTGGGCGCGAAGGTTCTCTACGTCATTAACGAGTGGGGCTATTATTCGAAACATCTGGGCGAGATTTTCAGCGTTACTACGTTGCAGGCGGGCGGAGTTTTTTCCGGAGGGTTGATTGCGGCTTTTGCAGCGGCGGCGTGGTACGTGCACCGGCATCACATGCCTCCGCTGGGAACCTGCGACGCGTTTGCTCCGGGGCTGGCGTTGGGGCACGCGATCGGGCGGCTGGGATGTTTTGCGGCGGGATGCTGCTACGGGAAAGAAACGCATCATTTCTGGGGCGTGGTGTTTCGCAATCCGCTGGCCAATCAGATTACCGGC
>JBKQID010000020.1:0-41330 GCA_052148475.1 Candidatus Sulfotelmatobacter sp. | reverse complement strand
GCCAGTGGGCGAGTCAAATCGAGCCCTTCCAGCATCCTTCGGAATTCCGCAGTTCTGGCGTATCCATTTACCGGATAGCGTGGCGCAAGCGGGCCAGGAAAATGCAGGTAGGGAGAGAAATCGTTCCCCTCCTCTCGCACCAGATCGAGGCGGTATCCGCCCTCCTCCTGGGATGGCAATCCGCGCTGCATTGGGGCTTCAAAGTCATCGTCGTCGCCAGCGGGTTTCGGTCGTAAGGGCTTGCGGTGAACTGCGTAATGGCCTCGGGCACAAACGCGCCAGAGGGTATTCCAGTGCGGCCAAAGTACTTCGTTCAGCTTTTCGATATTCGAGAACGTTTCCTGATCCAAGAGCGTGTAGAGATTGCGAACGGAGAGCAGTGGCCGTCGGCGCTTCTGAGCCGGATCTCTGAGCATCTGAATCGTTCGCGTAATGACTCGACGGAGGTCGTCACTGTCGACATCGTCCGGCTCCTTTGCAGCGACTTGTTTGTCCTCGGGAAGCGTCATCAAATAGAGGAAGTCTAGGGAAAGCTTCTTCCTTCTGCGGGTGATTGCGTAAACGGCGAGAAATGCCTCAAGAATCTCGGCCAGAGAGTCATAAGAAAGCTGGCCTTGTTCGGTACTCATAAATGACTGCGCACCCTTGGCGCAATAGTAGGCAACGAGAGCCCATTCAGCCTGCGTGAGCGGCATATGTGCCTCCGCTTTCCCGCGAATATTGAGCAGAGAATCGGTCGGCTCAGTGAGCAGGTTTGCCAACTCAAGACGGTCGTCTCTAGCCGACTCCAGCAGTTGCTTTGCGGCCTCGGATGTCGAGACGGTTTGGCCGGTCTTCTGGGCAATGACTTCCTTCAGTGTTTCCAGCCTGGAACGGAGTTCTTCGGAGATACGGATGGAAATCACAGCTGATGAGCGGTTGCCGCTTTTTTTGCCATGCACCATCCTCGTTGGAATTGTGTAACGATACATGTTGACTGTATTGGTATGTCTGGGCTAGTGTCAAGGGCAACGTTGTTTCTTGAGGTTCCTCTATGACAGCCAGCCAGCTCCTCGGTGCCGCCGCACCAGCCCCAACTTTCGAACACTTTGTCGACGGAGACACAGCGGCCACGTTCCTAGGTATCACGCGACGCACGCTGCTGCAAAAAGTCCGCGATGGCAAAATTCCCGGTCACGCGCTCGATCCATCGACAGAAAAGAAGGACTGGAGGTTTCTCTTATCGGAACTCCACGCCTACATGGTAAGCTGCGAAACACGGCCACCTGGGGCACGCAAACCACCAAGGAGGGTTTGATGCCCAGGTATCAAATAGGCAGTCTACGCAAGATAATGCGCGCGGAGGGTCCGACGTGGGTGCTTCGCCATTACGCTACTCGCTCGGATGGGACACGAGTCGAACGCACGACCGCCATAGGTCTTGTCAAAGATATCGGTCCCAGCCCGGCGGATGCATCGAGAGAAGTCGATCGTCAGAAGCTGCGCGAAACCATCAACCACTTACAGCCCTTCCAGGGAACACCGAGAACGTTTGGTCAGCTTTGTCAGGACTATATCGAAAACGAGCTGAGGATCGACCAATCGGAATCAGCGCGTCCCAAAGCATTTCCCACAGTCGAAACCTACGAGCGACACCTGATCAAACGCATCATTCCGCGATGGGGGAGATTAGCACCCTTAGCTGTGGAATCGAGGGATGTCGAGGCGTGGTTTCGGGAACTACGCAAGGGGAACGCTCAGAAGAAGGTGAAACCGTTAGCCGATCCTACCATCGACAAAATCCGCCGCATCATGAGCCTGGTCTTCAAGCACGGGCAGCGATGCAATTTCCTCCCTCGCCAGCAGGAAGGCAATCCCATGAACTGGGTGAGCCAACGAACCACGAGCGACTACCGGGCGATAGTGATGACGCCCAAGCAGGCGTTCGAGGTTCTTCTCAATACTCCAGAGCCAAGGCGCACGTTGACTCTAAGCGACGCGGCCACTGCTCTGCGCGTATCAGAACTGTTGGGCTTGATGTGGATGGATCTCGATTTCGAGGGGTTGGTGATTTACGTGAGACGAGCTTATGTGTGGGGAAGATTCAAAGAGCCGAAGTCGAAAGCGTCAAAGGCTCCCGTTCCCATGCATCCGCTTTTGGCTGGCTTCCTGCTCGCATGGCGCGAGAGAACGAAGTATGCCAAGGAAAGCGACTATGTGTTTCCCAGCGTAAAGCTGAGAGGCAAGAAGCCGCTGTCCGCGTCCATCATGGTGCAGCAATACTTGCGCCCCGCAGCCATCAGCGCGGGCGTGATTCCCGCGAACTGGAAGGGACGCTTTGGTTTTCACAACTTTCGCCATTCACTGGCGACGGCACTGGTGAAGCTGAAAGTGGACCCCAAAACCGTGCAGGGTGTTCTGCGGCACGAGGACTTTGGCACAACGATGGAACTCTATGCACAGTCCGACATGGACTCCATGCGGGATGCGCAAGGCAAGTTCCTCGAACAGCTCATGGGGGACAGAATTCACCTGCTCACAGAGCGAGTTCAGTGAGAATCATGGGTTGGATCGTGGGTTGGAAATTTCCGCTCTTCGCCACTAAGTTCTTTGAAATGATGGTGGCCAGGGACGGAGTTGAACCGCCGACGCCAGCCTTTTCAGGGCTGCGCTCTACCACCTGAGCTACCTGGCCACGTTTCGAAACCCGCTGTCCGCGGGCTGCGAGGACTGTTCGCTTCACGCTGAGGGTGGCGGGCATCGCGACCAAACGAAAACTTACGGCGGTGCCGGAAGCGCGCGGAACGAACTCGATTATAACAACCGCCCGGATTTCCCTCAACGTTCGCCGGGTTTTTCTTTGCTGAAGGAAACCAGCCCAGGATTTCACGGATCTTCCGGATGAAACTCTAAGAATATCCCCGACCATTCGCGCAAATCCGTGGTTATGCTTTCATCCAGCGAAACTTTTCACGAACTCCACCAGACTGCGCAGGGCAATGCCGGATGGGCCTTTCGCGATCCACGGTTTTTGATCCTCCATCCAGGCGGTGCCCGCAATGTCGAGATGAATCCAGGGTGTGTCTTCGGCGAACTCTTTCAGGAACATGGCCGCGGTGATGGCGCCGCCCCAGCGTCCGCCGGAGTTGACGATGTCGGCGATACCGGAGCGGATCTGCTCTTTATATTCGTCATCGAGCGGCAGGCGCCACATTTTTTCGCCCGCCTTGGCGTTGGCACTGTGGAAGCGGTCGTACATATCGTCGTCGTTGGCGAAAATTCCAGCGTTGTTGTATCCGAGTGCGACCACGACAGCTCCAGTCAGCGTGGCTGCATCGACCAGGTGGGTGCAGCCGAGCTGGCGCGCATAGTAAAGGCCGTCGGCAAGGACGAGCCGGCCTTCGGCGTCAGTGTTGATGATCTCGATCGACTTGCCCGACATGGCGATCTGCACGTCGCCGGGCTTCTGCGCTTTTCCTGAAGGCATATTTTCCGTCGCGCAGACGATGCCGATGACCTTGACTTTCGGCTTCAGCAGCGCGATGGCGCGCATGACGCCGATCATGGTGGCGCCGCCGGCCATGTCGTATTTCATCTTCTCCATGCCATCGGCGGGCTTGATCGAAATGCCGCCGGTGTCGAATGTAATTCCCTTTCCCACCAAACCTAAGACTGGCTTCTCGGGCGCGCCGGCGGGTTCGTAGCGCATGACGATCAGTGCGGGCGGTTCGTCGGAGCCCTGGGCGACGCTCCAGAATGCGCCCATCTTCAATTCTTTGATCTTGTCGGCGCCGTAGACTTCGCACTTCAACCCAACTTCCATGGACATTTTTTGGGCGCGATCGCCAAGAATCGTGGGAGTCATGCGGTTGGAAGGTTCGTTGACCAGATCGCGGGTGAAATTTTGCGATTCGCCGATAACTTGCGCTTCGTTGGCGGCCTTCTCGAGAGAAGACTGGTCGCCGCTGGCGACGATGGTGAGAGCGTCAATTTTCTGGTCTTTGCGGTCGCTGCGGTAATAGTCGGGATCGAAGTTTCCGACGTGCGCGCCTTCCACAATCGCGCGCACCGCTTCCTCCGCGGGAATGCCGGGCGGCGCCACGAAGGCAAAGCTGCGGATGCCGCGAGATTTTAGGGCGCGGGCGGCGGTTCCGGCGATGCGCCGCAGATCGAAGCTGGAAAACTTTTTGGCGGCGCCGCCAGAAACTAACAGCAGGCGCTTCGCCATCAGGGTGACGGGCCGGTGCATCAGGTTGGTCTCAAACGGCTTGCCCGCAACTTCGCCGCTGGCCAGCAGGTCGGCAGCGACCGCCTGCACGGCAGGATCGGTTGTGGCGACTTTGAGTTCCGGCTTCTTGCCTTTTTCTTTTCCGCTCGAAGAGTTCTCGGTCGAAGCAGAGTTCGCGTGGTCCAGAACCAGGGCTACGAGTGATTCGGTTTCGACTGCGGCAGGGGTAGAGAGAGAAATTGTGGTCTTCATAGTTGTTATGCGGCCCGTCAGATGATTCTTCCAGTATCGTCGGCGGAACCGCCATTAGGCAAGCGGGTTCATGACCGCGGAACTTCTACGCGCCATCTACGCCCACAAGTTTGTTCGCCGCGGATTGCGCGAGCCGCGCCTGATATGATTCAAAATCGCAGTCCGTACCGATGAGGTCCTTCATGCAGATTCGATGGAAGGTTGTCATCTTCGTTGCCGCCGTAGCTCTGGGACTCTCTGCGATTATGAACCGGAGAGCAGCGGCGGCAGCACCGCAGGCGGCGGCTCCGGCCGCAACGCCACTTCTCGCAAAGAACGCGAGAAATGGAGTAACCGCCGAGTTCTCGATCCCCGACACGACGCTGGCCGTCAACTCAGAAAAGCCAATGTCGGAGCGGGTGGTGCACTACGAGATCGACGCCAAGTACGATGCGGCGACGCATATCGTCGACGCTACCGAAATCCTGACATACCACAACCTGACCGGTCAGGCGCTCGATCACTTGCCTTTCCATCTTTATCAGAACGCATTTCAGCCCAAGGCGACGTTTGTGCGTGACTCCAAGCTCATGGGCAGCCGCGACACGGGCTATGCGAAGTGGGAAGACAAGTTCTACGGCTCCGAGGAGATCCAGAGCCTTGAAGTGGTGGGCCAGGGTGATTTGACGTCGCAGTTGCAATACATTGCCCCTGACGACGGTAATAAAGATGATAAGACGGTCGTGGACCTGCACGTGCCCAAGGCCATCGCGCCGGGCGCGTACGTACAATTCAAGATTGCTTTCAAAACAAAATTTCCTGAGACCCAAGCACGATCGGGATGGAAGCGTGATTTTGTGCTGGGCGGTCAGTGGTTTCCGAAAGTGGGCGTCTGGTGGCACGGAGCCTGGAATTGCCACCAGTATCACAACACCACCGAGTTCTTCGCCGACTTCGGAGTCTTCGACGTAAAACTGACTGTGCCGCAGTATGAAGTTGTCGGGGCCAGCGGAGTGATGGTCGAGGAGAAAAGCAATCCTGACAATACAAAGACCGTGACCTATCACGGCGACGACATTCACGACTTCGCCTGGACCGCCAGCCCGCGCTACAAAGTCCGGGAGAGCGTCTATCCGTCGCAAATGGGGCCGATCCAACTCCGCTTCCTGATGCAACCCGCGCACTGGAGCCAGGCCGAGCGTCACGAAAAAATCACCCGGGAAACGCTCGATCATTTCGAAAAGTGGTACGGGCCTTATCCCTACAAAACGTTGACCGTGGTCGATCCGGAACCGGACTCAGCGGCAGGCGGCATGGAATATCCGACGTTCATCACCGGCGACTCGAGCTGGTTTATGCCGCAGGGTTTATACGTGCCGGAACTGGTGGTGGAACATGAGTTCGGACACCAGTACTGGTACGGCATGGTTGCTACCAACGAATTTGAAGACGCCTGGATGGATGAAGGCATCAACAGCTATACCGAAGTCAAGGTTCTGGATTCGATTCTGGGCAAGAACAATTCGATCATGAGCATCGCGGGCGCGACCATAGGCGAACGGGAGGAGCAAAGGCTCACCTATACCGGCGAGGCTGATCTCGATCCCATCGCGCAGAAGGCCTATGATTACTACAATTCCGGCTCTTACGGCGGCATCACCTACGGTAAGACGGCCAGCGTGCTGCTCACTCTCGAAGGCATTATCGGCGAAGACACCATGGCCAAGGCCATGCATGTCTACTTCATGAAGTACCGCTTTACGCATCCCACCAAAGAAGACTTTCTCAAGACCATCGAGGAGGTTTCCGGCAAGGATTTGCGCTGGTACTTCGATCAAGCCATCTACGGATCGCAGGTGTTGGATTATGAAGTGCTCAACGTCGATTCCTTCCCGGTGAACTGGTACGAAGAGAAGAAGCAGAAGGATAAGAAGGACGCCGGGAAGGGCGACACGATGTACCAGTCGTACGTCTCGCTGCATCGCAAGGGAGATTTCGTCATGCCGGTCGAGGTAGAAATCAAGTTCGATAACGGCGAGAATATCCGCGAGCACTGGGACGGCAAGAACCGCTGGATTCGATTCAGCTACCTGAAAAAGGCGAAGGCCGTCTCGGCGGAGATTGATCCCGACCACAAGGTGCAGATCGACCGCAACGACTTCAATAACAGCCACCTCGTCGAGGCCAATTCCAAGCCGACGAACAAACTGTCGACCTACTGGCTCTTTGTGACGCAGTGGATGGGCCAGGCTCTAGCCTGGTGGGCCGTGTAAAGACTGTTCACCCGAAGACGCTTTGAAAGGGCGCGGCCTTGAGCCGCGCCGTCAGAGAGGGCAAGACCAACAGCGGCTTCAGCCGTGCAGGTCTGATCGAGGATAGAAAACGAATGAGCGATAAAAAGAGTCTACTGAGCAGCGGCTGGAGAACGGTCGGGCGCAACAAGCGCTACATTTTCTGGTTCTGGTTGCTGAATCTGACGCTGGCCGAGTTTGGTTCGGCGGGCGTTCGCAAGAGCGCCCACGCCATCCTCGACCACAGCTTGGCCGCCGACCGCCTGCTTCATGGATTCGACCTTGCAGTGGTGATCAATCTGCTGGCCCGTCCTGAGTTTGGGCCAATGTCGGCGCTGACCACCCCCGCGCTGTATTTCGCATTTCTGTTTCTCGTCTTCACAGCACTTTTTCTGCCGGGCGTGTTCGCGGGGTATGCGTCAACCTACCGGCTGCCGCGCGAGGATTTCTTTCGCGCCTGCGGGCGAAACCTGTGGCGCTACATTCGGCTCATGATCGTCGCCGGCATTGTGATGGGAATCGCGACGATTGCGCTGTTCGGCCTGCATGGTGTGCTGGAGCGGAAGGCCGGGGAGAGTACGAATGAACTGCTGCTGCCCGAGGTGCGTTTTGCCGGCCTGTTCGTGATTTTTCTGATCATGACTGCCTTCCGCATCTGGTTCGATCTGGCGGAGGCGGACGTCGTGTTGAGTGACCAGCGGGCCGTGCGCAAATCGATCGCAACGGCGTTCCGGCATACGTTCCGCAACCTGGTAGGTTTGCTGACAAGCTATGTGGTGACCACGCTGGTGGCGGCGATCATTCTGGTTGGCGGCATCCGGGCATGGATGAAGTTCGTCGCGCCCGAGAACTGGTTCGCGGCGTTTCTACTCAGCCAACTCATGTTGCTCCTGCTGTTGATTCCGCGCTTCTGGCAGCGTGGAGTCGCCGTCTCGTACTGGAAGCAGAATATGATGGCGCCGGTGGTGGTCGTTCAATCGATAATGCCGCAGTCTTTTACCCAGCCGGCCCCGGTCGCGGCTCCTGACGCGGCTCCGGTGCCGCCGAATCCGCCGCCGGTGGGCGATGGAATCTAGATCCGTTCGGTTGGAAGCCTCCGCGGCAAACTCACAGCAAGACGATGGTGATTCCAAGATTGCGGCGGCCTAAGTCCGGGTCGCTTTTCAATGCGGACTCCGCTTGCAGCAATCGCCAGGTTTCGTCATCGGCCTTTGACCAGTTCTCCCCGAAAATGCAGGCGCGTATCTGACCGGCCTCGGCCAGTTCATACAAGCGCTTCTGCACCGCGATGCGGATGTCGCCGCCGGCGCCGCTCGATCCGTAACCATGGATGATTTTCAGCAGAGCCACTTTGCCCTGGCGGGCAACCGCCATCTCGCGCTCCAGCCGCTGCAGCGCCTCCTGCACCGACGGCATATCGGACTTGAGGTTCACGGTCTTGATGAGACCCTCTGCGCGAACTGATTTAACTCTGATTTAACTTGGACCGGGTTCGCTCATTTTCTGTTTCTTCCCCGCGCGACGGCTTCCCGGGCTTCTTTATCCGCGGTGCGGCGGCGTTCGGTCTCGCGTTTGTCCCACAGCTGCTTGCCCTTGGCCAGGGCCAGTTCCACCTTGACCCGGCCGTTTTTGAAGTACAGCCGGGTTGGAATCAGGGTCAGGCCCTTTTGCTGCGTCTTGCCGATTAGCTTGCGGATCTCTTCTGCGTGCATCAGCAGCTTGCGGGTGCGCAGCGGGGCGTGATTGTGGATGTTGCCATGCTCGTACGGTCCGATGTGGGCGTTCAGCAGCCAAACTGCGTCGTCCTTAACCAATCCATAGGAATCTTTAAGGTTAGCTAGGCCGCCACGGACGGACTTTACTTCGGTACCTGTCAGAACTACCCCGGCCTCAAATTTTTCCAGCAAGAAGTAGTTATGTGAAGCGATCCTATTAATGGCAGCGTCCCGGTCGCCGGAGGCAGTGGGATCACGGCGGGGAGATTTCTCCGGGCTGGGCTTGGTCTGGTGGGTGGATTGGCGAGCCATGGTCAGTGGGTTTTATCTTAGCAGCAGCGTGACGCGGACCTCGGACCTCGGACCTCAGACGTCGGACCGCAGGCCAGAAGGTGCAAGGAGGGTGCAAGGTCTGAAGTCCGGAGGCTGAGGCCTGAGGTCCGAAGTCCGATATCTGGCCTTCGCCCCACTAGGCCTACGACCAAAGAGTATAACTCCCGTGTGCACAAGCACTTCGGGAGCCGGAAATGGCGATGCTATAATCGCGTCACCGAGTGTTTTTTTGGTGTATCGAGTGGATTCCCTGCTCGAAACATCCCGACGCGACGCCGCAAGGCGCGGGATAGCCGCTGGTCCGGCGAAGACCGTATAAAGAGGATCATCTCGTGAGGATTATCGAATGAGACGCCTGATGCGCCCGGCACTATTGCTGTTGCTGGTCGCGGTTGCAACGCTCCCCGCCATCGCCGACAAAGCCAAAACCCTATATGCCAAAGGTGAGGATGCGGAGGCTCGCCAGAAGTATGTGGAGGCTTACGAGTTCTTCAAGCAAGCCTACGACCTCAAACCCAAAGACCTGCGCTACCGGGCGTCCTTCGAACGCATTCGTTTTGAAGCAGCGGCCACCCTCGTGCATGAAGGGCAGAAGCTGCGCGATGACGGGAAGGTGGACGAAGCGGTGGCGGCGTTCCGAAGAGCGCTGGAGATTGACCCGTCGTTGTTCATCGCCAAGCAGGAGTTGGAGCACACGCAAAAGATGATCGAGGACCAGCGCAATCCTCCTCAGCAGCCCGCCGGTCCGCCATCTGGTCTGGAGCGACGGGTTCGCGAATTGCCCGGGCCGGTGGAACTGGCTCCCATCTCCAATATTCCCATCACGGTCAAGCTCACCGACAAATCCGACACCGTCTACCGCACCATCGGGCAGCTGGCCGGAATCAATGTGCTGTTTGATTACGATTACGTTCCCAAGGCGATCAAAGTTGAGCTGAATGGAGTCACCCTGGAAGACGCGCTGGAGATCACGGCGCTGGAATCAAAGACTTTCTGGCGGCCGGTTACGCCCAACACGATTTTCGTGGCGCAGGACAACATAGCCAAGCGCAAGGAACTGGAACAAAGCGTCCTCAAAACTTTTTATCTAACCAATCTTTCGGCTCCAACCGAACTACAGGATGTGGTCAACGCGATTCGCGCCGTGCTGGACGTCACCCGTGTGCAGCAGTTGCTCTCGCAGAATGCGTTGATCGTGCGCGGGACTCCCGATCAGATCGCGCTGGCGCAAAAACTAGTGGAGGATCTCGACAAGCCGCGCCCGGAAGTGATCATCGACATCGCGGTAATGCAGATCAGCAAAGACAAGTCGCGCACGCTGGGGTTCAGTCCGCCGACCAGCGCGACAGTTACGCTGCAGGACAATATCACCTCCACCACCTCGTCCTCAACCACGGGATCGACTACGTCAAGTTCCGGCACTGGCATCAACCTGAATAACCTAGGCAACCTCAACGCCACCAACTTCCAGGTCACCATTCCATCCGCGAACCTGTCGGCAGTCATGGGAGATACCGACACCAAGCTGATTCAGAATCCGCAGATTCGCTCGCTTGACGGCCAGAAGGCGTCTCTGAAGATCGGCGAACGCCTGCCCGTGGCAACGGGTTCGTTTCAGCCCGGCATCGGTGGGGTGGGCATTAACCCCCTGGTCAATACCCAGTTTCAATACATCGATGTGGGCGTAAACATCGACGTCACGCCCCACGTACACTCCGACCGGGAAGTCACGCTGAAAATCACGATGGAAATCTCGTCGGAGATTGGCCAGGCCAGTATCGGCGGCATCACTCAGCCCATCATCGGTCAGAAGAAAGTCGACTTGGGCGAAATCCGTCTGAAGGATGGGGAATCCAGCCTGATCGGCGGGATTATGGACGACTCGCAGACCCGATCGTTGAGCGGGATACCGGGATTAGCCCAGATTCCAATCTTGAAGTATTTGTTTGGGCAGACCACGCAGGACCATTCTTCGGACGAGACGGTCTTTGCCATCACTCCCCACGTCATCCGTGGTACGGAGGTAAGCGAGATCAACCAGCGGGCCATTGATATCGGCACTTCGACGACGATCTCGTTGCGCCACGTGAACCACCCGCAGGCCGCGCCGGTACAGACTCCGCAGCCGGTCGCACCGGCAGCCCAGCCTCCGGCAAATCAGAATCAGGCTCCGGCAAATCAGCCTCCAGCAATCCCGGCCCCGACCAGCCAGTCTGCCACTCCGAACCCGGCGGCTCGCCCGGCCAGCTTCCTGTTTGATCCGCCGACGATTCAAGCGGCCAAGGGCAACACGTTTGTGGTGAATCTGCTGCTGTCCGGCGCCCAGAACGTCCACACCGTGCCGGTGCAATTGGACTACGACCCGAAGATGCTGCAGTTGGTGAACGTGGTCAATGGCGGCTTCCTCTCGCAAGATGGCCAGATAGTGACCCTGGCTCATCGCGAGGATGAAATCAAAGGCGAGTCAAGGATTACCGCTTCACGGCCCAGCGGCGCGGGTGGAGTTTCCGGCCAGGGCGCGGTGGTCAGCATCACGTTCCAGGCAAAAGCGGACGGACAGACGCCCCTGACCATTACCCGAGGCGGTGCGCTCGACCCTGGCTTGCAAGGGATCACCGTCAACGGAGCGCAGGCCTCGGTCACGGTCCAGTAGAAATGGACCGTAGAGATGCAGAGGAGCTTTCCGCGGATCGAGTGCTGCGGAATTAAGACGATGACGATAGCGAGGTTCCATCACCGAATGACTACGAGGCGGGAACGCGGCTTTACGCTCATGGAATTGATCGTCGCCTCGGCCATTCTGTCGATTCTGACGATGATGGCGTTGCCGCTGGCGCGAATCACGATTCAGCGCGAGAGAGAAAAGGAGTTGCGCCGGGCCTTGTGGGATATGCGCGACGCCATCGACCGTTACAAAGACGCGGCTGACCACAACATGTTTCAGACCAAACTCGACAGCGGCGGCTATCCGCCCGATCTCGAGGAACTGGTCAAGGGGGTGGAAGCGCAAGGCGGCAAGAAAATTCGTTTTCTGCGTGCTATTCCCGTGGACCCCATGACTAAGAGCAAGGAGTGGGGCTTGCGATCGATGCAGGACGATCCGGACTCTGACTCCTTTGGCGGACAAAGCGTGTTCGATGTCTACACCAAGTCGACGGGCACCGCTCTCGACGGAACGAAGTACAAGGACTGGTAAATGCAGCGACGCGTGAACAACTCGGCAAGGCGTGAAGGGATGCAGGCAGCGAGCCTCCTAGCCCGCGGCAACCGGCGCATCCGAGCCCGCGGTTTCACGCTGCTGGAACTGATGATCGTCATCAGCATGATCATGATCCTGATGTCCGTTGCGGTGCCAATCTATAACCAGGCGATCGTGGCCGCTCGAGAGTCTGTTCTGCGCCAGAACTTGGCAACCTTGCGCAAGGTGATTGACCAGTACACCCTCGACAAGCAGAAAGCCCCCCAGTCGCTCGACGACCTCGTGACGGCGGGATACCTGCGGCAGATTCCCATCGACCCCATGACCAAAGAGCCCAACTGGGAAGTGGTGCAGGAGGATAGCTTGATGGCCGTGGACCAGCAGGAACCCGGCATCGTCGATGTCCGTTCGGCATCAAGCGGAATCGCCAGCGATGGCACGCCCTATAACGGTCCCAGCTGGTGAAATAACGGATGTCATGCTGAACGAAGCAGTTGCCGCAGCAGAGCTAAGGCAACTGCGCAGTTGAAACATCCCTGCAACATCCCTGCCCTCTGCTCGAACTCTCACATCGTGTCCAAGTCTTTTCTCAGGAGATTCCCACAATTTGAACTCGGCAGCACCCAGCAAGTAACATCTTCTTATGCCCGTCGAAACGGAAATTCAAGCTCCCGCATCCATTCGCGCGCCCCGTGGAAATCAAATTACCTGCAAAGGCTGGCAGCAGGAAGCCGCCATGCGCATGCTGATGAACAACCTCGACGAAGAGGTTGCGGAGCGCCCCAAGGACCTGGTCGTTTATGGCGGAACCGGCCGCGCCGCGCGCAGTTGGGAAGCCTACCGCGCTATTGTCGCAACCCTGAAGAATCTGGCCAACGACGAAACGCTGCTGGTGCAATCGGGCAAACCTGTAGGGGTTTTCAAAACCCACGATCACGCACCCCGCGTGCTCATCGCCAATTCGAATCTAGTCGGCCACTGGTCCAACTGGGAAAAATTCAACGAACTGGAACGCGCCGGCCTCATGATGTACGGGCAGATGACGGCCGGATCCTGGATTTACATCGGGTCGCAGGGAATTGTGCAGGGCACGTTTGAGACATTTTCAGCGGCGGGAGAGAAACATTTTGGTGGCGACCTCGCGGGCAAGCTGATTGTCAGCGGCGGCATGGGCGGCATGGGCGGAGCGCAGCCGCTGGCCGCGACCATGACCGGCGCGGCCTTTCTGGGCATCGACGTTGATCCCGAACGCATTAAGAGGCGCCTGAAAACCGGCTACTGTGACTTCATGGTCACAACGCTGGACGAAGCTCTGCGCATTCTGAAGAATGCGATTCGCAAGAAGGAAAATGTTTCCGTCGGGCTGGTCGGAAATTGCGCTGACGTGATTCCCGAGTTGGCCGAGCGCGGCGTTGTCCCCGATATTTTGACCGACCAGACTTCGGCGCACGATCCGCTGAACGGATATGTGCCGAACGGCATGACACTCTCCGAGGCCTCCGAATTACGAAATAAAGATCCGCACGCGTATCAGGAACGTTCGCTCGACGCCATGGCGCAGCACGTCGAGGGCATGTTGCGCCTGCAGAGGATGGGATCGGTCACGTTCGACTATGGAAACAACATCCGCACGTTTGCCTTTCAGCGCGGAGTGAAGGACGCCTACAACTTCCCTGGATTCGTACCCGCATATATTCGTCCGCTGTTTTGCGAGGGCCGCGGACCGTTTCGCTGGGTAGCGCTGTCGGGCGAAGCTTCCGACATTCACGTGACCGACGATCTGGTGCTGGAGTTGTTCCCCGACAATCGAATCCTGCGGCGCTGGATCGATCTGGCGCGGAAGCGCATCAAGTTCCAGGGCTTGCCCGCGCGCATCTGCTGGCTGGGCTATGGCGAGCGCGCGCAGTTCGGGCTGGCGATGAACGATCTGGTAAAGAAGGGCAAGATTAAGGCGCCGATCGTGATTGGACGCGACCATCTCGACTGCGGCTCGGTGGCGTCTCCCTTCCGCGAAACGGAAAGCATGAAAGACGGCTCGGACGCCGTGGCCGACTGGCCCCTGCTTAACGCGCTGCTGAACACAGCTGCAGGCGCTTCATGGGTGTCAATCCACAACGGAGGCGGGGTTGGCATCGGCTATTCGCTGCACGCTGGCCAAGTCACCGTGGCTGACGGCACCGATGAGATGGCCAAGCGCATCGAGCGCGTGCTGACCACCGACCCGGGCATGGGCGTGATCCGCCACGTGGACGCGGGCTACGACGAGGCGAAGCAGTTTGCGAAGAAGGTAGGCGTGAAAGTGCCGATGGGGAACTGACGCAGGGCCCATAGTTCCCACACCCTACCTTGCCAGCGCGTCGTACACGGCCTGGTACGCCGGTTTCTTCTGATACTTCTCGTCCCAGAGCAAGGCCCATCCCTGGCCTTTGTAGAAGCCGGGAATCCACGAGTGCTTGTCGGTGAATCCCCAGGTTTGCAGTGCCTTGCAGGCGGGTTGCTGCGCACAGAGGGTCGTGATCTCGCCGTAGAGCTTTGCCTGCGCGGCGAGCGCAGCTGCGCTGGAGTCGTTGAGTCGGATGTCCAGTTCGGTGATTTGCAGCTCCAGACCAAGTTTTGCGAACCGCTCCAGATTTTTCGCGAATGACGCCAACTTCGCAGGGTCCTCGAACTTCAGGCTGACATGCGTCTGAAAACCCACGCCGTCGAGCGGCACACCGCGCTTCTTGAAATCCCTCACCATCTTATAAATCGCATCCGATTTCTTGTTGATCATTTCCGCGTCGTAGTCGTTGTAGAACAGCTTCGCGTTCGGATCGGCTTCATGTGCCCAGCGCAGCGCCTCTTCAATATATTTCGTGCCCCTCCCCGCGCCGATGCCCGGCTGGTCGTACCAGATCGTGTGGCGCATGGTGCCATCGTCGTTGAAGGCTTCGTTGACCACGTCCCACGCGTAAACCTTGGACGCGTAATGTGTCATCACGGTCTTGATGTGGCCGTGCAGAATTTCGGCGAGCTGCGGCGCAGAGTAACCGCCGTTCTTCACCCAGTCCGGCACGTTGTTGTGCCAGATCAGCGTGTGTCCGCGGACGACCATGTTATTACTCTGAGCAAACGCAACCAACGCGTCCCCACCCTTGAAATTGTAAGGATTGGGGTCGGTGTCGGGCCGCGGATGAATCGCACCGAACTTCATTTCGTTCTCGGCCTGCAGCTGGCTGAACTCGGAACCAAGAGTGGCGGCATAGTCCGCCTCGCCGAGATACGCGGACGCGGCAGCCGCACCTATCGTGATATGGTGCGCTTCGGCAGCCTGACGCAGGGTGCCAACCGCGGGCAGCGCGGCTCCGGTTTGCGGCGCCGCAGCGCCGGACTGCAACACCATTCCGCATAGTAGCGCCGCCGTGACCGTGCGAAGCCAGACGAAGGGGACAGAGTCGGCCTTTGCTTTGCGTTGAAACCAGGAAGTCATCATGATCGGACCTTTCGGTCAAATCTTAGGCCGGGCTGTGATTTCACACAACCCGGCGGACCGCAAGAGCCAGTCCCAAGATCATCAACCCCGAAGGGCACGAAGGTTCACGAAGGAAACGATTCCCGTCTTTGAGTGCTGCTAGACTAGAACCGACGCGTGACCCCGAAACGACCAGCTCTCGTACTGGATTCCCTTCTTCTGGTCAACATTGGCCAGCTTCTCACTTTACGCGCCGCATCGGCCGAGCCTGGCCCCCGCCGCGGGCCTGCTTTGCGCGACCTCGGGATTATCAATGACGGCGCGGTTCTCTGCCTGGGTGGCAAGATTGTCTCGGTCGGCAAGACCAAGGACGCGTTGCGCGATCCCTGGCTGAAGAGCCATCGGAAAAGCGTCACCGAGATCGACTGCGCCGGCAAAGTAGTCTTGCCGGGATTCGTCGACTCGCACACGCACCCTGTTTTTGTTGCTCCGCGGCTGGTGGATTTCGAGAAGCGCATCGAAGGTGCGTCTTACGCGGAAATTGCAGCAGCGGGGGGCGGCATACGATCCAGCCTGGAAGGCGTTCGCGAGACACCGAAGAACGTCCTCGCCTCCAAGGTGCTGACCGCGCTGCAGAAAATGGCCGCGCTGGGCTCGACCACCGTTGAGGCTAAATCGGGCTACGGGCTTACGGTTGAGTCGGAACTGAAGTCGCTGGAGGCAATCAAAGACGCGGCTGCACGCTGGCCGGGGACTGTGGTTTCCACTCTGCTGGGAGCCCATGTCGTCCCGAAAGAATTTCAGGGCTGCTCACAAAAGTACGTTGAGATCGTCTGTAAAGAGATGATTCCTGCGGCGGCTCGGCGGAAGCTCGCCCAATTTGTGGACGTGTTCTGCGACCAGGGAGCATTCACAGCGGAGGAGACGGAGCGGATTTTTGCTGCCGCTGAAAAGCACGGATTGAGCGTCCGCGCACACATGGGCCAGCTTTCAGAAACCAGTCTGGCACCGTTCTTGCGCTTCCATCCAGCGTCGTTCGACCACATGGACCATGTGAATGACGACGACATCCCACCATTGGCCAAGCACGATACTGTGGCGACGCTGGTGCCGGGCGCAAACTATTTTCTGGGGTTGACAGATTATCCGAACGCGCGCCGTCTCATCGATGCGGGCGTGCCGGTTGCGCTGGCCACGGACTATAATCCGGGCACTTCGCCTACCATCAGCATGCCCATGGCAATGTCGCTGGCCTGCACCCATATGAAGATGTCGCCGGCAGAAGCGGTCGCGGCCTCGACCATCAACGGGGCGTGGGCGCTTCGCGTGGCGGAACGCAAGGGCAGTATCGAGCCGGGGAAAGACGCCGATTTAGCAGTCTTTGCGGTCGAAGACTACCGCGAAATTCCCTACTGGTTTGGAGCCAACCACTGTGCGATGACCGTCCTGAATGGGGTGGTCGCACCCAGCCCGTGAACTTTCTTGACACCCCGTTCGTATTTGAACTAGAGCGGGGTACAACTGCGTTCCCAGCACTCCAGGAAAAACACTTTTTAAGGACGCAATCTGATTCAATCTCCCGAGGGAAACGAATGAAACGTATTTTTGCCGTCATGATCTTTGTCGTCTTAACACTTTCACTGGCGAGCGCGCAGCGGTTGCCCGAAATTGCGAGACCGGATAACTACAAACTCACCTTCACGCCCGATCTCGATAAGGCCAAGTTTGAGGGCGATGAAACTATCGCGATTCGCGTGCTGAACTCGACCACCGACATAACGCTGAACGCAGTCGATATCGATTTCCACGACGTCACCATTACCAGCGGCGGCTCCACGCAATCCGCGAAGGTCACGCCCGACAAAGAAAAAGAAATGGTTGTTCTGACCGTGGAGAAGGCCTTGGCCGCAGGTCCGGCGACGATTCACATTACCTACTCCGGCATTCTCAACGACGAAATGCGCGGCTTGTACCTGGGCAAGGACGACCAGGGACGCAAGTACGCCGCGTCGCAGTTTGAAGCCACCGACGCCCGGCGCGCCTTCCCTTCGTTTGACGAGCCTGACTACAAAGCGACATTTGACATTACCGCCGTCGCCGACAAGGGGCTGGTTGCGATTTCGAACCAGAAAATTGTTTCGGACACTCCCGGTCCTGGGGACAAGCACACGGTGCGCTTTGCCACCACGGCCAAAATGTCGTCCTACCTGGCCGCGCTGGTGGTGGGCAACTTCGAGTACATCGAGGGCGAGGCGGACGGCATCCCGATTCGCGTTTACAGCACTCCGGGAAAGAAAGAGATGGGCAGGTTCGCGCTGGAAGCCGCGTCTTACATTCTCGGCTATTACAACAAATATTTTGGCATCAAGTATCCGTACGGAAAACTGGACCTGATCGGCCTGCCCGACTTTTCCGCCGGCGCCATGGAAAATACCGGCTGCATCACGTTCCGCGAAGTGATTCTTTTGATCGATGAGAAGCAAGGCTCGGTCGGGCTCAAGAAGGAGATTGCGAGCGTCATCGCGCACGAAATGGCGCATCAGTGGTTTGGCGATTTGGTCACGATGAAGTGGTGGGACGACATCTGGCTCAACGAAGGTTTTGCCACTTGGATGGAATCGAAGCCGGTCGCGAAGTGGAAACCGGAATGGAACTACGAGTTGGACGATGTCAGTGGAACTGGCCAAACTCTCGACGTAGATTCCCTGGAGAATACGCGCCCGATTCATCAGGCGGCCGAAACTCCCGCGCAGATTCAGGAGTTGTTCGACGGGATCGCTTACGGCAAGGCTGCGTCGGTGTTGCGCATGCTCGAGTCCTATCTCGGCGAAAAGACCTTCCGCTCCGGCGTCAACGCCTATCTGCAACAGCACCAGTACGCTAATGCCACGGCCGACGATTTCTGGGATGCCCAGGCGAAAACGTCCAAAAGGCCTGTCGACAAGATCATGCCCACGTGGGTGAAGCAAGCGGGCGCTCCTATCGTGAATGTGAAAGCGCAATGCTCAGGTAATTCCACCAGCGTTACTTTGACCCAACAGCGGTATTTCATCGACCGCTCGAAACTTGAGGTGGCCAACGATCAGCTCTGGCAGATTCCCCTGTGCCTGCGGGGATCGGCAACTGGCAACGGCGCCCCCAAGTGCGAACTGCTCACCAAGAAAGAAGAAACCTACACTCTCCGCGGCTGCTCGACATGGGTCCTGGCCAATGCGGGTGCGACCGGCTACTACCGCTCCGGCTACTCCGCGGATGCAGTGCGATGTCTGGCGAACGACGCCGAGACCAAGCTCACTCCCGCCGAGCGCATCACCGTGCAGAACGACATATGGGCCTCGGTCGCAGTGGGCCGCGAACCGGTGGGTGATTCCCTCGCCTTCGCTCAGGGGCTGCAGTCAGACCGCAATCGCGCTGTCATGGAAGACGTGCTGGGAGGGCTCAAGTACGTTGGCCGGTACCTGGTAAGCAGCAGCGATCGTGACGTGTATCGCATGTGGCTGCGCCAGTATCTGGCGCCCGCCATGATAGAAATGGGATACGAGCCGAAACCGGGCGAGAGCGACGAGCAGAGAACTCTACGGGCGCGTGTGTTCAATGCGCTGGGTTACGATGCCCGCGACCCTGAGACTCTGGAGCAGGCGCGGAGAATCGCGGACAGAGCGCTGGCTGATCCGGCGTCCGTCGACAGCGAGATGGCCGGCAGCGCCTTGCATCTCGCGGCCTTGACTGGGGACGCTGCATTTTACGACCGGGTGATGACAGCCTTGAAGAACCCAAAATCGCCGGAGCAGTATTACACCTACCTCTTCATGCTGCCCCGGTTCGATGATCCGAAATTGCTGGAGCGTACGTTGGAGTTCGCCGTCTCGCCCGAGGTGCGGTCTCAAGATGCGCTGCAGGTCGTGGGCGCGGTGATGGAGAATCCAACGGGCGAAAAAATGGCTTGGGATTTCATTCAGTTGCACTGGGACGCGGTTGCGAAAGCGGGAGGTCCGTTCGCCAGCGCCGAAGTCGTAGACGATACCAGCGTTTTCTGCGATGCGGGGATGCGCGATCAAGTGACGGAATTCTTCACCGCTCACCAGATTCCGGCGGCGGAACGCACCTATAAACAATCGATCGAACGCATCAACCACTGTATCGATTTCAAAGCGCAGCAGGAGCCGCGGTTGGCGTCGTGGCTGGGACAGCAGCGCGGCACCGCTGGCGGGCAATAAAAACCTGAGATGTGAAAACGGCCTGGGAATTTCCCGGGCCTTTTTCTTTGTCGGAGAGATACTAGCCGCGGCAAAAACTCGACGTACCTCACGGGCTAAAGCCCTCCCTGATAAGATGGCCGCTATCGCAGCGCTAAGAGCGCTGCGCCACCCAAAATCCTCTTTCCTAATCACTTTTCCCGCTAATCATCTTCCTCCGCTATGTGCTAGGGTACGATCGGCAGCAGCAGAAACGAAGGCAGGTCGGGCGAGCAGTAGATGCGTTGGGTCGCAGGCACGAAATCGGAGGCTGTAGCCTGATAAGTGCTCGGCACGAACTTCTGCGGGTTGCGGTCGATCACCGGAAACCAAGTCGACTGAATCTGCACCATGATGCGGTGCCCTTTCAGGAAGATGTGGTCGTGATCACGCAGAGAGATGTTCCACTCTGCCGGTTTGTTGGGCGTTAGCGGATGCGGTTTCTCATAGCTGGCAAGATAGCGGCCTCGGCGTACCTCCATCGCTATGGGTAGTTCGTAGCCATTCAGAGACTGGGCATACTGGCCGGGCCTGGGGCCTTCGTCCGCATTCCAGGAATTTTTCTGCGCGTCCTGCGGATATACATCAATCAGCTTGACCACGAAATCGCTATCGGTTCCAGAAGTGGAGGCAAACAGATCCGCCGCCAGCGGGCCGGTGACAGTGAGATCGTGATCCAGCGGTTCGCTCACGAAGGAGAGAACGTCAGGCCGATGATCGACAAAGCGCTGGTCGGCCACTTCCCAGGTACGCCAGTCGCCGCCTGGATAA
This sequence comes from Candidatus Sulfotelmatobacter sp., assembly GCA_052148475.1. Classification (GTDB taxonomy): domain Bacteria; phylum Acidobacteriota; class Terriglobia; order Terriglobales; family Acidobacteriaceae; genus Sulfotelmatobacter. Next base: position 20,897 of record JBKQID010000020.1, on the reverse strand, counting down.
GTCGGCGTGATGGGGCGCTGACGATACGGCACAGGATTTGCCGGATCGGAAACGTACTCGCGGTACCCCAGGCCGCCCTTGGCCGCGACGGGCAACGAGAATGAAAGAGTCCCGTCGGAGTGCAGGTATAGTTTCGTCGGCTTCGCATCCGGCGGAGGCCAGGCGGCATAGGTATGCCAGGTATTTGATCCGCTCTGAAAGGTGCTGGCCTGCCAAGCTGGCTTTTCGCCCTTCCCATGCAGGTAATACCGAAAAAACGGAGCTTCGATATTTTCGCGGAACTCGCGCGCCGTTTCGTGGCCGCCAAACGGGATAATGCCTATGCCGTCGCCCTTCGGACTCCACCACTCCCCGTGATACCAGGGTCCAGCCACCATAAAGTTCGCGTGCTGCGGATCGTTCTCCTCGGCGTGGCGGAAAATCTGCCACGGCCCCCACGGATCTTCCTGATCCCAGAATCCTGCAACATTCAGGTTGGGCACGGTCGAAGAATGGAGCTGGTTCACCCAGGCTTCCTTCTTCCAGAATTCGTCGTAGTCGGGATGCTCGACGGTGGAATTCCAGTAAGGAATGGATCGGTGAAGATATTTCGAATTGATATTCGAGAGCGGCCCCAAGTCGAGATACCACTCGTAGGTGTCGTACGTTTCAAAACTGAAGTACGTGTTCTGGTTCTTGTCAGCCTGCTCCATCACGGCGTACTCAAAGTCGTAACTCTCGCGCAGCGCACCGAAGCGATGGTCATCGTCATTCATCCACTGATCGACGGGCGAGGCCTGCTCGCTGACCGCTTTGAGCGCCGGGTGGGGATGAAGCAGCGTGAGCGCGGACGTCAGCCCATCGTAGGAAACGCCGAAGATCCCAACTTTGCCATTGTTATTGGGAACGTTCTTCACTAGCCACTCAATCGAGTCATAGGCATCGGTGGTCTCGTTGGTGGCCTTCGGATCTTTTAAATCGACCCACGAAGAAAGGTTGAACACGCCCTCTGACTTGAATCGTCCGCGCAGGTTCTGGATTACGAAGATGTAGCCGTCCTGGGCGAGTTCTTTGAGATAAGCGGGGAGTTGCTCCGGCGGTTTTTCGGGAACGCCGTAAGGGGTGCGGCGAAACAGAATCGGCAGCGGACCGGTCTGATCGTTAGACTGGCCAACAGGAGTGAGGATGACGGTCTGGAGATGAACTCCGTCGCGCACCGGAATCATGACTTCCTCAAGCTTGAACAGCGGCTTCGCCGCGGGCTGCGGCGGCGCGGGAGTCTGCTGCGCGACGGCAGAAATAGAAATCAATACGGGCAGAACAAAACGCAGGATGAATGAGCGCACCAGTTTTCCTCCGTGCAGCTTTTCTCGAGATGACTTAAAGGACGAAGTTATCGGCGAAGTATATCAACCGGCGATCGCCTCAGAACACCCTTCCGATAGAGAAGTTCACTCGGCTCTGGCCGGTAGGACTGATACTGCCGGCCAGTCCGACGGGGCCGACAATCGTGTCGGCGATTACTCCGAGATTGAATGTGCCCCGCACCGCAACGGGTCCGGGATCGAGCGCTGCCGTGCCGAACGCCGTTCCGGCCTCATACCATCCTCCCCAGTAGATCTTTCCTCCCACCAGTTGCGGCAAGCGATAGAATTCGCGCCGGAATCCGAGCGACGAATACGCGTAGTGGTTGCCCAAGAACTCCTGCGGAAGGTACGCGCCCAAGCGGAAGGGTCCACCGAGGGCAAAGACCTGAAACGGTCCGGCGGATCCGCGAAAGGTAGTTCCGCCGGAGATATCAAAGAAGAGAGAAGTCTTCGGACCGACGGGCGCAAAATTCGTAGTCTGCAAATCAAGTTGCCCAATGGGATGCGCCTGCCCTGGACTCTGCAGCACGCGCGAGAGCGTCACGATCACGCGGCTGCCGCGGCTGGGAACCGCCGGACTGTCCTGCCCGTCCCAGACATAGCGTGCGCGAAATTCTCCAGTGCTGCCGTTGACGATAGGCAGGCCCGCGGCTCCGATCAGCGGACTCAGCTTGCCGTCGAAGAGTTCATAACCGACGCGGAATTCGCTGCGCCGGCCAGAGTTGAAGCCGATGTCAAGGCCGCCTCCGGCGCGCTCGTCGCCGAAGACGGCGACCCGGGTTAATCCCGTAAAAGAGTTCCGCGCAAACTTGGAAGTAAATACGTAGGGCGCCACAAAAAACGGAGACTCTCCCAGAGGCTGATAGAACTCGCTGGCCGCCAGATTGCTGGAGCCAAACAGCAGATCGTTGCGCCACTCGCCGCCGTGGTGGGCAACATCCATGAAAGTGATTCGCGCACCCGCGGAAAAGTCGAAGGCAGCCACTCCGGAACCGTCCACATTGACGGCGAGGTCCACAAATGGCGGGCCATAAGACTTCTCGTGCGTGGTAACGCGTAAAGCGGGAACTCCATCCTGGGTAAATCCTTCGTAGCCCAGGCGATCGAACTGGCCCACGCCGGCAAGGTGGGTCAGTTGCGTGTCGACCTTGGAAAGATTTAGAGGCCCACGGAGCGTCTTGCTGAGCTTGTGCTGCAGCCGGCTGTCGGTGTCGGAATCAGCACCGGTGACCACGACGGTCTCCACCTTCTCGGGCGGTTTGCGTTTGCGCGCCGCACGGGCCTCGAGATACTCCTGCCACTCCGCTGCATCCTGAATCGCGTAGGGCAGCAGAGCGTCCGACTGGCTCGCCGCAGCCTTGTAACCGAGCCGGATCAGTTCTTTGACCCGCGAATAATCGCTGACCGAGAAACCGGTCATATCCACGCTCACTTTGGCCTTGGCCAGAACGAGGGAGCGGCGCTCGTTCTGTGTGATCATGACGTCGACGGCACGAGAGAGTACGCCCGAAAGAGTATCCAGTTGAGCGCGGTCACCGGGAGGAAGACGCAGTTCCACCGCGATGACGGCGTCCGCATCCATGTTGAGCGCGGTCTCGACCGGAATATTCTGCACCATCCCGCCATCGGCCAACACGCGGCCCTCGATCTCCACGGGAGTAAATACGCCGGGAATCGCCGCGGAGGCACGCACCGCCTGCGACAACGAGCCGTCGTGCAGCACGACCCCTTCGCCGCTCAGCATGTCGGTGGCTACGCAGCGGAATGGAATGGGCAGCTCATCGAAGCTGGCGATGCCGGATTCCGGGAAAGCAATGCGATCCAGCAGCAGGCCGACACCCTGGCCGGGATTGAACCCGTTGGGCCCGCTTAAGCCGTGCTTCAGGCCGAGCGGAGCATCGATCAGAAAATCGCGCCGGTCCTGTTTCCGGCGATAGGAGAGCTGGGAATAAGTCGGCTCGGGAAGAAAGGCCTCGTCCCAGTCAACATGTTCGGCAAAGTCTTCGATCTGTGCCGGCGACATGCCCGTGGCATACATCGCGCCAATGATGCTGCCCATGCTGGTTCCGGCGATACGGTCCACCGGGATGTGGTTCTCTTCCATCCACTGGATCACGCCGATCTCGGCCAAGCCCAGCGCGCCTCCACCACTAAGAGCCAAGCCAATTCGCGGACGATGGGCTGGAGTCTGCGGACTTGCGGCGAGCGCGGCATCTTGCGCGTTCGAGAAAAGTGGCAGGACCATCCCGCACAATAAGGAAAGGGCAATCGGGACAAATGCCGTCCGATTTGATGGTTTCATCGGCGCTCCTCAGGCGCGGCGCAAAACAATCGTTCCGCGCGCGGAATTGTGGATGAGAAAAAAGGGTAGCAGGTTTAAACAAGGACAGTCAGCAACAGCGGTTAAAGTTTGGCAGATCAGTTCGATTTGGACGGCGGCACCGATGGAGCCGCACGCACCTGTTCCACCACGCTCCGCACACCTTCAATCACCACGTCTGGCCGATCAATTTGAACATCGTGCGAGCTGCCGATGGCGATGACCTGCGTCCCTCGCGTCGAGAGATGCACCAATTCTTCCTGCATTTTTTCCCACGCCTCGTTGGCCGGCTTGGCCATGCCCGCGGGGAAACTGCCCAGCCGTTTATTGGGGTCATGGGAGAGCACCAGGAGCGGCATATCGCCAAGTGACCCAGTCGCCGCCGTCTGGGTCGCGCTCTCCGGAAAGCTTCTCAGTTCTGCCACGGCCTCAGCCGCGGTGTGCCAGTTGCACGCGGCAGCGCGGAACACTGGATCTTCATCGCATTGACCGAGCAGCCGCGGAACACCGAAAGGCATTGTGTATTCCGTGAACTCGGCCTTGCGCCTCCAAGCGGCTTGCATGCTCTTGATCTCTGGCGGAAGGCGCTCGAACTGAGCGGGATGGGAAGAATCAACCAGCACCATTCCCGCAACCTCATTGGGGTACAGGCTGGCGTAGAGCCGGACATTGAATCCACCAACGGAATGTCCGACCAACACATAAGGCGGCGCAATCCCCGCCGCTTGCAGCAGAGCATGCAATTCCGTCGCCATCACTTTGCTGGTGCGAGCTTGAGAACTGGATTCGCTATAGCCGAGTCCGGCTCGGTCATACGAGCACACGCGGGTGAGTTTCGCGACCTGTGGCTGCACCTTGCGCCACGAAAGGTAGGTGTCGCCCAGGCCCGAGTCGAGAATCACCGTGGGACTTCCCTCGCCCGTGCAGTCCATGTGCATCTTGAACCCGCCCACATCGAAGCGCCTGCCGGCCATGGGATTAAACCGCTGGTCGCGGGCTTCAAAGATGTTCTCGTAGATCATTCCAGCCACGGCGAGGAAAAGCACGAACGCGAGCAGGCCGCGGACGGCGTGGCGAAACCACGAATAAGCCGGCGCCGAGGGCGGCGCAACATTGTGCATGATGATCGCGATGCGCGTCCCGAGCGATGCACATCCAGTGGCAGGTATTCTACATGACCGGCGGCGCGGTGATGCCCATGACCGCCAGACAGCGGATCAATTCCCGGCGGACCACGGCCACCGTAGCCAGCAGGAATTGCTTTCGCTTCTCGTCCGGTTCGCTGAGGATGGGATGGCGATGGTAGAACGTATTGAAAAGCTGCCCGAGCTGGAAAACATGTTTGGCCAGATAGGCCGGTTCGGTCGTGGCAATGGATTGGTCAATGACGGTCGACGTTTTGGACGACGCGAGCCACAGCTCCCAGATTTCGTTGGCCCCGTCGCCGCTTAGAAACTTCGCCAGGTCGGCGGCTGTCATTGCCCTAGAAACGTCTGCGGAAAAAGTCTCGGGATCAGCGCCCGCCTTCCGGAATATGCTGGTCGCCCGCACCACGACATATTGCGCGTAAGGTCCGGTCTCGCCCTCGAAGCTCAGAGCCTCTTTGAAATCGAAAGCGATTACCGACTGCTTGGTGTACTTCAGCATGAAATAGCGAAGCGCGCCGATGGCGATCTGCGTGGCAATCTCCTGGCGCTCCGGCTCGCTCAGCTGCGGGTGCCGCGAATCGACTTCCTTCTTGGCGGACGCGATGAGCTGGTCGAGCAGATCGTCGGCCTTCACGCCAAAGCCCTTGCGCCCGCTGACTTCGATGTAGGAGCGGACCTTGTCCGCGTCGCTCAATTCGTAACCGAGCTCGGCGGCGCACCGCGGGGTGAGTGCAACCATCTCGTAGGAAAAGTGCGTGTAGTGGTCGGCGGCCTCGCCGTGTCCCAGACCGCGTAGCGCTTCAATGACCGTGTTCTGCGCTTCGGATTGCCGGGCGTCAATGACGTTGTAGATTTCCGCGACGTCGCCGAAATGAGGATGATCCTTCTCTCCATCAGTGGATGAAATCCAGCAGTCGTGCTGGTTCGGATAGCGGTAGAACTTGCAGTAGCCGAAATCGCGCCCCAGCAAACCAAACTTCCACATGTGGTAGGCAATGTCTTTGCCCACGTAACCGACGGTGCCGTTGGAGCGAACGATGACTTTTTGGTCTTCCTCAGAGATGCCGTCCTCCTCTGTGGCTTTCTTTTCCTCCGTTTCCCCCGTGTCCTCTGTGGTGGAACTTGATTTCGCAGTCCCGGCGCGCCGCATCACCCAGCAGCCTTTATTCTTTCCCTCACTCTCGAAGGTGAGCACGCCTGACTCTTTGAGCTTGATGAAAGCCGCGTCCCAAAAGTGCAGGTGCAGGATTTCGCTCTCCCGCGGCAGGAAATCATATTCGATGTCGAGCCGGTCCATGGTCTCGAGATGGCGGCGCAGCACTGCAACGGAAATCAGTCCGGCTATTTCGGAATACCGATTGCCACCCGTCTCTATGGCGTGCAAAACCTCACCCCGAAGTCGGCGCCCCTCTTCAGGATTGGCTTCATACCACCGTGACGTGGCCGCGTAGACATCCCAACAAAGATAGTCAAAACGCGCGGGTGGCCAGGAGATGGGAGTAGGCCATGGAATGCTCTTAGCAGTTTGAAAGAGCGGAAAACTTAAAGGGGTTCCCAGGCCATCGATCACCTCTTGCAGCGTGTCGGCGGTAATTCCGTTCACCGTGAAGCCAACGACTACATCCGCCACCTGCACGCCTGTGTTGTCGATGTAATTCTGAACATCGACTGCTCTCCCCGCGTGGCGCAGAAGCCGCACAAACGTGTCGCCGAGGATGGCGTTGCGCAGGTGGCCGATGTGCGCGGCCTTGTTGGGATTGATGCTGGAGTGCTCGACCAGAACCTTGCCGGAAGGAATCTCGACTGGCGGCTTTTGATCGGCAGCCAGCGCGGAAGCCATCCATCCCCGGTCGATCCTGACGTTCAGATAGCCGGGGGGCGCAACTTGCATTTCGGCGATGCCTTCGATGGAGCCGACCTCCGCCCGGATCATTTCGGCGATCTTGAGCGGCGCCGAGCGCAAGGGCTTGGCGAAAGGAAACATAGGAATCGCGAAGTCTCCGAGTTCGACCTTCGGAGGCTGTTCGACGACCACGCGCGGCAAGGGTGCATCGGGATAACGGCGCTGCAAACACTCCAGCACGCGCTGAGCCAGACGATGTTCCAGATGACGATACAAGAAGTCCCTCTAAGCTATTGAAGAAACAGTGATTTTATCAGAGCGCGCAGCGGGCGCGCGTTTGACGGAGATAGCCCGCTTCCCTATGATGAAAGTTCCGTCGTTGGCCGGTAGTCTTTGGGCGTTGGTCCCAACGACAAACGACTACCGGCCAACGGCGATTTTCATATGCGCATCGCCTATCTAGAATGTTTTTCTGGCGTGAGCGGCGACATGTTCATGGGCGCGCTCATCGATGCCGGAGTTCCGCCCCGAGTGCTAGAAGATGCCGTAGCTGCGCTGGGCGTGGGGGCTCGTCTGGAGATTTCGCGAGTCGTCCGGAGCGGCATTTCGGCGACCAAGGTCGACGTTTGGGTGGACGGCGAGAAAGACCTTCCGCGCGAGGAATACTGGGCCCAGCAGAATGTGGCGCGGGCGCTCGCGGAGCCTCATCACGAGCACGAGCATCATCATGGGCAGGATCATGATCACGACCACGACATTTCGCCCGCGTCACATGAGCACCGGCATGAACACGGACGCGGGTTGAGCGAGATTCGCGAGATCATCGGCAAAGCCGCGGTCAGCGGCGCCGCCAAGAAGACGGCAGTCGCGATCTTTGAGGCGCTAGGGGCGGCCGAAGCGAAGATTCACAGCACGTCCATCGATCAAGTCCACTTCCACGAAGTGGGCGCCGTCGATGCAATGGTCGATATCGTGTGCGCGGCGGTGGGAAGTGAAGCTCTCGGCGTCGATGAGATCATCTGCTCGCCTTTAAACGTTGGCGGGGGAATGGTGAAGTGTGCGCACGGCACGTTCCCCGTCCCCCCTCCCGCGACCGTCGAACTGCTGAAAGACGCGCCGGTATATTCGTCGGGCGTCCAGGCGGAATTGGTCACTCCCACGGGAGCCGCCATCGTAAAGATTCTCGCGAAGCGCTTTGCCGCATTCCCCGAGATGAAGATCGAGAAGTCGGGCTACGGGGCTGGATCGCGCGAGTTCCAGGGACATCCGAACGTGGTGCGATTGACCATCGGAGAAGCCGCGTCAACACTGGGTGCGAAAACGGCATCGGATACAGTCACGGTGCTGGAAGCGAACCTCGACGATCTGAATCCGCAGGTTTTCGGGTACGTGATGGACCGTTTACTCGAAGAAGGCGCGCTCGACGTGTTCGGCATGCCCGTACAGATGAAGAAGAACCGTCCTGGAACGCTGCTGACGGTGCTTTGCAAGCCAGAAGGTGCAGATAAACTGACGCAGTTGATCTTCACCGAAACCACGACGCTGGGCGTGCGGCGGCGCGATGAGGTTCGGCAAACGTTGGCGCGGCGCTGGGAGAACGTGCGCACCCCATGGGGCGAGGTCCGCATCAAAATTGCCAGCATGAATGGGACCGTCACGAACTATGCGCCCGAGTATGAAGATTGCCGGCGCATCGCCGCCGAGCATCACGTGCCGCTGAAGAAGGTGATGCAGGAGGCGGCGCGAGCGTATCTTGTGGAAGGCGAAAAACATTGACCACAGAGGACACAGAGGATCACGGAGAAAATCTCTGTGATCCTCAGCGGCCTCTGTGGTTTAAAAATATATGGCGAGAAAGTTTTACATTACGACTCCGATTTACTACGTGAACGCGCGGCCGCACATCGGCCATGCCTACACTACCATCGCCTGCGATACGATCGCGCGACGGCAGCGCTTGCTGGGCGCCGATACGTTTTTTCTTACCGGCACTGACGAGCATGGACAGAAGATCGAGCGCGCAGCGCAGGCCGCCGGCAAAACTCCGCAGCAGTACGCCGATGAGATTTCGTCAGAATTTCGCAACCTGTGGAAGCGGATGGGCATCTCGAACGACGACTTCATCCGCACCACCGAAGAGCGCCACAAGAAGCGCGTGCAGGAACTGTTCCGCCGCATTCGCGATAACGGCTACATCTACAAGGGCACCTACACCGGCCAGTACTGCGTGTCCGACGAACTCTATGTGGATGGCGCGCAGCCCGGCGATCCCTGCCCGACTTGCGGACGCATCACCGAGACTGTGCATGAAGAGAATTATTTCTTCAAGCTGTCGGCGTTTCAAGACAAGCTGCTGGAGCTTTATGCGAATCCGGAATTCATTCGGCCCGAGGCACGCCGCAATGAAGTGATTTCGTTCGTACGCTCCGGGCTGCGCGATCAGTCGATCAGCAGGTCGGTATTTTCCTGGGGCATTCCCGTGCCCGACGATCCCAAGCACGTGATTTATGTCTGGTTCGACGCGCTGGCCAACTACCTTACCGCCATCGGCTACGGATCGAGCCACGCCGGCGCGCAGGCAGCGTTTAAGAAATACTGGCCGGCCGACGTGCAGATGATCGGAAAGGAAATCGTCCGCTTCCACTGCGTATACTGGCCAGCGTTTCTGATGGCGGCGGGGCTGCCGGTACCAAAAACAATCGTGGCCCACGGCTGGCTGCTGTTTGAAGAGAGCAAGATGTCGAAGTCGCGCGGCAACATCGTTCGCACCGAGACGATTCTCGACGTACTTGGTGCGGATGCCCTGCGTTACTTCCTGCTGCGCGAAGTTGTCTTCGGGCAGGATGGATCGTTTTCGTTCGATGCGCTGGTGCAACGCTACAACTCCGACCTCGCCAACGGCTTGGGAAATCTGGCCAGCCGCACGCTAACTATGATTAACCGGTACTTCAAGGGCGAAGTGCCTTATCCCTCGGGCGCGGCGTCGAAAACGCCTGCAGATGACGCGGTGGCCGAGACGGCGCGCCGAACGATTCGCGAATTCGCCACGCTGTTCGATCAATTCCAGTTTTCCCGCGCACTCGAAGCAGCGTGGGGGCTGGTCGCGGCGGTCGACAAATATATTGTCGAAAACGAGCCCTGGTCGCTGGGTGAGAAACTTGACGACGAAAGCCGGGCCCGTCTGGCCACGGTTCTATACACCTCAGCCGAGGCGCTACGCATTGCGACTGCGCTGGCCTATCCCGTCATCCCCGACGCTACGGCCAAAATCTGGACGCAAATGGGACTCGGAGACATCAAGAAACTAGCCCTGTCCGATCTTACCTGGGGACAGTTGCCGCTGGGCACGAAGCTCGGCGACGTGCACCCGGTTTTTCCGCGCGCCGACAAAAGCGCCATCGAGAGGATGCAACAGATGGAAGATCAGCAGCGAGGTCCGGCGATTGAAGAATCGAAGGAACCGGCAGCGCAGCCCCCTGCAACGCCCGAGGTGAAGGTCCAGCCAGCCGCCCCCGCACCGGCACCCGCCGCGGCGGCCGACGGCGGCAAGATTACCATCGACGACTTCGCCAAGATCGAGCTGCGCGTGGGCGTCGTGAGAGTTGCAGAGCGCGTGCCCAAAGCCGACAAACTGCTGCGCCTCGAAATCGACATAGGTACGGAAGTTCGGCAAGTTCTGGCCGGCATCGCGGAAGCCTACGCTCCCGAAACTCTGATCGGCCGCAAGGTCGTGATCGTGGCCAATCTGGCTCCACGAAAACTGCGCGGGCTAGAGTCCAATGGGATGATCGTGGCCGCGTCGCTCGAGGGCGGAAAGCCAGTGCTGGCAGGCTTTCTGGAGGAGGTGCCGGTGGGAGCGAGACTGAAGTGAGGCTTCGTTGACCTTCAAAGTGATGAACTTCTTATTGCCTTCCGAGATCGCTAAAGGAGCCTCGCTGAGAGGCAACGAATACGGTTGGCCGATTTCAGCATTCCCCGAGGCGTTAGCTAAAGCGAGATCGCTGGGTTTTGCTTGCCTTGGCGGACAATTCCAATTTCGCTCGCCAGACAGCACCCGCGAGATGTATTGGCTCAGCGCCAATTCGACCGATCGGCGCGATCACGAATCATGGTTGGACTTGTCAAACAGATCCTGCTCAGAAGTCATCAGCAAATTCGAGGATCTTGTTTCTAAGACAGATTTCGTCAAGGAAGCGGCCAACTGGAAGCTCGACGCAAGTGCTACTGAGACTCTCGTCTTCGTCGCGTATTTTGAATCGGAGTCGACGTTTGCCGAAATCTCAGCAACGCGACTCAGGTAAGCTAGACGCCTCACAATGTTTGTCGATTCGCACGCCCATCTCGATGGCAAGCAGTTCGACTCCGATCGCGAGCAGGTCATTGCTCGCGCGCGCGAAGCCGGAGTGCGGACGATGGTGGCGATTGGCAACGGGGATGGGCCTCCGACTCTCGACGCTGGGATTCAACTCGCCGACCAGCATCCGTTCATGTACGCGACCATCGGAATTCATCCGCACGAAGCCCGGCTCGCGGATGATGCTGCTTACCAAACGATGGAACGGCTGGCGCGGCATCCCAAAGTAATTGCATGGGGCGAGATTGGCCTGGATTACTACTACGATCATTCTCCGCGGGAAAAGCAGAAGCAGGTGTTTACCCGGCAGATGGAACTGGCGGCAACGGCCAAGCTTCCTATCGTGATTCACTGCCGCCCATCTGACGGCAGCGACAACGCCTGGGAAGATTGCTTGACCATGATTAAGGAGCAGTGGGCTCCGAACGGGCTGGGCGGTATTCTGCACTGCTTTACGGGAAATTGGGCGCAGGCCAAGCGCGCGCTCGACGTGGGTTTCATGATTTCGTTTGCCGGAAATTTAACTTTCCCGAAAGCGCAACGGATTCGCGACGCTGCGTCGGAAGTTCCTCTCGACCGCTTGTTGATCGAGACCGACTCGCCCTATCTGGCTCCGGTCCCACACCGGGGCAAGCGGAACGAACCGGCTTACGTCAAGGAAACCGCGCGCCGGCTGGGCGAACTGCGGTCGCTCTCGATGGACGAAGTGGGCGACCAGACTTCCCGCAATTTCTACAATTTTTTCAAATTGGATGAAATCGCTGAAAGCAAAGTATCGGCTCCCTAAACCGCGCCGTTCTGTTAACCTCAGGTAAAGATTCCCTCATTTCAGAAAGATTAGAAATGTATGCCCGATAACAGCTTCGACGTCGTCAGCAAGATTGACTTGAACGAGGTTTCGAACGCCATTCAGCAGGCGCTCAAGGAGATTCACACGCGCTTCGACCTGAAAGATTCAAAATCGAATATCGAACTGGAGAAAGACGCCATCGTGCTGCACTCCGCTGATGAATACAAACTCAAAGCGGTCAACGACATCCTGCAGCAGAAACTGGTGAAGCGCGGAGTGTCGCTAAAAGGCCTGACCTACGGCGCGATCGAGCCGGCGGCCGGAGGCACGGCCAAGCGCAAAGTGACCATGCAGCAAGGCATCGCCATCGAGAAGGCGCGCGAGATCGTCAAGCTGGTGAAAGACTCCAAGAAAAAGGCGCAAGCCTCAATTCAGAGCGACCTGGTGCGCATCAGCGGCAAAGATCGCGATGCATTGCAGGAAGTCATCGCTTTGTTGAAGGGCCATGACTTCGGAATCGATTTGCAGTTTACGAACTACAGGACGAACTAGATCGCGAACTCAACCACAGAGGACACAGAGGATTTGAGCGCGCCCACCGCCATCAACGCGAAAGAAGTATTCGATCTGCTGCGGGACGACCTCGCCGCGCTGGAGGGCGAGTTCGGCCGCGACACCGTCTCGGGCGTGCAGGCTATCACCGAGATTGGCGAATATCTGCGCAACGGCGGCGGCAAAAGAATCCGGCCAGCCTTGTTGCTGCTTTCCGCCAAGCTGCTCGACTACCGTGGGCAGGGCGCAGTCCGGCTGGGCGCGGTGGTTGAGATCATCCACACCGCAACTCTGGTGCATGACGACATTATCGATGAGGCCAAAACGCGGCGGGGCCGTCCCGCGGCCAACACGCAGTGGGGCAATTCGAAGTGCGTGCTGGCGGGTGACTGGCTCTACATGCAGGCCTTCAAGATCGCAGTGCAGGAGCGCAACTTCCGCATTCTCGATACGCTGATCGAACTCACCCAGCAGATGGTGGAAGGCGAACTGCTGCAGATGGAAAAGCTGGGCCAGCTGATCACTCTCGACGAACACTTCGATCTCATTTTCCGCAAGACCGCTTGCCTGTTTTCGGTCTGCATGCGGCTGGGGGCAATTCTCGGGGGCGCTAATCCCGCGCAGGAAGCCGCCTTGGGCAAATACGGGCACGACCTTGGAATGGCGTTTCAGATTGTCGACGACGTCCTCGACTTGACCGCCTCGGAAAATGTGCTGGGCAAGCCCGTCGCCAGCGACTTGCGCGAGGGCAAGGCCACGATGGCGGTAATTCATGCGCTGGAGCGCTGCACTGCCGAAGAGCGCTCCAAAATTGAGACAGTGCTCCGCCATGGAGCCTTCAACGGCGTAACTCACGCCGAGATTCTGGAAATCCTGCAGCGCTACGGCTCGCTCGAAGCCGCCACAGCTCGGGCTGCGCATTATGCCGAATCCGCGCGGAAATCGATTTGTACCTTCCCTGATTCGGAGATCAAGCGAGCCCTGCTCTGGGCGCCGGAGTTTGTAGTGGCAAGAGAAAAGTGAGTCTACTGGAAGCCGAGCGCAGTGCCATGGATTCCCGCCTGGAAAAGTTGAAAGAAAATCTGGAGTCAGCAGTGGAAGGCATGTCCAGCGAGGAACTGGGCTGGCATCTTCCTGGGAAATGGTGTGCGGCGGAGGTTCTGGAACATCTGTATCTGAGCTACAGCGGAACGATAAACGGCTTCGAGAGAGTGATAAAAAAAGGCAAACCTCTCGCGACGAAAGCGACCTTGGCTCAGAGCACGCTGACCTTCGTGATCGTGAAATTGGGCCATATGCCCAGCGGGCGAAAAGCTCCCGCGGTCGCGCAGCCGAGGGGCTTGCCGGTGGAACAGGTGCGGAACGAGATTGGGGAAAAGCTGGCAGCGATGGATGCGATCATCACGCAGTGTGAGGCCCGCTTCGGGCGCCAGGTAAAACTGCTCGACCATCCGATTCTGGGTCCACTGAGTGCCCCACAGTGGAGAAAGCTGCATGTCGTGCATGGACGGCATCACCAGAAACAGCTCCTACGGCTTCGCAAAAGCACGAAAAAACAAACGAGCTGAACGCAGTGACCTGTGCGCTGGCGCACAGAAACAAGCTGGAACCCTGATTGACGGCAGTCACGCGCATCCGTGACGGATGTTACAGATTTTTTCCCTGATTGACCCCAAAATGCCCCCAGTTGCTGGGACTGTCCGCCCCAGTGGAAGGCTAACGAGACGCACTGGCATGCGATGAGGCGCGGAGTCGTGACCTCAAGTCTCCCCCCGGCACCTGAGAAAGGCAGGTCGCTGAGGGTCCTGTCCGCAGCGGACACCATCAACCGGAGACGGCGGCTTCAGTCGAAGCTTTAGACGAAAGGCGCCTTGGTTTTTCGACGCGCCGGCCCGGACAGGGCCGGAAGAGACTTCGAGTGCAAGCCGCCGCCTGACTTATCTTTAGATCTTTGAACGGGGAAGTCCTCCTGAGAGAAGGTTGTCCCCTGACAAAAAAGCCGGGCGTCGGTCTGCGATGGTTGATCTTCGGTCTTCGACCTCGATCCAATCGGACCCACCCGGCTTTGTTTATACTGAACCCTTTCCCGGTTTCGCCGAATCAAACCCCTGAAAATCATAGGTTTCGTAAGTCATTGTTCCGCGGATGCGCAGTCGTTTAATCCAAGACCACCGATGAATAACCTGCTCACCCTGATGGCGCGGCACGGCTATGTCCTAACGTTCGGCTTGCTGTTTGCCGAGGCGATAGGCCTTCCCTTCCCGGCCTCGATCGCGCTGGTGGCGGCTGGCGCCGCCGTCGCATCCCACACGCTGTCGGGTCCTGGCATCCTTCTAGCCGCTTTGACTGCCCTGCTGATCGGCGACACAGCGCAGTTCTGGCTGGGACGCTACTCCGGCTGGGCCTTGCTGGGGTTCCTGTGCCGCCTCTCTTTGAACCCCGAGACCTGCATTCTTCGTTCCGCGGAATCGTTCTACAAGCGCGGCAAGATCACTCTAGTGATTGCCAAGTTTATTCCCGGCGTCAACACCATGGCCGCGCCCCTGGCGGGCAGTATGAAGATGCGCTTCGGCCAGTTCCTGCAGCTGGATTTCGCCGGGTCGCTGCTGTATTCCACTACGTTTCTGCTGATCGGCTTCCTCTCGCGCGACTTTCTGGCAGCGACCTTGAAGGGGTTCCACGCGGCCGGAAGCGCCATGGAAGTCGTCATTGGGGCCGCCGTAGTCGTGTATGCCATCTACCGCGCGGTGCAATTCGCCAGGTACAAGAAATACCGCATCATGCCGCGGGTGCAGGTCCAGGAACTCGTGGCGCGACTGGCCTCGGACGAGGCCGACCGGGTGAAGATCGTCGATGTGCGCAGCCACGGCTATTACGACATCGGCGGCGAGCGCATCAAAGGCTCGATTCGCATCGAGCCCAACAATCTCGAAGAGGAGATCAAGAGTCTCCCCAAAGACAAGGACATTTACCTCTACTGCACTTGAGCGCGCGAAGGGACAAGCGCCCGGGTGGCGCATCTGCTGCAGGAAAAAGGCTTCAACACGTTCGTGATCGTCGGCGGCCTGGCGGCCTGGCGAAAAGCCGGGCAGCCGCTGGAATCGATCCCGAAGGACGACCTAGTCAAGCTGCCGACGTTCAACTAGCGTATCTGCGCAGACAATAATCCTAACCGGGGCGCGCAACTTTTCGCCGGACACGGGTTGAGGCAAAAAGCAGACATCCCGCGCGCCGGTTGACGCCCTTGGAGACGCCCATGCGCCTGGTTGCCCCTTCGGCCCTGTTCGTCGTCGTGGTATTCGCCTTCTGGGAACCCGCGGACGCTCCCGGCCATCCTGAGCCATCCACTGTCATCTTCGATTCGAATCCCTCGCATCTGTGGAACCGTCTGTACGCGGCTCTGTTGATTCGCGAAGATCGTCACGGAACCGTGTACGGAGCGGACTCGCTCGACCCGCTGCTTTGGCCGGCTTCAGAACACTTGCTGACGGGACCTTCCCACGAACACGCCATGCGCGTGCTCGACGAGTTTCTGCAGGCGCACGCCGAGAATTTGATTCACGATCCTTTGAAACGCGCTTTCTTGCAGCGCGATTTGTGGGCAGTGTTTGACTGGTCCGTCCTGCAATTCCCGGCTCGGGATGGGTCTGAGCACCGCAAAGAAAAGTTTGAATTGCAGGCCGGGCTCGCAGAAGTGCTCCGGCGATTGGCGCTCACGCCAGAAGAAGTGAAGGCTCTGCCCGACAATTATGCCCAGGCAGTAGGCTCGGGCTCGTTCGCCAGAGAATATGATCCGGCCAATCCGGAGCGGCCGTTTCTGCCGCCGGACTTGTTTGACCCACGCGGGCCCTGGGTATGCATCCAGCCAAGTCCTGAGTCGGATTCCGGAGTGGCCAAGATGCACATCTTCAATTTCTCTGGACGCTCTGGCTTCTTCGTGTTTGTCAGGCTTCCGGAAGGCCGCAAGGCCACCATGGATTATTTCCAGTCGTTGTGGAATTTTCCCGAACCCTGGGTTCACGGACCAAGCTTTGCTGAGGATCAGTCGCTCGAAAATCCCGATTTGCCCTCCTTTCCCGCCGGAACCGAGGTGGCACTCGTCCGCCGCATGTCGTTGATCGACAATCAGGGCGACCTGGAGGCGTCGTCGTTGACCGAGAGCGTGCAGATCCGCGTCTATCACACCGTCACCGCCGCGCCCGAACGCGACTTCACCGGCGGCATGGCGTCTGTCATCAAGAACAGCGGGCAGGACTTTTTTGAATTCAAACTCAGCCGGCCTCTGCTGTTCTCAGCAAAAAATGGTGGGTTGCACGCGATCGGCCGCGACGAGACCGAGTTCTCGACCTTCCAGACAAAAGGAGGCGACCCCATCGAAGCGCCCCCCGGGTTGCCGGCCTCCGTCGACAAACCGCGATCCGAACTGCAATCCTGTGTCTGGTGCCATTCGGGCGGCGGCGTGCACTCGCTCAACAGCCGGAGCAGTCTGCTGAAACCGAATCGGCGTCAGCAGGAGCCCCAGAATATCGACTATGGACCGATCTATTGGGGCGACAGCGCCGCCATCGTCTGGAAAACGAATCGTTACGACTGGGGATTATTGAATGGCTACTGGAAGGCCTCTGTGTCGAGGTAGTTGTCGCATCCCACACGCGAATATAAGCTCCTCCGAACCTGCGGCGATGGTGTAGCATTGTCCGGCTTTGCCACCATGACTTCCGCCTCAACGACTGCCACGTCAACGACTGCCCCGACGACCCACGAAGCGCCCAGCGACGCCCGGATGAACGGCGTGCTTTTCCTGCTGGCCCTCTCCGTCTTGATCAACTACATCGACCGCAGCAACCTGTCGATCGCCGCCGAGTTGATCAAGCACGAGATCCATATCACGGATTTTCAACTGGGCACTCTACTGTCGGCATTCTTCTGGACTTACGCATTGATGCAGATTCCTGCCGGATGGCTGGTGGATCGCTTCGATGTGAAGTGGGTCTTTGCCGCCGGATTCCTGCTGTGGTCGGCGTCGACGGCCGTCACCGGCCTCTTGCACGGGTTCGTGGCGCTATTGATCATCCGCGTGATTTTGGGCCTGGGCGAATCGGTTGCGTTCCCGTCGTACGGCAAAGTCCTGGGCAGCCATTTCAAAGAGAGCCGCCGCGGGTTCGCCAACGCGATGCTCATGGTGGGTTTGGCGCTGGGCCCTGCACTCGGAATGTGGGTGGGAGGGCGAGCGGTCGGGCGTTTTGGTTGGCGGCCATTTTTTCTCATGCTCGGTTTGGCGGGGTTGCTCTGGCTCCCGCTGTGGTCAGCGTGGATGCCGCGCCGAACCGACTCTCCCCATCGGTCAGACGCACATCGAGCGGGCTATCTCGACATTATCGTGCTTCGCTCTGCCTGGGGCACTTGCGTGGGGCAGGCCTCTATCAATTACTTTCTCTATTTTCTGGTGACGTGGTTACCTTCTTACCTGCAGCGCGGACGCCACCTCTCCCTGCACGACGTGGCCAACGCGGGCGGTCTGCTTTTCCTGGCTTCCGCGGTTTTCTCAGCCGTGACTGGGAAACTTTCGGACCGCTGGATCCACGCCGGAGCCTCTCCCACTTTGGTGCGCAAGGGCTTGATGCTGTTCGGTCACACGGGTATTGGCATTTGTCTCGCCATCACCGCGCTGGCGCCCGGCCGCCTCTTCACGGCGATGCTGATTTCGACCGGGGCATTTCTGGGGATCAGCGTCTGCAACAGCTGGGCGATCTCGCAGATGCTGGCCGGACCCCGCATGGTCGGGCGGTGGATCGGGGTGCAGAATTTCGTAGGCAATCTGGGTGGCGCCATCGCTCCCGTACTCACCGGATTTATTTTGGGCAAAACCGGTTCCTTCTATTGGCCATTCCTGATCACCGCGGTCGTGGCCTGGATTGGCGGCATCAGTTGGTGGTTCGTGGTGGGCCCGCTCGATCAAGTGGACTGGAAAAAAGCACGGGGTATGCTTTCCATTCCGGCCGGCGCCGCGGCGGAATCTTCACAACCGTAATACACTCGTTGCATGCAGCGGGAAATCGAAATCAAATTTCGCGTAGCCGATGTGCGCGCCCTGAATCGCAAGCTGCGCGCAGCAGGAGTCCGCCTGGTCACGCCGCGTACCCACGAGATGAACACGCTCTACGACCTGCCGGGAGAAATTCTGCGCCAGCGCAAGCAGTTGCTGCGCATTCGCAAGTACGGCCGCACCTGGACCTTGACCCACAAAAGCGGCACCGCCCGAGGCCGCCACAGCAGCCGCGTCGAGTTGGAGACGGGCGTCGCTGACGGGAAGAAGATGGATTTGATTCTTCGAGCCCTGGGCTACGCACCCACATTCCGCTACGAAAAGTTCCGCGCCGAGTGGAGCGATGGCAAAGGTCACGTAGTCGTCGACGAGACGCCGATCGGTAATTTCTGCGAGATCGAAGGCCCGTCGCGCTGGATTGACACGACCGCGAAGAAGCTGCGCGTGACTCCCGCGGATTACATCACCAAGAATTACGCGACGCTATTCTCGGACTGGAAGCAGGCGACAAAGAGTCCCGCAACAGAGATGACGTTCAAGGCTGCCCGGCAATGATTCGGGTGCCCCATTCTTGTCCCTCTGTTTTTGGAGGGACAGGTTGGGGATTTTGATTTGAAGTGATGAAATAAAGTCAAAGGCCCCACCCTGTCGCACCAAACGCGACAAGGGTGGGGCCCCCGATTCTGGCCTTACGCCCCGTGGCACTTCTTAAACTTCTTCCCTGACCCGCACGGGCAAGGATCGTTGCGTCCCACTTTTTCCTGCCCGCGGACGACCTGCTGAACTGGCTGTGTATCTCCCGCTCCGGCCATGCGAGCCTGTTCGAGCTCGCGGCGTTTGCGGCGCATGAAGGCTTCTTCCAGTTCGTCGGCCGAGGTCGATACCAAACGCGGAGGACGCCGCCCGTTGCCATCTCCACCGTGCTGCGCCGGAACTCCCGGCCCGGGCTCCGGTCCTTGCCCGCCAGGCTCTCTCGGCGGCTGTCCGCCCGCGCCCTGATCCGGCGGCCGCTCCAGAATCTGCATCAGGTACAAATACCGTACCGTGTCTTCCTGGAAGCGCTGCATCATCGCTTCGAACATGTCGAAGGATTCTTTCTTGTACTCCACCAGCGGATCGTGCTGCCCGTAGCCGCGCAGCCCGATGCCTTCCTTCAGGTGGTCCATGCTGAGCAGGTGATCTTTCCACTGCTGGTCGATCACGCTCAGCATGATCATGCGCTCGTGATGGCGCATCGCGTCCGGCCCAATCAATTTTTCTTTCGCGTCGTAGCGCTCTTTCAGCTTGTCGAAAATAGCGTCGCCGAGTTCTTGCCGGTTCAGCGCATCGGCCTTTACCCCTTCGGCAAGAAAATCGACGCCAAAGCGCGTAAACACTGCATCTTTCAGCCCCTTGATGTTCCAGTCCGCGACATGTGCCTTGGCCGGGCAGAACTGTTCCAAGAGTTCGCCCAGAATCGCCGAAACGTAATCTTCAAGAATCAGATCCTTCTGGTCAGTCCCTTCGAGCAGCCGTCGCCGCAGTCCATATACAGCCTCACGCTGCTTGTTCATCACGTCGTCGTACTCAAGCAAATGTTTGCGCGATTCGAAGTGCTGGCCTTCCACCGCCTTCTGCGCCGTCTCGATGCGGCGGGAAATCATTTTGGACTCGATCGGCACGCCCTCTTCCATGCCTAACTTCTGCAGCAGGGTTGAAATCCACTCCTTGGCAAAGATGCGCATCAAGTCATCTTCGAGAGCAAGGTAGAACCGCGAAGAGCCCGGATCACCCTGCCGGCCGGCGCGCCCACGCAGCTGGTTATCGATGCGCCTCGACTCATGCCGCTCAGTACCCAAAATGTGCAGCCCGCCCACCGCGGTCACTTCATCGTGCTCTTTATCGGTTTGACTCTTGTAGCGGTTCAGGGTCTCCGCCCATTTGTCGGTCGGGACCGTGTATTCATTCCCGTTGTAATAAAAGATGGAAGTCTCGCCATCTTCCTGCGGCCCTTCGATCTTGCCTTGGGCCACGCGCAATTGCTGCGCGATTCCTTTTTTCACTAGTTCCTGCTTGGCCATGAATTCCGGATTGCCGCCGAGCAGGATGTCGGTGCCGCGGCCCGCCATGTTCGTGGCGATAGTGACCATACCTTTGCGTCCGGCCTGGGCCACGATTTCGGCTTCTCGCTCGTGAAATTTGGCATTGAGAACCACATGCTTGATGCCTTTTTTCTTCAGCAACTCGGAGAGCCGCTCAGACTTTTCAATTGAGGTGGTACCCACCAGCACCGGCTGGCCAGTATCGTTGAGCTTGGTGTTCTCATCCGCCGCCGCGAAATACTTCTCCTTTTCGGTGCGGTAGACCATATCCGCGTTCTCGATCCGTCGCAGGACGCGGTTGGGGGGAATGACCATCACTTCCAGCCGATAAATCTTGTCGAACTCGGTGGCTTCCGTTTCCGCCGTACCGGTCATGCCCGCCAGCTTTTTGTACATGCGGAAATAATTCTGGAACGT
>JBKQID010000019.1:0-109374 GCA_052148475.1 Candidatus Sulfotelmatobacter sp. | reverse complement strand
GGTGAGTTGCAGTTGCTCGATCACTTCCTCCGACGAGCGCGGCTCGCGATAGAAGCTGGCGAACAGTTCGATGGTCTCGCGCACGGTGAGTTTTTCCGACAGGCGCGTTTCCTGCAGCGAAATGCCCAGCCACTCGCGCATTTCGCGTTCATCCTCGCGCCAGGAATGGCCAAAGATCGAGACTTCGCCCGAGGTCGGTTCGGAGAGACCCTCCAGAATTTCGATGGTCGTGGTCTTCCCCGCCCCGTTGGGCCCGAGCAGGCCGAAACACTCGCCCGGCTGGATCTCAAGGTTCAGGCCGCGCACGGCTTCGACTTTGCCGTCGTAGGTCTTGCGCAGGTCGCGGCACTGGATGGCGGCGGGCATTGAGAGATTCTACCGGATGCGGATGCGGTTGTGGTTTGACGCGGAAGGCAAAGGCACAACCACCCTTCGACTCCGCTCAGGGCAGGCTCCGGACATGAAGTTACACGAAAGAAACCATGTAGGATCGAGTGCTGATAAAATACCGCATCGCGGCGATTTTATTCCGCATCCTTCTCCTATGCGCACACCGCAGCGCGGCTTTACTTGACGACGCTCCCTCTAAGACGCCCGTGTGTCGTTTCCCAAAACCAGTTCTCAGTTCCCGGTTCTCAGCTCTCAGTTGAGGACGTCTAAGGAAGCTCACTATGCTGAGGAAGCTATGTGTTTTGTTGTCTCTATTGGTTGCATTCGCTTTAACCTCCTTTGCTCAGAATTCGCGACACTTCACGTTTCGTTACGATTTCACGGTGAAGAATTTGACGGCGGGAAAGAAGGTGCGCATTTGGATTCCTGCAGCCCAGTCGGATGCGTATCAGGAAGTGAAAGTCGTCTCGGCGACGGGCGATCTGCCGATGCGGAAGACTCGCGAGTCGAAATATGGCAATGAAATTTATTTTGCCGAGACCAGCGGCGCGACCCAGCCCGAGCTGCACTTTGGCGTGGAATACGACGTCGTGCGCCATGAACGCGTGGCGCTGAATCCGGTGCCGCATGTGATTTCCGCCGTGCTTGCTGAAAAAGAGCGCGAACAAGATCTTCAGCCGGATGCGCTGGTGCCCATCACCGGCCTGCCTGCCGACCTTGCGGTCAAAGTGACCGAAGGCAAGACGCAGCCGCTCGACAAGGCGCGCGCGATCTATGACTACGTCTTCACCACGATGAAATATGACAAGACAGGCACGGGCTGGGGACACGGCGACGTGCTCTACGCTTGCGATGCCAAGAAGGGCAACTGCACCGACTTTCATTCCCTGTTCATCGCCATGGCGCGGTCGCAGAGCATTCCCGCCCGCTTCGAGATCGGTTTCCCGCTGCCGACCGACAAACATTCCGCCGAGATCGCGGGCTACCATTGCTGGTCCGATTTTTACATCGACGGCGAGGGATGGATTCCGGTCGACATTTCCGAAGCGTGGAAGCATCCGGAGAAGCACGACTACTTCTTCGGATCGCACGATGTAAACCGGGTGCAGTTCAGCATGGGCCGGGATCTGCGATTGAATCCTCCGCAGGAGGGCAAGCCGCTGAACTACTTTGTATATCCTTACGTGGAAGTAGATGGGCAGGAGTATGGAAACGTTTCGCTGGCCTTCTCGTTCGCGGATGTGGGGACGGCGGTCGCGGTGAGATGATAGAGCGGATTTGAGGCGAAAATTATGACGAACCTGTGCCGTCAATGGGCAAGATATTGGGCGATCACTGCCGCCGTCGCGTTGTTCTTCTCGAAAGCTTCATTCCCGCAGACAGCGCAACCATCTTCATCCCCTTGGACCACCAGTTCCTTGGTTATGATTTGGATATCCGTAGGTGGAAAAACAACCACGATCCCCGGAGCCCTCATAGGCCCGAATCAAGTTGTGACCTACGACCGATCAGGTTCGCCCCTGGCAGAGCAAGAAAACATGACCGCGATCTTTACCGTAAGTGGTCGATCGGGGGACCTGACTACAAGCTACCAGGTGAAATCAGAAGCGAAGTTCAAGGCCCGTGCTCCTGACGGTCTTGTCTGGCTGGCCGCCAGCACCGAGAAAGTGTCTCCCTTTCATCAAACGGGCTCTCAAATGCCCCAGCCCAGAGAAGAAGTTTCCCTGTTATGGCCTTCGATAAATCAGAAAGGGGGAGCGATCCCAAAGCGCGCCTCGGGAGTAATTGAAAAACACGGAAACGAATTCGTCATCGAAACCAACTTATTGGCTTCCCAGCAAGATGAAATTGGATATGGTGCGCCTGTGTTGAACGGAAACGGCGAGGTTATGGGTGTCGTATGTCCATGCCGCCAATCCCAGGAGCGTGTCTGTCTTGCGTCCGTTGTGAGGCACCGCTCCCAAAGCAAGACGCCCCGATCGGAATAAGTCAGACCGCAGTACTAGCGGCTCCCGCCTGCGGTGTAACCTGGGCCCGGAGGTCCCGGCGTTTGCTGCGGCGAGGGCTGCGGTCCGTCGGGCGCGGCGATGGGAAGAGGCGACCGGCTATCGGAGGGCTGGGGAACGTCGGAGGGGGCTTCCCCGGGACGGCGCAGGCTGGGGGCATTGGCCGGACGGTCCTCCTGCTCTTTCCTGGCTTCGGTATCTTTATCTTTCTCGGGCTTGTCAAGGATCACTTCTTTTTCGGTGCGCACAATTTTCTCGCCGCCGACTTTCATGGTTTCGACGCGCACCACTTCGCCGCTCACGATGCGTACGAAGTCCACGTCCGCCGGGGGCTCGCCGTAGATCCACTCTTCGTATTCGGTCTCGCCGTCGCGCTCACGGACTTTTCGCGGCGCCTTGCCTTTGGCGTGCAACACCATTTCCGTGTCCATCCCAACCAGCACGCGGTGCGCCTGAATCGCCTCTTTCACTTTGGGAGGCACGGTGTTGAGATACGCTTCCTCTTTGTTCCTGGCGTTGAAATCGAGTGCTGGCAGCAGCACTTCCCGCAACTGCTGCGCGCTCATTTCCGGAACATATTTGTCGAAGTAGACGTCGAGATAGGATCCGTGGGGATTGGGCGGCAACTCCTGCTGAGTGCCGGTCACCGGGACTCCGCTATTGCCGCTCACCTCGATACGCTGGTACCACTTTCTGTGGCGAATCGGCCCACCATTGATTTCGAGATGAATATAGTTGTCCTTAATCTGGACAAAAGAGATGCGGGAGGGATCGCCCGGCCTGACGGCGGGGCCCCAGAGAGCGAGATCCTGTTGCAGTTCCGCACCGTTGGGAGTAGTCACGCCGTCTTTCAGCTTGATTCCCCTGGTGCCCATGGGAAAAACCGTGCGCGCGTAAACCAGCTGAGTCTCGAAGTCGCGGATGATTTCAAAGCGGGTCTGCTTGGTCATGCGCGGGGCGTGAGCGGAGATGGGCGGCGCGGGGGCCTGCGACTGCGGCTGCTGCACGCTCGACGTCGCAGAGGGGGGATTCGCCTGCGACGGAACTTGATGGGAAGTCTGTGCGTTGACAAGGATCGCCGGAAGAAGAACGAGGAGAAGCAGCAGGGACGCGACGCGAAGACGTTGCATAAAACACCCCAAGGCAACTTCGGCACATTATAACGCCGTTGGGAGAGGAATGGGCGGTGAGTTTCCGGGTCTTGAGTCTTGGGTCCGAGGTCTGAGGTCACTGGTCTATGGTCCGATGTCCGAAGCGTCGATGAGTCGTGGTTTACATGCTCCGTCTACGTCAGGTTCAGCGCCTTCCGGATGGTGCCGCGCTCTTTCTGGATTTTTTCCTGTAGCAGCGTGATGGCGTAGATGAGTTGCTCGGGCCGCGGCGGGCAGCCGGGAACGTAGATATCCACGGGAATGACCTGGTTCACGCTTTGTACCAGCGCGTAGTTCTGGAATACCCCACCCGAAGTCGCACAAGCTCCCATGGAGATGACCCACTTCGGCTCAGGCATCTGCTCCCACAGTTGGCGGATGACCGGCGCCATCTTGTTCGACACGCGACCGGCAATGATGATCAGGTCGCTTTGCCGCGGGGACGGGCGAAAGACTTCGGCGCCGAAACGGGCAATATCGAATCGCGACGCGCCCATGGACATCATCTCAATGGCGCAGCAGGCCAGGCCAAACGTCATGGGCCAGATGGAACTCTTGCGCATCCAGTTGACCGCCGAGTCGAGAGTGGTCAGCACGACTCCCTCGGGCGTGGGATTGCCGAAGGTGAGGTCCTTGACGGTCTTGGTGCCGTTCTCGATGTCGATGTAGGGTCCGAAGTTGAGCTCAGGGGACATAGTGATTTCTATTCTACCTGCTAGGCATGGTTCGGTTCTACTGAGCGCCGCTCGGCCGACCGGTCTCTTAGACCGAGAGGGAGAGGCGTCAACCACGAGGGACACGAGGTATCACGAAGGGCGTCCTTGATATGGTTTTCCCTTCGTGTGACCTTCGTGTCCTTCGTGGTAGGAGGTCTTGAAAATGACCGACTTCTCCGTCTGAAATCTCTTGACAAGCCCAGCTGTTGCGGTAAGCTTTGCGAAACTTCCCCTTGTTGGTCTTTTGTCGGCCCCGGCAACTCAGCATCTCAGTGCGGTGTTTATTGATAATTGCGCCCTGCGCACCGAATGTGCGAAGCACGGGTGTGTAAAGGACGGGCGGCGACTTCACGAACGGACGCAAGGAGAAGATCATGAGTCAGCTTAATTCCTTCAGCGCGGGTCAGGGCGCACGCAAACGGCGCAGCCACCAGCCTCCGATCTCGGGTGCCAAGCTGCAGGTGCAAGCGGCACACACGACGCCGCCGAGTTATCCCTTTCAGCCACTGCCTGCGCCCAATGGGCCCGCGCCATTCCGCTATGACTTGTTGCAGTTGTTGACCGCTGGCGACGTCCAGCAGATCACCGACGCCGGAGTGATGGTGTTTCACACCGTGGGCGATACCGGGGACTACCGGGGCCAGCAGCAGGTGTTTGTCGCCGACATGATGACCCAGGATGCGCAAAGCCTGCCTGCCAACCAGAAGCCCGCATTCTTTTATCACCTCGGAGACGTGATTTACTTTGCCGGCGACATCATCCGCTATCCCGACAATTTTTATCTGACTTACAAAGACTATCCGGGGTTCATCGTGGCAATTCCCGGCAATCACGACTGCCAGCCGGATGACCCGACGGATGGTCCGGGAGACCCGAACAAGACTCCACTCGACGGCTGGGTGCAGAACTTTATGGGAAAGGATCCCAGCCAGCAGGGGTCAAAGTCGGTGGGCACGAGCCGAACGCCGCTGGACTTGCCGAATGTCTATTGGACGTTTACGACGCCGTTCGCGACCATCATCGGCCTGTTTTCAAACGTGAGTGAAGATGAGGCGGAGATTCACCCCGACCAGGTCGCCTGGTTTCAGGGGGAGCTCAAGGCGGCCGACCAGAACCGCGCATTGATTGTAACGATTCATCATCCACCATTCTCGGGGGATGACGAGCACAGTGGCAGCAGCGTGGCGGATCAGGTGCTGATGAGCGCCTTCAAGGCCACCAATCGCTACCCGAACTTGGTCTTGTCAGGGCACGTGCACAATTATCAACGGTTCACGAACGTAATTTCAGGGCCCAAGGGCCAGCTGCAGATTCCCTACGTCGTGGCCGGAGCGGGCGGATTCATCAGGCTCGGCCCGATGCAGCAGGTGAACGGAGCACTTCCCAAGGCGCCCTTGACGCTCGGGAGCGGCCTGACCCTTGAGCAATACGACGCGAGCAACTTCGGATTTCTGCGGCTGGCAGTCAGCAAGACGCAGATCATCGGCACCTATTTTTCGGCGCCGTACTCGTCCGGCGCCACACCTGCCGCCAAGGTGGTAGACGGTTTCACGGTCGACCTGGTGAAGAACACGGTCAAAACTACGGCGGGAGCAGGCGGCTCCAGCGGAGGCGGAGGAAAAAAACCGCAGCCTGCGAAGAAGAAGAAACGGTAGCTTGTCCGCTACAGGGTTCCGGCTAAGGGGTCAAAATGACCTTGCCGAACATTTGACTCTTTTCCATGTACTCGTGGGCCGCGCGGATTTCGCTCAGTGGGAAGACGCGGTCCACAACCGGCTTCAGCCGGCCCGCGAAAACATGGCCCAGCACTTCGTTTAATTCGCCCATCGTGCCCATGTAGGAGCCGAGCAGGGTCAACTGGCGCGCGAATAGGTGGCGGAGATCGAGCCCTACGGTGGGTCCTGTGGTTGCGCCGCAAGTCACCAGCTTGCCGCCGCTTTTGAGGGAGCGCATGCTCTCGTCCCAGGTGGCGGCGCCGATGTGCTCGACCACGATGTCCACGCCTTCTTTGTTGGTGATCTTGCGGACTTCTTCGGAAATCTTCTGCTGGTAGTGGTTAATTCCGTAATCGGCGCCGAGTGCGCGGGCCTTTTCGAGTTTGGCTTGATCGCCGGCGGTGGTGATGACCCGGCAGTGAAACAGCTTGGCGATCTGAATGGCGGCGATGCCTACGCCGGAGCTCGCGCCCAGCACGAGCACGGTCTGACCGGGACGCACCGCAGCTAGGCCCACCAGCATGTGCCACGCGGTCACGAACACCAGAGGAACGCTGGCGGCCTGATTGAAGTCGAGCGCGTTGGGAATGGGAATTATGCTGGCGGCGGGCACGGCGATCAACTCGCAGTTGCCGCCGTCGACACCGTTGCCGAGCACGGTGAACTCGCGGCACTGGTTCTGCACTCCGGCAAGGCACTTCACGCAGTGTCCGCAGAAGTGCATGGGAGCGACCATGACGCGTTGACCGACGGAGAATCCGCTGACGTATTCGCCGATCTCGGCGATTTCGCCGGCGATGTCGCTGCCCAGGATGTGCGGCAGTTTCACGCCCGGCAATCCTTTGCGCACCCACACGTCGAGATGGTTGAGCGAGCAGGCTTTCACCCGCACCAGGACTTGATCTTTGCGCGGCTGCGGGTCCGCCACGTCTTCGTAGGTTAAGACTTCGGGACCACCGAATTGATGAATGCGGACGGCTTTCATTGAGGCGTTCTCCTGTTTGAAATAACGCCTCACAGCATACCAAGGTAAGGTTGACTATCGCTTCTGGTCGGTTCACGATTAAGTTGCTTGGCAAGCCCTACAGTTCTCAACTGGTTTTGCGCAAAGGCCCCGGAGTGATGCCCGGGGCTTTTGCTTTGCCTCGAACGTTGACTCCCGCTGTTAACCGACTGATAATCAGCAAAGCACTATGGATATTTACGAACAAATCGTTGAGCTGCGCCGCGGAGGTCGGCGGGGGGCCGTGGCTACCATCGTCAACGTGCGCGGGTCCATTCCTTCGTTCCAGACGGCCAAGATGCTGGTGCGCGATGATGGCTCGATTGTGGGCACGATTGGCGGGGGATGCGTGGAGGCCGACGTGTGGCAGGCGGCCCGCGAAGTCATGGAATCGGAGAAGCCGCGAACCTTAAAGTTTGACTTGAATCAGGACCCGAAGTACGACACGGGCCTGGTTTGCGGAGGGACCCTGGAGGTTTTTATCGAACCCGTATTACCTCCAGCAATACTTTATGTTTTCGGTGCAGGTCATGTGGCCCTCAATCTTTGCCAGGCAGCCGCGAACGCTGGATTTGACGTGACTGTCACCGACGACCGGTCCTCGTACGCGACCAAGGAACGGTTCCCTGCGGCGCGCGAAGTTCACGCCCTTGATTTTGAAGAGGCCATGCAGAAGCTCGATCCGAATGAAGCTTCCTACATTGTGATCGTGACACGCGGGCACCGCGACGACCTGCGCATTCTGCGCTGGGCGGTGCAGACGCGGGCGCGCTATGTGGGGATGATCGGGTCGAAGCGCAAAGTGATCGGAATCTTCAAGTCCCTGCAAAATGAGGGCGTGCCGACGCATCTGTTTGACCGGGTGCATGCGCCCATCGGGCTTGATATTGGGGCGGTGACGCCGGAGGAGATTGCGGTTGCCATCACGGCGGAGTTAATCGCGGTGCGCCGGAATGCGAGTTCGGTCCTGCCGCATCTTAGCTGGTTTCAGGGGACACGGGAGGACTCTGGCGCAGGCGCAACGGCCGCGGCCATTGAAGATGCGATCCCAGGCGCGATCGACGAAGACGGCAGCAACCGCTGATGGTTTCCCCACACTGGGTGGTGCAGTTTTGAGAAGAAGGTTCGTATCGGGGCATGCCTTCAGGCATGCCGCAGTATCGCACAGTTCACACCAGGCTTTAGCCGCCGTCGAACCAATCAGCGGCTAAAGCCGTTACACTACTGAGTCTCTTTGGCTGCATCGCTAAAGCGATGCCCTGATACGGATCATTCTCCCCAGAATTTCGCTATTTCCGCTCACTGACTTTCCTGTCACTTTCTGCTATCTTCCGCAACATGGCGCGCTCTGAGAGTTTTGCCGGAGTGATTCTGGCCGCGGGCGATTCTTCGCGCATGGGCACGGACAAGGCGCTGCTGCCCTGGCCGCCGCGGATCGCAGGGCAGCCGCCGTCGAAGGATACTTTTCTTTCGGCAGCCATTGGATCGCTGATGTCAGCCACCGACTTCGTCCTGATTGTGGCCGGCAAGAACGAGCCGGCTCTGGCCCCGATTGTCTATGCCAGCGGAGCGTCGCTGGTGACTAATCCTGACCCCAGCCGGGGCCAGTTCAGTTCCCTGCAGGTGGGATTGCATGAAGTGCTGAACCGCGGGCGCGATGCTGCCATCATTACGCTGGTGGATCGTCCTCCCGTGAGCGCGGCGACGGTACAACTGCTGCGGGATGCCTTCGAATCCACTCCGGAAAACGTCTGGGCGGTTGTGCCCGAGTTTTCTGGGAAGCACGGGCACCCTTATCTCGCAGGGCGCGAGTTGATGGAAGCTTTTCTGCAGGCGCCCCCGACCGCGAGCGCTCGCGAGGTTGAGCATCGCTGTCAGGACCACATCCAGTATGTGAAAGTCAGTGATCCGTTTGTCGCGTTGAACATCAATACTCCCGAGGATTACGCGGCGTTGAGCCTCAGGGGCTGAAGCCTAAATTTTTTCCGAGCTTTAACGCGGCCCTGAAGGGCCGCTCTTCCACGGTTCTGCACACATTCGCAGGCAGCATAGACATTTTCGTGGAGAATGCAGACACTCGTGCGGTTTCTTTGAGCCCAGGCTCATTCTGTTTTTCTTCTGTGCAATTGCGCGTTCTGGGTTCGGCACGTTATCGTCGAACAGTATGGAAACCGTTGGAGCACAAACGCTCGACCCTACCCAGCAGGAATTTCTGGAATCCGTTCTGCGGCTGGAGCCGCGCGTGGCGGCGTTTGATTGCGACGGCACACTCTGGTCGGGCGACGCCGGCGTGACGTTCTTCGACTGGGAGATCGAACGCGGGATCGTCTCCGACAAAGTCGCGCAATCGATGCGGGCGCGCTACACCGAGTACCAGGCCGGCAAGGTGAGCGAAGACGACATGTGCGGCGAAATGGTGACCATGCACAAGGGAATCGCCGAGGCCGTCATGATGCAGGTCGCGACGGAGTTCATGGCGCGCGTTTTTCCCGGGCGGATCTTCGCCGAGATGAGAGAACTGGTGGAGCGGCTCCGACAAGATGGCTGCGAGGTGTGGGCAGTTTCGTCGTCGAACGAATGGGTCATCCGCGCCGGCATGAGGCAGTTTGGAATTCCTGAAGACCGCATACTGGCAGCCAAGGTCCACCTCGAAAACGGGGTGATCACCGACCGGCTGGTCCGCGTGCCGTCGGGGCCTGGAAAAACTGAGGCGCTGCGCGAAGTGGCGAAGAGAAACGTCGATGCGGCTTTTGGCAATTCGCGCTGGGACGCCGACATGCTGGCCGCCGCCAAACATGGGTTCGCGGTCAATCCCAATCCCGACCTTGAAGAGATGGCGCGGCTGCGTGGGTGGCCTATCTACTTCCCGGACGGGACGCGCTTGTAGATTCTGCTAAGCGATTCCCAGCACCTCGTTGAAGAAACCCACCAGGTATTTCCACACCAGGTAATAAGCGATCAGAGCAAAGCAGAACCCAACCGCCGGAATCGCGTATGGAATAACGACTTCATGCGACAACAACAGGCCGCCAGAAGTAGCGGAGAGAAATCCTGAGCAGGTGGCGAGGGCGAATCCAATGGGCGCCAGAATGAAGGGCAGGATCGCGCCATGCAGCCCGATGGGCAGATGGGGGCGCGGGCGCAGCCACAAATAAAACATATTCCACGCCCCAAAAATGTTGGGCACCAGGGCCATGGGGAATACTATGGCGCGCTCGATCGGGATGGGAATCTGGAACGTGTAGCGCGCGATCAGGAAACCGGTGAGCACCACGAGCAGCATCATGGTGGGCACGGCGGTGCCGGCCATATAAGCGCGAAGATAAGGATGCGTGTTCATAAGTTTCCTCCAGAATCAGAAGTGATAGAGCCAGACCGGGATCGACTTCGGAAACAGACAAACGCCCACGATCACGACGGCCAGCAAGGCCCAGTCGAACCACGGCACCGAGGCCAACGCCGCCGGCGAAAACAAGACTGCAAACCACTTTTGGTGGCGTGCGTCCTGGTCGAAATGCTGCAGCATTTTCGGCCACAGGTCGCGGTCGAGTTGAGCGGTCATCGGCTTTAGCGACTGCTTCAGCAAATCAGCCAGTCTCTTCTGTTCTGATTCATTCATTTTTGGTTCATTCATTTTTTGTGCAGCCTCTTCTGGTTCAGTCTTTTCTTGGTCAGTCATGGCTTGTGTCCAGGTTTCCTAATTTCTTGCGTAATAGGCGAACCGCACGAAACAGCCGTGACTTCACGGCCGCGGTAGAAATGCTCAGCGCCTCGGCAATTTCGGCGTGCGGACATTCCTCAATCAGTGCTAGCGCCGCGACGGCGCGCAGCTGGGGCGGCAATTGCTGGAAGGCCAGTTGGGTGCGTTCGCGCAGTTCTCGCCGAATTGCCGGATTCTGAATTCCCGGATTCTGGATTGCAGGATTGCCGGTGCGCGGGTCGGGCGCGGATTCGGGCAGACTCCCAGCAAATTGTTCTTCCCGGCGCCGCGCCGTTTTTAGATGGTCGAGCGCCACGTTGGTAGCGATTCTTCGGGCCCAGGCTCCGAAACTCCGCTCCGGCTGGAAGCGCGCATGCGCCCGGTAAATCCTCCAGAAGGTTTCAACGGTCAGATCCTCGGCCGCCGCGGGATCGCGAACGATGCGCACGATCCAGCCGAAGACCTCTCCCTGGAACTGCCGGAATAGCGTTTCGAAGGCCTCGAGCTCGCCCGCCGCGAACTGAGCCAAGAGCTTCGGAGGCTGTTCCAACCGTCCCATTTTCCTTCTATATATGCTTACTGGCGGGCGGCGGCGATGGTTTCATGTTTTTCTTGGGGAGAGTGGGTCAAAATCGTCAACCACGAAGGACACGAAGGTTCACGAAGGAGGACAAACACAGATCATCAAAGACCTTCGTGATACTTCGTGCCCTTCGTGGTTGATGCTTTTTCCTTCGGCGTCAAACGGCGCGCGCGGCGTTTACAATTTTAGCTGGCATGTATTCCACCCAGATGCTCGATCACTTCCAGAATCCGCGGAACGCTGGGGAAGTCGTCGACGCTGACGCCGTGGCGCAGATTGAGAATCCCGCTTGCGGAGACGTGCTTCGTCTGACGTTGAAAATCAGGGCCGGACGCATCGCGGAGATCCGGTTCAAAGCCAAGGGATGTGTGCCCTCCATGGCATGCGCATCGGCTCTAACAGAACTAGTGGCGGGGCGAACTCCGGAGGAAGCTCGATCTCTGAGTCGCGACACTTTGATTACGGCGGTGGGCGGACTGCCGCAGGCTTCTACGCACGCGGCGCAACTGGCGCTGGATGCGATTTCCGCGGTGCTACGCCAGCTCAAACCCTAGCCTGATCATGCCTGACTCTCACACTCCCCGCCGCATCGCCTGTCTGCAGCCGAGCGCGACCGTCATTCTCGACGCCATTGGCGAATTGGGGCGCGTGGTGGCTTGTACGCGGTATTGCGCGGACGTGGTGCTCGAGGCCGGTGACGGTTCGCGCGTGATTCTGGCCGACTCATGGACAGCCGATGCGGCCGAGATCGTAGCCGCGAAGCCCGATCTGGTGATTGCGTCAGTTCCCTATCAAGAGAAGGCGGTCAGCGAAATCCTCAAGGCCGGGGCGCGCTTTCTGGGCCTGGCTCCGAAAACGCTGGCGGATATTTATGCGGACATCGCAACAATCGCGGGAGCGGTGGGCGCGATGGATCGAGGAGAAGAAGTGATTGCCGCCATGCAGAGCGACATCGAAGAAATGCGCAGCCGGACCGCCGCAAGCGCTCGCCCCAGGGTCTGGTGCGAGGAATGGGGCAAGCCCTTGATCGCTTCTCAGCGATGGGTCGCAGAGTTGGTCCAGGCCGCAGGAGGAGACTTCGTGGGCACCGCCGGCACGCAGACTACCGCCGAGGACGTCCGGCGGCTCGATCCGGAAGTGATGATTGCGGCGTGGTGCGGGGCGGGAGATCGCGTTCCGCTGGGAAAGATCGTCGCGGAGCGGGGCTGGCAACAAACCACCGCGGCGGCTTCTGGACGAGTCTTCTGTATTCGGGACGAATTCCTGAACACGCCCGCACCAACGCTGGTGCAAGGCTTACAGGCGCTGGCGTTTGCCATCCATCCTGAAATCTTTCCTGACTTGAACAAATTCGGGCCAGGCACGAAAGGAATCAGGCGGATTACTGATGTTTCCGCTTCCAATAGATGATATTCACGCCGTGAGTTAAGATTTCAGTCATGCCCGTAGCCCAGAGAATCGAAGAAATTCGCAACGAACTCAGCGAGTTGGCCCAGGCGGTCCCAACCGCCCAGGAACTTATGAAGGTCATGGCGCAACTGTTGCACGAGCGCATGCTGAAATATAACTGGGTGGGCTTCTACATGCTGGAACCGGGCGCGCAGCCGCCGATGCTGGTACTGGGGGCATTTGAGGGCGCTATGACGCCGCACACGCGCATTCCGCTCAATCAGGGGATTTGCGGAGCGGCCGCGTCGAGCGGGCAGACGGTTGTGGTCGACGATGTCAGCAAAGATCCTCGCTACCTGGCATGTTCGCTCGAAACCAAGTCGGAGATTGTGGTGCCGGTGTTTGTCCACGGCAAGGTGGTGGGCGAACTGGATATCGACAGCCACTTCCCCGCAGCCTTCACTCTCGAACATCAGGATCTGGTGCAGCACTGCGCGATGCTGGTGGGCAAGAAGCTGGAAACTTCCAGACGATGAAGCGCGTCGTCGCAGGCCTGATCGTGAAAGACGGCAAGCTGTTGGTGTGCCAGCGTACGCGCCACCAGACCATGCCCCTGAAGTGGGAGTTTCCCGGCGGAAAGATTGAAGAAGGCGAACAGCCGCGCGACGCCCTGCGCCGCGAACTGGAAGAGGAACTCGGAATCCTGGCTTCGGTGGGAGATGAAGTCAAACGCATTCAGCACGAGTATCCCAACGGGGGGATGGTCGAGCTGCGTTTTTACGTGGTGCGCGACTATCAGAGGGAAATCGAGAACCGCATTTTCAAAGATATTCAGTGGGCTGATCCCAAGGAGCTTCGGAAGTTCGACTTCCTGGAAGCGGACTTAACACTGGTACGAGACCTGGCCGCGGGAAAACTGCTCTGACTGCGATGACGATCAGTTCCCACCCGTCAGGCGTTTCAGTGGATGCATCCATCGTATTGTGCTCCAACCGACTGTGACACCGAGAAACGCACCTGCAATGGCGTCTGAAAGCCAGTGAAAGTTCCCGATCACAACGGCCACTAACAAGAGAATGGCGATCGCGACGCCGGCGGCTCGCCAGCGCGGTTGCAGCGTCCAGAACACAGACAGCATCGCAAAAGAAACCGTAGTTGTTCCCGATGGGAACGAATCCCAGTGTGTCATGCCATGCAGAAAATGAAATCCGTAGAGATGGTCGTCAACAAACGTGGGGTCCGGCCAACCGCGGCCGAAGATGCGCTTGAGGATAATCTCGGATGCAACCGCCCAAATCGCCGCCCACGAATAGAGCGCCGGGGTTTCGGTCCAGGGGCGGAGTGGACGGCCTGAGATCAGACAGATGCCGCAGCCAAAGAGCCAGACCAGAGCGGCTATCACGACCAGAGCAAAGGGGCGAAGCGCGCGCTCGAGCCAGACCCAAAATTCAGTGTGGCGCACATGCACTTCAAGAAACGCGGCGAGCGGGCGGTCCACATACGCGATACACAGTCCGACGGCAGCCGCACTGAGAATCAGCGCGAACAGCCAGGTTCGGAATGCAGACGGTCTGGTCATGGTGCGGAACTGCTAACCCGCTCCCGACCGCAGCGTCCAGAACCACGCCAGAGTCAGAATAATCATAATGCCGGTAGTCAGCCACGCGACGACGTTGAACAGCCGCGTGTTCACATACTCGCCCATCAAGTCCTTCTTGTTAATGAGCAGGAGCATAAAGATCAGAACAAAGGGCAGGACGACTCCGTTCACCACCTGTGACAGCACGGCGATCTTCACCAGCGGCAGGCCGGGGATGAGGACGACCGCGCCGCCTGCCGCAATCAGCAGCGTATACAGCCAGTAAAAGGCAGGAGCCTCGCCGAACTTCATTCCCACGCCAGATTCGAACCCCAAGCCTTCGCAGACGGTATAGGCAGTGGAGAGCGGCAAAATCGACGCTGCGAATAAAGAGGCATTGAATAGACCTACAGCGAAAAGAATGTAGGCGTAGTCTCCCGCCAGCGGCTTGAGGGCCTGAGCGGCATCGGCAGCATACTTGATGTCGCGATAGCCGTGAACGTAAAGCGTGGCAGCGCAGGCCACGATGATGAACCACGCGACGATATCGGTGAAAATGCAACCCGTCACGACGTCGAGGCGCGAGGCCTTATAGCCGCGCTTGGACACACCCTTTTCGACAATCGACGACTGCAGGTAGAACTGCATCCAGGGAGCAATCGTGGTCCCCACGACGCCAATCACCATATAGAGATAGGCCTGCTCGCGAAAGGCCTTCAGGGCGGGCGGTTTGAAGGTCGCGATGGTTGCTTCCCTCCACATGGGATGCGCCTTCACGCCGGCAATAATGTAGACAACATAAAAGAACGAAGCCGCCAGGAATACTTTCTCGACGCTCTTGTACTGGCCTTTCACGACGATCAGCCACACGATCACACAACACACCGGCACGGTGGCGTATCGCGATAAGCCAAATAATTCGAGGCTGGTGGCGATGCCGATGAACTCGGTCACGACGTTGCCGAAATTGGTGATGAGGATTCCGATCATCATGAAGAAAGTGATGCGAAATCCGAATTCCTCGCGGATCAGGTCGCTCAGGCCCTTGCCGGTAACCACGCCCATGCGCGCCGACATTTCCTGCACCACGATCAGGGCGAGTGTGATCGGGATCATGGTCCACAACAGAAGATGTCCAAATTGGGCCCCGGCCTGGGAATAGGTCAGGATGCCGCCGGCATCATTGTCAACGTTCGCGGTGATGAACCCCGGCCCCACAACGGCGAGGAACAACAGTATCCGGGTTCGAGAGCGTTTGAGAAACTTCATGCGCACTTTTCGCTGACATAGAGATGAAGCAATTTCTCACGAACGACGCCACAGGATAAACGCAGGCGGGGAGTCTGACCAAACAAAAAGTGCTCCGGAAATGAAATTTAAAGATGGCGGAGTTGGTGCGGGGCGGTCAGCGATTGTCTACTCGTGACGTAAGGCAACCATAGGGTCAACCCTAGAAGCCCGGCGGGCGGGAATGTAGCAGGCCAGAAGCCCCACCGTTGTCAAAAGGAGCGCGGCGCCGAGTATGCTCGTAAGGTCGAGGCTACTGATGCCGAAGAGTAAGCCGGACATGACGCGTGAAAACGCAAACGCGACGGCCAGGCCAACCGTCAATGCGGAGAACAAAATAACGAGACCTTTCCCCACAACAAGCGTGAGTACCTTCCCCTGGTCGGCGCCCATCGCCATGCGAATGCCGATATCATGAGTCTGTTGAGCAACATAATATGACATGACACCGTATGTCCCCCCGCCCGCCAGAAGGAGTGCTATCGCGGCAAATATTCCTAAGAGAAGCATATTAAAACGTCTGGGCGATACTGAATCTGAGAGACGTTGCTCCATCGTCTGAATATCGTAAACCGGCTGATCGTTATCGACCGCTTCGACTGCGGCGCGAACAGATGGCACCAGGTTCAGTGGGTCAGAAGTAGTGCGAACCACCAAATACATCGCTGCTCCGCCCCTTTGCGAATGTGGGATGTACACCTGCAGCGGTTCCTGTTGGTCAATCCCCAGGTGCCTTACGTTTCCTACCACACCCACGATTTCTCGTGGCTCTCGTTCGAAATCGATTGTGATCTTCTTGCCGAGGGGATCTTCTTGCGGCCAGTAACGGCTGGCAACCGCGTCATTGATGATCGCGACCCTGGGGGTCTCATCGCCGTCACCCTCAGTAAAGTAACGACCTTTCGTAAGAGGAATGCCGATTGCCTTGAAGTACTGTGGCATTACAACGCTGAATTCACCTGAAGGTTCATCGCCCGGATCCCAAGCAGAGCGCCCCCCAATGCCGAAGCTGTGGACATCACTCCCGCCCAGAGGAAGATTGTCAACCGCGCCGACGGACGTGACGCCGGGTAGGGCACCGATTCGTTGCACAACCTGGCGAAAGAAAGCGATCTGGCGAGGCACCGGATATCTATCGACGGTGAGAGTCGTATTCATGGTTAACACGTTTAGCGGATCGAGCCCGATATTCACTTCCTGAAGACGAAAGAAGCTCCTGATCATCAGGCTTGCGCCAATCAGCAACACCAAGGCCAGAGCCATCTCGGAAGCTACCAGTAGGAGGCGGAGGCGCTGCCAGCCATGTGCCATGGTGAACCCGCTGCCCCCCACCTTGAGTGTTCTGATTAGATCCGGTTTTGAAGCCTGGAGCGCAGGCACCACGCCGAAGATAACCGCTGTGAAGACCGACAGGCCTAGAGTAAATGCAAGCACTCGGCCGTCGACGGCGATCTCATTCGTTCGGGGAAAGTTGCTGGGGCTGTGATTAAAGAGAAGGCGCGTCCCTGCGAAGGCCAGGATTAATCCCAAAATGCCGCCTAACAGTCCGAGCAGCGCACTCTCGGTGAGTAACCGTCGGATCAGTCGCGTCCGTGAGGCACCCAAGGCGAGACGCAACGACATTTCCGCCTGACGTACCGTGGCTCGCACGAGCAACAGATTGGCCAGGTTTGTGCATGCGATGAGCAAAACAAAAGCGGTCGCTCCGAAAAGAACCAAAAGGGCTGGACGGATGTTCCCCGTTATTTGTGTGCGTAAGGGGACAAGCCTGATTCCGAGACCCGCGTTGGTCTCCGGATATTGCAATTCCATCCGGGCTGCAAGTGCATCCAATACGGCTTGTGCATGATCGAGAGAAAGCCCTGGCTTAAGCCGTGCTATGACACCAAGATAGTGTTGGGCGTGCTTCGTCCTTGCAGTCGACCGGACCATTGCCGGCACCCATAGATCGACACTCTGTGGGAAACGGAAGCCCGCCGGCATGACGCCAACTACGGTCCACATCTCGCCGTTGAGCGTGATTGCCTTCCCGAGAATTTTCGGATCGGAACCAAATTGCCGCTTCCAAAGATCATCGCTGAGAATGCAAACCGGAGCGGAGCCTGGGCGCTCCTCATCCGGGAGGAATGACCGACCCAAAGCCGGCATGACGCCCAGAACTGAAAAGAAGTTACCTGTAACCGACGTCGCAGAAATTCGTGCGGGGTGACCTGCCCCGCTCTGATCTAACCCACTGAGGTTCAGCCCAACGCCAGAGTTCGCATTAAACGCTGCGATATCCTGAAAGACGCTGTTCTGTTCCTTCCAGTCGATGTAGTCAGGAGCACTCGCCTTAATTTCGCGGTCTCCCTTGTGCCGGTTGAATTGCCACAAGAGAACCAACTGCTCCGCTTGCTTGTACGGAAGAGGGCGCAGCAGGACGGCATTCATTACGGTGAAAATGGCGCTGTTCGCACCAATCCCCAGGGCCAAGCCCAATACCGCCACCAAGGTAAAGCTCGGACTCCTCGCCAGCACTCGCAAGCTGTAACGCAGGTCCTCAAACATGGTTTTCCGTGTCCTCTAAGACCTAACGCTGCTCTTAAGCTTAGAGCTTCGCCCGCAACATGCTGATCACATCGTCGGCGGTGATCACGCCGGTCAGCCGGTTCTGCGCGTTTACGACAGGCAGAGTTTGCAGGTTGTACTTGTCGAACAGTTCGGCGACCTCGTTCTCTTCGGCGCCTTCATGAGCGAGGACCAGCGGCTCCTGCAGGAGCGAGAGCATCGGCGTCGACGTTGGTGCAAGCACCAGCCTGGCCAGCGGAACTGCGCCGGCCAGGGTTCCGTGAGAATCCACCAGATAGATGGTGCTGACGGCCTCGACTCCGCCTTCGAATTCGCGCAGCGAATCGATGGCGTTCTGCACCGTCGCAGCCACCGGCAGAGCGAGGAACTCGGTGGTCATGCGGCCCGCGGCCGTCTCTTCGCGATGCTCCAGCAGTTCGACGACGTCCTGTTGGGCCTCCGGCTCCATCTGGACCAGGATCTGTTCGGTGCGATCCTCGGAAAGATCGGCGAGCAGGTCGGCGGCGGCATCAGGATCCATCTCTTCGACGATGTCGGCGGCGCGGCCGGAATCGAGCGACTCGACGATGGATTTTTGAACCTTGGGCTCGACTTCCTCGAGGGCTTCGGCCGCGGTCTCTTCGTCCAGGGTCTGAAACACGGCCTGGCGCTCATCGGGCGCGAGGTCTTCGATGATGTCAGCAATGTCGGCCGGATGCAGTGTGGCCAGCTTTTCGTTCGAGATCTTCAGCTTGACCCGGCGGGCGGGATCGGTCTCGATCACGTCGACAAAATTCCACGGAATGCTGCGGGGAGGGATTCGGCCGAGCAGGGCCTGCAAGGCGAGCTTGGGCGCAACCCCGCGCAGCAGGCGGCGAACAGCGCCGCGAGCCCCTACGTCGACGGAATGGACGCGCAACACGGGATGGGTCGCGGCATCTTTGTCTCTCGGGGCGTCGACCTGCAGGTCGACATCATTGACGCGAACCACCTTTCGCCCGTTGATGTCGATCACCTGCTGGTCGAGCAGGTCGCGTTCCAACAGAAACAGGCCCTCGGTGCCGTTGACCGCTGGCCACTCGGCCGCCGCGGTGGTCGCCCGAATGCCGCCGTTGATCGACGCCACGGACGTGAACGGAAGAATGCGGTTGCCCGACTTGGTCTTGACGATCAAGGCCGAGATGCGGGAGCGATCCTCTTGCGGGGCGAGCGTCACTTCGCGCACCCGTCCTGACGCGCCCGACGGGTCATACACCGTAGCGCCGAGCAATTCGCTGAGGGCAAGAGTCAGCATCCCGCTAGAGAATAACCAACTCACACGCGATTCGGAACGAAAATCGAAAGGCAGAGCCCGGACTGAAAACCTCAGTCGCGGCCGCCGGTTGAGGTCGTTTCCCCCCGGAAAGGCAGAAAGGTCGGCTCCGAAGCCCCGGAACCAACCCACCCGCGCGCCCCGTATAATATTGCAGTAGCGTAATTCCGTAGCGTGCGCCTTATCTTCGACATCATCGGACAGACCCTCCGGGTCCTGTGGGCGCACAAATTGCGCTCATTTCTCACCATGTTCGGCATCGCGTGGGGAGTTGGTTCCCTGCTGCTGCTGGTCGGTCTGGGCGAAGGGTTCCGCTCCGGCAACAAGAAGCAATTCGATTCCCTGGGCGAGAACGTAATGTTTATCTGGTCGGGCCGGGCCCCGGTGTTGCAGGGCAGTTTCACCGCGCTGCGCCAGTACTATCTCGATTACCGCGACTACGAAGACATTCTTCGCGAATGCCCCAGCGTTGGCGCGGCCGTGCCGGTCATCCGGCGCGGAGACATTCGAGCCGTGAGCGACTTCTACCAGGCCAGCGGCTCGATCATGGGAGTTCCTGCCGTGTTCAACCAGATCCGCTACCTGCCGATCAATGAAGGCCGGTGGTTGAATCAGATGGACGATGCGCAGAAACGCCCCGTGATCATTCTGGGAGATGAAGCGCGCCGGACTCTGTTCCTGGGCCGGCCTGCGATCGGAGCCACGATTCTTTTGAACGGAATCGAATTTCAAGTAATCGGCACTCTGCAACGCATTGGCCACGGCGACAACATGAACCAGAATCTCCAGAGCTATGTGCCGTTTCATTCGATGCAGGAGTACTTCCGTCCGCTGAATGCGGGGATTGGCACCGATGTGATTTCATTCATTAACTATCAGCCCAGGTCGCGGGCGCTGCACGAGCAAGCGCAGCAGGAAGTTCACAAAATTATCGCTCGCAACCACGGCTTTGACCCTAACAATCCGGACTCGTTCGATGAATGGGACACGGTCAAGACGGTCGACCAGATCGGCAAAGTGTTTGACGCGATGAATATGTTCTTGGGCAGCGTGGGCCTGGTTACGCTGGCGCTGGGCGCAATCGGCATCGTCAACATCATGCTGGTCGCGGTCGCGGACCGTACCCGGGAGATTGGGTTGCGCAAGGCCGTGGGCGCGACCAACTCGAGCATCATGTTCCAGTTTTTCGTGGAGGGAGCCTTCTTGACGCTGCTGAGTGGAGGCATCGGCATCACCGGTGCGGCGGGGCTGATGGCGATGCTTTCCGGGGTCAACCTGGGCGAGGGATTCGATCCACCGAAGCTGGTGGCCTCCACAGCAGCGCTGGCGGTGATTTCTCTGGGCGTGGCAGGCGTGGCCGCGGGCCTGTATCCCGCGCGGCGCGCTGCCCTGCTCGAACCGGTGGAGGCCCTTCGCAAGGAATAAACGAAGCGAATAAATCATGTACCGCGACCTCTTAAAGCAAGCGTATTCCGCCATGCGCCACGATTTGCGCCGCACCCTTCTCACCATAGCGGGAATGGCGTGGGGCATTGCCACGGTCGTGCTGCTGCTCTCTTACGGCAACGGCTTCGGGAAGGCCATCGAAGCGATTTTTGAGAGCTTCGGCGCCACCTCGGTGGGCATTTTTCCTGGGCGTACTTCGCAGCAGGCGGGAGGCAACAAAGCCGGGGTCTCGGTGCGGTTCACCAATGACGACATCGAACTGCTGCGGAATAACGTGCCTCTTTGCCGCCACGTGGTGCGCATGTCGCAAAAGGATTCCACGGTTCAGAATAACAATCGATCTTTTACGTTTCCCGTGATGGGCCTCGACCCCTCGATTCAGGGGATATGGAATCTCGACATCGCGGAAGGAAGATTTCTCGATGACGCCGACAATATGCAGCACGGGTTGTATGCGGTCATCGCGTCGGAGGCTCGCGACAAGCTTTTCTCCGGCATGCCGGCAATCGGCGAATCCATTCGGATCGACGGCGTGACGTTTGAGGTAGTCGGAGTGGGAGCTCCCCGCATGCAGCAGGGCGACAACGACAATAACCGGGTCGTATACATCCCGTATAACTCGATGGATGTAATCAAAGACAACCATTACCTGGACGGCATCTGGATGGACTCGATGGGGCTCGACCACGACAAGATGGACAAAACAATTCGGGATTCGCTGGCCGCGGCGCATAACTTCAAACCCGATGACCCGCGCGCAGTTTTTGTTTTCGACGCGCAGAAACAGTTGGCGCAGTTCAGCATCATCTCGACGGCATTAAAAGTTCTGCTGGCGTTTATTGGGACGGTCACCCTGGGCATTGGCGGGGTGGGCTTAATGAACATCATGCTGGTGTCGGTGACGCAGCGCACGCGGGAAATCGGCGTGGAGAAGGCGCTCGGGGCCCGCCGGCACGACATTCTTTTCCAGTTTCTGGCGGAGGCCATGGTCATCACCGCCGCCGGCGGGGTGCTGGGGATTATTCTTTCTTATGCGGTATCCATTGGGGCGGGCCGGATTACGTTTTATAGCGCCATGGCCTCGCATGCCGAAGCCGCGGACATCCGGCTGATTGTGTCACCCATGATTCTGGTCGTGGCGACTTCGATTCTCGCGGTGGTGGGAGTGATCAGCGGGATGGTCCCGGCCCTGCGCGCTGCCAATCTGGATCCCATCGAAGCTCTGCGCTACGAGTGAGCCCCGCGCCTTGCGTGGTGCGGATGTCCGGCGAAGAAGTTTTCTGTTTTGCAAATCCCTTATAATCGTCGGTCACCGAGACCGGTCACAGAGAGGAATCCTTTGCCCTTCGACGACCTTCGCCAGTGGATCGCGGCGCTGGACCGCGCCGGCCAACTCCAGCGCATCCAGACCGAGGCAGATCCGATTCTCGAAGTGGCGGAGATCACTGACCGCGTCTCCAAAAGCCGAGATCGCAAGGGCGTTCTGGGCGGACCCGCGCTGCTTTTCCAGAACGTCAAGGGCTATGCGGGTACGCAAATTCTGATCAATCAGTTCGGCTCCGACGCGCGCATGAAGCTTGCGCTCGGAGTAAATTCCTTCGACGAGATTGCGGGCCGCATCCGCATGTTCATGGACGTGAAATCTCCGCAGGGCTTTCTCGACAAGCTCAAGATGCTTCCTCTGCTGACCGAAGCGGGCAAGTTTTTTCCGCGCACCGTGCCGACCGGGCCCTGCAAAGAAATAATCCTGCGCGACAAGTTTTCGCTGCTCGATTTTCCCATCCTGCAATGCTGGCCGAAAGATGGCGGACGATTCATTACTCTCCCCCTCGTCACCACGCGCGACCCCAGGTCGGGCAAGCGCAATCTCGGCATGTACCGCATGCAGGTGTATGACGAGCGCACGACGGGAATGCACTGGCAGCGTCAGAAGAATGCGGCGGAGCACGCGCGCGAGCGCATGCGGGCTGCGGTCGACGGAAAATCCGCGGCAGTGGACATTATGGCGCGTTCGTCGGGCGGTTCGGTGATCCCCGAGGGCAGCCGGCCAGCCGGGAAAATGGAGGTTGCGGTCGCCATTGGCACCGAGCCTGCAGTAAGTTTTTCCGCCATCGTTCCCGCGCCTCCGGAGATCGAAGAATATCTGATCGCCGGCTTCCTGCGCGGAGCGCCAGTCGAACTGGTGAAATGCGAAACGGTTGATCTGGAAGTTCCGGCGGCCAGCGAAATCGTGTTGGAAGGTTATGTGAACCTCGACGAACTGCGCAGCGAGGGCCCGTTCGGCGACCACACCGGCTTCTACTCGCTCGAAGACCTCTATCCTGTTTTCCACCTGACTTGCGTGACGCACCGGAAAGATCCGATTTACGCGACCACAATTGTGGGCAAGCCTCCGCAGGAAGACGCTTACATGGGCAAGGCGGTCGAGCGCATTTTCCTGCCCCTGATGAAGCTCACAATCCCAGAGTTGGTGGACATCAATCTGCCGGTGGAAGGCGTGTT
The DNA here is from genome assembly GCA_052148475.1 of Candidatus Sulfotelmatobacter sp. GTDB lineage: Bacteria > Acidobacteriota > Terriglobia > Terriglobales > Acidobacteriaceae > Sulfotelmatobacter. The sequence goes on along the minus strand of JBKQID010000019.1, from coordinate 86,048 downwards.
CCACAATCTGATGATCGTCTCGATCAAGAAGTCATACCCAGGACAGGCCCGCAAGGTGATGAGCGCCATCTGGTCGCTGGGCCAGGCCATGTTTACCAAGTGCATCGTGGTCGTCGACGAGGATGTTGACGTACAGGATATTGGCGACATCACGCTGAAAGTCTTGAACCACATCGACCCGGAGCGCGACATTCAATTCACGCTGGGGCCGGTGGATTCGCTCGACCATGCCTCGCGCCTGCCGAATTACGGATCGAAGATGGGGATCGACGCCACGCGCAAGTGGGCGAGCGAAGGCTTTACGCGACCCTGGCCCGATGAGATTGTCATGGATTCGAAAACGAAAGCTCTGGTTGACAGCAAGTGGAAGACGCTGGCCAAAGAGCTGGGAATTGAGTAATCCGACTGTGGTTCGGATTCAGTTCTCTATCTTGATTTTCGCCAGCGTCTTCACCACGTTGGCATCCCCGGCTTTATGCACTTCAATCCGCACAGCCGTTCCTTCGGCGTAGCGTTTCGCCACATCGATGATCTTCAGAACACTCTGGGGAAGCTTGCTCTTCCGGGCCGCCGCGACGGCTTTGTCTCCCAAGACGAAGCTCGCCAGAAAACACCCGCTGCGAGGCCCTAGATACACGATGTTGCGCTTCTTCAACTGCAACCGCAACGACCAACCTGCTTTGATGGAGTATGTATTCCACTCTTCTCCGTCTAGTTTCAGATCACGCTTCAGATCAGCAATGAGTTCTTGCCACAAACCGTCCGCCCTCCCCAACACCGAAGCCAACTCTCTCTCGGTTGGGCGCTGGGTGTGGCCGGCAAATGCATTTGGTGACAGTGGCATATTCGATTCCTCTCACGTCCCGGTGACCGGGACGGAATTCGAAATCGATACTGCCCCAACGCCTTAGACCGTGCCGTGATGGCAATCACCGCGGCAGATCACGCGGACAAACTACTCGGGTGCGGGCGCTCCCTTCGCCGCGGCTCATACCCTGAGCAGTGCAGCACCGGCAGGCGCGGATACTTGGGAAACGTCGCGTCTGTGGCGGAGAGCTCGCACCGGTAAAAAGTCGACCCACGGCTGGACTCGATCCGGCGCATAAACTCGCAGTCGGCACAAAGACCAATGCCGGGTTGTAGGCTACCTTTGACTTCGTCGCTCACACTACAAGAATAACGCCACATTCGTAGCGCCGCCGTCTCGGCGGCTGTCAGGTGTCCCCCCCGCAGCGTGGGCGAGACGCCCACCCGACGGCCGGTAGGATGCCGGCGCTACTAAACCTTGCCCACTGCCCGTTACCTGCGGTGCGGGGACGGTTTTGCGCGGGTTTCGGTATACTAGATGCGTATGCCGGTTCTGAAAAACATCGCTGCCATTGCCAAAGGCATGAGCATCACCTTCATGGAGATGTTCCAGCCTACGACGGTGGAGAATTACCCCGACGGCAAGGGGCCGCTGAAAGGCGCGGTTTTTGAGGCCCGCTTCCGTGGCGCTCACGTGCTCCAGCGCGATGAGAACGGACTGGAGAAGTGCGTGGCCTGCTTCCTGTGCGCCGCGGCTTGTCCGTCGAATTGCATTTATATCGAGGCCGCCGAGAATACCGCCGAGAGCCGGGTGAGCGGCGCCGAGCGCTACGCCAAGGTTTACAACATCGATTACAACCGCTGCATTTTTTGCGGATATTGCGTGGAGGCCTGCCCGACGGATGCGATTACGCACGGGCATGGATTTGAGCTGGCGACCTTCAATGCCAGCAATCTGGTGTACCGCAAGGAGCAAATGCTGGCCCCCCGGCCAGCACACATGGGGGCCAACGTCATCTTCAATCAGGCCGACGTGGACGGCGGGGCGCCAGCGCAAATGGTGCAGGGGAGCTAACTTCGAAGCAGGTTTCGAGTGCAACCAACGCCGGTCCACGAGACCGGCGTTCGTGCATGTGGGCAGAAACTTCTTGACCACGGATTCACGCCGATGCCCACGGATCAATCAAGAGCGATGAACTGGAAGCTAAGAGCTTTAGGAGCGGGAAGCTACCAATGGCTGACTTTTTACAAACCGTGAAAGAACGCGTCGTCGTCTATGACGGCGCGATGGGGACCAACATTCAGAAGCGCAATCCTACCCTGGACGATTACTGGGGCAAGGAAAATTGCAGCGAAGTGCTGGTGCTGAGCCGTCCTGACATTATTCGCGACATTCATGCGGATTTTTTCTGCGTGGGATGCGACATCGTGGAGACCGATACGTTCGGTGGAAGCAGCATCGTCCTCGGGGAGTTTGAACTTCGCGACCGAGTGCGCGAAATCAACCTCAAGGCTGCGCAACTGGCGAAAGAAGTGGCCCAGCAATTCTCCACCAAAGATCATCCCAGGTTCGTGGCCGGGTCGATGGGGCCAACTACCAAGCTGCCGTCGCTGGGCCACATCGGGTTCGATGCGATGGTCGCGTCCTATGAGGAGCAGGCCGCCGCGCTGATCGAAGGCGGAGTCGACGTTCTGCTTATCGAGACGGCGCAGGACCTGCTGCAAGCCAAGATCGCCACCATCGGCGTGCTCGAAGCCATGCGCAAGGCGGGCAAGCGCTTGCCGGTGCAGGTGCAGGTGACGCTGCAGGAATCCGGGACCATGCTGCTGGGTACGGAAATCGGGGCAGCCCTCACCGCGCTCGAACCCTTTGACGTGGACGCCATTGGTTTGAATTGCGCGACCGGGCCGAAGGAGATGAACGATGCGGTTCGCTATCTCGCGCTGAATTCCACCAAGGAAGTATCGGTGCTGCCTAATGCTGGGTTGCCGCACAACGTCGGCGGCCATGCGGTGTACAAACTTTCTCCGGAGGATCTGGCGGAATATCACCGGCACTTCGTGAAGGACTACGGGGTCCGCATCGTAGGCGGATGTTGCGGAACCACGCCCGAACATCTGAAGGCCGTGGTGGACGCGGTTTCTGGCGTGGAGCCCGCCAAGCGCGACGTCAAGCGTGTGGGCGCGGCATCCAGCGCGTATACGACGGTTCCTCTCGACCTGGAGCCCAAGCCGCTGATCGTCGCCGAGGAAATGAACACGACGACGCGGGTCGAGCATTTCCGCAAGTTGGTTCAGGGAAAGAAATACGACGAGATTCTGGGTCTGGCAAAAAGGCTGGTCAACGACGGGTCGCATATGCTGGACCTGTGCTGCGCGATTGTGGGCGAGGACGAGAAGGGATACATCACCTCGATTCTTGAAAAGATCGCCACGCGCGTTCCCGCGCCCATTCTCGTCGATTCCACCGAGGCTGATGTTGTGGAAGAAGCGCTGAAGCGGATTCCGGGCCGCGCCATCATCAACTCGATCAATCTGGAGGACGGCGAGAAGCGGACGTCGAAAGTTCTGCCCATGGCGAAGCGCTATGGCGCAGCCGTGATTGCGCTGACCATCGATGAAGACGGCATGGCGCTGACTGCCGACAAGAAGGTTGCCATCGCGCATCGCATTCACGATCTGGCAACGAAGAAATACGGCCTAGACAGCACCGACCTGATCTTCGATGCCCTGACCTTGCCGATTTCGACGGGGCAGGAAGAGTACCGCACCGCTGGCATCGAAACGATCAACGCGGTGGAGCGCATCAAGAAGGAATTGCCCGGTGTTAAAACCATCCTCGGCGTGAGCAATATTTCGTTTGGCTTGGATGCGTATCCAAGGCGAGTGCTGAATTCGGTGTTCATGCACGAGGCGGTGGATCATGGCCTCGACATGGCTATCGTGAACTACACGAAGATTTATCCGCTCTACAAGATTCCGCAGGAAGAAGTGGAACTGGCGCGGAAGCTGATTCATCGGAATGCTGATTCCGACGGCGATCCGCTGCAGAAGTATATGGCGCACTTCGCGGGCATGAAGGGCAAGCCCGCAGCTTCGACCACGGCGCATTTGGATACGCTGTCGGTCGAGGACAAGCTGAAGTTTGCCATCATCAATGGCGAGAAGTCAGTGGGCGAAGGCGCCAACAAGAAATCGCTGGAACAGTTGCTGGAAGAGGCGCTCGGGAGTTACTCGGCTTTGGAACTGATCAACACTGTTCTGCTCGACGGTATGAAGACCGTCGGCGACCTGTTCGGCGCGCGCAAGATGCAGTTGCCGTCGGTGCTGGATTCGGCTGGAGTCATGAAAGCGGCGGTCGCCTATCTGGAACCGAAGATGGAGAAGAAAGCCGGATCGCAGAAAGGCACGATCGTGCTCGCGACCGTGAAGGGTGATGTGCACGACATCGGAAAGAATCTGGTCGACATTATTCTGTCGAACAACGGATTCAAGGTCGTCAATCTTGGCATCAAGCAGCCGGGGGATACGATTATCCGGTCAGCGCAGGAACATCAGGCCGACGCGATCGGGCTCAGCGGGCTGCTGGTGAAGTCGACTCTGGAAATGAAGTATGTCATCCAGGATTTGGAACGGCAGAAGCTGGCGTTTCCCGTAATTTGTGGGGGCGCGGCTCTTACGCGAAAGTATGTGGAGGATGATTTGCGGCGCGAGTACGCGAATGCCGTCTTCTACGCCGACGATGCGTTTGCCGGCCTGCACATCATGGAAGACCTGGCTACCGAGAACGGCGCGAAGCAGGCGCGGCTGACTGAAGGACGGACAGTAAAAGAGTACGCCAAGGCCGCGGCGGTCGATGAAGAAACCGGGCCAGTGTTTGCTGAAAGAAGTCCGGTGGTCGGAGATGCTGCGAGCATTCCGGTTCCTCCGTTTTGGGGCGTGCGCGTGCGCAAGGATTACGACTTGCGCGAAGTGTTTCGGTACATCAACGAGACGGCGCTGTTCAAAAATCAGTGGCAGCTGAAGACGGCTTCGCAATCGGACTATGTGCGGCTGGTGGAAGAGAAGTTTCGGCCGATTCTGCGGAAGCTGGAGGATGAGGTCGCAGGTTCCGGATTATTCGAGCCGGCAGTCGTGTATGGATACTTCCCTGCCCAGGCGGACGGGAATGATGTAGTGGTATATGCGGCGGAGGGGCAGCCGAGCTCGGTCCCACACGAATTCTTGCGATTCACATTTCCGCGGCAGCGGGAGGGGCGGCGGTTGTGCGTCTCCGACTTTTTCGCGCCGAAGGCTTCAGGGAAGATGGATGTCATCGGGCTGTCGCTGGTCACGATTGGGGCGAAGGCCAGTGTGGAGACGCAACGGCTGTTTGAAGGTGGAGAGTACACGAAGTATCTCTACCTGCACGGGCTGAGCGTCGAGACCGCAGAGGCGCTGGCGGAGTTTCATCATAAGAAAATGCGCGAAGAATTGGGAATTGCCGGAGCGGACGCCGCGGAGATTCGTGATCTGTTTCATCAGAAGTATCGCGGCTCGCGGTATTCGTTTGGATATCCGGCATGCCCGAATCTCGAGGATCAGACGAAGCTGTTCGCTCTGCTGAAACCGGAAGAGAATGTGGGGGTGCGGCTGACTTCGGGATTTTTGCTGGAGCCGGAGCAGAGCACTTCGGCGATCGTGGTGCATCATCCGGGGGCGAAGTATTTCGTGGTGTAAGAAACGCTCAACCCGGCATGATTGAACAATAGGGATCCTTCGACTGCGAATGATCGCCCCTCGGGCGATCATTCTCCGCTCAGGATGACAACACTGAAAGCCCCTCGAACCAGAAACTAGAACGTCGTCGCCAGGCGAAGGAAATAGCTTCTGGGCGGGCCGATGGCGTTGCCGGAAAACAGGCCGCCGAAGTCCATCACGTTGAGGCGGTTGTTCAGGTTTTCCACGTCCGCCTGCAGGCGGAGCGAACGCTTTTCTTTCTTGCACACGTCGAACCCAGAGGAGAAATCTATCGACAATGTGGGCTTGATGCGCCCGTCGTTCAGGTTGAGACGATCCACTACCGCCGCACCGTATTCTTCGAGCGCCAGCTGATAGGTCCCGGTGTACGCGAAGGGCAGGCCGCTACCGTATTCCGCGCCGCCGGCGATCCACAGACGCGAGGTCAGCTGATAACGAAAGTGCAAGCGGGCGGTGTTGCGCTGGTCCTGCGAGTCGGGAAAATGACCCATTAGCTGTAGACACGTGGGCCCGGTCGGTTGTGTAGTACACGTATTGCTCACGCCGAGCAGAAGGCCACCGGTGACTGGAAACCAGGCGTTGCCCACAATGTAGGAATAACTGAGGAAACCGGAAAAGCGGTTCCAGTGCGGCAGATCGAGTTTGCCTTCGGCGCCGTAGACGATTCCTTTGCGGAAAGCTATAGGGAAACTGATCGACGTGTTGGTGATCTGGTCGTCGTCGGCGTAGTTGCTCACGTAGCGGCGAAAATAATTGGCGTCGAAGCGGAACTGGTTGAAGAAGCTTTTGCTGGCCCCGATTTCAAAGTAGTTGCCATGGGAAGGTTGCACCGGCAGTCGAAGAACCGAGGACTCGAACGATTGCACCTGACTGGAGCTCGCCAGCAGAATATTTTCGAACGAGGGGGTTTGGAAGATGCGGTCGTAGGAAGCTTGCACAATCAACCTGGCAGCCGGAAAATAATGGGCGACGGAAAGGCGCGGGCTCAGGGCGTTTTGATTGAGGAGCAACTGGTAATGGTCCCAGCGCAGGCCGGCATCGACAGTCCAGTTGCCGCAGTGGATGAGATCTTGAACGAAGGCGGCCTGTTCGAGATTAGGACGGTTGCCTGCGAAACCGAAGGTGGGCGCGGTAAGGCAGTCGAAAGGGTAACACGTGCCCGTAGTCGGATTCGGAATCAGACTGGCGGTAATGATGTCGCTGTAGTTTTCGTGCAGGAAGAGGTTGTCGGATTCGAGGCCAGCTTTCCATTCGTGAATGCCGTGGTGAACTGAGATGGAGCTGTTGAAATATCCTTCATTGAAGTAGTTGTGCTGGAAGACGATGATGGGCCAGGACGAGAGGTTGGAGTTGAAATCGTTGGAGTTGTCGCGTACCATGCCGCGGACATCCAGCAGAACGTTGGGCGAGAAAATGTGGCGATACAAAGCGATGCCGATGGTCTCGAAATTGTCGGCAGTCTGAAGTTGCGGCGGCGTGCCAGAAGGCGGCGCCGGATCTTGCAGCTGCGGGTCTTCCTGCAGTTGCTCGTTGGGAATCTCGTAACGAGCCAGTTCATGGCGCACGCTGAGCGTGAGACGATCCCTGGGAGTGAAGTCGCGGCTATAGCTTAAAGAGAAGTCCCCGGTCGTGCCCCGGTTGGTGTAATTTTCCGGCACCACGGGATTGAGATAGTGGGCCGTCATATTCCCGGCAGCGCTGACGCCGAGATTGTTGTGTCCCCATCCATACTGCGCCTGGGCGAAGGCCCCAGCCGTGTCGAAGCTGCCTCCGGAAAGAACCGTTTCGCCGTGCAGGCCCGGCTGTTCGTCACGGAGCGTGTTCACTTCGACCACGCCGCCCATTTTCCGTCCGTATTCGGCGGGGATGCCGGCCGTGTAAATGGTCAGCGAGTCTACGTCGTCGGCTTCGATTTCCGGGCCAAAACTGGGTGAGCGGTTGTCAGTGAGCGGGATGCCGTCGACCACAAATTGCGTCTGATACTCGGAGCCTCGGGGATGGAGCACGGCGTTGCCTTCATAGAGCCATCCGGGCTGTGAATCGACCAGGTCCACCACGGAGCGGCCGGGAAGCGACGCGGCGCGGTCGGCAATGGCCTGCTCGTCCAGATGATGGGCGGAGCCGCTTTGTTCCGGATCGAGCAAAGGGATCTCTCCGGTTACGTTCACCGCGGTGCTCAAGGCCGCAATGCTCAGGTTCACTCTGTATTCGGTGGGCAGAGCGGAGCGAATTTCGATGATGCCGCTGAATGGGGAGAACCCGCTGCTCTCGACGGTTAGTTGGTACGCGCCGAAAGGCAGATTACGGGCGGTGAGCGATCCGGCGTCGTCGGTCACGAGGCTGCGGTGCAGCTGCGCCGCGTCGCTGGTGATTGTCACCGACGCCTTCACGCCGAGGCCGTGAGGGTCGGCGACCTTCAGGCGGAGTTCTCCCGCGTTGCTCTGCGCCGGGAGCGGCAGAGCAAGCAAGACAACTGCGAAGTGAAGCGGCCAGCGCAAGGTTCTTGGTCGGGGAAATTCTCATGATACCAGCGCGTGCACACGGCTGGATTACAAACGGCGGCCACGACGACCGCGTTTCCAGTGTGAATTTTTACAAACTAGCGACAGTTTCGTGACAAAACCGGGCGGGCTATGGGGCACCTTGTAATCAGATCCAGATTTGGCGGACTGCACGCCCGCAAGTTGGGATCGGGGGCTTCACGCCTTCCGTCACCAGGAAGGCATGGGGGAAAACTGGCGCTCGTACCGCAGGGGGTGCGAGCGCCGGTTTGTTTTCGGGGGCCCGCTCCTTCCTTCCAGCAGGTGATTGCCTCGGCACGGGGTGCAACCGAGGCAGCCGTTCTGAAACTGGTGCAACTGTTACAATTTTGGGGAACCAGACAGTCGAACAAACCAGCGCCATGAAATGTCCCTTTTGCGGATTTGCCAATGACAAGGTAGTGGACTCGCGCGAGAGCAAGGAAGCGGAATCGATCCGGCGAAGGCGCGAGTGTTTGAAGTGCGGCAAGCGCTTTACGACCTACGAACGCATCGACGAAATCCCCTACATGGTGGTGAAGAAAGACGGGCGCCGCGAGAAATTCGACCGGCAAAAAGTTCTCAACGGATTGCTGCGTGCCTGCGAAAAGCGTCCGGTACCGATCAGCAAACTGGAACAGATCGTGAACGAGGCGGAATCGTTCGTGATCGAATCGGCGGAACGCGAGCGCAAGACCAGCGAGTTGGGCGAGCTCATCATGAACCGGTTGCGGCGCTACGACAAGGTCGCCTATGTGCGATTCGCGTCGGTCTATCTGGATTTCAAGGACGTGAAAGAGTTCATGAATGAGTTGAAAGATTTGGTGAAGGTAAAGACGGTATAGCGGTTAGTACGTTTGGGAGTCGCCCTATTGAGGCAGCCGTGAAGAACATCCAAGTGATTGACGGTGGAGTTAACGCGACCTTCAACATATTCCAAGCGACTGATAAAGAATTTGCGTCAATCTTCCCGGGCCCTGGGCAAGATATAGAAGTGATTGAGGAATATCTCGCCCGAGTGGGGGAGGATGAAGCGGCTAAGACGCTATCGAAGATATGGCAGCGGCCGATATACAAGCACGACATCAAAGGCATACATGGCACTCTTCACTATGACTGGAAAGAAAAGGCCAAATATCTCCCCAAATCAAGGCGAGAGATAGATCGAGATCCCTCAGGAGTCAATGAGTACGAACGAGCGTTATACGCGAGAGTGAGAAAACTCAGTCGACGTAGAAAATAAATCGAGATCCGATTTCTCGTGAGCCTCAATCAATAGCTGCGGATCAACGCGAGGACAAAAGTTCATGAGCCATAAAGTAACGTTAATTCCGGGAGACGGGATCGGCCCGGAAGTGACGCAGGCCGCGGTACGCATCCTGGAAGCGACCGGGGTGAAGTTCGAGTGGGAAACATTCGCGGTGGGCGCGGAGGCTTACGAGAAATCTGGCGAGTACATCCCGAAAGATCTGATCGAGTCGCTGGAGCGAACGCACGTTGGATTGAAGGGCCCGGTGACCACGCCGGTAGGCGGCGGTTTTCCCAGCATCAACGTGGCGCTGCGGAAGAAATTTGAGCTGTATGCGAATTTCCGGCCGATCCGCAATTTGCCGCATATTCCGACACGGTATCCGGATGTGGATCTGATTATCGTGCGCGAGAATACCGAGGGACTCTACTCGGGACTGGAACACGAAGTGGTGCCGGGCGTGGTGGAGAGCCTGAAGATCATTACTGAGAAGGCCTCGACGCGCATCGCGAAGTTTGCCTTCGAGTACGCGCGCAAGAACCAGCGCAAGAAGATTCACTGCATTCACAAAGCCAACATCATGAAGTTGTCGGACGGTCTATTCCTGCGCTGCACGCGGAATGTGGCGAAGAACTATCCCGAGATCATTTACGGCGAACACATAGTGGACAACACCTGCATGCAGCTGGTGATGAATCCGTACCAGTACGACATGCTGGTGATGGAAAATCTGTACGGAGATATTCTCTCGGATTTGTGCGCGGCGTTTGTAGGCGGACTGGGATTTGTGCCCAGCGCGAACCTGGGCGACGAATGCGCGATTTTTGAGGCTGTGCACGGATCGGCGCCCGACATTGCGGGCAAGAATCTGGCCAACCCGACGGCGCTGCTGCGATCGGCGCTGCTGATGGTGCGGCATCTCGGGGAGCACGCGGCCTCGACGCAGATTCGGAATGCGCTGGAGAGAGTCTATCGTCATCCGGAGAAGCTGACTCGCGACATTGGCGGCAAGGCGGGAACTTCGCAGTTTGCCGATGCAGTGATTGAAGAAATGCAGAGCAGCACGGCCGAACCGGCGCCAGTCTAGGTCTTTTGCCACTTCGAGCGCCTACCCGTCAGCGGCGCTTCAGAGCTTCTAACTCTTCCAGGGAGCGCGGCCAGTCTGATCCCAATAGGCGAGAGAGACTGCGGTCGGCAAGAACTTTGCCGCCGGTCTGGCAGTGTGCGCAATAATTTGTTTCCTTGTCGGCATAGCGGATCCGCAGGACTTTGTCGCCGCACCTGGGGCACGGCTGACCGTAGCGACCGTGCACCGCCATGTCTTTGCGGAAGGCAGTAACTTTTTCTGGAAATGCGGCCTCCGCCTCCGCGCCGAGGCGAGTGATCCACAGTTGCAAAGTTTCCCGGGTGGCGGCGAACAACCGTTCCCATTCCTCGGGAGCAAGCTTGTTCGTGAGCATGATCGGCGAGAGCTTGGCCGCGTGCAGAATCTCGTCGGAATACGCGTTGCCGATGCCGCTGAGCAGGCGCGGGTCGGTCAGCGCCCGCTTCAGCGTGTGATTTTCGGCGGTGAGCACTTCGCGAAAAGAATCGAGATTCGCGGCGAAGACATCAATTCCTCCGGCGTCCAAAGACCGCAAGCCCTCGTCGCCGCTGACCACGTGCAACGACGCGCGGCGCTTGGCGCCAGCCTCCGTAAGCACAAGCGCACCATGGGGAAAGTCGAACGCAGCCAGATTCTGACGACCCGCCAGTTTGGCATCGGGAGCGCGCCAGTGCAGGCGCCCGGCAATCATCAGGTGCAGGACCAGCCAGAGATCTCTGCCCACACCGAAGGCGATGCGCTTGCCGATACGGCGCAATTCTTCCACCGTACACCCCTCCACACTTGCCAGCGGAGGCTGGGCGGTTCGCAGCAGGAACGGGCTCGCCAGGCGGATCCGCTGCAAAGGTTGGCCGAGAATGCGTGGTTCGAGCGCGCTGATGTATGCAGCAATGTCGGGCAGCTCTGGCATGGCTACCAGATTGCATCGACACCGTAGGTTTTTTCAACACCGGCGCTGTCTGGTTGCAACATCTTGGTCAAATTCACAATCCGCCATTGACTCGCGCGCTCGGTTCGGGGTACATTGCCATGCGTTCTGGGGATTCTGGGGAAAATGACGCGCACACCACGGCGTGTGGGGATAGTTCTCTTTCAGCTCGGCGGACCCGACACGCTGGAAGCGATCGAACCGTTTTTGTACAACCTTTTTTGCGACCCCGATATTATTGACTTCCCTTTCGCCCGCATCGGGCGCAAGCCTCTCGCCAAGCTGATTTCGACCACGCGCGCACGCAAGGTGCAACATCACTACGCCACTATTGGCGGAGGCTCGCCCATCCGTCGGCACACCGAACGGCAAGCCCGTGCCCTCGAAACCGAACTGAGGAGCCAGGGCGTTGATGCCCAGTGCTTTGTGGCCATGCGCTACTGGCATCCGTTTACTCGCGAGGCGATCGAGCAAGTGCGGGCGGCCCAATGCGAGGAAGTGTTGCTGCTGCCCATGTACCCGCAGTATTCTTCGACAACGACGGGATCGAGTTTGAACGAATGGCGGCGATTGTTCCCCGATGATCTGCCGGTTCGTTGCGTGGAGCCGTTCTATCGTAATACGATGTATCTTGACGCCGTGATCGAAAGAGTCAACGAGGCCCTGTCTCGGTTCCCCGAGCCCAACCGGCCGGAGATTATTTTCAGCGCGCACAGCATACCCATGTCGGTAATTGCGAAGGGCGACCCGTACCAGCGGCAGATCGAGGAAACGGTGCGGCTTCTGACCGAGCGCGGAGCATGGGCCAATTCTCATCGCTTGTGCTACCAGAGCAAGGTGGGAGCCAGTCGCTGGCTGCAGCCTTCCCTGCATCAGACGGTGCGTCAGCTGGCGGCCGAACGCGTGCGCCAGGTGTGCGTCGTGCCAGTGGCGTTTGTTTCCGATCACGTAGAGACCCTGGGAGAAATTGATCATGAGGCGCGAGAACAGGCGCTACGCCTCGGAATGACTCAGTTTGAAATGAGCAGCGGGCTGAACGACTCAGCGAAATTCATCGGAGCGCTGAGCCAGATCGTGCACCAAACCCTGGGCGAGGCAGTGCATACGTTGGTTCCGATTCGCAGTTCCGGGAGGACGCTGGCGGTACCGCAGTACGCGGCGGCCGCTGGTTTGGACTAGGGCCAGGTATTCATCAGTCATCAGTTATCAGTCGTCGGTCGACAGTCAGAGGAGGGAGTTCATGGCGGAGGAGACCGGGAAGGTCAATCCGAATCCCGAGTTAGCGAAACCTGCCGCGAAACCCGCGGCCGGGACACAGGATGCCACCAAGTATGTGGGCACGCCCGCGGTGGGGACCTCGAAAGCGGCGGCCGCGGCCGGAGTGGGCGGGACCTCGCCGTCGACCGAGATTGACCGCCATCGTCGCCGCTTCGTGTGGACCATGGTCACCGGATTCCTGATGGCGTGGTTCCTGGCGTTCTTCCGCTTCTTTCTGCCGCGCACGCTGTTTGAACCCAACTCCGTTTTCAAGATCGGCTACCCCTCGGAATTCGCGCTCGGAGTCGATACCAAGTTTCAGCAGAAATATCGCATCTGGGTCGATCGCACGCCCGACCGGCTGTTCGTGATCTATGCCCGCTGCACCCACCTGGGATGCACTCCGGACTGGAAGCCCAGCGAAAACAAATTCAAGTGTCCCTGCCACGGCAGCGGCTACGACAGTGAAGGGATTAACTTTGAAGGGCCGGCCCCGCGTCCCATGGATCGGGCACATCTTGAACTCGCACCCGATGGGCAGATCCTGGTCGATACCTCGAAGTTGTATTCGTGGCCGAAGGGACAGCCGAGCAAGTTTAACGATCCGGGAGCATTTTTGACCGGAGTGTAACTCAGCGCAACAAGCAGATTCCTCGCGCCAGAGACAAGGCGCTCGGAATGACAAGGATGCTCAGAGCGGAATCATATGGCTGACGAAAACAATCCGAACGGCAGCAACGGCGGCTCTGCTGGCAAGAACGGGAAAGTCGGGCTGGTCGAGCGCGTGACCACCGGCGTGAAAGATGATATTCAGGCGCTCAAAAGTGACATTCCCGCCAAGGCGAAGGAGCAGATCGAGGGTCTGAAAGATCCGACCAAGACGCAGGTCTACACCTCGATCTTCCGCCACAAGCACGACGACACGCCGCGGAACCGGGCGCTGGGCGTGCTCTCGAACGTGTTCCTGCACTTGCATCCGGCGAAGATCAATCGCGATGCCGTGCGCTACAGCTACACCTGGGGCATGGGCGGGATCACGTTTTACCTATTCATCATTCTGACCTACACCGGCGTGCTGCTGATGTTTTATTACCACCCCAGCAAGGTCCAGGCTTTTCGCGACGTGTTGTATCTCGAACACGATGTGCCATTCGGCAAGATCTTACGCAACATGCACCGCTGGGCGGCTCACCTGATGGTGATTGCCGTGTGGCTGCACATGTTCCGCGTGTTCCTGACCGGGTCGTACAAGAAGCCGCGCGAGTTCAACTGGAATATCGGCGTCCTTCTGCTCGTGTTTACGCTGCTGCTGTCGTTTACCGGATATTTGCTGCCTGACGATCAGCTGGGCTTCTGGGCCGTGACGGTAGGAACGAATATGGCGCGTGCTACGCCGCTGCTGGGACATGAAGGACCGTTCGGGTCGATGCTCGGCATGACTCCCTACAATGACGTGCGCTTCGGGTTGCTGGGCGGGTCGATCGTCGATGCGAACGCGCTGTTGCGGTCTTATATCTGGCATTGCATCGGAATTCCGATCGTGGCGTCGGTGCTGATGATTGTGCACTTCTGGCGGGTTCGAAAAGACGGCGGGATTTCGGGCCCGGCTCCGGTCATGCTGGAAGCGGAGGCGGACAAGCCGCGGCGCGGCCCGAAGGCGGCGGGAGAATAGCAGCGGTTGCGAAGCAACAAGCAGGTTCCTCACCGGGCTTTCAGCCCGGTTCGGAATGACAAGAATTTCCAGAAGTGACAAGCATTTTGATTCAGTAACAGAGAACTCTTATGGATTGGCGACAACTTTGGGAGATTTGTTCGGCGCCGGACAACGTGCCGATCGTGGGCTTGATTCCGCTGCTCTGCTTTTACATTTATCTGGCGGTGAAGCAGGCGCGGGCCAACGATCAGCTGATCGCGCAGCTCGAAGCTGATCCCGCGATGGCCAAGACGCATCATCGCAAGACCTGGCCCTTCAAGCCGGGTTGGGCGAAGGAAGTGCACGTCTGGCCGTTCCTACTGCGCATCGAATTTCTTGCGGCCATCATCGTCACCATCATTCTGATGATCTGGTCGATCACGCTGAACGCGCCACTCGAAGAGCCGGCGAATCCTAACCTGACCATGAATCCGGCGAAAGCTCCGTGGTACTTCCTCGGACTGCAGGAGATGCTCGTCTACTTCGACCCTTGGATTGCCGGAGTGGTCATGCCGACCATGATCATTATCGGATTGATGGTGATTCCCTACATCGACACGAACCCGCTGGGCAGCGGGTACTACACCTGGAAGCAGCGCAAGTTTTCCATTTCGACGTTCATGTTCGGTTTTGTCGTCCTGTGGGTCGCGATGATCATCATTGGGACGTTCATTCGCGGACCCGGCTGGCAGTGGTTCTGGCCGGGGCAAACGTGGGATCACAACCGGCTGATTTACGAAGTGAACCGCGATCTGCCCGACCTGTTTAACATCACGTCCAACGTGGGAAAGGCAATCTTCGGCGCGATTGTGGTGGGTGGATTCTATGTGGTCGGCGGCGGCGCGGTGTATTCGCTGTTCCGTCGAAAAATGCAGAAGGATTTCCAGCGCATGAGCCTGCTGCAGTTTTCGCTCATGGCTTTTTTGTGGCTGACCATGCTGGCTCTGCCGCTCAAGATGGCGCTGCGGCTAGTCTGGCACATCAAGTATGTGTGGATTACGCCGTGGTTCAACGTGTAGTCGTTTTGTAATGCTGAGCGGAGTCTGAATCCTGCAAAGCGGGATTCAACTGGAGTCGAAGCATCCCTGCCCACAAGTGCGGTGACGGTGATAGAGACTCTTCGCGCCAGAAACAAGGCGCTCAGAATGACAGTAGAAAAGTAAGGTTCAACGCAGTCGGAGGAACTGGTGCCTGAGAAACCGATTCCCGAGCAGGATCCGATCACCGGAAAATCGTACGCGCTCCATTACCTGATCGCGACCGTGATTCTGATTGGCACGCTGTTCTGGGCTTTGTATGACGAGGCCTGGGGACAGCGGCCTTGGAAGGCCTTTCAGGATCAGTGGAAAGAGCGCTACAGCGCATTCCTGAACACGGCGAAATCGACGTCGGCGAAGTCCGAGCAATCGGTGGAGCAGGATCCGCAGTACGCCGCGCTGAAGCAGGAATACGAGAAGAAATATCAGGATTCCAAAGCCGCGGGCGACGAGGCTCGAAAAAAACTCGACGATGCCAGCGCCCGCCTGCTCGCCGTGCAGAGCGTCTTTACCGACCGTCGCGCTTACGTGAACGCGCTGACCTACGAACTCGAAACCAGCACCAGCGCTTCAGCCAAAGCCAGCAAGCAGAAAGAAATTGACGCCTACAAAGCCGAGCAGGCCACGGTGGAGTTCCCCGACGGAAGGAAAAAGAAATTTACTTTCCAACAACTGGAAGAGACCTACAACGAAATCCGCGACGAACGAACCAAGCTGAGCCTCGAGTTGGGCGACGTGCTGAAGCCGGTGACCGTGGCCAGGGCCAAGATGGATGACTACATTTCGGACCACATGGTCGACCTGACGCCGGCGCAGATTGAAGGACTCAAAAAGAAGACTGCCGACTGGGATCCGAAAATTGTGCAGATCAACGTGGCCGAAGCCAACATCGTTGATCGTTGCGAGTCCTGCCACATGGGCGCGCGCGAGCCGCTGAAGATTACCGAAGCCGCGATGATGACTAAGGGCGAGAAAAAGCCCGACCAATATGCAGCGGCCTTCGTGAGCCATCCCGAGCCGGAATTGCTGCAGATTCACGATCCCGACAAGTTTGGCTGCTCACCCTGCCACCAGGGCAACGGCCGCGCCACGACGAGTGTTGAGAAAGCGCACGGAAATTACGAGCACTGGCTGTGGCCGCTTTATCCCAAAGAAAATTCGCAAGCCGGTTGCCAGACCTGCCACGCTGCCGACATGGAGCTGGCCAGCGGCGACGCGCAGTTTCTCACCATCAATAACGGCAAGGATTTGTTCCGGCAGCGCGGCTGCATGGGCTGCCATCGCTACGAGGGCTACGACAAAGAACCGGAAGATCTGAACTCGGTCGGCCAGCAGATCAAGCAGATTGAAACCCAGAAGAAAGAAAACGTAAAGAATGCGGCGGAGTTGATGAAGCAGGCCGACGCCGCCGAATCGAACGACGAAGCCAACGCGCTGAACGTTAAGGCCATCGACCTTAAAGTCGCGAACAGCAAGCTGGACGGACGTTTGCAGCAGCTCGACTTCCAGTCTCACAGCCTCATGCAGGATCAGAAGAAAGTCGGCCCGAACTTGAAGGACGTGCGGCTGAAGCTGAACAAGAACTGGATTCCGGTGTGGCTGAAGAAGCCGTCCGATTTCCGGCCAACGACGAAGATGCCGAACTTCCGCCTGACCGACCATCAGATTCAGGCTATCTCGGCGTATATCTGGCAATCCGCTTTTACTGACGAACTTCCCAAGCACAAGCCCGGTAATGCAGCCCACGGAAAAGAATTGTTCGAGGAACGCGGATGCCTCGCCTGCCACTCCATCGGGGAAGGCAATCAGGTGCAGGGCGGAACGTTCGCCGCGAATTTGACCCGCGTCGGCGAGAAAGCGAATTACGATTATCTCGTGCGCTGGATCCACAATGCCCGGCAGCGCACGCGGCCGTACTGTCCGTATGAGAAGAAGGACATCGGTCCCAAAGATTACACCAAGAAGGGACTGCCCTACGTATTCGATCTCGATCACAGCCGGTGTCCGAATGACGGGCACGAACTGCAAGTGCAGAACATGACGGTAATGCCCAGCCTGCGCCTGAGTCCGGAGGACGCGGAGGACATTGGCACATATCTGATGACGCAGAAAAAGCAGGAGCCGTCGTCGTACGCGGCAGCGTCGTTCATGGACGATCCCGCGCTGAAAGAAGAAGGCAAGAAGTGGGTGCGGCATTACGGCTGCGCGGGATGCCACGAGATTGCGGGCTTTGAAGATGAAGGCCGCATCGGCACGGAACTGACCTATGAAGGCAGCAAGCCGATTGAGCGCCTCGATTTCGCGCTGTTCACCGAGGTCGCGCAACGCGGCGGCAAAGATTCAGAGCCGATCAAGGATAAAGATGATCTGGCGCGGCTGCCCAACGGTCCGGCGACCGAGCCCTGGTACGACCACAAGGGATTCTTCGAGCACAAGCTTGCCGAACCAAATATTTACGATCAAGGCAAGGTGAAGAGCGAGACCGAAGCTCTGCGCATGCCGAACCTGCACCTCACCAAGGATCAGGTCCTCGATCTCACCACCTTCCTGCTGGGCAGCCAGGAGACTTCCCTGCCCCAGAGTTATCAGTACAAGCCGGGCGATGCGCGGCATGACATACAGGAAGGCTGGTGGATCATCAAGAAGTACAACTGCATGGGATGTCACCAGTTCATCCCAGGACAGCGAACGATTCTGATGGGGCTGAGGCAATATCAGGATGTGCAGGAGCAGTTGCCGCCGAAGCTGCTGACCGAAGGTGCGCGGGTCGACCCGGAGTGGCTGCGGAAATTCCTGTCGAACCCGGCGCTGAGCGCGACGGATACGAATCGCAATGGCGTGCGACCGTATTTAAAAGTTCGCATGCCGACCTTTTCATTCTCGGATAATGAGCTTAGAAAACTGGTGCGATTCTTTGAAGCGTTGTCGCAGCAACCGCTCCCCTACATTCCGGAGGAAATGCCGACGCTTACGACCAAGGAAACGGATATGGCGCGGAGTTTATTCTCGAGCACTGCCGCGCCTTGCCTGAAGTGCCACGCCACGGGCGACCCGTCGCATGACAAGATCGCGACCGCGCCGAACTTCCTGCTGGCGAAGGAACGGTTGAAGCCAGACTGGGTCGAGCGCTGGATTACCGATCCGCAGGCGGTGAGTCCGGGCACGTCGATGCCGTCGGGCCTGTTCAAGCAGGGGCAGAATAGCCAGTGGGTATTTGCCGGGCCGACGCCGCCGATCTTTAACGGCTACGAAGGCGATCATCGCAAACTGCTGACCGACTACATCTTCCAGTTAACGGCGGAAGAACAGCGGCGGGTGGCGGCAGCCATGCCACATGCGCGGGCCGCGCTGCAGCCCTCCACCCATCGAAAGCAGGCAGCGGCGCAGTCGCAGCATGCGGTGAGCGGGGGTTCGCGATAAAATGGCCGGTTTGGTGAATGGCATTTTGTTCGCAGTCTACTGCGCGGGCCGGGACGCCCGCGCGACAGCCGGCGAGACGCCGGCGCTACATTCCAAGTGGCACATTTCGAAGAAAGGACGACATTATGAATAGGAAAACAGGTTGGACGGGTATTGCGGTCAGCGTGCTGGCGTTGTGCGCATTGCTGGCGCTGGCAGCTTGCAGCAAGAAAGAGGAGACTCCGGCTGCGAGTCCCATGGCAGATCAACCGGCTATGTCGGCTCCGGCAGCGACTCCCATTGATCCCGCAACCGTGGCCACAATCAACGGCACGGTGAAGTTTGATGGAGCGGCTCCGAAGGCATCGAAGATCGATATGAGCCAGGATCCCGGCTGCAAGGGCACGAACGAAGCCGAGAACGTAGTGGTCGCGGGCGGCGACCTGGCCAACGTCTTCGTCTATGTGAAAGACGGGCTGGGCAACCGCACCTTCGATGTTCCCAAGGATCCCGTGGTGCTGGAACAGCAGGGCTGCCGTTATCATCCGCATGTGCTGGGCGTGATGGCCGGCCAGACCGTGCAGATCAAGAACTCCGATCCGACCACCCACAATATCCATCCCACACCGAAAGACAACCGCGAGTGGAACGAGTCACAGCCGCCCTCTTCTCCGGCCATCGAAAAGAATTTCGCCCGCGAAGAGATTATGCTGCCGGTGAAGTGCAACCAGCACCCGTGGATGAAAATGTATGTCAACGTTGTGAAGAGCCCGTTCTTCGCCGTCACCGGCAAGGACGGCAAGTACGAGATCAAGGGCCTGCCGCCGGGCGATTACACGATTGCGTTCGTGCAGGAGAAATTGGGTGAGCAGGACCAGAAGGTCACCGTCGCTGCGAAAGATTCGAAAACCGTGGACCAGAGCTTCAAGCCCGCTGCCGAGTAAAGCACTCTAGTTTGGTAAAATACCCGGTCGGTCGGAGCAGGTCGCCCTCACTGTGCGACCTGCTCTGGCCGCTTAAGACACGGGCAGCGTGGTTTCCGCCCGTGGCACCGAAGACCCAAGGGGCACTACTCTGAAAGCCATTGCCACACCTTACAATCGCGGGCTGCACCGGCTCGCCGTGGTCCTTGCCTGCTGGACTTTTCTTCTGATCATTGCGGGCGCCCTGGTCACCAGTAACGACGCGGGATTGTCCGTCCCGGACTGGCCCACTTCATTCGGTTCCCTGTACAAAATTCCGAAGCTGGTGGGCGGCGTGAAGTTCGAGCATACCCATCGCATGATCGCGCAGGGCGCGGGGCTGCTGACGATTATCCTCGCCGTCTGGACGTGGCGCGCGGAGAAGCGGCGCTGGATGCGGGTTTTGGGGTTCGCCGCTCTGGGCACGGTAATCGCTCAAGGGATTCTGGGCGGCATCACCGTTCTCTTTTATCTGCCTCCCGCGGTTTCGTCGGCGCATGCGGCGTTGGCGCAAACCTTTTTCTGCATTGCCGTGGTGATGGCATTATTTACGGGGCGCAAGTGGGTGGAAGAGCAGCCGCGGGTGGAGTTCGACCTGCGGCACCCCAGCCTGTTCACGCTAACGTTGCTGTCGATCTTCGTTCTTTATGTGCAGCTTTTGCTGGGCGCGATGTTCCGTCACCACGGGTTGAGCTGGTGGCCCCACGTGGTGCACGCGGCCGTGGTCTCGTTTGTGCTGGCATGGACGACGGTTCGGGCGCTAACGGTCTATCCCCATATCGAGGCGGTTCGTCGCCCGGCGATTCTGATGCTGTCGCTGGTCATTGCCCAGCTGTGCCTGGGTTTCACCGCTTTCCTGACGCGAGTGGCTTGGGGGCGGGACGCCGTGCAGCCGGAACTCCCCATGGTCATGGCGACCGTAACCCACGTTGCGGTAGGCGCGCTTCTGCTCGCCACAGCGGTGATCCTGGCGATCCAGGTGTGGAGGCATGTTCCGGTGGCCTTTGAAGAAATATTGCCGCAGGCGCAACGGGATCCTTCCGCGGCATAGCTGAGCAGGCCGTCCAACCAAGGCGAGGTGCAACTTCTCTCATCGTGCAGGGTTCGATTTTGTCGCTAGCGGTTCCGTGCCCGATTGCAATCGTGATGTCGTAAACTGGTAACAGTCCCCGGAGTCCTCTTTGGTCTCGAAAGTCGCCGCACTCGCAGAAGCCGGTCCGGAAGTGGAGCAGGCCTCCGCCACGCCGGTCATCTCGGTACAGAATCTGGTTCATCGCTACGAGAACCGCACGGCTCTGAATGGTGTTTCGTTCGACGTGCGGCCGGCGGAATTGTTTGGACTGCTCGGTCCCAATGGCAGCGGCAAGACGACCCTGTTTCGCATTCTCTCCACCTTGATGATTCCGACCGCCGGCCGCGCCGTGGTCATGGGATGCGACGCTGCGACTAACGCCGCGAGCCTCCGCCGGCAGATCGGCGTAGTGTTTCAGGCACCCAGCGTCGACGCGAAATTGACGGCCTACGAGAACCTGTGGCATCAGGGACATCTCTACGGCCTGCGTGGACCGGGGCTCAAGCAGCGGGTGGGGGAAATCCTGGCCCGCGTCGGTTTGGCGGACCGCGCCAAGGAGCGCGTGGAAACGTTTTCCGGCGGCATGCAGCGGCGCATTGAACTGGCCAAGGGGTTACTGCACCACCCAGGCGTCTTGTTGCTCGACGAGCCGACAACTGGGCTTGACCCCGGCGCCCGCCGAGATTTGTGGCAGTACTTGCAGACGCTGCGCGATGAAGAGCATGTTTCCGTGCTGGTGACGACGCACCTGATGGAAGAGGCCGAACGCTGTGACCGCCTGGCCATCATGAATGAAGGAAATCTGGTGGCGTTGGGAACTCCCGCGGAATTGAAAAGCGAGATCGGTGGCGACGTGATCCTGCTCGACGCCGCGCACGACGCCATCGTGCTGGCCGAGTTGATCCACACGCGTTTCGGCGTGGAGGCGACTGTCCTTGGCAATCAGGTGCGGATTGAGCGCGAGGGCGGACACCGGTTCGTCCCCGACGTGGTGGAGGCGTTTCCCGGCGAGATTCAGGCGATTTCGGTGAGCAAGCCCGCGCTGGAGGATGTGTTCATCCACCGCACGGGACACAAGTTCTGGAGCGAAGAGCGCGAAGCAAGTTCCGAAGACGAAAAGAAAAAAAAGAAGAGGAGGTAGGCTTGCGTCCCATGATTCTGGTGCTTTCTCTAGTGCTCGGCCTGGTGCCGTTGGCCGGCGTAGTGTGGGTTTTCGCGACGGGAATGATCACGCTCTGGCCGTTTTCGGTGAGCATCGACGGCCTGTTCATGACACTGATCCTGCTCACGCTTTCGGGATGCTTTCTGCTGAACGCGTTCTGGGAAATGCGTGACCGCGGTATGTTTGCCAAGAAGACGACCGAGCCGGCCAAGGTTCCCGCAGCGAAGGTGAGCTAAGAAATGGCAACCCAGTCAGCAACTTTGCCGCGGGCGATGGAGCCCACATCCACGGGCGTAATGCTGCCCGCATTCACGCTCTGGTGGCGGGAGATCGTCCGCTTCTACCGCCAGCCGACGCGCGTGGTGGGCGTGCTAGCCTCGCCCCTGGTGTTCTGGATCGTGCTGGGCTCGGGATTCGGCAACTCCCTGCGCTCTCCTGGCGGTGAAGGGCAGCAGCATTACATGAATTATTTTTATCCCGGCACGCTGATCCTGATCGTGCTCTTCACCTCCATCTTCACCATGATGTCGGTGATCGATGACCGCAAGGAAGGATTTCTCCTTTCTGTGCTGGTCGCACCCGTATCGCGCACTGCGATTGTGCTGGGCAAGGTGCTCGGGGGCACGACGCTGGCCGCGGTCCAGGGCATGGTTTTTCTGATCTTCGCCCCCTTTGCCGGCGTGCACCTTGACGCGGTGCAAGTGCTGTTGGTCGCCATTGTAGTATTTCTGGTTTCCTTCTCCCTGACCGCGCTGGGCTTCGCCATCGCCTGGCCCATGGATTCCTCGCAGGCCTTTCACGGCATCGTGAACCTGTTTCTGATTCCGATGTGGCTGGTGTCGGGCGCGCTGTTCTCCATCACCGGAGCGTCGAAGTGGATTCAGTGGATCATGCGATTGAATCCCCTGACTTATGGAGTGGAGGCGCTGCGCAGCCTGATGTATCCCGGCACGGGCTCCGACTTTCCGCTCTCTTACGACATGGCAACCCTGCTGTTGTTTTCACTGGTCATGTTCGGGCTGGCGTTCCTGATGGTAAACCGCAGAAGCACGAGGCCCGCCGCGTGATTGTCGCAACTTCGATCGCTGAACAATACGCCTACTTCCCAGCCCTCAACGCCGCCCTGAACGGAACCAGCGCTGTGCTGCTGCTGGCGGGGCGCCTCCTGATTGCGAAGGGCCGTATGCCCGCGCACCGCCTATGCATGATTGCGGCCGTCATCGCGTCGGCGCTGTTTCTGTGCTGTTACCTGTTCTTCCACTACGAGGTGGGGAACATTCGATTTCTCGGCCAGGGATGGGCGCGTCCGGTTTATTTTGCGATTCTGATCTCGCATGTCACGCTGGCCATCGTCATTGTGCCGTTGGCCATTATCACGCTGAGCCGCGGACTGAAGGCCCGTTATCCCCAGCATCGCGCCATCGCGCGCTGGACCTGGCCGCTGTGGATGTACGTTTCGGTCACCGGCGTGATTGTGTATTTCATGCTGTACCAGTGGTTTCCGCACAGCTGAGGACCCGAATACGGCAATTCGCCACAGAGGACACAGAGGAAGGCAGAATAAAACGTCTTCCTAATAGATTTGCGCTCGATCCTTGGATTTCTACGTTTCCTCTGTGTCCTCAGCGTCCTCTGTGGTGAAATTGATTGTCATGTCTGTCCTCAAACTCAAGATCGACGTTTCCGGCACCGTGGGCGACGACGCGTGGCGCGAGATCAACCAGTTTGATCAGATTCAGAGTGCCGACTTTGGCCCACAATTCGGCAGCGGCGGACGCTGCAATCATCCGCCCGACGCTCCGCACGGCAAGGGAGAATGGATTGGCGCTGAAATCCGGCTGCAGACGCCGCTTTTGGCGCAGTATGCGATGTCGCACTACCTGGAGCAGGAACGCGTGCTCGACGCGGACGTAGAGTAGGTCGGCCCTCGGCGCGTCCCTAAGTCTCCGGAACCTTGGCAAAATCCTTACCGTACTGTTAACCAAGTGCCCCACCAAACGTTTTAGGAGGCGAGGGCGGACGATTCCCGTATCGAAGAATCGGCCACGCCCGAAAGGAGCTTGCCATGCGTCCAGAATTTGTCCTGTTCGCCTTCTTCGCCTGGTTTGTATGGGTGGCGTTCAGTACCATCCGGCGGCTTAAGATTGCCAAGTTGCAAGCCGACGTCCAGAGCAAAATGCTGGAAAAAGTAGCGTCGGGGCAGGAGTTGCTGGCGTATGCTCAAACCGACGCCGGAAAAGAGTTGCTGGCCTCGTTGCGCGTCGAGGGCGCGGCTTCTCCGTACGGGCGCATCATTGGGGCCCTGCAGACCGCCATCGTCATGATCTGCGTGGGCCTGGCCCTGCTGTTCCTGCGCGGCCACATATCCGGAACGGAAGAGGGCTTCCTCTTGTTCGGCACGTTGATCACCGTGCTCGGAGTCGGCTTTGGGCTGTCGGCTGCGGCCTCCTACTATTTATCGAAGTCTTTTGGGTTGCTCAACGGCAGTCGCGCTTAGCTTCCCCAGAGCCGCGATGCCGGATGAACCTCAACCTCGTGCCATGAATTTTGCGATCGCACTCTCCGTGTCTGACTCCGCGTCGGAAGAAGCTGACGAGCACAGCGTGAAGAGCGGGCTGCGCATGGACGAGCCTGTTTTCCGTACGTTCTACGAGCGGACTGCCGGGCCGCTGCTGGGGTATCTGATGCGCGCCTGCGGCGAGCGCGCTCTAGCAGAGGATCTGTGGCAGGAGGCCTATTGCCGCTTCCTGACCTCCGCAGCTCCCGAGATGGATGAGCGGCAGGCCAGGAGCTACCTGTTCCAGATCGCGACCAACCTGATGCGCGACCGCTGGCGCCGTCCGCGAGAAGAGGCTCCGGCTGCGGGCGTTGCAGAGGCAGCATCGAACGAGCCGCCGCTCGACCTCAAACTGGGAATGCGACAGGCTTTTGACCGGCTAAAGCCTCGCGAGCGGCAATTGTTGTGGCTGGCGTATGTCGAAGGCTCGAATCACAAGGAGATCGCAGATTGTACCGGACTGCAGGCGGGCAGTATCCGCCTGTTGCTGTTCCGCGCGCGGCGGAAACTGGCGGGGCTGGTTGGCGCGAGCGCGCGCAGGGGCGATGCGGAGGTGACCAAATGAAGAAAGATTATTGCGAGAAGGAACAAGACTTAGTTGCGGCGTTACACGGCGGAACGCTGAACGCCGAGCTTCTTGGTCACGCTGCCAGCTGTCCAGTTTGCTCCGAGGTTCTGTGGGTGACGGAGATCCTGCGCGAGGAAAGCGCATCCCTCGACCGCGAGCTGCAGCTTCCGGATGCAACCGTGATCTGGCGAAAGGCTCAGGCCAGGGCCAGGGAGAAGGCCCTGGCCAAAGCGACTCTGCCGATCCGGGTTGTCCGCACTAGCGCCTATGCGATTGCGATCCTTGCGGCCCCATGGATGGTGCTTGAGTTTTCAGGGCGCCCTTCGTGGCTGCCCGACCTTGGATTGCGACATCTGATGTCAGTCGATCTGACTTCGATAGCTCTAACTCCAATCGATGGGAACTGGCTGGCCGCTTTGACCGGGACTATGTTCGTCGGTATTACTGCTACTCTCCTCGGCTTCGCGCTGAGTTCGTGGTACATGCTGCGGGAAGAGTGATCCCGCGCAGGCCGACGCGCTCAGCAGGCCGACGCGCTCAGCGCGCCGACGCGAGCAGCTGCCTTCTGTGGGCCTCCGTTCTGCTATAGTTCCTTTCCGGGATTTCATGTCGGTTCAATCCGAAAACTCCGTTCCAACCTCCGCTGCCGGCGGCACCGAGCTCAAGCCCAAGCGCTCGATGTCGCGCACCCAGAAGATTTTGTTTTTTGCCACCGGCTGGCTGATCGTGCTCATGCCATTTTTGTTCTGGTGGAACACCTGGTTTGGGCGGCATCTTTCCGACCGGCAGTTGACCGAATACCTCCACGACGATAAGAAGCCACGGCATATCCAGCAGGCGCTGGTGCAGATCAGCGATCGCCTGGGCGGCGACGACAGGAATGGTAAGAATGCTCGGGCGGTGCAAGATCGGGCGCAGCAGTGGTATTCAGAGCTGATGCGCTTGGCCAGCTATCCGGTAGAAGAAGTGCGCAACACCGACGCCTGGGTCATGGGACAGGACAACTCGGTGGCCGGCTTTCACCAAACGCTGCTGAAGATGCTGACCGATTCTTCGCCGATGGTGCGGGGAAACGCGGCGCTATCGCTGGTGCGGTTTGGCGATTCGAGCGGGCGTCCGCAGATTGTGGCTCTACTGCAGCCAGCGCTGATCACTGCTCCCGTAGCCGGTCACATTTCCGACTCCGACCGTCCCGGCACCGCCGTTCACCAAGGCGGATTGCTGGCCAAGCTGGCGGCTGCAGGATCTTCGACGACCGTAGATATCCGCTCGCCCATTCCCGGACGGATTCGCTCAATTTCGCAACCCGGAGCAAACGTAGCCGCTGGCGCGGAAGTGGCCGTGGTCGACCCCGGAACCGAGCAGGTGTGGGAGGCGCTGCGAGCGCTCTATCTGGTGGGGCAAATGGACGACCTGGCGGCGATTCTGCCCTACGAGCGCGATCTGCCCGACATTTCCAACGATGTGCGCCAGCAGGCCGTCGAAACCGAGAAAGCGATCCGGCAGCGGGCCAAGTCGTAAAGTAGATCGCGGAGTACGCGCGGATGGGCGAGACTCCGCTTCAGAATGCAAACTTCCCCCACGGCACTGAGGCTGCACGCGGGCACGGGGTCTTTCGACTCCGATACGTAATTCGCAAAGCGAATTACATATCTCCGCTCCAGATGACAGGGTTGGGGTAGCTAGAAGCTGGCAGCCAGAAGCTGCTTCAAATCGCCATCGGCCCGACTTCTTTTTCCACCTCAACCGTATCCAGCATGACGATGGCGTCCCAGGGGCAGCCGTCGAGGAAACAGCCATCGGGGCCCTTGCTCAGGCATTTCTTGCAGCCGATGCAGAGGATGGGGTCGATCTGAATGCGGCCGAACGGCGGATTGTCCTCGTCGGGCACCCAGAACATGCAATCTTCCACCGGGCAATATTCCACGCAGGCAGGCGAACCGGCGCATCCGGTGCAGCATTCGGTGATCACCGCCAGTTCCTTCGGCTTCTTCTTCCGAGGCGTGGCCAAGCCTTTGGACTTCGGTTCAAACTTGAGCTCGTCAGGAACCATCCCAACGGCTTTGGTGGCGCCAGGTGCAGGAGGCATGCGCCGCATTATAACCTGAGCCGCGTCGGTTTATGAAGCTGACTTCCGCTTGAACATGAGCGCCGATTCGGTCTTGAATGCTTCCTTATTGTCAGCAAACTGACGACAGAAAGCCTTCAAGTCTTTCGAGGACGCGGTGATGGTATCGGTATCGCCCGCCACCGTGGATAAAGTCACCGTCTTTGCCTCGATCGACTTCTTCAGCCAGTCGGAGTCGATCTGAGTGAAAGCCAAGCTGGCTTTGTCGAATTTCACGAGAAGGATGTCATGCTTCGCCGCGCACATGTCGCACACGGCGTCGTCCAGCGGCGATACGTCCAGAAAATAATGGGTGTCCAGTTTGACCAGCCTAGCCCAGCGATGGGACTTGTCCTGGCTGCATCCCTCGCCTTGCTCGACTAGTTGCAGATCGTAAATCTGGTCCTTGGCTGCGATCGTGAGCAACGCCGGGCATTTGTCGTCGGTCGTGATCCAGGAACCGATCAAGGTCTGGTCGAAAACCACGTCGGGGTCGGGGTGAGGATGATCCATGGTCGTTTCCTCATACAAGGGGTTGATGGATGACACCCAGCAACCCGGCAACACGACAAGCGTGGCCAGAATCAGCGCAGTGCCAAAAAATCTTGGAAAAGTGCGAGAGAAGAAAACACCGGAGAGAGACATACGCCCTCCAACGTAAAGATAGGGCCGGAAGCGACACCTCTATAGCCCCGCCCAAAATGATACTCCCTTCTGAGTTTGCGATGCTCGCACGATCTCCAACGGTCCTATTCTGTTATAGTGAACCCCGGCAAAGGAGCGTCGACATGGCAGGCAGAAGCGTCAACAAAGTCATTCTTCTCGGGAATTTGGGCAAGGATCCCGAGGTGAAGTACACACCGAGCGGCACGCCCGTCGCCAAGTTCAGTCTGGCCACGAACGATCGCTACAAGGACAAAGACGGGAACTGGCAAGATCGCACCGAGTGGCACAACATCACGGCGTGGGCGCGGACGGCGGAGATTGCCGGCGAATATCTGAAGAAGGGTAGCAAGGTTTACATCGAGGGTAGCCTGCGAACCCACTCCTGGGACGACAAAACTTCCGGCCAGAAGAAATTCATGACGGAAGTCATTGTCAACGATCTGGTTATGCTGAGTGGGAAGGGTGAGGGCGCCGGTGGCGGTGACTATAGCGGAAGCTCACGCGGAGCGTCACAGTCCTCGGGCGGCGGCAACAACTTCGATCAGCGCACGCCGGAGCCGGAGCATGCGGCGGCCGGCAGTGGGCCGATCACGGACGAGGATATTCCGTTCTAGCGTGCAGCCCGCGTGAAGCAACGTCAGCACGCACTGTCATCTTGAGCGAAGCGAAAGACCTATGTACTCAAGTTGCACAGGTCCTTCGCTTCGCTCAGGATGACAAGGCTGTTTTCAGGATGACGAGCTTTGCTTATGCGATGACAGAACGTTTAGCCGTGGCGATCGGCTACCGCCGCGTCTTCCGCAGCGTAATCGAATTGCGCCAGGAACTCGACTGCCGGAGAATTCTCCCGCTGCCAAGCTATGGTTCGCCGGATCGCATCATCGATCGCAACCGGCTCCTCGTAGCCCAGCTCTCGACGGATGCGCGCTGAACTCGCCGCCCAATCCTGCGCCGCGTTGCCGGGCTTGAGCAGGTGGCGCGGTGTGCGATCCACTGGCAGGACCACAAACTCCCCGTCCCACCGCATCTCGCGGGCGATTTTCTGGGCGCATTCCAGTTCGCTGAACGGCGGCTCCTCGCACACGTTATAGATGCGCCGGGCGGCGCGATCATCCGTGGCCGCGAGGGCGATGGCTGCAGCCACATTCTCGACGTAGCCGCGCGGCGAGTGCCACCCGGCCAGTGTTTCGGGAAAGATGATATGTCGACGCCGGTCGAGAACGCGCTTCACCACGGGATAGAAACGATGCAGCGGATCGCCCGGTCCATACACCATGGGAAGCCGCAGGACCGTGCCGGCTAGTTCCGGGTTGTTCATCACGATGTGTTCCGCCGGAATCTTGTCGTAGTCGTCCGTCACCCACGTGAAAATCTTGCGCATAGACTGCAAAACTTCTGGCGAGTAGAGATGCAGAGTGCGCCGCAGTTCCGACTCTTCGGTAAAGGGGCCCTCCTGCAGCGGACCGCTTTCCGTGCCCTGCGAAATGCCGACCGCGCGGTAGACATCCATGCTGCTCAGCATGACCACGCGTCGGGTGGCGCCCCGGAAGACATTGACCAGTTCTTCGGCCTGCGGACCCGAACTGAGGACCAGGTCGATCACTACGTCGGGAGCAAAGCGGTGCAGTTCCTGAGCGCTGTCATGCAGTCGGTTATGGTCGCCCCGAATCTCATCGATGCCGTCGGGTACGGCCGTGGTGCCGCGATGGAACACAGCAACGGTGTGCCCTTGCCGCTGCAGTACAGCCGCAACGAACCGCCCGATGAAGCCATTTCCGCCAATAAGCAGTAGTCGCATGAGTCAGTCACACACAGAGTGTAAACGGGCAAAATCTTAAGCTGGAAGAACAGGCTGGAAGGACAGATCGCGGAGACCGGAAGAAATAACGTCCCCGCGGGGAGATCACGATCTCGCTAGTCGCCGTCTCCAGTGTCGACCGCGACCAATTCCAGGCTCTGCAGCAGCGGACTCGAATCCGCAACCAATTCCACATGTCCGCATCGCGGGCAGGAGAGAATGGCATGGCCGGAGACGCCCGGCCCCAGGCTGGCGCGCATCAGTTGATAGCGTTGCAGCTTCTGTTCACAACGCAGGCAGCAAACCGTCTTCTGATAAGGATCGACAGAGACGCCGCTCGGCGTCTCGATGGCTGGTTTCATAATTTCCTCAAAAGCAGGGACCGGAGCAGCCCGAAACCGGGCTGACAATCCAGTTTTAGTGGAACGAGTGTACCACGCCCGGCCGCGGGCCCGTCGTGCTCCCGCGCTCACGCCAGTGCAAAGAAAGGCTCCTAAAAAACAAATCCCACCGCGACTTGGATCCAGTTTCGGATCCGAGTCGCAGGTGGGACTTAACGCAAAGCCTGGGCCGGACTAACTTCTACAGCTTATGCAGCTCCAGAACCCCGCAGCACGGCAGGAAGGGTCTTGGCCAAAATCTCCAGGTCAAGCCACACCGACCAGGTCCGGATATATTGCAAATCCAGTTCCATCCACCTCTCGAAGGTCGTGGAACTGCGTCCCATGATCTGCCAGAGGCAAGTGATTCCAGGGCGGACGCTGAAACGCTTGCGCTGCCAGTCCTGGCAATGGACTTCGAACAGTTCGTAGTCGCGCACCTGCAAGGGCCGCGGGCCGACCAGGCTCATCTCGCCCTTCAGCACATTGAACAACTGCGGAAGTTCGTCGATGCTGGTCTTGCGCAGGAAGGCGCCGATCGGTGTGATGCGTGGATCTTTCTTGATCTTGAACACTGCTCCGTCGGCTTCATTCTGGTGCTCGAGATCTTTCAGTCGCGCCTCGGCGTCGGCCACCATGGTGCGGAACTTGTAGATGTTAAACATCCTCTTGTTCAGCCCCAGCCGCTTCTGCACGAACAGAACTGGACCCGGCGAAGTCAGCTTCACCAGGAAGGCAGTCAACAGCAAGACGGGCGAAACGAGAATGATGGCGATCGACGAGACTACGATGTCGATCGCGCGCTTGGCCATCAATCCCCAGAAATCGGTGATCGTGCTTTCGTGGCTGATGAGGGGATCGCCGTCGAATTCCTCGGCCCGCTGGCGCGCTTCTTTCAGATCGAAAATGTTGGGCAGGAAACGGACGACAATGCCCTGCTGTTCGCACGCTGACGCGACTTCCGACGCGAAGGTGTGGTAGGAACGGATGGGCAACGCCAGCAGCACTTCATCCACCACATTACGGCGTACATACGTGGGTAAGGCGTCGAGGTCGGAGACCAGGGAATGCCCTTGCTTCCGGAACTCCTCCATCCCCATCCACTCCTCATCGGCGAATCCCAGGACGCGATAGCCCCATTCCGGCTTGTGTTGAATCCGTTGCACCAGTTGCACCGCGCGCGCATTGGTTCCAATCACCAGCATGTTCCGCGTATTCCGGCCGTGCCGCCGCGCATAGGCCAGCCCGGCTCGAATCACCACGCGGGTCAGGACCAGCGACAAGGTCGCCACCGCCCAGAATAGAGCCAGGAAGGTGCGGTTCACCAGAGAGAGATGAAACGTTAAGCCGGAGACCGCCACCACCAGCGTACCCACAGTGGTGGCTTTGGTGATGTCCCAGATTTCTTCAAATCGGCTCGCCGCAAACCGTCTCGAGACATAGAACCCGAACCAGTTGAAAAGGAGATGCCAGATCAGCAGAAAAAACGCAAACCACACCACGTTGCCGAGCTTCACCCGCATCTCGAAGAACTCGGCTAAGCTGAAGCTCCCCGCCTGGTGGTACTGAGGCAACGTCGACACAGCGAACGAAATCGCCATCAAGAAGAGGTCAAACAGCTTGACCCCGTTCGTATACAGTCTGCGATTTGCATGCATAGGGAATCCTGACGAAATCCGTACGGATTTCTTACTGAACCTGGGGGGAGGAGGTTCTGGCGCTGCGGGGGGAGTAGCGGGCTTACGTCCGCTTCACAACAAAGTTTTTGCTTCTTCGCGTTTGGCGAGTCTCTACTTTCGTAGCTTCGCCCTCTCAGTCACAAATTCTTGGCACTAAGTTTGACACTAACAATGGGCCCGTGGACGCTAACTCGGCGTCCGTTTGAATCTGGAACCCGTCGCGGGGCTTCATTCGTGGGGTGTAGAACACTACCGTCGCCTAACTCGGCGCGCAAATCTTATATCAAACCAGCGTCAGTCTAATCTAGTTCTGCGGCGTCTGCAATGGCAAGAAGGTGGTAGTAACCGAAAATTAATATTTTGAGCTAAATGGCTTATTTTCAATGGGGAACGGGAGGCCGGTCGATCATGCCTCCACCTTTAGGGCCATGGCGCCTGCCTTTAGGCTGGGGGAAGGGTGAAGCGGATTGTGATTCGCGTCTGCATCTCGACGGGCCGCCCGTCTACAAAATACGGCTGATATCTCCACTGCCTCACCGCCTGCACGGCCGCCTCGGCCAATAACGGGTTTCCTTCCACCACAGCTATGTTGTGCACGGCTCCCTCTCCTCCGATTTGAACATCCAAGGTCACCAAGCCTTGAATGCGCTGGGTTCGCGCTGCCTCCGGATACTGCGGGTCCACGCGATGGATCAGTCGCGTCCCGGAAACTCCCTCTGCCCCGGCCCGTTGCTGTGCGTTCCCAGTCCCGTTTGACCCAGTCGCGTTGGTGCCCGTAGCGCTACCCTTCTCGGGCGTTGGCTGTGCAGGCGCAAAGCGGTAAATCACTTTGCCATTTTGAGTCACTACGAGGCCACCACTCGGAGGTTCGACGGAAGTCCCCGCCTTCGAACCTCCCTGCTGCGGCAGCGAATCACTTTTCGCCGGCGTCGCCAAGTCACCAGACGGCGCGTCCGGTTCGGCTCCGGAATCGACCCCACGATCCGTTTTCTCAGCCGCCGAAGCGTTGGTGGGCGCCTGCGATCCTCCGTTCGATACTCCCTTGAAGCCGCGGACCATTGCTCCTCGCCATCCCAGCGCAAGCCCTAGCACGATCGCCGTCAAAATCACGAGAACACCCAGGATCGCGGTCCAAAGATCTTGCCCTCGCCTGAATGCTTCATCCGCATGCGGCGCGGCAGCGACTTCCGCGATCGGTTCCGGATCGGGCGCAATGTTCTGACCAATCTCAGGCACAATCTCAGGCGTAATCTCAGACACAATCGCAGGCACAATCTCTGGCGCGAGCGACTCTTCCTCCATGCTGGAAAGAACGGGAGCGACCGGATGGGATCCCGGATGGGATCCCATCTGGTTCGCAAGGTTGCTCGGGATGTGGTTCACGACGCGGTTCGAGACGTTGCTGGCCACCACGCGTCGCGCCAAGTTTCTTAGCGAGCTCACATCCTGATCACCGAACGCATCGAGCAGCGAAGAAAAAACCTCCAGGATTCCAAACGGCTCTGGCTCCTCGCCCAGCGGCAGCACCAGAATCGATCTCACCCCCAGGCGCCGGCAGGCCTCGGCATCCACGCGCGGGTCGGTCTCGGTGTCGCCGCATAGTTGAATGCTTCCCGTCTGCAGGCACGCTCCGGAAAGACCCGAAGTAGTCTCCAGCCGAACCCCCAGGTCCGGAGCATCTGGACCGCTGGTGGCGCGACACACCATCTCGCCCGCTCGCGCCAGGGCAATGGCTGCTCCGGTCGCACCCGTGGCCACACGCGCTTGCTCGACTACTTCGTGCAGAACCAAATCCAGGGCCAGTTCGAACGACGCCTCTCCACCGCCATGGGCCGCCAGCGCACGCGCCACTTCCGCTACGTCGCGGGGATCTCCTGCGGAAACCACCTCGCCCACATGGGCGGATGATTTCTCTGCCCCGGATCCCTCACCCGATTTCTCCCGCGATTTCTCATCCCAGGAGGATGGTGTACCGTACGCATCCGGCTGCAGCATGGGGTTTTGAGACATACAGGGACCGGTCAGTGGCTGTCCGTCATTATGCGGAGTTTTGCGCGAATCTCCAAGGATGTCAACCTCAAAGGCAAAGCGGGGGAGGACATGATTGCATTTCGAATCGCGACCAATAGTCAACCTCAAGGGCGCAAGCATGGTTTACCGGATTCCCGTTTTGACGATCCGGCAAGTTTTTCTTCGCCAGACCCCGAACCATGCCCAAGAGTTTGTAAAATCAAAGCGGCCCGGTAGAATTCAAACCGGCGCTCGTGTCTCAATACTATTGTTGAGTCTTCTCGAGGGTTAAACCAATGCGGATTGCGGTGGTGGGTTCGGGATACGTTGGGTTGGTAGCGGGCGCGTGTTTTGCCGATCTCGGACACGACGTCATCCTGGTCGACAACGATCAAGAGAAGCTGGCGGCTCTGCGCAATGGCCAAGTACCGATTCACGAGAAATTTCTGCCCGAGCTTCTCGGCCGCCACCGCGGCCAGCGCCTCACTTTCTCAGACAATCTGACGGAAGCGGCTCGCCTGAGCTCTGTAATTTTCATCGCCGTCGGCACGCCGCCCACCGAGAGCGGAGAGGCCGACATGTCCTACCTGGAATCGGTGGCCCGCGAAATTTCCGGAGGCATCGACAGCTACAAAGTCGTGGTCGAGAAAAGCACAGTTCCGGTCTACACCAGCGACTGGGTGCGCCGCATTATCCTGCGCAACGGCACCGACCCGGAATTGTTCGACGTCGTCTCCAACCCGGAATTTCTGCGCGAAGGCTCTGCCGTCACCGACTTCATGTTTCCCGATCGCATCGTGATCGGCTGTGACAACGGCCGCTCCGCTGAGATTTTGCGCGAAGTCTACGCGCCGCTGACCGACGGCAGCTACTATCAGCGCAGCGATGGCATTCCCCAGCCCGACCGCGCTCTGATTCCGCCTCCGATCATCGTGACCAGCACCAAAAGCGCCGAACTGATCAAGCATGCCTCCAACGCTTTTCTGGCCATGAAGATTTCGTTCATCAATGCGGTGGCTTCGGTCTGCGAGGCCGTGGGAGCCAATGTGAATGAGGTGGCCCATGGCGTCGGAACTGATTCGCGCATCGGGGCCCGGTTCCTGAACCCCGGCATTGGCTACGGCGGCTCCTGCTTCCCCAAGGATGTCATGGCCTTCCGGGCCGTGGCTCGCGAGAGCGGCTACGATTTCCGGCTGCTCGATGAAGTCATGCGCATCAACGAAGACCAGCGCCAGCGCTTTCTCCGCAAGGTGCACAGTGCGCTCTGGACCCTGCGCGGCAAGAATCTGGGCGTGCTCGGCCTGGCCTTCAAAGGCGGTACCGACGACATCCGCGAATCGCCCGCCCTGTTTCTGGTGAAGTCGCTGCTGCAGGAAGGCAGCAAAATCACGGCTTACGATCCTGCGGCCATGGAGCGCACCCAGCAGATCATGCCTTCCGGCATCGCCTTCGCCAATTCCGCTTACGAAGCGGCCCACGGCGCCGACGCCCTGCTGATCCTCACCGAATGGGAGGAATTCGCCAACCTCGATCTCAGCCGCCTGCGCCAGGAACTCAAGTATCCCATCGTGATTGACGGCCGGAACCTCTATGATCCCGAGGTGATGGCGGCTCAAGGCTTCACCTACTACAGTGTAGGGCGCGCCGCGGCTCATCCCGACGGGGTTCCCGCCGCGGCTTCCAAGAACGCACTCAAGAACGGCACCCAAGGATGACAAGACGACGCGCGGTCGTGACCGGTGGCGCTGGATTCCTGGGATCCCATCTCTGCGACGCACTACTTGGCGAAGGCTGGCATGTGGTCGCCGTCGACAACCTGCTCACCGGCCGACTCGCCAACCTCGACCATCTCCGCAACGATTCGCGCTTTGAGTTCATCGAAAAAGACATTTGCGAACCGTTTGATCCCGGCCGCGTCGACTACGTCTTTCACTTCGCCAGCCCCGCCAGTCCCATCGACTACATGATTCACGGCATTCCCACGCTGAAGGTGGGCTCGCTCGGCACCTTTCACGCCCTCGACCTGGCCCGCAGATACGGCGCGAAATATCTGGTGTCGTCTACTTCGGAATGTTACGGCGATCCGCTCGAGCATCCGCAGACCGAGACCTACTGGGGCCACGTCAATCCCATCGGCCCGCGTTCCGTCTACGATGAGGCCAAGCGCTTTACCGAGGCCGTGACCATGGCCTACCACCGCTATCACCAAGTGGATACGCGCATCGTCCGCATCTTCAATACGTACGGGCCGCGCATGCAGATCAACGACGGCCGCGTGGTGCCGAATTTCGTGAAGCAGGCTCTGCGCGGCGAAGACCTTACCGTCTACGGGGACGGCGGCCAGACTCGCAGCTTCTGCTACGTGAGCGACGAGATTGACGGCTTTCTCCGCTTGGCAAAATCCGACGAACATCTGCCCGTGAACATTGGCAATCCCAATGAATTCACGATCCTCGAATGCGCCCAGATGGTGTTGAAAGTGACGGGATCGAAGAGCCAGATTCGCTACGAACCGCTGCCCCAGGATGATCCTAAGCAGCGCTGCCCCGACATCACGCGGGCGCGCCAGTTGCTGGGCTGGGAACCGAAGATCGATTTGGAGACTGGCCTGCGCCTCTCGCTGGATTACTTCAAGCAGGCCGTAGCCGAAGAGGCAGCGGTGAAATAGATCCAGGATGCGCGAAATGCAGAGCCGGTTAGTTGTCGGGCTCGGTGGTCGACGCCACGAAGTCGGTCAACTGCTTCACGTTGTCCCGTTCGTCGCGGCTGGTCAACTCAAACGCCACGCCGATCCCGAAGCCGGGATGGGAAGCCTGCACCGTGCCCCGCACGCGCAGTTTCATATCGTAGGTTCGCACCACGATCTCGACCGTCGAACCCTCGGGAAACCGCGCCGGAACTT
Source organism: Candidatus Sulfotelmatobacter sp. (assembly GCA_052148475.1). Classification (GTDB taxonomy): domain Bacteria; phylum Acidobacteriota; class Terriglobia; order Terriglobales; family Acidobacteriaceae; genus Sulfotelmatobacter. The sequence goes on along the minus strand of JBKQID010000019.1, from coordinate 49,451 downwards.
CCAGGTAGCATCCGCCAAAGCTCAGGTCGGTCAGGCAGCAGTGATGCGGTACGGCAACCCCGGTGCGGTAGACCTCGGCACCCAGGCGGCAGGCGTAGCGGACTTCCCGCCGGTGGTCCGGATCGGAAACTGGGGACGCAGATTCCCTAGCATCAGCCAGCTCTGTGCCTCGCTTCCTCCGGCTGCCGTGCGTCACCTCGGCAACGGATAGAGTGGCCAGTTGCCGCGGTTCTTCCATTTCCACCGTCACATCCGAAAATTGTTTCCGCTGCGCCTCGCTAGGCAGATTCGCGCCGAGAAACTCCGTCAGCAGACGGCGGGAAGAGGTAGGCACGTCCACGAACTGCACGCCGGCGCGGCCGTTCCAGTCTTGCCACATCATCTGACCCGACAGCCGGACGCTGGCCGACTGGCCGGGCAGCTTGAACTGGAAATAAACTTTGCTGGTGGGCGGAAGTTTTCTTCCGAACTGCACCTGCATCCCTTCTTGCGCCAGATCGATCAGCGTAGCCCGATCCTGCTGGACATTGGCGTAATCGATGGTGGCCTGAGTGTGCACGGCGGCGCGGGCGTTCTTGCGTTTTTCCTTGCGCATCACCGCGCGCGCGGCGCGCAGGCTGCTCACTGCCCGATCATAGGCCACCGGCTTGTAGAGAACGAAATTGATGCCCAGGGAAAACAGCTCACGGATATGTTCCTGCCCGGCCACCACCGCGACGGCCAGGGTGGCATCGTTGAGCCGGGACAGGCGGGTTTCGCGCAACAGGGCAATCACCTCCCGGTTGGAATCCCCGTCGAGGATGACTACATCGAAACGCTCCTGGGCCAGCCGAATGGCGGCGCGCACAAAGTCCGGACAAGGCTCGACCCGAATGCTGAGTTCTTCCAGGACGCGGCGCAATACCTCGGCCGGAGCCTCCTCAACGCACACTAGCAGGGCAGATAGAGTCATACCTGCCCCCATCCTAGGATTCCACCCGTTCCTCCGACAAGTTACCAGGGTCACGCTCCGAAAGGCGGGGCGCGGGTTAGTTGCCACTAACTAATGCGTTCTCAATCAGTGACATCAGTAACCAGGGACCTCTCCAAAGGCCAACACCGGGGCATTGACCTGTCGTGCTTTGACGCGACCGCAATCTGTTCCTACGATGACCAATGACGCGATGAAGGAACGCGCGCCCGCTCTGTTGTCTGTGCGGGAAGTGGCGATTCTGCTCCGGGTTGGCGAGGCTAACGGGAGTGCGAGCGCGCTTCGCAAACCGCTCTTCCTCCCTCGAAAGATACTTATGACATTGAGAAAAATTCGCGGGTTCTCGCTGCTGGAAATGATGATCGTGCTGGCCATCGGCATGACGGTGGCGGGCATCAGCGTCATGGCGCTGATGCCGATGCTGCAAGAGACGCATGTGGATCAAGCCTACGACACCACGTTGTCGGTTCTGCGGAATTACCGGAACCTGTCCATCTCCACCAGCAAACGCTACATCATCACGTTTACCGCGCCCGGCACCATTACTGTGACGCGTTGGGACTACGCGACTCCGGTGTCGCCGGCTCCGGTTTTCGTGGCCTCGTACACCCTGCCGCCCGACATCCAGTTCGCGGTTCAACCCGGGTTCCCCGCGGCGGCGCCAGATGGATTCGGCACCGGTGTGACCGCCATTGATTTCGACCAAGGAATGGGCCTGGGCAGCCAGAACTATGTGATGTTCATGCCCGATGGTTCGGCGCAGGACACCCTGGGCAACTACAACAGCGGCATCGTGTACATCGCCCGCACCAACGATTATTACCGGTCGCGTGCGCTGACGGTATGGGGCACGACTGGAAGAATCCGGGGCTGGCGGGTCTACCTCCAGAGCGCAGTCAACAAGTGGGTGCAACAATGATCGAACGCAAACCTCATTCTTCGGAACAGCATTCTTCGACGCAGCGCGGGTTTACGCTGATTGAAGTCATGATCGCGATCGCCATTATGGGCATCGGAATCCTGACGCTGGTCGCCAGTTTTGCCGCGGCGGTCGGTTCCACGCAGAACGCGCAGCTCAACCTCATCGCCCGGGAAAAGACACTGCAGGCCCTGGAGAGCGTCTACACGGCGCGCAACACGCAACAGATCAGCTTTGCGCAAATCGCCAATATCTCCAGCGGCGGAATCTTCACCAACGGCGCAACCCAGCTTCTGAACCCCGGTCCCGATGGACTGGTGAACACGGCTGATGACCTCAACTATGCCGCCTCCGGACCGTGCCCGGCCGGACCGGAATGTGTGGTGCTGCCCGGTCCCGATGGCATTCTGGGCACAGCCGATGACGTGGGCATGAGCCTGGCTAACTTCACTCGCGCGATTACGATCTCCCCGGTCCTCAACTCGGACGGCTCCATCAACCCCAATCTCAAGCAGATCAACGTGACCGTCACTTACACCAGCGGTACGTCGTCGGTTCCGCGGATCTACACCGTGGACGCGTTGATTTCGGCTTTCCGCTAGAGGCCAGGAATGGAAAACATGCGAACGCAAAAACAAAACCCGAAACAGGGCTTCTCGCTGATGGAACTCCTAGTGGCCATGGCGCTGGGGCTGCTGGTTATGACGGCCATGGCCAGCCTGTTCAAGAGCGGCATGAACTCCGTCATGCTGGTCACGCAACGCGCCGAGAACCAGCAGGACATGCGGGCCGCGGTCGATTTTATGACGAAAGATCTCAGCATGGCGGGCGCCGGAATACCCTCGGGAGGAATCCAGTTGCCCGCGGGCGCCGGCAGCAGTCTGTCGAGGTTCGGCTGCGACCAGGGCGGCACCTGCCATGTCACGTCGTTCAACTACCCCGGTAACTACATGTACGGAATCATTCCCGGCTACTTGGACGGCGTGGAGGCAGGCGCCAGCATTCCTGCGGCGCCGGCTCCGGCGGTCAACGACGCCGTCACCGTGGTCTATTGTGACTACAACTTTCCGCTGTTTGAGTACCTTATAACCTTCCCCAGCCCGACCAGCGGAACCGCCATCACGCTCGCGCCCAATCCGGCCTACACCCCCGCGCCGGCCGCGATCAATTCGGCCGGAGCGATTCAGGTTGGCGACCTGATCATGCTGAGCAACAACCTGGGCACGGCGGTGGGCGAAGTTACGGGGCTAACCGCAACCAGCATCGCCTTTGCCAACCTCGATCCCCTCAACATCAATCAAAACGGCGCCGCCTCCAACAACATCAAGGCCCTTGCCGGGGGAGCAAACACGGTGGCGTACCGCCTGTTTGCGGTGACGTATTACTTGACCGTTCCCGGGGCCGGCCAGACGCCGCGCCTGATGCGCCAGGTCAACGGACTTACGCCCGTACCGGTGGCCGATGACATCATCAACCTGCAAGTCGCCTACGACACCTATAACACGACAACCGGGGCCCTCGATGCCAATCAGGCCAACCCCATCGGCGTGGGCGAGTCGCCCAACAATATCCAGAAGATCAACCTGGTGGTGATGGGCCAGAGCATCATCAATAACGGCAATAAATCGCAGAACATGTATCTGGCAACCGACATCAGTGCGCGCAACATGGCATTTCGCAATAGTTATCAGTAACGCTTTCTTGGGGCAGGAGACTAACTCATGGGACAGGGAAAAAACAGTTCGAAGGGTTTCACACTGATTGCAGCGCTGCTCATTATGGTGCTGCTTTCTGGCGTGGCGGCCGGGCTTCTCTTCATGGTCACCAACGAAGCCCGCATGGGCGGCAACGACATGGAGTCCAATCTGGCCTTCTACGGCGCTGAGTCCGGCATGGAGAAACTGACCTCGGACCTGTCTTCGCTGTACAGCCAGTATCAGGTTCCCACCAACGCCCAGATTCAGAATCTGGCCTCGACCGCGAACAACCCGACCGCGGCCATGGTCCCGAACATGGCCTACACCGAGACCATCACCTATCCGTTGAACGGCAGCGGCGAGCCGGTCAGCAGCTGGAACACCGTCAGTTCGGGCTCCAATCAGGGGCTGTACGCGGAACTGATTCCCATGACGCTGCAGGTGATCGCGAGCCGTCCATCCGGAGCCACAATCAATATCACGCGCAACATCGAAGTCGCGCTGATTCCGGTCTTTCAGTTTGGCGTGTTCTGCGGTTATGACTGCTCATATTTCGCTGGCCCGAACTTCGCTTTCGGCGGCCGTGTGCACACCAATCAGAACCTTTTCCTGGCTTCCGGCGCCAACCTGGTGTTCAACGACAAGATTTCTGCCTACCAGCAGATCGTGATGGATGAACTGGAAAACGGCCACTTGACCTCGGTGGGGTACGGCGGAACCGTCTACGTTCCCAAAGCCAGCGGGGGCTGTGCTCTGGCTCCGATCCCGCCCACCGGCGAGCCGAACTGCGTGGCTCTTCCCGGCGCGGCGACGATTCCCGGCGATGCCAGCTGGAGCGGTGGCTATCCCACGGTAGGCGGAGCCACCAACATCAACTTTCCCAGCATTTCCTCGGGTACTCTGAACGGCTTTCTGACCAACTCGCTCACGGGCGCCAAGAACATGCAGTTGCCCTTTGTGCAGAATAGCTGCGTCAGCAACCCGCCGCCCTGCACCGATCCGATTTCGATTATCCGCAAGCCGCAGCCTGGCGAGTCGGCCACCAGCGCGCTCGGCACTTCGCGGCTGTACAACAAGGCGCAAATCCGGATTCTGATCGCCGACAGCATCGCCGATCTGCACCCTGAGCGCGGCGCGGGTACGCTCGACGCGCAGGACTACCAGTTCCCCACTGCCGCGGCGACCAGCGTCGCTCTCACGGCGGGCGGGACGGAATATTTTGGCTGGGCTACTCCGGGCGCCGGTACTCTGGGCAACAACGGCTGGGTCAATCCTTATACCGATACTGGACTGAAAAACTGGACGGCCACGGGATTTCCGCTGATCGGCGAACTGACCAGCAACCCCACCACGGTGGCCCAAATGGCTAGCGCCGCGACCGGGGGTCCATGGATCCGCGTGGAATACAACAACGGGGCCGGCTGGGTCGGCATCACCAGCGAGTGGCTGGGACTGGGCTTCGGCCGCATCTTCAACAATCCGCCCACTACTCCGAATTCCAATGCGGTGGACCCTAATGCCATTCTCATCCTGCAGCAGCTTCGCCCCACGCTGGGCGCGGCTACGGGCCATGGTGGCGTAGCCACTGCGGGCAACTGGTGGCCCATTAATTTCTACGATGCGCGCGAAGGCGAAATGCGCGACAACGTGGTGGCCAACACGGTGAACGGCAACAACACATACTCTTCCTGCTCGGTCCAGGGCATCATGAACGCGGTTGAGCTGGATGTAGGCAACCTGTCCCGCTGGCTGAACACTGGCACGACCTTGCCCGGCGGCCACATTGCCGGCAGCGGGGCCAACGTGAACTACAGTGCCAACAACGGCTACGTCCTCTACTTCTCCGACCACCGGGGCATGATCACCGATCCGAACCCTTCCAACGGCGGCCAGACTCCGGCTGGCGTGAAGAGCGGAGAATCAGGTCTGGAGGATACGATCAACTCGGCGGCCATCCTGACCTCCACTACGCCGGATGGAGTTCTGGAGCCCAGGATTTACTATTCCTACTCGCCGGAGGACGTCGATCAGAATGGATTCCTCGATAACTGGGGCGAAAAGAACCTCGGCTATGGATTCGGCATCAACACCAACACCGTTCCGCTGAACGGATACAAGCGAATTAACGTCGCCAACCCAGGCCTGGCTACCTCGGTAGACTGCGCCTCTTATAACACGGCCACCGGAGTGCTGCTGACCAACCCCAGCGACCAGGAAGGCGCGGCCAATCCGGTGAGCGGAGCCCGTCACGTATTGAAGCTGGTGGATGGCGGCATGAGCGCGGCCGGACTAAGCTATCTGCCCATAACGCCGCCCGCCAGCGGATGCACGCAAAGCGCGGCCAACCCCACGGGTTGCGGCGGGTTCACGATCGTTTCCGAGAACCCGGTGTACATCCAGGGCAATTACAACAGTAGTGCGGTGGATCCGTTCTGGGGTACGGCAACGGCTGCAGCCCCCACTCAGACCCCCCACTCGGCGTCATCCATCGTCGCCGATTCGGTCACGGTTCTGTCCAACTCATGGAGCGACTTTACCAGCCTGGTTTACCCCGACGTCTCCGCCAACCGTACTCCGGCGGCGCAGGCGTATTACCGCACGGCGATCTCTGCCGGCAAGAGCGTTCCCTTCCCGCAACCGGGCTTCACCAGCGTTGCCAATGACTTCGGAACCGACGGAGGCATGCACAACTTCCTGCGTTACCTGGAGAGTTGGGGCCAGACGCTGAATTACAACGGCTCGCTGGTCAGCATGTACTACTCCGAGTACAACACGGGTACGTACAAAGACGGTCCTGGCGGCGACGTCTATGCTCCTCCGCCACGAAACTACTACTTCGATGTGCTGTTCCTGACGCCGAGCAACCTACCGCCGGCTACACCGCAGTTCCAGGACATCGACAACTTGAGTTATCACCAGAACTTTACACCGCAGTAACCGTACGAAAACTCGTTCAACCTGCCCCGGCTTCGCTTCTGTGCAGCCGGGGCATTTCACTTGGGCGTTCGGTGCAATAACCGGATGCCCATTGAACCCACCATCTTACGCAGGCTCCTTGTCGGAACAGCACGAGGCCTCTGACTTCGCCGGTTGCACGTACAACTGCTTCGGATCGACGATCTGCCCATCGTACCTGTCGTGGTGACGAACCCAGGCCATGGTGAAGGCCAGCCCGTCTTCGTCGCGGCCCTTGGGCGCGAGGTCGAGCCAGTTGTAGGTGCCCACCATCGCATCCAGCCCGCGGGCATAGGTGGAATAGGTATGGAAGATCTCGCCGGCCGGATTCTTGTAGAACACGCTCGCGCCCGGGCCCTCCTCGGACGGAAATTCCGTCATCTCGTAGTTGTAGTACACCTTGCCCTGCGCCAGCTGCTCCTTCGAGAACGACGCCTGATAGTCATGATTGAAGTCGTTGCCGAACGACGAGACCCATTTGAACTGCCATCCCATGCGCTTCTTGAAGGCATCGATCTCCGGCAAGGTCGCGCGGGAAATCGCCATAAAGGTCACGTCGCGGTGCGCCAGATGCACCGCCGCGCCGTCAAATGTATCGGCCAGGAACGAGCAACTCGGGCAACCCTCTTTCCATCCCGGGCCAAACATGAAGTGGTAGACCATCAACTGGCTGCGTCCGCCGAACAGATCGGCGAGCGTCTCCTTTCCTCGGGCTCCGTCGAAAACATATTGCTTCTCGACTCTTTCCCGGGGCAGGGCGCGCCGTTGCCGGCTGAGTTCGTCGCGGAGCCGCGTGAACTCTTTTTCTTTGCGCAAAAGCTCCTTGCGGGCGGCCACCCACTCCGCGGGCGGCACCGCCGCGTGCTGTTCCCTCTTGTTACTCATCGTTTCCGGGTTCATGGATGCTATGTTCATGGTTGCCATCGTAATTTCTCCTTTTCGTCACTTCCTTCGAATTGTCTTCGTCGCCACTTTTCTTTCCTCGAATGACCTTCACGGCGAGCGCGGCGATCCCGCCGGTCGACATTACGCTGCCCGCCATCAACGCTGCGCTGGCCATACATGCCGGACACATAGATTCCTCCTTGCAGTCATTGTTGATTGCTGATTGTTGATTGCGGATTAAAAAGCTCGAGTCGCGGCTCTTCAATGAACGATCAGAAATCAACAATCAACAATATGGTGCTACCTCCGGCCCTTGGCCTCGGCCCGCTCGCGAACGTGCGCGTGCATCTGGTTCCAGCCCTTCTGCATGCCTTGCTTGTGCTCGTCCGAAATCAGTCCCAGTGCGATGTGGTGAAACTTGATGAGCGTTCCACCGTCTTTCTCACTCAGCCGGTACTGCAGATTCGAGACGGCCGCATAGGACATGAACAGAGGCCCCGTGATTTCCAGCAGCGTGGGCCGTTTGATGGCCTGCACGTGCCCCCAGAAATGGCCGTTATTATCGCCCAGGTCGCGGTACCAGCGTCCGCCCGGCCAGGCCTCGAGCTTCATCGGCATAGGCCGCTCCGGTGTCGAATTCTCCGGACCAAGTTGTTCCAGCAGCGCTGCGAACGTCACGTCCAGCGACGCTCGCACCTGGATTTCCTGTTCGATGGTGACGCTCAAATTCTCAGCCCCTGCGGTTGCGGTCGAAGTCATCGTTCCTCCTTGCGGTCTTTAATCAGATTCGTTCGTCAGATTCAGTTCTCGATCGAATTCGGTTTGATCCGGATCGTTTTGATCAGGCGCTCTTTGATCAGGTATTGTCCAACAATTTCTGTTTGGCCTCGGCCAGCTCTTTCACCCGGTGCAACTGATGCTGCCAGAGCCGTTCGAAGGTCTTGGTCCACTCGTAGAGAGGCCGGATCGCCGCCGCGTTGGTGCGATAAAACATGTGGCGGCCGTTGCGCCGCACCCGGACCAGGCCAACCCGGCGCAGCACTCCCAGATGCTTCGACACCGAAGGCTGTTCCATCCCCAGGCTCGTAACAATGTCGCCCACGGCCCGCTCCTGGGGCGCCAGATAGCTCAAAATATCGCGGCGGCGCGGCTCCGCCACCGCATTGAACGCATCCGAAGTAGTTGCTGCTCTGGCCATGGCAGGAATATATATTCCTATATGGGAATATGTCAAGCGGTATTTTTCCTCAGGCCGGCTCAGACATTCCGGCGGCCCTTCCTCTACACTCTCTGTAATCACTGGTAATAGAAGAGGACCGACCTTTGCCTGCCATTCGCGCAATTTTTTGGGATGTCGGCGGCGTGCTGCTCACCAATGCGTGGGATCGCACCGAGCGCGCGAAAGCGCTCGAACACTTTCACCTCGACGAGGCAGAGTTTCACGACCGTCACGAAATGGTCGTCTCGTCTTTTGAGCGCGGCAAGATCACTCTCGACGAATACCTGGACCGCACCGTGTTCTACCGCCCGCGGCCTTTCGAGCGCGACGCCTTCCGCGACTACATCTTTTCTCTTTCCCAGCCGTTTACCGAAGTGCTGAAGTTCGCGCAGGCACTCAGCGACTCGGGCAAATATTTCATGGGGACGATCAACAACGAGTCGCGTGAACTGAATAACCAGCGGATTGAAAAGTATGGACTGCGGAAGATCTTTCGCCTGTTTGTGAGTTCCTGCTATGTAGGATTCCGCAAGCCGGAGCGCGATATTTACCGCCTGGCGCTAGAAACGACGCAGATCGCCGCGGACGAGTGCTGCTTCATTGACGATCGCGCCCTCAACCTGGAATGCGCCGCCAAGCTGGGCATGCATACCATCCAGATGCAGAGCTTGGAGCAGTTGCGTGAAGATCTGGCGAAATTAGGGGTGACACTCTAGAGTGGTGGTAGCGCTCGCCTCGCTGCGCGGTGGAAGAGCGGCGCTTTAGCGCCGCGTAGAGTGCCCAGAATTGGAACGGGCTTTAGCCCCTGAGGTCCACCGCCCCAACGATCTCTTCTACGGGTTCTTGCGGGGCTGGGTGGTCTTGACTCCGGCATTTTGCGGAACGTCGGATTCCTGTGTACTGAGCGTCAGATCGCTGGACCAGCAATCGGCCGCCAGCTTCCATTCGCCGTTACTCTGGCGCGCGCACACCCATAGGTACTTACCGCGTTCCTCGCGGCGCTTGCCGGTGGCGCCGGGAATCAGGGCCTTGCAGCGCCCGGCCTCGTAGGCCAGATCGCCGACGACTTCCACGCGCAGCGGTTCGACTTCCGCTTCTCCCAGCCCGGCGTCAAGCGCGCCAAAGAAAAATTCGCGAACCGCCGCCGCGCCCCGCACTGGAGGACAATTGGAGCGCAGCACCAGCGCGTCGGGCACGTAAAGGTCGAGGAGATCGTCGAGATGCTTGGTGTTACAGGCCAGCACCCACTCGTGCGCAATGCGCCGCACCGCGGCTTCGGCTCGGCTCATATCGCCGCGCAGCGCCGCGATCGGCCGCAGCTTGTCTTCCCTGGTCAAATCCCGCACCGGATCCCGGGCTACATCCCGCATCGGATCGGCTGCGGACCGCGCTGCCATCGCCTCCCCGGCCGGAAAATAGTGGTGATGATAGTGATGATGGTAGTGATGAGTTTCCTGCCCGGACGGCCGGGTAGTTGCCGGTCTGGCTTCGGGCTCGTGATCCAGAAATAAATCCTGCGGTAGGGCGAGCTCGCGCGACGCGCGACGATGTTGCGCGACGGGAGATGCGGATTGTGCTGTTTCGGTCGTCGAGATACCGCACATGCCGCAGAATTTGTTGCCTTCGCGGTTGTGGTAACCGCACACTCCGCAGGCCTTGGAGGTGGAATCGCCGATGAGTTCCTGCAGCGCGTCATCCGAGGCCTGTTCTGCATCGGCTTCGGCGGCCAGGCGTTGCGCGGCCTCGAGCGCCGCGGCAATCGCCTCGTCACTGGGCTTGGGACGGCGCATTTCAGGCTGCAACTTGCGGAACAGTTCGTCCATCTCAGGATTCGGCGCAGGCGTATCCGACGGCACACCGGAAGCAATGGGATTTTTCTTGTCTTTATCCACTAAATCGATCCACTCAGTCGATCCACGAAGCCGGTCTTCCCTACGGACTTCGCTGCGAACTCCGCCGCTGAATCGCGTCACTCTGCGGCTGCGGTCATTCTAGCCCAGCCGCTCGGGCTCGCGCTATCGGCCCCTTATCGGCTGGAGAACTCGATCTTGCCTTCGGTCTCGGTCGGAACACCGTTGCAGGTTGCGGGACGGTATCTCCAGGTGCGAACGGTCTCGAGAACATGGCGGTCGCCGGCGAGGCCTGCGCTCTCCAGAATGAGCGGGCTGTGCACCCGTCCGTCGGTTCCGATGATGAAGCTGACTTTCACTTTCTTGCCGTGAGCCGACGGAGTGAAAAGTGGATCGGGCGTGGTCAGGGCCTCAGGCGGTCGAACCTCTTCGCAGTCAGGCCGCGAGCTGATGTGGCGGACGTCGACAAACTGGGAAGCGCGGGTCAGGGTCCGTGACATCTGGCTCTCGCGCTGCGCCAGCGTCGCCGATGGCGTACGCGGCGCGGGAGTGCTCACCGCCAGGGCGACCGCCGGCATCACCACGAGAATCGCAGGCCAGATGCGACGTTGCATGAGTGTTTTGCCTTCCTGTTGGAGCTTAGCGGTTTGCTCCGAGACTCTAAGGGGCAAATGGAGGACCACTCCCGATGATCGGGATATTGTTGGTCACGATGGAGTTACGGGCTAGATCGGACGCGCCGGACGTCCCCAGATGAAAGAAAATGCACAGAAGAGACGCTTGCAGCGTGCAATTTCCATAACAGCGTATGCCTCTCCAATCGCCGCCTTCGGTGAGGTGGTACTATTTCCGGTTCATCCATGAGTGATCTTGAAATCGAAAACTTTGCCGCGGCCGGCGCCGGAGTGTCCGGCCAAACCGAAGACGCCAACTCGAAATCGGCGCTCACGGAACGCGCCACAGCAGGCCTGGTTACATGGACCGGGCCCCTGATGTTGGTGATGGGCCGCAGCGTGCTCATGATTGCCGCGCAGGCCTTCGCCGCGTGCCTGTCGTGGTTGCGATTTCATTCCTGGTCTTGGAACGGTGCGGCCAAATGGTGGTCAGTCTACGGAACCATCGTCGACGCCGGCTGCCTGGCGCTCATGGCCGCCTACACACACACAGAAGGAATTCGGCTGCGCGACTTGATTGGGCGAGTTCGGTTCCGCTGGGGACGCGATTTCTTCGTGGGGGTTGGGTGTTTTCTGCTGATCTCCCCTTTCTTCGCGCTGGGCTTCCCAGCGGCCAACTGGCTCGTGTTCCGGACCTTTCAACAGCCAGCGTTTGCCGGCATGTTGAGCGCCAGGGTCCTGCCACTGTGGGGAGTCGTGTACAGTCTTTCCGCGTGGTGGCTGGTGTGGTCGCCGACGGAGGAGATGACTTACAACGGCTATGCCTTGCCCCGGATCGAGGTGCTTTCCGGAAGCCGCTGGAAGGCCCTCCTGATCGTCGGCTTTTGGTGGGCCCTACAGCACAGCTTCCTTCCGTTCATTCTGGACTGGAGATACGTGGCCTGGCGCTTCCTCGCGTTTCTGCCCGGAGTCGTCGTGTTCATGCTGATCTATCTGCGCCTGCGCCGGTTGCCGCCACTGATTCTGGCACACTGGACGATGGACATTTCCGCCTTATTCTTCACTTTGAAGTTTTGATCGCTTCTTGTTCAGGACTCCTTACTTTTGCTCCCGACGATTGGTTGGAAACGCCACGGAAGCCAGAATTGAGATCAGGAGCACTCCCGCCACAACCGCGAGCATCGCCTGGGTTGGAACGCGGAAATGGTCGGCGGCGAGCATCTTCAGGCCCACCAGGATCAGCACCAGCGCCAGCCCGTAGTGCAGGAAACGAAAGACCTTCATCAGTCCCGACACGGCGAAGTACATGGAGCGCAGTCCCAGAATAGCGAAAACATTCGAGGTGTAGACGATGAAGGCATTGAGCGTGATGGCCAGGATCGCAGGAATGGAATCGACCGAAAAAACAATGTCGGTGGTTTCGATGACCAGAAGTACGACCAGCAGCGGAGTCGCATACAGGCGCGAGTTCTCCTGCGGCTTGCGGAGGAAGAATTTTTCACCCCGGTAGTCGCTGGTCACCGGGATAAAGCGGCGCAGCGCCTTCACCAGCGGATTCTTTCTGGGATCGACCTTGTGTTCCCCCATGACAAGAAATCGGATGCCGCTGTAGATCAGCAGGCCCCCGAAAATGTAAAGCACCCAATGGAAGCGGGAGATCAAGCCCACACCTGTGCCGATGAAGATGCCGCGCATGATCAGCGCGCCCACCACTCCCCAGAACAGCACGCGATGCTGCTGCTCTTCAGGAACCGCGAAATAATTGAAGATTACGAGGAAGACGAAGAGGTTATCGACGCTGAGCGAGACCTCCAGAACGTAGCCGGTAACGAACTCCAGCGCGGCCTGGTGGCCCAGCCAGAAATACAGGCCTATCGCGAACCCGGCCGCCAACCCAACATAGATGGCGGTCCAGCGCAGCGCTTCACGCAACCGGATGACGTGGCCGGGGCGGTGGAAGACGCGAAGGTCCAGCACCAGCATCCCGAGCACGAAAAGGTTGAAGAGAATCCAGAAATAGAGCAATGGAATTCCGTGCGACGCTGGAAATTGTTGATTGTTGATTTTTGATTGCTGATTGAAAGGCCCTCAGTCTCAAGGTTCTTGGTTTTCAATCAACAATCAAAAATCAACAATCAGCAATCTTTCTATTTCGCTCTGCCCCGCTGGCCGCTGATCCAATCATCCCAAATGCCGTCGGCTTTCAGCATCTCCACGCTGTTGGATTCGCGCATGGTCTGCTCGATCTGATCATGGGTCAGGCGCGGCCAGATCTTCGCCGGCAGATCGGCAATTCCAACGCTCAGCGCCGCGGCTTCAGCCACATGCTTCTTCAGTTGCACGAAGTCGACTTTGTCGTAGGTGTCGGAGACGGCGTGGTAGTTTTCGAGATAGTTCGCCTCCTCCTGCTCGGCGACGAATGTGGGCACGCCCTCCAGCATAAAATCGAAGTGGTCGGTACCCCATTCCATGGTGGTTAGCAGGTCTTTCACGCCGAATTGCGCCAGCGGGGCGATGAGATCCTTCGCAGTGTAGACAACGTCTTTGCGGCCGCCCAACGAAAAGCCGGTGGTCTTTCCTGTGCCCGAATCGTAAATGATGACTCCCGCGGCCTTGTCGAGTTCGGCGCGGTGACTATAGGCGTAGACGCGGGAGCCGATCAATCCCTGCTCTTCACCGGAGAAAAGAACGAAGCGGATGGTGCGCCGCGGCTTCACGCCCGAAGCCTTGATAGCTCGCAGCGCATCGACGACCAGAGCCGCGTTGCAGCCATTATCGAGTGCGCCCGTGCCCAGTTCCCATGAATCGAGGTGCGCGCCCACGATCACGAATTCATCGGGCTTCTCGCTGCCTCGGATTTCCGCGATGACGTTGGACGTCTTAATCGGCCCGCCCAGCTGGTTGGGAATCGCGAGGTCGGCCCACACTAAATTTCCGGCGGCCAGCAGGCGCGCCATGCGCTCGCCATCCTCGCGCGCCACGATGACCATGGGCAGGCGATCGATTTCCCCCGCGCCGGCGTTGGTGTGCCGGTAGAGAATGTCATGCTCGCGCGTCGCCATGAACGCGACGGCTTTGGCTTTTCCTTTCACGGCGAGGTCAATCACCGGCGGAGCCTTCGAATATTCGGCGAACAAATCGTCCCAAGTCTTCAGCACGACCGTGTGCACCAGAACCAGCTTGCCGGAAATGTCGCCTGCCTTTTTGAAGTCGGCTTCAGTGCCGTCGCCCACGTCGACGACCGGAAGGTGCTTCACCGGGGCGAGCGCGGGAGCCCATGCCACCGAAACCGCGCGCACCACGAACGGCGAGAGCACCGTTCCGCCGCCCACCTTCGTGGGATCGACCTGGTAGGCAGTGGTCGCTGTCATCACGGTCGCGCCTTCCGCCCAGGAATTTGGAATGGTGAATCCTTCGGTGTGAACGCTGTCGGCACCGGCCGCCGTGAAGGCTTGTATTCCCCAGGTAATCGCATGCTGCATCGCAGGTGTGCCGGGAACGCGCCCGCCGATTTCGTCGGATAAACGATGAAGATTCGCTTCCAGCGGCGAAGGCTGCAGCGCTGCCTGGATGACTAGATTCGCTTCGCTGGTGTCGGGAGTAGTGTCGGCAGGTGGATTGGCGGCAAGGCAGGTGAAGCAGAAGATGCCAGCAAACAGCAGGGTCTTCACAGTTCGCATATGGGGTGCATTAGAAATGAAAAGCTAGAAAAGCGCAAAAAGAAGTTGGCGGAGTGCTTTCTTCTTCTGCGATCAGATTCACTGCTGAGTTGCGGCGACTACATGTAAAATCCCCGCATGCCGGACATAGCCTTGCACTACCGTTTATCGGCAGTCGCCCTTCCGAGCGAGGAAAAACGCATTCGTACTTCTTATTTGCCGACCCTGGTCCTGGTCGTGGTGGCCTCTACTGTCGTATTCGTCGCCCTCCGGCTTAGCAAAGGAGCCACACCGAAGTCGATGATGACTTATGGCCTCATGATGGCAGCATTCATAGCGTATTTGGTCGTCTGGTATCCGCGCAAATTGAGGCAACGCTTAATCAGGTGTTGGGAAACGTATGACCTGGAAATTGGCAACGACTATCTGCTGAGGCGACAGGCGGACATACCGGACCTCCGTTTGCAATTCGATGAGGTACAAGCAATCGAGCATGTTCAGGGGCGATACCTGCGTGTCGTCGGCAAGAGCAAGGGTCATGTCATCGCCATACCGGAAGGTATCGACCAATTTGGCGAGATCCTGAAGACGATTTCCTCCATTTGCCCGGTACGTGTACGGAGGGTCGAGCAGTGGCAGAAGTATCGCGCCTTCATGGCGGCAGGACTGCTCCTCTTCGTGATCGTGCTCTGGGCAACGTCGCCCGTTGTCGTCATTCCGCTGTCGCTGGCGATGTGCTCGATGATCGTGTGGGTCTTCTTTTGGATTCGCCGCAATCCGAATATTCCGGGAAGCACTAAGCGAATCGCATGGGTTTATTGGCTGTTCTTCGCAATCTGCTTCGTGAAGCTGTTTGTCGCGGTGGAAGGAGTCGAGAAGGCGCCCGCGATGCTAGGGAAGATAGTAGGCAACACCATCGTCTTGTCTCCCTGCTTGCTTCTTGTTTTCGGATGGGTGCGATGGTGGCGCGTCCACCCTCCTAGGCACTGGCGGAATTATGCGATCACGTGGGGTTTAGCTGCCGCTTCGGTGTCAGCTTTTTGCCTGTATGGTGTGCTCTTTTACGTGCAGCTTGCCCATATCGGCTCCGCGAATGAGCACCGGTTAGCGGTTGCGGCGGTCTATGCGAGTTGCCCATTGTCAGTCTTCTCGATAATTGCAGCGGCTGTAGGAAAGGGTCGTTCTCGTGTGATTGTCTGCCTAGCGGGCATCTCGCTTTCTTTGATTTGGAGTATCGCGTACTTTTACGCGTAGATTCGGATGGCATGGGAGGCCATGACAACTCCAATGAAAGCAGCGAGGCGGATGGTCACGCAACGCCGTGGTTGGCGAAAAATCGCAATTTCACTGATTGCCATGTTCTAGACCCGGCCGCAATCACTTCGGCGGCAACGGTTCCATCCTGTCGAGGATGCGCATGGATTCGAGCATCACGCTGCCTACGATTTCCAGGCTCTGCGGGCTGAGTTTGTCGACTGTGTCCTGCGGGGTGTGCCAGAAGACGTTGTTGTAGCCGTAGGTGAAATCGATCAGGTCGGCGCAGGGCACGCCCCGCTTCATGAAGGGCAGGTGATCGTCGCTGACCTGGTTGGTCCGCGCGAAAAAATGCGACTGATAGCCCAGGCGCTTGGCGGCTTCACCGACCACATCTTCCAGCCAGGGCGTGGAATTCTCATCGCGATCAATGTCGAGATCGGCGTCACCAATCATGTCGGCCAGCAGGAATGCTTTGACTTTTTTCAGTGTTCCGTCGACTTGCCATTTCTGCGCCACATGTTCAATGCCGTACAGGCTGTCGTCCATGAACGGCATCTCCGTGTCAGGCTTCATCGCCTCTTCGGCATCGTCCCACACCAGCCACACGCTGTAGCCGTCGAGCGCCTTGCCGCGCATCTGGTTGGCTAATTCGAGCAGCAACGCGCTCGACGAAGCTCCGTCATTCGCGCCGACATAGGACGTCTTGCGCAGCGGGTAGTTGGTGTCGTAGTGGCTGGCAACAACGATGATGCCGTCTTTGGTGCCGGGATATTTGGCGATGATGTTGTGCACCGGAAACTTGCCTTCGGGAGTGTCCGCGGTGAAGATGTCGTCCTCGACCTGGTCGCCTTTCAGGCGAGAGTCGATATAGTCCTCGACCTTTTTGTGATTGGCACTGCCCAGGGGACGCGGGCCGAACTTCACAATCTCTTTCACATATTTCATGGCACGGTCGGCATCGAACATGGGCGGTGTTCCTAAGTCGGGCGGAAGATTCAGAACGGGGGCAGTCGCCGCCGCGGGAACGGAAGCCGCCGGAGTCTGGTCTTTCTGCTGCTCATGCTCCCGCGCGGCGGCCTTGTCGCGGTCGCAGGCCACCACCACCAACAGCCCCGCCAGCAGGATCCATCGAAGAGATTTCGGTCCCGTTATTCTCAATCCCGTCATGACGCCTGCTTGGCTTTCCGCGCCTTGCGCTGATCGGGATGCACCAGCCACGCCACGCCGATGCTCATGGCATACAAGGCAAGCATGGGCGCCGCGAAGATGCACATGTTGACTACATCTGGAGTTGGGGTAACGATGGCGGCAATGATGAAGATCACCAAAATCGCATAACGGAAATGTTTCCACATGAAGCCGGGGCTCACGATCCCCATGAGCGCCAGAAAGAAAACCAGGATCGGCAACTCGAAGATCAGGCCCATGCCCAGCACAATGCTCAGGAACAACGACGTATACTCGCCGATCGTAATCATCGGCGTGAACTGCTTGCTGAAATCGATCAGGAATTTCAGGGCGCGCGGATAGGCGATCCTGTATCCGAAGTATCCACCGGCCGAGAAGAGCGTGATGGTCGAAACCATGAACGGAACGACGTAGCGCTTCTCGTTGCGGTAGAGCCCGGGCGAGATGAACATCCACACCTGGTAGAGCACGAACGGCGAAGTCAGAAACAATCCGGCTAGCGCAGCAATCTTCAGGTAAAGATTAAAAGGCTCAGTAGGATTCAGGTAGACCAGTTTGTCGGGCAAGCCATTAGCCCGCAGCGCGTCCACGATGGGGCGCTCCATAATGGAGTAAATGCGCTCGCGGTATCCCCAACAAGCGCCAAACCCGACAGCCACCGCCATGATGGAATAGACCAGGCGCTTGCGGAGTTCTTCGAGATGATCGAGGAAGCCCATGGTGGTCATGGGCTCTTTTTCACTGTCGCCGCGGCTGCCCGCGAATCCGAAATCAAACATGCGAGCCCTGCGCGGCCGGGGACGTTGCATCGGCAGAAACCGCATCGGTGGCTCCCGGGGCCGACGAGCCCGCGCCCACGCCAGTCGCAAAGAGCGGTTCATCGTCGGAAGCGGCCGGGGTTGCTGAAACTTGGTTCGCTGAAATCTCGCTCGCAGGATCTTCTTTCGAGGAGGCTTCGGCTGCGGGCGCTTCGGCCGGCGCGGTCTCAGCAGGCGCCGCATTCAACGAGCGACTGGTAACCCCCGCCGGAGGCGGACTGGGCGGCAGAACGGTCTGCCGGTTTTCGACGTCCAAGTGAGAAATCTCCTGCTCGATTTGCGCTTTGAACTCGTTCGAAGCGCGCTTGAATTCGTTCATGTACTTCCCCACCTGGCGTGCGATCTCCGGCAACTTCTTGGGCCCGAAAATGATGAGGGCCAAGAGAAACAGGAAGATCGTCTCGGAAAAGCTCATGCGGTTCATCATACTGCCGGAAAAGGAAAAGCGGCAATGCGGGAGCAGGGTGGGCATGATTTTCCGGGTTTGTCATAGGCATGTCTTGCCCGGTTGCGCTTCTCAGGACAGCCGAGTTGGGCACTCCGCGTGGCCAACTATCGTGAAATGAACAGATTCACTCCGATCCAGGGGAGTCGACGTTTGGCAGGGATCGTGCCCCATCCAAGCTGAATTGCCCGCGAAGAACGGCGCGGGGCGCCTCGGGGTTTCTGCCGGGGGCTGCGTCGTCAACCCATCCGGGAGAACCGTTCCGCTAGAGGAGATGCCATGTCCGTATCGCCTGTTTCCAATGCTTCTACCAGCAGTCTCATCGACTCCGTCAACCAGAACCTTCAGAACAAACTGCGGCAGTTTCAGCAGGAGTTCCAACAGCTCGGGACCGATCTGCAGGCCGGCAACTTGTCTGCGGCCCAGCAGGACTTCTCGACGCTGCCGGCGTCTGCGACTCAGAGCAGTTCGACTTCGTCCACTGCCAGCAGCAATCCCATCGTGCAAGCCTTCAACCAGCTGGCGCAGGATCTTCAATCGGGAAACCTATCTGCCGCGCAGCAGGACTACGGCACGCTGAAACAGGACTTCCAGAAGACCGACCCGGGGCACAACAATCTTAGCCACCATGTGCACGGTTGGGAAGGAGGCAACCAGCCGGTGAGCCCCTGGGGTCAGGTGCCGCAAACCGGCGACGTCCCAAGCGCACAGACGGCTTACAACTCGCTGTTGCAGGATTTTCAGCAGATCGGTTCGGGCGACGCGCTGACTCCGGCCCTGCCAACGTCGAGTTCGGGCAGCGTTTCGTTTAGCGCGTAAACAGCGGCCAGAGAAACTCGACCGGCGGCGGCAGCCAGCTTATGATATTGCCGCCATGCAATTCTGGTTTGCACGCGGCAGCGAAGTCTCGATCCGCGAACAACTGGTGACCCAGGTCGTGCTCGGGATTTTGAGCGACGACCTGGCGCCGGGGCAGCGGCTGCCCTCGACGCGCGAACTGGCGCGGCGATTTCATCTGCATCCCAACACCATCAGCGCCGGCTACCGCCAGCTGCAACGCGATCGCTGGGTCGAGTTCCGGCGCGGCAGCGGAGTTTACGTACGAGCCAGCAAGCCGGAAGTCGTCTCCACTCCGGCCCTGGCGCTCGAGCAAATGATTGCGCGGCTGTTCCGCTCGGCGCGCAAACTCGGGGTGACGTTGCCCGTGCTGCGGACGCGCCTGCGGCAGTGGCTCGAACTGCAACCCCCTGACCATTTTCTGCTGATTGAGCCGGACGAAGAGTTGCGGCGAATCCTAGCGGCGGAGATTGCCCGCGCCGTGACTTTCCCGGTCGAGTCGTGCGGGCCGCAGGATTGTCCGAAAACGCCGGAGGGTGGCATGCCGGTCGCGCTGCCCAACCGCGTGGCCACGGTGCAGCAGTTGTTGCCGCCGGGCACGGAGCTAATGACTCTGCAGATTCGCTCGGTGCCCACCTCCCTCGCCGGATACTTGCCTGCGCCTTCGGGCGCACTCGTGGGCGTGGCTTCGCGCTGGCCGGAGTTTCTGAAGGTCGCGCGCGCGGTGCTGACCGCGGTTGGATTTCATCCCGACAGCCTGGTCTTGCGCGACGCGCGCGAGCCCAACTGGCAACGCGGCCTGAAGCAGACCGCAGCAGTCGTATGCGACCTGCTGACCGCGGCGGAGCTTCCGGAAGGCTGCCGCGCGATTCCCTTCTCTGTGCTGTCGGAAACATCCATCGCAGAACTGCAACGTTACGAAGAGTTCATCAACCAGCCGATCGAATCGCAATAAGAAATTGCAAAGGGAGGCGATTGTGAAGGAATTGCTCGCCGAAACAGCCGACCGGGCCGCACGCTACGTGGGCGCGGTGAACGACCGCAAAGTGACACCAAGCTCCGAAGATGTGGCGCGCCTGGAGCGGCTGGGCGGTGCGCTGCCCGAAGGGCCCTGCGATCCAGCCGAAGTGCTGGCGCTGCTCGACGAAGTGGGCTCACCCGCGACGGTCGCGACCACGGGCGGGCGCTATTTCGGATTTGTCATTGGAGGCACTCTTCCCGCGGCACTGGCGGCGAACTGGCTGGCTGGCGCCTGGGACCAGAATGCGGCGATGCAAGTCATGTCGCCGGTTGCGGCTAAGATCGAAGACATCGTACGCGAGTGGACTTTGGATCTGTTGGGCTTGCCCTCGACCAGCGGAGCCGGGTTCGTCACCTGCACCACCATGGCAAATTTCTCAGGGCTGGCCGCCGCGCGTTCGGCTTTGCTGCAGCACGTTGGATGGAATGTGGAAGAAGACGGAATGTTCGAGGCTCCGCCCATCCGCGTTGTAGTCGGCCAGGAGGTTCACGTTTCGGTGCTGCGGGCATTGACCATGCTGGGCCTGGGCCGCTCCCGCGTGATTACGGTTCCGGCGGACGGCCAGGGCCGCATGCGCGCCGATGCCTTGCCGGTGCTCGATGAGCACACCATCGTTTGCATACAGGCGGGCAACGTCAACACCGGGGCCTTCGATCCTGCGCAAAAGATTTGCATGCGGGCGCGGGACGCGGGCGCGTGGGTGCACGTAGACGGAGCATTTGGATTGTGGGGAGCGGTCTCGCCGCTCTACGCGCCGTTGCTGGAAGGCGTAAGCACTGCCGATTCCTGGGCCATTGATTGTCACAAGTGGCTGAACGTTCCATACGATTCGGGAATCGTCGTGGTGCGCGAGGCCGAACATTTGCGCCGGGCCCTGTCCGCGGGCAGCGCGGCCTATCTGACGCAGAGCGCCGGCCGCGAGCCCTGGCAATATACTCCGGACGCCTCGCGGCGGGCGCGCGGAATCGAATTGTGGGCGGCGATGCGATCGCTGGGCCGCAGCGGCTTGCGGGAAATGGTCGAGCGCAATTGCCGCCAAGCCAAGCTTTTTGCCGATCGCTTGCGGGCCGCCGGGTTCACCGTGCTGAACGACGTTGTGCTGAACCAGGTACTGGTATCGTTCGGCAGTCCGGAAGAGACTCGCCGCGTGATCGCTGAGATTCAGGCCGATGGAACCTGCTGGTGCGGTGGCACCGTTTGGCAGGGGCACACCGCCATGCGAATCTCCGTCTCCTGCTGGGCTACCACCGACGAAGATGTCGAGCGCAGTGTGGCTGCCATGATCCGAATCGTACGCCCTCCAGGTCCGCGTGATCCTCTCCTCTTGTGATAGTCGAGATCTGACATCCGAGATGTGGCACTCGAGAAAGTGCTGCAAACCGCGCCGTGGGAACGGCACATCCTTCTAGGCTGCCCTTAGCAACATCTGAGGAGGTGCAGTATGAAGGGATTCTTGCCAATTTCTTTTTTCCTGCTTCTGTCGCTGTCGGCCTCTGCTCTGGAGGATGGGCATGCGAAGTATGTCGGCGGCACTGTGGCAGGCGTGACTGCCGGTACGGTCGGGCGGCTGGATACCACATCGGAAGCGTCGCTGATCTTCGTGCAGGCCGGAAACAAGCTGGAGATTCCGTACGCCTCCATCGAGTCATACGAATACTCCAAAGAAGTAACGTGGCATCTGGGTGTGCTACCCACGATCGTGGTCGGGCTCGTAAAAGTGCGCCAGCGCCGCCATTTCTTCCGCTTCTCTTATCGTGATTCCAACCATGTGGTGCAGGCGGCCGTGTTCGAAGTGCCCAAGCAAATGCCGCGAACCCTGCAGGCGGTGCTGCAGACGCGGGCTGCACAGTCCCGCAAACCCTGCCGGGCATGCGCCAAGAGCAAGTGAGCACGAGGGGGCCTCGCCACTGTCTGTGACACTTCAGAAACTGCACTAAGCGCGCCACTATCGTCGCTGCCGCGGTCCTACGATGCATTCATGCGGAACCTGCAAAGCGTGGCCACGGTGCTCCTGGTATTTGCGGTGGCTTCGAGCGCAATCGCACAGTCGTCAGACTGGAGTCTACTGGAAGGCATTCCGGCCGGGACGAAGATCAAACTCATCCTCAAGCACGGGCGCACCTTCGGCCATTGCCAACTCGAAGGCGTCACCAACGATGGGCTGAGCTGCCATTTCTCCGCTTTAGGATCGCGGCAATATGCGCGAGGCCAGATCGCCGAAGTACGCCTGGGTCACCATAGCGCACGCACCGGATTCTTCATTGGCGCCGCCGCAGGAGCAATCCTCGGTGCGGCTAACGGTTCCGGAGGAGCTAATGGTCGCGTCTTTGGACTGATTGTTCTCACGTCCGTGCTTGGCGGCTTCGGCGCAGGCATCGGCGCAATCGTGGATCCGTTTGTTCATGGCAAGACCGTCTATCGCAGCCCCGATCTGAATAGCCCGCGCGCAACACCTGGACCTCAACCTTCAACTCCACGAACCGGGCCGAGCCCCGTGGAAATTCCTGACCAGAGGTGAACTATGAAACGCCATGAAGGACTTCTTTTTCTGTTCGCGCTGCTTCTGCCGATATCAAGCGCGCTGGCGCAAACCGCGACCCCTCAACCTGCGCGTGAGGTCCCGAAGCAGATTGCCGATGCACGGTGCGCCTACACTGCTATGGACGACGCCTGCACAGGCGCAAGTCCGGGGACCCATGACGCCGTCGGCAATGGCGTTCTGGCCCAGCTTCCCCGCCGCGGCCCTGGCCCTTCGTTTGGGCCGCGCGGACCGATGGGCCGACCAGCCTATCCGGCTATGTGGGGACAACCTGAGCCCAGCGGCCGCCACGCTCTAGTCGGCGCCGTGATCGGAGGCCTCCTGGGATGGGCGGTTGCCACCAAGGGAAACGCAGGGGCGCGCGCCACGTTCGGTCTCGCGACGGTCGGGGCGGGGCTCGGAGCAAGCCATGGGCTTGTCTGTTCCGTCCTTCCCTTCCCGGAACCCTTACTGGCATCGCTGGCCGGACGATGATGAAGACGCGGCCGCCCGCAAACCCGCAAAACCGGGCCGGAATCCGGATCCGCCCCAGCAGACTGCTTCCGTGGATGCAACCCCGTCCCGCCCCCGGCCCGCTCCAGAAGGCGCTCCTGCGCCGAAGACCACCGCACAGCCTTAACTTAGCTGTTTTCGACTCGCCCGAGAACCCAATTGCTCCATTCCGGCATCTCACCAACAAAGCCGTTTTCGGGATGGTTACCGTTGGTAACTATCCCGATCCGGGGCAGTCTAAGTTGGTGATATACTGCGTTATCAGCGCGGTAGCTGGGGTGGAAGCAAGCCCTCAACGAAGGAAATCTCACGATGGCACGTAGTTCTCGCCGTTCGCTCTTCCTGGTAGCTTTTTTTCTGCTGGCATGCGGTTTTCTGGGGATTCTGTTTGCCCAGCGTTCCGGCCAGCAATCGTCAATGACCGGCGACTCCGAGGTCAAAGACAGCCTGAAGCAGTTCACCGACGTCTACGCCCTCATTGAGGACAACTACGCCGAACCGGTGAACGCCGATAAGGCCATCTACAACGGGGCGATCCCGGGAATGTTGCACGCGCTCGACCCGCACTCAAATTTCTTCGATCCCAAATCGTACGCGCTCATGCGCGAAGACCAGCGCGGCAAGTACTACGGCGTGGGCATGACCGTCGGACCGCGCAACAATAAAGTGATCGTGATCTATCCCTTCACGGGAACGCCCGCCTACAAGGCCGGCATTCATCCCGGCGACGTCATTATCGCGGTCGACGGCAAGTCGACCGAGAACATGAGCACCAGCGACGTGGCCGATTTGCTCAAAGGCCCCAAGGGAACCACGGTTCACATCAGCATCGCGCGCGACGGCGTCGAGAAGCCCATGGAGTTCACGCTCGTTCGCGACGAGATTCCGCGGTACAGCGTCGACGTTCATTTCCTGATCAAGCCGGGCGTCGGCTACATGCACGTCAACGGCTTCAACGAAACTACCGAGCATGAAGTTTCCGACGCGCTCGATTCCTTCGGCGATTTAAAGGGACTGATTCTCGACCTGCGCGGCAATCCTGGCGGCCTGCTCAGTGAAGGTGTGGGCGTCGCCGACAAGTTCCTGAAGAAGGGTCAGCTCATCGTCTCTCATCACGGCCGAGCTTCCGCGGAGAAGCGTTACATCGCCCAGCATGGCAATGGCGGCAAAGACTATCCCATTGTTGTGCTGGTGAACCGGCTCACGGCGTCGGCGGCGGAGATTGTTTCTGGCGCCATTCAAGACCACGACCGCGGCTTGATTGTCGGTGAGGTCACCTTCGGCAAAGGTCTGGTGCAGACGGTGTATCCGCTATCGGAAAACACTGGCCTGGCCCTGACTACGGCGCATTACTACACGCCGAGCGGGCGTCTCATCCAGCGCGACTACAGCAACATTTCGCTATATGACTATTACTACAATCGCGACAGCGCCGAGAGTTCCAACACGGCCAACCGCGAGGTGAAGCTCACCGATAGCGGACGCACAGTTTACGGTGGCGGCGGCATCACGCCCGACGTAAACATTCCTCCAGTGAAGAGCAATCACTTCCAGGACACGCTGCTGCAGCACTATGCGTTCTTCAATTTCGCCAAGCGCTACGTGGTGGACCACCATCCAGCAAAGAACTTTGACGTTGACGACGCAACCCTGCTGGAGTTCCGCAAGTCTCTCGACGAGGACAACACTCCTTACACGCAAGCCGACTTGCTCGACAACAATGATTGGATCCGGTCGAGCATCAAGTCAGAGATTTTCGTCGATGCCTTCGGGCAGGACGAGGGCATGAAAGTTCGCGCCGAGTCTGACCCGGAGGTGATCAAGGGCCTGGAGCTTCTGCCGCAGGCAAAAGCTCTGGCGGACAACGCCCGCAAGATCATCGCCGAGCACAACACGGCTCCGGCGTTTAACCGATGATAGCAGGGCAGTTTTCCGAAAGGCCCGGACGCGGTCCGGGCCTTTTATTTTGATCGTGCCGGAAGACAAAATTGGATGGCAGGTGGGCATCCACGGCAAATGGCGCAATTTTGAGTAGATCGGTTCGTATCAGGACATCGCTCTAGCGATGCCGCCAAAGGGTGTGAGAATTTCTAACAGGCTTTAGCCGCTGAGGCTTGGCTCGACAGGCGGCTAAAGCCTCGTGTGAACTGTCCAATGGAGTGGCATGCCTGAAGGCGTGCCCTGATACGAACCCGCCACTGCCGCATCCAGCAGTTCATTGACTTCGCCCTCCCGTCATGTCAGAATCCGCGCAAGAGGCGGCTTTTGCGGGGTAAAGCGATGGCGCCGAGCCAACGATCCCCCGGAGCCGGCGATTTCTGAGTGTGAACAAATGGATCTTTTTCAAAATCATAGAAGAAGCGGGGGATCGCGTATCTCCGACGGGTCCGGCCTGGGGCACGATTGAAGCCAGTCATCCTGGGTGGCGCTGTGCTTCTGTCGCTGGCGGCGGCGGCGACCGACCTCCGCGGCCGGCGCATCCCGAACTGGCTGACGGTGCCGGGGCTGTTGATCGGAGTCGCCGTGAACACCACGCTCAGCGGCTGGAGCGGGTTAGCACTTTCGTTGAAGGGTGCGGCGTTGGGGCTAGCGTTGCTGCTGCCGTTCGTCCTCCTTCGCAGCTTGGGAGCGGGGGACTGGAAATTTGCCATCGCTCTGGGCGGTTTTACCGGCCCGGGGTTGCTGATTGATCTGCTGTTAACATCGGTCTTCGTGGCAGGAGCCATGGCGCTAACGCTGGTGATATACAAACGGCGGTTTCTTCAGACGATGCGAAATATCGGGCATATCCTGATTTCGCTGGTGACTTTCCGGCTGCCTGGGTCGCACGTTACGCTCGATGACCCGAACGCGCTGAAAATTCCAAAAGGCGTAGCCCTGGCGCTGACGGTTGTGCTTTACTGCGTCGCTCACGTTTGGGGAGTTGTTGCATGAACAAGTGGATACGCCAAACCACTCGGAGGCTCGCCGCCGAAACCCGCGCAGCGGAGATTGCCGAAGCCGCCGCCGTGCTGCCCCTGATGTTCATGATGTTGCTGGGAATCTTCTGGTTCGGACAGGCGTTCAGCATCTACGGCGCAATCACGCGCGCCGCGCAGGACGGAGCACGGGCCGGGGCCGCTCCAATCTGTTCAACCTGTTCTCCCAGCGCCACTTCGGCCGCGGCCAATGCGGTCGCGGCGGTCAATGCCGATCTGCTGGCTTCCAAACTCGATCCCACCAAGATTCCAGCGCCCTCCTCAACCCCAGTCTTCACCGCCTGCACCGGAGGCTCGAATACGTGTGCGACCGTTCCGGGGTCCAATGTTTGTGTACAGGGCCCGGTGCAGTTGTCGCCAACCGCCACCGGCGGAACCGGGGTGTGCGGGATTTCCGTATCGTTTCAATACCCTTTCCAGTTCTGGTTGCCGTTTACGTCGCTGAACAAGCAACGAATTCTGCTGACCACGTCGGCGCGCATGCGGACGGAGACTCAGTGACTCGTTTACCTCACTTCGGAATCTGGCTCCGCAATCTGGCCCGCCGCGGATGGCGCGACGACCGTGCCGCGCAGCTGGTGGAGTTCGCCGTCTCGCTGCCCTTGCTGGTGGTGTTTGTGGTGGGCATCTTCGATTTCAGCAACGCCTTCACGCTCAAGCAAAAACTCACCAACGCCGCGCGCGACGGAGCCCGCGTGGCCGCAGCCGATCCGGCGAGCGATCTGTCGTCCCCTGCAACCCTCGCTCCATCCTCGGTGATTGATGCGTTTCAAGTGGTTCACAACAATCTGCTGGCCAACAACATCAACGACTGCAGCATCCCCAACGCCAACGCGCCCACCACCACGTCGGGTCTGACTTGGACGTATACGGGAACCACCAACTGTCCTCCCGGAGGCCTGACCATCATCATCAACCGGGGCTACTATTTCCCACGCACCGGAGCCACGCTTCCATCCGTGACGTGCATATCGCAGAACCCGGGCGGGGTGACGGCGGTGATCGGCACCTGCGTTAGTATTCAGTACGCCTACCCCTGGCGGTTTGGTAAGGTCGCCAGCCTGCTCGGCTCAGCCGCTTCCCTGCCCACGCAGGTCACGGCCGCAGCTGTAGCGATGAATGAGAACTGAGAACCGACATGAAGCGACCTCTAATTCGCAGACCACCGATTTGCAGATCACCGATTTGCAGATCATGGACTCGCAGATCGAGTACGCCGTGCCAGTCGGGCCAGAGCGAGCGGGGCGTCACCATGATCTTGGTCGCGCTGGCGATGATCGCCATTATCGCCATGGCCGCACTCTCAATTGACGTCATCACACTCTATCTCGCGCGCGAGGAAGCGCAACGGTCCGCTGATCAAGCGGCGCTGGCGGCAGCCCGAGTGATCTCGCTTTCGGGCATGACCGGCGATCCCGGCAACGTCTCTTCTTCGTGGCAGGCGATCTGCGGCGGGTCGTCAAGCCCCGCGTCGCAAGTGGCAATCGCAGTAGCCCAGCAAAGCGCCGTCGGGGGCTCTGCCGTGCCCACGCCCACCGTGACCTATTCAGCCGGAAGCGGCGTCAGTGCCATGTCGAGTGCCGACTGCTCCGGTCTGCCGGCGGCGTTCGCCCTCAATCCCATGGTGACCGTGCAGTTCACGCGCCCCAACTTGCCCACATTTTTCTCGCGCATCTGGGGAAGCGGTGGCAGCACCGTCAGCGCGACCGCCACGGCCGAAGCCTTTAACCCGTCAAACTGGGGGAGCGTGATCGGCGGCACGATCACTCCGGTGCAGCCGCGATGCGTGAAGCCGTGGCTGGTACCAAATTTGGATCCGCTGAATCCTGCCGGCCCAAACAGAAACGGGTTTTATTGCAATCAGGGTGGGGGCAATGGCCCCGGCGCTTGCGTGCCGTTGGTCAGCACCACTGACGGATCGATTACTCATCCGGGAATCTCGTTGAATGGCGACGGCGCGAACGGGGTCATCGGCGAGACCTTCTGGTTGTCACCGGATTGTGTCCACACGGGCTCGGCGTGTGGCTTGCGTTCGGCCCCAGCCGCGCCTGGGGCCAACTACGTCCGCGCCGGGTACGTGCAGGGGCCCCCGAACTTGCAGTTCGTGCCTGCAGCAGATCCCTCAGCGACTCCCGTTGCGGTGCCTTCGTGGGCAACCGGCATGGATCTTTATGAACAGTCAATCGCGGGATGCGACCAGTCGACGGTCTACCAGTGCGGCGTTCAGAGCACCGTCGAATTGGGTGGGGGAAGGGGGAACATCGACTTCGAGACCGCCGACGCCGTGCTGCCCCTCATTCGTGAAGCTGATTTGAACATGCTGAACGACGGTCAGGATTCGATCAACAACATGGCATATCCCTTCCAGATTCTTGCCGGGACCGCTAGCCCGCTCTCTGGACTGGCTGGCAATCCCGGCAACGCCATCACCAGTAGTACTTCCGTCGTCTCCGTGCCCATCTACGACACCGCGCCACCCTTGGTCAGTGCAGCCCCGACGACCCAGTTGGTTACGATCGTAGGATTCCTACAGGTGTTCATGAACCAGGTCGACCAGTATGGGAACGTGAGCGTGACCATCCTGAATGTGGTTGGTTGCGGCAATGGCAAAGGTATGCCTGTCAGTTCTACGCCCATCACTGGCTCTTCTCCAGTGCCCGTCCGCTTGATCACGCCCCCATAGTGCGCGGGAAGGCTTTCTGCAACTGGCTTCCAACTTGGAGTTCCACTGAAACTGAAAAAGATCATTGGTCGGGCGTCGAATTGGCGTCGGGCGGAAGCTTGACTTCCGGTTGCTCTGAGGGCTGCGCGGTTACTTGGGCACGATTGACCTGCTGCTGATTGGCCGATGGTTGAGTTTCTTCCGGGTCGTCGTTTTGCATGCGGGCTGCAGCCGGCTGCGGTATGAACGCGGCTTCAGGGCGGGGGGTGAGGATCACTCGATCCAGCCTCTGCGGATCGTTGGCCGCGCTCAAAATCAGGAAATTAAATTTCGAACCATTGAGCAGTCGCGCCAGAACTTCGGGCGCGGGCGCCGGCGCAATGTCCGCCACCACTTGTTCCTGCTCCGCTCCGGCGGCAATGGCAACTTGGGCTCCGGTGCGCTGCTGCACTGCGAACAAGACCTCTGAGAGAGTCACCTTGTTGGCTCGAATCCCCAGCAGGCCATCGCGAAAAGTCACGTCGAGCAGCGACTGGGCCGATTCTTCGGTGGGTACAACCTGGACGGGTTCCACTCGGGTAGTGTAATTGGCAACCACCAGGCTGGGCCGCTTTGTCGGGGTAGAGGGAAAATTGTCGACTTGGGTGGAGCTGTCGCGCGCTCCTCCCGTGACCTTGATAATAACTGTCCGGCCAGAGGGAAAAATCTGGTACGACTGCGCCGTTTTCAAATCGAGTACGACCCGTGTGACCGGAGGCTTCGATTGAAACAGGCCAATGCGCAAATCCTTCACTTCTCCGCGATCAACCGATTGACTGCGCAACTGGCTACTGGGAACAGCGTTGGGAAAGTCGACCACCAGACGATCCGGGCCAGTCAGGACTCGCGTCTGCGGGACGATGCGGGCACTGGCCTCCACTTCAATTTCGACCGCGTCTTTGCTGCCGAGAACTTTCACCGAGCGAACCGAGACCTGATTTGCCGAGCCTGAAGCGGAGGCTGGCGCGGAGGTTTGCGCCAACAATAATGACCGAGTCGCACAGAGCCCGGCCACGAGCAGCCGACTCACGATAATTCGCGGAAACCTGTGCATGAAATGCCTGCGCCTGGGCGGTGTCTAGGCGTGTGCCTACGTTCGCTCTTTCAATAGAACGGGTTCTAGCGCGATTGTAGCAGCGCTGCCTGCGGCAGGGGCTTACTTTGGTATTAGAACTAATGAGTCATCTCGGCGTTTCATTGTTCGGAGCCTCAACGTTCAGTGCGTCAACGGCTTCAGAATGTCCCCCAAAATGTCGGGCTGGTCCGACACGCGCTCCAGGTGCGGATTCCGCTCGCCGTCGTGATGCGCGACCGAATAGGTTTTGAAAAACTGTGCGTTCTCGACCAGCAACTCAATGGGCTGATCGCTCCCCTGCGCGGCTTTCAGGGCGGCGCGCAGAACGGCAAGCGTAAACTTCCGTCCATTGACCGCGACCAGCTTCATGCCCGGGCCGATACCTGACTGGTAAGCCGGCGACCCCACGATGACGTCGCCGAGTTTGCCATCTTCGTTGATCGAGAACCCGAGCGAGTAGGAGAAACTGGCGAATTTGGCCAGCTTCTCTTCGGCTTGAGTAAACAGGTTTGGCTTCTCGTTATACACCAGCTTCCAGCCGCCGCGCTCGATGCCGCCCAGCGGCGCATGGGTGCTGGTCACTTCGACCCGCTCGCGCAGAAGTTTCCCCCAGTTGTAGGGCGCGACCTCGTTGAGGGTGCGCACCACATCGTCGAACGTATAAGTGACAACCTGGGGCGGACCGCTCTCGCCGCCGTGGAAGCGCCGGCAAAAATCGTTCAACGAGCGCTGGCCATGCGTCTGCTGCCGGATGATCGAATCCACTTCCAGCCAAATCAGCTGGCTCTCGGGATAGTAGTCGAGGCCGCGCCGCCAACTTCGCCATTGCGCTCCCCCGAAGCGCAACATCTGCACCGAGCGTGCCGTGTCTTCCAGCGCCCTCCAGGTGCGGCCGGGCTCATGGTCGAGTTCCGCGGCGGTTAGCGCCAGCGATTCTCGATATTGTTCGTCCGTCCAAAGTCCGCTGCGCTCGGCCAACAGCGTGCCAAGGTATTGCGTGAGTCCCTCGTACACCCAGAGCAGGTCGCCGACCATGGGCTCCTGATAATTCTGGGTGGCGAGTCCCGCGGGACGCCGATACTTGCCATTCCACGAATGGGCAAACTCGTGGGGCACGATGTCGGCGTACAGCATGTGCAGATCGGGATCGAGCAGCATGCGCTCCGCCACGGCGGTGTCGTTGGATTCGTGATGCTCGAGTCCATGGCCGCCGACCTGATCGCTTAAGGTAAGAAGAAAATCATAATGGCGATAGTGCCGGGCTCCGAACAACTCCCCGGTTTCCGCCACCAGATTCTGGTAGGCGGCGAGATCTTGCGGCGTCATCGCCAAGTCTGCTTCGGCGTCGGCAACCAGGTCCATTGCGTGGACGGGGGTTTCTCCCGACTTGGTCAGTTCGGGCTTGGTCGGCTCGGGCTTTTTCAGTTCGATCTTGCGGTAATGAACTCCGGCGATCAGGGGCGAATCGACGAGCGTCGTGAGCGAGACCGTCGCGAACTCGACATCGTCCCCGGTACTGTGCGCCACAGGCAACGCGGTGCCGAACTTCCATCCTGCCGGCAGCGTGACTGAGGCCGCGAAGTTCAGGTCGTCGGAGCGCGCGCCCTTGGGGTAAAGCACGACCGCGTTCCAGTTCAAATCGAGAAGATTGCTGGACGCGGCGGGTCCGCCACTGCCGGCACTGTCCTGCATCGTGATCGCATCCAAAGCAACCTCGAGAGTAGTTGCGCCCGCGGGAACACTAACGTGAAGCTCGTAACTCTCGACGGAATCGCGCTGCCAGGCGAGCGGGCGGCCTGCAGCTTCCATGCGAATTCCGGCAAGCGCGCCGATCGGCCCACTGGGTCGGTGATTCCCGGGAATGAATTTGGGAAAGACCAGCACCATCTCCCCGGCGTGGGCAGGAATCTCCAGATGCGCGTGGTAGATGTTGCGGGGAGCGTCGGTCAAATCAACGTGCAGCCGGATGGCTTGAGCAGTAAGACTCGGTGTGAAAAGGAAAAGCAAGAAAAGTGGCAAGCTCCAGCCACACAACCAGCGCACACCAGAAAAACGCATTGGAACCCCTCCCGGGGGGAAGCAAAGGCAGAAGGCTATCGAAAGAATGTGAGCGAGTGCAAGAGGTGAAGTCTTGATGGAAGCTAAGTTCGAGCGAACCTGTGACGCGCCTTCCAGTAAGTCGCGGCCAGCCCGGATGCGACCAGCAGCCATGTGCCAGGCTCTGGAACTTCGCCCCCGCCGCCTCCGTTGCCGCAGGGATCCGCCTTCCTCTTCTTCGTAGGGAAAAAGTCTTCGGCGGAGCTTGTGCCCTTCGGTTTCTTTCCGACGCCGCAAACGCTGGGGAGCGGTGGCGGGGAGATCGGGATCCAGGTGCCGCCTCCGATGGGATCATACGAACTCAGCGGGGCCGCTGCTCCTAATCCGGGCAGCCCAGGACGATTCATCAGGGCGGACTGGAAGGCAACGGGAGGATTCGCGACTGCCGTGCCGGTGGATGGATGGACGGGCTCTTCAAACTTGGCGGCCGGCGGTTCGGAGGAGGACGTCGCTTGCTGCGGAACTTCTTCGACGCGATTCGCACAGCGCGAACGCGCGGTGATCTTGCCATCGGTGATCACGGTTTCGCCCTTGTGGAGCGTGATCCGGTGCCTTGTCCAATAGACTTTATTGCCGATCCGGTAGGAAACGTACGCCGTCCGCGCCAGAACGAGCCGCACCACTCGGGCATGATCGTAATCGAATCCGGCATAGTGAGCTGCCACCACTGGATCATGTTCCGCCACCCACTTCAACTCGCGTGCGTCTTGCACTCCGCCGGGCACGATCGAATAGGGATAGATTGAACGGCCTTCCGTCGGCCGCAGGGATTCCTGTCCGGCACGCAAGAGCTTGTCCCGGCTGGCCTCAAGGGCGTGAAAGTCGGGCTTGACGGAACTGGAAGCGTGGAACGGCCGCAGAAATTGGGGCGCAACGAAGCCGAATCCGATAGCCAGACCAGCGCAGAAAACCATCAGCAGGATGCGTCGAATCTGGCGATTCCGACGATGGCGTCGAGTCCGGCGACGCCGGATTACCAGTTGCACTCCCGCTCCTGGTCGATTGTCCAACTTCTACCTGCCTTTAGCGTCCGGTTCCTGGGCTGCGCACCGAAAGACACTTCGCCGCACCTTTCCGTGCAGTTCAAGGGCCATCGCCAGACGCCACAACTCCATCAATTCGCAGACGATATGGGCCTTGACGATCAGCATGTTAACAGACAGTGCAGCCCTTTGCACAATATATGTCCGGGAGTAGCGAATATCGAACTGAAGAGACGTACGGATTGACTCCGATTCCTCGCTGGCTCGCTGGCCCGTTGCAGGTCAACTTTCAGAAGACTCGCAGGTGTATAAGTGAGATTCGCACTTTTGAAAGAAGGCAAAAGCCATGACCCAAGCAAAGATGCTGGGAATCCTCGGCGCTTCGCTGTTGATGGGCACTGCCATCTGGTCGCAAGCAGGCCAAGCTAGACGCGTGCCCCTGACGTTCGCCCTGGACTGCGCCAACGGCGATTGCCCGCTCCTGACCGGAACTCCTGAAACCGGCGGAATGCGGGGCGGTGCCGTGAGACTGAGGCCAGGTGAGAGCGTGGGCTGGCATTCCACGGGGACAAACGAAGAAGCTCTGGTCATTCTTCATGGGACCGGAGCGGCGAAGATCGAGGGTCGCGCCGATGTGCCGGTGCATGAAAAGATGATGGTCTATATTCCACCGGACTCGAAACACAATGTGGCTAACACGGGCACGGAGCCGCTCGAATATGTATGGGTCGTCGCCCCGGCTGCTCAGCCATCGCCAGCCCGCTGATGGCTCGTTTCAGAATCCACTCTCGGGCCAGGTGTGCGCTGGAGCAGTCCGCGGGACCGCTGTCTTCTTACCAGCTTGATCCTACGTGGCCTTCCATGATTGACAGCCGCTCAGGATGCGATAAGCTTGGAAAAACCTTACAGAAACCCTCGAGGCCATTTCCCATGAAACTTTTGCAAAGCAAGAAGTTTTGCTGCGTGTGGGTAAGCTTGCTTTTCTGCACCGTTGCGCTCGCGCAGGATCCCCTGAAAGTTGAGCCCACGCATTACAGACTGGCTTTCGAGAACGAGTATGTGCAGGTCGTGAACGTACACTATGGGCCGCACGAGAGGTCGGCTCTGCACGCGCACATGGGAGGCGTGGTCGTCGTTCTCACTGCCGGGCATCTGCGGTTCACCGACGAAAATGGAAAGGTCCAGGAAGTGCACGCCAAGCCGGGCGATCCGCGGTGGTTCCCACCTTTCAAGCACACCGTGGAAAACCTGGGAGATTCGGCCTACAACGCCGTCTATATCGGAATCAAAGACAAGCGGCTGGCCACTGAACTCAACGTCCGGGCGGCCGGTTCGCAGCTGGATGGTTCGAGACTGGATGGTTGGAAACTGGATGAGCAGACCAAGAAGATTGTGGCTGAAGCACTCGTGGCTGGGGCGAAGTGAGCTGCCCAACTCGGTGACCGTCTGGTCGATCTAGTTCGCCGGGGCCTGCAGTGTTTTCACCAGCCATGGAATAATCACTTCCTTGAATATTCTTGGATCGGGCCATACTCCCACCTGCCGGCCGAGATGGCCGCCGCGCGGGTTGATCCAGGCCTCTTTCGGGACGTCGCCTTTGTTCAGCAGCAAGTATTCGTCATCGATGGGAACCTGCGTATCGAGCACACCCGCGAGGATTAGCATGGGCGCCATCGGCTTGCCCAGCAATCCCTGATGCACCAGCGACATTTTTGGGAGGTACTCGCCCATCTCGTCGAGCGAGTGCACGCCTTCGAGGATGTTCATGAGCGCGGGTACTTGATCGAAAAGATATTCGCGGTTGCCCAGCAGCGAGTTCATCAGGAAATCTTTCTGAAAAAATCTGTCGACCGGCGGCGATTGCGCGCTGCAACCGCGCAAGCGGGCGCGCTCGACGATCGCCATTTTCGTCGCCCAATAGGCTCCCCAACTCACGCCGTGCAGGGCGAGGCGATTCTTGTCGATCTCCGGGCGGGACTGCGCGTAGTCGAGCACCTTCGAAAGCATGCGCTCGGAAGTCTCGCTCACCTTGATAGGCGCCTGTCCGGTGCCCGGGCCATCGACGGCGAGATATCCAATACCGAAGGGGAGAATCGCGCTGAAGCTTTCGGTCAAGTCTTCCTTGCGGCTGTCGAGGCCGTTGACGGCGATCACCAGCGGCACCGGGCCATTGGCATTTTTCGGCAGGCGCAGGTAGCCGATGATCTCTTTGCCCTCGAAAGGAATGTGCACGACTTCGAGCGGCGGATCGAAAAACTTCGCGTGCGCGAGGAATGCCTCGATAGCCTTCTCGTAGGAGCGCTGCTTGCCGGGAGACGCAGGAATGGGCCAGCGTCCGAAGGAATAGAGGCGCCAGGCGCGAATGTAGTTGGCGTTGGCCTTCGCCGGATCGGTTTTCTCCAGCGATTTTGCCTCGTGGAAGTAACGGTCGGCGACGCGCATGAATCCCGCGGCCCACTCGTCCTTATCGGCGGTGTGGATGCTCTCGAAGGCTTCTTTGACGTCGGCGGGATCGAGACCGATCAGCGGATACTGTCCAACTTCGGCACGATGGATGGCTTCCGTCTTTACTTCCTCGATGGTGCGCTCGCGGCGCGGGCCGGGTCGCTCCTGGGCGACCAACGAATACGCGAGTGCGGCGACAATGAGGAGCATAAGAAAAGCGGAATGGCGTTTCTTCGACATGATAGGTAGTCCTTCACATTTGGCACGGCGGAGAGAAAAGTAGACGCGACCCTCAGGGGCTGAAGCCCGCGTGGAATTTCACGACCCTTACGGCGCGGCTTAAAGCCGCGTCCTTTCAAACGCTCTTGCTCAGCAACAAGAAACGATCGGCATCAGAAAACGAACTTCGCTCCCAGTTGAATCGAGCGCGGACCGCCGGACCCGATCGCAGGATTGGCGGCCGCAATGTCCGGCGTGGCACAACCGCATCCGAAGGGCTGTACCGACGGATCGTTCAGACCGAACCCGTTTTGCCCGCCATACGGATTGGCAAAGTTCGGGTGATTGAACATATTGAAGAACTCGGCACGGAACTGCAGACGCATGGCTTCGCCGAAGTGGAAGCTCTTACCCACCGAGAAATCGAAATTCTTGAAGCCGGTGTCCTGGAACATGTTGCGGCTCATGTTGCCAAACTGGCCGAGCGGTGGCGCCATCATCACCGAGTTACCCGCAGCATAGCAGCCAAACATATTCAAAGACTCCGTTTCCGCTCCAGGAGTGCCGCCGTCCTCGGCCAAGGCAGAGGCTGTACATCCAGCCGGTGTGTTCGGATCTCCCGCGGAATAGAATGGAATGCCGACCCCGCGACCGGACTTAAAATCCGAGGGATTGCCGAGCTGTGCCGTTCCAGCACGGTAAAAGCTCCAACGAATTGGCGAGTTGGCGGGCGGACTGGTCGGCAGCGGGCCAACTCCGGCTGCGTCGGTTCCCTCGTCCATCGGGCCCCAATACTGCGGGGTCTCCAGCGTCGTGATGGTGTTAATCTCCCAGCCTTCCGCCATCTGGCCAAAGCCCTTCCGCCCAGGAATGGCGTAGGTGAGCGAGACGGTCAGCCGGTGGCGCATGTCGAAATCGCTGTTGGCATATTCGGCTGCCACGTTGTGTGCGTTCTGCGGCAAGCCCGAGCCGTAGCCGAAGTCCCAGTTCGCGCCCACGTCGTCGAGCGCGTGCGAATAAGTGTAGCCTGCCACCATGCTCAGGCCGTGATAGTTGCGCGCATTCAGGGTGACTTGCAATCCGTTGTAGTTCGAGCGGTAGACGTTTCCCATCTGGAAGATGTTGCTCAACCAGCCGAACTTGCTATTAAACGGGCGCTGGTCCTGATCGCAGTTAGGGTCGGTTGCACAAAGTGGGGCGTAGTCCGCGCCAACCGGAGGTTGGTTGATGTCACGAATGCCCGTCAGATTCGTCCCACGGTTGCCCACGTACGCGACTTCCATGGACACGTTCTGGGTGAAGGCGTGCTGCAGGTTCAAAGTCCAGTTCCACACATAGGGAGTGGTGAGATTGCGGTCCACGGTCATGATGGGGCACGGGCTACCCGGGTTGCCACCCGGCAGAATCGGCGCGCAATCGATCGAGCCGCCCCCGTATAGCGGACTCCCGGCGGTGTCCCAGGGAACAGGATTCAGGAAATTCTTGATGGTGGCATTCCCCGTGGTAATCGTCCCGCCCGACGTATCACCCGCGGCGTCGATCGGGGCTCCCGTCGGAACGCTGCCCGGACCGAAAGCATTGTTGAAAGCGACGAACGACTGCCAGTTCACGGTTTCATACATCAGTCCGCCGCCGCCGCGCAGGACTGTCCGCCCATTGCCGAGGATGTCCCACGCAAAGCCGCCGCGTGGTCCGAAACTCTTGTGATACGGGTTATAGAGGCTGCTGATGCCGTGGCCCACCTGCACCATGCCCACGTTGGGATCAAAGTTTCCCAGCAGATTGTTCGCTTCCTGCGGAACACTGCTGAACTCGTAGCGAACTCCAAAGTTGATGGTCAGATTCCTGGTGGCCCTCCAGTCGTCCTGGAAGAAGCCGCCGTACGCCCAGTTGTGCAGGTGGAGGGTCGGATTGCCTATCTCGACCGACGACTTGAAGGGCAAGCCCGCAAAGAAATCCTCCAGCGGCGTTGACCCGGCTCCGGCGCCCGATGCCACTCCGCCCAGGAAAGTGATGCTGCCGCGTGCGTTGCCGTAGGCCGCATTCGTCACCTTGTTGTAGTGCAGATCGCCGCCGAACTTCATGGAGTGCTTTCCCATGCTGTAAGTCACTTGATCGACAAACTGTGTGATCGAATCGGGTCCCTGGAACTTTGGCCATTTGAAACCACCCAGTCCGGGGAAGAAGTAACCGCCGAAGCCGATGCGGGGTAGTCCCCCCGTGTCAGGTCCGCTCACCCCGGTGTTTAAACCGTACGAAGAGGCCGGAGTGTTGAGATCGCCGGGCAGAGTCGGCTGGTACAACCGGTTATAACCGGCGCGCGCTTCGTTGACCCAGCGGGAACTGGGGGTAAAAATCCAGTTGCCGCCCAGCACTTGCGCGCGAGTGTGAATGTCAGAAAGCCACTTCTGCTGCAGCTCGGGAAAATCTTCGACCGTTCCAGAATTGTTGCCGAAAAAATACGTCCCACTGATGGAGTGGTGGTCGTTCAGCCGGTAGTCGACTTTTGCGACCAAGTTATCCTCGTGCACAACGTTGTTGAAGCCATTGGTGATGCTAATGCTCGGGGCGTTGTTTAGAGGAAATCCTGAACCGCTGCAAGTGACTGTGCCGCCCGAAACTGCGCAACCCGCAATGTTCAGACTCGCCGCATCGACTGTAAACCCAGACGTGTTTAACGGAGAGAGCAGGTCGGCGATCACATCGGGAATACTGTCGGCACAATCGCCAGTGGCGAGGAACGAACAGGTGCCGTTGGTCGGCATCGATGCCATCGACGGACTGGTGATTCCTCCGTAGGAGTTGCCTACGTTGTAACGCTGGCCTTCGTAGGCGCCGAAGAAGAACGCCTTGTCCTTTACGAGGGCTCCGCCCAAACTGCCGCCATATTGCTCCAGAGTTCGGGTCAATTTTGGATTCGGGGCGGCGTTGAAGAAGTTGCGCGCGTCCAGCGATCCGTCGCGGCCGAAGCCGAACGCCGATCCGTGTATCTTGTTCGTGCCCGACTTCAGACCCACGTTCACCACGGCTCCGGGCTTGTACCCGTATTCCGCTGGCAGATTACTCTGCAAATTGAATTCCTGAATCGCGTCGATGGGAAGAATCGTTGCCGAGTCTCCCGCGATGCCCGCACCGTTCACAATAGATTGCCCGGAGTAAGGTTCGCTGTCGAACAAACCCTCGATGTAATAACCGTTGTCTTCGGCGCGCAGGCCGTTGGCGCTGGTCGTGGAGAATCCACCGCCCGGATAGCGGATCACGCCGGGACGCAACTGCAGCAGATTCTCGTAGTTGCGCCCGCTGAGCGGCAGGTCATTAATTTCCTGGTTGCTGAGCGTCCCGCCCAGAGTAGAGGACGTCGTGTTGACCAAGGGAACCGATTCTTCCACGACCACGACCTGCGAAACTTGCCCCGGTTGCAGGGCAAAGTCGACGCGCACGTCGGTGGCAACTTCAACCCCAATGTTCGGCCGCTCGCTCGTCTTGAAGCCCTTCGCTTCCACGTGGACCTTGTAAGTGCCGGGCAATAGCTCGGGGGCAACGTATCCGCCGGAATCGTCCGTGGTCAGCGTGCGCGATATACCGCGCTGAACGTCGGTGACCACTACCGTGGCGCCCCCGACCGCGGCCCCGCTCTGATCGGTCACGGTGCCGAGAATGCGTCCCGCAGTGGTCTGGGCCACAGCGGAAGCAGCGAGCAGGAACAGCATGAAGGCCCCGAATATCCAACGGGAACCTGCAGTCCGGACGTCGGGCGACGAGGCGGCACTGACCGTGCGGGATAGCATATAGAGAACCCCTCCGTATTTCTGGTCCGACAGCCATACCACTATCGGAGAAACAGTGTCAAGCACATTCAATTTTTGGATGGAAGCTGAAAGAGGTTATACCGTCTCGTAGTGCATGGGGAGTTCATAGGACGGCAACCCAGAAAAACTGGCCCAGGGCCAGGGCGCACCGAATTTGCATTCGTCCGACCGGTATAGTACCCTTTGCCTTGCGGTCATACCACCATACCTTTGCTCCCGACCCATGTCCTTCGCTCAACAAACGCGCCAACATCCCGTGGACATAAGGTATAGTAGCCGGACCATAGTCGGCCTGCGGTTCGGCTGCGCGTCACCAAGTGCGGGGGGCGAAGTTGTGTACAAACTCGTTCGTACGTCGCGACTCTACGAACAAATCGTTCAACAGATTGAAGAGTCCATCGTCAAAGGCGATCTCAAGGCGGGAGATCAACTCCCGGCGGAACGCGAACTTGCCCAGCGCTTTGGGGTAAGCCGCACGGCCGTGCGCGAGGCGGTGAAAGCCCTGCGCGAAAAGGGTCTGGTCGAAGCCTACTCAGGCCGGGGCACTTTCATCACCGATGGCACCACGCAGGCCGTGCGCCAGTCGTTGGACCTGATGGCGAAGATCGGTCAACCGGAAGGGTCCACATACCTGGCGGAAGCACGGGCCATTCTCGAGCCTGAGATTGCGGCGCTGGCGGCAACGCGCATCCAGGAACCGGAACTCGCCACCATGCGTGAGGCGGTGGCCGCCATGGACCGGGCCGGGCAGGATCCGGAAACCTACATCGAAGCGGATCTTGATTTTCATCTGGCGCTAGCGGAGGGTGCGGACAACCCCATCATCCTTTCCCTGCTCGATTCCATCGTTGCCCTGCTGCGGGAACAGCGGCTGCGAATTTTCAAAGTCCCGGGCGGCCCCGAGCGCGGGCAGGTACATCACAAGCGAATTCTTGACGCGGTCGAGGGGCACGATGCCGAGAAGGCGCGCGAAGCCATGCGAGCGCATCTTTGTCAGGTGCGCGACGACAGCGCGGCGCCGGCGGCGAAACGTACTCCCGGCAAGCACACCACACATTAGAATTTGACGGGAAGCTTTCCGGAGGCAGCAGCAGATGGCGAAAGTTGGATTTGTCGGATTGGGCGTGATGGGCAGCCAGATGGTGAACCGGCTGCTGAGCAAGGGTCACGCGGTGACCGGCTACAACCGCACGCGTACGAAGGCGCAGTGGCTGGTGGAGAAAGGCATGCAGTGGGCCGATTCGCCGCGCGCGGTAGCCAGCGCGTCGGACTATACCTTCGCCATGGTCACCAATGCCGCGGCGATCGCTTCCATTACAGAGGGCCCGGATGGGCTGCTGGCCGGTCTCAGTGCCGGCAAGATTTTCATTGACATGAGCACTGTGAGCCCGACGGTGAGCCGCGCGCTGGCGGCGAAAGTGCGCGCCCTCGGCGCCGACATGGTCGATTCGCCGGTCTCCGGCAGCGTGATCACGCTGCAGGAAGGGAAATTGTCGGTGATGGTGGGTGGACGGAAAGAGACCTTCGACCACATCAAACCACTGCTGCTCGACATCGGCCCCAAGGTCAGTTATGTGGGCGACAACGGTCTGGCGCTCTCCATGAAGATCGCCGTCAACCTGAGTCTGGCGGTGCAGATGCTGGCATTTTCCGAAGGCGTGCTACTGGCGGAAAAGAGCGGCATTGCCCGCGACGTTGCAGTCGATGTGCTGGTCAATAGCGCCGTCGCCTCGCCGATGATCAAGTACCGCGGCCCGTTCGTCTTGCAACAACCCGAAGAAGCCTGGTTCGATGTGAACATGATGCAGAAAGACATGGTGCTGGCTATAGACCTGGGCCGGCAACTCGATGTGCCGCTGCCGACGACAGCGGTGAGCAACGAGTTTCTGACGGCGGCGCGCGGCATGGGCTGGACGAAGTACGATTTCGCCTGCATGTTCGACGTGCTGGCAGCCATGTCTGGCGTGACCACGCCCGTCACCGCAGGAGGGCCGAAGAAGTGACCACCGCTACTTCCAGCCCGGAAGTGGGTCGTGAAGCAGCCGCTGAAAACAAATGGCTGCGCGCCTACCGCCAGATGGTGCGTATCCGCCTGTTTGAAGAGCAGGTGAACGAGCTTTACACGCGTGCGCTGATGCCGGGGCTGGCGCATCTTTACAGCGGCGAAGAGGCCGTTGCGGTGGGCATTTGCGCAGCGCTGCGCATTGACGACTACATCACCAGCACGCACCGCGGCCACGGACACTGTCTCGCCAAGGGTGCTTCCCCCGACCGCATGTTTGCCGAGTTGCTGGGGAAGGAAGCAGGATACTGCCGAGGCAAAGGCGGATCGATGCATATTGCCGATCCCGCGACCGGGAACCTGGGTGCCAACGCGATTGTTGGCGGCAGCGTGGGAATTGCTACCGGCGCGGCTTTCGCCTCGAAACGTTTGGGTAACGGGCGAGTTGCAGTTTGTTTTTTTGGCGAAGGCGCGCTCGGTCAGGGATCGCTCTATGAGGTGATGAACCTGGCGCAGCTTTGGAAACTCCCCGTGATCTACGTCTGCGAAAACAATCTCTACAACGAATACACCCACTTCTCGGAGA
The DNA here is from genome assembly GCA_052148475.1 of Candidatus Sulfotelmatobacter sp. Taxonomy (GTDB): domain Bacteria; phylum Acidobacteriota; class Terriglobia; order Terriglobales; family Acidobacteriaceae; genus Sulfotelmatobacter. The sequence goes on along the minus strand of JBKQID010000019.1, from coordinate 7,191 downwards.
CGACGGCTGGAACAATTCTGGGTCGCCCCGCGGCCTTCGGTCTTGAGTCTGCGCAGGTCGACGGGCAGGACGTGCGCGCCGTGAATGATGTTGCGACCCGGTTGGTCAAGCGCGCCCGCGCGGGCGAAGGACCTGCATTCCTGCAGGCGGATACCTACCGTTACAGCGGTCATCACGTGGGCGACATCAACCGCGAATACTACCGCTCGAAGCAGGAAGAGCAGCACTGGAAGACCGAACGGGATCCCATTAAACTGCATGCAAACTGGCTGCTGACCCAGGGACATGCTGAAGCAGCCGCGCTCGATCAGATTATGACCGAAGCACGCGCGGAGATGGAAGCCGCAGTGAAATTCGCGATTGCCGCGCCCTATCCCAGCGTCGACCAAGTCGAGCAGGACGTTTATGCTTGAACGTTTAATATCTGAGCGGGTCTATGTCTGAGCGTGAACTCACATTTGCGCAGGCGGTGCGCGAAGCGCTGGCCGAAGAAATGCGCCGGGACGCGCGCGTCTGCATCTTTGGCGAAGACGTCGCGGAGGCCGGGACGCCGTTCAAAGTGCTATCGGGCCTCGTGGAAGAATTCGGCGCAGAGCGAGTCGTCGATACTCCGATTTCCGAAGCCGGTTTTACCGGCGTCGGTGTCGGCGCAGCCATGACGGGCTTGCGTCCCGTGGTCGACATCATGTTCGGCGATTTTCTCACGCTGACCATGGACCAGATGGTGAACCAGGCCGCCAAAGCCCACTATATGTCAGGCGGGCACTGGCGCGTTCCCATGGTGATGCGCACTACGCTGGGCGCGACGCGGCGGTCGGCGGCGCAGCATTCGCAGTCGCTGCACGCCTGGTTCAGCCACGTACCTGGATTGAAAGTTGTTCTGCCTTCGACGCCGTATGACGCGAAAGGTTTGCTGAAGACCGCGATCCGCGATGAGAACCCGGTGATCTTCTTCGAAGACAAGATGATGTACAAGCTGAAGGGCCCGGTTCCCGCCGAGGATTACACGATCCCGCTGGGCGTGGCCGACGTGAAGCGCAAGGGGGGCGACATCACTCTGGTGGCGACCAGCAGCATGGTGCAGGTGGCCCTTGGCGCAGCAAATATGCTGGAAAAGGAAGGCATCAGCGCGGAGGTGGTCGATCCGCGGACCACCTGGCCGCTGGACGAAAAGACTATCATCGCGTCCGCGAAGAAGACATCGCGGGTGATTGTGCTCGATGAGGGTTATGGCCGGTATGGAGTGACGGCCGAGCTCGCAGCGGTGATCGCGGAAGGCGCGTTCTACGATCTCGACGCGCCGGTGAAGCGCATGGGCGCGATGCACGTGCCCATTCCGTTTTCACCGCCGCTGGAAGACGTGACGGTACCGACGGAAGAAACAGTCTCAGCAGCAGCAAGAAGCATGTGTAACAAAACATAGTGCCGGCGTCCCGCCGGCGAGCGAGCAACCAGAAGCTAGGAGCTGATTTATGGGACTCAAGACTCACGGAACGATGGCAGTGGACTGGGAGAACCGGATCGATTTCGATCGCCTCCGCCGCGAGCGTCTGAAAAAAGCGAAAGACCTGCTCAAGCAATCGTCGATGGGCGCGCTGCTCTGCTTCGACATGAACAACGTGCGCTACCTGACATCGACGCACATCGGCACCTGGGCGCAAGACAAGGCCAACCGCTTCACGCTTCTGCCGCAAAATGATGAGCCCATTCTGTGGGACTTCGGCTCGGCCGCCAAGCATCATCAGTTGAATTGCCCCTGGCTCGACGGCCGCTCGCACTCCGGAATTTCCGTGCTGCGCGGCGCCATGACGCCAGAAATGGGCCGCGCCGAAAACGTCGCAAAAAAGATTCGCATCGAACTGGAAAAACGTGGCCTGCACAAAGAGCCGGTCGGAATCGACATCGTTGAACTCCCGGTTCTGTTCGCGCTGCAAAAAGAAGGTATCGAAGTCGTCGACGGCCAGGCGCTGATGTCCGAGGCCCGCGTCATCAAAACGCAGGACGAGATTTCTCTGCTCAACACTTCGGCCATGATGGTCGACGCCGCCTACGACGAACTCTACCGCGCCATGAAGCCCGGCCTGCGCGAAAACGAAGCGGTCGGTCTGGTCAGCAAGGTGCTCTACGATTTGGGCTCGGAATACGTGGAAGCGGTCAACGCGATTTCCGGCGAGCGCTGCAACCCGCATCCGCACGTGTTTTCCGATCGCGTGCTGCGGCCGGGCGATCCCGTCTACTACGACATCCTGCATTCCTACATGGGATATCGCACCTGCTACTACCGCTGCTTCACGGTCGGCTACGCGTCACATGCCATGGTCGATGCTTACAAGCGCTGCCGCGATTATCTCGACGCCGCGATTGAACTGGTGCGCCCCGGCCGCACCACCGCCGAGATTGCCGCAGTTTGGCCGAAGGCTACCGACTTCGGCTTCCCCGATGAAGAAGCCGCCTTCGCGCTGCAATACGGCCACGGCATTGGCCTTGCGATTTGGGAGAAGCCGGTGATCAGCCGCCTGGTTTCTTTCGACCATCCCGTTGAAATCAAGCCGGGCATGGTGTTTGCGCTCGAGACCTTCTGGCCCTCGACCGATGGATGGAGCGCGGCGCGAATTGAAGAAGAAATTGTGGTCACGCCCACCGGGCACGAAGTGATCACGCGCTTCCCTGCTGAGCAACTTCTGGTCGCGGGCGCGCACTACTACACAGTGAACGGCTCGCTGCCGACGACCCGAGACAGCGAATCGGCGCCCAGCGAACGCGTGCTCGAGATGATTGAGGCCAGCGCGAAAACTGAGCGTGTGGAAGTGTCGAGATAGCCGGAGGATTAAGTAGTGACTAATTGGATAAGAGGCTATTGGTGGCTCGGCCTCGCAGTAATCTGTTCTCTCGTGATGACTCGAGCTGAGATACTTAGGTCTCACTTCTGGCTCCGTCAACTGATTGTGCTGACTGTCGGTTTTGCTCTTGGAGTAGTCCAGGTTGTAATTCGGAAGCGAGCAATGCGAACCCGTAGGGACGCCTGACAATAGCCTGCCAGTTTCAGTGGCGGGTTGGCATGAACGAAGTGCAACCGCGGCTCGGAGGGACGCCTGAAACATCCCACCGCACCCACTCACTATGGCTTTCAGCGTCGTAATGCCCGCCCTTGAGATGGCGCAGGAAACCGGCAAGCTCCTCGCCTGGCGGAAGAAGGAGGGCGACCGGGTCACCAAGGGCGAGCCGCTCCTCGAAATCGAAACCGACAAAGCGGTGGTCGAAGTGGAGGCGCCCGCCGACGGCATTCTCGCGGGAATCAAGGCGGCGGAAGGCACGGACATTCCCGTGGGGCAGACCATCGCGTGGATTGTCGCGCCCGGCGAAGCGCCACCTGTCGAAAGCGAATCGGCTGCACCGGCGGCGCGCACCGGATCGCACGCGCAGGCCGAGCCTTCCCTCGCGGCGGCAACCGGAACCAGCGGTACTCCTCAAGCGCTGGCAACGAGCGCAAGAATCTCTCCCAAGGCGCGCCGCATGGCCAAGGAACTGGGGGTAGACATCGCGACGGTGCGCGGCTCCGGTCCGGGTGGAGAAATTCTCGCATCGGACGTGCAGGCGGCTTCAGCGCCCGCGGCATCCTCAGCCGAGAACCCATCTGGAGGCCTCGAAGTACCTAGCTCGCTCGGCCGCATCATGGCGGAGCGCACGACGCAGAGCTGGACCACGGTCCCTCACTTCTTCGTGACCCGCGAGATCGAAGCCACCGCGCTCAACCAATATCGCGACCGTGTGGTCGTCGAAATCGAGAGCGCTCATCAAATTCGCGTCACTCATACCGACCTGCTGGTGGCGCTGACGGCGCGCGTGCTGTTGATGCACCCACGATTGAACGCAAGTTGGAGCGCCGCGGGGATTCGCCTGCATGATCACGTGAACATGGGGATCGCCATTGCCGTGAACGATGGCGTGGTCGCTGCGGTCGTTGCCAACGCGCATACTGCCAGTCTGGCTGAAATCGCGATCGGGCGCCGCGACGTTGCGGAGCGTGCGCGGGCCGGCAAATTGCGCCCGGCCGATATCGCCGGTGCCACATTCACCATCAGCAATCTCGGCATGTATCAGGTGGATCAATTCAGCGCGATTATTACGCCGCCGCAGGCCGCGATTCTCGCAGCGGGCCGCATTGCTGACCGGGTCGTGGCCGTGCAGGGCCAGCCCGAAGTCCGGCCAATGATGACGCTCACGGTCTCGTGCGATCACCGCGTCGCCGACGGCGCGCGCGCTGCGCTGTTTCTGAGCGACCTTGCCGACGCAGTTAGAGAACCCGCGAAATTCCTCAGATAGCCGCTCGTTTCAGATGCTTTTGATCGCGGGGGCGCCCGGCTGGAGTGTCGTGTTCCATTCCAGAGTCCGCGTTTGCCCTCGGTCAGTGAGCACTACCTTCTCCAGCGGAAGCGTCCCTTCCAGCAACTGAACGCATAGCGACTGGGTGCTGAGTTCAATGGTGCCAAAGCCAGAAGCCGCCGAGAAAAAAGTCTTGAACGGGCGAACTGGGAGTTGGGGGCCAAACCAGAGCGTCCGCTTCACCGCCGAATAATGGAACCCGGCCAGCGCACCCAGCAAGGCATAGCTGGCCATGGCACGAGCATAATAATTGCCGCACTCATACTCGTTCCAGGGATTACGACTCCGCCCATCGTAGCGGCTACGCAGGGCCTTAACTATAGTTAACCCCTCCGTCACGAAACCTTCGGCGATGAGATGAGAAGCGACCTGGTATTCGATCCCGGTCCAAACTTCGTCGGAGTAAACGAAAGGCAACGTCGGTTTGCCACCCTTAGGCCAGCTGCACAAGAGCAACCCTGGCTCGTGCCCCATGGCATAGCCAGGACGCTGTGCATTGGCGTGCAGGCTGAGGTCAATCTTGAAATTATTCTTGAAGATAGCTTGCAGTGTCTTCCGCACATGCTCGCGAGCCAGCGGCGTTTCAATTCCATAGATTCGCGCCATCCATGCGCCAATGACTCCGTCCGACAGGCATCCGTTTCCATACTGATATTTGGGGCCTTCGCGCTTCAGCAGTTTCTGCATTTCGCTGCTGTGTTCGTCGACCTGGGCGACCATCTCTGCAAACGAAGTGTTGCGCAGTCCCAGGTATTGCACTTTCTGCTGAAAATATTCGCCATTGAAGAGTTGCTCTTCCATGAACCGCGCACAACGTTGCGCCAGATCGCCGTAGAACGTCGCATCCTGAGTTTGGCCAACAGCTTTCGCCATCTCCGTCATCGAGGAGAGCGCTCCCAGATAAATGCTGGTGCACATTGCTTCCGGCCCCCAGAATTCAATGTCATAAGTATTGTGATGAGGCTCAAACAGCCCTCCCTGGTGATCCGGATCCCAGGTGCGAATGCAGTAGTCCAGGCTGCGTTTGGCCATCGGATACATCTTTCTCAGCCAATCCGTGTCTCCGGAAATCTGCCAGTCGCGAAACACTTTCATGATCCCGCCCAACTGCCCGTCCGAGGCAGCGTGGAAGTCATGTTTGACCGGGCCCTCGGGAAGCGCTGAGCGAAATGTGACGTGACCGTTTTCATCCATCGAGCGGCCTAGTTCCTGCTGGCGCAGAGTCCGCTCCAGCTGCGGGTAGAGGTGAGCAAAAGCCTGGGCGTAGTTCCACACATGAGTGCAGGAACCATGGCAGCAACCGGCGTCGGGAAAGCATCCTTCCCATCCCCAAAGGTCGCCATTCTCGAGACGCAGCACGGTGGGAGACTTCAGAATGGCCAGGTTGGCGGAAACCGCGTCGAGCACATACGTCGGCAGAGTCGAGGAAAACAGCGCTTCCTTGAACGCCAGTGTACGCTCGCGCAACGAGGCGTAATGCTCCTCGACGTAAAGCGCCACTTCGCGGGCGTCGTTCCAAACCGAGGCATAATAAGGCCGCCACCGCGGCGACGTCCCATCTGGAAAAGTGCGGCAACCGGCATCGCCTTGCGCCTCACTCTGTGGAAGCCCTCCAGCCTCCGAATAGCAATTCGGAAAATGCCATGCAATAAGGATCGGATACGTTCGCGATTCTCCCGGAGCTAGTGTCCCCGCAAGCTGAATCGATCCGCCATTCCGTCCTCGAGTATCGATTTCATTGGACCCATCGTTGGCAGTGAACGTCCCCGTCGAAACTTCACGCCACAGTGCAGACAGAGAATCGAATTCCCATCCCGGGCTGCGCAGCCACATGCCCTTGATTCGCGGCTTGTTGCCGATCATGGTCAGGCACGCGCTCCCGTAACCTTCGGCGTGGGGCTTCTCCACGTTGTGCAGAAAGACGCCCCGCTCCGGAATCACCGTGTTGCGGCTCGACGATTGGTCCTCGCCGCATCCCGGCGCCAGGTGCGAAAGATGATAGGAGAATTCATATTCCACAGTTTTCGCAGAATCGTTGTGCAGCGTGTATTCCAGGATGGCGCACGGAATCCCCGAGTTCTTGTCATCGAGCGGAATAAAAGGATTCCAGGCACGGAGTGAGACTTGTAACGGTATCAAAGAGTCGCTGATCTTGGCCTCGCCGAAGGGATACTCTCCTTGGAAAACACACTTCTGAAAACGCGGGAAGCCCTCGAACCCGCCACGGCGATATCCTTCTCCCTGCAACCCTTGATCGAAGATTTTCAAAACTGGGAAGGGCCCCTCGATCAGCTTGGTGACCGGAGACGCACCTTTTACATGGAGAATGGCGAACGCAGCCTGGGAGTAAGCGAAGCCTTCCGGCAAGGCGGTGGTCGAGGGATGGTTCCCAATAGAAAAATCCTGCAACCCGCCGTAGCCGTTCAGACAGACGCAACCGGCTCCGATCCCACCCACCGGCATCGCGACCTGGGTAGAGCTGTCGCCGCTGAAAGTGCGCTGCGAACCAGTGGCGAAGAGTTCTTTCGACGAGTAAGGACTCTCCGCAGAAACGGGAACGGAATCCGAGTTCGAGGCTGGCACTGCGGGCTGGGCGTCAGCCAAAGGCACGGCAGCACCCAAGGCCGCAGAGGAAGTGACAGCTATGAACTCTCTGCGAGTCGACTTATCCAAGGGCGACATGACCCCTCCCGTCGAGACCCAGCGGCCAAGCGCCAAGGATCCATTCCGCTGGCACCGCTTGAACTGAACCAGCACGATTGTAGAACTTTTTTCCTAAGAATTTGGTGGAGCTAGTCGGGCTCGAAC
>JBKQID010000018.1:0-4674 GCA_052148475.1 Candidatus Sulfotelmatobacter sp. | reverse complement strand
CTGGCACTTTGTCGACATCATCTGGATCTATCTCTTCGCGCTGCTGTACTTGATCAGCAGACATCAGTAAAAGGACAGGACCGCATGAGCGAGCAATCAAAACACGCCGGGCACGCACATCACATTGTGAGCCCCAGGGTCTATGTCGTCATTCTCTTCGCGTTGTTGCTGGGAACGGCGGCCACCGTGGGGGCGTCTTTTGTGGACCTGGGCGTTTGGAATCCGGTGATCGCGCTGGCCATCGCATGCACCAAGGCCACGCTGGTGGTGCTGTATTTCATGCATGTGAAATACAGCACCAGGCTGACCATGCTCACGGTCGGGGCCGGCATCTTCATGTTCCTGGTGCTGATCGGCATGACCCTGGCGGACTATATCAGCCGGGCCTGGGGAAGCTGGTAGCTGCCTCGAGCCAAAGCCGTTTCGCAAAAGGGTTGCCCGATGGGGCGGCCCTTTTGGCTGGGCGGAGGGAGTGTTTCACCCTTGTAGTCTTCCATCCATTTGCCGAGAAGAAAGCCTAAGAACCTGTCTAGAAACTGGCTGAGGAACCTTCGAAGGAATATGCAGAGAGTAGACGGGTCCTTAGCTTAGAGGCATGTATCCGAGTGATTTGACGGATGAGCAGTGGGCCAAACTAGAACCCCTGTTGAAAGAACCGCGCGGTAACCGCCATGCTGGAGGCCGGCCTCGCAAGTATGCGTTGCGGCGTGTGGTAAACGGCCTGCTGTATGTGGTAAAGACCGGCGGTCAGTGGCGGCAGTTGCCCGCCGATTTTCCACCATGGCTGTCGGTACATCAACAGTTCCGCGCCTGGCGCGACAGCGGGGTGTGGGAGCGGGTGGCGAAGACGCTGCGGGAACAAGGTCGCCAGGCAAGAGGGCGAAACGCCTTGCCAACAGTGGCGATCATCGATTCGCAGTCGGCCAAGACGGTGCTAAAAGGGGGCGGCGCGGCTACGACGCGGGCAAAGAGATCAAGGGGCGCAAGCGGCACATTGCGGTAGACACTCAGGGCAACCTGTTGGCGGCGATCGTACACTCAGCTGGCATCCAGGACCGCGTCGCAGCCCGCGCTGTGCTGATGCGGTTGTTCCACCGCATCGACACCATCAGCACGGTCTTTGCCGACGGCGGCTATACGGGCACCTTGATCGAATGGGCCAAGGCGATGTTCGGATACACGGTGGAGATCGTCAAGCGCAACGAACAACACCTATTTCGCGTACTGCCCAAGCGCTGGATCGTCGAACGCACCTTCGCCTGGCTGAACTGGTCGCGACGCTTATCCAAAGACTACCAACTGCGCCATGACTCCGCCGAAACCATGATCTACATTGCATTCGTTCATCAACTCTTGAGCCGGGTACCTAGTTTTTAGACAGGTTCTTAGAACTCGCGGCTTTGAAAGGGCACGGCTTTAGCCGCTGAGGGAATGCAAGTGATTGAGAATACCTCCCTCAGGGGCTAAAGTGTCTGCGTGAGAACTCCACAAGGCACTTGTAATTCACATTGGCTTTGGGCGACAAAAGAAGTATGTCGCGATTCAAGGTTTACAGCCCGGATCAGGCGTATTTGCTTCCTCCGAGCGTGCGGGATGAGTTGGGCGAGAAGCACTTGTGCTTTTTCGTCCGTGGAGTGATTGAGCGGTTGGATATGAGCGTGTTCGAGTCGAGCTACAGCACCGAGGGCGGCGAGCTTTACGCTCCGCAACTGGTGCTGGGCGTGTGGCTCTACGCCTATGCGCTGGGCATCACCAGCGCGCGGCAGGTGGAGCGTCGTCTGGTGGAAGACCTTGCCTTTCGCTATCTTGCGGCTGGGGAGCGAATAGACAACTGGGCGCTGAGCGCGTTTCGCCGCCGCCACGGTCGCGCCTTGAACGACGCCTTTACGCAGGTTCTGGAGTGGGCGCGGCAGCAGGGCCTGGTGAAGCTGGGCCGGGTGGCGATCGACTCGACGCGCATTGCGGCCAACGCCAGCAAGGATCGTGTGGACTCGGAGCAGGCGTTGCGCGATACGCGGGCGCAACTGCGGCGCCGGGTGCGCACCTGGCAGAAGGCAGCCGATCGCGACGATGCTGAGCCGGGCGGGCTGGAAGTGGCCATCGGCGAGTTGAACCGGGCACTGGCCGAGATGCCGCGGCGCATGGAGCGGCTGAAAAAAAGCGGCCTGAAGAAGCTCTCGCGAAGCGATGGGGACGCACGCTTTCTGCGCCAGCGCGGAGACAAGTTCGTGCTCGGCTACTCGGCCGAAATTACCGTCTCGGACGATCATCTGATCGTGGCACAGCGGGTGACGCAGAACGCGACCGACAACAGCTCGCTCACACCCATGATCGACCAGACCGAGCAGCGCTGCGGAGCGCCGCCGGGTGCGGCTCTTGCCGACAGCGGCTTCTTCTCGATCGATAACCTCAACCAGATGGAACAGCGCAACATCGATGCTTATGTACCGGACTCCAACATGGCGCGGGCACTGAACCTGGGCGGACGCTGCCGAACCCGAGCCTGCGCTCCGGCCCATCGCCGCATGAGGGCCAAGTTGCGAAGCCCTGCCGGCGAGGCCGCCTACGCGCGGCGCAAGGCGGTCGTCGAACCGGTCTTCGGAGTCCTCAAACAACAACGTGGAATGAGACAATTTCGCACCCGTGGATTGCACAACGTAAACAACGAATTCACACTGGCCACTCTGGCCTTCAACATCACCCGGCTGCATGTACTGCGCGCAGCCTGAAACAAAACCACCGCTGCCGGTGGGGAAAACTCAGAACAAGAATGCCGCTGCAACGGGACTAACGGCGTTCTCACGCAGACACTTCAGCCCGTACGTAAAAGTCCGATAAAATCAGCGGGCTTCAGCCCCTGAGGGATCCGCTTGCTGCTCTGAACCACACTCCATCTCTCTTTTTCAACAAGTTCTTAGACCCTTCGCGAAAGAGGTTCCGATGCTTTCGTCAATCAATTTCTGGATGTGTTTTGCCGGGCTGATCTATCTTGCCGCCGGAGTTTTCATCCATCGAAAAGAGATCGGCGCGGCTCGCGGCTGGGGCAGGCTCATTGCCCTGGGCGCCATCTTTATCGCCGTTTCGCTCGCCGTCTTCGCGCCCGAGCATTTCGGCGGCCCGATGCATGTTTCGGAAATGGTGCCATCGTGGATGCCGGCGCACGTGTTCTGGGCGTGTTTTGTCGGATGCGCGCTGTTGGCAGCAGCTGCCAGCCTTACTTTGAGGAAGTTCGTACGCTTGTCGTCCACCCTGCTGGGATTGATGTTCTTTCTCTTCGTCTGCTTGATGCATATACCGAATGCGCTCGCGGATCCAAAAAGCCGATTCGCGTGGGCCTACGTGCTGAGAGATCTCTCGTTTGCCGGAGGCTCATGGGCTCTGGCCGGAGTGCACAGCCGCGCCTCTTCGGCGCAACTGTCGAAGTGGATGATTTCATTTGGGCGCATCGTCATTGCAATTGCCGCGATCTATTTTGCCGTAGAACATTTTCTTCACCCGGAGTTTGCGCCCGGCTTTCCATTGGAACTGATGACGCCTTCCTGGGTTCCGTCTCCAAGAGTGTGGGGATACCTCACGGGAGCGATCCTGCTGGCCGCCGGAATCGGCTTGGTCCTGAACAAAAGACCTCGCATGGCCGCAACCTCGATTGGCGCACTCATGACCGGCCTCACTCTATTCCTATATCTGCCTATTTGGATCCTCGCCCACGGCGGAACCACGCCGGAGATCATGGAGGCGATTAATTACGTCTTTGACACATTGTTTTACGCAGGAACAGCGCTCGTCCTGGCAGCGGCACTGCCACGCGATCCGGGACGCGTGGAGAGGACGCAGTAGTCACGCCTACCGGATCGCTAGTAGGCTTTTTCCAACGTGCCGGGTGCCCCGGGTCCCGATTCTGGGACCTGGGAAAGCACACCGATCACTTACCGCGAAGACCTGGTCCCCGACCCCTGATCCCTGTCTTTACCAGCCGAGGACGTAGGCGAAGATGAGCGGGGCGACTATCGACGCGTCGGATTCGATGATGAATTTGGGCGTGTTTTCGCCGAGCTTGCCCCAGGTGATTTTCTCGTTGGGGACAGCGCCGGAGTAGGAGCCGAAACTGGTGGTGGAGTCGGAGATCTGGCAGAAGTAGGCCCACAGCGGCACGTGCTCGCGCTGCAAATCCTGGTGGAGCATGGGGACCACGCAGATGGGGAAGTCGCCGGCGATGCCGCCGGCAATCTGGAAGAAGCCGAGCGGGGTTTCAGCGGTGGTGGCCGTGTACCACTCGGCCAGCTCCATCATGTACTCGATGCCGGTGCGGACGGTGTGGACGTTTTTGACGTCGCCGGCGATGCAGTGGCCGGCATACATGTTGCCGAGGGTGGAGTCTTCCCAGCCGGGGACGAAGATGGGGAGATTCCTTTCGGCGGCGGCGAGAAGCCAACTGTTTTTGGGGTCGATCTGGTAGGAGGGCTTAAGGTCGCCGGAGAGCAGGATTTTGTAGAAGAACTGGTGGGGGAAAAGACGCTGGCCGGCCTGGTCGGCGCGGACCCATTCCTTGAGCACCTCGTTCTCGATGCGGCGCATGGCCTCCATCTCGGGGATGCACGTGTCGGTGACGCGGTTCATGTGGCGGGCAAGGAGCTTGGCTTCGTCGGAGGGGGTGAGGTCGCGGTAGTGGGGGAC
>JBKQID010000017.1:0-11769 GCA_052148475.1 Candidatus Sulfotelmatobacter sp. | reverse complement strand
TGGGGCCCTTGGTCACGTCGAACTGCACGGTCTGGCCCTCTTGCAGGCTACGGAAGCCGCCCGCTTGAATCGCCGAGAAATGCACAAAAACGTCTTCGCCGGACTGGCGGCTGATGAAGCCGTAGCCTTTGGCGTCGTTAAACCACTTTACTGTTCCTTGTTCTGCCATGGTGTTAGGTGTTCCTTTGTCTGTGAATCGATTTTACGCTGGAGAGATTCGGAGGTACTGCGAGAGGTTACTGGCTGTTGAGGCAAGAACTGCTCACGTTCCGACTCGGACTAACGTACAAACTGATGTTACGCGTAAAATAGGGGAATAGCAAGCTGGAATGTGAACCCGGCCTGGTCGAGTGCCAAAGAGAAACTTTCCGCTGGCTGGCGGGTTGGCGTTTTCAGGAGGGATTATGCGGAAACTTCAGTTCACCCTCTTTCTTCTGAGTCTGTTTCTGGTGGCCTTGGTGGCTTTGTCGTGCGGGACGAGCCAGGGTGGGCCGGGACAACTGCAATCCATCACGCTGAGTCCGGCAATGGCCGACGCGCAGGATTATCCTGGCGGGCAGGTGCCGTTCGTGGCCACCGGGGTTTATGTGAATCCGGCGCACAAAGTTACGCCGCAGCCGGCGCTGTGGGGAGTGTGTCAGAAAGGCCTGCCCACCAACGACGCCTCCGTGACTACAGCAGGTGTGGCGCAATGTGCGAACGGAGCGGTTGGTGCGTACGCCGTCTTCGCTTTCCAGTCGACCAACTGCAATGTGATCACCGCCTGCGGCGGAGGATGCACGGTGGTGGGGACGGCGCAACTCACCTGCCCGTAGGAGGAGCCGCGCTCGGTGGCATGGGGCTCAGTGCTGGGTCGATCGCGCCCCGGACGAATGCGTCCGGGGCTACGTGTTTTGCTCGTGTGTGAAGCGGCGGCAGAATGCGGGCAAACAGCGTATACTTGAATTACTTAACCTCGAAGACCCATGTCCTATTTGCGCCTTCGCGATTGAGAGATCGAGAGGCGTCTTTTCTGTAGCAGGGAGTGTCCCTGAACAATTCAGTCTTCATCGGTGCTCGTGGCCGGGCGGGATTTGTCTGCTCCACCGCCAAGATGTGCATTGTGACGAGTTCGTTTTGAGGAGCTGAAGTTCGTCTGGGTCACGTTCGTTCGCAGTTCCACGCGGAATGGTTCCAGCAAGAATAACCGTTCACCAACCTGCCCGAATGACAGGAGTCATCATGTCCAGAGTTAACGGCGACAAATCGAGATACAACCGAGTGCGGAAGCAGAACGCCGCGAAGCGGATGCGAAACCGGAAACTGCTGAAGAACGCGGATCTGCACGCGAAACCGGTCGCGGCCGCCGGGGCCTCTGAGCCGAAGCCGGTGGTGGCGTGAGCGGTCCGCTGCTTGGGCTGCCGCTATCGGCACTGCCCAGTAAGCTGAAGAACAAACGAGTGCTGCTGCTGGATGCTTCGACGAGCAAGCGCGACTTGCGCGCCGAGTCCATGAGGAAGCTGGGCTTGGAAGTGGATTGCGCGGCCGACGTCAGCGAGGCGCGGTCATGGTGGCGTGCCGATCTTTACAGCCTGGTGCTGATTGATGTGGAGAGCGAACTGGGGCGGCGGGACCGGTTTTGCGACGACATGCGCCGGGCCAAGCCGCCGCAGCAGATCTCGTTTCTGGTGGGGAAGCCGGGCTATCTGGCGGATGCTCCGAACGCGGACCGGGCGCCGCGGCTGCCGACGAGTGAAGATCAAGCTGCCTGGGGCGATGTGAAGACGGCGCTGGCGGTGGAGTTGCCTGGGGGAGTTTCGCAACGCTGGGGATTGCTGGAAGCTTCGCGGCGAATTTCGGCGGTGCGGTCACTGTCGCACGCGCGCTCGCAGGCGACGCAGGACCGGCCGGTGGCGCCACGCGATCTGGAAACCAGAGAGTCGAAGCGGATGGCCGCGGCGTCCAGAACTTTGGACGCCAGGACTCTAGAAGCCAGGACTTTGGGAACCAGGAGTTTAGATGATTTACTCAGAGAGGAACTGCAATGAAGAACCTATACGTAGGTAATTTGCCCCACAGCACAACCGAGTCGGAATTGCGAACGGTTTTCGAGGCTCACGGTGCGGTGGAAAAAGTCAGCATCGTGACGGACCGGGAAACCGGGCGAGCCCGGGGTTTCGGTTTCGTGGAGATGACCAATCCCGCGGAAGCCGATAAAGCCATCGCGGCGCTGAATGGAACCGAACTGGGCGGGCGCGCCTTGAAGATCAACGAGGCTCAGCCGAAAACGGACCGTCCGCGGGGCGGTGGTGGGGGCGGTGGAGGCAAGAAGTTTGGTGGCGGTGGTGGGGGCGGGGGACGCGGGCGCGACGACTATCAGGGGCATGCGCGCCAGCCGCGAGAACCGCGCTGGTAGTTTTCTTGTTTTCTGGAAGACGCCGGAGTCAAAGAGTTAAGCAGTGAGAACCAAGCGCTGAGAACAAGTACTGCGAACCAGTGCTGAGAACCAGGAGGAATTGTGAATGCCACGAGGACGATCGACTTTTACTAAACGCCAGAAAGAACAGACGCGGCAACAGAAACAGCGCGAGAAGGCCGAGCGCAGAGTGCAGCGTAAAGAGAACAAGCCAGAAGAGGGCGCCGTGGTCGACGAGATGCAGGAGCTGCGCGAGCTTGCCGAAGCGCAGGCGGCGCTGTTCCGCATCGGTGCTGAGGACGAACCCGGAGCGCCGGAAGTGTTTTTGCCCAGCGGTAAGATCGGGCAGTAGAAGTTAAGGTTAGGGGAATCGCCGGAGCTTCGGGGCTCCGGCGATTTTTATTTGGTTTGGGCTTGGTCAATGAGTACTATCGCTGGTTTCGCCAGTTACCCATTGTCAAATACACGCTTGTTTTTGACAGCCCGAGCCAATCGGCGCAGGATTAGCATTCGGGGAGTTTCAGATGAACGGCTTCAAACGCGGAATCATGTTCGTCATGGTTTGTGGTCCTGTGAACGTGGCTGTCGGCCAAGGTGTGCCCGAGCCCAAAGTCCCTGCGGAACCACAGTGGCAACAAGCTCTGGGCTACGGCGGTGCTCCAGAATGTCCCGAACACCTCGGGAGTCGCACCTACCGAAGTGACATTGCTCGTGATTCGCACACTACAGCATTTATTACAGGGGCGAGCAGTCGCAACGCGACTGGATGCCAAGCTACGGCAGAGATTCAAATAACTCAAGCAGGCACAACACGAGATTACAAACTTCCTAAGGCCAACAGTCAGAGTTTCTCCATCGTGGATTTCTCGCCAGATGGGTCGCAACTCCTGCTTGCCCTTGAAAGGGTGTGCGACGAGCAGTATCAGCATAGAGACGTGAGCGTTGCATTGATGTCCATTGCGAGCGGAGAAACGAAGTGGCACAACACGTGGGACATTTTTGGTTGGAAGGATTGCGATGCAATGGTAGAGCCTCAGGGGTTCCTGCCTGACGGAAGAGTCGTCATCAGGGCGAGGAAGTCCGTGTGGCACGGGCATCCCCATCCCGACTGCGTCAACGATATAGGGCTATACGCAGTTAACCTGACAACTCCCAATGCGTCAGTCCGTCTCCCTGACTCAACAACAGTGGAACGCTACGGAAAACGTGAGCGGCCCGGATTTCAGGCGTGCAAGTCCGACCCCGATATTGTTGGTGCGTGTTTCACGGTTCATGGAAGACTTTCAGCGTGGAACGGAACTCCAACCATGAGGATTTGGCGCATAGGTACGAGTCGCATCCTCGGAGTTCACGACGACATCATGCCGGAATCGCTTACCACCAAGATGGATTGGGACACCGAAGCATACGGTGACTACGACGTGTGTCCCTTCACGCCCGAGAGGCGAGGAGAAATGCAGATGGTCTGCATAGAAGGGGCGGAAAACGTCATTGCCAAGAAACGGTAGAGGCGATAACTGTCGAGAAATCCCGATTTCGCTCATTGACCCAGTCGCAGTTCGAGACCGGGGAACGAGCCGAAGCTGATCAACAACGGCTGACGCGATTAGCGACACTCTTAAGTAGGGAACCGCCGCTTCTCGCAACGTACGCGAGAAGCGCGGCACTGCCTTTCCCGCAGCGGCTAAAGCCGGGATTCGTTTGGGGCGACTTGCGGCGCGGCTGGAAGCCGCGCCCTTTCAAAACAGCAGCCCGGCGCATTTTCTCAGACAGAAATCTCGCGGCGTTCGTTAAGCTCAAAAGGAAAAGCCCCACCTCTCGCGCAAGGAACGCGCGAGAAATGGGGCACCCGCTTTTCCTTTTACTTCGCAGTTTTCTTTTGACTCCTAGACCTTTTGACTCCTAAACGAAGACCTCGCCGGGTAGGGCTGTCAGGGTGCGCGAAGCCAACGTGTTTTGGACGGAACGCCGGGGCTGGGTGGCGCCGGAGGGGTCCATTTGCATGCGCTCGATGCGCAGTTTCAGGGTGCGCTCGATGTTGCGGAGTTCGACGACTTCGACTCCGGCGGCCAAGGTGGTAGCGCGGCCGGTTAATCCAGCGCGTCCGGTGCGGCCGACGCGGTGGATGAAGTCTTCTGCCATCTTGGGCAGATCATAGTTAATGACGTGGGCGACGTCGTCGCAATGCAGGCCGCGAGAAGCGATGTCGGTCGCGACCAGTACCTGGAAGCGGCCTTCCTGGAATCCGCTGAGGGCGCCGTTGCGCTGGGACTGGGAGCGATCGCCGTGAATCATGGTGGCGGTGAAGCCGTCGCGTGCCAGTTCCTGGGCGAGGCGCTGAGCGCCGCGCTTGGTGCGGGTGAAGATGAGGGTCTGACCTTTTTCCGCATAGAGAAGCTGGCGGAGCACGTCGAGCTTTTCGCCGGGACGGACTTCGTAGGCTTTGAGTTCCACGCTTTCAGCGGGCTTCAGGACCGAGCCTAAAGCGACGCGGACGGGATCGCGCATGTATTCATGCACGAGTCCAGCGACGGAGGCTTCGAGCGTGGCGGAGAAGCACAGAGTCTGGCGGGTTTTCGGCAAGAGCGCCAGAATGCGGCGGATGGCGGGGAGGAATCCCATGTCGAGCATGCGGTCGGCTTCGTCGAGCACGAGCAGTTTGATGTGACGCAGGTCGGCGAAGCGGCGGTCGTTAAGATCCTGCAGGCGACCGGGAGTGGCGATGATGAGGGACGAACCGCGGAGGCCCTGAATCTGAGCTTTCTCGGAAACGCCGCCGATGACGAGCGAGGCCTGGGGCATGTTTTTGGAGCGCAGGCTCTCATACACCTCGTGGACCTGCATGGCCAATTCGCGGGTGGGCAAAAGCACCAGAGCGCTGGCTTGCGCCGAGGGTTCGTTGCGGAGCATTTCAATGACCGGGATAAGATAGGCAAGGGTTTTGCCGGTTCCGGTCTGGGCCGTGCCGATGACATCTTTACCTTCGAGAGCGGGCTGAATGGCGCGCTCCTGGATCGGCGTTAAAGTGATGAATTGAGCTGCCGCAAGTTTCTGCTGCAAGGCGGCAGACAAGGGCAGTTCTGTAAATGTGGTCATTCTAGATTGTTTCTTTCTGGAGGGGCCTGGTGCTCATAGGGACGTCGTTTACACGTCGATACACGAATAGCCTTCATGCCGCTCGCAATTGTTTTGTTTTGAATTCACGCTGGAACTGAACGGCGGGCAGGAAAGGCGGAGATGAATCTGATCCAACGAGGGACCACCGCGTCACGAGCAAACCGTGGAAAAAGCGTCAACGACAGTATAGCACAGAGCGCAGGCAGGAACAGTGACCATGGTAACGGAACCGTAGCTAACTTGATGCGAAAACATATTCTTTGTCGATTAGTCTTGCAGGCAGAGGATGGAAGCATCTAACTTCCTTTCCTGGGACATGCTTGCAAGATACGGCTGCAAAGAAAGATCGCTAAGTAAGCTGTCCTAGGCTAGAATTAGCATTCCCGTAATTCAATCATTGCGAATGGCCGAAACAAAACTCTCTTGCTTCTGGCACAGACCGGACCTTGGCCGGGATACACGGGCCGCGGTTTCTCTTCACGGTCACACCAACCGCTCCAAGGAAAGCCTGCAGTTCATACCGGAGCTGGCCCGCAAGGGTCCAATGCTGCATGAAGCGCTGCAAAAGCAATGCAAGAAGGCCCGGTTCCCGGTGGACTTCTCGCGGGCTTACTGGACTCCGCCGCTGACGCCGAAGCTGGCGTACGAGACGGAGAAGAATCAGATCGAGAACACGCTCGGGCTGAAGAGTCTGGTCTCGTTGACGGATCACGACAACATCGAGGCGCCGCTGATGCTGCTGGCGGAGCGGGAAACGGCGAACACGCCGATCTCGCTGGAGTGGAGCGTTCCGTTCCAGGGAACTATTTTTCATCTGGGGGTGCACAATCTGCCCAGCCGTCGGGCGCAGGCCATTATGGACGAGCTGGCCGGGTATACGCGGAATCCAAACGACCGGCGTTTGATTGAACTGCTGGCCATGCTCGATGAGTTGCCGAGTGTGCTGGTGGTGTTCAATCATCCGCTGTGGACGCAGACCTGCGTGGGAGTGCACCGGGATGGCCAGGTTCTGGATCGATTTTTGAGCTGTGCGGCGCATTTTCTGCACGCGTTTGAAATCAACGCCGCGCGCAGCACCAGGGAAAACAATCGAGTGGGGAAATTGGCCGAGCGCTGGGAGTGCCCGCTGGTTTCGGGCGGAGACCGGCATGGGTGCGTGGCCAGCGGTGCGCTAAACCTGACGGGGGCTGAAAGCTTTGGAGAGTTTGTGGGTGAACTTCGGCAGGAACAGCGCAGCCACGTGCTGCTGATGCCGCAATACACCGAACCGGTGAGCGTCCGCACCACGCGAACCTTGCTGGACGTGATTCGCAATTACCCGGAATATCCAATTGGGTCGCGGCGTTGGGATGAGCGCATTTTTCATCCCGACGGGACCGGCGGCCCGGACCGGCCGATTTCCTCGCTGTGGAAGGCTCCGCCTGGGTTTCTGGAGCAGATTCTGTCCGGTATCCGGCTGCTGGAGAACGCGACCGTGCAAAGCGCGATGCAGCGCCTGTTCCAGGCCAAAGTTTCGGAGCAGCCGCGGGAGATTGCGCCGGAAATTATTTCGGCGGAGGAAGTGGTATCGTCCGAGGCGCTGTCGTGAAGAAAGAAAATGCGCGGGTTGCGTATTTTCCCTGTGTCTACCATGAAATTGACGGAGTGGCCCAGACCAGCCGGCACTTCGAGGCTTTCGCGCTGCGGCAGGATCGGCCTTTTCTGATGGTGCACGCGGGGCCGCAAGACCAGGTCACGAAGTCAGGGCCGGTCACGCGCGTTCAGCTGGAACGCGGTCCGATAAAATTTCCGCTCGACCGGGCGCACGACTACGATCTGCTTTTCCTGCGACATTACCAGAAACTGGAACCGCTGCTGCGGGACTTCCGCGCGGACGTGGTGCAAATTACGGGGCCGAGCGATGTTGGAACTCTCGGCGCGTATGTCGCCTACAAGCTGAAGATTCCGCTGGCGGCGACGTGGCAAACCAATATCCACCAGTTCGCGCGGCGGCGCATGGCGGCTGCGGTGTCGTTTCTTCCCGAAGCGTTGGCTGGGAAACTGGCGGATGGGGTGGAACGGCTGAGCTTTCGCGCATCGGCGCGGTTCTACAAGATTCCGCGGCTATTGTTTGCGCCCAACCCGGAGATGATTCGGGTGCTGGAGGCGGCGACGGGCAAGCCTTGCTACCTGATGTCGCACGCCGTGGACAGGGCCGTGTACAAGCCGGAAAATCGCGACCGGAAACAGGGACCGTTCTGCATTGGTTATGTGGGTCGGCTCACGCCGGAGAAGAGTGTCCGCTCGCTGGCGCGGCTGGAGCAGGCGTTGCTGGAACGCGGCTGTCGAGATTTTCATTTTGTGGTGGTGGGGGAAGGCGCGGAGCAGGAATGGCTGCGCAACAATATGCGGCAGGCGGAGTTTACTGGAGTGCTGACCGGGCCTGAACTGGCCCGCACTTTCGCCAACTTCGATATGCTGGCCTTTCCGTCGGAGACGGATACGTTTGGGCTGGTAGTTCTGGAAGCATTTGCTTCGGGAGTTCCGGCGGTGGTGACCGATCGCGGTGGACCGCAGTTTACCGTGCGTCACGGGAGTTCGGGTTACGTTGCACGCGACTTTGATGAGTTCGTGGCCTACACGGCTGCATTGATGGAGGAGCCCGAGCTGCTCGCCACCATGCGCGTGGCGGCGCGGCGGCAGGCCATGGAAACTTCGTGGGACAGGATTTTTGAGGGCATGTACGAAGCGTATGAGCGTTGCCTGTCGAGCGTTCCGGTTGAGAGCCACAGTGTTTTCGACGTCGCTACGACCTGACGGCGTGGACCTCAGGGGCTAAAGCCCTCATCTATTTTTGTCTCGGCTAAAGCCGTGCCCTTCCCAAACCCCGCGTTCCGCCAAAGTAATCACGAAAAAATTGATGAAATCAGTTCTAGGTTCTACGACCTCCGACGTCGAGGTGTGTGCGCTCAAAGTTGCTAGGCAAGGGGCTGGAAATGGGGCACAATCAGGGGCGGCACGGGGAGGGTCGGATCAATTGAAGATTTCGCAGAAGGGACTGTACGCGCTGCAGGCGATGATGACGCTGGCGCGGCGGCACGATCAGGGCGCGATCAAGATTCGGGAAATCGCAGCGGAAAGCGATCTGCCAGAAAAGTTCCTGGAACTGATTCTGCTGGAGTTGAAGAATGCGCGCATAGTGGACAGCGTGCGGGGTGCTCGCGGCGGCTATCAGTTGCGGCGCGATCCGGCGGAGATTCCGTTGAGCGACATTATCCGGCTGGTGGATGGTCCGCTGGCGCCGATGGGAGATGCCGAGCAGTTGCGGAGCCTGATCGCGAAGGACGCCGATCACCGGGCGCTGTATGAGGTGTTTCTGGCGGTGCGCGATGCGGCGGCGCAGATTCTGGAACATACCACCATCGCGGATATTGCGGGAGGCAGCGGGAAAAAGGGTTCGGGCGCAAAGAGCAAGACCAGGGCGGCAATCAAGAAATCCACCGGAGCGTAACCTGCGCGTGCAGGGCAGGCAGTTCGCTCCGGTGAAATTCCTCGGACAATCAAAACCTAAATCAGAGCTTAGATCACGCTTTCCAAGCGGACGTAGCTGGCTTCCATGCCGCGTTCCATGCCTGTTGCCAGCATGGCGGCGCGCGTTTGTGCGTCGGGCAGAGTCATGCGCATCGTCATCAAAGTGCCGGCGCCATCGGGGTCGAACCGGGTTTCAACATGGTTGTCGGGCGTGGGATCGGGCAGGTGCATGCGCTCGATGTGGACGATCTTATTCGGTGGCTGCAGTTCCACAAATTCCCCGGTGATGTGAAATCCGGCGCCTTTGGCATTGGTCCATTCATAGCGGAATTTGCCACCTGGCCGCGCGTCGTTGATGCAGACTGGCATGGTCCAGCCCTCGGGACCGAGCAGCCATTGCTGGAGCAGTTTGGGATCGGTGTGCGCACGGTAGACAGCCTCGGGAGGCGCGGCGAAGTGCCGGGTCACCACGATATGGGTATCGCCTTCGGTTTTGAGCGTCATCTTCGTCATCGTCATAGTGTTCATGGTTTCTTCCTTTTTGGATTTGGCTCCATTCTTTTGTGTCTCTTCGTTTCTTTGTTTGCTTTCGTTTCTTTGTCTGATTCCATGGCGGCCAGAACTTCATCCAGCCGGTCGTAATTCTTTTCCAGAGCATTGCGGAGCATGGCCAGCCACTGGTCCATCGCGTCGATGCCGGCCTTGGCCAATCGGCGCGGACGCCTGGCGCCGTCGACTCGCTGGACGATGAGGCCCGCTTCTTCGAGAACCTTGAGGTGTTGAGAGATTGCGGGTTGCGACATCTCGAACGGCTTCGCCAGTTCCAGGACTGTGGCTTCTCCGCGGGCGAGACGCGACAAGAGGGCGCGACGGGTGGGATCGGCGAGAGCGGCGAAGGAGGCGTTCAGATTGGAACCGATATGCATAAGTAATAAATTATATAAGTACTTTATTATCGTCAAGCGAAATCTATTGTCAGTCGATGAGCACCATCGCTCCTGTTGGCAACACTCACGGGCGACTGGCCCTGAATGCAACGAGGCCCACGGCTGACCGTGGGCCTCGTTGCGTTGGGAATAAGAGTTTACCCTGAGAGGCTTACTTCTTGTCGTCCTCAGGCTTGTGTTTTGGGGCAGGCTTGGCTGCGGGTTTCGACTCGGGCTTGGCCGCGGGTTTTGGGGCAGGCTTAGCCGCGGGTTTCGACTCGGGCTTGGCCGCGGGTTTTGGCGCGGGCTTGGCCGCGGGCTTCGGCTCGGCTTTGGCCGCTGGTTTTGGTGCAGGCTCGGCTGCCGGCTTCGACTCGGGCTTGGCCTCGGGTTTTGGTGCCGGCTTGGCCGCAGGTTTTGCCACTGAATTCGCCTCGGGCTTGGCCGGAGTAGCCTTGATCGCCGCGTTCTTTGTCGTCGCCGCCTTAGCCGCCGCTACCGTGGCCGGCGACGCCTGAGCCTTGGCTAGCTCAGAGACCGGCTTAGGCGGAGGAGGCTTGAAGCCGGCCGGCGCCGCGTGCTTCTCCTCGGCCAGCGGCTTGGCGACGGCCAGGTTCTTGGGGTGTCCGCCGTTGTTCTTGACCAGATTGCTCGGATCGGCCTTGGCCGCAGCGACGTGCTGCTGCTGGAATGCGGTGGGTGCGACGTGCTGATCGTGCTCGGCGAGTTGCTCATCGGCCGTGGGTTGGTGTTGCACACCGTTGGGTCCGCCGGAGAAGGAGACGTTGGTGGTGTTGACGATGGTGGTTTGTTGGACGATGGTCGTGTTGACGTAGACGTTGGTAACCACGCTGGCGTTCACGTGGACCACAGCAGTGTTGTAGGCGAAGACACCGCCATTCCACGTGCCGCCGGCAAAGCCGATGCCCATATAGCCGCCGCCATAGCTCACGCCGCCGTAGAAGCCGATATGCGGTCCCCAATAGCCCTGATGGAAGCCATACCCGCCGTTGGCCCAGCCCCAGTAGCCGGGTGTCCAGAGTGCGCCGACGTAAGGCGTCGGCACCCACACACCGGGAACCCAGAAGTAGCCGTCGATCGGATCGTAGGACCAGTGGCCGGGGGTCCACATCAGATTGGGCGCGGGGCAAGGGGGCTGCACATAGACGGGCAGCGGCGGCGGCTCAATCGTGATACTCACGACCTCAGGCGGGGGAGCGGGGGGCTCAACCGGCTCCCACCTTTCGCCGTCCCAAACAAAGGTTCCAGTTCGAGTGGTGCCTGGTGCTTGGGCGAGTGCCCGTTGCTGAGCAGCGGCTCCGAAGACAACCAGCCCCAGCAAAAGCCAGAGCGCAGAACGCAACCATGTCATGAGAAAAATCCTTCCGAGCCTACCCGATTGGCTTCAATCCACACGCCCCAGGGTGGGTTAAGGCTGGGTGAAATTTCTAGGGGTTGAGATACACTCTAACCGGTTTGCGCTCATTCGGGCAGTATTTCATTGAATTCCTTATCTTCTGCGCGCTACTTGCCTTCCCCCGTGCAATTTCGAAACTCCTTGCTGGGCGCGGGGAGTGCGCGATATTCACAGGCGGGCGGGGAGTACGGTTGCGGGGATGAATATTGATTCTTGCCGATGAATGCGGCGGAAAGCCGCGTGGGGCGCGGGTTTGGGGAAACCCGGATCGGCCGACTGCACCAAATCCGGTCATGGGCCTGTGAACGGCGTGCACTCGATTGAAAATACGTGTACTTACAGGCACGCATTTTTCGTTGACGGAAAAAATAGAAGGAGTACAACAGGATTGTTCTTTGACAGCT
>JBKQID010000016.1:0-50809 GCA_052148475.1 Candidatus Sulfotelmatobacter sp. | reverse complement strand
CGGGATTGCCGGACTCGGTGCCGTAGTTGGCCCAATTCGTGGTCGCAAGTAGCTCGGCGAAAGTTTCGGCGTAGCCATCCTGCAGCAGGTAGCAGGGCTTCTGCCATCCGAAAACGTTGTAGGTGGGCATGCCCCAGGGCGTGCACGGGTAAGTGCGCTTGCCCATCAGAAATTCCAAGAAGAGCGGCGAGAGATTGAAGCGCCAGTTTTTCTCGCGGTTCGAAAGAATCGCGCGGAACATGCGGCGGGTGCGAGCGCGGCCGAGGAAATGTTTCTGGTCGGGAGCTTTGTCGTAAGAATAGCCGGGCGAGAGCATCATGCCTTCAAGGCCGAGCTCCATCATGCTGTCGAAGAAGGCGCGGACGGATTTCGGATCGGCGCCGTCGAACAGCGTGGTGTTGGTGGTGACGCGGAAGCCAAGTCGGAGCGCCTCTTTTATGGCGTCAACGGCGATGTCGTAGCCGCCTTCGCGGCAGACGGCGAGGTCGTGCTCTTCGCGCCGGCCGTCGAGGTGAACGCTGAAGGTCAGGTACTTGCTCGGCTTGAACAAGTGAATCTTTTCTTGCAGCAGCAGAGCGTTGGTGCAGAGATAAATATATTTCTTGCGCGCGACCAGACCTTCCACGATCTCGCCGATCTGCGGATGCATGAGCGGTTCGCCGCCGGGGATGGAGACCATGGGCGCGCCGCATTCGTCGACCGCACGGAAACATTCTTCCGGAGAAAGATCTTTTTTCAGGATGTGGGCGGGATACTGGATTTTGCCGCATCCGGCGCAAGCGAGGTTGCAGCGAAACAGGGGCTCGAGCATGAGCACGAGCGGATATTGCTTGCGGCCGGCGAGCTTCTGTTTAAGAACATAGCTCGAAACGGTCCACATCTGGGATACGGGAACGGCCATTCTGGGTCGGGAACTCCTGTCGCTCATTTTAGCAGGGTCGGTTGGTTAGATGGAGAGGAAGCGAGGAGGGGTGCTGGAAAAGAAACCGTGCAGGTGCGAGATTCAATCCGGCTGAGAATCGGCTGCAGAATTCATTGAAAAGCCGGCATTTACCGAGGGGATTCGGGGTGCACGGAGGGTCGATGCAGAGGCGATTTCGTGGTATAATTTGATAGTCATGAAACGAACCTAAGTACACGAAATTTCAATCACTTGAGGCAGGTTTCGCAGGGGCGGAAAACGGCCTGCGGCAACGGCATCCTGCGAGTTTGTTTGGCGGGCTTGCTCGACTGAAATTTTGTGACTATATCGACGTGCTCGACGGAGCTGAATGGCTACCAAAGAGATCCATACTCCCATCGTAGAAAGCAAAACAAAAAACGGAGTTGTGACCCCGATCGTTGCAAACAACGGCGGAGGGAAGAACGACTATAACGCCGACTCGATCAAAGTGCTGGGCGGGATGGAAGCGGTGCGCAAACGTCCCGCGATGTACATCGGATCGACCGGCGACCTGGGGCTGCATCACCTGGTGTATGAGGTGGTCGACAACTCGGTGGACGAGGCGCTGGCGGGCTTCGCGACCAAGATTGAAGTCACGATCCACATCGACAACTCGATCACGGTGATCGATGACGGCCGAGGCATCCCTGTCGACGACATGGATATCGACGGCGAAAAGGTTTCTGCGGCGCAGGTGGTGATGACCACGCTGCATGCGGGCGGAAAATTTGATTCGTCGACTTATAAAGTTTCCGGCGGATTGCACGGCGTCGGCGTATCGTGCGTGAACGCGCTCAGTGAGGAACTCGAACTGGAAATCTGGCGCGATGGCGCGACTTGGGAGCAGACCTATTCGAAGGGCGAGCCCACTAGCAAGATGAAGAAGGCGGGCGCGGCCAAGCGGCGCGGAACGAAAGTTCATTTCCTGCCGGATCGAAGCATCTTTACCGCGACCGAATATAACTACGACACGCTGGCGCAGCGGCTGCGCGAGCTGGCGTTTCTGAATAAGGGATTGCTGATCACGCTGACCGATGAGCGCTCGACCGACGCGAAGACAGGTGAGGCCAAGCACACGGACTTCAAGTACAACGGCGGCATCGCGGAGTTCATCAAGCATCTGAATCGCGGCAAGCAGGTGCTGCACGACAAGCCGATCTACATGGAAGCCGAGCGCAGCGGCGTGGAGATGGAAATTGGTTTGCAGTACAACGACGGGTATTCGGAGTCGGTGTTCAGCTTTGCCAACAACATCAACACGGTTGACGGTGGCACGCATCTTTCGGGATTCCGCACGGCCCTGACCCGCACCATCAACTACGCGGGGCAGCAGATGGGGTTGTTCAAGGATGTAAAAGAAAATCTCACCGGCGACGATGTACGCGAGGGCCTGGTGGCGGTGATCAGCGTGAAGCTGTCGCAGCCGCAGTTTGAGGGGCAGACCAAGGGAAAACTGAATTCCGATATTGCCGGAGTCGTGACTGCATTTGTGAACGAGCGGCTGGGCGCGTTCTTCGAGCAGAACGCGACGGTAGGACGAAAGATTATCAACAAGGCAGTAGACGCGGCGCGCGCACGCGAGGCTGCGCGCAAAGCTCGCGATTTGACACGGCGCAAAGGTGCACTCGATTCTGGAGGTCTGCCGGGCAAGCTGGCGGATTGTTCGGAGCGCGATCCTAACCGCTGCGAATTGTTTCTGGTCGAAGGCGAGTCGGCAGGTGGGACGGCCAAGCAGGGCCGCGACCGCCGCTTCCAGGCGATTCTTCCGCTCAAAGGAAAAATCCTCAACGTCGAAAAGGCCCGCTACGACAAGATGCTGGCCCACGAGGAAATTCGCGCCATGATTACGGCGCTCGGCACCGGCATTTCGAAGGAAGACTTCGATCCCACGAAAGTACGCTACGGCAAGATCATCCTGATGACCGATGCGGACGTGGACGGCAGCCACATCCGCACGCTGCTGCTGACGTTCTTTTTCCGCCACATGCAGGAGCTGATCAAACGCGGCAACGTGTTTATCGCGCAGCCGCCGCTGTTCTCGCTGAAGAAAGGCAAGTCGCAGCAATACATCAAGGACGAGCGCGAGTTCGTGAAGGTGATGGTGAAACGCGCGGCCGACGGACTGACCGTACGCTACGGCGAGGGCGCGGCCAAGATCGAAGGCAAAGATCTGGCACGCTTCATGACCGTGCTCGATGAGTATCTGGGCTTCTTTGAGAAGCTCGACAAGCGGGTGCGCAACGAGCGCGTCACCGAACTGATTCCCAAACTCGATCTGGCCAAGCGCGCCGATTTTGAGGGCGACAAGAATACGCCACCGAAGAAAATCGAGCGCCTGGAAAAAGAACTGAAAAAGCTGGAGAAAGAGCACGGCTTCAAGAGCGTGGAGAAGCGCTTCGACGAAGAGCACAACCTGTGGGAAGTGAGATTCGTCAACAAGCACGGCGCCGAACACGTCATCAACTGGGTATTGGCCTCGAGCGCGGAGTGCCGCCAGCTGATCTCGAAGTACAAGCAGATCGAGCCTTACATGGAGCCGCCGTTCGTGGTGGAGACGCTGGTCAAGGCCGCACCCGCGGGAAGTGACGGTGAAGGTGCCGAGGCCGCATCCGCCGACGGCGAACAGGGCGAGAAGAAGACGGCCAAGCCTGCCAAGCGAAAAAGCGAAACCGAAGTGGTGGAGAAATCGAATGTCCGCGAGCTTCGCGACTATGTCATCAACGAAGGGCGAAAAGATTTCACCATCCAGCGCTACAAGGGCCTCGGCGAGATGACTGCGCCCCAGCTGTGGGAAACGACCATGGATCCCGAGCGGCGCACTCTGCTTTCGGTGCGGCTGGAAGACATTGCCGAGTGCGAGACCATCTTTACCACGCTGATGGGCGAGGACGTGGAGGCGCGGCGAAAGTTCATCGAAGAGAATGCACTGGATGTGAAGAACCTGGATATTTAAAGGCTTTGGCCACGGATTTCCACGGATTCACAGGGATAGAGCAATAGGAGCATTTTTGGGCGGCCTTCGGGCCGCCCGTTTTGTTTGTCACCGCGCTCACACGTTGACGGCTTACAATGTGCCGTGATGATTCGATCCAGCACACTCTTCTTCCTCTTGCTCGCGGTCCTGACGGCGGCAGCGCACGCCACTGATCCTTCCTCCGCTCCTACTCCGCCGATGGGCTGGAATAGCTGGGATTCCTACGGAACTACCGTCCGCGAAGCGCAGGTCAAGGCCAATGCCGACTGGATGGCGGAGCACCTCGCGAAGTATGGATGGAAATACATTGTGGTCGACATCCAGTGGTATGAGCCCAACGCGCAGGGGCACGACTACAAGCCAGGAGCCCCGCTGACGATGGATGAATACGGTCGCCTGCTACCGGCGGTCAATCGATTTCCGTCTGCCGCCAATGGCGCAGGGTTCAAGCCGCTGGCCGATTATGTGCACAGTAAAGGATTGAAGTTTGGCATTCACATCATGCGCGGAATTCCGCGGCAGGCAGTCGAAAGAAATCTTCCGATCAAGGGCACGACGTATCATGCGGCCGACATCGCCGACAAAGAAAACGCGTGCCGCTGGAATCCGGACATGTGGGGCGTCGACACGACCAAGCCCGCCGCTCAAGCTTATTACGATTCGATTGCTGAATTGTATGCGTCGTGGGGCTTGGACTTCATCAAGGCAGATGACATGGGGAGCCATCTGTATCAGCCTGCGGAGATGAAGGCGCTGAGTTCCGCGATGCGCAAGACGGGGCGGCCGATGGTGCTGAGCATCTCGCCGGGTCCGGCGCCGGTTTCGGAGGCGGAGTTCTTCGAGAAGTACGCGCAGATGTGGCGCATCTCGGATGATTTCTGGGATGACTGGAAACTGCTGCGGCAACAGTTCGACTTCACCCGCGACTGGGCGACGTTCGTGGGCAAGAACGGAACCTGGCCGGATGCCGATATGCTTCCGCTGGGCAAATTGAAGGTGACCGATAAAGAAGGTGGGGGCACGCCCACCAAGTTTACGCTGGCTGAGCAGCAGACGGTGATGACGCTGTGGAGCATCTTTCGCTCGCCCCTGATTTTTGGTGGAGATCTGCCCAGCAACGATCCCGCCACGACCGCGCTGATCACAAACGAAGAAGTGCTCGAAGTCGACCAGCACAGTAGCGGCGGGCGTCAGGCGCTGGATCGAGGAAATATCCGCGCGTGGGTGGCCGATGGCGCGAAGCCCGGCGAGCACTACGTGGCCGTCTTCAACTTAGGAGAGGCGGACGAAACCATCGATCTGCGATGGCAGGATGTTGGGATGGTGGCGCGGTCCGCCGAGGTGCGAGATTTGTGGCAGCATCAATCGCTCGGCTCGGCGGACGGAGTGCACGTTCGCCTCAGGCCGCATGCGTCAGCCTTGTATGGAGTTCGACAGTAACGTTCCTGACTGAAGGAACGCTCGGCTGGCCTATTGGCTCTCAGTTGGCTTGGCTTCCTGTTCCGGTTTCTCGCCGTGAAACACCCGCGAGATTCCGCGAACGATGCGGCGCATGGGCAATTCGCCTTTCGCATTGGCGAAAAAGATTTCCCCGGTCCGGCTTCCACGGTAATACCAGCGCTTGAGCAGGGCGAGATGTTCCATGGTCTCGAGCGCGGTTTTTGCCTGCGCTGGCGAGAGCGATTGTAGGGCGCCCTGCACTCGCGCTTCCATCGACTGCGATTTTGCGTGTTCGGCGGGCTGAATGCTAAAAACAATCGGCCCGGAAATTCGCCCGCATTCAATGCGGAAGAAACTAACCGAGCCCGCGACGGAACTCGGCTGAATCATGAGCGCGGAAAGGCGGTCGAGACGCTGCACCATCTCGGGAAGCTGGCTCAGGATGGGCTTAAGTTTTTCGACGCGCACGTGAATCGCGGACGCCTCCTCAAATGCGAGTCTGGCTGACGCAGCTTCGCGCTCGGTCGAGAGTTCGCGGAGCAGAGAATCTCCGGCGGAGTCGAAATAGGCCTGCACGCGGTTTACTTCAACGACATACTCCTCATCGCTGCACCCCTTGAAACAGGGAGCCAGGCACATTTTCATCTCGGAATAAATGCAACCGGGAAATTTGGGGTCGGGATGCAGATCGTCGACGCACCGCCGCATCTTGAAAAAGTCGAGCGAATCATTCATGAACTTCTCGGCTGCCGCGCGTGAAATAAACGGGCCGTAGTAGAGAGCGCGTCCGTTGAGCCGGCCAAGGCGCGTGGTGATGGAGGCTCGCGCGTACTGGTTTTCAAGATGCAACTTGACCAGGGGCGCGAAGCGGAAGCGCATGCGATCGGAGTAGGTCTTGGGAAACGCAGCCCGCAGCACGCGGTAGAGCAGAAAGCCGGACTCGAAATCGGATCCAGTGGGCGCGTACTCGATCAGGCGCACGCGGTCGCGCAGGTTGAGTTTTTTGGTGCGCTCCTCGACAGGCCCGAGCAGTCGTTGCAGGCGCCGGCGCAGATTCGCGGTTTTGCTGACGTACGGCTCGGCCTGGGGGGCCGCTCCTCGCAGAAGAAACACGGCCGGCGCTGCTGGGACCGCGGAGAAGACTTCCGCATCGCGTTCAGGAGCGAATTCCAGGCGCTCGGTCAGCACCAGTTCATTGTAAGCAAGGTTTCACCACGGAGGCACGGGGACACAGAGAATTCAACGATGCAATCAGTGCTCTTATCTGAAGTTCGCGCTGCGGAATTTCTGACGGAAGTCGGTGCCTTCCAGGGTGATGATCCGGCACATTTCATGCAGTCGCGAACGCATGCGCTCGCCGATACGGTCTCCCAGGGTTTCGCCGCGACTGGCAGCCCGTGCGGGCGAAACGGGGCCAGCAGCGCCCGCCGCCGGCTGATCGTCAAAATTCGTGGTGATGATCGTGGTGCGGTTGTCGTTATAACGTGTGTTCAGGATCAGGCTGACCGTGTCCCATACCCACTCCGTCGGCTTTACGGCTCCCAGTTCGTCCAGCACTAGGACGTCCGTTTCGAACACGGGACGAAGCACGTCCAGTTCCGTGGTCTGCACCGTCGAATTGTAGGAGTTCTGGATTTCCTTCAGCAGCTCGCGGTAATCATAGAACAGGCATGGAATGCCCCGATGAACGATGAGTTCCTTGATGATCCCGACAGCCAAGTGGGTCTTGCCGGTTCCGATCTTGCCGATGATCAAGAGGCCTTTGTCGCCACGCGGATCGCATTTCTTCGCGAAGCCGGACGCGATAAAATGAGCCTCTTCCAGCGAAGGGTGGGCGCCGGGGAAGTCGGTGTCGTAGTTCGACAGCTCACAATGCTCGTAGCGGCGGGGGATGCGGGCTGCGGCCATCAAGAACTGTCCCCGGGCTCGCAACTGGCAGTCGCAGCGCGTGACCCGGCGATCATTGGGGCTGCCGCCAGCGTTGGTGCGGGATGTCACGGTCTTCCATCCGGTACCCTCACAAAGCGGGCAAACCGGCGCGGGAGCATTGTTTCCCTGGGACTCTTTGATCTTCGCCCCTTCGATCTTCACCTCTTCGATCTGCGCGTGTTCGATCCCAGACTCAATCATCTTCGAAACCGGCATCTTCGAGCCCATCATCTTCAAAACGAATTCCCTCTCTTTTGACTTTGCACCCGAGAGCCGGTTCCGCGCAAGCCGGAAAGCCTGTCTGCCTGTGTACATCCTGTGAAGGAAGCGGGTGGCCTGTGGAGGGCGTAGGAAAACCCTGTCGGCTGGGCCGGAAAGGCGCTCGGGTAGCCCCAATTCGGGCCCAAGAGGTGCGAAACCGGCTTCCGGCGCGGATTTTCACAGTTGACTTTCGCGGCAGACGGAGGAGAATACAAGCCGTCAGGTTTCCCAACTCAGCCAGCCAGTTTGTTTTCCAGGTATAGGCTGGGCACGAAAGAGACCTGCGAGGAGAGACTATGAACAAAGCCGATCTGGTTGACAAGATCGCAGGCGCGTGTGAGATCAGCAAAGCGCAGGCCACAACCGCCATTGACACCGCCGTCGACAGCATCACGGGTGCCCTCCGCAAAGGAGATCGGGTGGCGTTGATAGGCTTCGGCACCTTCTCGGTGTCGCAGAGGAAAGCACGGAACGGGCGCAACCCGCAAACCGGCGCCACTATCAAGATCGCTGCCCGCAAAGTCGCGAAGTTCAGTCCTGGGGCCGAACTGAAGAAGTCCGTCAACAAGAAATAGTTCGCAAGCAAGAAAAGATCGCGAGAACGGCAGGGGGTCGGCCCTGCCGTTTTTCTTGCCACCTGCTTCGAGGTGTGCCGCAGCCGCTCTGAAGTTGATTCCGCTTACGCCTTGCCCAGGGCTTTAGGGCTTTTCGGGAACTGCACGGTGCGAGCAATCCCTGCGCCTTCCTTGACGAAGATCAACTGATTTGACTGAATGTCTTTCAGCGTGTCGATTTGCCCGCTGGGCCAGCGAATTTCCAGCAGCTCGACCTTTTCGGCCTTTCCCAGTCCGAAGTGAATCCGCAGATCATTTTGCGAGAAATAGCCGCCGCCGCTCCGCACTTCGTCGATCTGCCGATGCGGCTTCTCCTCTCCAGGCGGATGGGTCACGCACAGCAGGCGGGCGCCAATTCCGCTGCGGTTGGATTTCGTTCCGATGGTCCGGATCTTGATCCAGTTGTTGGCGAGCGTGGCATCGCAACGCAGCAGCTGTGGATAGTCGTTGACGGTATTCACGACCACGTCAATGTCGCCGTCGTTGTCGAAATCGCCGAAGGCCGCGCCCCGCGATTTGCTCGGCTCTGAGATGCCCGGTCCCGCCTGCAGCGACACGTCTGCGAAACGGCCGTTATGCAGGTTGTGATACAGAAGCTTGCGCTGCGCGTAACCGGCGCCGGCGTTCAACTGGTCAACTTCCGGGTAGACGTGGCCGTTGCAGATCAGAATGTCGGGCCAGCCATCGTTGTCCATGTCGAAAAAGCCGCAACCCCATCCCAGGTATTGGGTGTGCGCGCCCAGCCCCGCGGAGAAAGTGGCATCCTCGAAATTGGCGCCGCCTTGATTGTGGTAAAGGGAAGGCGTGTCGCCGGCGAAATTGGTTTTGAGAATGTCGAGGTTGCCGTCCAGATCGTAATCCGCGGCGGAGACGCCCATGCCGGCCTGCGGCTTGCCGTTGGCGCTCAAGGCGCACCCGGCCTCCAGGGCAATGTCCTGAAATTTGCCGTTCTTTTTATTCTGGTAGAGCACGGCGGGGGCGGAATCGTTGGCGACATAAATGTCGGGCCAGCCGTCGTTGTCGAAGTCGGCAGTGAGCACGCCCAAGGCGTAAGTGCTGTCGGTGTTGAGAATTCCCGACGCCTCGGAAACGTCGGTAAATGTGCCATCGCCGTTGTTGTGATAAAGGATGTTCTTGCCGCCCTGCAGACCGGGCGGTCCGCAGGCGACCATCACCCCCTTGTAGAGGCACGGACCGGATTCAGGAACGGGCGCAGTCGCCAGGTCGAGATCAATGTAGTTGGCGACGAATAGATCGAGGCGGCCATCGCGATCGTAGTCGACAAAAGCGCAACCCGTGTTCCACCGCGTGCCCTTGCCCGCCACGCCTGCCTTCTGGCTCACGTCGGTGAAAGTGCCGTCGCCGTTGTTGTGATACAGAACGTCCTTGCCGAAGTAGGTGACGAACAGATCGTCCCAGCCGTCGTTGTCGTAGTCGCCGACGCAGACGCCTTGCCCCCATCCCGAGTGCGCGACGCCGGCCTTCGCTGTGACGTCGGTGAAAGTGCCGTCGCGATTATTTCGAAAAAGGTGCGAGGTCGGTTCACTTCCGGCGGGAAAGCCCTCGAGTCGCGTGCCATTCACCAGAAAAATGTCGAGCCATCCATCGTTGTCGTAATCGTAGAAGGCAACGCCGCATCCGGTGGTTTCCAGCAGATATTCATTTTTGTGCTCGCCGCCGAAAATGGTTTTCGCGTTCAGCCCGGACTCTCGGGCGACGTTCAGAAAGCTGACGCCCAGAACGTCGTTACTGCTCTCGGCCAGCCCGACGCCCTTTGATGGCGCGGCATTTTGCGGCGTTGTGCTGGCTTCGATCCGGCGCGGACGAGCCATCGCCAGCACGCTTTCGAGCGAGAGCACCAGCGCCGAACGGCTGAGAGATTTCAGGAAGACGCGGCGTGAAGGGAACAAGAGGTCGCTACCTGGTGCGCGAGGCGTGCTAGAATTCGCCTCTACTCCTTATATTCAGGGAACCGCGACTTTGCAAGCCGGCCCGGCCAAATCCCGTTCTAGACGAACCTTATGAATCCTTATCTTACTTGCAGGCGGAATGGTGTATTGGTATCGGGCATTGCGCGCGGTGTTTGCCTGCTGGGGCTGTGGTGGTTGTTGGCCGCAGTGTCCGGCGCCCAGCAAGTTGTTCCGACGCCGCAGGGGTCGCCGGAGTTATCGCGAACCATCCGGACATGGGAGTTCCTTCCTGTCGTCGGCAGTCGTGCAGGGCTATTCGGCAATGAGACTGGCCGATTTGAAGCCTGGGTTTATCCGCTGAAGGTTTTTCGTGACCTTCACCTCACCTTCTACGTGGGCGACCGCGCTCTTCCCGCGGAGACTCTGGCGCGCACGCTGACGGTGCGTCCGGAGTCGGCGTCGATCTTGTACGCGGGCGATTCCTTTCGCGTGCGTGAAACTTTATGCGTCCCGGTGAATGAAGCCGGGGCAGTCATTCTGCTGGATATCGAAACTGAACAACCGTTGGAGGTGGAAGCCTCATTCACCGCGGACTTTCAGCTGGAGTGGCCCGCGGCGCTCGGTGGAACGTTCGCGGACTGGGACGAGAAGCAACATGCGTTCGTCTTCGGAGACGAAGCGGGAAAGTTTTCCGCGTTGTTTGGATCTCTCACAGCCCGAGACGAGCGGCTCGCATATGAGACGAATTACTCGTCAGCGAATGAGAACTCTTTGCGCTTGGGAGCGACGCCCAAGGGACGGGAAACCAAGGTACTCGTGCTTGCGGCGTCAGTCGCAGGCCTCGCCGACGCGACGAAAACGTATCAGCACTTGCTGACTACTTATGCCGACTCGATGCGGGAGTCGGCGGAATATTACCGCGCATATCTCGGGAAAACTGTAAGCCTCGAACTGCCCGATGCCGCGCTGCAGCGGGCTTACGACTGGGCCCGCATCAGCACCATTCAGGGATTGGTGAACAACCCGTACCTGGGCGCTGGGCTGGTGGCGGGATATCGAACTTCCGGTCCCGATCAGCGACCGGGATTCGCGTGGTTCTTTGGGCGGGATTCGTTGTGGACCTCGTTTGCCCTGAACGCCGAGGGAGATTATTCCACGACCCGCACCGCTCTCGATTTCATCAGCAAATATCAGCGCCCCGACGGCAAGGTCCCGCATGAGATTTCGCAGAGCGCAAGTCTGGTACCGTGGTTCAAGGACTATCCTTACGCTTCCGCTTCTGCCGATGCGACGCCGCTTTTCATCATCGCGATGAATGATTATGCATCCCAGAGCGGCGACGTCGGTTTTGTGCGCGACAAATGGGATAACGTCTGGCGGGCTTACCAGTTCTTGCGCTCCACCTATGATTCCCAGGGCTTCGCCCAAAACGCTGGCATTGGCCATGGCTGGGTCGAAGGCGGCCCGCTGCTTCCCGTTAAGAACGAGTACTACCAGGCAGGACTCGGTGTTGCAGCCCTCCAGTCGCTCTCCAACCTGGCCCGCCTCGCAGGCAAGGACGACGTCAGCCAGCAACTGGCGGCGGAGTTCGATCGCAGCAAGACCGCGCTCGATCAAGCCTTCTGGTCGCCCGAGATGAATAGTTATGCATTTGCCTTGAAACGGGACAACCAGCGCACGGATGAGGTGAGCGTGCTGACAACCGTTCCCATGTGGTTTGGTCTGCCCGACCCTGACCATGCGAACCAGACCATTACCCAACTCGCAGCGGAAGATCACCAGAGCGATTGGGGCATGCGCATTATCTCCCGACAATCCAAGGTGTACGACGGCTCGGGCTATCACTTCGGCTCGGTCTGGCCGTTATTTACGGGATGGGCTTCGGTGGGTGAATACCGCTATCATCGCGCCTTTCCTGCCTATTCCAACCTGCGGGCCAATGCGTTGCTTGACGCGGACGGTGCGCTTGGTCATTTCACCGAAGTCCTTTCCGGAGACTACTACCAATCGTTCTCGACCAGTTCGCCGCACCAGATCTGGTCGGCGGCCATGGTGGTGAGTCCGATTTTGCGCGGCATGTTTGGCATGCAGACCGATGCGGAACGGCGCCAGATTACGCTGGCACCGCACGTTCCCGCGGATTGGACTTCGTTCGCGATTCGAAGTGTTCGCGTGGCGGGCATCGGCGTGGACTTCCAATACCGCAAGACCGCCGACAGCGTGGTGCTTGAAACGACGCGCGCCGGAACCGGTGATTGCTGGGTCGAGTTCTCTCCATCCTTCAGCCTCCGCACACGGGTCGTCCGAGTCGAGTTGAACGGACGAGCTTTGCCCTTCAAGCTGCAAGCGAACAGCAATGACCAGCATGTGTTGGTGCGATTCCCTGTTACCGGCGGCGCCAGCAGCCTGGTCATCCGGGTGAAGAATGATTTCGGACTGGCGTTGACCAATGATCTACCGCCTCTGGGAAGCGCGAGCCGAGGGCTCCGCATCATTTCCGAGTCATGGAATGCTTCAAAGACCGACCTGTCGCTGGAAGTTTCGGGACTGGCGGGAAGCCGCTACGAGTTGAGCGTTTGGAATCGCGGCCAGATTTCTTCGGTGGAGGGGGCCGTTCTGACCAAGCTAGGGAAGCTGGAGATTCAAATGCCGCCGGGAGCCGATTCGTACTTGCAACAGAAGATCGTGCTTCACTTCGCGCGGCCGTAGGGGAATCCGGCGCATGCACTTCCCGGGGTGCGGGTCGAGCGAGAAAAGGTTTACACTCGGGCAAGTCGCAACTTTCGGCTGAGCCGGTGAGAGGGCAACTGAACCAGCGACTGCGGCAGCCAGTGGCCGCGATCTTTTCTGAATGCCCTGCGAGGAGTCATCCTTTTATGCAACGTAAGTCCGCTTGGATTCTGGTTCTTGCGTTCCTATGTTTCTCGCCGCTGACCGTGACGGCTCAGACGGCGGGTAAGCCCACCGCACGCAAACCCGCGGCCAGCAGGGCCGCCGCCGGTAAGACCGTGGACGCGGAAGGCCACCAGTGGTGGCAGCATGCTGTATTTTACGAGATTTATCCCCGCAGCTTTGCCGACAGCAACAACGATGGAGTCGGCGACCTGAAGGGCATTACGGCGAAGCTCGATTACCTGAAGGACCTCGGCGTGGACGCAATCTGGATCACACCTTGCTTCCCTTCGCCGCAAGTAGATTTCGGCTATGACGTTTCCGACTACGAAAATATCGATCCGATGTATGGTTCGCTGACCGATTTCGACATGCTGGTCAGCGAAGGCAAGAGAGACGGCATTCGCGTCATCCTCGATTTCGTCGTGAATCATTCTTCCGATCAGCACAAATGGTTTCTGGATTCGAAGTCTTCTCGAACCTCGGAACATCGCGATTGGTATATCTGGCGCGACGGCAAGGGGCCGGGACAGCCGCCGAATAATTGGACTTCCATTTTTGGCGGTTCCGCGTGGACGCTCGATGCCGCGACGAATCAGTATTACTACCACTTCTTCTACCCGCAGCAGCCCGACCTGAACTGGCGTAATCCGGCAGTGAAGGACGCGATGTTTGACGTCACGCGATTTTGGTACAAGCGCGGCGTCTCCGGGTTTCGGCTGGATGCGGTGGACACGCTGTTTGAAGACCCGAAGCTGCACGACGATCCGGTGCTGCCGTGGAAAAACGCCTTCGGCGATCCAGGGGAAGATTACAAATACAACTCGAAATTGCCGGAAGTGCATGATGTGCTGCGCGAGCTGCGCAAAGTCGCGGACGAAAATAATGGCGTCCTGATCGGAGAAACCTGGACCGCCGACATCGCGGAACTGAACCAGTACTATGGCGAGGGCAACAACGAGTTGCAGTTGCCGATGGATTTTATGTTTACCACGGTCAACAAGCTGTCGCCCGCTGACTTCCGCAAACAGATTGCGGCGGTGGAT
The DNA here is from genome assembly GCA_052148475.1 of Candidatus Sulfotelmatobacter sp. GTDB lineage: Bacteria > Acidobacteriota > Terriglobia > Terriglobales > Acidobacteriaceae > Sulfotelmatobacter. The sequence goes on along the minus strand of JBKQID010000016.1, from coordinate 36,800 downwards.
TCCGCTTCGGGCTGGCCCACGTTTGTGATCAGCAATCACGACATCGTCCGCTCCTATGACCGCTATGGCGACGGCGAGCATAACGATCAAATCGCGAAGCTGATGGCCGGGCTGTACCTGACTCTGCGCGGAACGCCGATTATGTACTACGGCGAAGAAATTGGGATGAAGACGACGCCGCCTGCACGCAAAGAGGACGTAAAGGATCCGATCGGCCGCACCGGCTGGCCCAAGGAAAAGGGGCGCGACGGCGAGCGCACGCCGATGCAGTGGGACGAGAGCGAGAATGCGGGCTTCTCGAAGTCTACGCCGTGGCTTCCAGTGCCTCCGACGGCCAAGACGCACAACGTTGCCGATGAATCCAAGGATCCTGATTCGGTGCTCAACTTCTACAAAAAGGTGCTCAAGCTGCGGCACACGAATCGCGCTCTTCTGGACGGGGCCTACGTTCCGCAGAATCAGAACGATCAGAACGTGCTCTCCTACTTGCGAGCCTACAAGGATCAGGCGGTTCTGGTGGCCTTAAACATGTCAGGTGCGGAGCAGAAAGTGAGCTTTGACCTGAACAAGCGTGGCTTCACGTCGGCGAAGCGCCTGGTAGCGACCGCCAAGTCGTCGGCCAACGGAGATGTGGTGACGCTGGAGCCCTACGGAGTTTTCATTGGCCAGCTCGTGAAGTGAGCGGCGCGACTACTCGCCGCTCAGAATTCTCCACGCCTCGCGCCCGGTGAGCACGACGTTGTTGATGCCCTTGACTGCGTTCATATACTGGGCTCGCTCGAACGCGGCCGGATCTTTGCAGCGTAGTTGGCTGAAAGTCCCTCTCAGTCCGGCAACCGATATGTACGCGTGTTGTTCCATCCACTGGCGCAGGCCGGATTCGAGATTTCCGAGATGGCCGATGCCATTGCGCAGCAGGGTCGAGCACACCATGGTGACGTCGGCGCCCACCAGCAGGAGCTTCACCACGTCATGGGGAGTGTGAACGCCGCTGGATCCGGCCAGGTTCGCCTTGATGCGGCCGTAGAGTATGCCAATCCACGTGAACGGAAGCCGAAGCGCCTCAGAGGTGCTGAGCAGGACGTTGGGCTGGATCTCCAACTCGTCGAGATTCATGTCAGGCTGGTAGAAGCGGTTGAACAGGACCAGGCCGTCCACGCCGGCAGCGTCGAAGCGCTTGGCCATGTTCGCCATGCTGGTGAAGAACGGCGTCAGCTTGGCTGCGACAGGAATTTTCACAGCTGATTTCGAGGCTCTTACAATCTCAACATACTCATCTTCCAGCACGGAGCCGGCAATGTCCGCCTGACTCGGCACCTGATATAGATTGAGTTCGAGGGCGTCTGCGCCCGCTTGCTCGATGTCCATGGCGTACTCCGTCCATCCCCGGAGAGTGGTAGCGTTGAGGCTAGCGATCACGGGCACGCGTACGGCTTCTTTGGCTTTGCGAAGCAGGCTCAGATAGCGATCGAGCGCTGGGCAGGCGGGTACTGGCTGCGACCCTTGCGGCGCCTCTTCGAACACGGAATGAAAAACGATGGCGGAGGTTTCCGCATCCTCCAACCGCCGGACGCCGTCGATGTCCTGAGTCAAAGGCGATGCGGAGGAGACCAGCGGCGTGCGGAGTTTCAGTCCCAGGTAAGTGGTGGAGAGATCGAGCATGTTGTCCTCGCGGCGATTCTGGCCGGTCCGAGAGAAAGCCGAAAGCCGCTTCCGGTACGTTCTTTGGCGATTCGGCCGGTCAGGGGATCATACTCGCGGCAGGGGAGTCGCGTCCAACCGGCAGCCGCAGCGTCTGGTGATCCGGTATAGAATACGCAACGGTGAGAGGATGCACGAACTGTCGATTGCGATGGGTATAGTGGACGCCGCGCTGGAAGAAGCTCAGCGCCGTGGCGTACAGGTCAGCGCCGTGCATCTCAGGTTGGGCGCGCTTTCGGGTGTGGTGAAGGATGCGCTGATGTTTTCCTACCAAGTTGCCTGCCAGGATACGCCGCTCGAGGGATCGCAGTTGATCGTGGAGGACGTTCCGGTCGTCGTGTTTTGCCCACAGTGTTGCGAAACTCGGACGCTGCCGTCGGTGCAGCTATTTCAATGTCCGGAATGCGGAGCGCCGACGATGGACGTGCGTCATGGCAAGGAACTTGAGGTGTTTGCGCTCGAGGTGCAAGACGATGAAGTGTGCGAGGATCGAGGACAGGAGCATGGCGTAAAGGAATCGGAGGTCAAGGAATGAGCGAGCCTCGTCTGGTGGAAGTCCGCAGGAATGTGTTGAAGCAGAACGACGTGATTGCCCGCGCGCTGCGCGAACAATTTCGCGTGGCAGGAGTATTTGTGGTGAGCCTGGTTTCGAGTCCGGGCTCGGGAAAAACCACCTTCCTGGAGAAGACACTCACGCAACTGCAGCCGCGCTATCGGGTGGCTGCGCTGGTCGGAGATCTGGCGACCGAAAACGATGCGGTGCGACTAGCGCGCAGCAAGGCGCCGGTGAAGCAGATCACGACGGGGACTCTGTGTCATCTGGAGGCGGCGATGGTGCAGAATGCGCTGCAGGACTGGGACCTGCACCAACTGGATTTTCTTTTTATCGAGAATGTGGGGAACCTGGTGTGTCCGTCTTCGTACGATCTCGGAGAGAATCTTCGTCTGGTGTTGATGTCGGTGACGGAGGGAGAAGACAAGCCGCTGAAGTATCCAACGATCTTCAATAGCGCAGACGTTGCAGTAGTGACCAAGAATGAACTCGCTGCTGCGGTTGAGTTTGACTGGAATGCGGCGCGAACCAGCATTCAGTCGGTGCGTCCGGGAATGCAGATTTTTCGGCTCTCGGCGAAAACCGGCGAGGGAATGGAAGAGTACCTCAACTTTCTATCTCAGCAACTCGCGGAGCAGAGAGCCGTGGCGCGGGTCTGATCGATGCTGCTGCGAAAGACGTAGCAAAGCTACGTCTCTAGGGTCGGTGTACGCATCCTAGAAGCCGTACTTGGCTACGACTTTCTTTTCCTTCTTTCCAACTACTGCAATTGCTGCGTGTTCCGCGGGCAGAGAAAATGACAGCGGAACTCCGGTGGCCTGGTCGCGAAGGCTGATCGCGGTGTCGTTCGCCGAGTCGGAGACGAAGACGTAGAGGACCGACTCCGCCAATGCAGTGGGAAATACCAGCACACCGGGCGGCAGTGGAAATTGCGCGCTGAACATCGGTGAGATGTTCAGCCGGCCGGCGACGTATGCATACAGTTCGGAAGTGGCTTGCGCATCTTCGGCGAGTTCCACGGGGTACGCCGCCCAGAAGATGAGCCCTTTGCCGTGAGGAGTTTCTTTGAAGCTGGATCCGTCGTCAAAGCGCAAGGAATCCAGCCAGTTCTGTTGCTGCTGACCAAAATTGAGCGCGAGTGAGCGGTCTCGCAGGCGAACCGTCGCATTGTGATAAGTAAGCGGTTCGACGTGGGCGGCGAGTCCGAGTTCGGCCGCGCGATGCACGATCTGCCAGTGCTGGTCGCGATCGACCGGTCCGGTGACGAGCAGGTTGCCTCCCGCATCAACGTACTTCAAAAGCGCCCGCCACGCCGCTTCGCTGAGCGCTTGAGGCGAGGGCAGGATGGCCAGCCTGGGCGATCCTAACTTCTCGATCTGATTTTCCGCGATCACGTACGCGGGCAAGTGGGCGTCGTAGGCCAGGACGCGCACGGCGCGCTGCTGAGCCGCCAGCTGGAAATCCGCGAGCGCCGAGTATTGGGCCGCTTGCGACGTGACGATTGCGATTGAAGGCAGCTGCGGATCGCGAAGATGTTCCTGCAAAGACGGAGCGAATTGAGCGAAGGCCCGCAGCAGCGCGGCTTCCGGCTTCTCGGTGTAATCGGTGCGGACCGCGCCAATCGGAGTTTCGTTGCTCTCCGTCATGGAGGAATTCGTGTTCCACAACCATTCGATGGCGCCGGAACCTTGTATGAAAGACGTGGCGACTTTTCGCTCCAGCAGAGCAGCCTCGCTCTCAGGCGTGCGGCGGGCGATTTCGTCGAGGTTCAACTCGCGTTGCAGTCCAGTTTCCTGAATCAGCAGGGCTTGTCCGGGCTGTTTGGCCGCCAGCGAATCCCACAGGATATTGTCGTTGAGCCACCAGGAGTGATTGGTGGTGAAGTCGACGGACTGGCCCCAGAAGGCCGGAGACAGGCGGTCTTGAATGCCGCCCTCGTCCTGGCCGACGGTTACGAGTTGTTGCGATCCGACAGCACGGATCGTATCGCGCATGGTCCGTGCCCAGTGAGCGAATGATTCTTGCGCGAACAAGAAATAATCATGCAGCCGCAATGAGGTGGTTCCGGTATACATGCCGCGCGGGGAGAACTCGTCTTCGGTGGGGAGAGCGACTGTCCCCGCGACGGCGCCGGGAGAGACATTCCACAGCGTGGCGAGCTGGGCGCGATCGGGATAACGCTCGCTCAGCCACTGATTCCAGTCTGCGAGTTCGATTGCGTCTCCGTTGGGGCGCGTCTTCCAGAGGTGCTGCGAGAAACTGGGCTCGTTGATGAGATCCCATGCAAGGTAGGGCACGTCATGGAATTGCGACACAACGGACGAAATCAGTGTCTGCTGGCGGCGGACGGCCGCGGGATCAAGAAATGCGTTGGCCCCTCCGAGAACATCGGGCAGGAAAGCAAAAAAATTGAACTGCACCGGCAGGCCATACTTGCGAGCGGTCATCAGATAGGCTTCGAGCGTGCGCAACGTGCGCTCGTAGGGCCGGCCGTTTTCGTCGCAGAATTTGTCCCAGCCGGTCCACCATCCGGTGCGAATCATGTTCAGCCCGGCATCGTGAATCTGAGCCAGATCCTGGTTCCACACATACACGTTGGGGTGGTCGAAAAAGAGACGCTGGACTTCGCTCGACATGTAGGTCGTGCCGACCACCGCGAGAGGATGGCCATCGAGTTCGAAGTAGTCGTGGTTCACGCCGAGATGCGGGCCGGAATGAAGAAACGATTCATCGCGGATCCAGAAGGCGGAGTGGTAGATGGCGCGAATACGATCGCCTTCCATTAACTGCGCCTCGACGATGTAAAGTCCCTTGCCGTCGGGAGCCGCCAGCACGACTGGCTCGTTTAGCACCGATGCCGAGACGCTGACGCGATTCGAGGGCTGCGTTTCGGGGTAGGTCGTGATTTTCACCGATACCGGCGTCGTGGGTGCTTCAGCTGCATGCCATTCCAATTGCAGTTCCACGGGCTCACCCGGCAGGTAGAGTGGCAACGCCGGGCGCACGGTGAATTCCTCCGCGCCTTGCAGTGCCCGGTCCGCAAGGGATCGCATCAGCGCGGCGTTGTCGAAGAAGTCGCCGGAGAGTTCGGCGTTCACGAAAATCCAGCGTCCGCCGTCGAAGCCGTTCCGGAAGTGGTCGACCTGGATGACTGGCGCTGACAGTTTGCGGCCATTCTGCGTGCCCCACGCGAGAGAGTCGAGGCGCGCATCGATGGAACCGGCAGCGCCGCCGCGATGGTAAAGATCGACTGCGCTGAGCCGGATCACTGGACTGAAGGCGCGCTTCCAGGCGAACGCGGGAAGTTGCAATGGCAGTTCGGGATTGGGCTCGAACTGTAGTCCGCCGGAGCCGAGAGTTCCCTGGTACTGGTCGATCATCAGCGGGCGGATGAAGCGGACGCTGTAGTCGCGGAGATGCCAGCCACTGGCATCGCGGTAAGCGGCACGAGTGAACGGCCTGCCGCCGAGCACCAGAAGATTGCCGCCGCGATCCAGAAACTGCTTGATCGCGGGCCAGGGTTCTTCAGGAAAGGAAGAGCCGTAGGGGAGGATCAGAATACGGGTTGAGGGCGCGGCCAGGGCGTCGCGAAGGTGATCGGCATCGGCTAGCTGAGCTCCCGGCAAGATTGCGGCCAATTGCTGCGGGGAGGCGGCAGCGCAGTCAGCCGCTGGAAAACCGGGTTCGCTGAACACAACTGCTGCGGACATGCCCGACTGGGCCAGGAGTGTAGCGTGGCTGACCAGGAAAAACAAGGCGACGACGGCGACCAGTGCAGGTTTTAGCATGAGTGTGACCTGATGAAGAGATCCGACAGCCAGAAACGATTGCAGTCTCGGCCAAGGGCTGGCGATTGTCAAGCACTGTCAAGCTAGAGAAACGATTTTCTAGAGGGCCGATTCGATGCCGGCTCTAGAAAAATGCGTAAAATCGCGCTCTGGCGATGCTATGATGGCGCGTTCATCAATTCGCGGACTCTGGGTTCACGCAATCTGGTTCGCACACTCTTTGAAGGGTGGATACAGCACTCATGGCGATCGCGGCCCCCAATACTTCTACTTCTACGACGACTACCGCGCCGGGCAGCGAGCAAAGCTACCTCGCTCCGTTGGCTACGGTGACCACGCTTTTCTTCATGTGGGGATTTCTAACCTGCCTGAACGACATTCTGGTTCCGCATCTGAAGTCGATTTTCGACCTCAGTTATTTCAGGGTCATGCTGATTCAGTTTGCGTTCTTTGGAGCCTATTTTATTTTCTCGATTCCTTCGGCGAAGATCATCGACTGGATCGGCTACCAGCGATCAATGGTGGTGGGCCTGCTCACGATGGGGCTGGGAGCGTTTCTGTTTGTGCCGGCGGCCAGCGTTCCGTCGTTTCCGCTATTTCTGGGCGCGTTGATCGTGCTCGCTGCGGGGATAACGTGCCTGCAGGTGGCGGCGAATCCTTATGTTACCGTGTTGGGGAAGCCTGAAACGGCGTCCAGCCGGCTCAATCTGACGCAGGCGTTCAACTCGCTGGGGACATTTCTGGCGCCGTTTTTCGGCGGCCTGCTGATTCTGAGCGCGGCCCCGAAGACCATGGACGAAATCCGAGCGATGGCGCCCGATGTTCTGCAGGCATACCGCTTGCATGAAGCAGCTACGGTCAAGACGCCGTACGTGGGCCTGGGCATTGCGCTGGTAGTGCTGGCGGCCGCGATCGGCAGCTTCAAATTGCCGAAGATCGAACACGCGCAGCACAAAGTCGGCGAGAAGGTGAACGACTCAATCTGGAACCACCCCAGCTTGATCTTCGGGGCGATCGGCATTTTTGTCTACGTCGGCGGCGAAGTTTCCATCGGGAGCTTCCTGGTGAACTACTTCACTCAGCCTGAGATTGGCGGTCTGACCGAAAAAGTTGCGGCGAGCTTCGTCGCTTTCTACTGGGGCGGCGCAATGGTCGGCCGCTTCATCGGCTCTGCGCTTCTGCAAAAAGTGAGCACACGCGGGTTGCTGGGCATTTGCGCGGTGTGCGCGGCGGCCCTGGTTGCGATCTCGATGCTGACCACCGGGCATACTGCCATGTACAGCATCATCCTGGTGGGCTTTTTTAACTCCATCATGTTCCCCAGCATCTTCACGCTGGGCGTGGCCGAACTGGGGCCGCTCACTGGCGACGGCTCCGGAATCATGATTATGGCAATTGTTGGCGGAGCGATTATTCCGGTGGTACAGGGTGCGATTGCCGATCGGATCGGCATACATCACGCGTTCTTCCTGCCGGTTCTTTGTTATCTGTACATACTGTTCTTTGCTTTGAGCGGATCGAAGCCGAACAGCCAGCGGCATGCTAAGGCGTAATTGCATCGAAGAGCTCTCAATCTGTTCTTCGCTTCGCTGCGAAGAAACGACGTATGTGGAATCACTGACAAGGTCATAGGATTTGTTAAGATGTTCGGCCCGGAGTCTTGCCAAGTCATTGTTTAAAGCGATCTAAAAGATCATGGGGCAAACTAAGAAGCCTGGCCAGAAACCAGAGGCGATAACCCTCAAGGCCGTTGCCCAGCATATTGGTCTGACTCCCGGCACCGTATCCGCGGTCCTCAACGATTCGCCATCGGCTCGTTCCATTCCGCAAGAGACCAAGAACCGCATTCATGCGGCCGCCAAGGAACTCAACTATCGGCCCAATTTTTTCGCCCGCACGTTGCGCAATAAGCGAACCTACACCATCGGCGTGATTGCGGAAGAGATTGGCGACTCCTACAGCTCCGCGATCATCAGCGGCATTGAGCAGTATTTGAGGAAGCGCGATTACTTCTTTCTCACCGTGGTCCACAGGCACGATCCCGAACTGCTGAGCCGGTACTCGCAGTTGCTGTCGGAGCGTGGAGTCGAGGGCATCATCACCGTGGATACCACCGTACAGGAGGAGCCCACGCTGCCGACGGTTGCGGTTGCCGGCCACAGGAAACTGAAGGGCGTCACCAACATTACGCTCGATCACGTGAGGGCGGCGGTCTTAGCTTTGAACCATTTGAAGGATCTATCCCACCAGCGCGTCGCTTTCATGAAGGGGAATCCTCTGAGTTCGGATGCCAAGGATCGCTGGGACGCGATCTGCCAGGTGGCCGCAGAGATTGGGATGAAGATCGATCCGGAACTAACGGTGCAGATTGACACTGATGACCCGACCCCGATGTTGGGGTATCCGTTTACCAAGCAACTGCTGGCGCGCAAGCGGCCATTCACGGCGTTGTTTGCGTATAACGACATCTCGGCGATTGGAGCGATTCGCGCGTTGCAGGAACAGGGACTGCGCGTGCCCCAGGATGTTTCGGTGCTGGGGTTCGATGACATTCCCGGCGCCGCATTTCACACTCCGAGTTTGACCACGGTACAACAACCGCTGAACCGGATGGGAGAAGTTGCGGCGCAAGTCCTGTTGGAACGGATTCAGGATAAAAAGGAATCTCCTACGGAGATCGCGATTGAGCCCGCGCTGGTCGTGCGGGAATCGACGGCGAAGGCGAACGGTACCTCCTAAGCCGCGGTTCCGATATAGTAGCCGCAGAGCCTGCCGCTCCATTCATGCCCTCTTCCGACCCACCCAACACCTCAACCTCCGCTCAAACGCTTACGTTTGCCGCCTACACGTCGTTCGTGCCGATCGGGATCGCGACCGTGCTGCTCGGTCCGATGCTGCCAACGTTGTCGGCGCGCTGGTCGCTGAACTATGCCCAGGCGGGCGCTCTGTTTACCGCGCAGTACGTGGTTTCAACCTTGGCCGTTGCTCTTTCCGGAGTGCTGGTTGCGCGCTGGGGATTCCGATTCGCGATCAAGACTGGACTTCTGTTGATGAGTGCGGGCGTCGGCCTGCTGCTCGTGGGCCCAAGAGTGATGGGGATCATTTGTATCGGAGTGTATGGCGGAGGGCTGGGGCTGGCAGTTCCCGCGGGCAATTTAATGGTGGCGGCGGTGAATCCCGGCCGGCGCAGCGCAACCCTGAATCTGCTCAATTTCTGCTGGAGCGCTGGCGCGGTGGCGTGTCCATTTCTGGTGGCAGCGGCCGCGAGAAGCCATCAGGTTCCTCTCCTTTTGGCCGCGGTGGCCGGGTTCGCGTTGCTGATAGCGGTGGGGATCGGCGTCATGCCCACGTCGATTGTCGAGCCAGCCGCGAGCAAGCCTACCGGGGAGAAAGCAAGTCCAGCGATTCCCTGGACGCAGAGCGCGTTGCTGGTTCTCGCTGCACTTTTCTTTCTTTACGTCGGTGTCGAAAACGGCTTCGGGGGATGGGTGGCATCCTATGCGAAGAGCCTGGGAAACCTGACGCCGACCATGGCCCTCATGACTCCATCATTTTTTTATGCCTCGATGATGCTGGGGAGATGGTTGGCGCCGTTGCTGCTGCACCTGACGACCGAAATTCGACTCGTGCAAATCGGACTGCTGGTTGCTTGTGCCGGAATGGCCGGGTTGGTCCTATCGCACGGCCTGCGTGGAGTAGTGGCGAGTGCATGCCTGGCAGGGCTGGGGCTCTCTTACGTTTATCCCATTACGATTTCACTTTTGTCCCGGGAGTTTGGTGCAGACTCGTCGCGCCTTGGGTCCATCCTGTTTACGTTGTCGAACATCGGCGGCGGCCTGCTTCCGTGGATGGTGGGGGTTTCATCGACTCATTTCGGCAGCCTCAAGGCGGGGCTGGCCGTGCCGCTGATCGGATGCGCGGCGATGTTCGTTCTCTATCTGAGAGATTGGAATGCAACGAATGCAGACCAGCATGCCGGTTTGGCGGACGTCTAGCTGCGGACTAGCCTGGCCGCCAGCCGCGACAGCCGGACCAGCCGGTACAGGGGAAACAGTGGCGGGGGAAGACGGACCGCCTGCCATTCGCCCGGTCCAGGCGTGAAGACCAGCCGCTGCAGGAATCGCAAGCGATCGGCAGATCGTTCCCGCAGCCGCATCATGAAGTGGAAGTATGCGAAAGACTCCACGTTAAATGTCGCCTCACTCGCGATATGAGATTGGATCTCATCCACCAGCGGGAGCGTCGCTCGATCTTCGCGAAGACTTGCTTCGGGAAGACTCGCTGGCGGGATGGTGGTGCCCAGGAGCCGGTTCGCCAGAAGCATGCTGACGCGTACGATGCGCACAATTCCGAGGGCCCTCGCCTCGGATCCGATCCAGCTCCAGTTTAAAGTTGGAAGGCTGATGATCCGCGCAATGTCGCACAGCCATACCAGGCGCGCCCATTCGTGTTTGGCGGCGTGCGCCGACAATATGAGAAGCAAGTCCTCGGACGAAGGCGTCTTCATGGCGTGGCCGGCAACCGTGATCGCCGCTGCCCGCCGGAACAGGCCTTCCATATCGAAATCGATGGCATAGAAGCGAGGTTGAATCGCCCACTGCACCTCGAGCAGGTTGGGTCCAGCGGCGCCGTCGAAGGCACATTCGTATCCTGATTGCAGATAGGCGCGTTCCTCTGCCGGAGAAAGACTCAGATGGGGCGTGTAGCCGAGTTGACGGACCGCGTCGCGGATGCGGGGGAAGTCGCGCGGGTGAATCAGCAGATCGATGTCCCCAGACTGGCGCAACGCAATGTCGCCGTAGGCTAATTCCGCCAGCGCCAGGCCTTTGTAGGGCATGACCTCGATGCCGGCGGCAGACAGTCGATCAACGATTCGAATCAACGCGCGCGATAGAAATAACGCTTTGTGAAGGTTGGTCTGATAGCTCTGTTGCAGCGCGGACATCTCCTCAGTTGGAAGTGCCCCTTGAAGGTCGACGAGAGCTTGATAGAGAAGCGGCCGAGTCCCTTGCCGGTCGGCAAGGTCGAAAAGAACTTTCCAGCGAAGGGGTTCGCGCGCCAGCTGACGGAGGCGGTCTGTCTTTTCCTGGCGGGGAAGTTCGGAACATGCGGCTAGTAGGAAGGACCACTCGGCTTCGAGTGTGGCGCTACTGGCCAAGAAGCTAGTCCCAGACATGTTTTCGGCTGAAGTGTTTTCCGTCAGAGCAGTAGACGCGAGTCCGAATCATGCAGTGGCGCTCGCCAAATTCGGGAGCGTTCGAATCTGTACCAAATTCGAGTGGCCCATGCTCACCCCAGCTTGGTTCTTCGCTAGCATGTTGGCCGAGGGAATGCCGGTTCTGGCGAAAGATTTCTCGCAATCCTGCGACGACGGCCCACGCATGTTCCCTTCCATGAAAGCCAGGCCGGGACAGCGCGTGCAACTGCCCACGTGGGTGCACGAAGGGCAAGTCGTCAGGTCCCTCAGGCGTATGGAGCGAACTTCCTTCATCCGGTCGGAATCCCGCCAGATGTCGACAAAGCGCTGCTGCCGCACGTTTCCAGTAGGCAGCGGAAACTGGACGCAGGGGAAAACTTCCCCGTAGGGCGAAACGTAGCAGGCGGTGTGCCCGGCGCTGCAGGGCGTGGACTCCAGTTCGCTCTCACCCGACTGCGCGGGTATGGCGCAAAACTCGTCGACGTCTCCCACCAGAGAGGCGTCGCGGAAAACCTGCCGCAGCGTGTTTTGGTCAACGCCCAAATCCAGGGTGGAGCGGTTGCCGTCCATCATGGGCGTGATGGTTGGATCGAGAGTGCATTCGACGTCCAGTTCCGCGGCCAGCGCGCGAACGCCAGGATAGTCCTGCCGGTTCTGGGTCATCAGCACGTTGGCGATGATGACTTTCAATCCCTGCGACTTGAGAAAGCGGATCGCATCGATCGAGCGCTTGAGCGAACCCGGAATCAGAGTGATGCCATCATGAACTTCCGGCCGGTGCGAATAAATGCTGATCTGCACCGATTCGACGCCCAGATCGCGGAGCCGGGCGGCCTCGCGCTCGCGGATCAGAACGGCGTTGGTTTTGAGCTTCACGCAGAACATCAAACGGCGGGCGTGTTCGAGAAGCTCGAAGAAGTCCTTGCGCAGGAAAATTTCGCCGCCGCTGAGAGTCAGAATAAAAACGCCGGCCTCGGCCATCTCGTCGAGCAGATGCTTGATTTCCGCGGTGGTCATCTCGCCGTGATCGTCATGATCGAGATAGCAGTGAACGCAGCGCTCGTTGCAGCGATATGTCAGATCGAGCTGGACGTTGAACGGAATGTTCAGCCGCTGCGCCTTCTCGGTCATCTCTTGGAGCAGTGCGCTCATTGGGACTCTGTAGCTCGGGATTCTCCGGCCACGGTATTCCGCGGCGGAATCGGCTCCTCGGAGATTTGCAGTATCTCATGGCTGGCCAGTTCCCGCGCCAGATTTTCGGCGTCGTGCAAGGCCTCGGCGGGCTCAACCTCGAACTCGGAGCAGATGCGGCGCTCCACGATTTCGTCTAGCGGAGTGGTGCCGTCGGCGGATTGCCACAGGATCGTGGCCGTCTTGTTCAACGTGAAGAGCGTTGAGTCCCGGCCGGACATGATCATCATTTCGCCGTCGAGACTGCGCGCCGCAACCTTCGGATTGCGTGCCATATAAAGCCTGCTCATCCGATCAACTCCCAGACCCGGGCATCGGGCACAAACGTAAGGCGGGAAACCGGAACCCGGCTCACGAACTCGAAAGCGGAATGAAAAGTGGCTTGCACCAGTTCCTCATCCTCCGCGAAAAAGAGAAGATTAGCAAGCAGAGACCGGGCTGCCTCTGCGGGCGAAATGGGGTCGATGCGATTCTCGGCGCCCTTGGCGAGCAGGTAGAGCGCGGCAACGGGCGCAGAAACATTTTCGCCCAGCTTGGCCAATTCCCCGGTAAAAGGAGTGCCATAGGCGACGTAGCCGGCATTATGCTCGTGGGCATCTTGCTTGCGAACGTAGGAAATCTCGTCGGTCAAGAGAGTCGCGTCGGGAGGAGCCAGCCGGGAAATGGTCGTCTTGCCCGCCTCGGAAACGCCGGCGAACAAAAACGCCTTGCCGTTGCGGATGGCGCTCGCGGAGTGCAGCAGGAAGCCTCCCTGGCGCGCCAGCACGAGGGTATGCACGATGCGCAGCACGGCATCAATCGAATAAGGATTCGCGCTCTGGCGAATCCAGCCGGTGCGCCACGCGGGTTCCCATTCGGCGCGAAAGTCTCCCCTCTCCAGCGTCCACCGGCCCCGCTGTTGAGTCACACGCACGGTGGCATCGGGATCGGCGAATCGCGTGGGAGTAAGTTCAATGTCGAAGTCGATCTCTGGAGCCCACTCAGCCCTCCCCGCGGAAGTCAAGAAGCCGGCATAGCGCTCCTGCAGCATGCCGAGGAAGCCCGGGTCGGTAGTATGCACGCGCACCGGCATGCCCCCGATTTCAATCACGAGGCTGAGACGTTCGACGTCGGTGGTTAACTCGGGCAAGCGACGAATCAATCCTAATAATGTTTAAAGCGACACGGTCTGAACCCGCGACGTTTGAATCGACGAAGGGCCGTGCAACCTCTGGAGCATGCCGCTTACGCGCACAAGCACGCGGGCGGCGCAGGACGACCGTCGAAACCCTGCGGCGACGGCGCGCTCGGAAAAGCACAGGCGCCGGCTCGGCTCGATGATCCTGCCCTCCCGCAGAATGAAGGAAACTTTGCCGAGCAGGTCGCTGGCGGCCAGCGGAGCATCGGGGCGCGGCACTGCATCGCCTTGGGTTTGAATCCTCGAAGTCTGAACCGTTGAAGTTTGAACCCGTGAAGCCGCAGAGCCATTGCCGCTCGCCACCACGCGATGGGCAACAAACCGGCGACCGCTGCTGAACAGGACGATGTCACCCTCGAGGACCTGGTCGCCGCTCGCCTGCTCGATCACGAGCGTATCGCCGGGCCAAATGGTCGGCAGCATGCTCCACCCTGTGACCCGCAAACGCAAACTGCCAGAGGAGCGCAACACTTCTCCCGCCAGCTCACATTGGAGAACATGAGCATCGCCCAACGCTGGAGCCGAAGGCTTCATGACACCTTCGAACTGCTCGCGCAAGCCAGGGAGGAAGTCCCGACCTTCCCACAGGAAAGGGCGGTCGTCACAAATACTTTCTCGTAGCGAAAGGAGGGCTTTTCGTACGGCTGCCGGGTGACCGGAGTGCGCGGATGATCATGGGACGAATCGTTCATAGTCATAAGAGGAAACCTGTCGTTGTCTGTCCAGCTTTTGTCTGTCTATTGTAAATCCGATTGCGCTGCCTGTACCGCGCACCCACCCGAGCCGCCAGTGCAGGCCTGAGTGCCTAGCGTCGAAAAATACACCTGGGACGCACCAGCCATCGTGCCCGATCCAACGTTATTGTCGATAATAATCCCGCTGGTGCCGCCGGAAGCCGCAACGCTGAAGGTGGCGGGAAGTCCCACCATCCGCCAGCTGACGCTGCCGTCCCCAGTCGTGCCGGCTATGGCCAAACTCCAAGCGGGGTGCCCCTGAGCGACTGTTCTGGACGTTCCTGCCGTGTGCACCCATTCGACATTGCCGTTGCTGTCGAGAATCTCCTCGCCGACAGTGTACCCGTGGCTCGGAAGCCAAGTTGGGTGGGCAGCCAGATGAGGACCCTGGTTCGTCCACTTAACCGTGTTGTCGGGCGTGTTCCCATCGATGGCCCCATTCCAGGCGGGATGCCCCTGCGCGGCGGTTCTCGACGTTCCAAGGGTTCTGCACACTTGAACATTGAGGTTGGAATCTAGCACTATATCGCCTACCGCATAACCGTGGGAGGGCAGCCAGGGCTGGACGTTGAAATTCATGACGCATCCACCGGTCCCGACCGCGCAGTTATTGCCCGAACCACTGGCTTGGGCGCTGGCGAAAATCCACTCCGAGATGCCTGCCGTGGCGTTCGGGTTGGAAATGTCGGTGACCGGAGAGCATCCGGTGGTGGCGCTGGTCAGTACTGGCCCGGTGATGGCCGTCTGCATGACGCCAGCCAAGATTGGAATCTGATACAGGGTTGGAGCTCCTCCGGTGTTTCCGCAAACGTAGAAGTTGCCGGTCGCGGTGCCTGAGGCTTCATACGTACTGTCGAAAGCGCCCTCGTACATCGCATTCGGATTGGGAGGGGCGACCTGGCTGGTTCCGACGATCGCTTCCGTGCCAGTCGAGGTGGCGGCGAAGGTCGGAAGGAACTGGAAGACTGCCGAGCATGGGAGGCCTGCGCAGGATGTACTGCCATCGCTGGAGGAAAACGCGTAGATCAAATCCTTCGTTGAATCAATAACAGGCCCCGCGACCAGGCCAGTGCCATGATCGATCTGGCCAGATTTGGTCACCGCTCCCGTGGAACTGACCCGGTAGAAGAATCCGCTGGCATCGCCTACGAAAACATTGCCCGAGGTGCGGTCGTAGACTGGGCTGGAGATAAACGTCGTTGCGCTGTTTACTTGAACCGGGAAGCCTCCCGTGGTGACTTCGCCGGGAGTACCAAGAAACCCGCCGCTGATCTGGTGAAGCCAACCCAGAGCTCCGCCCACCCAAAGTATGTCATGACTGTAATCGGGGAAGGCCGACGAGGTGGTGTCATCGGTCTGGACTCCGCCGCCTTTCAGAAAGATCTCGGTCATGCAGGGCGCAGTGCAGGCGCGGTACGCGGCGTTGGTGACGTTCGTGGCGGGTAGGGTCAGATTCATTGGGGCGCCCACGGTCTCGGTGGTCGAAGATGCCCATTTCAGCAAAACCAATATCCCGAAGCCACCGTTGGTTTCGACGAATGCGACCTGCGTCCCGTCCCGTGAGATTACCGGTGAGGTCAGGACCGTACCCCCGGTGTTGTAGGCCCAATAGGTTTTCGGATTGGGTGCGGCGCATCCACCGGTGTAGAGATTGTCATAAGCGACGATGCTGGCCTGGGTGTTCGAGCCCGCTAAGCCGGTGTTGAAGACCACATAATCACTGCAGCTCGCTATGTTGATCTGGTGCGAATACTTCGCGGGATAGTTACCCGCGCCCACCGTGGCACCCGTACCCAGATCCTCGGACCATGCTCCCGCCGAGTTCGCTGCCGAACCCAGACGACCCACTTCAATAGGACGCAGGTCCGGATCCGCCGCGGCGGCATCGTCCGGCGCTCCCGAATCCGTTGGCAACGCGCGCTTCACGTTGTTCCGGTACCATTGCTGCCAGTAGCGCGGATCGCTGCTCACCTGTTGGACTTGCTCGAATGTCGACGGCTCGGAAAAGATGACGTGCCGGTGAGACCAGTCGGTCGGCATCCCCTCCCGAACCGGTTCCGACGCCTGGCCGGTCAACACCCAGCCCATCACCGCTAATCCAGACAGGGCCACACCCAACCGGAGAAATCGTGCGGTAGTACCATTCATTGTCCTGACTCCATGGGTCGCGCGAGATGCAAAGAATTGCAGGCGGTGCTCACACAGTTTTGCTTCGTCAAGTCCGTCCTGGTTTAGTAGCCCGGCCTGGTAACCCGGTTTAGTGAAGCCGCTATGCGGAAGACTTGATTCTCCGCCCAGGCGGAATGGTCTACCCACACTTGCGAGCTCGAAACGCCAACAGAAAGTGGACGAATGCCTCCCGTTGGTTGGCTGGATTGCCGCTGATTTTACTTCTATTCGGGGCGCAACGCAAACAAGTTTTGGTGGCTCATCTGGCGTCCCGCGCCAGCGGAGAAGCGGCGACGGTACTGGGGTTCTGACGAGGAGTGGGGCGGCGGGGCGGTATTGAACCGCCCTCTTCCGGCCGGTTGAGCCAGACGTTTCGCCAAGACTACTTCCGCCGCACGCCATACTTTCGCGGATTCCGGCGACCTAGCTGACCGAGTTGAGGGTTGTTACAAAAGCCGAACAAGAATCTGGTGCGCCTCTGCGAGAATGGCGCAAGCGCCCTGCAAGCAAGGTTCCGGGTGCACTCAATGTCGCTATCTCTGCCCCGGCGGCTGTTGCCCTTTTCTTGTGTTCCCGCCATGCGGCTACCGAGAGTGCCACGCCGATCACTATCAGCACCAACACGACCGTCGCCAGCCAAGCGGCCAGCGGCGCGGTGCAAATCCTTCCGGCCTCCTCTGCGGTTAGCGTTTGGTTGCTGGGAAGAACGTAGGCTTCCGGACCATCAGACTTCGACTGCATGACTTTACTCCTTGCACATACCATGCCCCTCATTTCTCTCTTCCGTAGTTACTACTTCTGCGATTGTTACGAAATCCGAACAGCCCAGCGCCGCCCTTTGGAAAATGACCGTGCCGAACCGCCAGAAACGGAGTGCGTTTCCGATTTCTAGCGCAACCCGTACAATAGGGGAACCTCGGCCGACCACGACGCCGTCCAGCAGGGACAATAAAACTTGAGGGGTCAAGACCCGCTCGGAGGCTGGTGAATCAGATTGGAAGGATATGACAAGGTAGCAGCGGACATGGAACCAGCGGTGCATGCAAGCAACGTCAGGAATGTTCTGACCCTGGAAGAGATTGCGAACCTCGCCGCAGAGGGCGGCCAGCCCGCGGAAACGCTGATGAACGTGGTTGCCCTCATTGCCAAGAGATTCCGCACCGATGTGTGCTCGGCATACCTGCTGGAGCCGGATCGCGCCAATCTGGTGCTGGCGGCAACGGTCGGCCTTCGTAAGGAATGTGTCGGTAGTCTGCGGATGGCGGTGCATGAAGGGCTCACCGGCCTGGTGGCGGAACTGGTGCGCCCGGTTTCGGTCGAGCAGGTGAAAACTCATCCCCGCTTCAAGTATTTCCGCGATGCTGGCGAGGACGCCTACCAGTCGTTTCTGGGCGTTCCCTTGATCGATCGCGGAGTTCTGCAAGGTGTGCTGGTGGTTCAGACGATCGAGGCGCGAGTTTTCAGCGACGATGAAATTCGCATGCTGACGGAGGCGGCCACGCAGGTCGCGCCGGTGGTGAGTGAAGCTCGCACGCTTGATCGCTTCATTGCTCCGCTGCAGGAGCGGCTGTGGGCTCTGGCGCGCAACCTGTGGTGGAGTTGGGACCACAACTCCTCCAGCGTTTTCCTCGATCTCGATCCGGCGCGATGGAATGAGCTCAATCACAATCCGGTGGCGCTGCTGTCCGAGCTTCCTCTCGCCAAACTGGAAACCCGCGCTGCCGAGCTCATGTTGCACAGCCGCGTGAACTACGCGTATCGCCGCATGCTGGAGTACCTGGAAGCGGATCGCACGTGGGGTGCAAGGCACGCCGGCGTGTTGCGGCCCCACCCGGTGGCGTATTTCTCTGCGGAGTTTGGCTTGCACGAATCCCTGCCGGTCTATTCCGGCGGCCTCGGAGTTCTGGCCGGAGATCACATCAAGAGTGCGTCGGATCTCGACATACCCCTGGTGGGGATTGGCTTGTTCTATGGCCAGGGCTATTTCCGGCAGAGGCTTGATCTGGGCGGGTGGCAACGGGAAGAATATATGAAGACCGACGTCAATCAAATGGCGATGGAAGTGGCGATCGGCAAGGACCGCCGGCCTGTCGTGGTGGAAATCGAAACCCGCAGCGGCCGTATACGCGCGAAAGTCTGGCGTGTGAAAGTAGGGCGCCGCGACCTGCTCTTACTGGACTCAGACGTGGAAGGCAATGCACCCGAAGACCGCGAGCTGACCTCGCGGTTGTATGGCGGCGATCTTCGCATCCGCATTCGGCAGGAGTTGCTGCTGGGCGTGGGCGGATTGCGGGCGCTCAAAGCTCTGGGAGTTTCTCCGGGTGTGCTTCACCTGAACGAAGGGCACAGCGCTTTTGCGGTTCTGGAAGCGATCCGCATGCGCATGGAGGAGGAAGGCTTGGCGTTTGAAGCCGCCGTTCCCCGAGTCTCGCGCGAAGTCGTCTTCACCACGCACACTCCCGTACCCGCCGGGCACGACCGCTTCGATGCGGGACTGATTGAGGAGCACATTGGACCGCTTCGCGAAGCACTCGGGCTCTCCAGGGAAAGTCTGCTGGGACTCGGTCGTGAGAATTCCAGTAATGGGGACGAATTGTTTTGCATGACGGTGCTGGCGCTGCGACTCTCGCGCCGCGCCAACGCGGTTTCGGCGCTGCATGCGGAAGTGTCGCGCGCCATGTGGACCGGGCTGTTCCGCGACAAACTGGAAGATGACATTCCCATCGGACACATCACCAACGGTGTGCACGTTCCCTCCTGGCTGGCGCCGCAGATGTTCCGCCTCTATGATCGCCATCTGGGCACGGACTGGCACCAGCGTAGCAGCGAGGCGAAAATCTGGCTGGGAATTGAAGACGTGGACGATGGCGAGCTCTGGGAGACGCACCTCAACCTGAAGTCGCAGCTGATCGAATTTGTGCGCCGGCGAGCGGTCGAGCAAGCGCAGCGCCGGGGAGAATCACGGGAGGTGCTGCAGCGCCTGGAGCGCGCGCTTAGCCCGGATGCGCTGACCATCGGATTTGCGCGGCGGTTTGCCACCTACAAGCGGGCCAACCTGATCCTGACCGACATCGAGCGGCTGGCCGCGATGGTGAATGACCCGAACCGCCCAGTGCAGTTTGTGTTTGCCGGCAAGGCGCATCCGCTCGACGAGCCCGGCAAGCGCGTCTTGCAGCAGATCGCCGAGTTGATGCGCGACCCCAAGTTCCGCGACAAGTTCGTGTTTGTCGAGGACTATGACATCAACGTCGGGCGCCATTTCGTGCAGGGCGTCGATGTCTGGCTCAATAATCCGCGCCGCCCGCTGGAGGCCTCCGGTACCAGCGGTCAGAAGGTCGTGCTGAACGGCGGCCTCAATCTTTCCGTCCTCGATGGCTGGTGGGCCGAAGCCTTCGACGGCATGAACGGCTTTGCCATTGGAACCGGCAGAACGCATTCCAACATGAGCGTTCACGATACCCGCGATGGCGAAGACCTGATGCGCACCCTCAGCGAAGAAGTGATTCCGTTGTATTACCAGCGTGATCGCGACGGCCTTCCTCGCGGCTGGATTAAGCGCATGAAGCGTACTATTCGCACGCTGGGCTGGCGGTTCAATGCCGATCGCATGGTGATGGATTACACCCAGAAGTGCTACGTTCCCGCGGCGGGCGGAACGTCCAGCGAGATGAGGGCTAGCTCGTAGAATTCCCATTCTCGTCGCTGCTACTCTCGCCGGGATCAGAGCGGTCTATTTTGTTTTTAGAATTCCGCCGAGCACGCCGAGCGTGCCATCGATGGGACCGGTCTTCAGGTTCGTGATGTCCAGACCCAAAATCTTCGCGACCAGCGGATATACGCTCACGTTCTCAAACGGTTCCAGTGTGATCCCAGGCCGAATGTCCGGACCGGCGGCAAAGAAAATCGCCTTCATCTCAGGCATGCGTGTGGCGTCATAGCCGTGCATCCCTACGGCCGGATGTTCGTCGCCCCGGGGATCTGCGATCGCGTTAATAATGTAAGGGCCGGTCGGGACGACCACCGGATCCCCCTCCCGAGGATTGCTGTCGAAGTGAAGATACGCGGGCACCTGCGCCCGGCGATAGACGGTGAACTTGTCACTCTTTCCGCGCAGCGTTTCATACGCCTTCTGCGCATCCTCGTCGGACTTGGGATACATGCTCGGACCGATGATCTGGGTGAACGATGAAGCGCTCAAACCGTATTCATCGAGGTGGATGGGCGCGCCTTTAACTTCTGCCATTCCATGGTCGGCCAGCACAATCAAATCCACGGGCAGTTTGGATTCCTTGATGCCGTCGACCAGTTTCCCAATCTCTCCGTCGAGTTCGTGGACCGCTTCGGCCACCTGCGGACTATCCGGACCATAGCGGTGTCCCGCTGAGTCGGTGTCGGAGAAATACAGCGTGATCATGTGCGGCCGCTGCTCCGGCGGGAGATGCAGCCAGGTCACAACCTGCTCGACGCGCTTCGGGTTGGGAAATCTCCCATCGAACTTCCGGTAGTAAGAGGGCCGAACTCCCTGCACGTCGGCCTCGGAACCTACCCAAAAGAACGAAGCGGACCGCATGCCTTGCTGCTCGGCCAGCACCCACAGCGGAGTTCCGCCATACCATGTGCCGTCGCCGACCGACTTGTCATCGTGATAGCTATAGACCTCTTTCCGGGCGGGATCATAAAAACTATTGGCCACAATCCCGTGATGCTCCGGGTAGAGCCCAGTCACGATCGTGTAGTGATTGGGAAAAGTGATCGACGGATATGCGGGGAGCATTCCTTCCGGCGCGCTCGCACCCTCTGCCGCCAGGGCGAGCAAATGTTCAGCGTGATACTTCTTCGCATAGTCGTAACGGAAGCCATCGAGCGAAACCAGAATGACGTAGGGCTTCGCCATCTGCTGAGGAGCATTCGGTCCGTGATCGACGGCGATGATCGGAGCGATGGCCTGCGCGAACGACGAAGCCACCAGCCAACTGGCCGCAAGCGCGAAGCAAAGAATTCGGTCTAATGCGCGGATTGTCTTGCGCGGCAGCGAACTTCTCAGCGAAGCGTGCATAAGGAGTCTCCGAATGTGCAGGCGGGACGATTCGAGATCCCAATCGCTCGCTCCTCAACTTTCGGGGCGAGCGATCGGGTTGCGGCCAAGTGCGAGCGAGCCATCTTAAGTTTGAGCGCCCGTCCGACAGAGCCAATGGGACGATAAAGACAAGCGAACGAGTCACTTCGCAGGCGTAATCGTGATATTCCGGAAGGCAACGTGGCCGGCTTCACTACCCTGCAGATAGATTGGTCCAGGCAGTGCTTCGTGACTTTCCAAGGCTCCGCCTGTGATGCCCGGAATTTCCTGCTGGTCAATAATGGTCTTACCATTTTGCACAACGGTGACCACTCGCCCAACGAGCGTGATGTCGTAGGTTTGCCATTCTCCCGGCCGGCGCGGCTGTTCCGGCGAGGCAGCCAGAAATCCATACACGCCTCCGGTGCGCATTGTCGGCCCTTCAGGCTCTGGATCGTCTTCAATCTGAAGTTCGTACCGGCCGCGCAGATAGACGCCGCTATTGGATCCTTTTGCGCAGTTGAATTCGACGTGCAACTTGAAATCTTCAAACTTGGTCTCGCTGATAAGTTCAGGACCATGCCCGGGACTCACCAGCGTTCCGTTCTCGACGGTCCATGCCGGCGTTGCTTTCGGATCGCTCGCTGTCCATCCGCTCAGATCCTTCCCGTTGAACAACTGCACCGGCCTCCCCCACTTCGGAGCGCTCGTTCTCTTGAGGGACGGCGCTCTCTCGCCGGTCCACGTCCACGGAGTGCCATCGGGGCCGGTGGTCGTCCCCACCAGCGTCTTCCCAGAGAGTTTGCCCACAAAGACCATGTCGTCTTTTCTTTCTTCCTCCTCTTTGGGAGAAACAAAAGTGATCTGGCCGTTCGAGAGCTCACATTTTGGGAGCGGGCGCGCGTGCCCCCAACGGCTCACCATTCGCGCTTTGAGCTGGCCGTCTTCCTGGGTGATCTCCAGCCACGAGGGGGCTTCGCGAACCGGAGTCTTTAGGGTCAAGTCCCATCGCCCCAGAAAAGACTGAACCGACGCAGTTGTGTCGGCAGAGTTCTTCGTCGCGGAATACCCTCGCAACGAAAGCAGCAGGACTAACAGGGTTAGCGTGAATACTGTCCGCCGTAGAGCCGCATTTCTATGATTTCCGTTCCCTTGATTTTCCATGAAGCCTCCTTCCAGCAGGCGATTGTAATCTCTTGCCCCGCGAAGTGACAGCGGAAGAAACGAATGATTGCAGGCGTTGGGATTGGGCGCGGCGTCAATTCTTGAGAGCCGCCACCTTTCCCCTTATGACGGTAATGGACGCCTTTGGCAGCGTGAACGCAGTCTGCGGACCTGCCGCGAGAGCAGTCGCGATGGGCGGGTGATCCGGATCCGCATGACTGTCTGGGCCGTCGTTGATCCAGACATACTGCTCGCTCCCGAAAGTCACAAGAGTCACAGTTCCGGAGAAAAACACATTCTGTTTGCTTCTGGAATCTTCAAATTGTACGCGTACCGTGTGAGCGTTGTTCTCGTCCCGGTTGACCAGCATGATCGCCCAGTTTCCATCGGGTCGCAGCACCGCGTAGGAGGTGACCAGCGCATTTCCCTCGGCATCCTTAATATCAGTGGAAGTCGGAAACATGTGATGCACGCCGGAGCGGTGCTGCACCCACTCCAGGTTGATCATATGAGCCGCGAAGTACGGCGAGGTGTAGCCGTTGATGTCGTAGTCTTCGTTCGATACAAAATTCGACCACGACGCCCAGCCCAGACAAGTCTCCTGAACGCCCTGCGGCTGAATCGGCGAGTGATAGAACGCGGCGCCTCCTCCCTCAAAGAAAGAGCCAACGTTGTCGGCCAGCCACAGCGCGGCGAAGATCGTGGTCATCGGTCCGGTAAGTCCGGCCGCCAGATGGTTCTCCGTCACCATGAGCGGAACTTCTTTGGGCACGCCGTCGTCTCTAAACACCTGCAGGATGTGCTTCATCAACTGCGGTTCGGTATAGAGAGTCTTCCAAGTGATGTCGCAAGGCTCGAATGGATAGTGCTCGAACGAGACGAAGGCCAGGTCGGAAATGCGGCCATGCGTTTTCAAGTAATCGACGAAGCGGCCCATCCATGAAATCCTGCCCTGCGCGTCCGGCCAGACCCGGATGTCCTCATTCACTCCTTCGAAGACCGGCCCGCCCAGTTTGAGTTGAGGATCGACCTTGTGAATGGCGGCCGCCCACTGAATATATAAAGCTCCGTAGTCTTCTGGCATGGCGTGTTTGCCATCCGGCTCCTCGCCCATCTCAACGTATCCGATACAGTAGCCACGCTTTTCGATGTAGGCAATCTGTGCCGCCGCGTCGTCCGGTGTGCCGTAAAGCAGCGTGACCGGAATCATCGCGGGAAGATTGTTGGTGAGTCCGCTCTTAAAGAAGAGATCGAATCCGCTGTGCTGGTAGCCGCCGGTGGCGTTCACATCGGCCGCCGAGTGCCAAGGATCAATCGAGGACGAGCTATAAGTAGTCGGTCTCTCGCTGAGATTCTTCTGCACCTCGACAAAGGCGCCATTGGAGTCAGCACTGCCCACGCGGATCTCCTGAATGGCGTATCCCACGCAGTTCCGCACATCTTCCGCTCCGTGAAGATCGCAGGTATTCGACGATTCCGTCATCAAGATACGTACGTACTGAGTGATGACCGGCGCGTCGCCGAGTTTGAGATACGCCGTGCCGCCTTGTGCGTTTCTTATCGCGCCCGAGGGAAACGTCTTCCACTCACCCTGTGGCCCTTCGTCCCAATCAAGTGCGCGTTTTCCCACCCAATACTCCACCTGATAGGTCGTGGCGTACGGGCTGGCCCAGGCGATGCGGACAGCGTTCACCGGTTTTTCGGCCTTCAGATCCACCACCACCCATTGCGCGTGCAGAGCATCGCTTTCTCCGGTGAATTTGCTGGTCAGGTACGGATTGCTCTTCCAGTAGCTGAGATTCGGACCTTGCAGCGGGCGGTCTCCGCTGGTGGAGAAGCCGCGGTGCGGCAACGCATAAGAAAGGATGTAGCGCACCGGCTCCTTAAGCTCGGTGCTGCCTGTGAAGTATCCGCTTTTGTGCGCCGGATCGCTCCACGTTCCGTTCTCGGTCCAGTGCCAGGCGGCCATGCGAAGCTCGGAATTGTTGCGATATGTGATCGGTCCCCAGCCCGCCGAAAGCGACTCCTGGATGATGTGTGGGGTATAAACCTTGTCGATTCCGTCATGCGACAAAACGTCGATGGAGCTGCCCAGCGCGCTGTCAGGATCGAAAGCGTTGATGGCATGACCAGGCGTAGCATCGACAGAAACGGTTCCTATCGTCGGTTCCGTGCCGGATGGCTTCGATTGAGCCGCCAAAGTCGATGCAGATGCTACCAAAGAGAGAAAAGAGAGAATAGTTAGCGCGAGGCGCTTCCAGGATGTTCGAAACTCTTTCATGCTGCGGATGGTAACCCAGAAGCGCGGAAAACAATAGCTGATGAGGTCGGGCCAGACGAGGTCTGCCTCCAGGCTACCCAGGCCAGACTGTCTCCAATGCTAGGTTTAGCCCGGAGCAGAGCTGCGCTTCGGGTTCATCAACGGGAACCGGTCCATGCGAAAAAAGAGTCCAAAGCATCGGACGGATCATCTTCACGCTAATACGGTCTTGTGTGTTGGAGCAGACCCAATTTGGAGCAGACCCAATGGCAGCCAGTCCAAATTTCACGTCACAGCTTCCCTCGAATCCTGGCCCTCTCAATCTTGATCAGGTAGAGGATCTCCTCAAGCTGCAAAAGGCCGCTCAGAAAATCAGCTCGATCCTTGACCTCGACCAGCTGGTTGACAAGGTCGTGAACGAGATCGCTCGCTCCTTCGGATGTCTGGATTCCGACATCTACCTGCATAACCAAGAACGCGGCGAACTGGCCCTGGTGTGTGCCCATGGCTGCACCGGCTGCGAGCTCCACGGCCCGGGCCACAGCCTGAAAATCGGGAAAGGCATGGTTGGATACGTCGCATCTACTGGCCAGATGCACTACGCACCCGACGTGCGAGAGGACCCCTATTACATTGGCTGTGAAGAATCCACGCTCTCGGAGGTTGCGATTCCCCTCCATGTGGAGGGGCAACTGGTGGGCGTATTCACCGCCTCCCACAACGAACTGGATGCCTTCGCCCCTTGCCAGCTGCGCCTGCTGCAAGCCCTGTGCAGCGATGTGGCAGTGGCCGTCCACAACGCTCGCCGATTTCAGCAGGAACAGCGACAACGTGAGGAAATGACTCGCGAGGCTCGGGAGGCCCGTCTCATTCAGCAAGCACTGCTTCCCAAGGCGTCTCCCTCCATTCCCGGATTTACCGTGTCCGGGCTTTCCATTCCTGTGGGCGCCGTGGGGGGCGACTGGTACGACTTCATTCCCATGGACAGAGGCCGGTGGGGACTGGTGCTGGCCGACGTTTCCGGCAAGGGAACCGCGGCCGCGCTCCTTATGTCCGCCACTCGTGGCATCTTGCGATCTCTCGTCGAGGCCTCCTGCAGTCCCAGGGAAGTACTGACCAAGCTCAATCGGCTTCTGGTCGAGGACTTTCCTGCCGGCCGTTTTGTAACCATGGTATATGCCGTGCTCGATCCTGCTGCGCGCACACTCACCTTCGCCAACGCGGGTCACGTGCGGCCGATGTTGATCACTGGAAGTTCAGCCGAGTTCCTCGACGTAGAGCGAGGAATTCCTCTGGGACTGGGACCGTGTGATTTCTCTGAGGTGGAAGTGGACTTTCCCATGGGCTCTCGCTTGGTGCTCTATAGCGACGGCATTACCGAGGCGGAAAATCCAGCGGATGAGGAGTACGGCTGGGCGCGTCTTCGAGAGCATTTCTTGCGAACCGACGCTTCCGCGGAGAGCCTGCTCGATGACGTACGCTCGTTCGCCGACGGCGCTGGTTTGCGGGATGACGCCAGCGTCATCCTGGTGAAGGGTTAACCGGGTCGCAATACTCGAGTCCGCCGCTCAGTCCCGCAGCGCTGCTAGCTTCTGACAAAACTCAGGCTAGAGTGAGCGTAGAAAATCAATGATGTCCTGTTGCTGCTGCACCGTCAGCTTATTGAAGTGTTCGACGACCTTATTGGCCTCGCTGCCGCGGCTCTGGTGAGCCCTGATGGCGTCAACCAGGTTGGACGTACGTCCATCATGGAGGAAGAAGACGCGCTGTCCGACGCCCCAGAGAGGAGCGGTTCGGAACTCGTCGGGGCCGGCACTGCCCTGCGTTATGCCGTCGGCCAGGCGTTCGCCCATGTGGTGTACGAGCAGGTCGGAGAAAAGATTCGCAGTCTGATGGGAAAGCGCAGCACTCGGGCTGGTCGCGGAGCCGCTCGCAATCATTGATCCTGTTGTAAAGGACGGTGTATGGCAGTGTACACACCCAACCTTCGCGAAAAATTCGCGTCCCTTTTCGCTGGACGGAGTGGGTGGAGCGGGCGTGGGTGGAGCGAGCATCCGCATGAAGTTGGCAAACGCTTCGATATCAGAGATGACCGCAGGGTTCGAGATGCCGGTGGCCGGGGGAGTGGTTGTGAAGTTAAGAGTGTCGTTGGGAGTGGGAGTAAAAATACAGCTGGGAGTTTCATCGCGCTCTTGCGGAAATAGCTGGTTCGAGATTCCCATCTCGACGTTGTAGGCCTCGCCTGCGAACATGAGAAGGGATTTGTTCTGCGCCTTCCACCCGAAACGGGTGATCGTTCCATCGTTGCCACTGAGATTCACGTTCCCGCTGAGATGGGCGTTCACGTGTCCATGAATGCCTAGCTCGGACTTCGCCGATGCGTTGGCCTGCATATTCGCGAGGATGGCTGAGTCGGGAATCCCTTCGATCAACCCGGCGCCAAAGACAGGCGTCGGAATTCGGAAAATAATGTTTTGATTTCCGCCTTGGCCGGTGAGCGGATTTCCCGCGGGCAGAAAATCAAATTGGGCGATCTTGCAGCCGGGAGCGTCGGCTCGCCCCGTGATCGCGAATAGGTCATGCACTTCGCCATCGGCGTCGCCGTTGCTCTTTTTAAACCGTGCTTCGCGGATAGGACCGTTGGGCACGATGAACCATGGCACCTTGTTCTTCGCCCCATTCAAGGCAGCAACTTCGGGCAGGGGATTTGTCGCCGGGCTCGTTCCGCCCATATTGGGCTGCGAGTGGCAGGAGAAACACTGATTTGAATTAAAGCGCGGCCCCAGGCCGTTGTTCGCGCCTTTGTTGACAACTTCGACTTCAGCGAACCTCGACTGGCCATCCAGAAAAAACGCAGTCTCGTCCGCCGTAAGACCCTGCAGCGGACCACCCGCACCGGCCGCGCCACCACGCACGCCTGGGTCAACCGGAGCTGATCTAGTTTGGCTCAAGGTACAGCCAGATGTGATCAAGACTACGGTCAGTATTCCGCAGAGCCTCTTGGGCACAATTCTCCCCAGTGTCATCATCGCATCACCTCATAGGCCGCGAAATGCCGTTATTGTAACCCTGCCTTTCGCCCTGTCTTTTACTCAGGAGGGCATCGATGCTAGGTGCCGGTTTTCCTGGCTTGCGCCGGTGGCGGCGCGCCTAAGGCGGCCGCAACTTGAGTCCCGATCGCCGATCCGAGGCCGGTGCATGCATCCCATCCCGAACCCGCGGAATAGGCGCCATTGTTGCCGGAAGTGATGTCGTCAAAATCCCGCGCCGTGCCTGCATCCTGATAGAGCAAGGGGTTGAGAAAACCCACCGGCTTTCCGATGCTCTCGTTGATGAGCGCGATCAATCCAGCCCAGAGCGGAGCGACAGCGCTCGTTCCGCCAATCACGTCGGGATTCCCATCGACAAGAGTTACGTAGCCGGTGTTTGGGTCGGCATCTCCGGCCACGTCCGGAACTCCTCGGCCAACATTCTTATTCGGATTGGCGGACGGCGGCACTCCAGCCCCATTCTGCCAGCGGGGAAGCGGAAAGAAATCGCTGATGCCGCCTCCGGTTGCGCCTTCGTTACTTGCGAGCTCGTTCCAAACGGTTTCGCTGGTGACGGTGTTGCCGGAGGCCACCAGCTGTGTGCCTCCACAGGCCAGCACATTCGGACTCGAGGCCGGGAAATCCACGTGGCTCAGGCCATCGGTTACACCGTCGGTCGACCCGTCGTCTCCAGCCGCGACGCAAATAGAGACGCCCATTGCGGCGGCAGACTGGAAGGCCTCATCCATCGACGTCATGGCTTGCTGAGTCCATGAAGATTCAGGACCACCCCAACTAATGGAGACCACAGACGGGTTATGGGTGCTGTCATGCACCGCCGTGGTAATGGCGTTGAGAAAGCCAGCATCAGTGTTTTCCGCGAAGTAGACGACGATCTTTGCGCCGGGCGCGATCGCGCCGGCTATTTCAATATCCAACATTACCTCGCCGTCCGGTCCGTTGGGGTCGCCGGTGGGAGCGTTGCTGCCGTTGCCGACGGAAACCGCTGATACGGTTGGCGTCTCGGACAGGTTGAGTTGACTCCAGTAGTTGCTGAGGTCTGTGGTGTTGTAGCCACCACCCAATTCGATAAGCGCGATGCATTCTCCGGTTCCATCTACGCCAGTAGGAAAGTCGTAAAATGCAGCGACTTGTAGGGGTGTGTAGGACAGGCTAACGCCCTCGGCGCGGGCGCCGGCAGGCCCACGCCGCCTGCGAAAATGTGGCTTGGCCTGGGGGCGATTATCCAGGCCAAAAACGCCCTCGACCACGTCATGTAATTCCGCAGGAAGGTGGACTGATCCGGTACGCCCGCGATACCGGCCGCTCGGATGCTCGTATTCCTTGAGTTCGACGCCAAACGCGTCGTTCACGGCCGCCACCGTCCCAGAGAGAATGATGGTCCGGCGCGCTGAGCTCTCTTCCTTAACTGTGAGTTTGTGTTGGCGGGCAAAAGACTCGACGCGAGCCAAGCTGTCAGCGTCCGCGCCATGCTTCTGCTCAAAGTCTTTGCGACTCAATATCGTACGTTCCTCAATCGGTTTCTTGAATTCCTCGGCATTGACAATGGGCTCGTTCCCCGCGCGGGAACGCAAGCGGATGGTTACATCCACGGTTTCGTTAGGGTTGGCTGGGCCTATCTCGCGCGCTCCCTCCAGCGGGGCGCGTGCGCTCCCGGCGATGGGAAGTTGATTCTTCGGAGTAGACATAGTTCTCCTCTCTGTCAGGCCGAGTGCGGTGTCGAAGAGAACAGAGCAGCGTTACCACAGGAGTACGATCGATGAACCTTCAACCCAGGAAAGGAGCCGAGCCCTCTGCAATCTCCGAGTCGTGCTGGCCCGTTATCTGGCTGGAAAGTAACAGCAGACCGACCACGTAGCAAGCGGTTTCTTCCGTCTGTTACGAAAAACGGACAGGGTTGTTGGTGGGTACCGTCCGCGGGTGAAACGAGTTCTGACTAGGGTCATCACTGATGGCTTGCCTTCGACCGCTACTCAAACGTGCAGCCACTGTAGAACGTGAAGGCACGCAGCGGAAAGGCAGCGTTCACGATGGTGCAGGCTCAGGCTCTGCTGGATTACGGTTTGGCAGACGGCACGGCCGGCGCCGGAGTGTCGAAAATTAGCACGTCTACCGCTACTGGCCAACGGCCTTCGCGGCGTTGTGCGTACTGCCTCGCAAATGCAAATTAGTCAGATGTTGTTGCGCAATGGCATAGGACGCACCGGCATAGTCCCCCTTGGGTTTCTCCACCCGGGAGTACATTTTCTCAGCCGCGTCGAGCACGCCGTATTGCTCTGCGATCAGGGCGAACCCGAACCACACTTCCGAGTTCGGCTCCTCCAGGTGTAGCGCATCCATCGCTTTCAGCAATAGATCGCGCGCCTGACTGGTCTTCCCCGACTGGGCATCGACGCAAGCGAGAGTATGGAGAATGGCGAAATTGGCGTTATTGCTCAAATCGTTGGCTCGCTGCGCCTGGTCAATCGCATTTTGTTCGACCCGGCCGGGTAGAAACAACGCGTACCATGCATACAGATTCAGGTCACTCGCCGTTGCCTGTCCCTTGTCAATGATTCCCTTAATAATCTCCCTTGACTTGCTGAACTGCCCTCGATAAACAGCCAGCCTCGCCGATGAACGTACATAGGCCAACTCATCGGGATATTCTTGTATCCGGGTTTGAACGAGTTTCTCCCAGTCATCAAACTGCTTTAGTCCGGCCAAGGCGGTCGTAGCAAGTTCGAAAGCGCGCACCGAAGTGGGTAAAGCCTTGATCAATTCTGCTGTTAGCGGCAGCATGTCGGCCCATTTCTCCTGGGCAGCGCACGCGTATGCCATCACCATCGTCAGTCGGTTGCGATCGAGGTCGGTCTTCGCTGCCTTCCGCGCTTGATCCAGCGCAGAGAGATACGGCCCAGTGACTGCTTTGGATCGGAGCAACACCAGTGCGGCGGTGCGTATGGTTGCGATGTCAGCGTCTTGTCCCTTCGTCCAGAAGTTAGCAAAAGGCGGACCGGCAAGAGGATCATCACCACCCGATACATGTATTTTGTCACGTGCCCGATCCAGCCACTTCCTGGCGGCCGATGGGTTGTTGCCCTCGATCGCTTGAAGCGCCAGAGGAGCCAGCTCTTCTATGTTCGAGCCGGACTCGGCAAAAGCAGCTACCTTGTAACCACCTCCATCCTTGACGACATACACGTCCTGGGCAGCCGCTCCGGGACTCTCGATAATGATCTTGTACCCGAGCGAGTCATCGCCGTCCACCGTGTAATGCATGTTGGACACTGCCAAGTCAGCGATAGTGACGAGCGGAAGTCCTGTCGCAGCCATCTGCGACGTGAGTTCTGACATCATGTCGTGGAATTGCTTTTCGTCTTCCGTCGCGTCTGCTTCTTTTGGATCGACGTAGAGCATCGACTTAAACTCTTCCAGGGTCAGCCGGCCACTCAACATCAAGCCAAACAACTGTTGCACCACGCCACGCGGGTCGGATTGACTGATGGCGATTGTCTCGTAGAGTTTGGTGGTAGCGAAGATGGCCGCACCTCGCGCGATTTGACTCTCGTTGCTTTGCCCTCGCGCTCCTTCGGCTATTAACGCAGCAGCTTCCGGATATTCTCTGACCCGAACCAGGACCGCTCCAGCATTAGCCAATACTTTGCTGCGGCTTTGGTCATCGGTTGTGATCTCCAGCGACCTTTTGAGCGCAGCTTCTGAGCCCTGCTGGACGGCAATCGCCGCCAATGTCAGCCCTTTTCGGACATCGCTGGCGGGCAGAGTTGCAGCGTAATCGAGGACTCCTTTGTAGTCGTGCGCGTACCAGAGATCGTACAGAATGTTGTCGTCGTACGTGCGACTGTATTCTTCGTCGACCTTCTTCAATTCACGGAAGACTTCCACCGCCTCCTTCAGCCGCGCTTTCTCGCCGTACCGCGTTCCGTCTGCGTCGTGCTCAAGCAAAAGAGCGAGGTTGGCACGCGTCTCTTTATCCTTCGGATCGAGCAGGACGGCCTTTTGGTATGCTGCGACGGCCCCGTCATAGTCCATCCCCTTTTTCACGGGGCGGCCGATCAGATCGTTCTTCAAAGCCATCCCGAGATTGCTCTGCGCTAATGCTGAGGTGGGTTCAAGGGTAGTGCTCTCCACGGCCACGCGGCGGGCTTCCTCCCCCAGCCCGGCGGTGATTAACGCCTGCGCAAGTTGCACCTTGTGCAATGCCTCTTTGGGGTGCTGGGCGGCGACCTCACGGTACGCGGCCAGCCCTTCTTTGATCCTGCCTGCAGAAATGAGCGAGTGTCCAACGTTGTCGAAGGTGATGAAGATGGGATCGGCAGCGCGCGCTTTCAGCACCGCCTCGCGAAGATCCTTGGCCTGCTGCACCGTCATTCTGGTGTTCGTATTCTCGACGCGGAGGAGCGCTTCCACAACCGTGCCCTCGGAGTTGGTCGAGTACTTTTGAGTGAAGCTCAGCGTGTCTACCTTCTCGTCTCGATCCGAAGGAAGTGCCCGCAGCTTGAAGCCGAGCGGCGCTGTTACTTTGTAGCGCCATTCGGTCGTGAAAGGGGTGATCCACCAATCGGCCGTCCGCGGCTTTGCTCGCTCTTCCTCCGTTTCGAGTGCCTTGTCGTTCTCTTTGGTCCTAAAGTACGAAGGAAGACGGTCGAAAAGAGATTCGACGCGGATAGCCACCAGGGCTGTGGTCAGGTCGGTATTCCCGCGCTTCCCCTTACTAACGAACCGGACGGACGCGGGCTTCTCCAAATCAGACAAATCGTCGTGCTCCAGGGAGGTCAGCGAGTCGGACAGATACATGTCCTTTACGTAGCTTTCACTAGCTTCCTTAACCTGCTTACTGTCGCCGCTATAATATTCGCGATAGGAGGCTTCATCCGGGCCAATCTCGTCATCGGTTTCAACAAACGTTGCGTTTCCGTATTCGGCAAGCGTGACGTCCCGCGATTCCCTCTGCACATTCGCTGCTGCCGTAATGTCAGGAACCTTCTTCAACAATTCGGTCTTCTCATCAACGATGAGGGCCCAACGCCCGTAGTCCATCCATGGCAGCGTTCCCACTTGGGAGTATTCGGCGGTGGCGTCGATCCAAAGGTCTGAATCGGACCCCGACGCGGAAACGTACACGATGGCATGGTCGAACATCCCCATGCCGGGTAGATGAGTATTCAGTTCCCGTCCGGGCCCAGTATCGAGAAGAGCTAGACTCGCGGGAATCCCGGCACTGCGGAGCAGTGTAACCAGGAGAGTGGCCTTGTCTTTGCAATCGCCGTACCCCCGCTTCAGAGTCTCGGATGGGAACTGCGGGACTAAGCTGGACTCCCCGAACTCTACTCCTGTGTAGCGAACGTTCTTGTGCAAGGCGCCGACAATTCCGCGAATCAAGTCGTTGCGAGTCCCATTCTTCGCCTTGATCTTGGCAATCAAGGTCTGAACGTCTGCCGACCGTAGTTTGTCATTCGATAGGCGCGCATACTCAGACGCAACCTGATGCCATGAGGTTCCGGTCGAAAACTCAACTTCCGGATACAGAACGAGATCCGCTGGAGCGTGATCGATCTCTTCCGTGTAGGCGGGCAAAGGCCCTTGCTCAACAGTAATTGTCTCCAGACCGCCGTCAGTTGATTTCCCAACGTTGGACTCTGGCAGCAAGTGCACTTCGTATTGGAGGGGAAGCGAGACGGGATGGATCAGAACGACACGAGTCTTGTTTACCGGCACACTCCAGGCGAATACCCACCTGTGCACCGTTCCCGCTGCAAAGAGGGGGGCCGTGTCGCGGATGGTTATTTCTTCCTCGACGATTGAGCCAGGAGCAACTGCCGGCAAAGGGCCGCCGTACTTTCGCTCATCGCTGTAAACATCCGGTGCATCCTCGTGCACGGGAAAGTCATTGAGCGTCTTTGGATCGAGCCAGTGGACGGCGCCTTCGGAAGTAATGACGCGAGCCTTAATCTCCGGCTTATCCTGATGCCAGGCTTCCCATCGCCCACTGCTTTCTGCCCAATTCTTCACACCATCTTGAGTTTCGATCCGGTAGATCAAGTGGCGGATCTCTAACATCTTTCCGCTTTCATCGAACTTGAAATGCTGTTCGTTCAACAGTACGGTGGCTTCACTGTGCTTTGCTGCCGGGACTGCCTGAGCTGCTTGCCGCAGAACCGTGGGGTCGGCTGAGAAAGGTGGGCTGTCCCAGACGTCTGTAGCGCTCACTCGGGTGCCGACTGAAAGAACACCAACGATCAAGAATGTCTGAAGGCGCAGCAGTGAACGCACGTTTAGAACCTCGATGACCAGAATAGAACCTATTTTTCTACGCTAATACCGACAGGAAAGAAAGAGATAATGTCGAACTGTCCTAGACTACAACCCATCCCATAAATGCCTCGAATTCCCGAAGCGTGATTCTGACCGTCTCGCTTTTGTGGTTCAACTTCCGGATTGCTCGTGATATGAGAAGCGGTAGTGTTGAGCTTGGACGAAGCTCAAATGAGTGCATTAGCGATCTTGAGTCAACCGATTCTGAGTGAACGAGGAAGCGTTCTATTGTCCAGAGTTCAGAGTCACGGCCTGGGCACTTTGCATCGATCACTTTGCATCGATCCGCGGTTTGCCAAATTGATTCGGGGCGGCAGGTTTGCTAAGGTCTTCATCATGTCCGAGCGTGTCATGTCTGAGCGTTCCACCGAGCAGATGCGCGAGTTGCTCGACTCCCTTTATCGAGAGGATTCGGGACGAATTCTGGCAACTCTGATCCGCTTGCTCGGTGATTTTGATCTTGCCGAGGAGGCCATGCACGAAGCCTTTGCCGCTGCGCTGAGCCTGTGGCCGAGCAGTGGAGTACCCGGCAACCCGCGGCCATGGTTGATTTCGACGGCCCGATTCAAAGCCATTGATACTCTGCGTCGACGGGCAAGATTTGATGCGTCTCAAGACGAGCTCGTGCGATATCTCGAAGCGCAATCGAGTTCGGCGGAGAGCTCCAATCAAGAGGGCAGCCTTGCGGACGAGTTTCTTGAAGACGACCGGCTGCGTCTGATTTTTACCTGCTGTCATCCGTCTCTAGCGCCGGAAGCGCGGGTTGCGCTCACCTTGCGTGAGGTGTGCGGGCTGACCACCGAGGAGATCGCCAAGGCCTTCCTCACCACTCCGCGAACGCTGGCGCAGCGCATTGTGCGCGCCAAGGCAAAGATTCGAGAGGAGCGAATTCCCTACGAGGTGCCGACACCGCAGGCATTGCCGGAGCGACTGGGCGCGGTGCTTCAGGTCATCTATCTCGTCTTTAACGAGGGTTATTCGGCTGCGGCGGGCGCGAACGTTACGCGGGCCGAGCTCACCGGCGAGGCGATTCGACTGGGCCGCTTGCTGATGGAACTCCGGCCAGAGCCGGAAGGCGTGGGTCAGGAAGTCACGGGTCAGGAAGTCATGGATCCGGAAATCATGGATCCGGAAATCATGGGGCTGCTTTCCCTGATGTTGCTGCAGGAATCCCGCCGCGCCGCGAGAACATCGCCGACCGGTGAGCTGATTTTGCTGGAAAATCAAGACCGCTCGCTCTGGAACCGGGAGCAGATCGCGGAGGGAGTGGCCTTGCTGGAGAAAGCCCTGGGGTACCAGCGGAAGTCCCGCCGCTTCGGCTCTTACACACTGCAGGCTGCGATTGCGGCCGTTCATGCGGAGGCGGAATCGGTCGCAGCGACCGACTGGCGGCAGATTGTTGCGCTTTACGATCAACTGGTACGAATTCAGCCTTCGCCGGTTGTACAGCTCAATCGTGCCGTGGCCATTGCCATGCGCGACGGTCCAGAGGCCGGTCTGGCGCATATCGACGCGGTGTTGGAACATGGCGAACTGGCAAATTATTACCTGGCGCATTCCGCCCGTGCCGATATGTGCCGCAGGCTCGGCAGGACAGCCGAGGCTCGTGCTTCTTATGAGAAGGCGCTGGGCCTGACCCAACAGGAACCAGAGCGGCAATTCCTCGCGAGGCGGCTCGAGGAATTGAAGTAACAGTAGTTCGCCTCTGCTGTCGCAATGTTCCTGCAGGAACGTAACTTCATGACGGTAAAGGGTATACGATTGTGTCATGACAGCTAAGAGCAAGAAAGCAAAGCGGCGGAAGGCGCGGTCGCGGCCTGGGAAAGTTATCGAGCTGGAGGCATCGGTTGAGGACGACCTGTTGTGGCTGGCGGAGGAGGAGGGGGGCGCAGAGTCACGCTGGAACCGTCCACGCAAGCGGAGGATCTCGTTGCGCGTGGATACCGAAGTGGTCGACTGGTTCAAGTCCAAAGGTCCGGGTTGTGCAGAGCGTCCTGCGGGCATTACCAACACAATGCGAGCCCCGTTCCTTCGCGTTTTTTGCGAAGGGCGGGAATCGGAAATGCAGGCACCAAGCGCGTTTGGTCACGGTCCGGAACAAATCAGATAGCACACGCAGCATCGCCGCCCACCCTTGCAAAAAACGCAAGGATGGGGCACCCACCGTTTTGAATGTCCCAGCGAGATCCAATGCAGGGGCTGCGCGTTAACCGTACGTGAGGTCAGTGCTCTGTCCGACTTCGATGATATAGCCGTCAGGATCGCGGATGTAGCAGCGCGTCTCGCCGTACTTGGGTATCGGTTCCGTGATGAACTCGGCTCCTCGACTTTTCCATAATTCATAGCACGCTTGAATATCCGCAACGCGGAAATTCATAAAGCTGTTGATGTGATTCGGGTCGGGGACGCTGAGCGTTACCGTCGGCTTGTCAGGGGTCGGCCCGC
>JBKQID010000015.1:0-29848 GCA_052148475.1 Candidatus Sulfotelmatobacter sp. | reverse complement strand
GTACGGTTCTGGCGCGAAGCAGTTATTGGGCTTCCGCGAGTCCGGAATAACGGAAGCAGGCCGCGGTGCAAGTTGTTCCATTGTGTTACTACTGGCAAGCCGAATGCCAACTTTTTTGTCTTTGCCTCTTGCCAATGAGAGCGGGGATCACCTAGCATCCGAGATGAAAGCCGGCCTGCCGGGTTGGTGATGGCGGGTAACCGATATTTGAACCAATGCAGAATGAACGGGAGCTCGACTCGAACTAAGATCCGGTGTGCGACGCTGCGCCATGCGCAGATGCCTAAAGGGTCTCGGCGGGCACCCAACGTCTACCGACGGGTTCATTCTCGGCCCCGTCACACGGCACAGTGGGTCGGCTTGCTTTTCTAATCTTATTTTGTTGATTGCTGATTTTTGATCGTTGATTGAAACGCAGATTCGTCCGGGTTTTAGATCAACAATCAGAAATCAACAATCAACAATTTGCCAGCTCGACTCGCTTCAAGGTCAGCCTCGCAATCCTGCTACACTGATTCCGGTACAAATTCCTTAGCTGCTGCATCTAACACACTGTGTATCCACAACTCTTTCATCTAGGAAAGTTCTTCCTGCCGACCTACGGATTCCTGGTTTCCCTGGGCGTCCTGATCGGACTTTGGATCAGTGTGCGCAATTCCGAGCGCCTCGGCATTGACGGCGACAAGGCGTGGAACCTGGGCATTCTGGTCGTGCTGTGCGGCATTCTCGGAGCCAAGGTGCTGTACGTCATCAACGACTGGGGCGCCTACAAAGACCACCTCGGCGATATTTTCAGTCTCGCGACGCTGCAGGCGGGCGGAGTTTTCTCCGGAGGCCTGATCGCCGCATTCCTGGCCGCCGCCTGGTACGTGCGCAAGAACCACATGCCGGCCTTGGGTACATGCGATGCCTTTGCCCCCGGTCTCGCCCTGGGCCATGCGATCGGCCGCATTGGCTGCTTCGCCGCCGGTTGCTGCTACGGCAAAGAGACGCACCACTGGTGGGGCGTGACCTTCACCAATCCGCTGGCCGCCGAGATCACCGGGACGCCCCTTGGCAAGCCCCTGGAGCCCACGCAGTTATTCGAATCGGCCGTGGAGTTGGCCAACTTTCTGTTCCTCATGTGGCTGCTCAAGCGCAGAAAGTTCGACGGCCAGATCTTCGGCGCCTTCATGTTCATCTACGGCGTGGCCAGGTTCTTCTTGGAGTATTTGAGGGACGATCCCGGCCGCGGCTCCGTCTTCGGCGGCGCCATGACCGGCACACAGTTGGTCGCCATCGGTTTGGTCCTCGCCGGCGGCCTGATCTGGTGGTTGCGCCCCGGCTCCAAGCCAGCTCCAGCGCGAACGGTCAGCGCAACGCGCTAAGCCCCCACACGGGGCCGACAGAAAGCCTCAACCACAGAGGACACAGAGGTGCACTGAGGCTTAACAGAGCTTTCCTAGCGGGTGAAGCCCTTTCCCGAGTATCCCATTTCGCCCAGCACTTTCGCTTGGGTCATGTCCGCGCCGATGGGATTGTAGTAGAAATTGCCGTGCATGCCGCTGGGCGAGCCGATATAGGTGAATCCGCCAAGTCCAGCGTGTTGCGGTATCGCCCGGATCACACAGTCCTGGCCGATGATCTCCAGTTTGTACTGATAGTTCGAGTCCTGCGCGGGGTCAGTGTTCAGGCCAATAATTCCGCTCTTCCCGTGCAGTCCTTTTACCAACTCGTCCAAGGAACAAAGCCTGCCGGGGCCACCAAAAAACGTGCTGAGACAATTGCTCTCCAAATTCTGCATGCCATACACGAACAGGAAGGCCACCTGCTCGGCCGGCTTCAACTGCACGACCGTCCCAGCAGTGTCGTTGTATTTGAGCGTGTTGAGCTGCGTTCCAGCTGGGACCGTGACCCCAGCTGCAGCCTGTGCGACCCCGCACCGGATCAGACTCGTGAACAGAAGGCTGAGAATCGCGAGTAACCGCCGATGTCTCACGGTCATGACTTTCCTCCTCCAGACTCCGGATGTCACACAGGGCCAGCGCCAACTATGCAGGCGAATGCCAATGCGGGAGATTAGACACCGTTCGGTGGCAATTTGAAAGATCAAAGATATTTGAGGACATCCTTTACTGACTACTCAACCGGTGTTGGGCAAGCTGCGCTCGGGGCGCTGTGTAGTATCCTCCCAGCGAGATGATGGAAGCATTCCCGATTGTTATTGCGGCTGGGCCTGACGACGCTGGCCAGCGCCTCGACCAGTTTCTGACGGCGCATCTGGACGTGAGCCGGGCGCGAGTGCAGCAGCTCATCTCCGAAGAGAAAGTTCTGGTGAACGATGCGCCCGCGAAAGCTTCGCTGAAGCTGCGCGGCGGCGAACGGATCACTGTAATAGGTTCGGCGGAGCGGCCGCCTCTGCGCGCCATCGCCGAAGAGATTCCGCTCGACATCGTCTATGAAGACGACGACCTCGCCATCATCGACAAGCCCGCCGGGATGATGGTTCATGCCGGAGCCGGTGCCACCGAAGACGCACGCAATCGCGGCACGCTGGTCAACGCGCTGCTGCATCATTTCGCGACTCTGTCGGCCGTGGGCGGGGAGATGCGGCCGGGCATCGTACACCGACTGGACAAAGAAACCAGCGGGCTTATTGTAGTGGCCAAAAACGACGAAGCGCATCGCCGACTGGCCGCGCAGTTTGCGCGGCGCGAAGTGAAGAAAACTTATATCGCGCTGGTCCACGGATGGCCCAAGAAAGATCGTGGAACGATCGCCGCCAGCATCAGCCGTGACCGGGTGCGGCGCATACGGATGACCACCCGCGGCACGGGCGGCCGCGACGCCGTGTCGCATTACACGGTCGTTCGGCGGCTGGAGTCCGCGTTTGGCAAGTTCACGCTGGTCGAAGTGAAGATCGATACCGGCCGCACCCACCAGATTCGAGTTCACATGGCGTCGCTGGGCCACGCAGTCGTGGGCGATGCGCTCTACGGGGCGCCGCGCGAGATGCGGGCCAGGCGCGGGCGAGCGACGGATGAGGGTGGCGCGATTTCGCTCTCGCGAAATTTCCTGCATTCCGCACAGTTGGAACTGACTCATCCCCGCACAGGAGAAAGGATCGAGCTGAAGAGCCCGCTTCCGCCGGAACTGCAGGCATTTTTGGAACTCGTAGGGCAAGACACCGCCGGCGACACCTCACCGAGGGGCGGCGGTTGAGGCACTCCTGGCCGGAGTTGAAGCTCACGCTGGGTGGCCGGATATAATGGTCTGAATCAGATGGAAACCCTAAGAGCAAGATGCGTGCAGAAGATGGGCTCCGTACTTCCTCTGCTGATGCTTTTGGCAGCGGGCGCGGCCGCGCAGTCGGCGGCGCCAGCCACAGCTCCCACAGCTGCTCCGGCTTCGACAACCGCGGCACCGCAAGCCCAACCGGCGACTGCTCCGCCGGCTAGCGGCACACCCGCAGCTCAAGAACAAAAACCCGCCGACCCCAACGCCGCACCTGACGACTCGGTCCTGAAGATCATAGTGCCGACCCGCGAAGTTAACGTCGTGTTCACGGTAACCGACAAGCACGGCAAGCGCATCACCGACCTCAAGCAGAACGATTTCCACGTTCTGGACGACAACAAGGCCCCGGAAGCAATCCGCGAGTTTCACGCAGAAACCAACCTGCCACTGCAAGTGGGACTGCTCATCGACGCCAGCAATTCCGTGCGCGACCGGTTCAAATTCGAGCAGGAATCGGCTATCGAGTTTCTCAACCAGACCATTCGTCCGCGCTTCGACCAGGCTTTTGTGGTCGGCTTCGACGTCACGCCGGAAGTTACGCAGGACTTTACCGACAACGCCGAATTGCTGGCGCATGGAGTGCACGAATTGCGTCCCGGCGGCGGCACGGCGCTTTACGACGCGCTTTACTTTGCCTGCCGCGACAAGTTGCTGAAATCCCCCAAGTCAATCACGGTGCGCCGTGCCATTATTCTGCTGAGCGACGGCGAAGACAACCAGAGCCATGTCACGCGCGAAGAGGCGATCGAGATGGCGCAGCGCGCCGAGGCCATCGTCTACACCATCAGCACCAACGTGAGCGGGACCAAAGGGCCGGGGGACAAGGTGATGGAGCGCATCGCCGACGCCACCGGCGGGCGCGCCTTCTTTCCGTTCCAGATTCGCGATGTGGCCAACGCGTTTTCCGAAATTCAGGACGAACTCCGCAGCCAGTACGCCATTGCCTACAAGCCGGCCGACTTCAAGACCGACGGGCACTACCGCACCATCGAAATCGTCACCAACGACCGTAAGAATTACCGGGTGCGCTCGCGCCGGGGATGGTACGCACCCACACAATAGAACGCTGCTTCCCGATCGATTGCTCCTGAGGACCTACCAACCCCATGCCGGGATATTCAGGGACGCCACTTCCGAAGAAGCTGGGAATCAAAGCCGGCTTTCGCGTGTGGTTCGTGGATCTGCAGTCAGAAGTCCGGGCGGAATTGAGCGCGGAACTCGCCGCATGCGAAATGGTGAGCGACGGAAAAACTCCTCTCGATTTCGCCATGGTGTTCACGAAATCTGGAACGCTGCTGACCAAAGAATTCAAGAAGCTCGGCAAGCGGCTGGCTCCCGCGGGAATGCTGTGGGTAAGCTGGCCCAAGAAGAGCTCCGGCGTGGCCACCGATTTGGATGAAAACGTGGTGCGGAAAATTGGTCTGGCGGCCGGCCTGGTTGACGTGAAAGTATGCGCGGTCACTGAGATTTGGTCGGGACTGAAATTCGTGCGGCGCGTGAGGGATCGCTGAGGAAAAGGAAACTGAGAACTCCCTGGCAGTCGCGGAGGAAGCAATGGTACGAGTAGGCTTAATCGGATTCGGTCTGGCAGGGCAAGCATTTCACGCGCCGGTGATTCGCGGCGTTCAAGGGATGGAACTCGCCTGCATTCTCGAGCGGCATGGGTCGAACGCCCAGAAGAAGTATCCGGAAGTTCGGGTGGCGCGCACGCTTGATGAAATGCTCTCCGATAAGACGATCAGCTTGGTCGTCGTGGCCACGCCGAACGATTCGCACTACTCCAACACCAAAACCTGCCTCGAAGCGGGCCGCCACGTGGTCGTGGACAAACCGTTCACGCCGACCATGGCGGAAGCCCAGCAACTGGTGCTCCTTGCCGCCGAGCGCGGCCGTCTGGTCACCGTATATCAGGATCGCCGCTGGGACGGAGAGTTTCACACGGTAAAGGATCTCGTGAAATCGGGCGCGCTGGGCGCAGTTGCGGAGTACGAGGCGCGCTTTGACCGCTTCCGGCTGGACTCCAAACCGGGCGCCTGGCGCGAGCAAGCGGACTATCCCGCCGCCGGGGTTCTCTGGGACCTGGGTCCGCATTTGATCGATCAGGCGCTGGTTTTGTTTGGCACGCCCGAGTCGATTTGGGCAATGGCATTCTGCCAACGGCGCACGGCGCAGGTCGACGACTCCTTCGACGTTCACATGGAGTATCCAAATCTGCGGGCAACCTTGCGGGCTCGGATTGTTGCCTATGCTCCCGGGCCGCACCTGCTGATCCATGGAACCGAGGGCTCGTTCATCAAGTACGGGATGGATCCACAGGAAGAAATTCTGCGCAGCCCGGCCTGCCCCGACGGCCCGGACTGGGGGCCAGACTGGGGCGTGGAACCGGAGGAACGCTGGGGAACTTTCAACCGCGTGGGCGGCGAGATTCGCAGAGTGAAGACCGCACGCGGAGATTATCGCGGCTACTACGCCAACGTGCGAGATGCAATCGAGACCGGTTCTCCGCTGGATGTAACGCCGGAGCAGGCGCTGCGCACCATGCGCGCTTTATTGCTGGCCCACCGGAGCAGCCGGGAAGGACGGCGCGTCTTGTGGACGGAAGCGCCGGAGTAAGAACCGCACACTTCGATTCAAACGTCACAGGTCGATTCAAGGTCACAGATCAAGGGCAATTCGCCGTCGATTGTCGCCCGGCAAACCTTGCACCGATCCACGCAATCTGGTCCCGCGCCGAGGCGCCAATCACTTCTCCTGAGTCGAGAGGATAGCGTTGCCATTGCACCAAGTCGCCCTGCTTACACATGCGGACGACCGCCTTGGAGGTCATCGCCGGGGGGATCGCTTGGTCGGCATCTCCGCTGATTACCATCACTGGGCCATAGGCACGCGCTTGCGCGAGACTGCTCCGCGCGAAATACTGGCGGACGAATCCACTGTCCTGCCATCCTGGCTTCACAGCTTCAGCGGCTGACAACCCGGCGGCCTTTCCGGGATCGCCGCAGGCCTGCTCAACCTCATGGTAGAGGGCGACGCCTTTCTCGGTCAGCATGTCGGTGACTTGAAATTGCGGATAGACCGTTCTGATCCCATACGCGAGAGACGCCAGCAGGAAGGGATCCGCGGCGTGCCCGTAGATTTCGCGCATATAGATTTCGTGCACATCCGCCAGACCTGAAATCGCGATACTGCCCAGGTAACCCGCATCGCGAATCTCGTTCTCCT
Source organism: Candidatus Sulfotelmatobacter sp. (assembly GCA_052148475.1). Lineage (GTDB taxonomy): Bacteria > Acidobacteriota > Terriglobia > Terriglobales > Acidobacteriaceae > Sulfotelmatobacter. The sequence continues at coordinate 23,350 of JBKQID010000015.1, read as the reverse complement.
TTTCCGCGACGGCCATGGCTGCCAGGCTTCCTTCGGCCTCGCCCATGACAATCCACCGCGTGCCCAGTTGCGGCACTGCGGCGCGGGCCGCCGGAATGGACGCGATGAGATCGGCCGCGTTCGACGGCGCGTCCAGAAATGCGTTGCGGAAATCGGTGCCCAGTCCCGTGTAATCGGTTGCGACCACCGCGTACCCGAGGTTTACATACATCGAGAGAAACGGGCCGTGGCCCAGATTCCTGGTCAGCGAAGGAGCACAAGAGCGCGCGACACCAGCCGCGCCGTGTGCCCAGGCAATAATCGGCCAGCCTCCAGCAGGTGGAATTTTTCCGGAGGGAATCAGAACGACGCCCGATGTCGCGACATCTTCCCCAGTGGCGGAACGCGAGTGGTACAGAATGCGCACGGCATCCACAGATAAGGGGAGTTCGTATTGCGGGGACTCCTCCGAGAACTCCTGCGAGCGGATCAGCTCTCCAGGTTTGCCCCCCGGCAGGGGATGCGGAGTGTCATAGAACTTGGTAATGGGCAGGGTGTGCCGTCTTCCCGGCAGCGTCGTTTGGGCTTGTGCGAAAACCGTACCGCCTGCGAGCAGGGCAGCCGCCAAGCATACGTGGAGTATTCCGCGCAAGAATGGTGGATCAGCAGGATGAAATTTTCCGTAGAACAGTTTGAACGGTCGCATGGCAACCGCCAGCTTCCTCACTTCTTCGCGGCAACCATGATCACCAGAACCACCGGCAGATACAGTACCGAGGCATGCAGCAGGCGTCCGGGCAGGCCTTTCGCGTTCGAAGTCGCCAGTTTGCCGGAGTGATAGAGCAGGAAGGCTCCTGCCACGCCCATGCCCGTGCCATACAACCAGCCCGCTCGATCCATCAGCGGCAGCATAGTAGCGAGCACACACAGCACGGAGAAACCAATAATCTCCGCGTGCGTGAAGCGCGAGTCCCGATCGAAGTCGGGCAGCATGTGATAGCCAGCCCGGCTGTAATCCTCGCGATACATGAGCGCGATGGCCAGGAAATGTGGAAACTGCCAAAGGAAGAGAATGGCGAAAAGAAACCAAGCCTGCCGATTGATGGCCGCGGACGCGCCCGCCCAGCCGATCAGCGTAGGCATCGCGCCTGGGAACGCGCCCAGCAGCGTGCACAGCGGCGTCTTGCGCTTGAGCGGAGTGTAGACGAGCAAATAGGAGAGCAGAGTCGAAACCGCCAGCGCCGCCGACAAGGCATTGACGGCAACCAGCAGATAAAGGCCGCCAGTCGCGCTCAGCAGAAGACCGAACACGAGCGCCTCACGGCTCGACAGCCGGCCTGAAGGCAGCGGACGAGAGGCGGTGCGGCGCATCTTACCGTCCCACACGCGTTCCATCCACTGATTCAAAGTCGCGGTTCCGCTGGCTACCAGCAGCGTGCCCAGCAGCGTGTTGATCAGACCGGCGATCCGGAACGGTCCTCGTGAGGCCAGGTAATAACCCGCCGAGGTCGTCATCAGAATCAGCAGGTTCACCTCGGGCTTGGTCAAGGTGTAGTAGTCCCGCAGCTTGGACTTCAGCGTGGGGAGAGAGGCGACGGTTGTCATTGTTTGCGTGGCTGACATATCTACCAGTCTCGGCCGGAATCCTTTTGGTCGGTCTCTTCGTCCGTCCGCCTCACCTGATTGCGTTTCTTATACACAACAAAAATCATACCAATGGATCCCAGAGTCGGGGGAACGATCATGACCAGAATCCCGCTCTTCAAGGCCTGAATCATTCGCGAACCCGAGGAAGCCGCCTGCGTGTAGCAGAGCGCGCAGCTTTGCGAAAACGCCGGCACCGGCGCCAGCAGGATAATCAGCGCCGCCAGCGCAATCCCCAGAATCCCGATTTGTCTCCAAAACTTCAACATCAATGGCTGCCTTCTTTCAGAAGCGGGCTGACCAGACTACTTTGCCCCAGACTACTTTGCCCACGGTACGCCGTCGACCAGGCGGTAACTGTCGGTCCAGCCAAATTGCATTACCAATATCACGAAGCCTGTGAAAAATACGACGAACCACCGGAGTCCGCGATTCTCCCACAAATGCATAAAAAACAAAAGCGCCAGCGCGGCCTCAATTATCGCCACGATGAGCATGCGCACAAACATTTGCGATGCGCTAATGTCCTGGTAGGCAATAAGAAACTGTATCCCTGCCAGGGCCAGAATGCATACGTAGACGATGAGGTCCTTCCCCATTCCGTTAGTCTTCGCTTCGGGGCTAGTCATAAGTTGTTTGCTCCCTGCTTCGGTTAGTGCGCCAAGTTCAAAAGATAGACCAGCGGCACCACGAACATCCAAACCAGATCTACAAAGTGCCAGTAAAGGCCGGTAATTTCCAGGTCATCGGCTTTGTAGCGCCCGCCCTGGTAGCGCAGCGCCACCACGATCAGGGCGACCACGCCGCCGGTGACGTGCAGCAGATGCAGGCCGGTAATGCTGAAAAACGCCGCCCCAAACAGAGGCGTTCCCCAAGGATTGTGGAACAGAGTCGCGCCTTCTCCAATCATTCCCATCCATTCGCGGATGTGCAGGGTGGCGAACAGAATGCCCGCAACCGCGGTAATCATGGTCCAGCGAAACGCTCCCGCCTTGTCGCCCTTCTCCGCCGACCGTACGCCGATGAGCATGGTCAAGCTGCTGGTCAGCAGGATGAAGGTCATCAGCGCCACATTGGTGATGCTGTGGAACGGCCTCGGCCAGTTGGGAGTACCGTTGCGGATGAATCCGTAGGCGACCAGGCAACCGGCAAAGGTCGCCGAGTCGGCGATGATGAACAGCCACATGGCCATCTTCTTCGCCGGAACCGAAAATGTCGGCTGTTCCATCAGAGCTGAGTGTGATCCCATCGTCACGTCCGCTTGGCTCACGAGGCCTCCTATCGAATCCTGTGCGAGTGCTAGAGCTTGACCGAGTGCTAGAGCTTCATCCACAGCAGCAACAGCAGATACACCCAGAGCGCGTCCATAAAATGCCAGTAATAGGCGGTGGCGTCGAGCGTGCTTTTCCGCAGAATCGAGCGGTTCAGCCGGGAAATCACTCGTACCAACCCGCCCAGGCCACCCAGCACATGAAGCGCGTGGATCGCAGTCAGCACATAGAAAAACGAGCTGTTGGGATTGGTGTTCAGAAAAAGGCCCTGGGCGCGCAACTGCAGCCAGGCCACGTACTGTCCAGCCACAAAGAGCAAGCCGAGGGACAGAGAAACGTAGAGCCAGAGAGTCGGCTTTTCGGCCTGAGTTCTCGGCCCTTGCGATCTTTGTGCAACCATGAAGGCGCCTACCTGCCGGCGCGCCACCTCCAGAGCGAAGCTGCTGGCGAATAGGACCAGCGTGTTCAGATAGAGAATTCGAGGCAGCGTGAGATGGTGCCAGTCCGTCGCGCCTCCCTGGCGAACGATCAGGGCGCTGGTAAACGCCGCGAAGGTCATCGTAATGGACGCGACCACGACCCAAATCCCGGTCGAAGCCGGCGGCGGTGAATAATTCTTCATCTTCATTGCGTGTGCGGTTGTCGCCATAAAGACTACAGACCTCAATCCCGAAATCTTCTGCGTTAGGCCTCGTCGTGTTCCGTCTTTACTTTCTCCGGAGAAGCTTGCATTACGTAGTCGCCCACCGAGCTTTCCACGCCATACTGGTAGGGATCGTGGAAGACCTCAGGCAGCTTGTCGCCAAAATTGTTGTGCGGCGGCGGCGTGGTCGGCGTGCTCCATTCCAGCGACGTCGCCTGCCACGGGTTATCTGTGGCGGGCTCGCCCTTGAAGCGGCTGTAAATCAGGTTGTAAACGAAGATCAGTTGCGCGGCGCCGGTGATCAGCGCGGCCACCGTAATAAACTTATGCAGCGGAATGAACGGCTGCATGTAATCGGGCGAAAACGCCTGGTAGCGGCGCACGTTGCCGGCCAGCCCCAAATAGTGGAACGGCATGAAGATGGCGTAGGCGCCGACGAAGCTGAGCCAGAAGTGAGCCTTGCCCAAGGTTTCGTTCATCATGCGGCCATACATCTTGGGGAACCAGAAATAGGTTCCGGCAAAAATCCCGAACATGGCCGCGACGCCCATGACCAGGTGGAAGTGTCCGACCACGAAATAAGTCGCATGCAGCATGATGTCGATCGAAGGCTGCGCCAGGAAGAAACCGCTCACGCCGCCGGCGATGAACATCGAAATAAACCCCAGGCCGAAAAGCGATGCGGAATTGATGCGCAACTTCGCCCCGTATAGACTGCCCAGCCAGATCAGCACCACAATCGTCGAAGGGATGGTGATCACCAGCGTGGGGAACGAGAACGCCAGCGACGAAACCGGATTCATCCCGCTGACGAACATGTGATGCCCATAGACCATATAGCTGAGCACGGCCAAACCGCCCATGGAGTACACCAGCACGCGGTGGCTGAGCATCGGCTTGCGCATGTTGGCCATCAGCACATGCGAAACGATTCCCATGCCCGGAATGATCGCGATGTACACCTCGGGATGTCCGAAGAACCAGAAAAGGTGCTGCCAGAGCAGCGTCGATCCGCCGGAGTGCGGCTGCATCTGGTCGTTAATCACAATATTGCTGGTTACGAAAAAGCTGGTGCCCGCAACGTGGTCCAGGATGAGGAGGATGCAGGCGGGCATCAACACGGCGAACGCGGTCAGGCCCATGCAGGAAGTAATGAACCATCCCCAGGCACTCAGCGGCAGCCGCCACAGGCTCATGCCCCGGGTCCGCATATCGAGCGTGGTGGTGATGAAGTTCAACGAGCCCAGCAACTGGCCGACGCAGAAGATAGCAATGGAAAGCGCCCACAGAACCACGCCGGTGCCTTCGCCCGGACCGCCAACCTCGCCCAATGCGCTGAGCGGAGCGTACTGTGTCCAGCCGCCAAGAGTCGGTCCGGTGCCTGCGAAGAACGAAGACACCAGCACCAGGAAGCCCACGAACGTCACCCAGAACGACATCATGTTGAAATGCGGAAACGGCATGTCTTCGGCGCCCACCTGGATGGGCAGGAAATAGTTGCCGAAGGCTGCGAACGGCGCCGTGGTGAGCACAAAAAAGACCATGATCGTGGCGTGCATGGTCATCAATTGCAGGTAGAACTCCGGCGTCATTACGTCCCCGGGAGCCCCGTTCTTGGTGAGTAAATGCAAGCCGGGAATGGCGGCGTTGGTCCACCCCAGGTGGACGCGCATGAACCAGGAGAGAACCATGCCCACGAGCGCGGCCAGCAGGGCCAGTCCGTAATACTGTTTCCCGATGACCTTGTGGTCGAGACTGAAAACGTGCTTTCCGATGAAGCTCGTCGGCGCATGATGTGCAACGGCGTCGTGCTTTGCCATATCGTGCATGGATCAGATCACCTCAGGAGATCTTGCTGCCTACCGAGTGCGCAACCTATTTCCTTACTGCAAAGCCGCCTGCTTCTTCAGCCAATCATCAAAGTCCTGCTGCGAAAGCACGGAAAGGTAGGCCTTCATGTTGTAGTGGCCGAGGCCGCAGAGCTGCGTACAGACGATCTCGTACCTGCCGACCTTGGTCGCGGTGAAATGCACAGAAACGTCCAGTCCGGGAACGAAATCCTGCTGCACCCGCAACTCTGGAACGAAGAATGAATGCCCTACATCCTTCGTGTGCATGAACAAATGGACCTCGCGATTCACCGGGACGGCCATCTGCGCGGTCACGATGTCGTCCTTCGACGCCGCGTCGTGATCTTGGTCCAAGCCGTAGAAGTTCTGGGTGGCTTCGCTGATAAGGTCGGGATGAATGGGGCCGAACTTTCCGTCCGGTCCGGGATAGCGGAAATAGAAGGCAAACTGCCCCGCCTGCACTTGAATCGGCAAGGCGTCCGCCGCAGGCGGAGTCAGATAAACGTTGGCCCAGGCTTTAACGCCGAACACGCCCAGGGCCAGAGCCTCCGTCCCCACTAGCAGAAAAGCGGCCCACACCATGGCCTTGGCGCCCCCGGGAAAATTCTTGATCTTATCGCCGGGCTTGGGATTGGAAAACTTCCAGATAAAAAATGCCAGGACAAACTGCGAAGCCAGAAACGAGATTCCCGCCTCCGCCATGGTTTCTGACATCTGTTCGTCGATCAGCGCGCCGTGAGTCGAGATGTCTTCTGCCATCCACCAGGTGTGCCGCAGAATTGGAATCGCGGAAACGATCGCGATGACCAGAATGGTGACCGCAAAGAATTTCGCCATAATGTTCGCCCCCAGCGTTGCCCGCTTTGTTTCAAGATTTCGGGGCCGCAGGATTTCCCCGCGGCCCCGAGACCGATCCAACTTTCTTACTTCGCTGCAAACTTAAAATCGGCGGTTCCCGGCTTGCCCGCGGCCACTGTCACCTTTGCCGTTTGCGTGCCGTACTTTTCCTGCCATGCCGTCACCGTGTAGTTGCCCGGCGGCACGTCGTTGATGGTGTAGTTCCCGTTTTCATCCGTGGTGGCATACGGTCCCTTCACCACCACATACCAGCCGTTCATCCAAGGATGGATGTTGCACTTTACCGGGATCACTTCCGGCGCCTTCCAGCTCTTCTCGACCGGAGCGGCTCCGGGCGGCTGCGACTGGTTCCAGGGAATGTTGCCCGTCATCGGATTGGGCAGCGGGTGAATGTTATGGGTGGTCTGATCGCTGCTTGTGACCTTAAAGGTCTGGCCCACGTCCATCGCCAGCACGTGCGGCGTATACATGCAGTTTTTCTGGTCGAAAACCGGGATCGCGGTCGAGGTCGTAGCCGGGCCGCTCCAGTCTGCGAGGTACAGAACAACATTCTGTAATCCTCCATTAGCGCCAACGACCACTTCTTCGAGGTGGCCGGGATTGCTGGCATGGGCTTTATCGCAGTAGGGGTCTTTCGACATGTCGATGCCCTTCATGTGCGGAGCAACACCGTCGAGTTTTACCGTCCCTGTGATTTTGCCTTCCCCGGCGGCGTTGACAACGCTCCGACTCAAAATCAGCGCTCCACAGCTAACCAGCACGATCGCCGATAGCGCCGCAAAAAATCTGTAGCGATTCTCCATAAAAGCCTCCAATTAATGCACGCGAATGTACGCCTTCAAGCGGCTACGAATATACACCTTGCGTTGTCAATGGCAACGCGGACTCACTGTTGTCCTGCCGGGGCATTCGGATCGACCGGCTTCAGTCCAAGCTGTTTCGCCATCTCTTTTTCCTTGCTGTTCTGGCGCATCAGCGTCCGCAGGTAGAACACCAAGTCCCAGGCCTCGTCGGGTTTAATGTTGTCGGCAAAGGAAGGCATGGGAGTGCCATCCAGGCCGGTCATGAAGATTCTGTAGATATCGCGATCCGTGTCGCCGCATTTCGGCCGGGATCCCTCGGTAAAGTTGAAGGCCGCGATCGGCCGCCCCAGATCATCCTGCAGGGTTGCCGCGGACGGTCCATTGGCCTGGCCGAGAACGCCGTGACACTTCCAGCACTGCACCCGGGCAAAGACGTCGCGCCCTGCCTTGATGCGTTCGGCGGTGACTTCCGGCTCAGGCGGAATGGTGATAGGAGTCCCAGGCTTTTCGCCCACCCAGCGCGGCGAGAAGTGCTTGACCCACGCCACCAGGTCGGCGCGCTGCTGTTTGGTAAAGGTGTTCCATTGCGGCATGTTGGAGCGGTCAAAGCCGCGAGTGATGGCGTCGTAAAGATCCTGGTCGGCGGGCAAGGTTCCGGTCGGAGTGGAGCGGCACTTGAAGACGCCCAATTGGAAGTCGCGTGGCTGTTGGTAAATGGGGGGCTGCATGTAAGGGGCGTTTTCGCCGTTGCCGTCGCCCAATTCCCCATGACAACCGACGCAATATCGGCGGTAGTCGGCCTGGCCGTCTTTGGCATGACCGGTGACGTTTCCGATGTGGCTTTCCATGCCTATGCGCTTCTCAAAGTCGACCGGAGTCAGTTGCGCCCAGGAAGTCATCGGGAGCGCCAAAACCGCAGTCGCGCCCACCAGAAGCGACCATGTCTGCAATCTTGTCCGCATGTTCAATCCCCTTCTAGAAGTCGAAGTCAAATCCGATTAAGAGCTCGCTGGTGTTGATGTTGGCCGTCCCCAGACCGAGCGTCGGACCGGTGCCATCCTGGTGCATCCAGTTGTATTCGTTGTGCCAGGCAAAGCCCGCCCGGCTCGTCATGAACGGGTTATAGCGATAGCCGATGGTGTAGGTCGAAATGTTGCCGAAGTTCGAAGCCGACTGTCCGGCCGTAAACGTGCCAGAACTGGACGAGAAGCATCCGGAGAGGGCCGCGCACCCCGGCCCATTGGCCTGCTGCGACATGCGGATGGTCTCAAACCGCCCGATAAAGATCAGCTGCGGGCTGTACACGTAGTGGGGTTCGAACAGGACGCCGTTCCAGCTGGGCGCTTGCGCGCCTGCCGGCAGGGTAGTTCCCGGCACGTTGTTACCCGGGACCGTGCCGCCGATCAGGTCTCCATAGCCTTGACCGAACCATGCGTTGTCTGACCCGTGCTGGGTGACGACCTGCAGGTCGAAGTGCTGGCCAAAGTAGAACTGCCCGAAAAAGCCTTCGCGGCTAAAGGACTGATTGCTCAACCCTGAGCCCCCGAGCGGAGTACCTCCCTGGGTCAGGTAATAGGTTGGAGCTTCGCCAACCATGGCGTACCCACCGATGCGATCCACCCCGAGCCTCCCTGTATCGAAAGCCTGGCTGAAGGTGAAGAATCCCGTATAGGCATTGCCATACTGCAATCCGACGTTTCCGTCCGTGGAACTCAGTATGGCTGCGGAGTAGCGAGTGCGGTCGTCGTTCGAATGGCCCATCACCTCGACACCCAGCTGGTTATCTCCCATCTGGCCGAAGATGTTGCCGTCGCCCTGCGGCCGGAAGTGATAGAGCTGGTAGATGCCCCCGTTCCCGGTGAGGGTCAGGATGCGCTTTTCTGACAACAGGTTATCGAGTTCGAACTTGCCCAGCTTAATGTTGAGCCAGGGGCTGCCGAATAGATTGTCCAGGCGCGCCATCACCGTCTCGAAGTGGAACGAGGCGGTGGCGTCGGACGAGGGCAGCACATAGAAGGAGAAGTTCTTCTCCAGCGTGCCGCCGGTGTGGAAGTCGAGTCCGCTCAGGTCAAAGCCCGAACTGGTGACCCGCTGGACCGCGGAATTTCCTGTGGGGGCGCCGCCCGCATAGGTGTCCACCTCTACCTTGCCGGTGCTCACCCGGTGCCAGATCGGCGTAATGCGGAACGTCACCGGCCAATAGCCGGGATTCTGCCAGATCGGGGCATCCCGGTCGTTCATCAGCTGGTAGCCGTTGTCTTTGAATTTCTGGCCGAAGTAATTCAGCATTGGCCAGGATTCATGGCAGGCGGAACAGCGCAAGCCATACTTCCGGGCGAAGGCGGGAAGGGCATTTGCTGACTGGCTGGCGCTCAGAACCAGTGCGACCAGAACCAGTGCAGCGGCCGTGAAGGACGTTGCAAAACGAAACCGCACATGACGAGACCGCGTCAACGTGGACATGACGGACTCCCGAAACCTGATTGTTATTTCTTCAACAATGCAACAAGGCTGACTTCCGCGACGAAAAGCGCAAATGAGAATCAGACAAAGGAATCGAAACGCAGCGAACCCCTTCCTGCTCCGATTTGAACCCGTGCCTAACTTCGTTCCCCATGGTCATACCACCGTACCGTGCCGTGCCCACAAGACCCTACAACGATCCATTGCCGAAGTGCAAGCGGAATTTTGTATTTTTTTGCAAATTCTTGACAATGTCACGAGGCAGAACGTGACCGTCGGCCATGATATGGCCCTGTACTTGATGCGAATCAGCCTTGAGGTTGACAGCTTCCCACCCCTCGATTAAGAGTTAAGAGCGCTGTTCGCGCTGTGCGCGAGTTAGGTCGCCGGGCTGAAGAAGCATATCGAGGTCCGTTTCCGCCAGCGGAGTCCCGTTGTGGGTCGTGTCCTTGTTGGGTCGTATCTTTGTTGGGTCGTATCATGGAGAAATTCGTCGCCGATACGCTGGTCATGGGGAAAGCGAAACAGAAGCCTAGGTTCCGGCCGGTATGCCAATCCCAACAATTCGTGGCGGCGGCGGCATTGTTCTTGTTGGCCGCTGCCGTGCCGTCGCTTCAGGCCCGCGAGCCTCGCGAGAAAGACAAGCTTCCTTACGGCCAGGGGCTGATTGTCAATGTCCCTTATCCTGAGCCCGTGGTCGAGCAGGTCGTGCAAGACGTCGCCCAGAACGGGATCATTCGCGGCACCAAGGAATACAACAAAGACCAGTACATCGAAGGCGCCAAGGCCGCCGATTCGACGCGCGTGTTCCCACACTGGACCGAGGGCGGTAAGGTTTTCTACAAAGTGCGGCTGCAGGCGCTCGATCCCCGCAACTTCAAAGACAGCGGCGACGTGGGCACGCTGGCCGTACGCTACGTGCTTCAACCTCAAGGCGACAAGAACACGGTGCTGCGTATCGACGCTGTTTTCGTCGAGGACTTTCGCAAAATCGCCCACGCTTCCAACGGTTCGGTGGAAAGCAGCGAGTACAAAGACATCCACGACCACCTCGACGCCCTCGACGTGATGAAGCAGCAGACGGAGGAGGCGGAACAAGAGAATCAGCAACACCGGCTGAAAAAACAATCCCCGGAGGTCAGCAGCAGCCAGGCGCCAACGCCTGCACCTGTGGCCGATTCCGCCGTGGCTGCGAACACAACCTTCCCGAGCAACAGCGGTTCCGCTCCGGAAAAGCCCGCGCAACTACCCTCGGGCCAAACTTCCCCGGTCCAAACCTTGGAGCAGCATGTTCAGGATTTGCGCCGCCAGGTGGAACGGCTGGTGAAAGCGCCCGGCGCTCCGCTCAAGTCTGCGCCCTTCCACACCGCGAGCACTCTGAGCCCGCTGACCACGGGCACGGAAGTTCTGATCCTGATTTCGACCCCCTACTGGTATGGCGTGGAAACGCGCGAGGGGCAGCATGGCTGGATCTACCGCGACGAATTGGAGCCACTGCCATGAGCCGGAAGCGGCGACCCGCGGCGCGCCGGGCAGTGCTACAGGCGCTCTTGGGAATGATGTTCCTGGCGTTGCTCGCAAGGAGCGGCAGCGCCCAGGGCAGCGGCTACGAGCGCACCTTCGTCGAGTCGAAGGCCACCGTTGAAAAGGTTTTGAAGGAGATGCAGGCTTCGATCGCGGGACGGCTGCCCGTGTTGGACGGTTTCGCGCTCGCCGGCGATCGCCCTCTCGATCGCTACCAGCGCGGTTATTTCCAGTCCACCGTGCAGGTAACGCCTACGGCTTCGGGAGGATCCGTAGTTCATGTGAGCACCAAGGTGACGGCGTGGTATTCCGATCCGATTCCTTCCCGCTCGGGATATCAGCTGCTGAATTCGAACGGCCGTCTGGAAGTGGATCTGCTCGACGAAGTGGCGGCGGAACTCGCAAGACGAACGGCAGCGACGCCGGTGCCGGCAGCAAATAACGCGATTCCACAGGGGGCTCCGCAACTTCCACCTGTTTCAGTGTCTCCCTTGTCTCCGTCTCCTGCACTCCCGGCGCCGGCTGCATCAACATCCGCGCGACCGGCTCCTCCAGCTCAGACAATCGCAGCCGTCCAGCCCGCTGACTCCACGCCGTCCGCACCGACGCCGCGACTGCCGGAGACGGGCGGAACATTTTCTTCGTCTCTGGCGCACGGTCTCGCAGCCGAGCGATCTGGTGCGACCGAAACCGCGCACACTCTGCCGCCAGATGTGAACGATCGAGAGTTGAAGGCAGAGGCGGACAGCCTGGAAGAAATTCTCAAGAACCAGACCCGTCCCAAGAACCTGGTGGCCGTGAAGAAGTCAGGTACGCCCGTGGTGGCCTCTGCAAGCTTGACGGCGAAAACGCTGTTCTTGGCCAGCGCCCACGATGAGTTCGAGATGCTCGACTACAACGCCGACTGGGTGCATGTGAAGATTTCCGGTTTGTCCCGGGGATGGATCTGGCGCACCAGCCTGGAAATGCCCAACGGCATCCCTGAAGTCGGTACGCCAGCCGGCGCCGCTCCAGCGCCGACCGCCGACGAGTTGTTCCGCGTCAGCCGCGAAGAAACGGCCCCGTTCCCCGGCGACTGGGAACCGCTTCGCAACAAGAACGTAAAGATTATTTCGGTGCAGAAGACCGATGAGTCGGCGGCGAGCGGGGATGCGAAACTGAAACTGGAATTCGCGAAATCCTTGCTCGACAAAAGCTACCCGGAGTTGCAAAAGAACGCGAACGGCCTGGCGGGCGTCGTACTGATTTTCGATTCCGCAGACGGCGGCATGATCGCCACTACTCTCGCCACACTGCAGCAGTGGAAAGCGGGCACGTTGTCAGACTCCGCTCTCTGGCATCAATCCTACTTTGATCCGCCGGAGATGTTAGGTTCGTCCGCGAGTCAGTAGCCCAGTCAGCTTTTCATCACCTTCTGAAACGCGGCCTGGAACCGGTCCATCTCTTCCTGGGTGCCGACGGTGATGCGAACATACGTCGGCATGATGGGCCAGACTCGACCAATCATCACGTTTTCCTTCGCCATGGCGTCTCTCACGTCCTTCCCCGGTCGTTTGGTGTCGAGCATAAAATGGTTCGCTTCGGAAGGAATGTAAGAGTAGCCGTTGCGATCGAGCCAGTGAAACGTTTGCTGACGAATGGTGGCATTGATGCGCCGCCGTTCCGCCACCACAGCCGGGTCGTTCAAACTGGCAGCCGCCGCCACGACCGCGGTGACGGGCATAAAGTTCTGCCCGCGAGCGACCACCTTTTCGAGCAACTCGGGGCGCGCAATCACCAATCCGCAGCGCAAGCCGGCCAGCCCATAAACTTTTGAGAAAGTGCGCAGCACGATGACGTCTTTGCCAGCCTTGACCAGATCGAAAGCCGAGGTCGTCGCTTCGGTCAAATGGATGTAAGCCTCGTCGACCAGAACAATCGAGTCCTTCGGCTTGTTGGCCACCAGATATTCGACGTCGGCATGCGGCGTGACCGTGCCGGTGGGGTTGTTGGGATTGCAGATGTAGAAGACACCGGCGTCGGGAGCGGCCGCCAGCATCGCCTTCACGTCATGCGCATAGGTTTTGGTGAGCGGAACTTTAACCACGCGCGCCCCCGCAATCGAGGCCATCATCATGCCCGTCTCGAAACACGGGTCAGGCGTTACATAACTCCTTTGCGGCGAAGTGAACGCCAGCACGCTCAGCATCAGAGGCGGCGTGGAGCCGGCCGTGCAGTAAACCCAGTCAGGATTCAGGCCTTCCTGCTTCGCGAATGTGCTGACCAGGTCGTCGGTCAAATTGTCGGAATAGCGGCCGCCCTGCGGGATGATGGCGGCGACGGCATCGCGCGCAGCCTGGCAGGGACCCAGTGGATTCTCGTTCGCATCGATCAGAATCGCATCCTTCGCGTGCGGCAGCCGATGCCGAGCAGCAGCGGCCAGCATGGGTTCGGTCATCCCGTGGAAAACAGCGGCGGCAGACGCGGCAGCCGACAGGTGCAGAAATGAACGCCGGGAGAATCGGGGCATTGGAAACCTCCGCAGGGGAGTGTATCAGTTTATGCGTCTGCGCTTGTGTGGAGCGGGCACTCGGTAGCGGTGCAGTTTGAGAAGAAGGTTCGTATCAGGGCATGCCTTTCAGGCATGCCGCACCGCTATACAGTTCTCGGCAGGCTTTAGCCGCTGTCAACTCAAACCTGCAGCGGCTAAAGCCGCGACACTCGCACGCGGTTTAGCGGCATCGCTGAAAGCGATGCCCTGATACGGATCATTATCTTCAAAACTGAACCACTACCGGGCACTCCGCCTGCTTCACATCAGAGCTAATCTTCTTTACGTCCGGCGTAATACCCGGCCCGGGCCTGAATCTTATAACCCTGTTTGTTCTTGATCTCGATCTTGCGGTAGGTTCCGTCGAGCTTCGTATTGGTCGAGGTAAAGCCGATGTTGTACTGGCTGCGCAGCTCGGCCGCGATCTGGTCGAAGGCGTCACGAAGCTTGTCAAACTTGTTGCCCACGTTGATGACCCGCCCTCCGGTTTGCTCGGTGAGTTTGTGCATGTCGTACTCGCCGGAGTAGCCCATTCCGCCGTAGAACCCGCGATCGGCGCAGAGCAGGACGTAGACGATGGCGTCCGCTTTCTGCGCGGCCTCAATCGCATCTTTGATCTTCAACCGGCTGCCTTCATCTTCGCCGTCGGTGAGCAGGATCATCGCCTTGCGCCCAACCTCTTTGGCCAGCATGTCATGGGCAGAAAGATAAACCGCATCGAATAGCACGGTGCCCGGTGATTGCGCCGTCGGGACCGGGCCACCACCGGCGCCGGGCAGCGTCGGCATGGTGACCCCGGAATTGATCTTCACCGAGTTGAGCGCTTTCTGCAGGCGGTGCACGTCGCGGGTGAAGTCCTGCAGCAGGCTGGCGTCGATATTGAAGTCGATGACGAAGGCCTCATCTTTGTCGGTCAAGATCTGCTTTAGAAACGCCCCGCCGACTTCCTTCTCCATGTCGAGAACTCGCAGCTGACTGCCGCTGGAGTCGATCAGGATTCCGAGCGTAAGTGGCAGGTTCGTCTCCGGAGTGAAATATTTCACCGTTTGCTGCTTGCCGTCCTCAGAGATTTCAAAATCATCTTTCGTGAGGTTGGGGATGAGCGCGCCGTGCTTGTCTTTGACATTGAAGAAAAGCGATACGACGCTGACGTTTACCTTCAAAGTTTCGGTGGGCTGCTGTGAGTCGTCGGCCGTCTGATCTTGAGATTTCTGATCTCCAGGTTTCTGGTCTCCAGGTTTTTGGCCCGGGGCGGCGGGCTGCTGGCCTGGCGCCGCTGGCTGGGCAGGCGGCTGCGGACTCGACTGCTGGCTGGCCGGCTGCTGCGCCATGGCGAATGGCGCGGCCATGCACACCGCAGCCAGGACCACTGCGGCCAGGATTCGCCGCTGAAAAACAGGAAGCTTAGGCATTCGGGACTCTCTCAGGATTCTTTGGTAGTCTAATCCTGTGGCGTTAGATGCACCAAATGGGGCGAGTTGGGCATCTTACAGAGAGAAAGTGGCTTTGGCGGGACGAGTACCGCTGGGACGACGAGGAGAACGATGGCGCCGGTGAAAACAAATAACACTTGGCTGAGGCCGTTGGGGAACACGCTGATGGCTCTGGCGATGGTTGCGGCTCAGCTGCCCAGGGCACTGCAAGCGCAGTCCAGCGGCAGCCAGCCGCAGACCCCGCCGCCCGCCACCTCCCAAACGCAGGATATCCCTGACGCTCCTTCGACCGTCCAACCGCCTCCCAAGACGGCCTTGCCGGCGCCGCAGCCCGGCGCGCGTCCGAACCAGCCGATTCCATTCCCCGGCGATGCCCCGCAACCAGCCGACCAGAACAAGCAAGATCAAACCAAGCAGGGTCAGGAACAGACCTCTCCGCCGCCGATGCCGCCGATTGAAACGCTGCCGCCGGGCAAGGCGCCGAGAAATCAGATCAACCCCGCTGAAGACCTCTACAAGATCACGAGCATAGTCAACTCGGTCCAGATTCCCGTGATGGTGAAAACCCCCGACGGGCGCCGCGTGGATGGCCTGCTCCCCAAAGATTTCACTGTGCTGGAAAACGGCAAGAAGCAGACCCTGAGTTACTTCACCAGCGATCCCTTTGAGCTCTCTGTGGCGATTGTGATCGACACCGGCATGGCTGACGTGGCCTTGCAGAAGGTCAACGAAACTTATTCTGCCCTGGCCGGCGCCTTCAGTCCCTACGATGAAGTTGCGCTCTACACCTACAGCAGCACAGTCAGTCAGGTGACGGATTTCATCACCCGGCCCGAAAGACTGACGGCCGCGCTGAAAGACCTGAAAGAGGTTCGCGGGCACGCCAACGGTCCGCCCGTGCTGGGTGGCCCGCTGGGGCCACAAGGCCCCACGGTGAATGGAGCGCCCGCCGGGGGACCGATCATCGCGCCAGTCAACACGCCGCCCCGGGAATCCCACGTTTTGAACGACGCCATCCTGCGCGCGGCGCTTGATTTGAGCAAGCGCGAAAGAACCCGTCGGAAAGTGATCTTCGTCATCAGCGATGGCCGGGAAATGGGCAGCCAGGCCAGTTACAAGGGCGTGCTGCACCTGCTGCAGACCCGCGACATCCAGCTGAGAGCTGTCATCGTCGACAGCGGCGCTTTGCCCGTTTTCAAGCAGATTGAAAGGTTCCATCTGCCGGATCAGGGCCGCGACAATCTCCTTGCGAAATACGTGAAGGCGACTTGCGGCGCCGAGCCACTTCCCGAACTCTCCCGCAACGCCATCGAAGACGCCTATGCGGAAATCACCTCCGAGGCCCGGAATCAATACACATTGGGATATAACGCCCAAGCCACAACCGGCAATTCGGCCTACCGCAGCATCGAAGTGTTGGTGGACAAGAAGGGGCTAAAGGTCGCCGCAAAAGATGGGTATTTCGCGGTTCCGACGACCCGTTAGCGCGTCTTGCAACCGCACAAACTCGCCACGTGGCACCTTCCGGTAGGCGGGGGGTCACGTGAGTAACCTGCGTCGGGCACCTTCCGTATGATATAAAGACCGCGAGCCTCCATAAGGACAAAAGTGTGCGCGGCTGCCCGCAAGGGTATGCCCGCATTTGAGGAAAGCCTTGAGTTTCATCAACTTCGCAGCCCGTGAGATCAATTGTAAGATCGTGTACTACGGCGCCGGACTCGGCGGCAAGACCACGAACTTGCAGGTGATCTACCAGAAAACTGCGGACCAGCAGAAGGGCAAGATGATCTCGCTGGCCACTGAAACCGAGCGTACGTTGTTCTTCGACTTTCTGCCGCTTGATCTTGGTTCGGTGCGCGGCTTCAAGACTCGCATTCATCTCTACACCGTCCCCGGCCAGGTGTTTTACGATGCCAGCCGCAAGCTGATTCTGCGCGGC
This sequence comes from Candidatus Sulfotelmatobacter sp., assembly GCA_052148475.1. Classification (GTDB taxonomy): domain Bacteria; phylum Acidobacteriota; class Terriglobia; order Terriglobales; family Acidobacteriaceae; genus Sulfotelmatobacter. The sequence continues at coordinate 6,413 of JBKQID010000015.1, read as the reverse complement.
GTCGACGGCATCGTGTTCGTCGCCGACTCCCAGGAACAGCGCATGGATGCCAACGTCGAAGCGCTCGACAACCTGATGTCGAACCTGAAAGAGCATGGCTACGATTTCAATAAGATTCCCTACGTGCTGCAGTTGAACAAGCGCGACCTGCCCAATATTCTTCCTGTCGATCTGCTGGCCACCGAACTGCGCAAGAAAAATGAAGCCATCGTCGAAGCGGTCGCCTTTCAGGGCGTAGGCGTCTTCGAAACGCTGAAGGAAATCGCCAAGCAGGTGCTGACGGAGTTGAAGGCAGGCGGGTAGGGTAAGGCAGTTCTCAGTTCTCAGTTCTCAGTTCCCAGTTTCCTGTTCCCGCTCTCAAGGCGCCATCTGCAATTACCAACGTAAGCGCGCCCATCCGTTTCCTGCTGCTCCAGCCCTCGTCAATTCGGTAGCCTGAACACTGGGAAGGCGTGTGCCAGCCTGCCCGTGGACTCCACCGGTGATCCTCTCTACATTGATACTTTCTTTGATCCGTCGCTCGCCGGACCCGAGCGGACTTCTGCTCTGGTGCGTGGCCGGCTTCTGCGCCGGCATCGGCCTTTTCGTTTACGGATTCCGCCTGCTGCAACGCCGACGCCTGATCCTCGACACTCCGTTCTCGAAGATTCGCAGCGCTGCCATGGGAATGGTCGAAGTCAGTGGACAAGCCGTCGGCCCTTACACCATGGTCGCGCCGATTACGGCTCGGCAATGTTTCTACTACCGCACCGTGGCCTGGGAATGGAAACAGAGCGGCAAGAATAAACAGTGGGTCAAGGTCGCCGGCGAAGCCATGCACGTGCCTTTCTTCGTCGACGACAACACCGGACGCCTGCTGGTCGACCCGCGTGGCGCCGATCTCGATCTCCATTGTGACTTCGAACAGGAATTCTGCGATTCTTTCTTTACCACGAATCAGCCTGCGCCAGCCAACGTACATAGTTTTCTGGCACGCCACGGCGTTGCCACCAGCAACAAAATCAAGGTAGAAGAGCGCTGCATCAAGCCTAAGAACTCGTTATTTATTCTGGGCACGCTGGGTGAAAACCCGGGGCTCGAAGTCGGCCCGCAGCCGATCCAGGATGCAGAGCCTGCCAACTCGTTCTCTTCCGATGGACTCTCCCTGTCATTCAATTCTTCGTTTTCCTGGGGCAGTGGCGCAGGAGATTTCCACGCCGGCCCATTGGGTAACACTCGCGTTCAGGTGATCCGCCTTTCCCCCGAGCCCGGACCCGGGAAGGTCTCGGACATGACGCAGCAACAAAAGGTCGCGGCCGCCCTGCTGAAGGCGGGCATCGGAAGTCCACAGGCCTGGGCCGCGGCTGGAGTTTCCCCTAGCGTCGTGACAACGTCCGCTGGAGTGCAGGTTCTCGCTGACTCCGCAAGCGATCGGTCCATCGACAATGGTTGCGGCTCCCCTTCGAATGTTAGTTCGTCGATACAGCTGAATGGCTTCGACCCCCATCCGCCGGTGGTACTGATGAAGGGGACCAACAACAAAACTTTCCTGATCTCGTGGCGCAGCCAGCAGGAAGTCGCCCGCTCGCTGGGCTGGAAATGCGCGCTCATGATCTGGGGCGGCCCGGCGCTCGCCCTGCTCAGCCTTTATTTCTTTCTTGGCATTAAGAATCTGTTCTGAACCCAAATCTGTGCTGATCCCGGATCTGTTCTGAACCAGACCCTACGCACCAACCTGCTAAACCCCGCGGCCAACCACTCCTGCCGGCCCACCGCTTGCCCTCTAGTACAATCAAGCCGTGAGCGACGCCGTCCGCATCGGAATCCTGGGCGACTTCAATGCCGATTTCCGCTCACACCACGCCACCAACGACGCGCTGCAGCACGCCGCCCGCAAGCTCAATCTCCAGGTTGAATCCGCGTGGATCCCCACGCCGTCGCTCACCGCCGCCGAAGCCGAGAAGACGCTGGAGAGTTTCGACGGCCTGTGGGCCTCGCCCGGCAGTCCCTACAAGAGTTTCGATGGCATGCTCAAGGGCATCGAATTTGCCCGCCGCCGCGATTGGCCCTTCCTCGGCACCTGTGGGGGATTTCAGTACACTTTCATCGAATTTCTGCGTAATGTTCTGGGGGTCAAAGACGCCGACAGCGCCGAAAATAGTTCCGGCTCCAAAAACATCGTGATCTATCCCGTGGCCTGCGCCGTGCCCGACCGCAAGGGCAACGCCCCTAAATTGTCTGGCGCGGTCCCGGAGATCCGCTTGCGGCCGGGTTCGTACTTGCAGTCGTTCTACGGCAAGAACCAGGAGACGGCGACCGAAGAATTCTTCTGTAACTTCGAAATCAATCCCGAGTTCGAGTGGGCCGCTATGGAAGCCGGGTTTCCCGTGGTCGCGCGCGGCGCCGAAGGCGAAATCCGCGCCATCGAATCACCCACTCACCGGTTTTTTCTGGCTACTCTGTTCCAGCCGCAACTCTCGTCCAGCGAGAAGAAACCGCACCCGATCGTTCTGGCCTTCGTACAAGCCGCCGCCGACTGGGGCAAGAAAAAGCTCGACGACAGCGTGCTGGAATAATCGACCGCAAGCCATGGGAAGAGGCTAGTCGCAACTTTGAGAGCACCCACCTCCATTATCGCGATCGCCACGGTTCTTCTCATCGGCTCCGTCTCCATCCCGGCTTGGGGCATATACCGTATCTTCGTGAGCCCGACTCTCCGCGACTTCCTGTGGTGGTTCGTCCTCGTTATTCAAATCGCTTTCGGCTCGATGGGGATCATCACCTCAATCGGCCTGCTTCGCGTGCACGAGGCGGCAAGAAAGGCCGCGATTTTCCTTGCGACCGCGCCCCTCTGCATCCTCGTTCTCGCGTTGTTCGTTCTTCTGGCAGCTGCTCGTAGCACTCACGGTCTGCTCTTTGTAGCTGCCTTTCTGGCTTTTGGCGCATTGCTTCTGATACTGATCCCTATCAGTATTTGGTGGATCATCGTGCTACGCCGCGACAATGTTCGGTCTCAATTTCGATAGCGTCCAGCATTCTGGTTCGTTACTAAAGTCCCTGCCCTGCTCACGTTACCCGCCCCGCACCATGCGTATCTGGAGTCCCCGCCCATCCCTAGCTAGACTCATGCCAATCCCCGGAAGTCGAGACCAAGTCCGCAGGAGCAATGCGCGCCTATGCACATGCCGCTGGCCAACTCGTTTCGCATTCCATTCACCACGCTGATGAGCTACATCCCGGTCATCGCGACCATCGTCACCACTTTCTTCAGCATCATTCTGGCCCGCGCCACCCTGCGCTACGTTGAGGCCACGGACCGAAGTCTGGAACTCGCGCGCGAGGAATTCGAGCGCGAGTGGTCGCCCGACCTGCACATCAAAATGGAGCGCATCTCCGGAACCGAGGCCAAGGTCATCGTCACCAACCTGGCGAAAACCTCGGTCCTGCTGCAGCTTCTGCAATTGCGCAAGATTTCCCACGCCATGCCCTTCGAGCGCTGCCGCCTGAACGATCCCCTGGTCGGCGGACTGACCTGGACGCAGGAAATGGGCCGCCGCATTCTGGCCTGCACCGGACATGAATTCGAAGGCCCGATCGCGGCCTCGATGACGTTCTATGCCGCGGGCCGCATGTTTCGCACCGACTGGTTCCGCTCGCAGATTCAAGTACGCGACGGCCGCATCGTAAGCCTCGAGCCCAGCAACATGCCCACACGCCGCGTGCGCGCCGTCGAGCGCAAAGGCTCGTCGGAACGACGCCGCGAATTCGTGCAGGACGTAACCGCCGGCGTCGCCCCTGAAAAAGACAAAATCAAACCCGACGAGAGCTACTTTGTCACCGGAGCCGGAGGCTGAAGAATCGTACCGCCCAATTCCGAAAGAAGGGGTAGATTGATTTTCTCAAGGTGCTTCCGGTAACTGTTACCAAAGATTCCCGACTCCCGCCCGATGCGCTAAAGGTCTCGCCCGCCCTGCCGATCCTATCTCTCAGGAGACCAGCACATGATCAATCCAATCAGCAGCGTTCATCCGGTCGACGTCCACGTAGTCGCGCAGCCGCCCGCGCAACCCAAGCCCGATCCTCAGGCGCAGACTCCGCCTGTGCCCAAATCTGGTGCGCTCTCGCACGACCAAGTTACGCTGAAGAGCGCCGGCCAGCCCGACGTTGATCGCAAATAAGACCGCAAATAACACGCCAACGTCACAATGGCAGAAGTTCGAACGCCGGGTAGCTCGAGGCCAGTTCTGCGAACGCTTCGACCGGCGAGCCCGCAGCCAAAGGAAAGTAGCGCTGCACTTCGCGCTTGAAGCTGTCGAGGTAGGCTTTCAGGATGGGAGGCTTCTCGGCGTCGGAAATCGCACGCAGGCGAAATCTCCGAAGCGTGCTTCCCTTCTTCAGCGCAATCTCTCCCGCGGCCTCTGCGTTGCGCACCCATTGCGTCCGTCCGCGCGGAGCTACCAGATAGCTTTTGCCGTCCAATTCCAGCAGATCGACTGGCGTGGAGTAGAGCTTGCCGGTTTTCCGGCCGCGCACTTCAAGCAAGTAGCTGTGGGAGAAGCCCAGGCCAAGGCCGACGAGGAATCCGTAAACGCGGTTGAATATCTTTTCGACAGCGGTAGGCTCGCGGAAAACAGGCATGCTGGAATTCATGACTCGATTCTACCGCCCCGCGTGGTTGGCCTAAACTCGCCTGGTTAACTACGCCTGGTTCAGGTGTGCCCGGTTAACTGTGCCCGGTTAACTACGCCTGCTTCACGAATCGCAGCGACGCGGAATTCATGCAGTAGCGAAGATGAGTGGGCTCAGGTCCATCATCGAAAACATGGCCGAGGTGAGCATCGCATTCGGTGCAGGCGACGGCAGTGCGGGTCATGCCGAAGGTTGTGTCGCGAATCTCGGTCACATTCTCGGCGGCGATCGGGGCCCAGAAGCTGGGCCATCCCGTGCCCGATTCGAACTTCGTCGCCGAATCGAAGAGCGCGTTGTCGCAGCAGATGCAGCGGTAAATGCCCTTGTCGTGCAGGTTCCAGTATGTGCCGGAGAAGGCGATTTCGGTGTCGGCGTGGCGCGTAATGTCAAAGGCATTGCCCGAAAGCTGCTTGCGCCATTCTTCTTCCGTCTTGACTACTTTCGCAATGCGAACTTGCTTCAGGCGCTGACCGGAATCGGAAAATAGGACAACTGTGACTTCCTTGGGCTCAGACGCCGTGGCTGGCGCGGCTTGCAGCACTGCAGGCCTTTTCCATTGCCAGAGCGCGAGGCCTCCGATAGCGGCCGCCGCACTCGTCAGGAATGCACGGCGGCGCAGATTAGTACCACCTTCATCGACCGTTTTGCGATTGAGATCGGAATCGAACATTTTTATCCCCTGTCGTCCTAACTTCTGGTCTACTTTCCGGTGTAAAGGTCGGGAAATTCCTGGCGCAGGTGCTCGACCTTGGGAGCATCGTTGAACAAGATGTAGGGCTGGTTGGGATGCAAGGCGGCGTAGTTCTGGTGATAGGCCTCAGCCGGGTAGAAAGCCTGCAAGGGCACGACCTTGGTCACGATCGGACGCGGAAATGCTCCGGCCTTGTCGAGCTGCGCAATGTAAGCCTCGGCAATGCGCTTCTGCTCTTCGTTCGCATAAAAAATTGACGAGCGATATTGCGTGCCCTCGTCGGGGCCCTGACGATTGAGCTGCGTCGGATCGTGGGCCACCGAGAAGAAAACGCGCAGCAGTTCGCCGTAAGTGATCTGCGAAGGATCGTAGACAATCTGCACTGACTCGGCGTGCCCGGTTTCGCCGGTGCTGACGATTTCGTATTCGGCGGTCTTGGCCGAGCCTCCGGAGTAGCCGGAGGTCGCGCTGATCACGCCCTTCACGTGCTGGAAAACTGCCTGGATGCCCCAGAAACATCCGCCGGAAACTACGGCAGCCTGCTTGCCGGGCACGGTGGCGCGGGCAGCGTCCTCGGTGGGCGCGGGTAGCGCGCTGGATGAACTTGGGCTGGCCTTGGCACTGCAGGCCGTGCCGCCGAGTAGCGCGGCAAAGAGAATCAGAGCCAGACGAATGGAAGATTGCATTTTGTTTTCCCCTGTGAAGTACGAAACTTGCGGGCTGCCAGATTGGAGTGTCGAGCGGGACAAAAGTTTCAGCGTTGTCTGACGGATATGTGGCGGCGAGAGAGACGTAGCCCGCTACGTCTCTACGAGAGGAAGTTATGCAGGCCGAACTTTACTTCCTACTTGCTTTTTCGCCTTATGTTCGCCAATAATGGCGGCATGGCCATCACACGCAGGCAACGGGAAGTGTATGACTTCATTTCGCGATTCGTGGCGGAGCACGGATATTCTCCGTCGTTTGAAGAGATAGGCAAGGGGTTGGAGTTGACTTCTCTTGCCACGGTACACAAGCACGTCACCAACCTGGAGAAGAAGGGACTGCTGACGCG